>NZ_JACHCY010000001.1:0-1101248 GCF_014200835.1 Pseudomonas sp. JAI115
GTTGCCGACGCAACGGGCGAGTGAGATCGACCAACTGCTGCCGCATCAGTGGGTATCTGTCTGACTTACGCAACGTGAGTTGGGCAGACGCTTACTCTCGTGCAACCCCGTAAGCGCTCCATCAGGCTTGGCGCGCACCGCATGCTCATCGACCAGACGCTGAAACAGCTTTGCAAAGCGAGGTTCATCCATTCCAGAAAGCATTCGAAGTCGAACTGGATCTATCGCTGCCCCTTGAGCCGCAGCAAAAGAAATGGTCCTTAGAATCATCAGCTCATCGCCGCGGTCTTCAGCAAGACGACGACGCACCTGCTCACGAATCGTCTCCTCAAGGCGCTCCCCTGCAGTTAGCAGATGGGTGTACTCGAGAAGCAGACCATTACTTAGCTCAAAAGGCTCTTGCCAGTGACTGAACGCTACTGGGCTGGAAGCTTGCAGGGCTTTCCAGATTCCGTATGCCAGGCTCTCATCGAGCTTGGGGCGGATCGTTGGCGTGCGAGCTGCAGATGAGAGAAGAAAGATGTCCTCTTCTCTCACCGTCCCAATCGTAAGCAGACCTGCCTGAGCCTCCACTTCCCGAACGAGCGCGTCCCATCCTGCCGTCTCCTGACGGCCCACATCATCAACGACGAAACCGACGGGGCGCTCAGGGCTCGCTTCGAGTAGTTTCGCGAGCTGAACAAGTTTTGCTACATCGGAAACCTGCAGCTCCCGAATGCGGTACCAACGCACGGCATGACGTGTATGGTGAGCCGACAACCAGGCAAGTGCTGATTTTCCCGCACCAGATGGGCCCGCGACCAATGTAAATCGCTTTGCCTCAAGACCGGTCAAAATGTCCGCCATCAACTCCGGCCGAGCAAACACAAGGCCGGCCCCGACGTGCCCTGGTGCCACGTTGACACCTTGGTAGAAGGCTCCAGCCGGCATAGGTTCGCTGAAATTTGCAATCTCTGCGAGGCCATCTGTCAAAGCAACGTAGCCGATAGGATCAATGATCCCTTGAACTCCATCGATACGCGTCTGCACGTCGCTTCGGTCCAACGTCTCTGGTTTTTCGCTCGATGCTGAGTAGTTGGAGTCAGATGCTTTCCCAGCCTGTTCGCGAAGTTGTTGGAGCACCAGCCGCACACCCGCAGGCGATAGTGATGCACTGGTGAGAGCAGCGCAGCCACGATCTAACGGATTGGGTTCGATCACCAGGTGGGTGCGCGCTAGTAAAGCCTCGACCACACCGTTCTCGGGTTGCCCTAAGGCCTCTGCCAAAAACCTTCCGAATTTCGTCAGATCTTGGTCACTTTCGGCAAGCGTGACTATCCAACCCGTAGGTTGAATACCTTCAAGCGGTCGCTCTAGCACCAGCGCTAATCTCACCCGATTGGATTCAAGCCAATCGTGAGGTAGATCCTTAGCACTCTTGGCGAGATGTTTTGCCGTCTCGGCTTGGGAGAAGACACCCTGAGGATCATGCCTAGCCTTGAGCTGGGCTCTAAATTCAAGTTCAGGTCCGTGCAAGGTAAGGTCGTCGACACCTTCCGGAATGAGCCGCGTCCAAGTGGCTTCGCCACTCCACGCCACTGAGGCGAGCCAAGCGGCTACCGCGTCCTGATATCGGAAACCCCGACCGGCCCGTGCACCTGATCGGGTCGCACTCCAAAGCTCTGGATCAATTAACAATTGCCGAGTTAACCCTGGAAATTCCATTTTTTGGCGTCTCTTTCAATCATGTATCAAATTATTTGCAACAGAGCGCGGACTTAGACGTGCAACATAGCTTTTTCATTGTAGGCCACGAACTGGACTCACAAGCCTAGGAAAACCGGGCACTTGAGGCATGAACTGTAAACGCAACACCCAGCGAAACGACCTACTCTGTTAAATAATGTGTCAGGACAGAACTTCTACCAAAGGTACTTTCAAGCTACCAATCCCCCAATCCCATTTTGAGCCAACTCAATCCCCCGGCTCCGGCAATCGACGCTCGAACCGTCTGTATGGCCCATCCGGAAAGCCTCGCGATGAAAGATACCCAAATCAAAGCATCAGCCAACTACCGCTACGGCGACAAATTCCCCCTTCGATCCTGCTAACGATCTATATCTACGGCTATCGCAACCGCATCAAGGCTGGCGCAGCGAACTTCGCCTACGGCGCATCGAAGGACTCTATATATCTCAGAAACCACCTGCACCGTAGCGTCTTCGATTGTTCCCTCATTACGGCACAGAACCCAACCGTGCTCCTTGACCGCTTGCTCGAACATCTCCGTACACGCCGTATGCTCTGCGTACTTCTGGATCACAGTGCCGCCCAATCCTCGCGATCTTGTCGCAGCCCTTGCCCATGAAATGTCCGGATCGGTGACGACGCCAACATGCAGGTCAGGCACGCGCACGTCTCGATCCAGGTTCAACTGGAGAATCTCGGCAAACGGGATGGTTCGGCGAAACGCTGCATCAGACGGATACCAGCGATCAATCAGGATAATGCTGTCCAGCGGCTGCTCCGTCAGCACGTTTCGGGAAATCCAGCGCCGACTATCAGCCAGGCGCTGGCACACAGCCCATTCCAGATCCTGAGAAGGGTTTCTGGCAAGCGTGTTGATCAGGGCCATGGTTTCACCCCGGAAAGGATCGCTTTTTCTCTCGCAAAGCCGGATGACTTTCTTGTTGCAGGCTCTCAGCACTTTCGTAACGGCCTCCAACAGTGTGGTTTTGCCGGTGCCTTTGGGCCCATCCAGAGAAACAAACAGCGGACGATTCATTGTTCACATAACGATGGATTTATGGAGGGTCACTCTAACCGCATTCCTGGCATTTCTGGCATTCCAGTGGCTGAATTGTCATTTCCAATGGCATGGCCCTGCCCTCACCCTACTTCACCGCCCTCCTCAGCTTATTGCTGGAGAAATGACTGGAGACTGTTGTGGCCGTCCACGATCAGTCCTCTAACGAGCGCCTCATAGTGTTCGGCAGTATTGAGATCTTGCAGATCGAAGCCTGCAGACCAACGGATGAACGTCTTTGACTGTCCAGTCAGCGAGGCTAATTGAACAGTAGCTACATAGTTGTCCAACGGTAACGGAGCCTCCTCGAAGCGATAAGACAGCATCGTATTGCGATCATCGACCGACAAAAGACGCTCCCTGACCACGGCACCATCGACCAACATGAGTTTACGAATACAGCCAACCAATCCATCGGGCTGGTTGTCCTCAATGCTGCTTTCCAAAATGGAGGGATGCCATTTACCAATCTCACCAAACCTCTTCAACACGCTCCAGACGTGCGCTATATCGCTGTCCAGGACAGCGGAGAACTCAACCATCGACATCGTGTACACCCTCAAAATCAACTGTTTTCGAACCTGACCTCTGCGCACGTCAGAGGTGGATGAAATCCGGTCCCGGTATGGATCAACCGGGATCGGAAGACGCTCAACCTTCGAACTGGTGATAAACCTTGGCAATGACCTTCCAGGCCCCGTCGATTTTGATCAGGGTCAGGTAATCGTTGTAATCAGCGCCGATTGCATCCTGTTCCATATCGACACGAACCACGGCGGTGGTTGGCGTGATCGCCAGTACGTCGAGTCGGGTGATGATGTTCGGGGCATCGCCGTTCTTCTCTACGAAATCAAACAGATTCCTGATCGGGCCGCCCAGCAGTTCACCATTGGTGAATCCGTACATCACAGCGTCTTTATGGAACGCCTGCGCAACGCTCTGTGCACTGCCCACACGCAGCCCTTCAACATACTGATTGGCAATGGCGATGACAGCGTTGTACTCAGCGGTGGGTACTGCCTTGATGTTCTTCGACATGGGTCTGTCCTTCCAGTAAGGACGAGGCGCGACGCACCTCGCCAATTGCATTCAACGGCTCAGGCGCTTGGGTGGGTGTGGTAGATCTTGCTGACAATCGTCCACTGACCTTCAACCTTCAGCAGGTTGAAGAAGTCGGTGAAACGGAATCCTGAAACATTGTCGGTATCGACCCGGGCGCTGGCTGCCGTGCCTACGATGTCGATGCGAACGATCGCCGCTTGCGCTTCCGGAGACGGGCGGAACGCGTTATCGATGACGTCGTACAGGTTCTGGATTGCACCGCCGACGAGCTTGCCGTCGTCGACCCCGAACATGGTGGCCTGCTGGTTGAATGCGGGCTTCATCAAGGCGCTGTCAGCTTTGGCACCACCTTCGTTGTACTGGCTGAGCACGTCGACGATTGCGTTGTATTCCTGAACATAAGTTGAAGTGGACATGAGGTATTCCTGAGTTAGTAAATGGCTGAAGAAAGCAAGGAAGGTTTACGGACAAGGCTCGGTAAACAGTCACCAATCCTGGCGGGTCGGCGAGATGATCAAGTCGTTGACGGTGACATTTTCCGGTTGGTTGAGCGCGTAAATCACGGCTCCCGCGATGTCGTCGGGGACGATGGCAATTCGGTTGAGCGCTTGGGCAGCCTTGCGCCCTTCAGGATCACTGACCTTGTCGGCCCAGCCGGTATTGATGACACCCGGGCTGACCGTGTTGACACGGATGCCGTGCTGCACACCGAGCTCCTTGCGCATGGACTCGGTCATGGCCTGAACGAAAAATTTTGTTGCGCTGTAAACACCGGCCGCCGGTCCGACCTGATGACCGGCAACAGAGTCCATATTGAGAATCTGCCCGGACTTGCGCTCCAGCATGAAAGGCAGCACCGCCGCCGTAGTGTTGAGGTAGCCTTTGATATTCACGTCGATCATCTTTTCCCAGTCCTGTACCGCCAGGTCGACCCAGTTGGAAAAAAGCATCAGCCCGGCGTTGTTCACCAGAATGTCTACGGCGCCGTAGGTCTCATGCGCAAATTGCGCGAGCGCTTGGGTTTGATGCGCCTGAGTCACGTCGGTGGTAAAAGCGACCACTTCGTTACCGCCCGCCCGCAACTCGGCGACAAAGCTTTCCAGACCCTGTTCATCCAGTGCAGCGGCCACTACGCGCACGCCTTGGGCGACAAGCGCGCGGGTGGTGGCGGCGCCGATGCCGGAAGACGCGCCGGTAACGATCGCTACTTTGTTATGCAGATAATTCATGCTCATTACCTCTTATCGATAAATGCCGTCGTTCAGGCGTTCGCGGTTGGCCAGTCGATGTAACCCTTGGCACCGCCGCCGTAGTAACTCTCGCGTGGCGCGATGGTGAGCTCGATCCCGCGACGCAAGCGCTCCACGAGGTCGGGGTTGGCAATGAACAAACGACCAAACGCCACCGCATCGATCCGCCCCTGCGCACGACGCTCTAGCGCCATCGGCAGGTCGTAGTTGTTATTGCCAATGAATGGCCCTTCGAACTGCGCACTCAGCGCGTCCAGATCCACGCCTTCCGGGACCGTGCGGGAGGTCGCCGTGGCGCCTTCGACAAAATGCAGATACGCCAGATTGAATTGATTGAGCTGCTGAATCAGGTAACCGTAAGTCGCCATGACATTGCTGTCGGGAGGTGTATTTCCGGCATCGGGTGTAACTGGCGAGAGGCGAATACCGACCCGATCGCTACCCCAGATCGAAATCACGGCGGCGGTGACTTCCAGCGTCAGTCGAGCCCGGTTCTCGATGGAGCCGCCATATGGGTCAGTGCGTTGATTGGTGGAATCGCGCAGGAACTGGTCAAGCAGATAGCTGTTGGCGGAATGCACTTCCACACCATCGAAACCAGCTCGCCGGGCATTCTCTGCGGCCAGTTTGTACTGCTCGATGATTCCAGGGATCTCCGAGGTTTCCAGTGCGCGAGGCATCGACACCTCGACAAAGCCTTTCTCGGTGTAGGTGCTGCCTTCGGCCTTGATCGCCGAAGGCGCTACTGGCGCTTCTCCGTTGGGTTGTAGCTCGACACTCGAAAAGCGCCCCACGTGCCACAACTGACTGACGATTTTGCCGCCCGCCGCGTGCACCGCGTCAGTGACTCTTTTCCAGCCAGCTACCTGTGCCTCCGACCAGATACCCGGGGTCATGGCGTAACCCCGCCCCTGGGGAGAAATATTGGTCGCTTCGGCGATGATCAAGCCTGCACTGGCGCGCTGGGCGTAGTAAGTCGCGTGCATTTCATTCGGTACGCCGTCTTCGGCCATTCGGCTGCGTGTCACAGGTGCCATGATAATTCGGTTAGCCAATTGGAGTGCGCCCATTTGCATGGGCGAAAAAAGGTCGGTATCAAACGTGTTAGCCGTCATAAAATCCTCGACTGAATAGACCGGTCGTCTAGTGGAAGGTTAAAAAAATACGCCCCTCTGTCAGCAGGCGTTTGCTGGTGATAGTGCTGTTTCAAAAGCTGCCATCGTGTTCACGACTGTTACCGGCAGCGTTGCACCTGGTCACACAGGTGGTCGTCTGTATGACCCGTTCGTGAGGGCTCTAGCGCGACTTTCTCCCACTTGCTGATAACCAGCGGCGCAATCGCATTGCCCAGTACATTGAGCGTGGTGGTGCCGCTGTCGATAATCCTGAAAATGCCGGCGATCAATGCCACACCTTCCAACGGAAGACCGGCAGAGGCCAAGGTGGCTGACAAGATCACGATTGCAAACCCAGGCACACCTGCGGCGCCCTTCGAGGTCAGTACCATCGTCACGACCAACAGAATCTGCTGTGACAGAGACAGGTCGATCCCATAGAGTTGCGCCACAAAAATGGTCGCCACACCAAGAAAAATCGATGCGCCATCGAGATTGAACGCATACCCCACCGGCACCACAAAACTGACGATCCGACGCGGTACACCGTAGCTTTCCAGTTTGGTCATCAGTTGCGGCATGACGGCGGCTGAGGCGGCACTGGAAAACGCCAGAATCAACTCATTACGGAAGTAGCGGATCAACTTGAAGATGTTTTCGCCAATCAAATAACAAATGCCACCCAGTACCACTAAAGCGAACACCATCAGCGCCAGATACACCACCCCAATCAACTTGAGCAGCGGCAGCAGCGAGGCAAAACCAAACGTCGCGACGGTCGCGCCGATCATGCCAAACACCCCTATCGGCGCGTAGGCCATCACAATGGAAACCACCTTGAACATCGCATCGGAAAGGCTCTGCACGACCGCAATAAATGGCGCGCTTTTGTCTTTGGGCAAAGCATTCAACGCCAGCCCCAACAGCACAGCGAAGAACAGTACCGACAGCAACTTCGCTTCTGACATTGCCACTATCACGTTGTCTGGAACGATGTTCTGCAAAATCACCAGCGCCCCTTTGGACGGCTCAAGCGCGATCGATGCAGCACCATGCGAAAGGCCTGAAATATCGGTTCCTCGTCCTGGTTCGAAGAGGTTGGCAAAACACAGGCCTATGACGATGGCCAGCGCGGTAATCGCAAAGAAGTAGCCGAGCGACTTCACCCCCATACGCCCGAACGATTTGCTGTCACCGCCGCCCGCGATCCCTAAAATCATGCAACAGAACACGATCGGAACAACCACCATCTTCATCATCTTGATAAAGATGTCACCGAGCGGTTTGAGGATCTCCGCACTCACCCACGTCTGATAGTGCGGATGCGTATTGAAGTACCAACCTGCAAGCACGCCAAGCAATAGCCCGGCAACGATTTGCCACACCAAGGGAATACGTTTCATGTCTAGCCTTCTTGTTGGAATGAAAGGTCTGCGTCTATTCGCAGTTGCTAGAGTCATGAGCTTCCAGCTCACTTGAGATCGAATGGCACAAACGGGTTGTGCCATGCGTGTTCCTATTTAGCGAAGAGCTGGCTCATATCCTTGAACGCCTTGAATTCAAGAGCGTTGCCGCACGGGTCAAAGAGAAACATGGTGGCTTGCTCGCCTACCTGGCCTTTAAACCGAATGTACGGTTCGATCACAAACTCGGTACCAAACGACTGCAGACGTTCGGCCAGCGCTTCCCATTGTTCCCAACCCAAAATGATGCCGAAGTGCGGAACCGGGACATCGTGTCCGTCGACCGGGTTGCTGTGAACGCTCTCTTGTGAGGCTGTTTTCGGATGTTCGTGGATCACCAGTTGGTGACCATAAAAATCGAAATCGACCCATTGCGTGCTGGAGCGCCCTTCTTCAAGACCAAAGACCTCACCGTAGAAGGTGCGCGCCGCAGCCAGGTCATAAACAGGGATCGCGAGGTGAAATGGCGAGAGGCTCATCAGAACTCCAAATATTTTTTGTTGGTTGGCGAACATTTCCACCGTCATCAGCTCTCTGGGTTCAGCCGGCGCCGGGGATGGAAAACATCCTAGGACGGAAAACCAAACATAAAAATCAATATATATTTCTCAGAAACACAATTAATATTTGTGAATGATCAAAGAACTGAAAACACTCATCGCGGTGGCGCGGGAAGGCACATTCGCCGCTGCCGGCAACAAGATCGGCCTGACCCAGGCCGCTGTCAGCGCGCAGATTCAGCGCCTGGAAACCGAACTCGGTTTTGAGATTTTCGACAGGAAAGGACGTTCGGCCCATCTCAACAAAATGGGTCACCAGATACTTCTGCAGGCGCAGGAGTTACTCAGGCTATACGACAATCTGGGTTCCACTGCGCTGGGCCAACCTACCAACATACTCATCAACATCGGTGCGATCGCATCCGTGCAACGTTCCTATTTGCCCGATGCGCTGGCGAAGTTTCACCAGCAGTGTCCGCAATGCCGCACACGTGTCATTCCAGGGCTTTCAATGGAGATGGTGAACCTCGTAGACGCCGGCGAAATCGACATGGCCATCATCATTCGTCCGCCCTTCTCTCTTCAAAGTGACCTGCGCTGGACGACGCTGGCACGAGAGCCCTACCGACTGATCGTGCCACGCGAGCTGGAGGGAGAAGACTGGTCGGAACTGCTGTCCAGCCAGCCATTCATTCGCTATGACCGATCATCTTTCGGCGGCCGGCAGGTTGATCGTTTCCTGCGACAGATGCATTTCACCTTGCAGGAAGTTTGCGAACTGGATGAACTGGAGGCCATCATCAAACTGGTGGAAAAAGGTGTAGGCATAGCGCTGGTGCCACAGACAGAGCCCCATCAGGAATGGCCCGCAGGTGTACGAGCGATCGATTTGGGACAGCACACCTTTCACCGGGATATCGGGCTGGTACATCGATCTCGACAGAGTTTCACCGAGCCTGTGCGAATTTTGGCTCAGCTTATAAGTGATCAGGCAGCTGAATGTCTTTCGCTTGAGAAGCGTTAAAGCCCGTCCATTTCACTCTCGTCGCAGAAGAGTATGGGGAGCAATGCCGAAGGTCTTGCGAAAAGCGTGGCTGAAATGAGAGAAGTCCGAGAAGCCGAAATCCAGCGCCGCCTGGGAAATACTACGGACTTGACCACGCTCGATCGCGTCGCGGCTGGCGAACAACCGTGCCTTCCAGATTTCCGCGACCGGCGATTTCTGATGGCGGGCGAAAGCGCGCGTCACTGTGCGCGTGGAGACATGGTGAGCTTGAGCAATGCGCTCGAGTGAAAGATCCGCCTCGGTCAGATACTGGTGGATGTAATTCATGATCCGGCCATACAGGTCCAGCTCGTCATGCGTCTGCTTCAAATCCTGGAGTTCCAGGCTGACCACCAAGAGGTCGAGCAACGTGCTGGAATAACGACTGGACAGGCCTGGTTTTTGGAAGCCTGAAGCCATGCTCGCGGCCTGGCGCAACATTTCGCGTAACGGAATTACCCCTGGGCGACGATCATCCAGAACCATGGCGGTGCACTCCGCTATTCCCGGCAGCCGCTGGCTGAGCAATTGTCGCGGAATGCGCACAAGGTGGTTATCGGTACCACCGAAGCTGAATCTGAAGGGCTGGGATGCGTCATAAAGGAACAGATCGTCCGCCGCCAGCTTCGTCCGCCGGTCAGCCTGCTCCAGTTCGCCATAACCGCTGCGGGTAAAGCCCAACCACAAATCGTCATTCGGGTCGCTGCGCAGGTGCTGGGCGGTCCGCTCCCAATAATGCAAGGGTGCGGACAACGTGCAGATGTCCAATGCCCCCATGCCATGCACCTCCAGCGCCCCGTCGAAATCGCTCTGCGCCAGCAGTTTGCTGTCGGCGTCCAGGCAATGGTGACACACCACCTCCTTCCAGTAATCGAACCGTTGGGGCGCCGTGACGGCAAGCGTTGAATACTGACATGTCTGGCTCATTGCATGGACCTCGCGGCGGCGGTTCAACAAAAAAGCGTGGTAACGTTTTTTGCGAGCTCAGCAATTATCAGGCCATCTGCTCAGTCTCACGCCCAGCGCTTAGCCGCGCCGCGAGATCGCCCTCCGCACACTTGGCAGACAGTGCCTCCCCAGCACTTCCCCTGCAACTTTCCCGAGCATTTCGTCCCTTGTTTCACAAGCCCCGCACCATCACTGCGCATCGATGAGCTGGCCATTTACGGCTGTCCTTTTTAACCAAACGGTTGTCCATTCGAGCCAAGCACATCCCATCTCCCCTCGATAATTTTCACTCCATGCCGTGTCGCTCCCGACACCAATGACGAGGTGCCTCATGCAACGACGAGAACAGCAACAGCAGCGACTGTCCGATTCGTCCTGGTTTTTACAGCGCTGGGACATGGCACCCGAAGAGTTCGCCAGTTACCTGGTGCAACTCGGGACCTTGGCGCTGCAACGCCGATGGCGTGGTCCTGATCGCAAAACAACAACATCCACTGGCCTGTAGAACAGCGAACCGTCCGTTTGAGACGGGAATAAAGGAGCCCCCATGGAATCTGCAATCGATAAACATCTGAAATGTCCGCGGACTTTGTCGCGTCGCGTCCACGACGAATACCAGCCACCCTTCCCCATGTTTGTGGGACGGGCTGACGAAAACGTGAAGCAAGTCGTGATGGCTTACCTCGGGGTGCAATTTCGCGAAGAACAACGCGCCGCCGCCCTGCAAGCCATACGCTACATTGACGCCAGCTTCGCCCTCGCCGATGGCCCCGGGCATTACGACCTGACCTACCACCTCGACAATCAGGGGTATGGAAACTTCATCGCCGTGGGCTACTGGCGTGATCCCGTCGCCTATCACCGTTGGCTGCTTTCACCGCCGGTGGCGAATTGGTGGGGCGACGATGCGCGCCTGAGCGAGGGGCTGGGATATTTCCGCGAGGTCATGGCCCCGCGCGCCGAGCAGTTCGAAACACTGTATGCCTTCAAGGACGATTTGCCAGGTGTCGGTGCGGTCATGGACGGCATCAGCGGCGAGATTGAAGAGCACGGCTACTGGGGCTCGGCGCGCGACCGCTTTGCCATCTCCCAGACCGACTGGATGCAGCCGACCAGCGAACTGCAAGTCATTTCAGGCGATCCGGCCAAGGGCGGCAGGGTCGCCGTACGTGGCCACGACAACCTGACGCTGATTCGCTCCGGACAAGACTGGGTCGAAGCCGGCGAGGAAGAACGCGCGCTCTATTTCAACGAGATGCTGCCGCCCCTGCAAGACGGCATGAACTTCCTGCGTGACGAGGGCCAGGCGCTGGGCTGCTATAGCAACCGTTTCGTACGCAATATCGACCTCGATGGCAATCTCCTCGACATCGCCTATGACATCGGCCACTGGCGATCGCTCGACAAGCTGGAGCGCTGGGCAGAATCCCACCCCACTCACCTGCGCATTTTCACCACGTTCTTCCGCGTGATCGGCGGTCTTTCGAAGCTGCGGCTGTATCACGAGGTCTCGGTGGCGGATGGTAGCCAGCAACTGTTCGAGTACATCAACTGCCACCCGCAGACCGGGATGATGCGGGACGCACACGTGTCGCCCGCCTGACTCCATCGCTGACTCCACTTTTAGCCCTGCGCGTTGCCTGACTGGCGATAGCGGGGCTCTTTTTGCCCGAAAAAAGGATCTTCGATCATGAAACGGTTCCGCTACCTGGCGCTTGCAGCCCTGCTCCCCAGCCTTTCCTCCCACGCGCTTGAGGTCGATCCTGGCGACTACGAGCCGCTCCCCGTGGGCGCGACCATCGGCGTGGTCTACTACCAGCACGCCAGCACCGACAAAGCCTATTCCAACGGGCACAAGACCAGCTCCGATTTCAACCTGACGTCCGACGTCGGCATTTTGCGTCTGCTGCACGTCTACCAGTTGAGCGAGCGGCTGACCATCGAGCCGCAATTCCTGTTGCCCTTCGGCCATGTGTCAGGCGGTGGTGATGCGTCTGCGCTGGGCGACGCCAGCGGCATCGGCGACCTCATTCTTACTGCGCCACTCAAGTACCGTCTCAACGACGCCAACGACACTCTCGGTGCGACCGCTTACCTGTACGTGCCGACTGGCAACTACGACAAGGACGACGCGCTCAACCTTGGCGAGAACCGTTGGAAATTCGATCTGCAGGCCGCTTACGTCAAGCACTTCACAGAAAAGTGGGCCATCGACCTCGTCGGTGACGCCATCTGGTACGGGGACAACAACGACTACGGCGCCAGCTCTGCCCGTCGCGAGCAGGACGTTTCCTATGGCGCCCAGTTGATGGGGCGCTACATGCCCGACGAGACGACGGCGCTGGCGATCGGCTTCGGCCACAGTTGGGGCGGGGAAAACCAGGTCGATGGTGTCAACCAGGACGACAGGATGGAAACCACCAACGTCCGCGTTACGGCCAGAAAGTTTCTGACCGCCAGGGACCAATTCCAGGTGCAACTTGGACGCGACCTTGCGGTGGAGAACGGCCCCAAAGAGGACTTTCGCATGAACCTGCGCTACGTCAGGGTTTTCTAGCCCCCTCCTCTGCGCAGCCCGTATCAAGCGTGCCAACCGGCTCATGAGATGCCCCTGATCTTAAACGGAGTAACCCGACAATGACCGACCAGCAACCCACCGCAGAACAACAACCTTCCCTCTACACCCGTCTTGGCGGCTATGACGCGATTTATCAGTTCGCAGGCGCCGTGTTAAGAAAAACCATGGGCCACCCCGCCATCGGCCACATCTGGGCCCATATGTCGGAATCGACGTTCCAGAAGGAACACATCAATTTTGTCGACTTCCTTTCCGAGCACTGGGGTGGCAGCGCCAAATACAGGGGCAGAGACATGGTCACCGCGCATCGCGGGATGGGGCTGACCGAGGTGCACTGGCAAGCGGTGCTCGATTGTCTGGAGGCCTGCTACGACGACTACGGCCTGGCCCCGGACCTGCGCAAGGAGGTCAATGACTTCCTCATCAAGTTCAAACCGGCGGTGATCGGCAGCCCCTCCTATCGGGATGTGGTACTCGCGCACCCGGAAATGGACCCGGCCAAAGGCATGAAGAGCGTCGGGGTTGTCTGGCCGAAACCCGGGAATTCGTTCCGAAAACCGACCACGGCCGAATCCGAAGACTGACACGCTCGGCAAAAACCGGCGCCACCGCAATACGGCGTCCCGCTCAACCAAGTGAATGTCCTCCTCAACCAAGCGCCGCTCAATATGCGCAGATAGCTTGATACCAGCCCGGTCGCGACATCGCCAATCGTGCGCACCGTAACCGGGCTTCTCCGAGACGACGTTTGAACAGACATTGCCAACCCAGCAGGTTGGCACAGGACACAGGACACCCCATGGCCATCATCCGCCCGACGCTCGAACAAGTGCAGGATCTCGCCAGCCGCCTGCACATACAGTTGACTCCCGAGCAAGCCAGCGAATACCTGGCGCTCATGCAATCCAGTTTTGATGCCTACGATCTCGTCGATGAGTTGCCAGACTTCATCCCCCCGGTGTGCTACGAGCGCAGTGCCGGTTACCGCCCTTCAAGTACGGACAATCCGCTGAACGCCTGGTACTACAGAACCGAGGTGATGGGCGCCAGTTCGGGCAAGCTTGCCGGCAAGACGGTTGCGCTCAAGGACAATATCTCTCTGGCCGGTGTCCCGATGATGAACGGTGCCTCGCCACTGGAAGGATTCGTACCGTCGTTTGATGCCACTGTGGTGACACGTCTGCTCGACGCTGGCGCCACCATCCTCGGCAAAGCCACTTGTGAACATTACTGCCTCTCCGGTGGTAGCCATACCTCAGACCCAGCCCCTGTGCACAATCCTTATCGCCATGGATTCACCACCGGCGGCTCGTCTTCCGGCAGCGCAGCGCTGGTGGCGTCGGGTGAAGTCGACCTGGCTGTCGGTGGCGACCAGGGCGGCTCCATCCGCATTCCGGCAGCCTGGTGCGGCATTTACGGAATGAAGCCCACCTTCGGTCTGGTGCCCTATACCGGCGTCATGGCGATCGAGGCAACTTTCGACCATGTCGGCCCGATGACGAGCAACGTCCGGGATAACGCTCTGATGCTTGAAGTGATGGCCGGCATCGATGGCCTCGACCCGCGCCAGAGCGCGCCCGAGGTCGATGCCTATAGCGATTATCTGGAACGAGGCGTGACCGGGCTGCGGATCGGAATTCTCCAGGAAGGTTTCCAACTCGCTAACCAGGACCCGCGCATCGCAGAAAAGGTGCGCAGCGCTATCGCCCGGCTCGAGGCGTTGGGTGCGCGGGTCGAGGAAGTCTCGGTTCCCGAACACAACCTGGCGGGGGCATTGTGGAGCCCTATCGGCTGTGAAGGCCTGACCATGCAAATGATGCACGGCAACGGCGCGGGTTTTAACTGGAAGGGGCTTTACGACGTGGGCCTGCTGGACAAACAGGCCGGTTGGCGTGACCAGGCCGACGCACTGTCGCCATCACTCAAGCTGTGCATGTTCGTGGGTCAGTTCGGTTTGGAGCGCTACCACGGTCGCTACTACGCCAAGGCCCAGAACATTGCACGCTTTGCCCGGGCCGCCTATGACCGGGCGCTGAATACCTATGACCTGCTCGTCATGCCGACCGTGCCGATCACCGCCCAGCCACTCCCTGAACCGGGCTCTTCCATCACCGAAACCGTCACGCGTGCGTTGGAGATGCTGGGCAATACGGCCGCTCAGGACATTACCGGGCACCCCGCCATGTCGATCCCTTGCGGCCTGGTGGACGGACTGCCTGTGGGGCTGATGCTTGTCGGAAAACATTATGCCGAAGGCACCCTGTATCAAACGGCAGCGGCATTCGAGGCCTCTGTCGATTGGCGGACGTTGTAAACCGGCGCATCGCACTGAACGTGAGTAGCAAATTCAGAGGGGTCAATACATGAGCCATACGCACGAACATCATCACGATCACGATCACACCGAGCCCCCCGAGGCCATCGCCCTGCGTGTCAAGGCGCTCGAATCCCTGCTGATCGAAAAGGGTCTGGTCGACCCGACCGCCATGGATGCACTGGTGGACACTTACCAGCACAAGGTCGGCCCGCGCAACGGCGCTCAGGTGGTCGCCAAGGCCTGGTTCGATCCCGATTACAAAAAACGGCTGCTGGAAGATGCCACCGCGGCGATTGCCGAATTGGGTTTTTCCGGCGTGCAGGGCGAAGACATGGTGGTGGTGGAGAACACCGCGGCCGTGCACAACGTGACGGTCTGCACGCTGTGCTCCTGTTACCCCTGGCCAACCCTGGGTCTGCCCCCCGCCTGGTACAAATCCGCGCCCTATCGCTCACGGATAGTCATCGATCCACGCGGCGTACTGGCCGAATTCGGTTTGCTTGTTCCCGATGACAAGGAAGTGCGGGTCTGGGACAGCAGTGCCGAGTTGCGCTACCTGGTACTGCCGGAACGTCCGGCGGGCACAGACGGCTGGAGCGAGGAACGCCTGGTCGAGCTGGTGACGCGTGATGCCATGATCGGTACCGGCCTGGCCAAGACACCGGGCGACGCAGCCTGACCCCGTGAAGGAGAAAACCATGAACGGTGTACACGACTTAGGCGGTATGCACGGGTTCGGCCCGGTGCTCACCGAAGACAATGAACCGGTGTTCCATCACGACTGGGAACGCAGGATCTTTCCGCTGTTTGCCTCGCTCTTCGTCGGCGGCTACTTCAATGTCGACGAATTCCGCCATTGCATCGAACGCATGCAACCGGCGGAATACTTGCAGTCGAGTTACTACGAACACTGGCTGCACGCCTTCGAGACCTTGCTGCTGGAAAAAGGCGTGATCAGCGCTGGCGAACTGCAGGGCGCGGTCAAACCGACCTCGCCGACGCAGCCGCCAACGGTGCTCACACCAGACATCGTCGAGGCGGTGACTCTTGGCGGCGCTTCATCCAGGGCGAAAGAGCCTGTCGCCGGTCGTTTCCGGGTCGGTGACCGAGTGCGGACGAAAAATTTCAATCCAACCACCCACACCCGACTGCCACGCTACGCGCGCGGCAAGGTCGGGACCATCGAGATTGCGCACGGTGCGTTTGCCACCCCGGACACGATGGCCCACGGTCTGGGCGAACAACCGCAACAGGTCTACGCCGTGCGCTTCAGTGCGACAGAACTGTGGGGCGTGGCGCGACCGGACAGTGTCTGCATTGATCTGTGGGACAACTATCTGGAGGCCGTATGAACGCCAGCAAGCTTCACATCCCGCCCATCACCGGGCTATCTCTCGACAATGAAGGCCCAGTGTTCGACAAACCCTGGCAGGCCCAGGCTTTTTCCCTGCTGCTACACCTGCACCAAACCGGTCTATTTCCCTGGAAGGACTGGGTGCAGACATTCAGCGATGAGATCAAGGCAAGCCCGGCGCAGCCCGGAGAAAGCATCAACGACGCTTACTACCGGCAGTGGATTGCGGCCACGGAAAGGATGGTTACCGCGCTCGGTTTGACCGCTTTCGAAGACATCACCCGGCGCACCGAAGAATGGCAGCAAGCCTACGAGAACACGCCCCACGGACAACCGGTCACGCTGCTCAATGCGAGTTGCCCACCGCCCCATGGACACGAGCACGAACACCTGCCACGGCGCGAGCCGGTAGCGATAAGCCGAGCCGCAAACTGACCGCAGTCATCCGTTTTTTTACTATCGAGGTCGCGAAGCGGCCAAGGAGCATCCGTCATGCATATCGAACCTGATCTGGTGGAAGCCGGAAAACTCTGGCTGAGCTATGTCACTGCCGCAGGTGTCGGCGCCTACACCGTCAAACTCGCTGCGCAAGCCATCGGTGAGCGTGGGGTCTTTTCGCTGCTGGCTCGGACTGTCACTGCCACGGCCCTGGTCTTCAGCTTCTTCGAGCTGCTGCCGCACTATCCGGTCGGTGTTTCCGAGGTGCATCTCATCCTGGGGTCAACGCTATTTCTGCTGCTTGGCGCTGCACCTGCTGCGGCGGGTCTCGCCCTGGGGCTGCTGATTCAGGGCCTGTTCTTCGCGCCATTCGACCTGCCGCAATATGGCATGAACGTCACCACGCTACTGGTACCGCTGTGCGCAGTCGCTGCCCTGGCCAAACGCATCATTGCGCCCGACACGCCGTATGTGGAACTGAGCTACAGACAAGCGCTGGGGCTGTCGACCGCCTTTCAGGCAGGCATTGTCGCCTGGGTGGCGTTCTGGGCTTTCTACGGAAAAGGCTTCACAGCCGAAAACGCCCTGTCGATTCTGACCTTTGGCAGTGCCTACATGACCGTGATCACCCTCGAACCGCTGCTGGACCTGGCCGTACTGGCCGCGGCCAAGGCCAGCCATCGTCTGCGGGGTAGTTCGCTGCTCGAACGCCGTCTGTACCAGGCCGCCTGAGTCGACGCACTCCAGTCCGCATCAGCCTGCCCCCGAGCATTCGAAGAGCGTAATGCTCGGGGTATCAACCGCAGGAGCCGCCCCGCGACTGCCGTAGCAGCCGCGAACGCTGAAGATGGCTTCCTATGGCTTACTGATCTTGAACCAGATGGAGTACATCGCCGGCAGGAACACCAGCGTCACGATGGTTCCGACGAACGTGCCGCCGATCAGTGTGTAAGCCAGCGTGCCCCAGAAGACCGAGTGCGTCAGTGGAATGAACGCGAGGATGGCCGCCAGCGCAGTCAGCAGTACCGGGCGAGCACGCTGTACCGTGGCTTCGATCACGGCGTGAAACGGATCAAGTCCCTCTTGTGCGTTGTGATGGATTTGTCCGATCAGGATCAGTGTATTGCGCATCAGAATCCCCGACAGGGCGATCAACCCGACCAAGGCGTTGATACCGAACGGCTGCTGGAAGAGCAGCAGTGTCGGCACCACACCCATCAGCCCGAGTGGCGAGGTGAGGAACACCATGATCATTGCCGATACCGAACGCACCTGCAGAATGATGATCAGCAGCGTGACGGCGATCATGATCGGCAGCAGTGGCAAGATCGCTTGGCCCGCCTTGCCCGACTCCTCGATCGCCCCCGATTGCTCGATACGATAACCCTCCGGCAGCGTGTCGATGACCGGCTGCAGCGCCTTCGTGATCACGCTTGAAACGTCCGGAGGCTGCAAGCCTTCGGCAATGTCGCCGCGTACAGTAATGGTCGGCGTGCGGTCACGACGCCGCAGGACGGGATCCTCCATGCGCACATCCACTGTCCCCACTTGCGACAGCGGAATCCGCTGGCCCGCCGTGCCCACCAGCGTAAAGCCTTGAATTTTTGCAGGGTCGAGCCGGATGTCCCCCGCCGCTCGCCCGATCACTTGTACCGAACGGATGTCCTCACGAACGGCCGTGATCGGTACCCCGGCAAGCAGAAACTGCAACTGCTGCGCGACCGCACTGGAGGTCAGCCCCACCGCCTGCAAGCGGTCCTGATCCAGGGTGAAATGCAGCGCGGGTGTCAGCGGCCCCCAGTCAGTATTGACGGTTCGCATCAAGGGGCTCGCCTGCATCACGGTCTGTACCTGAGCGGCAATCTCACGCAATGTCGAGGGATCGGGCCCCATCACCCGGTAAGCGACAGGAAACGGTGAATACGGACCAAACACCAACTGCGTCACCCTGACCCGCGCTTCTGGAGCCAGCCCTTCGGCGACGGCCTCGCGCAGACGGAGCTTGAGGACTTCCCGTGCCTCCTGACTCTGCGTCAACACCACAATCTTCGCGAAAGACGGATCAGGCAGTTCCGGCGCCATGGCCAGGTAGAAACGCGGCGCACCCTGTCCGATATAGGCCGTGACGATTTTTGCTTCAGGCTGCTTTTGCAGCCAAGCCTCGACTTTGGCGGTGGTGATACTCGTCTGCTCGATGGAGGTTCCATAGGGCATTTGCACTTCAATCAACACTTCGGGACGGTCCGAGGTGGGGAAGAACTGCTTCTTGACCAGGCTCATGCCGACAACGGCCAGGACAAACGTCGCGATCACAGTACCGGCGACCAGCCATTTGCGGGCAATGACGCGCGTCAAGATCCGGCGGAAGCGGTTGTAATTGGGCGTGTTGTAAATGGCCGCGTGACCACCTTCGACCTGTTTGATGTCCGGCAACAGCTTCACGCCCAGATAGGGGGTAAAGGCCACCGCAACCACCCATGAGGCAATCAGGGCAATGCCTACGATCCAGAACATGTTGCTGGTGTACTCGCCAGCGGTCGATTGCGCGAAGCCGTTAGGCAGAAAGCCGATAGCGGTCACCAGCGTGCCGGAAAGCATCGGTGCGGCAGTGTGACTCCAGGCATACGCGGACGCTTTGATGCGGTCGTAGCCCTCCTCCATTTTCACCACCATCATCTCGATCGCAATGATGGCGTCGTCCACCAGCAGTCCAAGCGCCAGGATCAGCGACCCCAAGGTGATCCGGTCAAAGTTCTTGCCCGTTGCCGCCATCACCACAAACACCACGGCGAGCGTCAGTGGCACCGCTGCGGCCACGACAATACCGACGTGCCAGCCCATGCTGAGAAAGCACACCAGCATCACCACCAGCAAGGCGACGAAGAACTTGATCATGAACTCGTCGACGGCTGAACTGATATTCACCGACTGATCGGTGACCTTGCTGAGTGTCATGCCCAGTGGCATGCCTTCGTTGATCCGGGTGGTCTCCACGTCCAGTGCCTTGCCCAGGTCCAGGCCGTTCCAGCCCTCGCGCATCACCACACCCAATAACAGCGCTTCCTCACCATTGTTACGCACAAGGAAGGTGGCCGGATCTTCGTAACCCCGCTCGACCGTCGCAACGTCCGAGAGCTTCAAGGTACGTCCCTGAATCGCCAGCGGTGTGTCACGAATCTTCTGCAATTTGTCGAAGGCGCCGTCGAGACGCAGGAAGACTTCTGGCCCCTTGGTTTCAATCGAGCCGGCCGGCGTCAGCACGTTCTGATTGTTCAGCGCGGCAAAAATATCCTGCGGGGTCACCCCCAGCGTGGCCAGCCGATCATGGGAGAAAGAGACAAAGATGCGCTCGCTCTGCTCACCTATGATGTTGACCTTTTTCACGCCTGGCACATGCAACAGGCGCTGGCGCAGCGATTCGGCATCACGTACCAGCAGGCGCTGCGGCTCGCCTTTGGCTTTCAAGGCAAACAACGCAAAGGTCACATCTGCAAACTCATCGTTGACCATCGGGCCAATCACGCCGGCCGGTAGCTTGATCGACTCATCGTCGAGTTTTTTGCGCGCCTGGTAGAACTCCTCCTGCACTTGGGAGGGCGGTGTACGATCAAGCAGTGTCACCACGGTGAAGGCCAGACCCGGACGAGTGTAGGTTTCCGTGCGGTCGTACCATTTCAACTCCTGCAGGCGTTTTTCCAGCGGCTCGGCGACCTGGTCCTGCATTTCCTGCGCGGTCGCGCCCGGCCACGCCGTGATGACCGTCAGCTGCTTGACCGTAAACGGCGGGTCCTCCGCGCGCCCGAGCTGGAAAAACGCGAGGATCCCGGCAACACCGATCAGGAAGATCAGGAACACCGTGATCGAACGCTCGCGAACGGCGAGCGCCGAAAGATTGAAACGCCCCTGGCTCATGGACGGCTCCCGGCAACCTGGACGTCAGCCTGTTGAGCCAGTCTCACCTCCTCACCCTCGCGCAGAAGATGTGCGCCTAAAGCGACAACTTGCTCACCGACCTTGAGTTCACCGTCGACACGCGCAATGTCATCGCTCACGCCCAATATCTGCACAGGCCGCCAGTTCACCTTGGTCGGGTTGCCAGCAATCACCCAGAGGCCGGGGCCTTTGCCTGGGTCATAAACCGCCGCCAGCGGCACTTGCAACACCTGTGCATTTGCGCGGCTGCCAGCGATCTGCAGCGTAACGGTCGAACCCAACGGCGCATTGGCCAGCGCGCCCTCCAGCACATACCGCGCCTCAAAGGTGCGCGTCATGCGATCGGCCGAATCAGACAGCAGCCGCAGCCTGGCTGTCACGGCACCCGAGGTGTTGCCATAAAGTGTGGCCTGCGCGGTCGAACCTGCCGCCGGACGTAGCGTCTCGGGCAGGTGCACGATGGCTTCGCGCTGCCCTGCCCGCGCCAGTCGAACCACGGCTTGCCCGGGGCTCACCACTTGTCCTGGCTCGGCGAGCGTCTCCACCACCACGCCATCGGAATCAGCAAGCAACACCGCATAACCGGACGCATTGCGAGCGACATCAGCCTGCGCTTGCGCCGCGCTCAACTGAGCTTTGGCGGTATCTGCGGCGGCTTTGATCTGATCGTAGGCCGAGGCCGAGATGGCGCCGGCGGCGACCAGGTCGTGATACCGGGCCTCGTCATCCGCGGTCTGTATGGCTCGCGCCCGGGCGGCCATGACCGACTCTTGCTGCGCCCGCGCCTGCAGCCCGAGATCAATCGGGTCGAGGCGCATCAGTGGCTGACCTCGTTTGACCGTCTGGCCTGTGTCAACCAGGCGCTCGAGTATTTTGCCCGAGACCCGAAAACCAAGGTCAGCCTCGACGCGGGCGATCACGACCCCCGTGAAAGCACGTGAAGCCTCGGACGCCGCCGAAACCGCAGCGGACCTCACCAACGGGGCATGCGTACGGGGATCGTCAACGACGGATGAGTCGCCACACGCCGTCAGGACGAGCGGCAACAGACAAACGGCAATCGGTACAGCTAGAGGCCGGCGCATAGGTTCCGTTACTCAAGAATAGGACATGCCGGCATTTTCATTAAGGTGACCAATAATGTCAACGGTCACACATTTTCAGTGGATGGCGCATACGGACAAGATATCGTTGACCTTAAAGCCGTGACCGTAATTTAATATGGTCACTTATCATCTTCGTCGCAGGTACCTCAATGCCTCCTGTTCGCCCTATCACGCTTTTGGTGGCCGCCAGTTTGATGGCAGGCTGCGCCGTCGGTCCCGACTATCAACGGCCTGCCCTCGCGCTTCCCCATCGTTACCTGAGTCAGCCAGCAGCCGAACAGACGCCGGCAACGGCGCCGGCCCGGCTGGTCAACTGGTGGGAGAGTTTTAACGATCCCGTGTTGACCGGTTTCGTCACCCAGGCGCTGGAACAGAACCTCGATCTGGCACAAGCAGCGGCGCGGGTCACACAGGCACGGGCAGGACTGGGGGCCGCAAATGCCGCTCTGTTGCCCTCCGGGAGCATTGATGGCCAGGCCGCACGCGCCTATCAATCCGTCGAGACGCCGCTCGGCCAGGTGTTGAACTCAACGCCTGGCTATGATCGCTTCGGAAGTTCCTACGAGCTCAACCTCAATGCTGGCTGGGAGATTGATGTCTTTGGCGGGTTGAGACGCGAGCGCGAAGCCACACTCGCCGAATACCAGGCCTCCGAGGCGGGCGCGACCGCCACACGCCTGGCCATTGCAGCGCAGACGGCCGATATCTACATCACCCTCCGTGGGTTGCAGGCGCGACTGGAGATTGCCAACCGTCAAGTCGAAACCCAGCAGGGACTGCTGGAGAAAGTCCGCCTGCTCTACGGCAAGGGCCTCGCTGCCCGCTATCAGGTTCAACAGACTGAGGGCGCGCTGGCGCAAGTCCAGGCGAGCGTGCCAGTGCTGCAGACCGGCCTGGATGCCGCCATGAATGCGCTCGACGTGATGCTCGGCACCCCGCCGGGTACTCACCGCACGCAACTGGCCGGTACGGCGAGCATTCCTGTTGTGCCGCCGATAAACGCCTCGGGAACGCCGGCCGATCTGCTGCGCCGCCGGCCGGATCTGATCGTCGCCGAGCGCCGCCTGGCAGCCTCCAATGCACGCATCGGCGTGGCGATTGCCGAGTACTACCCGAAACTTTCGCTCAGCGCATTGCTCGGTAGCGCCACGGCTGTTTCCGGCGGCAACCTGTTCACCGGCGGCGCCAGTCAGTCGGCGGCGGTCCTTGGATTGCGCTGGAGACTTTTTGACGTAGGCCGGATAAACGCGCAGATCGATCAGGCCAAAGGACAGGAAGCCGAAGCGCTGGCCGCTTATCGTCAGTCGGTGTTACGCGCCACTGAGGATGTCGAAAATGCCTTCTCCGCCCTGGTGAACCGCAACCTTCAGGCCACCACGCTCGCGGGAGGCGAGGCTTCTCTGACACAGGCTCGCCAAGCGTCTTTTATTGCCTATGGAAAAGGCACCGCGAGCCTGATTGATGTGCTCCACGCCGACGAAACGCTGCTCCAGGCTTCCGATGCCCGTGCGCAAGCGCGGACAGAATCGGCGCGGGCTGCGGTTGCGGCATTCAAAGCGCTCGGCGGCGGCTGGCAAGTTCCTGAAACCCTGCCTGTTGCGTCGCGATGACGCTCGCCAGCTTTGCAAAGAATTTGGCTCGACAGTACGCAGCAAAAGGTCGATCGCGGTTTTGACGTGGGCCACGCCACGGCGTTTTCATCAGAACCTGATGGCCAAAGTCATGGGGGTTTGACCTACAAAAAAGGGCCAACCTCTCTGCGAGAATCGGCCCGATCAACATGCCCTTGCGCGTGTGGGGTCGGGAGGCAGCACGCACTCCCGCCCCCACATTGTGAGTACAGTCCTCAGCTAAAAACGGTAGCTGACAGACGTACCGAGCCCGCTCGCACTGTTCTTGTACCTGGCGCTGTAGGCACCTCTGGATGGCGAGCTGTCGTTGACCTTCACGCTCTCCTCCCAGAGGTAGGAATAAGCGAAGTCGATGGTGACATTTTCCACCGGCGTCCAGCCCGCACCGAAGCTGATAACCTTTCGATCGCCCGTAGGAATACGGGGGCCGCGATTGGTATTGTTGGCGGGTGATTGATCTACCGAAAACCCGCTACGCAACACCCACTGGCCATTCAATTGATAGGCGGCACCGATGGCGTGTGCCCACGTGTCATGCCAGTTCTGCTCTTCGCTGATCGTCCCCAATTGACCGCTCAGCAACGGCGGCAGGCCGCTGTTTTCGATCGTCAGCTCCTTGAAGCGACTCCAGCGCGTCCAGGTGCTACCGACATAGAGCGTCCAGTCGTTATTGAATTGATGCGTGGCCGAAAAATCCACCGACTCCGGCGTATCCACATCCAGCGATGCGTCATAACTGCGGCCGCTGACGCCCAGCACGCTGAAGATGCCATCGGTGACCTTGGTTTTCGCATCCAGGTGGTAACTGACTTTGGAGTGATAAGTCAGCCCCAGGCGGGTCTGATCTGTCGCCTGCACCAGCACACCTGCGTTGAAGCCCAGCGCGGTGTCATCACCCGTGCTTTTGAGCTTGCCGTCATTGCGCCCCGGGGTTAATGGATTGGGCACCATGCCCGATATCTCTCCACCGATACGGTTGATGGTCGGACCGAAACCGATCGAGACTTCTTCGTTAAAAGCGTAACTGATGGTCGGTTGGAAAGTCAGCGTGGTGACTTCGCTCTTGTTGGCGTAATAGCGTCCGGCAAACCCACTGCCGTAGTCGGTGATCAACCCGAAGGGTACATAAAACCCGACGCCGAATGCCCAATGCTCATCGATGGGTTTGACGTAATAGCCCATCGGTACGGTGGTCGTGGGCACCATGTCGCCGTCTTCCTTGCCACCGAACGTACTGCGAGTCCGGCTGATATCGGACTTGGCGAACAATGTCGCTGCCCCCACGCTGACCTGCTCTTGTTTAAGTCGCGCCATGCCCGCCGGGTTGCCGTAGATCGTACTGGCGTCTTCGGCCGATGAAGATCGCCCGGCAAACCCGGACCCCATCCCGCTGATGCTTTGTTCGTTGAGTGCAAAGCCACCGGCCAGCACATTGGAAGACGCAAGCACGACGGCCAGGCCCACGGGGCTCTTGAGCATTGTTTTTTTCATTATCGGACTCTATGGAGATCACTGGAATAGAACATCGAACTACAGCGAAGCCATATTATCCATGTGACCAATTCAGTCAATGGTCACGAAGAGCGAAATGTTGCACCCTCCCGGCACTCATTGGCCGGGAACGGAAAACGTCATGTGGGGGATGTCGTTTTGACTTGAATCGACTGACAGATTTGACCAGCGACAGTCAGGGCATGAGGCTGCGCAGGATGAGGTTGGAGGTCAGCGTGGGCGCTTGCTCGATGAAATCCAGATTGTGCTGCAACAGCAAGGGGTTGACGAAAGGTCGCAGCGCCAGATCGATCGCCTCGACAGTCTCGTCCAGTGGAGTCTTGCGCTCGAACTCCCCCGCTTCTCGCCCTTGCCGCACGATGTCGACAATAAAGTCTTTGATCTGTGCTTCATACACTTGGGCGCTGTGCCAACGCTCAGAGGCGGAAAACGCCGCGATGTCGTAAAGCTTGCGGTCGTTGAAGAACAGGTTCACACCCGTGGCAATGACGGTTTTTACCAATCTGCGCAAACGCTCGGTCGCCGAAAGAGATTCTTCATTAACGGCCTGTTCGACGGCTGCAACGATTTGCCCCAGACAATTGGCGCAAATGGCCTCGCCAATCGCCTGTTTCGAGTCAAAAAATTTATAGATGTACGCCTTGGAAAAACCGATGGCCTTGGCCAGGTCGGAAACCGTGGTTTTCGCATAGCCATACTGGCTGAAGTGTTCATTGGCCGCGGCGACAATCTGGTCACGAATGTCGTGCTCGGCCGGGCCACGAGTGTTCGGCGAGGAGGCAGATATTGATAGCTGATTCATGACAGCAGCTTACTCATCCTATGGCGGGCTGACAACTTGTGACCACACAGGAATAAGGTCACAAGTCTGGCGATTTCAGATGAGGCCAGCCGTTACATCTGCTTGCCGTTACGCGCAGTGATCGCCACGGTAGTCGGCGAATCAGCCAAGGGAACAAAGCGTCGGGTTGAACCATCCAGCGCATCGATGCACCCCGCCTCGATGTCGTAGACCCATCCGTGCAGATTCATGCGCCCTTGCTCGAGCGCGAGGGCCACGGAGGGGTGCGTGCGCAGGTTCGCCAGTTGCGCGATCACATTTTCCCGAACCAGACCATCGAGCTTCGCGCGCGGTGTGTCGAATTCATGCGCCGCGTTGATCGCTTTCGCAGCGTCCGCGTGACGCAGCCAATTGGCGACCGCAGGAAGATGATCCAGACAGGTGCAGCGCGATATCGCGCCCATCGCTCCGCAGTCCGAGTGCCCGCAGATCACGATGTCCTGTACGCCGAGCACGGCGACTGCATATTCGACGGTAGCCGACACGCCACCGGGTTCGGGACCATACGACGGCACAATGTTGCCGGCGTTGCGGATCACGAATAGTTCACCGGGTTCGCGCTGTGTAAGAAGCTCAGGCACTACACGACTGTCCGAGCAAGTAACGAATAACGCCTTCGGATTTTGTGAGGTCGCGAGTTGCTTGAACAGCTCGACACGTTGCGGATATACCTCACGCTGAAAGCGCAGAAAGCCGTCGATAATGTCACGCATGAAGTTCTCCAAATCCTGATGCCGGATGCTTGCAAAAGTACTCGATATGAAAGGTCGTGGGTGTTTTCAGCGCTGCAATAGCCGCTTCGTCATCA
The DNA here is from genome assembly GCF_014200835.1 of Pseudomonas sp. JAI115. NCBI lineage: Bacteria > Pseudomonadati > Pseudomonadota > Gammaproteobacteria > Pseudomonadales > Pseudomonadaceae > Pseudomonas > Pseudomonas sp. JAI115. The sequence continues at coordinate 26,687 of NZ_JACHCY010000001.1, forward strand.
CCATCGACGTCTGCAGCGACTGCCCCGTGCGCTGCAGTTTGTTCAACAGACTCGCCCCCAACCACAGTTGATAGAGCGTTTCTGCCAGTTGCCGAGCGTCGGTCTCTGGCAAACTTTTATCCAACTGCCCTTCTTCCAGGCACGTCGTGATGCGCGCAACGATGCGCTCGGCGCCGTCGCGCAAGGTGAGGCGCATCGACTCGGACAGGTCGGCGACTTCCGCGCTCAACTTGACCACCAGGCATTCATCGCCATGACCTTCCAGGGTGCAGCGGTTCTGCCAGCCCTGCCAGTAATCCATCAGCCGCTCATAAGCACTGAGCCCAGGCAGAGTCAGGCGTCGCTCCATGTCCGCGAGGTAGCCGACAAAGTAATCCTCCAGCAGCGCCTGGCCGTAGAGTTCCTTGGACTTGAAGTAGTGATAGAACGAGCCCTTGGGCACACCGGCGGTCTGCAGGATCTCGCTCAGGCCAACGCTGGTGAAGCCCTTTTCGGCCATCATGCGGTGGCCGGTGTCGAGCAGGTGTTGGCGGGTATCGTCGTAGGTCGGTTTCATGGGGCGCAAAATACCAAACATTAGACCAGTCGTATATTTCTGATGAGCAGGAGTTTGCCACAGTGATGGCGCGGAAACACGGGTGTAAAAATTTACTAGACGACCGGTCTAATATGAATCTATTCTGTGCCTGTCACTCCTTCCGAGGTGTCGCAGACGAACCCGTCGAGGACCAGACCAATACAGGGCGCTCTATGAAAATCTTGATGGTTCTGACTTCCCACGATCAGCTTGGCAATACCGGCAAGAAAACCGGCTTCTGGCTCGAAGAGTTCGCGGCCCCCTATTACGCCTTCAAGGATGCCGGCGCGCAGATCACTCTAGTATCGCCAGCCGGCGGCCAGCCACCGCTCGATCCGAAAAGCGATGAGCCCGATGCGCAAACCGCTGAAACCGACCGCTTCCGCAAGGACCCTGCTGCTCAGCAGGCGCTGGCCAATACCGGGCGCCTGGCGGACGTCAGCGCCGAGGATTTCGATGCCGTGTTCTACCCGGGTGGCCATGGCCCGCTGTGGGATCTGGCCGAAGACAAACACTCGATCGCGCTGATCGAGGCCTTCGACCGCAGCAACAAACCTCACGGTTTCGTCTGCCATGCGCCGGGCGTTCTGCGTCACGTGGTGGCTGCCGATGGCAAACCGTTGATTCAAGGCCGGGACGTCACCGGTTTCACCAACGCTGAAGAAGCCGCTGTAGGCCTGACCGATGTCGTGCCGTTCCTGATCGAAGACGAATTCCAGCGTCTCGGCGGCCGCTACTCCAAAGTTGCTGACTGGCAGGTTCACGTGGTCACCGATGGCCAACTGGTGACGGGTCAAAACCCTGCCAGCTCGGCAGCCGTCGCCGAAAAACTGCTGAAGCTGTTGGCCTGAGCCCTCCAGCGTCCACACACCGTGCGTATCCCGCACGGTGTTTTTTTTACCGCATCACTAGTCGACTGGTCTAATAAGGCCAAAACAGGAATCACATGAAAAACAGCCCTTACTTCACCCCCGTCAAACTGGGCCTGCGCACCCTGAAGAACCGCATCGTCCTGCCGCCCCTCACCCGCCAGCGCAGCACACAACCGGGCAATGTCGCCAACGCATTGATGGCCGAGTATTACCAGCAACGCGCCGGCGCCGGTCTGCTGGTTACCGAAGGCACGCAGATCGAACCTCGCGGTCAGGGCTACGCCTGGACTCCCGGCATTCACACCCCTGAGCAAATTGCCGGATGGCGCACAGTCACCGAAGCGGTGCATGCACAGGGCGGCGTGATTTTCGCGCAGCTTTGGCACGTCGGCCGTGTGTCCCACACCGCGCTGCAACCCGGTGGCGCGGCCCCGGTTTCAGCGTCTGCCATCGCCACCGAGCGGGTCAGCGTGTTCATCGAAACTGCGCCGGGCGCCGGCGAACTGGTTACACCATCCGCGCCGCGAGCGCTGAGCACCGATGAGGTCCAGGAACTGGTTCAGCTCTATATACAGGCGGCGCGCAATGCGATGGACGCCGGCTTCGACGGAATCGAACTGCACTGCGCCAATGGCTATCTGGTGAACCAGTTCATTTCTGCCCACAGCAATGTGCGCACCGATCAATACGGTGGCTCGCTGCACAATCGCCTGCGCTTTCTGCGCGAAGTGGTGTCGGGTGTCGCCGAGTGCATCGGTAAAGAGAAAGTCGGCGTGCGTTTCGCGCCGCTGTTCACCACCACCGATGAAGCGCGCACCTATCTGGGCATGGTCGAAGAGGACCCGCACACCACTTACATCGAAGCGATCAAAGTGCTTGAGGATGTGGGCATCGCCTACCTGTCCATCGCCGAAGCGGACTGGGACGACGCACCCGCGATGCCGCCAACCTTCCGCCGTGCAGTGCGCGATACCTTTAGTGGCGCGATCATCTACGCCGGGCGTTACAACGCTGAATCCGGTGCGCAATTGCTTGAATCGGGACTGGCTGATCTGGTGGCTTTCGGCCGTCCGTTCATGGCCAACCCGGACCTGCCGGCGCGCATCGCCAATGACTGGCCGCTCAATCCACTGAATCCCGCGACGGTCTACGGCGGCAATGCCGAAGGCTATGTGGATTACCCGACCTACAGCGAATAATTCCGCGAATTCGCCCAGCGCTCCCACTCACCGGGAGCGCTTCCTCTTCTCTCCCGCTACACCCGCAACCTCGCGCGCTGCGCTGCGAGGTTTTCGCATCTGCACAAAAAAGATTGCCGATTGATTGTCAGGTTTATTTTTTCAGCCTATCTTGAATAAAACCTATACAAAGCACTTCTTTACGTACAACTCTTCCGCTACGGATTGGCCCCCACGCACAGCACTGCCGCGAGCACCCTGAATGAACCCACTACTAGCCAGCCATTACCGCGAAATCCTCGTCGGTGTCGGTGAAAATCCCGAACGCGAAGGTCTGCTCGACACACCCAAACGTGCGGCCAAAGCGATGCAGTATCTGTGCAACGGCTACTCGATGAGCCTGGAAGACGTCACCAACGGTGCCCTGTTCGAATCGCAAAGCGATGAGATGGTCATCGTCAGTGACATCGAGCTCTATTCCTTGTGCGAGCACCATATGCTGCCTTTCATCGGCAAGGCACACGTGGCGTACATCCCCACCGGCAGGGTGCTGGGACTGTCGAAAGTAGCGCGCGTGGTGGACATGTTCGCCCGTCGTCTGCAGATCCAGGAAAACCTCACCCGGCAAATCGCCGAGGCGATTCAGCAGATCACCGATGCCGCCGGCGTGGCCGTGGTCATTGAAGCCAGGCACATGTGCATGATGATGCGCGGCGTCGAAAAGCAGAATTCGATCATGACCTCTTCGGTGATGCTCGGTGCCTTTCGCGACAGCTCCACGACGCGTCAGGAGTTCCTGCAATTGATCGGGCGGCGAAGTTGATTTCCGACCTTCAACAGGCGCGACAAACCTGTACACGATAAATCCACTGTACAAGCACGATATTCCCAACTTCACCCCCATACCTGTGCACTCAGGGAGAACGGCAATGGCCCGACTTGTGCTCTTACTGGCTCTGGCACTCGGCGTTGCGAGCTGCGGCAGCGTGGATGTCAGCCACTATGCCGATCAGCAACCGGCGCTGGATCTGCAGCGCTTTTTCAGCAAACCCGTGAAAGCCTGGGGGATGTTTCAGAAGCGCTCCGGGGAAGTGGTCAAGCGCTTTGAGGTCAACATCGTCAGCCATCGTGAAGGCGACAACCTGATTCTCGATGAGCGCTTCCTGTACAGCGACGGCACGCGCCAACGCCGTGTCTGGACCCTGACGCCCGAGGGCCAGGGGCGCTGGAGCGGTCGTGCGGGTGATGTGGTGGGCGTCGCCACAGGTCAGGTCGCCGGTAATGCGCTGCACTGGCGTTATCGCCTGAATCTGCCGGTCGACGGCTCAACCTATGAAATGAGCATGGACGACTGGATGTACCAGATGGACGAGGACACGCTGATCAACCGCACCAGCATGTCCAAACTCGGTGTTGAAGTCGGTCAGTTGACCTTGTTCTTCCGTCGCCAGAGCGCGGGAAAAAATCAATGAACAGTGCTGAATTGATAGGCAAGGAGTGAAGCATGAATCTGCAAACCCTGACCGAACGTGCGGCCAACAGCGAAATACGTGAGCTGGAGCTGCTGTCGCTTGAAGGTGGTTTTTATCTGGCCCGCATCCGTCTGGATCACGGCCAGTTCACCTTGCTCGACGATGCAGCCAAACCGATGCATCTGCGCTCGATCACCCATCTGCGTGACCTGCTGCAGACTGTGCCGGCATTCCCCTGCGTGCTGGTGCAGCAATGCGTGCACGACGAAATGTGCGGGCGTGATAGCGGGCCCGTCGAAGAGCTGCGGATTCCGTTTTCGCTGACCACAGCGTTATGAAACGGATACTGTGAATGAACCAGAACCGTCGGTTGTGCCTGGTGCTGGGCGATCAGTTGTCCTTTGATCTGGCTTCATTGCAGACGCTCGATAGCGAGCGCGACAGCGTGCTGCTGGTCGAGGTCATGGAAGAAGCCAGCCATGTGCCGCACCATCCACAAAAGATTGCCCTGATCTTCAGTGCCATGCGCCATTTCGCCCAGGCCCTGCGAGACCAGGGCGTTCGTGTCGAATACGTGACCCTGGATGATCCGCACAATAGCGGCTCGGTGCCGGGGGAATTACGCCGCTGGCAACAGCGGTTGCAGGCCGAGGAAGTGCACGTCACCGAATGCGGCGACTGGCGCCTGGAGCAATCGATCAGGGACTGTGGCTTGCCCATTCATTGGCACGCCGATACGCGTTTTCTTTGCAGTCGCGATGAGTTCGCCGCTTGGGCCGCCGGCAAAAAGCAGTTGAGAATGGAGTTCTTCTATCGCGAGATGCGCCGCAAGAGTCGCTTGCTGCTCAATGGCGACGGCACGCCGGTGGGTGGTGCGTGGAATTTCGATGCGGAGAATCGCAAGTCCCTGCCCAAAGGCGTGAAAGCCCCCTACCCGATCCGTTTCGGTAATGACGCGGTCACCCGCGATGTGCTCGCCCTGGTGAGGGCACGCTTCAGTCAGCACTATGGCGCACTCGACGACTTCAACTACCCGGTCACCCACGCCGACGCGCAGGCGCTGTGGGAGTATTTTCTGGATTATGGTCTGGCAGGCTTCGGCGATTATCAGGACGCCATGGCCAGTGACGAACCGTTTCTGTTTCACGCGCGCATCAGTGCCGCGCTCAATATTGGCCTGCTGGATTTGCGACAGTTGTGCAGCGACGTCGAGTCGGCCTATTGGGCCGGCAGGATTGCCCTGAATGCCGCCGAAGGCTTCATTCGGCAACTGATCGGCTGGCGGGAATATGTGCGCGGCGTGTACTGGCTGAAAATGCCGGACTACGCACTGGGCAATGTGTTCGGCAACGACCGGCCACTGCCCGAGTTCTACTGAACCGGCGCGACGCAGATGAACTGCATGCGCCAGGCGATTGGCCAGAGTCTGCAGCACGCCTACGCGCATCACATCCAGCGGCTGATGGTCACCGGTAATTTTGCCCTGCTCGCCGGCATCGCGCCGAGCCAGATCTGTGAGTGGTACCTGGCGATCTATATGGACGCTTTCGACTGGGTCGAGCTGCCGAACACGCTGGGCATGGTCATGCATGCCGACGGCGGTTACCTCGGCTCCAAGCCCTATTGCGCCAGTGGCCAATACATCAATCGCATGTCCGATTACTGCCGCGGCTGCGCCTACAAGGTCAGCGAAAGTACCGCGGACAATGCCTGCCCGTTCAATGCGTTGTACTGGCATTTTCTGATGCGCCACGGTGAACAACTGCGCGGCAATCAGCGCATGGCGATGATGTACAAGAACCTCGACCGCATGCCGCCAGCCAAGCAGGAGGCGCTGTGGCAACGCGGGCAGAACCTGTTGGCGCGCCTGGATAACGGCGAGTCGATCTGAAATGAACGCTCGCTTGCGCGGGGGGTGAAACTTAAGCACAGCGCGCCCGGTCAACGGATGATCGGCGCTCGAGTCCCCTGCGAGCGCAACGTTCAACTGCTCGTGTTGTGCCCACGCGCGCTATGAAGCCAGACCCTGAAAATTCAACCAAGCAGGTCACATGGATACCCTTGAACACCTTAGTCGCGAAGCGCTTGAGTCAGAGGTAAGGCGATTGCGCGCGGCGCTTCAGAGCACCCTGGTCGACATGCAGGACGTTGACCTCGATCGCGACATGGCGGCGCAACTGCAAGCCAGTCGGGATGCGCTCGCCCGCAGCGAGGCTCGCTTCATCACCATTCTGGAAACCATCGAATCGGCGTTCGCCATCGTCAAGGTCAAATTCGACGCTGACGATAAACCCGTCGATTACTACTTCGTCGAAGCCAACCCGGCGTTCGAACACCAATGCGGGGTCAACCTGCGCGGCAAATGGGTGACCGAGTTCGCGCCCAATCTGGAAAGCTTCTGGTTCGAAACCTACGGCCACGTGGCCAAGACCGGAGAGCCGGCGAATTTCGAAAATTATGCCAACACCTTCGAACGCTGGTTCGACGTGCGCGCGGTGCGTGTTGGCGATCCTGCCGACCGGCAGATCGCGATCCTGTTCAACGACGTCACCCAGCGGCGCGACGCCGAAGAGCGTTTGCGTGCCAGTGAAGCGCTGGCGCGGGAGAACGTCGAGCGTGTGCAACTGGCGCTCGCCGCCGGTGCGATCATTGGCACCTGGCACTGGGACCTGCTCACCGACCGCTTTGCCGTGGACGAAGCGTTCGCCCGGGTGTTTGATCTCGACCCGGCGCTGGGCCGCGAAGGGCTCAGCCTCGAACAAGTCATGGTGACCGTGCATCCCGAAGACCAGGATGGACTGACCACCGCGATCAACGAAGCCATCGGCCGTGGTGGCGCCTACTCCCACCAGTACCGTGTGCGCCGCACAGACGGCAAATATCAGTGGATCGAGGCCAACGGCCGTGTTGAGTGTGCCGATGATGGAACGCCGCTGCGCTTTCCCGGCGTGCTGATCGATGTCGAGGAACGGCGCAATGTCGAAGCGGAGCGCGACCGCGCCATCGCCGCGTTGCGCGCGCTCAACGATACGCTGGAGCAGCGCGTGTCATCGCGCACCGCAGAGTTGATGCAGGCCGAAGAGAAACTGCGTCAGTCACAGAAAATGGAAGCCGTCGGCCAACTGACCGGGGGCCTGGCGCATGACTTCAACAATTTGCTGGCCGGCATTTCCGGCGCGCTGGAGTTGATGGGCGCGCGCATCAGCCAGGGCCGGCTAAATGAGGTCGACAAGTACATGGTGACCGCCCAGGGCGCGGTCAAGCGAGCCGCCGCCCTGACCCACCGTCTGCTGGCGTTTTCCAGACGCCAGACCCTCGATCCGCGGCCGACCGATGTCAACACGCTGATGACCGGCATGACCGAGTTGATCCAGCGTACGGTCGGCCCCAGTATCGTTCTGGAAACCCGCGCCGCGCCGGGGCTCTGGCCAACGCTGGTGGACGCCAGCCAGTTGGAGAACGCCCTGCTCAACCTGTGCATCAACGCGCGCGATGCGATGCCGGATGGCGGGCGCATCACCATCGAAACAGCCAACCGTGCGCTGGACTGCGAGACGGCGCGCACCCTGGACATGCCCGAGGGCGAATACCTGTGCCTGTGCGTGACCGATACCGGCACCGGTATGACCGCCGATGTGATCGCCAAGGCCTTTGACCCGTTCTTCACCACCAAACCGCTGGGCCAGGGCACCGGGTTGGGGCTGTCGATGATCTACGGTTTCGCCAAGCAGTCCGGTGGCCAGGTGCGCGTGCATTCGCAGGTCGGTCAGGGCACCGAGATGTGCATTTATCTGCCGCGCTACCATGGCGAGCCCTTGCCTAACCAGGATCACAAGGACAACGCGCCGGCAGCCTTGCCCAAGTCTGGCGAGACGATTCTGGTGGTGGACGACGAGCCTACGGTGCGAGCGCTGCTGACTGACGTGCTCGGCGATCTCGGCTACACCTTGATAGAGGCCGCCGACAGTGTGGTCGGGCTGAAGATGTTGCGCTCGGACATACACATCGACTTGTTGATCACCGATGTCGGCTTGCCGGGTGGCATGAACGGTCGGCAACTGGCCGATGCCGGCCGGGAAATCCGCCAGAATCTGAAGACCCTGTTCATTACCGGGTACGCGGAAAACGCGGTGATTGGTGCCGGTCAATTGGGCCCGGACATGCAGGTGCTGACCAAGCCGTTTGCCGTCGACACGCTGGTGGCGCGGGTCAGCGACCTGATGGCGATGAAATCCGAATGAGCGACCGTTGCGGCGCTGAAATCCCAGAGAGAGTGGCTGCGGCCAAGGAGTGATAAATGGTGACGTTTCTGATTTTTCTGATCGCGTGCGGCGCTGCGGCGACTACCGGGGTGATTTTCAAACCCGGGCCATGGTACGAAGGGCTCAATAAACCCGGATTTACTCCACCCAATTGGGCGTTTCCGGTGGCCTGGACAATAATCTATCTATTGCTGGCCTGGGCCGGTTATCGCTTGAGCCTGATTCCTGGCAGTCAGACAGTACTGGCGCTATGGGCCGCGCAGATTGCGCTGAACACGTTGTGGACGCCGGTGTTCTTCGGCGCGCATCAGGTGGCCGCCGCCATGGTGATTCTGCTGCTGTTGTGGCTGGTGGTCGCGGTGATGGTGTTTATGGCGTTGCGCCTGGATTTGATCACCGGGTTGATCCTGTTTCCTTATCTGGCCTGGTTGTGTGTGGCGGCGGCGTTGAATTTCTCGATTCTGCGCAATAACCGTGGTTGAAGACGACAGCTGTCATAACTCCCATTTTTTCTGACAAAAAGGCGGTTTTTCAGGCATTCAAAATATCTTTCCAGGCCCTTGAAAGCGCAGGTCCACGCTCAGGACGGGGATTTCGCAATGAACAACAGTTCATTACTGAATTAGTGATTTAACTAGGTAGTTACCTATCTATATAATGCACGCCTCATTTCAACGGGACATTCAACGTGAAGCAGAGTCAACGCCTCTCGGGCATATCAAAATTCATTCTGGTCGGGCTGGGGATGATCATCGCCCTGCTCGGCCTGGCACTTGCGGCTGGCGGAGTGAAGCTGGTCAGCCTGGGAGGGTCGTGGTACTTCCTCGTGGGCGGTCTGGTGATGGCCGTTTCCGGTCTGCTGATCGCTCGCTACAAGACGGCCGGCGCCTGGCTGTTTGCAGCGTTTCTGCTCGGGACAGCGATCTGGGCAGTAAGCGATGCCGGGCTGGTGTTCTGGCCGGTGTTCTCGCGTCTGTTCATGTTCAGCGCCGTGGGTCTGGCGGTGACGCTGGTCTACCCGCTGCTCAAGCGTGCCAACGGTGATGTTCCGGGTCGTGGCGCTTACGCCGTTGCCGCTGTCTTGGCCGTAGGGCTGGCGGTGGCTGCCGGCAACATGTTCGTTGCGCACCCGACCGTCGCTGCCACCGGCACTGGCCCTGGCCTGACCCCGGTTGAGCCAGACAAGGCGCAAAAAGACTGGGCGCACTACGGCAATACCGAAGGCGGCAGCCGCTTTGCTGCGCTGGACCAGATCAACCGCAACAACGTCGACAAGCTGAAAGTAGCGTGGACCTACCACACCGGTGACGTCGCCGAGAGCGATGGCAACGGTGCCGAAGACCAGCTCACGCCGCTGCAGATCGGTAACAAAGTGTTCATCTGCACCCCGCACAACAACCTGATCGCGCTGGATGCCGACACCGGCAAAGAGCTGTGGAAGAACGCGATCAACGCCCAGTCGAAAGTCTGGCAGCGTTGCCGTGGCATGGCCTATTTCGATGCGACGAAAAGCATCGCTCAACCAAGCAATTCGAGCATCATCGAAGCCAAACCGGCGCCGGCCGCCAATTGCCAGCGCCGTCTGCTGACCAACACCATCGACGCCCGCCTGATCGCGGTCGATGCCGACACCGGCGAGTTCTGCCAGGGTTTCGGCAACAACGGTCAGGTTGATCTGAAGGCCGGTCTCGGTGACGTGCCGGACAGCTACTACCAGCTCTCCTCCGCGCCGTTGATGGCCGGTACCACTGTGGTGGTCGGCGGTCGTGTAGCCGACAACGTACAAACCGACATGCCGGGCGGCGTGATCCGTGGTTTTGACGTAATCACCGGCGCCATGCGCTGGGCCTTCGACCCAGGCAACCCGCAGGACAAACAGGCACCGGCCGACGGCAGCACGTATGTGCGCAGCACGCCCAACAGCTGGGCGCCGATGTCCTACGATCCGGCAACCAACACCGTGTTCCTGCCAATGGGCAGCTCGTCCACCGACATCTATGGTGTCGAGCGCAGCAAACTCGATCACACCTACGGCGCCTCGATCCTCGCGCTGGACGCCACCACCGGTGATGAACGCTGGGTATTCCAGACCGTGCACAACGATCTCTGGGACTTCGACCTGCCGATGCAGCCGAGCCTGATCGACTTCACCAAGGACGGCAAAAGCGTTCCGGCGCTGGTCATCGGCACCAAGGCCGGGCAGATCTACGTGCTCGATCGTGCCACCGGCAAACCGTTGACCGAGGTTAAAGAAGTCCCGGTCAAAGCCGCGAACATCCCGAACGAACCGTACTCGCCAACCCAGCCGAAATCGGTGGGCATGCCACAGATCGGTGCCCAGCATCTGACTGAGTCGGACATGTGGGGCGCCACCCCGTACGACCAGTTGCTGTGCCGGATCGATTTCAAATCGATGCGTTACGACGGCCTGTACACCGCGCCGGGTACCGATAAATCCCTGAGCTTCCCGGGTTCGCTGGGCGGCATGAACTGGGGCAGCATCTCCACTGACCCGGTGCACGGCTTCATCTTCGTCAACGACATGCGCCTGGGTCTGTGGATTCAGATGATCCCGTCGCAGAACAAGGCTCAAGCTTCCTCCGGTGGCGAAGCGTTGAACACCGGCATGGGCGCGGTACCGCTCAAAGGCACGCCGTATGCGGTGAACAAAAACCGCTTCCTGTCGGTGGCCGGCATTCCGTGCCAGGCTCCGCCGTTCGGCACTCTGACCGCGATCGACATGAAGACCCAGAAAGTTGCCTGGCAGGTTCCGGTCGGCACCGTTGAAGACACCGGTCCGCTGGGCATCCGCATGCACCTGCCGATCAAGATCGGTTTGCCAACCCTCGGCGGCACCCTGTCGACCCAAGGTGGCCTGATCTTTATCGCCGGTACTCAAGACTTCTACCTGCGCGCCTTCAACAGCGGCAACGGTGAAGAGGTGTGGAAAGCGCGTCTGCCAGTCGGCAGTCAGGGCGGCCCGATGACCTACGTTTCGCCGAAGACCGGCAAGCAGTACATCGTCGTCACCGCTGGTGGTGCACGTCAGTCGACCGATCGCGGCGACTACGTGATGGCTTACGCCTTGCCGTAAGCCGCAGCGCCCGTGCTGAACACGGGCGCTTTCTTTTTGCGCGCGGCACCTGAGGGTGCCGCGCCGCTTTCCGATATCGCTACAGCTTTGAGCAGGAAGATCTCCATGTTTGGTTTTACTCGTAACGGCTGGGTCAACGGCGTACTGTTGGGCCTGACCTGCACCACCCTGCCCGCCTTCGCCGATACCGATTCGAACCTGTTGACCCGCAACACCCTGACCGGTGACTGGGGTGGCCTGCGCCACCAGATGGACGAAGACGGCATCAAGTTCACCGGCGATTACACCGGCGAAATGGCTTACAACGCCGACGGCGGCCTGCACCGTTCCGGCCGTTACTCGCAGAACATCAAGCTCGGCGCGCAGTTCGACCTGAGCAAGTTGTATGGCGTAGAGAACGCCGGCAAGGTTCAGCTGACCATCAACGACCGCCGCGGCAACAGTGCCTCCGAAGATCTGGTTGGCAACCGTCTGCCGATCCAGGAAAACTACGGCGGCCTCTACACCCGCCTGACCGAACTGAGCTATGAGCGCAGTCTGTTCACCCCGGCGCTCAACGTGAAGCTGGGTTACATGGCCATGGGCAACGACCTCGGCGGCCTCGACAGCGGCATTCTGTGCAACTTCATGAACGCCGGTTTCTGCGGCCATCCGCTGAACATGTCCGGCGGCAGCGGCTGGACCAACTACCCCAACGCACACCTGGGCGTGCGGGTGAAATACGACATGTCGCCGTCCTGGCAACTGCGCGTGGCCGCGTTCAACGTCGATCCGGAAAGCAACGGCAACTCCAGCCGCGCCTGGCATCTGGGCCCGAAACACACCACCGGCACCGTGGTGCCGATCGAGCTGGTGTACAAGCACGCGGGCCAATTGCCCGGCGAATACAAGCTCGGTTACTACTACGACAGCTCCGACGTGAAACGCATCGGCAGCGACAAAGAAGTCTCCGGCCGTGGCGGTCACTACCTGCTGATCGATCAGGCCGTATGGAGTTCGCCAACGTCCGAGGGCCGCAGCCTGCATGCGTTCGGCCAATACTCGGCGGCCAGCGAAGCGGCTTCGCCATTCAGCAAGTGGTACGGCACCGGTCTGGTGCTGTACAAACCGTTCGAAGGTCGCCCGCGTGACACCGTCGCTCTGGGCTATGGCCGCGCCGTGCCTAACCCGCGCAGCCGCGACGTACAGCAGGACGCCGCCATGGCCAATGGCACGCAGTTCCCGAACCTGGACAGTGGCGAGCAGTTGATCGAACTCGGCTACGGCTACCAGGCCACGCCTTGGCTGACGCTGCGCCCGAACATGCAATACATCATTGAACCGGGCGCGTTTTCCGGGCAGGACATCGACAATGCGTTGGTGTTTGGCTTGCAGGTGAAAGCTTCGCTCTGACTTCTGGCAGAACTGCAGGTAATAAAAAACCCGGCGTAATGACCGGGTTTTTTATTGCATGAAAATTGTCGTAACCAAGAAGCTCACTCGACACCGAACCTTTACCCCCGAACCAGCGTCGGAGCTAGGGCGTTAACGCTTACCGCTCGCCACGAGGTTTCCGTTTGAAAGCAGCCATCGTCAAAAAATACCGTTTGATCATCAAGACCATGGGCTACGTGGGCTGGTCGCTGTTCTGGTTGTTGCTCTGGGACATCGCCGTCACCGTCGACTTCATGTTGTTCCTCAACGCCAAGATCAACCTGCCGCTGATGCCTCTGACTTTGCTCGGTTCAGCGCTGGTGGTGCTGATCAGTTTCCGCAACAGCAGCGCCTACAACCGTTGGTGGGAGGCGCGCACGCTGTGGGGCATGATGATCAACAGCTCGCGCAGCTTCGCCCGGCAGGTGCTGACGCTGCTGGATGATCCCGATAACGAAGTGAACCCGGTGAAGGCGACGCTGTTGCGCCGCCATGTGGCCTACGTCAATTGCCTCGCCGCGCATCTGCAAGGTCAGCCTTGCCCGGAGGAAGTCCGCGCGTTCATCCCGGCGGATGAATTCGCCCGCAGCGGTACCACCAACAACTTTGCCAACGACATCCTCACCGGTTCCGCGGCGTTGCTGGCCCGGGAATACAAGGCCGGGCGCCTGGACAGCATTCGGCTGGCAAGGCTGGAATCGACGATGGTCGATCTGTCCAACAGCCAGGGCGGCATGGAACGGATCGCCAATACTCCGCTGCCCTACCCCTACGTGTATTTCCCGCGCCTGTTTATCTCGCTGTTCTGCCTGATTGTGCCGGTGGGGCTGGTGGAATCGCTGGGTTGGTTCACCCCGCTGGCCTCGACGGTGGTGGGCTTCATGCTGCTGGCCATCGAACGCATCGGTACTGACCTGCAAAGCCCGTTTCGCCATAGCGAGCACCAAATCCAGATGGAAGCCCTGTGCGAAACCATCGAGAAAAACCTGCAGTCGATGCAGCGTGATTCGCTGGGGGACGCACGCAGGGTTGAAGAAACGGCTTGAAGATCGATTTGAGGGACGCCAGGGCGTAAAGCCCTGGCGAGTCGCAGGTATTACTTCTTCTTTTTCGCCGGCTTGTCAGCCTTCTTAGCATCCTTGGCCTTTTCCGGCTTGCTATCGGCTTTTTTCGCAGACTTTTTCGGTTCGGCGTCTTTCTTCTTGTCTTTCTTGTCGGAGGACTTGGAAAGCGCCGAAGCTGCCGCTGATTTCTTTTCCGGCGAAGACTTTTTGTCTTTCAAGTCCTTGCTGGCTTTCGAAGCATCGTCTTTTTTGCTCTTCTTCTCGTCTTTAGCCACGTTGACCACCTCTCGGAATGTGCCGGTATTGGCACCGGGCCTGTGCGAATGAACACAAGCTGATCGTTAGGCGTGGGCGTTCGGGCGGGGTTCAGATTATTTAGAGTTGGAGAGCGTTTAACCAAGAGGCCAGCAATTTTTGAAGTGGATTTCAATCAGGCCGGCAAATAGCCCATGGAGGCGCAGGGGTAAACTTTGACTCGATCCACTGTTTGAAAGCTATTACCACGGCGCTGGGAAACTTGGCTGACGGCCTGACCAAGTAAACCCCACCAGCGGTGTCGAGTTGCCAGTCCGGAAGAACGTGAAGCAATTTTCCTGCAGCAATGTCATGGCGCATCAGCCATTCGCCTGCGCCGAGTATCCCTGAATCAGCGCAAGCGGCGGCAAGTAACGATTCGCTGTCGTTGGCCGTGAGGTTTCCTTTTGGCGCGACTGTTTGCAACTCGCTGCCGCGAAAAAGCCTCCATTGCGGAAAAGACGCAAGGCCACTAAAGCGAAGGCAATTGTGCTTGATCAGATCGTGTGGATGGTCGGGCATGCCATGCTTTTCTATGTAAGCGGGCGAAGCGCCGAGGATCCGGCGGTGGTCACTTAACCGTTTGGCGATCAGTCGGTTGTCTTCCAGTTCTCCGATTCGGATCGCAGCGTCGAATCCTTCGTCGATGATGTCCACCAGGCGTTCGCTATAGTCTGCGAGGATCGAAACGTGCGGATGTTCCTTGAGAAACTCCGGCAACATCGGACCAAGCCAGCGCCGTCCCATGGCTGCCGGCAGTGCAAGCCGCAACGTTCCTCGAACTTCGCTGGCACCTTGCGTCGCCTGCTGTTGCGCTTCATTCATCAGGTTGATGGCCGAGCGCAGATGCTGCTCAAGCTTGGCACCTACTGGCGTAATTCGAACCTGACGGGTTGAACGCTCGACGAGACGCACACCGAGGCGCTTTTCCATGGCGGCCAGTCGTTTCGATACGACGGTTGGGTGTCGCTGCAGGAGCCGACCTGCAGCGACAAACGAGCCTTGGGAGGCAACGGCCAGAAACGCAGCGATTTCGTCACTGTGCTGACTATTCAGAACATCAAGATTCATGGTTTTAGAATGATCGCCCCCGATGACTGCCCCGACTCCAATGCCGTATGCGCCTGCGATGCATCTTTCAGAGCGTAGCTGGCCCAAATCCTGGGCTTGATAATACCTGCGCCTATGGCGGCCAGCACATCCTGCGCCCGTTCCTGGTACTCACAGGCACTGGCGGTGTGTGCTGCCAGTGAAGGACGTGTGAGGAACAGCGAGCCTTTAGCATTGAGCGTCGACAGTTCTACAGCCGAGGGCGCACCTGACGAGGCCCCGAACGAAACCATCAGCCCGCGTGGCCGGAGACTATCCAAAGACGCCTGGAAAGACGCACGGCCAATAGGGTCGTAGACCACGTCAACCTTTCTGCCCTGGGTAAGACGGCTTACCTCAGACGCCAGGTTGTCGGCATTGAATACCAACACCTCATCACAACCGGATCTCAGCGCTTTTTCGACGCTGGCCAGTTTTGAAACCACACCAATCACTGTCGCCCCCAAGTGCTTGGCCCATGGCACCATGATTTCCCCCAATCCTCCAGCCACGCCATAGATGAGAACTGTGGTGCCCTGTGCCACTGGATAGGTGGTTTTTAACAGGTACTGCGCAGTGATGCCTTTGAACATGACAGCTGCGGCATCATCGAACGACAAGGCGTCGGGTATCTTCATCAGTCGCTCGGCTGGATAAAGTCGGGCCGAAGCATATGAGCCAATGGGCCCAGTAGCATAAGCGACCCTATCACCAACGTGCACATTGCTGACGCCCTCACCCACGGTGACGACTCGCCCGGCCCCCTCCAATCCGAGTCCGGATGGCAGCGCAACAGGCACCGCACCCTTGCGTTGAGTCACATCGAGGAAGTTGACCCCGATGGCGTCCTGTTCAATCCAGACCTCACCTGGCCCGGGCAATTGTTCGCTCAACGTTTCCAGACTCAACACATCAGGCGCGCCGAACTGATTAAAGCGGATAGCGGATACCATGGTCGTTTCCTCTAAGGTCAGAAGTCTTCCAAACAGATGCCGCTAGTGTGAGAACTGACTTGCCGACGAACAAGACGGGCTGACTGCACGACATTAATGCATGATTTGCAGCAATAACATCATGGAATGGAGCGCTGCATCAGTTGCGGCGCTGTAAATACCAACGGTTCAAAACTGTCAATAGCACAGTTGTGCGACTGTTCCGCAGATAGCGCAGTGATAGGCTTTTCTGGCGTCACATTACGCGAATGCCCGATCTGTTCAGAAGGCAGGTCGGGGCCAATGTTTAAGCCCGCTGTCAGCTAACTGAAAGGATTCGAACATGAAAAAGTCCATGACTACTCTGGCCATCGCCGCGACACTCGCTCTCGCCGCAACGGTCACAAACGCAGCCGTGCATCCAACTATCATCAGTGCTCCACAGACGGTCAAGCAGGCGACCGCCTCGATTGACACGCCTTTCTCAACACAACAGAAAGCTGGAGAAATCCAGACGGCCAGCCTGGCCAGAAGTTGCTCTGATGAGCGCTATTCCTGGTGGGAATTCAGTGGCTGGGAAATAATCGCCTGCCTCGGAAGCGGTCAGTGGTAATTATTCAAACGAGTCTGGTGCGTGACTTATGTGCTGAGCACGCACCAGCGCCTGTTGTAGCCAAGCGACAGTCCTTACTCTCGGCGATTGAGCGCCCTGCCCCACAAACCCTCTGCTCTGATACCCCCGCATGCACGCCCCGGCTTGGGGTAATCCTCAAAACATAAAGGTAGGTATGACCGGAATGAACGACAGCCGGAAATTCCAGCGGCTGCTGATCAGGTCATCCGGATGAATCGCCGAGTACTGAATCTCCCCGGAAACCCTCACCGGCAACTTGCCGAAATTGAAGATTCGCCCAGCGCCGATCCCGATGGGAAATGTGACTTTGTTGCCGCCCTCGGCCTTCCAGTTGACCGTGACGTTGGGGGTCATGCCGATGCGCCACTGTTCCGGCCCTGGAATCGCCCGCTGAATGAAATACTGCACATTGGTCAGGCTGACATCCTTGCGCTTGCTATCACCGCCAACCGACCACCAGTGCTGCGGGAACACGCCAAGGGTCCAGTCCGGGCCGAGGTACGCGGCGACAAACGCCGGGCCCAGCGAATATTTGCCCGTACCGAGCACGTCTTCTTCGGCAGTCGGAAACATCGCGGTCGGGCCGAAGCCCCAGACCATCTTGCCACCCCCGGCAAAGCGGATCGGCTCCTTGGGCGAAAACACGCCGACGTAGGCCAGGTCGCCGAAACCGCTGGTGCGGTCGAACGGGTCCTGCACGACCGAGGTGAAGTCACCGCGATCGTGCAGAATCTCGTTGGGGCCCATGCCTATCAGGTTACCGGCCCTGCGGTTGACCGGAGCGCTGACGTAGCTGATCGGCAGGCGGTTGATCAGGTTCCAGTCTTCGCCAAGAGAGATCGGAAAAGTCGGCATGAAACTGTATTTGCCGAGCATCCGTGTGCCGTTGCTGTGCGGACCTTTGAGCGCGGTGTAATCGTACTGGTTGAACAGCAGAACAAGGTTGCCCACCGGGTTGTCCATCAGTCTGGATATCTGTTCGGTGGACGGTTCGCAGCCGGCCTTGACCACCTCTTTCAGGTCAATGTCGAAGTCCTGTTGAAGCTGGTGGCACTTTTCCGGATCGACCTTGGCCCCTGCAACTGACGGGGAACCCAGTTTCGGCAGAGGGCTGGCGGCACAGGCCAAGCCACTGAGCACCGCCCCGCAGAGTGTCAGACTTGATCGAATCCTTATCGATTGCATCGATTTGCCCTCCATTTCACCAGGCGTACTGAAAGCGCAGGATCCAAGTGTTCACGTCCTGGGCGCTTCTATTGTTTGATCAGATCACTTGGCTTCCAGCTCTGATCAAAGAACGCCTGTTTCGGCCCATACAGTCGCACGATCACCAGAAAGCCCTTTTCCGGCACGGTCTTGATCCAGTTCTTGCCCTCGCCCGGCGATGTCGGCCCGAAGTAGATGTCGGTGGAGCCGTCGCTGTTCTGCGCCGGTTTATCCATTTGATTGAGGGACGGGAACGGCTGGCCGTTGTCCAGGCCCGATGCCGTGAGGTTGTCGTAGGCGGTGACCGACCAGAACAACGCCGCCGGGACATTGGCCGGGAGGTTGAGCTTGTAGGTCTGGGCGCCGTCGAGGAACTTGCCCTCGGCGTCGCGGGTTGTCGCGGGATACTTGGCGCCGGCACCGACCATGTTCATGACCATGCCGGGGCTGTCGGAATAGGCCGAGGTGAAGAACGCCACGCGCTGCTCAAGATTGGTGAAGCTGCCGCTGGACTGAAACTCGGTGTTCTCCCCGGCAAAGGTGTTCACGTATTGGCGATCCTTGTAGTACAGCCCCCCCGGCTCTTTGTACAGCAGGTGACTGGTCACCACCTTGCTCATCTTGAACGCGGTACGCGCGGCGTCATCCAGCAGCTTGCGTCGTTCGGCATCCGGGGCAAAGGGCTTGCCCTTCTCGATGCCTAGGGTGTGCAGGAAGCCGCGCATGTCCATGTCCGCCGGATCGACGGCTTCGGCGTCGATGAAACGCGAGAGCATGTCGAAGTAGCGACCGTCTTCGGGGAACAGCATGTTGATCGGTGCGCCGGTGGCGTCGGGGAATTGCATCGGCAGCGCCGAGTCCTTCTTGCCCAGCGGATAAATCTTCGTACGCTCGACTTCGGCTACCGGCACGCTGAGGTCTTTCGGATCCTTGAAAAAGGTGCGCCAGAACAGGAACACGTTGTTGGTGCGCGAGCGATAGACGAATCCCTCGGTCGGCTCCGGCCCTGTGTAATCAGGCGGGAGCAGCACATAGGTGCCGCCCTTGCCCTTGTCGGGACCCGCCAGGCCAACGTCACCGCGCCAGGTTCTGCCGTCGATGGTCGGCCCGACAATCGGGCGCTGGAAGAAGTCATCGAACATGCCCTGCACACCGGGCGGTGCTTCAACCACCAACGGGCCGTACTTCGCCAGATCCAGATAGCTCATGGCGTAGACCAGGTCGGAATTTGGTGTGGTTACCAGAGTCTTGGCGTTGATGCGTTTTTTCCAGGTCGGCAGGATGTTGTAGCCCGCGCCGAACTGCTTCTCCGACGCTTCCTTCATCGACCAGATATTGATCGCCGGCAGAGCCCACAGATACGACTGCACGGCGCGCTGGAACACCAGTTCGTCAATGAGGCTGCGTGCGGTCGCTTCGGTCGGGAAGCCTTTTTCAAAAGGTTGATTGGCCAGTTCTTCATAGCGCGTCGCGGCATCGGCGAGGCCGCTTAGGGAGAGGCTTACGGCCAGGGCCGTCAGTGAGGTGCGCAAACGGTTCATGGGCTGTCCTTATGAACGCAGTTGGAAATCGGTTCAGTTGACCTTGACCACCGCCGGTGGCGTCCACTGGCCATTCATCGCGGCCGCTTCCGGCCAGTAGGCGCGAACATAGAGCGAGAAGTCCGCGCCCTTCGGCGCCGGGAGCCAGTTACTTTCCTTGTTCGCCCCTGGTGAGTCACTCTGCACGTAGAGCGTCAGCGAGCCATCGGCGTTGGTCTTGAGCGACTTGTTCTTGGTGCCGAGGGAATAACGCCCCAACGAGTTTTCGGCGAAGAAATGCTGCTGGTTGTACAGCGTCAGCGACCAGAAACCCTTGACCGGTGGCAGCGCGCCTTTGGGGAAGGTCACGCTGTAGCGCTGCGCGCCGTTGAGTCGGACGCCGGACTCGTCCAGATCCTGATAGAAGTACTTGGTCTCGATCTGTTTGTTGACGAAGATGTTTGACCGGGCAACCGCCGTGCGCAGGAAGTAGTCGGTGCCAAACGCTGCGCCGTTATCGATGGTGCTCCAGTGATTGGGCAATTGCTTCCCGTAGTTGCGGAACTGCAACAACGGCTTGACCACGTCTGCATCAGACTTTTGCGCCTCGTCGATCATGGCTTTTTTCAGCTCGGGATCGCGCTGGGCGATTTGTGCCAGCACCGCCAATTGCGCATAGCGCGCCTCTTCTCCCGGCAGCGGTTTGGCGTCCTTGAGAATCGCCGGCAACTCATCGAAGAACTTTTCCGGGAGCACCCAACGCGTTTCCTCGTCACCCGAGGCCTCGGCGGGGAATTTCGGCGACTGGCTCCAGTCACGCTGCTTGAGTTTGCCGTCGTATTTGGACAGCGGGTACATGTCGATGCCCGACAGATAGTGCTGAATAGCCTTGCGATCTTCGGCCGTATCGTCCTGGAAGACCCGCGGAATCACGAAACCGGTGTTGGTCTTTGCACGAAAGACCTGGGTGATGCCCTCAGGCACCTTGCCGTTCCAGTCCGGCCCCACCAACAGATAGAAGCCCGGTTTGGTGGCGTACATCTTTCCTAGCTCGGCGAAGCTGTCGGAGCGCAGGTCCACCACCTGATAAACCCAAAACCGGTCGCCAAAGTCCGGGACCTGAATCACCACCGGTTCGATATCCAGCGCAATGCTGCCCGCACCGTAGACCACATCCTGGTTCGGACAAGCCACCAGGCGTTCCCCCGGTGAAATGTAGTCGGTGAGCATCGACAGATGGTTGATCGGCGCCACGGGCACGATGCCCCCCATCAACCCGGCCTGCGGCAGATCCTTGAACTTCAGGCGACGGTTGTAAATATTGGCCATCGGCCAACCCCAGAAATACGCCTCCCGCGCCATCATCCGTACGTAGGTTTCGGTCACCTTCACATCGGCTTCGGGGCCGGATACCTGTACTACTGGCGAGGTCTGTGCCTGCACGGCAACCGCGCCGAGCAATACCGCGGTAGCGAACAGACCGCTGGCGAATAAAGGTATTTTGTTCATACGGAAGGCATCCTTGCTTGGGACGGTTTCTCGGTGAATCAATCTTCCAGCGACAGATCGAACATTAGAAAAACCTAGCAGAGGAAATGAGATCGGCCAGAAAAGGTATGAAAAATTAAGATCCTATTTCCATTTCTGATAACTGCTCCTCAGCTCTTGGCCGACATTCCAGGCTGAGGGCAAGAACTCTGATAAGGATCGCGACGGAAGAAAGGCATCACAGTGCTCGTGCAGCTGTAATGGCCCAGAGCAAGCGTTTTTTGACCAGCGCTGGAGGACGCATGATTTGATTCGATCAATAGAGATGAAGTGTGTTGCCCCCTTATCCAAGGGGCAACGTACAAGCGTTGGTGAGTATTGTTAAGCCACCATCTCGCTTCTTTACCCGAGTGCGCTGGCAAACGCCTGGGGCGTCGGGCTCTCCTCCCATTGTGCAACGCCTTGCGGCAGAACCAGCCAGGGTTGCTTGCGTCGCGTCCAGATATGCGCCACCGGCGTGAAGCGCTCCGTACCCTCCAACACGCCGGCCCGCACCACACGCATGCCGGGCGCGGCGGTTGTCTCGTTGAACAGGCGGGTATGGCACTCGCCGCAGACATGTTGCGTGGAGGTATGCCCTTGGTATTCGCGTACAAAGGTCGCCGCTTCGCCCTTCACCTGCACTGCCGAAACCGGGCATAGCACGTGCAGACCGAACGCGCTGCCGCTCCAACGCTGACAGTTCAGACAATGACAGGCATACAGCGGTGGCAGTTGCTGCGCCTCGATTTCGATGCTGACGCGCCCACACAGACATTGACCGGTGAATCTCATGCGTTGACTCCTTACAATGACGCCCGGATAAGTTCGGCGCGCATGATCCCTTTTCACACGCCCGAGCAGAAGAGCAAAAAAGGAGCAGCTGTTGGTCAAGAATGTATGAGCGGTCTTGAATGGGAGAGCCAGCAGGTGTTCCTTGCGGTGCTGCGTTCCGGCAGCCTGAGCGGTGCTTCGAAGTTGTTGGGGATTGCGCAGGCCACGGCCCGCCGACGTCTCGATCATCTTGAGCAGACACTCGGCTTGAGCCTGTTCACCCGCACGCCCTCAGGCCTGACGCCTACGAGTGGGGCGCAGCGCCTCATCGATCATGTCGAGGCCATGGATCTCGCCGCGCAAGCCTTCAACCGGGCGGCCAGCGCTGAAACGTCGGTGGACCACGGCACGGTGCGGCTGACCTGTGGCGAGTTGCTAGGAGTGGAGGTATTGCCCGCTTTACTGCGGAACTTCCATTACGACCATCCTGGACTGAAGCTCGAACTGAGCATCGGCGACGCACTGGAAGACATCGCCAGGCTGCAATCGGATATAGCCGTACGCCTGATGCGTCCGATGGAGGCCGATATCGTGGTGCGGCGGGTCGGCAGCTTGCGGATCGGCGTCCATGCCAGTGCCGAGTGCCTGGAGCGTTATGGTGAGCCCGTCAGCCTGACGTCGCTGCGCCAGCGGCCGCTGATCGGGCCAGACCGTCGCTCAGCTGACTTGCGTCGCTTGGTCGACGCCGGGCTGTGTGAAGCCGATCAGCATTTCGCGATTGCCACGGATCACCACCTTGCGCAACTGGCTGCATTGAAAGCGGGATTGGGCTTCGGTCTTTGCCCGATACCTATCGCCAGAAGTCATGGGCTGATTCACGTATTGCCAGACAGCTTCGGCTTCGAGGTCGAAGTGTGGATCGCGATGCACAGTGACTTGCGCAAAATCAAACGGATCGCCAAGGCGTTCGAAGTAGTGGGTGAGGAACTGCATCATTATCTGAGCTCGAACGCCCACTAAGGGAAGTGATCCATGCCAGCACCAGTCCCTGCCCGCCATACCGGGATAATCGCGATTTATTGGTCTCGCTCTGAATCAACCGGCGCGAA
This sequence comes from Pseudomonas sp. JAI115, assembly GCF_014200835.1. Classification (NCBI taxonomy): domain Bacteria; kingdom Pseudomonadati; phylum Pseudomonadota; class Gammaproteobacteria; order Pseudomonadales; family Pseudomonadaceae; genus Pseudomonas; species Pseudomonas sp. JAI115. The sequence continues at coordinate 49,704 of NZ_JACHCY010000001.1, forward strand.
CGCTTTGGCAGCGGCCACGGTATCCAGAGATTCGCGCAGCAGCTGAATCTTGCCGTCTTTGGCCACCAGGCGGCCTGCGTACATTTGCCGGTAGATGCGCCCCGTGGCAGGCACCAAGGCCTCTACACTGTATTCGGCAAACGCCTGGTCGGGTGTTTCGATCAGAAAATGAACGTTGCGAAATTTGAAGTCCGGCACTTTACCGAGCAATGAGCCGATGAAATTCTCAATGGCGGCGGGGCCTTGCACACGGTGGGGTATGCCCAGCGATTCCAGGTAGGGCAACTCCAGCACGCCATCCTCCGAGAAAAGTGCTGCCGCCAGGTGCGGCGTCTGGATGGCATCCAGGTAGTTTTGAAGTAATTCCACGGCATTTTTCATGACGACTTTCTCCGAAACGCATAAGGGATGGGCACGCTGCAGGTGCTGACCTGATCACGTTAGGAGATCCCTTTGATTTCAAAAATAGACGTTAATGAAAATCATCGTTTCATAATTGAAAGCCAACGTCTCATGACGGCCATCGCCATTCAGGCTGGCTTAGATGTTCGGCAAAAAAGTCCGACAGCGCTTTGATTTTCACTGGCCGTGTACGCGCCGAGGGGGTGACGAAATACAAACCGCCACGGGCCATGCTCCATTCCGGTAGCACCACGACCAAGCGTCCGTCTTTCAAGTATTCACTGGCGATAAATTCCGGCAGTTCGGCGATAGCCAAGCCCTCAAGCAACACTGGCAATAACGCATCCGAGTTGGTCACTCTTAATGGACCGCTGGGCACCACGTCTTCTTCGCTGCCGTCTTTATGGGTGAATCGCCACACTTGGCTGCGGGCCCGGTAGGCATAACTCAGGCACGTGCGGAACGCGAGTTCGCGGGGGTGGCCAGGATGGCCATAAGCGTCCAGATAAGCCGGTGAAGCGACCAGGTATTGAGTGACGGCACACAGTCGCCGTGCAACCAGCGAGGAATCCGGCAATACGGCGATGCGTAACGCCGCATCAAAGCCCTCGGCGATCAGGTCTACCGAGGCATCTGAAAGGTGCAGGTCAATCGACAGCTCGGGATACTGGCGCAGCAACTGCGGCATCAGCGGTGCTACCCAACGCAAGCCAAACGACATGGGTATCGCCAAGCGTACTTGGCCGCGGGGCTGGACCGATAAATCCTGAGCCTCGCTTTCCACCTCTTCAGCCTGCCGATAAATCTCACCCGCCTTGGCCGCCATGCTCGCGCCGAACTCGGTGAGCGCCAGTTGCCGCGACGTACGGTTGAACAAGCGCCCGCCCAGACGCTCCTCCAACCGTGCGACAGCTCGCGATACCGTCGGCACCGACACGCTCATGACCCGTGCCGCACCAGCGAACGAGCCCTCTTCGGCTACCTTGGCAAACATCGCCAACCCTTCGAAATCCGGAAGTCTGCTCATTTCATTTCTGCAACGATAGGTTTCAGACAATTCTATTTTGAAAGTTTTTTCCCGTCGATAAGCTTCTCCCACACCGCAACTCACTCATTCGAAATACGGGAGAAACACCATGACTGACAAACTCGAAGGCAAAATTGCATTGGTTACCGGCGGCACCTCAGGCATCGGTCTGTCCACTGCCAAACGCTTCGCTCAGGAAGGCGCTCACGTCTATATCACGGGCCGTCGTCAAGCCGAACTGGACGCCGCTGTCGCCGCGGTTGGCAACGCCACCGGCGTTCAGGTGGATTCCGCCAACCTTGATCAGTTGGACGCGTTGTATCGCCAGATTGGCGCAACCCACGGCCGAATCGATGTGCTGTTCGCCAATGCGGGTGGTGGATCGATGCTGCCACTGGGTGACATCACTGAACAGCAGTACGACGACACCTTCAATCGCAACGTAAAAGGCGTGCTGTTCACTGTGCAAAAGGCACTGCCACTGCTGGCCCAAAAAGCCTCGGTGATTCTCACCGGCTCTACGGCGGGCAGCTCGGGCACCGCCGCCTTCAGTGTTTACGCCGCGTCCAAAGCCGCCGTGCGTTCATTTGCCCGCAACTGGATTCTGGACTTGAAAGACCGCCAGGTGCGCATCAACACCATCAGCCCCGGCGCCACCCGCACGCCTGGCCTGGTTGAATTGGCCGGCCCAGATTCCGCTCAGCAGCAGGGCTTGCTCGACTACATGGCTTCGCTGATCCCCATGGGGCGTGTCGGTGAAGCTGACGAAATTGCCAGCGCCGCGTTGTTCCTGGCCTCCGATGACGCCAGTTTCGTTAACGGTATCGAGCTGTTTGTTGACGGTGGCCAGGCGCAAATCTGAGCAGCCAGCGGGCGACTGTCGCGGTCGCCCGCCACCCATTCATGAGGATCCGTTTATGAACACATTGCACTGGGCATTGCTTGCCGCCACCCTGCCCTTGGCTGCCGGTACTTTGGCAGCGCCCTCGACTCCGCAGAGCCCACCCGCCATGAACTCCGCCGCACCGCTTCAGGCTTCAGCCATCGATCATGTCGGCATCAATGTGCCGGATATCGACGAAGCCACACGCTTTTTCTCCGCGCTGATGGGCGCACGGGTGATCTCGGATATCAGCCCTGGCAAGATCCCGGATCAGTGGAAAGGCCAGTTCCGCTGGCACCGCTCCAGCGAGCTGCAACGCTTTGTGATGCTGCAAATGGACGGCGGCGCGAAGTTGGAGTTGTTTCAGTACCAAGGCTCTGAGATCAATCAGGTTCAACCCCATGGCGACGACGCCGGAGCCAGCCATGTGGCTTTGCGCACCGCCGATATTGACGGCAGCCTGGCTACCCTCAAGCGCCTGAATGTGACCATTCTCAACGAGCCCATTACCAACCCGGACGGCGTTCGCTGGTTCTATTTTCAGGCGCCGTGGGGCACGCAGATTGAGCTGGTGTCGCTGCCGCACAACGTCGGGGGTTGACCCCGCCGTTTACGAAAAGCTTGTGGCTGATTAACAATCCGCCAACAGGACGGTAAGGCCCCGGTGGCAGGCACACCTGTCTACATAGATCTACCGCTGGCTTGCTCATAGCTCGAAAGGAAATGCCGCCACTGCGACTCATCCCAGAAAGAATGCCGTCTGAGTTGAGGAATGTCGTGACGCGCCGCGCCCATTGCCGTAGCACGACCGCGAGATTTCTCCAGGTCAAGCAGCGCCAGTTCGAAATCGAAGTCTGTGTCGGTAATCGACGCCTTGATAAAGATGTGTTTGGAGCGCATGCAACCGTGCTGCCATTTGCCCGAGTGCATCCGCGCCAGCATTTGCGCCAAACGTTCAAGAAGTCGTAGATGTTGCTCTGTGGTCAACAGGCTTGCAGCGCCCTGGCTATACCAGGTATCCAGATCGATGAAGCCGCCCAGGTCTTTGGTAACCAAGACACCCTGCCATACGCCGTCGACTTTTCTCGCGCCATAAAATACCGGTCTTGGCGCATTCACGCCCAGCTCTTCGAGTCTTGAAAGGGCAACGCCTTCACGCAATGCGGTGGGTCGGCCAGTGGGGTAACGGAGACTGCGGAACAAATGGCCGGTCTGACGCTTTACGAAAAACGTCTTGTCACCTTGAACAATCAGCTGGACACCGCTGGTGCCGCTGCGGCGCACATTCGGCGGTTCCACCCACGACCCGGAAGTACCCCACCAGAAATCAAATTCATCGCCTGCCCTGCCCATTGTGCGCTCCATTTATTGTAGAAATCGTTTCGTGCGACGTTTGCATGAGGGTCGCAACAGCAGCTCAGTCTGTTGGTGGACGTTAATAGTTCCCTCGGTTTTCGAGGATTTTAGGGCCAGCTTGGGGCTTTTACGCAACCACGTGACGAAAATTGGCTATTGAGGGGTGTTTATCCCTTCTGGTGTGTCCTTTTCGCCGATAGCTGACGACATCAAACACAGATGCCAACCGCGTCGCGAGGGTCCGCCCGACTGTTTTTTCGATTAACTTGAAAGCCGTTAAATTGACCCAGGTCATGATTCAATTCGATTGAGGCAAATAACGAGCAACGTCCTTGATCCGCATTTTCTTTGTGCTAAAAGTATTGCCGCCAGTGGCTCCTTACAGGGATGAGTAAGGGTTTGCTCATCCGCAGCCATTGCCCACGGATGCATACTTTCAACAAGGAAGTCATATGAAAATAGTTGGGCTGTCCGGGATTCTCCCGTCACGCATCGTCAGCAATCAGGACGTTATAAACCTGGTCGAGGAACACTCTAAAGATACCTTCCAGGAAGACTTGCCTAAAACATTGAAGACCATCAGCAAGTTGCTTGAAAAAAGTGGCAGCGGCACGCGCCACTGGCTGGGCGCCGACGAAACGCCGATGCAACTGATGGAGACTGCATTCAACTCCGCGCTCGCCCAGGCCAATATCGACAAGGCCGACCTGGATCTGTTGATCTATCCGAACGTTACGCGAGGCTTTATCGAGCCGGCCAACAGTACGTTCATCGCCAAGGCGCTGGGCCTGAGCTGCAGAAACTTTGATGTGGTGGACGCCTGCAACGGTTGGGTGACAGCCATGGATGTCATCAACAGCAAAATGCAGGCCGGCGAGATTCGCTACGCGGCGATCGTCAATATGGAATTTGGCATGTCTGCTGGCGGGCCGGTCATGCCCAAGAACTTCTCTTTGCAGTCGTCGGCGGAACTGGCTTACAAGTTTCCGAGTTTTACCATTGGCGAAGCCGTCACGGTTACCATCCTCAGTCATGAAGCCCCCGGCAACTTCAAGTTCTCGTACATCAACCGGCCGGACTTGAGTGACTTGTCGACCATCTCTCTGCCGGATTGGAAACTGTTCTGCAATGAGGAGGATATTCCACGTATTTCACCGACCGGCGGGCAATATCAATTCAACTCCTACGCGGCAGCCTTGCATGAAGATGGCCGCAATGAAGCGATAAAAGTCTTCAATCTGCAAAACATCTCTGCAGCAGATGTTCATAAAGTGTTTATTCATACCGGTTCGCCAAAGATGTGGGAGCACATTGGGCAACTGATCGGTATTGATCACAAGCTGCACCATGTCGGGCATAAAACCGGCAACATCATTACCGCGTCCATCCCCTACGGCATCTTCGATGCGATGAGTCGGGGCGAAGCCGAGAACGGCCAGTTTTGCATGGGCTGGGCAGGCAGCGGCGGGATGGTCTTCTCTGCGTTGTCATTTACTCTGTAAGGCCTGAAGCAACTTGCCGTCGTGAGGCGGCAAGTTGCTCGTCCATGATCAAACTGTTGGTCGGTACCAAACGAAAATCGCGCTTCGATCTCTAGGCCAGCGGCGGGTAGTCGGTATAGCCCTCTTCCGAACCACTGTAAAAAGTGGAGGCATCCGCAGTAGCCAGCGGCGCATCAAGGAAGAAGCGTTCCGGCAGATCAGGGTTGCTGATGAACAGTGTGCCAAATGTGACTGCATCGGCCAGGCCGGTTTGCAGGGCCTGTTCCGCGGACTTCCGATCATAACCAACATTCAACACGAAAATTCCTGAGAACCGCTTGCGAGCCCCGGGCGCCAAGGGTTTCGCGCCTTCCGGCAGAGTCTCCGGTTCCATGAAGTGCAGAATTCCAACATTTCTACTTTCCAGCGCTTCTACCGCGTACATGTAGGTCTGCTCGAGATTGGAGTCGCCCATGTCATTGTACGGAATGCGCGGCGACAGCCTGACCGAGATACGGGCCGGCCCGAAGACTCTGATCGCGGCGTCGGTGGCTTCAAGCAAGAACCTCGCCCGCTTCTCAATGGTACCGCCATATTCGTCGGTGCGTTTGTTTGAGCCGTCTTCCAGAAACTGCGCGGGCAGATAACCATTGGCACCGTGTATCTCCACACCATCAAAGCCCGCATCTTTCGCGGCCTGTGCAGCTTTTTCGTAGTCCGCAATGGTGGACTTGATTTCATCAATGGTCAGTTCGCGTGGGGTCACCGAGGGTTTGATGCCTTCTGGCGTGAACGCCTGGCTATTGAAGGGGACTGACGATGGCGCGACCGGGAGTTCTCCACCATGAAAATCAGGATGAGATGCTCTCCCGGTGTGCCAGAGCTGGGCGAAAATGAGGCCACCGGCTTCATGAACTGCCTGAGTTACCTTCTTCCAGCCCGCAATCTGTTCAGGCGTATAGATCCCCGGGGTATTCGTCCAGCCGACGGCCTGGGCGCTGATCTGGCTGCCTTCGGTAAAAATAAGGCCCGCCGAGGCACGCTGTGCGTAATAGGTCGCAGTCAATTCGTTGGCCACCTGATGCTTGGATCGACCTCTTGTCATCGGCGCCATGAACACCCGATTTCTGAAAGTGAGCTCTTCGTTGTTCAAGGGGGTTAGAAGCTTAAAATTTCCCATACTTTCCTCAGAATAAATTTATTGAATGTCCGCCCGTGCCTAACGATTTCTCAAGTGCGGCTCGACCAAAGAAATGCTTCTGTCGGATGCTCGATTGGCTGGCTGCAAGCCGCCGGCAAGAGTGGCGAACGAAGGGTTTGGTTCGGACCGCTTCCCTCAAGTGAGGACAATCGACAAGGTATCAATAATAAACCTGGCGTCAATTAGGCACCGTTCGTACACCTGGTAGGTCTGAGGATACCTACCGTCAGGAAATGGTCGGCGGCGTATGGGCTGGCGAGCCGTATACAGTGGCCTCGCGCGCAAGAGCAGGACGCTCTGCGTTCATGATCGAACGGCCTGAGCAATCGATGTGAAGGTTCGGTTGAAGCAGGTATCGAGCTTGATTGCCCGCGGTTGAAAGGCAAAAACCAGCGCACTGCCAACAACAAAAAGTGTTGGCAGAGTTTCATGCTTACCAGATCGCGCTGGTTCGATTGAGATCTTCGGTGTTTCTCAAGCCATCGGTTGACAAGTCCCGAAGCGCAGCATGGGCGGCCGACAACGCGTTCACGTAATCCAGTGAAGCAACCTTCCCTACGTACTTGTCGGTCCGATTGCAGCGGCGTCGAACTTCTGCCGGGCAGCATCAACCTCCGGCAACTTGGCGAGCGTCCATTCATGCAGTGCTCGAAAAGGTTGTTGCAGCGTGCGGCCCAGCGGCGTGATTTGGTACTGCACCGCGACTGGCGAAAGCGAAATTACCTCGCGCGATACCAGGCCGTTGCGCTCCAGCCGGCGCAGACATTGCGTGAGCGCTTTTTGGGTGACGCCTTGCAGGCGACGACGGATCGCGTTGAAGCGTTGCGGACCGTCATCAAGCACGGCTAATACCATCATCGACCATTTATCAGCGATCTGCTCGAATAAAGCCCGGCTAGGGCAGTCGGACGAGAAGCACAGCGGTTCGAGTTCAAGCATGGCGGTTTCCTTCTGTATACCCAGGCGCTCTAAGGCGCGAGATTGACGCCAAGTTTACTGGATATACCGAGCCTAAGAACGCTTTCTACCGTTGTTTCGCCGGAACACTCTGACGCACATAATAATTGTCGAATTCACTGCTTTCCGTGAATTGGAAGCCATGGCGGGTATAAAAGCGATTCGAAGCACTTTCTTTGAGAGCGCCAACTTTAACAGGGAGCGCAGCCGCATCCGCCTCTTTGAAAATCTGAGTGAGAACAGCAGCCCCTACACCTGATCCTTGCACGCTCGGTCTCACATACAAGTGGTCGAGCAAGAGTTCATTGTGGTGATGCTTGACCACTACAAAACCAACCCTCTCTCCAGATACCTCGATATAGCGTGTGTTGCGAGCGTCAAAACCGCCAAGAAACCGCTCACGCGCACGCACCGGATCAAATCGCCCGACACGCTCCAGACTTTCGCGCATGGCCTCAATTCGAATGGCTACAAGATTTTCCAGGTCGCTTGGTTGAGCCGGAACCAAAATGACTGGGGAATTTTGATTGGGTGCGACGGGCATAGGTTGTGCTCTATTTACCATCCTGGAAGGCCAGTATAGAGAGCCTGACTTGTGGGGCCCAGTTTGGCTTCACCGTCGAATTCAGGCCTCCCTCTCAAAAACGAACATGACCTGGTCAATCTGGATTTTGATTGCCAGAGCCTTGCGTGACCGACAGGTCTCCAATACGACCTCACGGTATTCACATGTCGATATCAGACACGATCATGGCGCAATCAGGCTATTGAATCGGCAGCAAGGCCGGCTAAGGTGCCGTGGCTTCCTATCAAAACAATCCCGGTCAGATCATGGGGTTGATAAGAACTGCGGCGGTTGGACGGGCTTCTTTCGGGAGTTTCAGCAGGCAACGATGGTGACCGATCGTGTGCCCGTTCAATTGCTTAAATGTCGATCAGCAGAGAATAAAAATACCGATGATCAGCCCGAACTCCATGGATTCGAGTAGCCAATTGGCGCAGGGCTTCAAGCCTCGTCACGTCACAATGTTGTCCATCGCCGGGATTATCGGCGCCGGTTTGTTCGTCGGTTCAGGACACGCCATTGCCGCAGCAGGGCCGGCCGTGCTTCTCGCCTATCTGTTTTCAGGTCTGCTTGTCGTGCTGGTCATGCGCATGCTCGGCGAGATGGCGGTGGCCAATCCGGACACCGGTTCGTTCTCCACCTACGCCGACCAGGCCATCGGCCGCTGGGCCGGTTTTACCATCGGTTGGCTGTACTGGTGGTTCTGGGTGTTGGTGATTCCCATCGAAGCACTGGCGGCCGGGCATGTGCTGCACCAATGGTTTCCGCAGGTCGATGCCTGGCTGTTCGCGTTGGGATCGATCATCGCGCTGGTGGTGACCAACCTGTTCAGCGTGTCCAAGTATGGTGAGTTCGAATTCTGGTTCGCCATGGCCAAGGTCGTGGCGATCATCGGCTTCATCGGGGTCGGTTTTGCCGTGTTGATGGGCTGGGTGCCCGACCGCGAAGTCAGCGGGTTGAGCGGCCTGATGGCCGAGCACGGCGGGTTTGCGCCCAACGGCTTGTCCGCAGTGGTCGGCGCTTTCATCACGATCATGTTCAGCTTCATCGGCACGGAAGCGGTGACCATCGCGGCCGCCGAATCGAATAACCCGGCGCAGAACATTGCCAAGGCCACCCGCTCGGTGATCTGGCGCATCGGCGTGTTCTACCTGCTGTCGATCTTCGTGGTCATCTCCGTAGTGCCCTGGAATGATCCGTTGCTGGCCTCGGTGGGCTCGTATCAGCGCGCCCTGGAAATCATGAACATTCCAAATGCCAAGTTCATGGTCGACGTTGTCGTGCTGATCGCCGTGGCCAGTTGCATGAACTCCTCGATCTACATTGCCTCGCGCATGCTGTACTCGCTGGGCCGTCGCGGCGATGCACCGAAAGCGCTGAAGGCGACTTCCGCGGCCGGTGTGCCACGCGCCGCCGTGATCGCCAGCACCGTGCTGGGTGCGTCGATCACCGTGTGGAGCTACTTCATGCCCGCCGGGCTGTTCGAGTTCCTGCTGGCCAGTTCCGGGGCGATTGCCCTTCTGGTGTACCTCGCCATTGCGGTGTCGCAGCTGCGCATGCGGCGGATATTGCAACAGCGCAAGGTCGAGCTGACCTTCCGCATGTGGCTGTTTCCATGGCTGACGTGGCTGGTGATCGGCTTCATCTGCGCGGCGCTGGCGGTCATGATGATCACCCCGCAGCACCGCACCGAAGTCACCACCACCATTGGCCTGGCGCTGGCAATCTCCTTTATCGGCCTGATGACGTCGCGTCACCCTGCCTCGGCGGCACGCGCAACGTCGGTGGGCTAGGCGTTCACGCCGAAGCCGATATTCCCTTGGCGAAGACCAAGGGAATGACCGACGCCTGCATCTCAGACCGATTCCTGTGAGGACACGATGTCATCGACCCCCTCCGTGGCCGACGGTACGACCCAATCCGTCGGGTTTCTGCTGTTGGATAAATTCACCCTCATGTCGCTGGCATCCGCCGTCGAACCACTGCGCATGGCCAATCAATTGTCGGGGCGAACGCTGTATCGCTGGCATACCTTCAGCCCCGGTGGAGCGCCGGTCTGGGCCAGCGACGGGGTGCCAATCACGCCGGACGCCTCGTGGAGTAACCCCGGCGTGGCGGACACGGTGATTGTTTGCGGCGGGGTCGGCATCCAGAGCGTGATCACCCGCGAGCACACATCCTGGCTGCAAGCCCTGGCGCGCCAATCCAGACGCTTGGGCGGTGTGTGCACCGGTAGCTGGGCACTCGCCAAAGCCGGATTGCTCGATGGTTACGAGTGCAGCGTGCATTGGGAATTTCTGGCGGCCATGCAGGAAGCTTTTCCACGCGTCAACGTCAGCACCAGCCTCTTCACCCTCGACCGCAACCGCTTTACCAGTTCCGGAGGAACAGCGCCGCTGGACATGATGCTGCACCTGATCGCCCGCGATCATGGTCGTGAATTGTCCACCGCCATCTCGGAGATGTTTGTTTACGAGCGCATCCGCAACGAGCAGGACCATCAACGCGTACCGCTCAAGCATGTGGTCGGTACGCATCAGCCCAAGCTGCAAGAAGTCGTTGCGTTGATGGAGGCCAATCTTGAGGAGCCGATCGAGCTGGACAACCTCGCCGAATACGTCGATCTGTCACGCCGACAGCTGGAGCGGTTGTTTCAGAAATACCTGCAATGCACGCCGTCACGCTACTACTTGAGGTTGCGGCTGATTCGCGCGCGACAACTGCTCAAGCAAACCTCGCTGTCGATCGTAGAACTGGCGTATGTCTGCGGATTTGCCTCTACACCGCATTTCTCAAAATGCTATCGCGAGCACTTTGGGGTGCCGCCGAGCGACGAGCGCTCTGGTTCTGCAATGAGTCGTAAACGGATAACGCCGCCGTCATCGATTAACACACTGACAACGTTCGATCAGGCGAGAAACGAATCGACGTTTGCCAGTGTTCGAATGATGGCGCGTGCCGATCTGGCTTGAGCAAACCGAGGCAAATCGGCCGGGAACACCCAAGACGCCCCGGCCATGTGCCCTGCCCGTTTACGCCTGATCCAAGGCCTCCACCACGCCTTTGTCTTCTCCAAGAAACCCGCCGCTCTGATGCGCCCACAGCCGCGCATACACGCCGTTCTTCTCCAGCAACTCCGAATGGGTGCCCTGCTCGATGATGCGCCCGTCATCCATGACAATCAGCCGGTCCATCGCCGCAATCGTCGACAGTCGATGCGCGATCGCGATCACGGTCTTGCCCTGCATCATGTCATCAAGGCTTTCCTGAATCGCCACTTCGACTTCCGAGTCCAGTGCACTGGTGGCTTCGTCGAGCAGCAGGATCGGCGCGTTCTTCAGCATCACTCGGGCAATCGCCACCCGTTGGCGCTGGCCGCCGGACAGCTTGATCCCGCGTTCACCTACCAGAGTGTCGTAGCCGGTATGGCCCTGACGGTCGCTGAGTTGGCTGATGAACTCGTCAGCCTGCGCATTGGCAGCGGCGCAGCGGATCTGTGCGTCTGTAGCATCGGGCCGGCCGTAGGCGATGTTGTCGCGAATCGAACGGTGCAGCAGCGAGGTGTCCTGGGTGACCATGCCGATCGCACTGCGCAGGCTGTCCTGAGTCACGTGCGCAATGTTCTGGCCGTCGATACGAATCTCGCCGCTGTCGACGTCATAGAAACGCAGCAGCAGGTTGATCAGCGTCGATTTGCCGGCACCGGAGCGGCCCACCAGGCCGATCTTTTCCCCGGGGCGGATGCTCAGGCTCAGGCCATCGAGCACCTGACGCTCGCCACCGTAGTTGAACTTGACCTTGTCGAACGTCACCGCGCCGCCAGAAGTGACCAGCACGCCGGCATCTGGCGCGTCCTGAACCTTGGTACCTTGGGTCAGCGTCGCCATGCCGTCCTGGACGGTGCCGATGCTTTCGAACAGCGAGGTCATTTGCCACATGATCCAGTTCGACATGCCATTGATCCGCAACGCCATGGCGGTAATCGCCGCCACCGCACCGGCGCCAACGTCGCCCTGGTGCCACAGCCACAGGGCGTAGCCCCCGGCAGACATGATCAACGCCACCACCAAGGCCTGATTGACGATCTCGAACAGACTGACCAGACGCATCTGGCGAAAACCGGTCTGCTTGAAATCTTCCATCGCCGCCCGCGCAAAGTGCGCTTCGCGGTTGGAGTGGGAGAACAGCTTCACGGTGGTGATGTTGGTGTACGCGTCGGCGATACGCCCGGTCATCATCGACCGCGCGTTGGCCTGTTCCTGGCCGACCTTGCCCAGGCGCGGCACGAAGTACCACATGGCCAGACCGAACAGCACGACCCAAGCAAGAAACGGCAACATCAGCTTCAGCGCAAAACCGCCAGCCAGGGCAATGATCGCGATGAAGTACACGCCAATCCCCGGCAAGATCTCGATCATGGTGAACAGCACGTCGCGTACAGCGAGCGCGGTCTGCATGACCTTGGTCGTGACCCGGCCGGAGAACTCGTCGGAGAAAAACGAAAGGCTCTGCCGCAGCATCAGCCGATGGAAATCCCAGCGCAGGCGCAGCGGCAGGTTAATCGCCAGAATCTGGTGCTGGACCATGGTGCGCAACGCCACCAGCCCGACACTCAAGACCATGACGATACCCATACCCCACAACACGCGGCTCTCCTGCACCGCCGCTTCGCCGCCGGCCTGCCAGGTCGAGAGCAGATCGACGACCTGGCCGAGGAAGGAAAACAGCCACGCTTCATAGATCGACACAGCAGCGCTGAGCAACGCCAATGCCAGAATGTAGCCGCGAGCGCCGCGAGTGCAGGCCCAGAGAAATTTAGCCAGACCGTTGGGTGGCGGTGGCACCTCGTCAGGCGGGAAAGGGTCGAGTCTTCGTTCAAACACACGAAGCATGATGTTCTCCTGAACGTTCAAGTCAGGGAGATTCTGCCACCGATTGGATCCCGGGAGGTCTTTGTGAAAAAGTGTGTGCTCCCGACCTGACGAGTGCCTGCCGTCTCTACCAGACTGCGATATGCGAATCCGCCCGGGGCTCAGTCCCGCCACACAGCACACCCGTCACTGGATCACGCAGAATAATCTGTCCTCTGCCGTAATCCGTCAGGTCACTGGCGATCTGCACCTCATGCCCGCGACGCGCCAACGCATTGGCCAGATCCCTTGAAGCGCCCTGCTCGATGCCCACCTTCATCCCGCCAAGCCACTGCCAGCGCGGCGCGTCCAATGCCGACTGCGGGTTCAAGCCGAAATCCACCAGGTTCATCACCATCTGCACATGGCCCTGCGGCTGCATGTAGCCGCCCATCACACCGAACGGGCCCAACGCCTGACCGTCCTTGGTGAGGAAGCCGGGAATGATCGTGTGAAAGGTCTTTTTCCCCGGCGCCAACGCGTTGGCATGCTCGGGATCCAGGCTGAATTCCTGGCCGCGGTTCTGCAGGGCGATACCGCTGTCCGGCAGCACCACGCCTGAGCCGAAACCGTGGTAATTGCTCTGGATGAACGAAACCATATTGCCCTGCCCATCCGCCGTGGCCAGATACACCGTGCCGCTGGCGTGAGGATCACCCGGCTTCGGCGGCTGCGCCTGTTCGCCGATCTGTGCACGGCGACGGGCGCTGTACTCGTCGCTCAACAAATCGGTCACGGCCACGCGCATGTGCAGCGGATCGGTGATGTAGTGCAGGCCGTCGCTGTAGGCCAGCTTCATCGCCTCCAGTTGCCGGTGCCAGGTCTGCTGGCTGTCACGGTGATCGAAGTCGAAGCCTTCAAGAATCTTCAGCGCCATCAACGCCACCAGCCCCTGCCCGCTCGGCGGGATTTCCCAGACATCCACGCCACGGTAATTGACGTGAATCGGTTCCACCCATTGCGCGCGGTAATGCTCCAGATCCGTGGCGCGCAGATAGCCGCCCGTTGCCCGCGAATGCGCATCCAGGCGTTGCGCCAGTGCGCCGCGATACAAACTCTCGCAACGAGTGCTGGCCAACTCCTCAAGGGTTCGCGCCTGCGCCGGGTTACGGAACAGCTCCCCGGCCTTGGGCGCGCGACCGTCAATCAGGAACGTATCGAACCAGGCCTGCAGCACTTCATCGCGATGCGGACTGAACTCATCCAGTGCGATCTGCCATTGATGGGCAACCACCGGCGACAGCGGAAAACCGTCTCTGGCCAGACCGATCGCCGGTTGCAGTAAATCGGCGAACGGCAACACGCCAAAGCGATGCGACAGCTCGGCCCAGGCCGATGGGCAACCGGGCACCGTCACTGGCGTCCAGCCATATAGCGGCATCTGTTCATGGCCGGTCGCCTTGACCGCTTCGATACTTAGCGACGCCGGGGCATGGCCGTTGGCATTGAGGCCATGCAACTGATCCTTGAACCAGACCAGCGCAAACGCATCACCGCCCAGGCCGCAGCCCGTAGGTTCGACCACAGTCAGCGCCGCCGCCGTGGCGATGGCGGCGTCAATCGCGTTGCCGCCCTTTTGCAGCATCTCGATGCCGGCCTGCGCGGCCAAAGGCTGAGACGCCGCGACCATGCCACGACGGGCGAAGACGCTTTGGCGTTGCGATGGATAAGGATATTCGTGAGCAGAGAATTTCAACATGGCAAAGGCTCTTCAAATCAGCAATTCATTGGCCGGACTTGATCCGGTTCCATTCGCGGGTGATCAGGCGCTGGATGTTTTCCGACGGTCTTCTCGAAGATCTGCAACGTGTCGGGGCTGCGGCGCCGCGAACAAGCTCGATAAACGCATCGTCAATATCCTTGTGAAATTCACAGCACGCGGCTGAGAAAGGCCTGGGTACGGGGATGGGTGGGCCGGCTGAAAATCTGTTCCGGCGGGCCTTGTTCGATCAGTTCGCCCTGATCGAGCACCACCACTCGGTCAGCCACTTCGCGGGCAAAGCCCATTTCATGGGTGACCACGACCATGGTCATGCCCTCCTCGGCCAGCTCCTTCATCACCTGCAGAACCTCGCCGACGGTTTCCGGGTCGAGGGCGCTGGTGGGTTCGTCGAACAGCATCGCCTGCGGTTTCATCGCCAGTGCTCGGGCGATCGCCACCCGTTGCTGCTGACCACCGGAAAGCATCGACGGGTAATGCCCGGCCTTGTCCGCCAGCCCGACTCGTTTGAGCAACGCGTGCGCCTGCTCCAGCGCAGCCTGGCGTGGCACACCCAACACCTGAATCGGTGCTTCGATGATGTTTTCCAGCGCGGTCATGTGCGGGAACAGGTTGAAGCGCTGAAACACCATGCCGATGTCGCGGCGTTGGCGAGCGATGTTGCGTTCCGAGTCGCGCACCAGACTGCCGTCGGCCCGGGTGCGATAGCCCATGGGCCGGCCGCTGACCCGGATCTCTCCGCCCTGAATGTCTTCGAGCAGATTGATGCAGCGGATAAACGTGGTTTTGCCCGAGCCCGAGGCGCCGATCAGCACCACCACTTCGCCGCGTCGCACTTGCAGGGAAATGCCCTTGAGAATCTGCAGGTCACCGAAGGCCTTGTGAATGTTCAGCGCCTCGATGATCAGCTCGTCACTTTGCTGCGCCATGATTAACGCCCCCTCAGCAATTTCAGAGTGCTGCGACCGAACATCCGGCTGGAGGCCGGCGGTGGCGCAGAAGGTCGGTCGGACTGGCCGAAGCGGTTCTCCAGCCAGCGCTGAAAGAAGCCCCACAGCGTGGTAAGCAACAGGAAATAGATCGCCACCACCAGGTACAGCTCGAACACCCGAAAGGTCGCCGAGGTGACCATTTGCGTACTGAGCAACAACTCTTGCACGCCGATCACGCTGACCAGCGTGGTGTTTTTCAGCATCACGTTGAACTCGTTGCCCAGCGGCGGCACGATCACCCGAAACGCCTGCGGCAGGACGATACGGCGCATCAATTTGGCGAAAGTCATGCCCAGCGAGCGTCCTGCCTCGTACTGGCCCTTGTCCACGGCGCCGATCCCGGCACGGATGATCTCGGCCATGTACGCGCCTTCGTTGAGGCCCAAAGCAATGATCGCCGCCTGAATGTTGCCGGGCACCACCAGCCCGAACAGCTCAATGTCTTCGAAGCGAAAAATCCCGCCCGCCGCCAGCGCGGTGTAAAGGAAAACGATCTGCACCAGCAACGGTGTGCCGCGCATCAGCCACACATAAAAACGCACCGGCAGATGCAGCAGAGGGTTCTTCGACAAGCGCAACAATGCGGCGGCCAGCCCCAGCACACAGCCCAGCAGCATCGCCAGCACACTGATCAGGCACGTCAGCCACAGGCCGGTGAGGTATACGCCGCTTGGCTGCAACAGGTACTGCCAGAACACATCCCAATTGAAGTTCATCAACGCTTACCTCAATCGAGTGTGTCGCTGGAGACGTGCCACTTGTTCAAGAGCTGGTTGTAGCTGCCGTCGCTGCGCATGTCGGTGATGATCTGCTGCACCGCAGCGCTCAGTTGTGGATCGTCCTTGCGAATGCCCAGCCCGGTCAGGATCCGGCTGAAGGCCGGCACGCCTTCCTCGAACAGGTCCGGCGCCATCGCCGCGTAATAGCCGGCGGTTTCTACGGTGGTGCCGTAAGCGTCGACCTGATTGATGCGCATGGCCTGGAAGGCATCGGTATCGGTGTTGTAGACCACCAGTTTCATCGGCGGCTTGCCGGCCTTGCTCAGGCTTTCATTTTCGGTATCGAGCAAGGTCTTGATAGTCGAACCGTTGAGCACCGCGATTTTGTGCCCGCTCAGATCCGCCAAGGTCTTGAGCGCCTTCGGATTGCCCTTGGGCACGACGACCGCCTGGCTGGAATACATGTAGTTGACGATGTCGATCACCTCGCGGCGCTCGGGCTTGTCGAACAACTGGTCGACGATCATGTCGCACTGTTTGGCGAGCAAGGCCGGGAGCAATCCGGAGAATGGAATCACCCGCCAATCGACCTTCTTGTCGCCTAGACGTTTGGCGATTTCCAGGCCGAGGTCGACGGTCAGCCCTTTGGGTTTTTGCGCTTCATCAAAAGACACCAGCGGCGGTGAATCCATTCCCGAGCAATAGGTCAGTTTGTCGACCTTGACCAGACGCTCCGGCACCGTGGGTGCGGCAAGCGCCCACTGCGTACAGAGTCCGAGGGATATTGCAGCCAGTAACAGGCGAGACGTATGCATGACCAGACACTCCAGTTCGGTTAGTAACGGGGCAGTACTCAAAGTCAAAACATCGGCGGACTCGTGTTCCGCTCTGTGGTTATTTTTCCGATTGCAAAAATTTGATCAGTTCGGGGACCGTGCCTTCGATGTGCTCGCGCACCACGGCTTCGGCCTTGCTGGCATCGCCGGCGCGAATCGCATCGAGGATCATCTGGTGTTCCTGGCGCGCACTCAGGGGCTTTTCGATGTGCTGCAGCCAAAGGCGCATGGGGGCTTCGATCAATGAGTAGAGGGCGCCGATCTGCTTGAGCAGCCGTGGGCGGTCGCTGAGGCTGCACAGGTACTCATGGAACTTGCGATGGCGGCTGACCCACGCCGCACTCTCCTCGCGGTAGTCGTCCATTTCATCGAGCAGCCGCTCCAGCGCGGTCAACTGACGCTCGCTGATCTTGGGCACGGCGATGCGAATCGCCAACCCCTCCAGCGCACTGCGCATCTCGAACACTTCGTGCATTTGCTCGACATCCAGACCGCTGACCACCGCGCCACGATTAGGCCGCAGCGTCACCAGACCCTGCGCATCGAGGCGGCGAAAGGCTTCGCGCACCGGCATGCGGCTCATGCCGATTTCACTGGCGATGTCCTCGGCGATCAACCGGTCGCCCTTGCGATAACGACCACCGCAAATGCCTTCCAACAGAAAGTTGTAGGCCTCTTCCTCGGCGGTCATCGGTTGACGCTGGTCGTAGGCGGGAGCGAATTGCATGGCAGCACCTTTTGTCTTTTTGTATCCAATTATCCACGGATACAAAAAAAGCACGATGCATGCCAGATTTCTCCGCACCGTGCCAAGCGCTTGATTTGAATGATTTAAGAAAACAACAGCGATCAGATCCTGCAGCTCGAAACTTGAGTAGTGCTACCCGATGGCCCATGGCGAGCCCCGCAAAGGTGCAGATTGGTAGCTGAGTAACACTCGCCTCAACCGCACCCTTGCGGTATGCATCACTGCGTCACCACCACCTTGCCGATCATCTGCGGATGCAACACACAAAAATATTCAAACGCCCCCGGCGTATCGAACACCCAGGAAAAGCTGTCATTGGTGTCCAGCGCCCCCGAGCGAAACACCTTGTGGGTTTCTGCCACCGTGTGCGGAATCTGATCGTCATTGACCCACGTCACCTTGGTGCCGACGGCCACGGTCAGGTCTTTGGGGGCGAACATGAATTCCTTGATATCGATCTTCACCTCGGCGGCCCACAGCGGCATCGCCAGCAACAGGCCCATCAGCGCCAACAGTCGCGTTTTCATCGGTTCGCCCTCCGTCACACCAGTGTCGAATCAATCAGTGCCAGCGGATGATCGCCCTGAGTCGCGCGCACGTCGGTGATCCCCAGGTAATTGCGCAATTGATCGGCCGCCACCGTCATCGGCCCCGGCGACGGTGCCGCGCCCGGTGCCGGCTGCGGATAGGCCGTGCCACGGGCGGTGTGAAAGGTGATATTGCCTTCGACTTTCTGGATCACCTGATGAATGTGCCCGTTCAGTACAGTCACCGAACCGTACTTGCGCAGCATCGCAATGGCCTGATCACCGTCCTCGGTACCCCAGCCCCACGGCTGATAAATCGTCCACAGCGGAATATGCGTGAACACCACGATCGGCGTACTGGTGGAAACCGCACGCAAGTCATCCGCCAGCCAGGCCAGTTGCTCGGCGCCGAGGGTGGCTTCGTGGCCGGCCTGGAAATTGAACACATTGATCAGCGCAATGAAGTGCACGCCATGGTCATCGAAGCTGTACCAGCCGTTGCCTTTGGTGCCCTTGCCGTAGCGCTCCAGATAAAGCTTGCCGCCGCCCTCGTCGAGGGTGTCGTGCTCACCGGGTATGTAATGCACGGCGGATGGCAGGCCCTTGAGCAACTGCGCGGCGGTGTCGAACTCCTCGGGCTTGGACAGGTGAGTGATGTCGCCGGTGTGCAGGATCAGCGACGGCCGTTTGGGCAGCGCGATGACCTTGTCGATCGCCACCTGCAGGGTCTTGACCGGCTCCGGGTTGGCCTCCTTGTTGAAGCCGATGTGCGAGTCGCTGATCTGCACGAAGTGAAAGGTGCTGGCCAGCGCCTTAGGGTCGCTGACGTTGCCCGCTTCGTCCAGCGCAAAGGCTTTGGGAATGCCGCCGCTCAAGGCCCAGAGGACCCCGGCCCCGGCCCACGCCGAGCATTTGAGCAGGGTTCGCCGGTCCGGGTTGAGCGGGCCATCGGTGCGCTGTGGATGTTTTGCTTGAATGTCCATCGGTGTGTCCTCGCGGGCGAACTACAGTGAGGTAGCTGACACGAGGTAAACCTGACGGCGCGAGGCTTTATTCCACGGCAAAAAATAAATCTTTTTGCGCGAATAAAACCTGCCGCAGCACGGTTATAGGGGGGTGACGGTGCGGAACCGACCATGAAGCGATTTGAGGAACTGATTGCGCCCCATCTGGACGCGGCCTACAACCTTGCGCGCTGGCTCACCGGCAACGACAGCGCTGCGCGCGATGTGGTGCAGGAAAGCGCCCTGCGCGCCTTCCGGTTTTTGCAGCGTTTCGCCGATGGCAATGCCAAGGCGTGGTTTCTGACCATCGTACGCAACGAAAGCTACACCTGGCTCAAAGCCTCGGCCGGACGCCATTGGGTCGCCATCGATGACGATATGGCTGCTGACGACGGCCCCCTGAGCCATGGCCAGACCCCGGAATTGCTGGCCATTCACACGGAAAATGCCGCGCTGTTGCAACAAGCGCTGTGCGCCCTGCCGCCGGTGTTTCGCGAGGTGATCGTGCTCAAGGAACTCGAAGACCTGCCCTACAAGGACATCGCCCTGGTGGTCGATATTCCCATCGGCACCGTGATGTCCAGGCTGGCCCGGGCACGGGCCCTGCTCAAGCTCGAACTGCTGAAGTTGCACGATCATGAATGAACTCGACTGCAAGGTTTGCCAGACCCGACTGCACGGCTATCTGGATCAGGAGCTGGATCCGGCGACGACTGCGCAGGTGGCCGCGCACCTGATCGCCTGCACCGAGTGCGCGCGGCTGCACGAGCAAGCGAAGTTGCTCAAGGTCAGCGTGCAGCGCCATGCCCCCTATTACCGCGCCCCCGCCTCACTGGCGGCCAGCATGCTCGCCGCCGAAAAACCTGCGCCGGGGTTGATCCAGCGCTGGCAAAAATGGCTGGCCCCGGGGTTTTCCGCCGCAGCGCTGGCTCTGGCGATGGTGCTGTATGTCGCCACTCCGGTCAGCGAGCAACCCTTGATCGACGAGGCCGTGTCCAGCCACGTGCGCTCGTTGATGGGCGAACACCTGAACGACGTGGTGTCCTCCGACCGCCACACCGTCAAGCCCTGGTTCACCGGCAAACTCGACTTCTCCCCCCCGGTGTTCGACTACTCGGCGCAGGGCTTTCCGCTGCTCGGCGGGCGCCTGGATTATCTGCAGCACCAGACCACCGCGGCCCTGAGCTATGGGCATGCCAAGCACATCATCAACGTGTTCATCCTGCCCACGAGCGAGGCTGATAAAGCCGTGCAAAGCCAAAGCTTGCGCGGCTTCAATGTGGTGTCGTGGCAGGCCGGCCATATGCGTTTCGTGCTGGTGTCGGACGTAGAGAAAGCTGAGCTGGAAGCGCTGGGGCAGTTGCTCCGGAATGGCTCCTGATCCGGAAGGCGTGCCGCATCAGCCTCACGTTTCAGAGCGCTTCACAGGCCTGCCAATAGGAACAGGCAATCCTCGCAGACAAACCGGCATACCCCTCTCGCCCCGAGCTGCCTACCATGGCCTCTCACTTATCCGTCGGAGATTGCCATGCACAGCAGCAAAACCCTGTTTATCACCGGTGTCAGCAGCGGCTTTGGCAGCGCGCTCGCGCAGGAAGCGCTCAACGCCGGTCACCGGGTGATCGGTACCGTGCGCAATGGCGCCGACCTGAAGTCATTCGAAGCCCTGTCAGAAGATCGGGCACACGGGGTGTTGCTCGACGTCACCGATTTCGAACGCATCGACGAGGTGATCGCCGACGTCGACGCCACACTGGGTCCGGTCGATGTGCTGGTGAACAACGCCGGTTACGGACATGAGGGCATTTTCGAGGAGTCACCGCTGGCGCAGATGCGGCGTCAGTTCGACGTCAACGTGTTTGGCGCGGCAGCGATGATCAAGGCGTTCGTGCCGTACTTCCGGCAACGGCGCGCCGGACACATTCTGAATATCACCTCGATGGGCGGCACCATCACCATGCCCGGCATTGCCTATTACTGCTCGAGCAAGTTTGCCCTCGAAGGGCTCTCCGATACGCTGAGCAAGGAACTACGGCCGTTCAACATTTTTGTCACGGCGGTGGCACCAGGCTCGTTTCGTACCGATTGGGCCGGGCGTTCGATGCAGCGCACGGCGCGCAGCATTGCCGACTATGACGCCAGCTTCGACCCCGTGCGCAAGGCCCGTGAAGAGAAAAGCGGCAAGCAGTTGGGCGATCCGCGCAAGGCGGCGCAGGCCATGCTGCAACTGATCGCCAGCGCCGCACCACCCGCACACTTGCTATTGGGCAGCGATGCGCTGAATCTGGTGCGCGATAAACTGCAACGCAGCCTCAGCGACATCGAGCAATGGGAAACCCTGACCCGCTCCACCGATGGCTGAGTCCCGGCACAGAGATCAATGCCCATGAGTCCATCCGATCCGTATACCGCGCGCATGGTGCAGTTGCTTGAACAGCTCGCGCCGCTGGAGGGTTACAACCTCAGTGCGCTGGAGGACGTGCGTTTTCTGCGCTCGAATCGGCCGCTGAGCAACACCCCGGTGCTGTATGAGCCGGGCATCGTGATTCTCTGTCAGGGGCGCAAGCGCGGCTATCTGGGCGATGACGTCTACGTCTATGACGCACAGCATTATCTGGTGGTGTCGGTGCCGGTGCCGTTCACCATGGAAACCGAGGCCAGTGCGGCTGAGCCGATGCTGGCGGTGTATATGCGCCTCGACCTGCAATTGGCCAGCGAGTTGATGCTGCAGGTCGACGAGGTGTTCGGCCCCAGCGACGCTTCGCCAAAGGGCATGTACGCCTCGCCGATGGATGATCCATTGCGCGCCTCGACCCTGCGTTTGCTCGAAGCGATGAGCGATCCGGGCGACGCGCAGATCCTCGGACCGGCACTGGTTCGGGAGATCTACTACCGGATCCTGACCGGTGCCCAGGGCGGTTCGATGCGTGCGGCGCTCCAGCAGCAAGGGCATTTCGGCAAGGTCAGCCGGGCGATCCGGCGGATTCACAGCAGCTATGAGCAACGCCTGGATGTCGAGTCCCTCGCCGAGGAAGCCGGGATGAGCGTACCGAGCTTCCATGTGCATTTTCGCAACGTCACCGACTCATCGCCGATGCAATACCTCAAAGCCACGCGCCTGCATCAGGCGCGTTTGCTGATGCTGCGTGGCGCCATACCGGCCGCGACGGCGGCGTTCAACGTCGGTTATGAAAGCGCCTCGCAGTTCAGCCGCGAGTTCAAGCGTTTCTTCGGGCGCACGCCGCTGGCCGAAATTGCGTGGATGAAAGCCACGTATGCCCTGCCCCAGTCCGCCACGCCCTCCCCGTATGTTTCTTCGCACTGAGCACTGATCGTTCCCGGCCATCGCATGCCCGTCGCAGTCTCAAGGCAAAATCCCCGCGCATTCACTACGCTTGAGAAATCCGCCTCGGTGCAAGCCCGGCAAACACATTGAACATTGCACGCGGGCCGCTGTTCCAGATGATTCAGACAGAGAATCAAGGACGAACATATGGATGTCTTCGCTCCCGCTGCGCCTGTTCCGCCTCAGCAAAGCGCAATCACCCGCCGCCTGGCGTTCGCGGTAGGCACGCTGTTTATCGTCGGGGTGATTGCCGCTATCGGCACCCTGCTCGGCATTGCCGCTCGCCTGGATCGCGAGGATGTCGAGCAGAACCGTTTCTACATGGCCCGCGCCCTGGAAAACCGCATCAGCACCTCAAAGAGCTACATCACCAGTTACGCTGACTGGACCACCGCCTATGAGCACCTGCACACCCAGGTCGATACCGACTGGGCGTATACCCAACAGAACATCGGCAAGACCCTGTTCACCACTGACGGTTATGACGGCGTGTTCGTGCTGGATCGGCAGCGCACCAAATACGCCGTGGTGCAGGGACAGCAGGAAGACGCGGACATCGCGCACTGGCTCGCGGCGCCTGCCGCGTCGTTGATTGATCAGGTGCAAAACCAGTCCGAGCTGACTGTGCCTGTCAGCACCTACTCGCTGTTCGACGGCTGGCCGGCGCTGGTCACGGCGGCGGCCATTCTGCCCAACGATGAGCGCTCGGTGGGCGATCCGCAACAGACGTCGGTGCTGGTATTCGTCGACAAGCTGACACCGGCCAAACTGCAAGCGCTTGGCGTGGCCTATGGCCTGAACAACCTGACTCTGATGCCGGATGAACAGCTCAGCGGGGAGCAACCACGCGTGCCGCTGGACAGTACCGGTTTCAGCTTGACGGCAGATCTGAAGCGCCCCGGGCAGCAATTGTTGTGGTCATTGCTGCCAACGCTTGGCGGCGTGCTGGCCGTGCTGATGCTGTTGACCGCCTATTTCCTGCGTCACGCCGTGCGATCGTCGACCTACGTCGATCAGAGTTTCAGCACGTTGAAGACCTCGAATCAGGCGCTGGAGGCGGCCAACCACGCGCTGGAAGCCAGTGAAGAACGCTTTCGCGCCGTGGCCGAAGCCGCATCGGACTGGATCTGGGAGGTCGACAATCAACTGCGCCTGACCTATCTCTCGGCGCGCTTCAGCGAGGTGACCGGTTACCCGCAAACCGAGTGGCTGGGGCAAGGCATCGGGCAACTGGTGTCCTGCGATACCACGCCGCTGGAGCTGTGGCTGAAAAAACTCACCGAAGACAGCAATGCCAGCGACCTGCGCTGCACCTACCGCGATCACGCCGGGCAGCAACGCCACTGTCGGCTCTCAGCGCGGCCGATCATCGAGAAACAAAGCGTGGTCGGCTATCGCGGCACCGCCAGTGACATCACCGACGAAGTCGCCGCCCATGCGCAGATCCAGCACCTGTCCATGCACGACGCCCTCACCGGCCTGCCCAATCGCAATCAGTTGTCGCGTTATCTGGATGACGCGCTGCTGCTCAAAGAACATGCCCCGCCACTGTCGTTGCTGGTGATCGATCTGGACAACTTCAAGCCGATCAACGACTCGCTCGGCCATCCGGCCGGTGATGCGGTGTTGCAGGAAGTCGCCAGTCGTCTGCGCGAATGCACCCGTGAGCACGACATCGTCGCGCGCCTGGGCGGTGACGAATTTGTCGTGGTGCTCAATGGTATGGACACTCGGCAGGAGGTTGACCGCTTTTGTACCCGGCTGGTCGAGAGCCTGCATCAGCCGATGGTCTTCGAGCATCACCCGCTGCACGTCGGCGCCAGCATCGGCATCGCCCTGAGCCGCCGTCAGGGCTTCGTGCCCAGCGAGTTGATCCGTTGCGCCGACATCGCGCTGTATCAGGCCAAGTCCGAGGGCAAGAACACCTGGTGTTATTTCGAAGCGCACATGAACGACCAGATCCAGACCCGCCGGCAAATGGAAAGCGATCTGCGCGGTGCGCTGAAAAACGATGAATTCATCCTGCATTACCAGCCGCGCTACACCGTCGACGGCAAGCACATCGTCTCGGTCGAGGCGCTGGTGCGCTGGCAACACCCGACCAAGGGCCTACTGGGGCCGGACGTGTTCATCGGCCTGGCGGAACAGACCGACCTGATCGTGGCGCTGGGGCGCTGGGTATTGCGTGAAGCCTGTGAAACCGCACTGAGCTGGCCGTCGGACATTCTGCTTTCGGTCAATCTGTCCCCGGCGCAATTTGCCCTCAGCGATGTCGTCGAAGACGTGCGCGAAGCGCTGATCCAGACCCGTTTCCCGGCCAGTCGCCTGGAACTGGAAATCACCGAAAACGTGATGCTCGTCGACACCGACGGTGCGCTGGCCACGATGAATGCGCTGAAGCAACTCGGGGTGCGGCTGAACATGGACGACTTCGGCACCGGCTATTCGTCCCTCGGCTACCTGCGCGCCTACCCGTTCGACGGGATCAAGATCGACAAACGCTTCATCGCCTCGATCAGCAACGGCGCCAACGATCGCGCCGTGGTTCAGGCGATCATCGGTCTGGGCAAAGCCATGGGCCTGACCGTCACCGCCGAAGGCGTGGAAACCGAGGAGCAACTGGAGATTCTCGGCAAGGATCAATGCAATGAGGTGCAGGGTTATTTCATGAGTCGACCAATAGACAAAGCGGCGTTCGCCCGGTTGCTGCAAACCGCCAGAACCGGGCCGGCCGATCATTCGCCGTCGAAGAAAGGTCGCGTCATTTAGCTGGCCTTGCATCGCTGGCAATAATCCATCGTAGAAATGCACAAAGCCCGGCTCGACACTCTTCGTTAATACGGTGTTCCTGTTGACTTCAATTGGTTTGTTCAGGGTGTGTTTAGGGCCGTCATGGTTGAATAGTCCTCGCCGCGGGCCAGGCTCAACGTCAATCTCGCGCTACACACAAGTTCAATGCAGGCATCACCGGACTGTCAGGACTGCGGTCAAAAGAACAACGTCACCAAAGGGTTAACGATGGATCGATATGATGCCCCGCTTGTTGTAGGGCGCACTTCGCGGGCTGGAATGTTGACGGGACTGATTACAAGAAATCCATGCCTGAGCATTTTTTTCATGACACTGGCCGTGTTCATGGCATTGCAGTACAAACCCGCTGTCCTCAACTACACAACACGTTTTGTCGACTTTGCCGAGTACATGTTGCTGCACGGCATCACACTGTTCCCGATTGCCGACGACCTCAAGCCTTATCCCGACTATACGGTTCTCAATACCCTGTTGGTCTACCTGGTTTCCATGCCGTTCGGCCGGGTGTCCATTCTTTCCATGGGTTTTCCGTCCTGCGTGGTCGCTTCGCTGATGCTGGTATTCATTTATCGGCTGGGCGCGTTGCACAGCAAAAAATGGGGCGCGTATGGCGTTCTTTTCAGCCTGCTCACCTGGGCTTTTCTTGACGGCGTCAACTCGCTGGCACTGGATATCTATCCGGCGCTGTTAACGGTGATGTGCTTCTACTTTGCCTATGCGGCCGATATAAAAAAGGACCCGCGTCGCCTTGCATTGCTGTACCTCGGGTTGGCACTGGGTTTCGCCTTTCGGGGGCCAATTGGCTTGATCGGGCCTGCGACTGTCATTGGCGCTTATTACTTGCTAAGCCGGCAGTGGCGCATGTTGCTGCTGTTTTCATTGCTCTCGGGCGTGATTCTGGCTGTTGGGGTTGCGCTGCTGGCATGGGCCGCCTACTTGCAAGGTGGGCAAGCGTTCCTCGAGGAAGTGCTGAACATGCAAGGCATCGCACGCTTCGGTTCCGACCACGCGCCACGCTATTACTTCTACTTCTCCGCAGGCCTGTTTACCTACGGCATCACGGTGTTTTACGCCATTAATGTAATTCTCAAGAAGTACAAACTGTTCTTCCGCTCGACCCGCGATAAAGACATCGACCTGCTGCTGTATCTGAGCGGGTGGCTGTTGGTGCTGCTGGTGCTGTTCACTATTCCCAGTTCGAAGAAAGCGCGCTACATCCTCGCAATCACCCCGGCCATTTCGCTGCTGGCCGCTTACCTCTTCGTCAGCAAGGAAGCCGCCTTGATCCGCGCCAAAAACGGCCTGCTGAACTTCTGCCTGAAGTTGCCCATGCTGGGGTTGGGAATGCTGGTGGCGGTGCTGGTCTACAACAACTTCGCCGATGTTTCGTTACAGCCCAACTACCTGGGCGTAGCCTTGGGATTGTCTGCGCTGCTGAGCTTCTACCATGGCAAACACCAGTACTTCTCCGAGCATCCCTATCGGGAGTTCATGACGCTGTCGATTGGCGTATCGGCATTTCTGATACTGGATATGTTTTTCTTCAACCCGATCACCTACCACCTGGAACTCATGATCGAACCCACGCCGAAGTTTTTGCCGTATTGGTTTTGGTGAAGCCTCTTCCTGATTCATGAGTAAGCGACACGACTGTCCAGTATTCACATGTTGATATCTGACAGGGTCATGACGCATCCAAGGTACTGAATCGGCGGCAGGGTCTGCACAAAAGCAGTCGTTTGCAGCAGGAAAAAATAAGGTGGCGCCCGCTTTCGCGAGCGACACCTTCATCCCCTGCCCGCTAATCAGGCCTTCTTGTCCGCCTCTTCCAGCGCTTTTTCAGCGTTGAACCCGTCGAAGTTCTCGAATACGCCCAGAAAGCCCGGTACGGTCACTTCTCGCGCCCAGTCGCGCTGTAGTTCGCAGTACATTTGCACCCGGCTGATGAGCTTCGCGCCCGCCTGTTCCATTCTGCGCAACGCCGCCTCGTGCGCGGCGAGCGATGTGCCGCCGACCGCATCGACTGGCACATAAACGTCATAACCTTCCTGGATCGCGTCGAGCACCGGGAATGTCAGGCACGCTTCGGTCCAGAGTGCAGTCATGATCAGCTTCTTGCGCCCGAGCGCCTTGACTGCCTGCTTGAATTGCGTGTCCTCCCAACTGTTGATCGATGTGCGGTCGTAGGTCGGAAGATGGCCGAGCACCTTTTGCAACTCCTGGATCGGCGGCTTGTTGCGGCCGGTCGCGACATTGACTGTCGAGTGAATGATCGGAAGGTTGTAGTTGACCGCCGCCTTCGCAACGCTGGTTATGTTGAAGACGAGTTCATCACGCGGCATCGAGCGGATCGAAGAAACCTGAACAGGCTGATAATCGATGATGATCAACGCCGAGTTTTCCGGGGTCAGTAGCTGATCGGTATGGGGGTTGCGGAGAGTCTCGCTTGCCATTGGCAAATCCTTTTCATGGGTGACGCACGTTTGTGAATCAGGCCGGAGCCTGTGCGGGTGATGGGTTCCGGGACACGTGCGAATGACGCCATGCTCGGAAAATCCATTGTGCTGTTCCCATGTTTGCCGCAGTAGTAGCATTGCGCGACGTGCTGTGTCGCGAAAAGAGGAACGCAAGCGTGGATATCGAAGAACTGCAGACCTTCGTGGAAGTGGCTGATGCCGGGGGCATTTCGCAGGCGGCTCTGCGTCTTGGCGTGTCAAAATCGATCGTCAGCCGCCGCCTGGCTCGGCTTGAAACCGAATTGGGTGTGCAATTGCTGGCACGCTCCACTCGCGGGGCGGCGCTTACCGAGGCCGGTGCGACGTTCCGGGACTACGCCGCCAGGGTTTGCACCGAGATCGACATCGCCAAGGAAACGATCCTGCCCGCCGGCGCCCTCCGCGGCCGCTTGCGCGTGGCCGTGCCGCTGTCGTTCGGCCAGAGTCACTTCGCCCCGATGCTGGCAGAAATGGCGCGTCGGCATCCGCAGCTGCACATCCAGACCTGTTACAGCGATCGCTTCGTTGACCTCATTGCCGAGGGCTACGATTGCGCCATCCGGGTGGGCTATATGCAGGACTCCAATCTAATCGCCAGACGGATTGGCCCGGTCTACGCCAAGCTCGTCGCGAGTCCCGCATACATCAACGCGCACGGCGAACCCCACACGCCGGATGAACTGATTGCCCATCAGGCCCTCATGCAGGGCACCGAAGCTTGGCAATTCATGGATGGCGACAAAGTCATCACGGTTCGTCCGCAAGGCCGCTTCAAAGCCGACAACGGCATCGCCCTGGTCGCCGCCGCGACCGCAGGCCTGGGTGTCGCCTACCTGCCCGATTGCCTCACCCATGAATACGTGGCATCCGGCGCATTGGTGCCGATCATGACAAACCATCCTCCCCCTCCGGCCGGTGCCTACATCATCCGTCCGCCGGGTCCGCACCCTGCGCGCAAAATTCGTGTGCTCACTGAACTGCTGATCGAGTTCTTCGGCGAAACGCCACACCTGGCGGTGCAGCCGCTGTCACATCAGGATGATGCGCTGGTGTGAGGTTGGGCTAAACGAAAGAGACAGACATTCATCTTTATCCGCCGTTCGCGTCGGGCAGCGTCCGGTCAACGCGACTCGATAATTCCCAACCGAGCGTGCATCATCGCCACGATCCCGTCGTGGTATCGAAGCCATCAGTGCAGAACCTGCCCGTCCGCAAAACGAGCCATTTGAAACGGAAGTCATCTCATGTTCGAACGTAACAAACTGGTTCCGGAGTTAATGGTCACCAACCTGGATAGCAGCCTGGCATTCTGGGTTTTTCGTCTGGGGTTCAAAGTCGCTTATCAACGCCCGGAAGATGGATTTGCATATCTTGATTTGAATGGTGCTCAGGTAATGCTTGAGCAGATTGATTCCGACGCGGGTCAATGGCTGACTGCGCCGTTGGCCAAGCCGTTTGGAAGAGGCATCAACTTACAGATTGACGTTGAGGCTGTCGCACCCATCATCCAGAAACTTGATGAGTCTGGATGTCCACTCTATCGAGAATGCAAAGACACTTGGTATCGGGCTGACAATGTAGAAATAGGCCAGCGCGAATTCATCGTCCAGGATCCCGACGGTTATCTCGTAAGGTTGGTAGAGCGGTTGGGTGAGAAACCGGCTTGCCCGTTCTGAACCCGAGCCAAGCCGTCCGTCAGCTTCGGGCCGGTGCAGCCCTTCACGGCAGGCAGCAATCGGCCAGAAGCGGGCATCGGCAAGCGACCGCTGTTGCCTAATAGCGGCCGTTCTGGAATGGCAGGAAACGACCGATAACTGCCTTCGATACGCGACTTTCGCCCGGCAGCGGCTTGATTGTAAGAATATGGCGGAGAGCTGCAAAACCGCCTACGCTTATAGAATGATTCCTCGAACACCTTGCCTATCTGGTGGTATAGAGCCGAGAGATCTGACTTCCTTTGAACGTCCACTTAACACCCACCCGGACCGACCCGCGCCTATCGCCAGCAACTGCCCCCTGAATCCGGTCCACACGACCAGCAGTACGGCGCAACGGGTAAAAGCCAGACCCAGTCCCCCCACCTGTCGTTCAAAAGCGACCGATGCCGCAGCACCTCTGGAAACGGGGGCGCTGTCACGTTCTGCCGTGAGGTCAATCCGTATGTATCGGCCGAGCACGATTCCTTACCAGCAGCATCGAGGGTTCAGCCGAACCTTCACTCAGGGGCATTTGAGCCTAGGATTATTCTTTCCCATGGAGGCGTTCGACGGGGACACTCCGAGCATGCTCAACCAGGTCATACTGGCTAAACAAGCCGAGATGCTGGGCTTCTGCGCGCTCTGGTTTCGCGACGTGCCGCTTCGCGACCCTGGCTTCGGCGATGTCGGCCAAGTCTTCGACCCCTGGGTTTACTTGGGTTATATGGCCGCCCATACCTCGGAGATTGCACTTGGCACCGCCTCCATCGCCATCCCGCTGCACCATCCCCTGCACACGGCCAAGGCGTCAGCCAGCGTCGATCAGTTGAGCACTGGTCGCTTGATTCTGGGGGTTGCTTCGGGAGATCGGCCAGTGGAGTTTTCGGCGTTTGGCGTCGATCCCGAAAGGCGTGGAGAGATCTTTCGAGAACACTACGAAGTGATTCGCCGCGCCCACAGCACCAGCTTCGAGCCCATCCACTGGAGCACTGGTGAAATGCAAGGCGCAGACCTGATTCCGAAACCTACCACCCAATTCATTCCAATGCTCGTGACCGGCAACAGTCGCCAGTCACTGGATTGGATCGCGCGTGAGAGCAACGGATGGATCAACTATCCACGCATACCGAATATGCAGCGGCTGGTCGTGGAAGATTGGCGGCTGGAGGTCACCAGGCAATGTGGCTCTGTGTACAAGCCCTTTACTCAGTCGCTGTACATCGATCTCGATGAGAATCCGTCCACGCCACCCACACGTATCCATTTGGGGTTCAAACTTGGACGTTACCATCTACGGTTTTTGCTGGAGTCGCTTGAGGAAATCGGCGTGGACCACGTCATTCTCAATCTCAAATATGGCAAGCGCCCTGCGGCGGAGGTTATTGAGGAATTGGGTACGCACATCGTTGCGCAGTTCGGAGTGCAGCCGCGTCCGGCAGCGCATTGAGGATCGGTCACTGCTACGCCGACGGATGCTCACTTGACGAAGCCATCGTGAGCCTCCCCGAACTGAATGGAACTTCCTGTTGGATTTGCTTAACCGGGCAGCTTGGCCGCAAGGACGTCAACCTTCTCGATTGATGGCGGTTCGGCAAACAGCTCGGCAGCGTTTGCCATAAGCGCCGCCGCGACCTTGCCCGAAAGATGAGCCTGCCGGCCCGCTTCATCCGGGAATGCGTCAAAGATGCCAAAGGTAGACGGCCCCAAGCGGATTCCAAACCAGGCTGTAGTGGCTGGCTCCTCCACTAAAGGAAGGCCGCTCAAGAGAAAGCGCTCCACCTCTTTCTCTTTCCCAGGTTTTGCTTCCAGACGAACGAACAACGCTACTTTGACCATGACGTGGCTCCTGTTGTTACGATGCGGCTGGTGCTATCTGGTCGCAATAGCTAAAAGGGGCATCCGGCAATTAACTATGGTCGACGACACCAGGATTACAAACCCAAAGAGACCAAGGGTAGCGTCGCATGTCGCTTGGACACTGAGAATGACGTAGTAGGCAGCGCGCAAACCGCATACCAGCCGCGTGATCACTTTTCCCGAGCTGTGGCCTGATAATCAAGACTCAACGATATCTGAAATTCAGGAGAACATAACAGATCATGGTGACTGTCAAGCCGACCAATATGTACTCGACACGCGGTAGAAATATAACTAACCCACCTAAAGAAAACACGATCAAGGTGTTTTGCAGTATGTATTTCCTTATTCGACTCACAGCTATGAAATAGCCATATTGCTTCCCCAGGAAAAACAAGACCATGCCGGTGATCGACATAATCTGGAAATCGCGCATCGCAATGTCATTCAGGATCGCATGCCTGATCAAATTTGCCAGGAGTGCCAGCCCCATAAAAAGAAAAAGGTGCGAGTAGATCAAGGCGTGCCCACTCATACTGCTTTGATGTTTGTTCAATAAGTAAAAACTATCAAAATAGATCCACCAGATACTGCAAATCATGATGAATCCGGTGATGGCCGCCATCACATTGTAATAACCCCATTGAATGTTAGATAAGCCTCCGGAAAGGCTAATAATTGACTCCCCCAATAAGATTAGGGTGAGTAGGCCTATGCGCTCAACCAAGTGCTCTGTGTGTGCTGGCAACGGTTTTAATTTAGTCCAGAAAAATACAGGAAACAGAATATCAAGAACAATCCCAATATAAGCAACAAGGTAACGCAAGGGCGGGTCAAAAATAACGGATGAAAGGCTAATAACTGCGCTAACTAATAGGGCGAAGCCGAGCCTTGAGGAAAGTTCGCCGCGAGAATCGAGTTTACTAATGGACGAAATATACATAACACTGATGATCGCACGTATACCAAAATAGCAAGCAATAATAAGCGGGTAGTTCACTTCCAGGTCTTCCCCGATCCGTGCCGACAGCACAATGAGCAGGAGCATTATGAATAATGTTGCCAAACGGTGAAGATTGCTGTCTGTATCAAACCTGTTGGAGTAAATCGTGTGACTGGACCAGATCCACCACAACGGTACAAAAAGCAGTAAGAATGTCCATAGTTGCTTATGTTCAAAGTGGCCTTCATGAACATGTCCGAGAGTGTGCGTAACCTGGCCTATCGTAACAACGAAAGTCAGGTCAAAAAACAACTCCAACCATGTGGCGTGTCGATTTTCTTCATAATACTTCAAAGATTTCATTAGTTGCCGGCTCCGTGTCCACCTCTTTAATGTAAAAGGAAGCTAACGTTGGTTTTTCCTCGGCTCCGATGTGGGTGATGCCAAGCCGATTTGGTTCTCTAGCGATTTCGTCCACGCACTAACAAAAGCTCAATCATCTGACTCATCCCGATGAACTCTGGAACTCCGTCATAGCGAAGCCCGTCAATGTAAAACGCTGGGGTGCCATTCACGCCGCTGCGTACACCGCCATTGAAATCGGCTTGTATTTTGGGAATGTAAGTATCCTCTTGCATTGCAAGATCGAATTCCTCCCTGGAAAGGCCGTGTTTGAGAACAATGGCGCGATACAGCGGCAGACCCAATCGATCCTGATTTTCATACAATTCGTCGTGAGCCTCCCAGAAGAACCCTCGACTCCCGGCATACTCCGCGGTGACCGCTGCACCCAGCGCATGCGGGTGAGCGGTGGTCAGAGGAAAGTTACGGAACACGAACAGCAAATCATCGCGAAAATGCTGCTGCAGATTCTTGACCATCCAATACGCTTCACCGCAATAGGGACATTCATAGTCGCCAAATTCCACCAAGGTGACCTTGGCATGCGCACTTCCCTGACGATGGTCGTTGGCACTTACCGGGACTTTGAGAGTGGCCATGTAATCACCTGTTAATTTTTGATTGGCGTGCCTTGTGGCGAATTCACCAGAGCATCCAGCGCATCCAGAATGCCGTCCGCCCCAGGGTTGATTGCCATTGGTGAGACATAGCTCCAGGCGACCACCCCCTCCTTGTCAATCACGAACAGTGCCCTCTTACAAACTCCGAGCTGGGATTCGTACGCTCCATACTGTCGTGCCACCGCCCCTTTGGGCTCGAAATCGGCCAGCAGGCTGAAGTGAAAATTCCGATCTTTGGCAAAGGCCTGATGACACCAGGCGCTGTCAACCGAGATACCCAGTAGCGCCGCACC
Organism: Pseudomonas sp. JAI115; assembly: GCF_014200835.1. Classification (NCBI taxonomy): domain Bacteria; kingdom Pseudomonadati; phylum Pseudomonadota; class Gammaproteobacteria; order Pseudomonadales; family Pseudomonadaceae; genus Pseudomonas; species Pseudomonas sp. JAI115. The sequence goes on from NZ_JACHCY010000001.1 coordinate 83,496, forward strand.
GTATTCTCTGAATGTGGGTAGCAACTGGTTGTACAAGGTCAGTTGGTCACCACACACCGAAGTCCAGTCAGCGGGATAAAACGCCAATATCACGGGATTTCCCTTTAGCTCACGCAGCGACAACTGTTGATCAGGGGTTGCGTGAAGAGTGAAGTCGGGCGCGACAGTGCCGGCCGGCAGCGGACCCTGAACCAGGTCGCCATTGGTTTTTTGTGCATCATCGAACTCTAAAGTATTCATTGCTTGAACCTTGATAGATGGGTTGTTGGGACGTGCTCAGTGGGATGCGACGTGCCCGGCGGGATAACTCCATCCACCATCAAGGGGTTCAAAAAAAGACAACGCTGCCTCGATCTCAGCCTGAGCCTGAGTGATTTCGGCAGCGAAACGTTCACGTTCCGCATCAAGGAACACAAGAAGATCCGCCGTGTACTCGCGGAATTGGATTAGGCCAAGTTGGCAGGGGAATGGTCAGATTCGCTCTGGCTCACCAATGACTATAGTCGTTGATGACGCTTGCCGTAGTAGCTGAACGAATTTTCGGAACCCTCCAGTGCCAACAACACTCACGCGCTTATCTTGCTGCCATTTCAGGCGGCGTTTTAACACGATGATTTTGTCAGCTATTTCGCAACTTCAGACAAATCTACATCTGCTTTCTGGACGACAACTGCTGCCCGTTACGACAAGCAGAAATCGACCAGTGGCAGACAATGAACCGCCTTCAGGTCGACAGAATAAAGGTTGATATGAGAAATGCTCTGGGCAAACGAGTCGTTGTCATCAGTGCCGGCATCGTGGGCACTTCGCTGGCGTATCACCTAGCTGATAAAGGCGCGAATATCACCTTGGTTGAGGCTGAAGGTAATCAAAGATGCGGCTCGTGCAGCGATGGTGCTGTACCTAACGAATAGTCGAGATCGGTCTTCGGGAAGCTGAGCGGTAGCCTTTGCGAATATTGTCACTGACCGCTTTTTGCCGAAAGTAGCCGATCGGCGCGCTGTATGTGTGAGGAATATTTCTTTAAGGGAAAACCCTCATTGCTGGGCCTACCTCACGCTACTAGCATGAACCTCGGCAATCGGCCCATTCGTAGGAGAAACCCATGACTACCTTGCAGAGTGACGACAAGCGCCCCACTCCGGATCAGGCGGAGGACGATGCCTTTTTTCCCTCCCCATACTCGCTTAGCCAATTTACCTCGCCAAAATCTGATCTGAGTGATGCGGATTACGCTAATCCCTACCGAGGTGGCCGCTGGAAGATTTTGCTGATTGGCGCCGATGAGCGCTATTTACTGACCGACAACGGAACAATGTTTTCCACCGGTAATCACCCAGTTGAGACGTTGTTGCCCATGTATCACCTCGACAAAGCCGGTTTCGCGTTCGACGTTGCGACCCTGTCAGGCAATCCAGTGAAATTCGAGTTCTGGGCCATGCCTAGCGAAGATACCGAGGTAAAGGATTTCTACGCCAAATACCGTGAGCAGTTCAAAAAACCTTTGAAGCTGTGCGAAGTGGTTGAGAAGGCGCTGGGGCAGGATTCGGATTACATCGGCGTTTTCATACCTGGCGGGCACGGCGCGCTGATTGGATTGCCGGAGAGTGCCGACGTGAAAGCGGCTTTGCATTGGGCAATCACCAACGACAAATTTGTGATTTCCTTATGTCACGGCCCAGCAGCAATGCTCGCGGCGGGCATTGGTGAGTCTAGGAATTCCTACATATTCAACGGCTACAAGATCTGCGCATTTCCAGACAGTCTCGACGCAAAGACGCCCGACATAGGGTATATGCCTGGGCATCTGACGTGGAAATTTGGTGAGCAGTTGAAATCCTTGGGAGTTGAGATCATCAATCAGGATATTTCAGGTGCGACGCTCCAAGACCGCAAGTTGCTGACCGGCGACAGCCCATTGGCAGGCAACAATCTGGGCAAGTTGGCAGCTGAAGCATTGTTGAAAGAGGTTGCATCGGAGTGAGCGACGGGCCGGCCGAAACAGCGATGCGCGCTGCTCTGGAGATAGAGACGGCGCGCACGCTTGAATCAATTAAGAAATCCGTCAGGGGTTTCGCCACACCCTACGGTTATGATCGATTCGTGCTGTTTTCTGCATCGACGGCAAGTGAGGAAGTGGTTGAGCATATCTACTGGGTCGAAGGCGATTGGTTCGATAACGGTCAAGCGGTGGATGCCGAGACTTACGTTCGACATTGTCCGGTGACTCGTCACCTTTTGAATGCTCGGCAATCATTCTTCTGGCAGAAAGAGCAGGTCAAGGGAGAAGAGCGTTACCGGATGATTCGCTCTCCAGGTGGACCAGGAATTCAGGGGTTGCAGGTGCCAGTTTTTGGTCCACAGGGGCTTGAGGGCGCAATGAGCTTGGGGGGGGAGCCGGTGGATGGGAGCGCGCGGATGCGCTTGGGACTCAGCCTGGTTGCGACGGCCGCTTTTTTCGCGGCTCGGCGGTTGCTTGAGGCGCCATTGGACGAAGCGTTAAGAACCCTTTCCCCGCGAGAGCGCGAAGTCATGGAATGGACGGCTGCCGGAAGACGGCAAGCGGATATTGCAGCGACTCTCGGTTTGTCGGAGCGTACAGTTGAAAATCACCTGCGCTCAGCACGCCGACGTCTGGGCGTGACAACGACAGCACAAGCCATCAGGATGGCCATTCGTAACGGCGAGATCGATGGGTAAGGACGCGGCAAGACGAGTGCTAGACGGTTTGGACTTCCGAGTAATTTCCTCATCAACTGATCTGAGTGTCCACTGTTGGCCGCAAGACGCCACTCCCGACCGCCTGCTTTTGGCCGATAGCTGCCAGCCAACGTCAACTATTTCCAACTCAGCGCAGACATTACACGGGATGGCGTTGGATTATCTCCAAACGTCATTCGAAGCCGTTCTTCCGCCATCCTCACGCCCCGTGTTCAAAATATCTCTTGGCACGCTCTTCAATTTTGATGAGCGATGGAATTCACCGGTACTGAACTCCATCCGGTCATCGCGGCCCCTGCACCCGATTCATGTGGTGTGCTGAACCAGTGATCACAAATACCAGCGATACTCCCGCGCACTGATCTCCTGCATGAATGCCAGGTGATCCTGACGTTTGTTCTCGCAATACACGTCGACAAACTCGGCGCCCAGTCCCGCACGCAGTTGTGGCTGATGCTGCAAGGCGCGCACCGCGTCGAGGATTTCCGTCGGGAAATCGATGCCGCTGTTGCGATCGTCGTTGAGTGGCGGGATCGGTTCCTTGCCTGATGCCAGACCATGTTCCAGGCCCACCAGAATTGCCGCCAGCACCAGATACGGATTGGCGTCGGCGCCGGCCAGACGGTATTCGATGCGCAGGTTTTTCGTGTCCGATTCAGGAATGCGCAGGCAAGCGTCACGATCCTCGTAACCCCAGCTCGCCTTGGTCGCGGTGTTTACCGTGCCGCTCAGGCGGCGCATGGCGTTCTGGTTCGGGGCGAAGATCGGCATGCTGTGCGGCAGCAGATCCAGGCAGCCGGCCACCGCGTGGCGCAGTGCTTGCTGGTGATTGGCGGCCAGCAGGTTGTTGCCAGCCGCGTCATACAGGCTGACATGCACGTGCATGCCGCTGCCTGGATGTTCCACGTAGGGTTTGGCCATGAAACTGGCGCGATAGCCGTGCTTGAGCGCGACTCCACGGGTGCTGCGACAGAACAGCGCCGCCCAGTCCGCAGCACGCAAGCCGTCGTCCAGATGGCCGAAATTGATTTCGAACTGCCCCGGTCCCAGTTCGGCGGTGATCACCGTGGCGTCGATGCCCTGAGCTCGCGTTGCTTCCACCATTTCGTCGAGCACTGGGGCGAAGCGCGACAGACGCTCGATGTGCATGTTCGGCTGATCATCGGCGTCGTCGGTCAGCTCGTCGCGAGGGAATTGTGGCAGGCCGTCGCGCAGTTTTTTGTCGAACAGATAGAACTCCAGTTCGAAGGCCACCACCGGGTGAATGCCTTTGCCCGCCAATCGATCCAGTACCTTCGCCAGCACTTCGCGGGGTTCGAACTCGATCGGTTTGGCGGTGCCGTCGGAGGTAATCAGCATCTGCCCCAGCGGTTGTGCTTCCCAAGTCACGGGCTTGAGTGTGCCGGGCACCAAGCGGCGCACGGCGTCCGGGTCGCCGTCGTTGAAGCAGTAATCGCCAATCTTGAACAGTCCGCCCTGCACGCCGAGCAGCACGCAGTTCTGCGGCAGTTTCAGTGCGCTGCCCGCCGCGACTTTTTCGAGCATGTCCACCGGATAACGCTTGCCGTAAAAATGCCCCGGAATGTCCAGGGAAATCAGGTCGACATAACGCACCTCGGGGTAACGTTGGCGAAACGCGCGCACTTCGGCGAGCAGGTCAGAGCAGACAGCGTCCATCGTGTTCATCCTTTGTTGTTATCAGGTGTAGACCCAGAGCACACGGGTGAGCTGCCCGGTGAGGTTGCCGTAGCGACAATGGGTGTGACTGTCGAATTGAAAACTGTCGCCGGCCCTCAAGGTGACCGGCTCGTCGTCGTTGCCCAGCCACAAGGTCAGTTCGCCTTCGAGCACATAACCGCCCTGCTCCGAGCTGTCGCTCATGTGGCGGTCGCCGCTGCTCGCGCCCGGCTCCAGATGACTTTCGAGCATCGAGAACGAGGCGCGCATTTGTGGCGACACCAGAATGTCGGTGATGCCGTTGGCGTAATACAGCGTGCGTCGTTCGTCCGGACGGGTGACCCACGGCACTTGTTTGGCTTTGGGCAGGCTGTAGAAATAGGTGGTCGGCACGCCGAGGGTTTCGCTGATCGCGGTGAGGTCGGCCACGGTCGGGCGCGACAAGCCGCGTTCGACTTGCGAGAGAAAACCCACCGAACGGCCGATCTTGTCGGCCAGATCCTTGAGGGTGTATTTCTTGTGCTTGCGCAGGTCGTGGATCAGGATCGCCAGCGCAGCGATTTCTTCTTGCTTGTTCATGGTCAAAATCTCATCAAATGCTGTCGCGCAGGCGATACCAGGCCTTGCCGATGGCTTCCAGCGGTGCGGCGAAGTGCTTGCCGCCGGGGAAACGGCCATTGCTCAGGCCCTGATACAACGCCAATTCATCCGCCTCGCCGAGAATCGCGTCGGACACCGCGCGGGCGGCGGCCAGTGTCGGCAGCACGCCGTGGCCCGAGTAGCCTTGCAGCCAATAGCGATCGCCCTCGCGGCCAATGTCAGGCGTGCGTTTGATCGTCAGGTCGATATGCCCGCCCCAAGCGAATTGCAGCTCGACGCCCTTGAGCTGCGGAAACACGCGTTCGAGAAACGGCCGAGTCGCCGCCGCAATGTCCTTGGGCATGCCACCCAGATAGGTGCAGCCGCCGCCGAACAGCAAGCGGTTGTCCGGCGTGCGACGGAAGTAATCGAGGACGAACTGGTTGTCGGTCACGCAAACGTTGCTCGGCAGCAGCGCGGTGGCTTGCTCCGGCATCAGCGGTGCGGTGGCGACTTGATAAGTGCCGACCGGCAGGATGCAACTGGAGAGTTGCGGGTCGAGCTCATCGAGATAGGCGTTGCAGGCCAGTACCAGCACGTCGGCCTTCACCGAACCGCGCTCGGTATTGACGCGGAAACCGTTGCCCTCCTGCTGATAACTCAACGCTTTGCTTTGCTCATGAATATGCCCGCCGGCACGCTCGATGGCGGCGGCCAGCCCGAGGGCGAGTTTCAGCGGATTGAGGTGTGCGCCTTCGGCGTCAAAGAGGCCGGCCTGATAACGATCGCTGGCGACCCATTGCGGCAAATCTTCGCGAGGGATGAACTGCAGACCGTCATGGCCCCACTTGTGACTGGCTTCGTGTTGCCACTCAGTCAGCAGGCTGACTCGACGCGGCATCACCGACGTCCACAAATGGCCCGGGCGATAGTCGCAATCGAAGCCATGCCGCGCGGGCAATTCACGCAGCTCCTGCGCGGCCCAGCGCATGCCGTCCCACAGGCGCCGGGCGCGCTCATATCCAAGCGCAGCCTCCAGTGGCGGCATGTCGCACGACCAGCCCAGAATCGCCTGCCCGCCATTGCGTCCCGACGCGGCCCACGCCACGCGACTGGCTTCCAGCACGGTGACGCGCTTGCCGGCCAAAGCCAGACGCAATGAGGTGTGCAGCCCACTGAAACCGGCACCGATGATCACCACGTCGGTGTCGTGCGCACCTTCCAGTGCCGGTCGTGTGCTGAGAATATCGGCGCAACTGTGGGCGTAATAACTGGCGACATGCTGTTGGGATTGCTGAAACATTCGGCGCCTCATGAAATTTATTTCTTATAATTTCATGAAAATCTACAGAACAAATTTCATATCGGCAACCGACAACTGACTACCCGGCCCGGTCAGTGCTCCAGCGCATAACGCCGGCAATGCTCCAGATAACCTTTCTCATGTTTGCCAACCAACTGCACAACACTGGTCCACAGCCACGACGGCGCATCCAGCGTCTTCGAGCGACACGCTTGCAGTTCACGCATCCATGACGCCCGGGTGCTCATGTCCATCTGCCGGGCATGGGCCAGCCCCACGACCCGGGCCAGGTAGCCGGCGGCGAGCATCGCGTCGGTCTGGCTCAACTGATCCAGTTCCAGTTTCATGTCTTGAGGCAGCAGTTCGCGGATGAAGAAGCCATGGTCGAGCACCCGAGTGGCAATCATCCGATTGCCCAGGCCCGGGGAGAGAAAACGCGCACCTTCGACCACACGTTTGCCGTTGTCGCGAGGCATCGCGGCTCGCGCCACTCGTGGTGCGGCGGCAGCAACTGCCTCTTTGATATCCAGCAGGCAATATTCCTGATCATCGCCCTCGCCCACCCCCAGCAACACCGCATAACGCTTGAGCCCCAGCGAACTGCAGCCTTTGACCCAATAGGCCGAGTCGAGCAATTTCACCCGATCGTCCTTTGAGCGGCCCTTCAGGGACGTCACCAGCGTATGGACGTCAGGCGCTGCGCAAAGCGATTTCAGCGCGTTGCGCTCTTCCCGTGACAGCGACCAGAAATGCTTGCCCAGCGGAATGGTCGGTTTAGTGCTTTCAATACGCTCCTGGGCCAGATGCTTCCAGGTGCGCTGCACCGCGCTGCGCATGCCGGCCTTGACTTGCGCGGGTCTTGGCGGCTCTTTGTCGACGTCGTCTTCGAATGCTTGTTCATAGCCGCGCATCATCTCTTCAAGCATGCGCGCGGTGGCGACGCCGGGCAGGTCCGAACCTCGGGCGGCGGTGGCCAAGGACAGCGCCAGGCGTACCAGATCATGCGCGGGGTTGCCGATAACGGTTTGATCAAGGTCGCGGATGTGGATGTCGATGCGCCCCTTGAGATCGCCGGTCGGCCCCAGATTGCCGGCGTGACAATCGCCGCAGATCCACACCGCCGGCCCTTTCGGCAGGCTGCGCCCGGGCTGGCTGTGCAGCCACTCATAAAACTGCACCGTACTGCCACGGACATAGGCATGGGCGGAGCGGGCCATTTTCAGATTGCGCAGTTGCGACAAGGGTTCAAGACGTGCGGAGGGCCGTGGGGTTTTCATGGACGCTTCTTGCAGTGAATGTGTCCTGTTGACCGCCCGCCACGAGCAAATGTTTCAAAGTATTACAAAGGCAACTCAACCCGCGCCAGCAAGCCACCGCTGCTGCGATTGCTCAAACTCAGTTCGCCGCCCTGCTCGCGCACAATCGCCCGCGCCGCCGACAGCCCGAGCCCGACGCCACCGGTTTCCCGGTTGCGCGAGGTTTCCAGGCGGAAAAACGGGTCGAACACACGCTGCAACGACGCTTCGGGAATCCCCGGCCCGTTGTCACTGACGTCGATGCACACGCTGTAGCCGTCGCTGCTCAGAGCGATGGCTGACTGCTGCGCGTACTTTTCGGCGTTTTCCAGCAGATTGACGATCACCCGTTTGATCCCCAGCGGGCGGCCCTCGTAGACCAGATGCGCCGGGCCGTTGAAATCGATGGCAATGTTCTGGTCGCGGTAGTCGTCGATAATCGTCTGCAACAGTTCCGACAGGTCGAACGCAGTGCTTTGCTCCGGCTGAGTGTCTTCCCGAAAGAACGCCAGTGCCGCGTTGATCATCGACTGCATTTCTTCGATGTCGCGAATCAGTTTGCCCTGATGATCAAAGTCTTCCATGAACTCGCTGCGCAGGCGCATCCGGGTCAACGGTGCGCGCAAGTCGTGGGAAATCGACGCGAGCATGTGCGTGCGCTCGCTGATGTAGTGCTGAATCTGCGCCTGCATGGTGTTGAAGGCGATGATCGCCTGACGGATCTCGTCCGGGCCTTCGATCTTGATTGGCGGCGCGCGCAGGTCGCCGCCAAAACGCCGGGCGGCGCTGGTAAAGCGTTGCAGCGGTTTGGCCAGTTGCCTTGTGGCCAGCCAGGCCACCAGCACGGTGGCAATCAGACCCAGCGCGATGATGATTGCGATGCGTGTGCCGATGTCCAGGCCCCAGGAGCGCTCGGGCGAAGAGAACAGCAACCAGCTGGCATCCGGCAGTTGAATCAGCGCCGCATAGCGTCCGAGCGGGCTGCCACTCGGCCAGTCAGCGGGGTTGAACACCCGAATGTCTCGCTCATAGCCAAACAACTGATGCAAGCCCGACGTCTTGTCGGCCACAAGCTGCGTACCCGCCGTTGGCAATCCGAACTCGGCCCGTTGTGCATGCCACGTCACCTCCAGCGCCGGGCCGGTTGCCGCCTGCGCCAGTTTCGGGCGTATAGGCGCGGGGGCGGCCTCGATCACCTTAACGGTCGCGGCAATCTGCTCCAGCAAACCGGTACGTTCAATCGGTGGTCGCGCCCAGGTCCCTGCCACCTCGACGAACAGGAAGTTGAGTGCCAGCGACGCGAGCATGGCCGCGACGATGGTCAGCGCGATCCGCCGACTCAGCGGATCACGGCGCAGGAATCGATGGATCATGAACGAGTGACCTTGGCGGTGAACATGTAACCGCCGTTGCGCACAGTGCGGATCAGGTCCGGGCGTTTGCTGTCCGGCTCGATCTTGCGCCGCAGGCGGCTGACCTGCACGTCGATGCTGCGATCAAAGGCGTCGTGGCCCTGACCGCGAGACAGGTCGATCAATTGTTCGCGGGTAAGAATGCGCTGCGGGTGTTCGAGAAGCACCACCAGCAGATCGAACTCGCCGCCGGACAGCGGAATCATCACGTTTTCCGGGGAGCGCAACTCGCGACAGGTGATATCCAGATGCCAACCGGCGAAGGCGATCACCGGCCGCGCCGGTTCACTCGCCGGGCTGACCTGCTCACCGGCGCGACGCTGCACGGCGCGCAGACGGGCCAACAGTTCACGCGGGGCGAACGGTTTGGTGACGTAGTCATCGGCGCCCAGTTCGAGGCCGACAATCCGGTCGCTCAATTCGCCCATGGCGGTCAGCATGATGATCGGAATGCCCATCTGCGCCCGCACTTTCTGGCACAGGCTCAATCCACCTTCACCGGGCAGCATCAGGTCGAGAATGATCGTGTCCGGGCGCTGCTGGGCAATTGCCGCCCACATCGCTGCGCCGTCGGCAGCGACATCGACCTCGTAGGCGTGCTGGACGAAGAACTTCTTCAGCAGGGCAAGAATTTCCACGTCATCGTCGACGATCAGCAGTCTGCTCACGGGCACAGGATCCTCAGGCCAAAAAAGAACGCATCTAAAACTATTCTGGCGGGCGGGTCATATATTTCAATCGAGCAACATTCCGTCGTCCCGGACATCAAGCGGACATTCTGCGGCAAAACCCCTCAGGCACCCTGCACGCCATCGACAACCGGGGGCTTTCAATGAGCGCATTGCACAACCGTTATACCGCCGAGGGCCACGACGCCCGCTATCCGTTGATTCTCAGCCAGCGCACCAGCGCGCCCGAGCAGGATACGCCGCTGTTGTTTCAGGAGTTCTGCCTGGGCCTGTCTGATGACCAAAGCCGTATCGTCCTGCGCCGCTATTTCGAGCAATACGGCCCCAGCGATTCGCAATGGGTCGAGTACGTGCATTCGATTCCGACCGCCGACCTCATCCAATGGATCATGAGCCACGGCCGTCTGCACATCGAATGCTCGGACAACACCCCACCACTCTCCTCCCCCATCACAGCCCGCGTTTGAACCACGCGGGGCAACAGCGCAAAACAAGGATTCGCATGATAAGAAGCCATTGCTTGATGTCGGTGCTGTGTACGGCGTCCCTGAGCCTGTCGGCCTGCAGCAGCAAAACCGTCGAACCGCAGAAGTACACGGGATTCCTGCACGATTACAGCGTGCTCAGCGAGCACCAGTCGCCATCGGGGCAGACGGTGTTGAGTTGGGTCAGCCCGGCATTGGCCCGGGGGCGCTACACCCAGGTCTATCTGGCGCCCAGCCAGTTCTATCCCAGCGCCGCGCCGAGCGAGCGGATCCCGCTGAGCACGCTGTCCGGCGTCACCGAGTACTACGACGCCGCGCTCAGGCTGGAACTGGGCAAGGTCATGCGCCTGGTGCCGCAACCCGGCCCGAACACCCTGACGGTCAGACCGGCGATCGCCCGCGTCGCCGCCAGCACCCAGGGCCTGCGCTTTTATGAATGGCTACCGGTGACGCTGGTCGCTGCAGGTGTGAGCACCGCCACCGGCATCCGCGATCAGGACAGCGAAATCACCACCGAAGTCTCATTCGAGGACGGCTCCACCGGCGAAGTGGTCGCCGAAGTCGTGCGCAAGGGCACCGGGCTGCCGCTGGAAAACGACAAACAGGTACTGACCGCCGATGACGTCAAAGCGGTGCTGGACGGTTGGGCCAGTGATCTTGGGAAGTCCTACCTGGCGACCCGTCGTTAGCCGAGCGACTTTTTCAGCTAGCCTTGCTCACTGAATGTGCTGACCTATTCGCGAGCAGGCTCGCTCTCACAGGGGAACTGCATTCCAATGTGGGAGCGAGCCTGCTCGCGAAAGCGGTGTGTCAGGCAACTAGTCACTAGAGACTTTCAGCAAGGAGCTGCCATGTTCAAGTTCATCAAAACCACCGTGATTGGCGGGCTGCTGTTCATTCTGCCCCTAGCGCTGGTTTTCGTCCTGCTGGAAAAAGCCATCCACCTGTTGCGTGGCCCCGTGGAAAGGCTGCTGCCGATGTTTGCCGGGCACGATGTTGCCGGCGTGACCCTGATCACGCTGGCGACATTGTTCGGTTTGATTGTGCTGTGTTTTCTCGCCGGTCTGCTGGCCCGCAGTTCCACCGCTGCCCGAGCGATCGAAAACACCGTAGACAAGGTCTTGAGCAATCTGCCGGGTTACCAGTTGCTCAAGGACACCACCACACGCTTTGCCGGGATGGAAAACCCCGACGGCTCGAAGGTTGGCCTGATTGCCGAGGAACAAGGCTGGCGCTTGTGTCTGGTGGTGGAAAGTCTCGGTGACTGGATGACAGTGTACATGCCGGATGGTGGAACGGCCGGTGGCACGGCGGGCGAAGTGCGCTTGCTGCAGGCCCGCGAGGTGATCATTACCGAGCTGTCGTGGCTGACCATGGCCGCCGGGTTGCGCCGTGGCGGACGCGGGATGCTGGAGTTGATGCAGCCGTGGTTGCCGAAAACCTGAAAACCACTACTCGCTGCTCAAAATGCCATGGCAGATCAAACCCAGCACACCGCGCATGTGTTCGGCATGTGCCGCCCGGTCCGGCTCAGGCTCGGTCGCCAGACGGATAAACGCCATATTCGCGTACTGATTGAACAACGTCGCCGCCACGTCCAGATCGACTGACGCCCGCACCTTGCCCTGCGCCTGAAAATGCCCGAGCAGCGTCTTGGTCTCTTCGATCACCGCCGCATTCCACGGACTCAACGCCTGAGCCAGTTCACCCGTGAGCAGAAACGGCGCCAGTTCACGCCACAACGAGGCCGGCATCGCTTGCAGTTGGTAGTCGGTCATCAAACCTTCGAACTCGCACAACGCCTCCAGCGGATCACTGTCGTCGTCCAGATTGGCCCGCGCCTCGCGCATCGCCTGCTCGTCCGGCTGTTTGAGCAAGGCCAGCAGAATCTCCTGTTTGCCACCGAAATAATTGACCACCGTCGGCGCGGAAACCCCGGCCTGGACCGCGATCTGGTCCAGTGTGGTGGCCGCAAAACCGTTGGTCTTGAACAACTCCAGCGCTGCCTGCGCGATGACTTCCCTGCGCTGTTCCTTTTGCCGTTCTCTGAGCCCGCTCATGGTGCTGATGTCCTGTCTTGCTGATCGGCGTCAGCCTACGGATTTCTTTTTTCACCGACAAATATTTTCTTTACAAAAATATTTTTAAGTGACAAATATTGGCCGTGCACCGCTGGAATGAACGCGCACCCACTTGCCCCGTTTCTCTGGAGAACCGCCATGTCCGCCGAATTCGATCCGACCCGTAGCACCCGCGATTATCAGGCCGCCGACGCCGCCCACCACATTCACGCGTTCGTCGATCAGAAAGCCCTCAACGAGGAAGGCCCGCGGGTGATGGTCAGCGGTGATCGCTTGGCGCTGTGGGACAACGACGGCAATCGCTACCTGGACGGCATGTCCGGCCTGTGGTGCACCAACCTCGGTTACGGGCGCAAGGACCTGGCCGCTGCCGCCAGCGCACAGCTGGAACAACTGCCCTACTACAACATGTTCTTCCACACCACTCACCCGCAGGTGATCGAGCTCTCCGAGCTGTTGTTCAGCCTGCTGCCCCAGCACTACAGCCACGCGATCTACACCAACTCCGGCTCGGAAGCCAACGAAGTGCTGATCCGCACCGTGCGCAAGTTCTGGCAGGTGATGGGCCAGCCCGAGAAGAAAATCATGATCGGCCGATGGAACGGTTACCACGGCTCGACCCTGGCTGCGACGGCGCTGGGCGGCATGAAATTCATGCACGAAATGGGCGGCACCATCCCTGACGTCGCGCACATCGACGAGCCGTACTGGTTCGCCCACGAAGGTGATCTCAGTCCGGAAGAATTCGGCCTGCAGGCGGCGCGGCAACTGGAAGACAAGATCCTCGAACTGGGCGCCGACAAGGTCGCCGCTTTCGTCGCCGAACCGTTCCAGGGCGCTGGCGGCATGATCATTCCGCCCGCCACCTATTGGCCGGAAATCCAGCGTATCTGCCGCCAATATGATGTGTTGCTGTGCGCCGACGAAGTGATTGGCGGTTTCGGTCGCACCGGCGAATGGTTCGCGCACCAGGCCTTCGGTTTTGAACCGGACACCCTGTCGATCGCCAAAGGCCTGACCTCCGGCTACATCCCCATGGGCGGGCTGATCCTGTCGCGACGTATGGCCGAAGCGCTGGTGGAAAAAGGCGGCGTGTTCGCTCACGGCCTGACCTATTCCGGTCACCCGGTGGCGGCTGCGGTGGCCATCGCCAACCTCAAGGCCTTGCGCGATGAAGGCGTCGTCACTCAGGTGAAAAACGACACCGGCCCGTACCTGCAGAACTGCCTGCGCGAAGTGTTCGGCAACCACCCGCTGGTGGGTGAGGTTCAGGGCGTCGGGCTGGTGGCGGCATTGCAGTTCGCCGAAGACAAAGCCACCCGCAAGCGTTTCGCCAACGAGAACGACATCGCCTGGCGCTGCCGCACCATTGGTTTTGAGGAAGGCCTGATCATTCGATCGACGCTGGGCCGGATGATCATGGCCCCCGCATTGATCGCCACGCGCGCGGAGCTGGATGAATTGGTCGACAAAACACGAATCGCCGTGGATCGCACGGCTCGCGAATACGGCGTGCTGTAACGCATACCCCTTGTAGGAGTGAGCCTGCTCGCGATAGCGGTGTGTCATTAACATCGATCTAAACTGATCGACCGCTATCGCGAGCAGGCTCACTCCTACAAGGGAATCAGGTATGCCTTGAACTCAGCACATCGGCTCAATCCGGCACGGATGATCGTGCCCATCATCAGAGACCTTCCCTGATTGTCGGTCCCTCACGATGGCTCCCTCAACACCACGCTTTGCGTTGTTGGCACTGCTTTGCGCAGCGAGCGACAGTGCTTTGGCCAATGACTTCTTCGACGACGCCAAAACCGAAGTGCTCAGCCGCAACTTCTTCCTGAGCAACGACTACCGCTCGCCCTCTCCCTCCGGCAAAAACTATAAACAGGAATGGGCCCAGGGCTTTATCGGCACGTTCACCTCTGGCTACACGCCAGGCACTGTCGGATTCGGCATCGATGCCCATGCCTTTCTCGGCCTGAAACTCGATGGCGGCAAAGGACATTCCGGCACGGGTCTGTTGCCGGTCGACAGCAATGGTCGTAGTGAACCGAACTACTCCAGCGCTGGCGGCGCGTTCAAACTGAAAGTTTCGCGCACCACCCTCGCGTTCGGCGAGATGACCGTGGAAACGCCGGTGTTCGACACCTCGGACAAACGCCTGCAACCGGAATACGTCACAGGTTTGCTAGTGAACAGTCGTGAAATCGACAACGTTAACTTCACGGCCGGACACTTCACCGCATTCAAGAATCAGGACAGTTCCTCAGGGCGCGGCGACTTTTCCGGATACGGCGCCACTACCGAGGCTGGCGGAATCAGTTTTCTCGGCGCCGATCTGTTCGGTGACAGTCCGGTCGGCGGATCGCTTTACGCCTCGGATCTGACTGACACCTGGCATCAGTACTACGCCAATCTGCACTTCAAACAGTCCGGCCTGTTGCTCGATGCCAACCTCTACCACACCCGCGATACCGGTCGGGCGCTGGCCGGCGCGATCGACAACACCGCGTTCAGCCTGTCCGGCAAGTACAGTTTCGGCCCGCACGCGGTCATGCTCGGCTGGCAACGCATCAATGGCGACACGCCGTTCGATTTCGTGGGCGGCGACTCGATCTACCTCGCCAACTCGATCAAATACGCCGACTTCAACGGCGCTGGCGAACGTTCCTGGCAAGCACGCTACGACCTCGACCTTGGCGCCTTCGGCATCCCTGGCCTGACCTTCATGACCCGCTACGTCTCCGGCGACCACATCGACGGCACTCACGCGCCCAAGGGCGGCGCGTACAACCCGTTCGATGCCGAGACTGGCGACTATCAGCCGCAGCAAGGCGCTGGCGGCAAACATTGGGAACGGGATATCGATCTGAAATACATCGTGCAATCGGGCACGGCGAAGGACCTGTCGGTGCAGCTGTCGCATGTCTCGCACCGGGCCAACGAGGCACAGGCCGGCGATGATATCGACCGGATTTACGTGGTGATTCAGTACCCGCTGGGGTTCTGATGGCTGGTGGTTAAACCCAGCCTCTGGCCCGATGTCGCCCTACGAATCCATCGACTGGAAAACCAATCCCCTGTGGGAGCGAGCCTGCTCGCGAAAGCGGCGGATCAGTCGACATAGACGTTGAATGACTTACCGCATTCGCGAGCAGGCTCGCTCCCACAGGGGATTCAGTGCGTCATGGATGCTGCGGTAATTGGCGGAAGGCAGCCGGAGTCGAACCTGCCCGGGAACGGATGCCGTCCCCAACCGGGTTTGAAGCCCGGCCGCGCCACCGGGCGCGATTGCCTTCCTTTGAACTCAGGGTGCGTCGGCACTGGCCAGCGCGTTGTCGTGGCGGATCACCCGGGATTCGCCGATGCGCCGGGTCAGGCCGAGGCGATCGAAGTATTCCAGGTAGTGAATACAGCGTTTGCGTCCCAAGCCTAGCGCATCACGGAAGGTTGTCACCTGGATCGACGGATTTTCCTGCTCCAGTTGCAACAGAATGTTGGCCATGCGCCGCAGTTGCCCGTCAGACAGAAACAGGTCGCGCACCATTTGGTGCATCAATCCCAAGCGCGCCAGTTTGCGCAGCAACAGGCGCACCACGGCATCTTCCGTACCGAGCACTGTGGCGACATCACGTACCCACGGCGGATCAAACCCGGCCTGCTCGAACAGCGGCTGCATGCGCTGCCACAGGGTTTCTTCTTCAGCACTCAAACGCACCTGATGATCCGGCAGATGCAACCACGGCCCGCTGGCGTTGATCGATCCGGCGGCGCGCAGTTCTTCCAGCAGGCTGACAAAGGTCGAGCGCTCCAGCGCCAGACCACTGAAGCGTCGCAGGCGGTCGCGATCCGGTCCCATCTGGTCCGGTTCCAGCTCGTGCAATTTCGCCAGTTGCTCCAGCAGGGTGAACTTCAACTGCCCCCAGCGCTGCACGTTGAACAGCACCGGCCCTTGGCGGGTGTCGATCAGGCGCACGTTGGCTGGTAGCGCCCAGTCTTCACGCTGACGATTGAATTGACGCTCCAGCCGTTGCGGATCGAGGCCGCCAGCGCTGTGGTCGAGCAACAGCGGCAGCGCTTGTTCCAGACTATCGCTGCCCACCAGCGCTTGCAGTTGTGCCAGCCGCTCCGGGCTGCGACGTTGACGGGCCGGGGCGAACGGGTCAAGCACCTGGCCACCGCCGAGGGTGCGTTGCGCGCTGTGGTCACGCAGGATCAGGCGATCGCCCTTCACCGCGTGCACCGGGGCGTTGATCAGCAATTGCGCGAACATGCGCTGACCGGGACTCAAGCGCGGGCCTTCGAGCAACGCCACCCGGGCGATGACGTCTTGCGTACCGAGGTGCACATGCACCGGGTGAAAGTGCTCGAAGGTGCGCTCACCGGGCAGCAGTTGAAATTCGATATCGACCCGTTGCGTCGGTGCGTGCAGCCATTCGGCCAACAGCCATTGGCCGCGATGGATCTGCTCCAGGGTCAATCGATCGCCACTGATGTTCAGCGCCACCCGTTGCCCGGCGAAGGCCTGCTCGGCGGCCTGATTTTGCGCGTGCAGTCCTCGCACCCGCACCGATTTCCCGGACGGCCCGAGGGCCAGTTTGTCCCCGACTGACACCGTCCCCGACAACGCCGTGCCAGTGACCACAATCCCGGCGCCCGCCACGCTGAAGGCGCGGTCGATGGCCAGGCGAAAACCACCTTCGCGGCTGCGCTCATGCACTTCGCCTTGGATCTGCAGCAAGCTCTGGCGCAGTTCATCGACGCCCTGCCCGGTCACGCTCGACACCGCCAGCGTCGGTGCATCGGCGAATGGCCCGGCTTCGAGCAGATCGAGAACCTGGCGCTGCACCTCCTCCACCCTGCCCGCTTCAACCCGATCGCATTTGGTGATCGCCACCAGCGCCCGGGGAATGCCCAGCAACTGCACAATCGCCAGATGCTCACGGGTCTGCGGCATCACCCCGTCGTCCGCCGCCACCACCAGCAACACCAGATCAATGCCCTGCGCCCCGGCAAGCATGTTGTGGGTGAATTTCTCGTGGCCCGGCACGTCGATGAACCCGGTCAGCCCGGCACCGGCTTCCAGTTCCGCGTAGAGATAACCGAGGTCGATGGTCATCCCACGCTCGCGTTCCTGCGGGCGGCGGTCGCCGGTTTGCCCGGTCAGCGCTTGCAGCAGCGAGGTCTTGCCGTGGTCGATGTGCCCGGCGGTGCCGACGATCACGACTCGACCTGCAACTGTGGCAACTGCGCCAGCCACGCCGGCTCGTCGTCGAGCTGCCGTAGATCGAGCCACAGCGCGTCGTCGTCAATTCGACCCAGCACCGGAATCGGCAAATTGCGCAACGCAGCTTCCAGATTCAGCAGACAACGCCCGCGCAAACGCTTGGACACTTGCGGGCGTAAGCACAGCGCCGCACTCGGCAACCGCGCCACCGGTTGGCTGCCGCTGCCGATCATGCCCAACGCCTGCACGGCGCTGACCTGCCACGGTACGCCCAAGACTTCAGCCATCGCCGGTTGCAAACGAGAGGCCTGGGCGAGAATGTCGGCTTGCGGGCGAGTCAACAGCCGCAGGCTCAGCAGACGTTCAGCGAGGCGATCCGGATCGCGATACAGGCCAAGCACCGCTTCCAGCGCCGCCAGGGTCAGCTTGTCGACCCGCAAGGCGCGCTTCAGCGGATTCTTTTTGATCTTCGCGATCAATTCTTTGCGCCCGACAATCAACCCGGCCTGCGGCCCGCCGAGCAATTTGTCGCCGCTGAAGGTGACGATGTCCGCACCGTCGAGCAGCGCCTGCCGTACCGTCGGTTCCGCCGGCAGACCCCAACGGGTCAAGTCCAGCAGACTGCCGCTGCCCAGATCCTCCAGCAGCGGCAAGCCGTGCCGATGCGCCAGTTCGGCCAGTTCGGCGGTGGGCACCCGGGCGGTAAAGCCCTCGATGCTGTAGTTACTCGCATGCACGCGCATGATCAAGCCGCTGCGCGGGCTGATCGCCGCCTCGTAGTCGCGGGCGTGGGTGCGGTTGGTGGTGCCGACTTCATGCAGGCGCACACCGGCGCGGGCCATGATGTCGGGGATGCGGAACGCGCCGCCGATCTCGATCAGCTCGCCGCGCGAGATGATGCCTTCCTTGCGCGCGCCGAGGCTGTTCAGCGTCAGCAACACCGCAGCGGCATTGTTGTTGACCACGGTGACGGCTTCGGCGCCGGTCAGTTCGCGGATCAGGCCTTCGATCAGGTCATCACGATCACCGCGTTTGCCACTGGCCAGATCGAATTCCAGATTGAGCGGGTAACGTGCGGCCATCTGCACCGCGTCGATGGCTTCATCCGGCAACAGCGCCCGGCCAAGATTGGTGTGCAGCACCGTACCGGTCAGGTTGAACACCCGCCGCACGTTGCTGCGCTGCTGCTGGGCCAGACGCTCACCGACGCGGCCGGCGAGCACTTCTGGGCTGATTTCAATGGACGACAATTGCCCGTTCAACACGTCTGCACGCAACTCGTCCAGCAACTGGCG
Source organism: Pseudomonas sp. JAI115 (assembly GCF_014200835.1). Taxonomy (NCBI): domain Bacteria; kingdom Pseudomonadati; phylum Pseudomonadota; class Gammaproteobacteria; order Pseudomonadales; family Pseudomonadaceae; genus Pseudomonas; species Pseudomonas sp. JAI115. The sequence goes on from NZ_JACHCY010000001.1 coordinate 102,263, forward strand.
CAAACGGCTCAGCAACGCCTCACGACCGTAACGCTCAAGCAGTGGCACACAGGCCGGGTGACGCAACAAACCATCAATGGAAGGCAACCGCAGGGTAACACTCGAAGACATCAGCCACTCCCGAAAACAAGACTCTCCGGCATGACCTGACGCAACGCGTCTAAATACAGCACACCGGCCCCCAATTGTGGGAGCGGGCTTGCTCGCGAATGCGGTGAGTCAGCCACAAATAATCTGACTGACACGGCTCCTTCGGGAGCAAGCCCCCTCCCACAGGTTTTTCAGGAGTGTAGACGCTCTGGTCATTCGTCTCCCGGCGCCAGCAACAGATTCGGTGCCAGACGCTGATAGCCGTCCTGCGCCAGACGCATGTCGAGCAGCAGGCTGGTGAGGTCAGCCGACAACGCTTCGCCTTCGGCATCGTTCTCCAGATAAACCAGTTTCAGGTAGCTGTTGCAGCTGGGGCACACCTCCGCACGAATCGGCGCCTGATTAGCGGCGTGGCGATCGTCCTCCAGGCTCAAGTAATCCAGGCCTTTACTCGACTCGCAATACACGCACTTGACCCGCACCACGTGCCATTCGCAGGCGCACAACGAACACACCAGATAACGCAGACCGTTGTGTTTGCCGCGATGGCGGATCACCCCGGCCATCGCTGGTGAACCACAGCCCGGGCACTGGCTGAGGCTGTCGCCGGGTTTCAGTTGCAGGTTCGGTGCGCTGAGCAGCCAATGGCTCCACGCCGCTTGCAGGCCGGCGCCGAGGAACGGCACCAGCGCCGCCGGCACCATTGAATATTGACCGCTGACCAACGCCACCGCCCACGCACGCAACTGGCCGGCACTGGCGCCGCGCAGTGTCGCGAGCGCGTCGACTACGGCGGGTTGATCGGGCGCCACGTAACGTTGCAATAAAGCATCCAGATAAGCCCGCCAGGCGTCTTCGCGAACCAGTGTGTCGGCAGCAAACGGCGGTAAACCATGTTGCTGACAGGCTTCAATTCTTTGTTGATCAAACGGTACCGTCAGCGGTGGATCGTCGAAAACCTCCTGCTGAGCCCGGCACAATCCGGCGATCAGTCGCAGGTAATCGGCCAGCGGATGCCCGTGAGCCAATTGCTCCAGGCGCTGGGCGCGCAAAGTGAACAGATTGTGCGGCGGCAGGTGCAGAAACGGCGGCGAACTGGCCGCCGCTTCGATTTCCCCGGGTTCAAGAATGGTTGCCAAAAGTCAGCCCTTTTTGGTGATCGGTCGCTCCGGCACGTCCGGATTGCGTTCATCGCGGGTGATGTCGCGATACCACAGTTCATGGTGCTTCTTCGCCCAGGCGCGGCTGACCCAACCATGCAGCATCGCGTCCACCGAACCCTTGATCCACAGCCCGGCGTAGATGTGCACGATAATGCTGAGGATCAGCACAAACCCGGCCAGCGCATGCAGGAGCATGGCCCAGCGGATCACGGTGATGCCGAAGTACGCACTGAAATACGCGCGCCAGATCACCAGCCCGGTGAACAGCAACCCGAGCATGCACAGCAGTAAAGTCCAGAACAGCATCTTCTGCCCGGCGTTGTACTTGCCCACCGGCGGCGCGCTTTCTTCATCGTTGACCAGCACCCGATCAATGCGGCGCATCCACTTCCAGTCGTTGTCGATAAAGAAGTTCGCGCGCCAGAAGCGGAACACCAGGCCGAGGAACAACACGAACATCAGCACGCCCATGAACGGGTGCAGAATTCGCGTCCACGGCCCGCCGCCGAACAGGTTCGTCAGCCAGAACATCGACGGATGAAACAACGCCAGCCCGGACAGCCCGGCCATGAAGAACAGAATCGCCACCAGCCAGTGATTGGTGCGCTGGTTGGCGGTGTAGCGCAGGATCGTCTTGTTGCTCATGGCCGGTCCTCCCCGCGTGGATCGAAGGTGTGCACCGCCGGATCGACGACATGCACCGAGGTATCGGGCGGCGTCGGATGATCATCCTCCTCGGTGCGGTTCGGCCCGATACGCACATAGTGGAAGAACCCGGCCAGCACCGCCGCACCCATCGCCAGCAGGCCCAACGGTTTGCTGATGCCTTTCCACAAGCCCACCAGCGGGCTGATGGCCGGCGCCTCTGGCAACCCGGCGTAGATCTTCGGCGTGTCGGCGTGGTGCAACACATACATCACGTGAGTGCCGCCGACGCCTTCCGGGTCATACAGCCCGGCGTTGTCGAAGCCACGGCTTTTTAAATCGACGATGCGTTCGGCGGCGTGTTCCTTCATGTCTTCCTTGGTGCCGAAGACGATGGCGCCGGTAGGACAGGTTTTCACGCAGGCCGGCTCCAGCCCTACCGCGACGCGGTCGGAACACAAGGTGCATTTGTAGGCCTTGTGATCCTTCTGCGAGATGCGCGGAATGTTGAACGGGCAACCGGTGATGCAGTAACCGCAGCCGATGCAGTGATCCTGATCGAAATCGACGATGCCGTTGGCATGCTTGATGATCGCCCCGGGACTCGGACATGCCGCCAGGCAACCCGGCTCGGCGCAATGCATGCAGCCGTCCTTGCGGATCAGCCACTCCAGGTTGCCGGCGTCGGTTTCGTGTTCGGTGAAGCGCATCAAGGTCCAGGTTTCTGCGCTCAGGTCCTGCGGGTTGTCGTAGGTGCCGTGGTTGTGGCCGACCTCGTCGCGCAGCTCGTTCCATTCCGAGCAGGCGACCTGGCAGGCCTTGCAGCCAATGCATTTGGTGGTGTCGATCAGCTTGGCCACCGCCTCCTGATTCCTCACCGAGGGCGGCACCGTGGTGGTGGCCGAGCGGGCAATGATGTCTTGGCTGGCCATTTACAGTTTCTCCACGTTGACCAGGAATGACTTGGATTCCGGGGTCTGTGTGTTGCCATCGCCGAGGAACGGCACCAGGGTGTTGGTCAGATAACCGTGGCGCGTCTGGCCGGTGAATCCCCAGTGCAGCGGGATACCGATCTGATGCACCACCTGGCCGTTGACCTGCAGCGGCCGGATGCGTTTGGTCACCACCGCCACCGCCTCGATGAACCCGCGCTTGCAGCTGACCCGCACCCGATCTCCGGCGGCGATGCCCTTCTCCTTCGCCAGCACTTCGCCGATTTCGACGAACTGCTCAGGCTGGGCAATCGCATTCAACTTGCAATGCTTGCTCCAGAAGTGGAAGTGCTCGGTCAGCCGGTAACTGGTGCCGGCGTACGGGAAGTCCTTGGCCTCGCCGAGGCTTTCCCAGACCGAGTCGAAGATCCGTGCCGCCGGGTTGCTGGTGGCTTTCTTGTTTTGCGGGTGCAGCGGGTTGATGCCGATCGGCGTTTCGAACGGCTCGTAGTGCTCGGGGAATGGCCCTTCGTTCATCTTGTCGACGGCGAAGAACCGCGCCACGCCTTCGGGGTTCATGATGAAGGGGTTCATCCCGGCTTCCGGCGGCACATCGGCCTTGTAGTCCGGCACATCGGTGCCGCCCCAGGCCTTGCCGTTCCACCATACGAGGCGCTTTTTCGGATCCCACGGTTTGCCGGCGACGTCCGCTGAAGCGCGGTTGTAGAGGATCCGCCGGTTGGCTGGCCACGCCCAGGCCCAGCCCTGATGCTGATGCATGCCATACGGATCGGCATTGTCACGCCGGGCCATCTGGTTACCGGCCTCGGTCCAGCTGCCGGCGAAGATCCAGCAACCGGACGCGGTGCTGCCGTCGTCCTTGAGCAACCCGAACCCGGCCAGTTGCGAGCCGGCCTTGACCGCCACGCCGCTGGCATCGGTGAAGTCGACCATGGCGCTGCCATTGATCTCTTTGGCCAGCTCCTCCGGCGATGGCTCGTCGGGGATCTTGTACGGCCACGACAGGTTCAGCAGCGGATCGGGGAACTTGCCGCCCTCGGCCTGATAACGTTTGCGCAGACGCAGGAACAGTTCGCTCATGATGCGGATGTCGGTCTGCGCTTCACCGGGGCCGTCGGCGCCTTTCCAGTGCCATTGCAGCCAGCGACTGCTGTTGACCAGCGAGCCGTCCTCCTCGGCAAAGCAGGTGGTCGGCAGGCGAATCACTTCGGTCTGGATCTCGGAGCTTTTCACGTCGTTGTACGGCCCGACGTTTTGCCAGAACTCCGAGGTTTCGGTGGCCAGCGGGTCCATCACCACCAGCCACTTGAGCTTGGCCAGCGCGCCCATCACCCGGTTCTTGTCCGGCAACGCAGCGATCGGGTTGAAGCCCTGGCACATGTAGCCGTTGACCTTGCCCTGGCTCATCAGGTCGAACATCTTCAGGACGTCGTAGTTCGGAATGTCGAGTTTCGGCAGGTAGTCGTAATTCCAGTTGTTCTCCAGCGTCGCGTTGGCGCCGTACCAGGACTTCATCAGGCTGACGTGGAATTTGCTGTAGTTCTGCCAGTAGGACAACTGCCCCGGACGCAACGGCATTTGCGTACGCTTTTTGATAAAGGCGTTGTAGTCCTGCTCGGCATCGCCACCTAGGGTCAGATAACCCGGCAGCGAGTTGGACAACAACCCGAGGTCGGTCAGGCCCTGAATGTTCGAGTGCCCACGCAAGGCATTGACCCCGCCGCCGGGCATGCCAACGTTGCCCAGCAGCAGTTGCACCATCGCCGCGCTGCGGATGATCTGCGCGCCGATCGAGTGTTGCGTCCAGCCGAGGGCATAGAGAATGGTCATGGTCTTGCCCGGCGTGGAGCACGTGGCAATCTCATCCCAGATTTTCTGCATGGCATCGACCGGCATCCCACAGATCTGGCTCGCCAGCTCAATGTTGTAGCGGCTGTAATGCTGCTTCATCAATTGATAGACGCAGCGTGGATCCTGCAGGGTCGGGTCGACCTTGACGAAGCCGTCCTCGCCCAACTCGTAACCCCAGCCGGATTTGTCGGTGTAGCTGCGTTTGGCCGCGTCGTAGCCGCTGAAGATGCCGTCTTCAAAGCCATAGCCGGCTTTGACGATGAACGAGACGTCGGTGTAGTTGCGCACGTATTCGTGCTGGATCTTGTCCTGAGTCAGCAGGTAATTGATCAATCCGCCCATGAAGGCGATGTCGGTACCGGTGCGGATCGGCGCGTAATAGTCGGCCACGGAAGCGGTCCGGGTAAAACGCGGGTCGACCACGATCAGCCGGGCAGCGTTGTGCGCCTTGGCCTCGGTCACCCATTTGAAGCCGCACGGATGCGCTTCTGCTGCGTTGCCACCCATCACCAGGATCAGATTCGCGTTGGCGATATCGGTCCAGGTGTTGGTCATGGCTCCACGGCCGTACGTCGGGGCAAGACTTGCCACCGTCGGGCCGTGTCAGACACGCGCCTGGTTATCGAACCCCAGCATGCCAAGACTGCGAATCACCTTCTGGGTGATGTAACCGGCTTCGTTGGACGCGGCCGACGCGGCGAGGAACCCGGTGGTCAGCCAGCGATTCACCGTTTGCCCGGTGGAATTTTTCTCGATGAAGTTGGCGTCGCGGTCGGCCTTCATCAGGTCGGCGATGCGATCCAGTGCTTCATCCCAGCTGATCCGGGTCCATTCACTGCTGCCGGGCTTGCGCGTTTGCGGGTATTGCAGGCGGCCCGGGCTGTGAATGAAGTCCAGCAGGCCCGCGCCTTTTGGACACAGGGTGCCGCGGTTGACCGGATGGTCGGCGTCGCCCTCGATGTGAATGATATTTTGCGCGACGTTCTTCGCGGCATCGCCCTGGCTGTACATGATCAACCCGCAACCGACCGAGCAATACGGGCAGGTGTTGCGGGTTTCATGGGTATGGGCAAGCTTGAAGTGACGCACCTGCTCGGCGAAGGCCAGCGTCGGGGCCATGCCCAACGCGCCCAGGCTAGAGCCTGCAAGGCCGATACCGGCGACCTTGAAGAATTGACGACGGCTGAGATCCATCGTGCACTCCTGATCAGGTGGAACCCGGTACTTGAGCCGGGCTTTTTCTGGACAAACACGGTTACGGCAGAATGCCTGCCGGCTTTTTCACTGTAGACAATGACCACACACTCTGTGTGAAAACCGACCGTCGGCGACAATCGGTCATGCCCTGGAAAACCTGTGGGAGCGAGCCTGCTCGCGAAGAGGCCCTGTCAGTTGAGACAAATATTGACTGACACACCGCCTTCGCGAGCAGGCTCGCTCCCACAGGTTTTGTGTATCCCCAAGTGTCATGGGTTTATCATGGCGCCCATGAACAACCCGCCTTCACGAGACCGCGCATGACTTTCGATTTTGATCAGCTATTCGACCGCCACAACACCGGCAGCACCAAGTGGAGCCGCTACCCGGCCGATGTGTTGCCGATGTGGGTCGCTGATATGGATTTCGCCGCGCCACCGGTGATCATCGAAGCGTTGCAGCAGCGTCTGCTGCACCCGCTGGTGGGTTACAGCGTGGCGCAGGACAACTTGCGTGAAGCCATCGTCGCCGACCTGTGGGACAAGTTCGCCTGGAAGGTCAAACCGCAGGAGCTGATCTTCCTGCCGGGTGTTGAATCCGGTTTCAACATGGCTTTGAAAGCGCTGGTGCAGCCGCAGCAAAACGTCGTGGTGCAGGTGCCGAACTACCCGCCGCTGCGGCATGCGCCGGGGCATTGGGGGCTGAACAAGGTCGAGCTGGAATTCGTCGCCCAGGCCGATGGCACCTACGCCACCCCGCTGGAGACCCTGCGCGAATCGCTGAACGGCGGCGGCGCCCTGCTCCTGAGCAACCCGCACAACCCGATCGGCAAGGTGTTTGGCCGTGAGGAGCTGCAAGCCGTAGCGGATATCTGTGCGGCACAGGACGCCTGGATCATCTCCGACGAGATCCACGCCGAACTGTGCTTCGACGGCCGCGTGCACATTCCGACCGCCTCGCTGAGCCCGGAAATCGCCAGGCGCACCATCACCCTGATGTCGGCGAGCAAGGCCTACAACATCGCCGGCCTCAAGACCTCGTTCATGATCATCCAGGACGCCGCCCTGCGCGAGCGCGTGAACCACGCCCGTTGCGGCATGGTCGACAGCGTCAACCCGCTGGGCATGGAAGCCACCCGCGTCGCCTACAGCGAAGGCGCGCCGTGGCTGGCCGAACTGAAAACCTATCTGCAGGCCAACCGCGACTGGTTGGTGGACGCCGTGCGCAACCGCTTGCCGGGGGTGACGATCAATGTGCCGCAAGGGACGTATCTGGCGTGGCTCGATTGCTCGGCGCTGGACCTGGACAATCCGCAGCAGTTCTTCCTTGAACAGGCCAGGGTCGGTCTGAGCGCCGGGCTGGATTTCGGCGATCAGCACCAACAGTTCGTGCGCCTGAACTTCGGCTGCCCGCGGTCGTTGCTCGAAGAGGGCATTAGCCGCATGGAGCGTGCCCTGACAAACCGCAATATCTGAAAACACCACCCATCTGTAGGAGTGAGCCTGCTCGCGATAGCTGACTGACATTCCACATTAATGTCGGCTGATACACCGCCATCGCGAGCAGGCTCACTCCTACAATGGTTTTGTGGTCATCCAAAATCCGATCGAACTCACGGCAAACCGTCCGGGTCAACCACCCATACCTGCCCTGAGAACCTCGGAGATCTGTGATGACCGACTATCCAAAACCACCCTTCCCCGCACAAGCCCAAGCCGTCCCCGGTGCGCAAAGCAAAATGCAGCCGTATCCCGACTGCGGCGAGCAAAGCTACGTTGGTTCCGGGCGGCTGGCCGGCAAGATTGCGCTGATCACCGGCGCCGACAACGGTATCGGCCGCGCGGTGGCGATTGCCTTTGCCCGTGAAGGTGCAGACGTTGTCGTGGCTTATCTGAATGAACATGAAGACGCCAAAGAGACCGCACGCTGGGTTGAACAGGCAGGCCGCCAGTGCCTGTTGCTGTCCGGCGACCTCGCGCACAAGGCCCATTGTCAGGAACTGGTGGACAAGACCGTCGAACGCTTCGGGCGCATCGACATTCTGGTCAACAACGCCGCGTTCCAGATGACCCACGAAACCTTCGAAGAAATCCCCGACGACGAATGGGTGATGACCTTCGACGTCAACATCACGGCGATTTTCCGGCTGTGCCAGGCGGCGATCAAACACATGCGTCCCGGTGCCTCGATCATCAACACCAGCTCGGTCAACTCGGACATGCCCAAACCGACCCTGCTCGCCTACGCCACCACCAAGGGCGCGATTGCCAACTTCACCGGCGGTCTGGCGCAGATCCTCGGGCCGAAAGAGATCCGCGTGAACTGCGTGGCCCCCGGGCCGATCTGGACGCCACTGATCGTCTCGACCATGCCCGATGAAGAAGTGCAGAACTTCGGCAGCGAAACCCCGCTCGGTCGCCCCGGGCAACCGGTGGAAGTGGCGCCAATTTACGTGCTGCTGGCTTCCGATGAAGCCAGTTACATCACCGGTCAGCGCTATGGCGTCACCGGCGGCAAGCCGATGCTCTAAGCGGCGCGAGAAAAACTGAACCTGGCGGCATGACGTCCCTCCATACCTTTAAGAGCCCCAACCGGTCTGCAGGATCAGGAGGTCGTCATGTCCGCCCCTCTCATCAAACTCTTCACCCAGCCCAACTTCGCCTGGACCGATATCCGCCGCGAGGAAGAGGCCCATCCCCGTCACTACCTGGCGCATCTGTTGCTATTGGCGCTGATTCCCGCCGTGTGTCTGTTCCTCGGTACCACGTATGTCGGCTGGAGTCTGGCAGCCGGCGAGACCGTACGCTTGAGCACGGCCAGTGCACTGCAACTGAGCATTCTGCTGTATGTGGCGATTGTCGCCGGGGTCGCGATCATCGGCGGGTTCATCCGCTGGATGTCACGTACGTTCGACGCACGCCCCACGCTTAACCAGTGCATCGGTTTCGCTGCCTATACCGTGACGCCGTTCTTCGTCGCCGGGATCGCTGGCCTCTATCCGAGCCGCTGGCTGGCGATTCTGGTGCTGGGTGCCGCTTCGGTGTATTCGACGTTCCTGTTGTTCGTTGGTCTGCCGACGTTCATGCATGAACGCAAGGAACAGGGCCTGCTGTACTCGGCCTGCGTCTGGGGCGTCGGCCTGCTGGTGATGGTGACCATTCTGGTGTCGATGATTCTGCTGTGGTTCAACGTGCTCTCGCCCGAGTACTTGCGAACTACCGTTGGTTAACCCGGTGCCAACGCTGTCGTCGATGGACGGCCGAACATGAGCTTTGTCATCTGGGTCGCGGTGCTTGGCGCGGTGTTGCTGACCCTCGCGCTGACCTCGTCGTACCTGCGCTGGATGCCGGTCACCACTTCGGCCGTGAGCCTGCTGCTGGGGATCGGCATCGGCCCCAGCGGTCTGGATTTGCTGAAACTGTCACTGGAAAACGCTTCCGTATGGATGGAGCACCTCACGGAAGTGGCGGTACTGTTTTCGCTGTTTGTCTGCGGGCTGAAGTTGCGTCTGCCGCTGCGCGACAAGCGTTGGCGGATTGCGTTCGGGCTGGCGGGCCCGGTGATGGTGTTGACCATCGCCGGGGTCAGCGTATTGCTGCACTGGGGCCTGCAACTGTCGTGGGGACCGTCGCTGCTGATCGGGGCGATGCTCGCGCCGACCGACCCGGTGCTGGCCGCGCTGGTGCAGGTCAACGATGCGCGGGATGTCGACAGCGTGCGCTTCGGTCTGTCCGGTGAAGCCGGGCTCAACGACGGCATCGCTTTTCCGTTCGTGATTCTCGGCTTGCTGCTGTTGCAGGCCGACGCGCAACCCGGCGCCTTGACCGATTGGGTGCTGCACGGTCTGCTCTGGGCGGTGCCGGTCGGTTTGCTCACCGGTTACTGGATGGGGCGCGGCATCGGTCGGTTGACCCTGTCGTTGCGCATCCGCAACGACGACAGCACCCTGAGCCCGAATGATTATCTGGCGCTGTCGCTGATTGCCCTGGCTTACGTCGGCGCAGATGCGATTGGCGGTTATGGTTTTCTGTCGGTATTCGCCGCGGGCCTCGGCTTGCGTCAGGAAGAAGTCAAATCCACCGGCGCCAGCCAGCCGCCCGCCGAACATCTGGTGCAACCGGTGGTCGGCCACCAGAACATCGAACCGCAGCACGCGGTGCACGGCGATACCGAACGACTGGAGAGCAGTCAGGTCGCGGCCGGGATCATGATGGGCGACATGCTCTCATTCGGCAGTCTGGTGGAACGAGCCATGGAAGTGTTTCTGGTGACCCTGCTCGGTGTGGTGCTGGTGCCGCATTGGGACTGGCGGGCACTGGTCATTGGCGCGGTGCTGTTCTGCGTGGTGCGTCCGGCCTGCGTCGCGTTGATGCCTTGGGGCACTTTGCTCGACGGTGGTCAGCGGCTGTTGATCGGCTGGTTTGGCATTCGCGGGATCGGCAGCCTGTTCTATCTGTTTTATGCCTTGAACCACGGGCTGAGTCCTTCAGTCGCGACGTTGTGCACCAACATCACCCTGTCCGTAGTGGCATTGAGCATTTTGCTGCATGGCATCAGCACCCAGCCGCTGCTGGCCCGCTACGAACAACGGCAAAAACGAAAAAACTGATTTTTCAGACGGGAATCACTTGGGTAATCCATCGAAGTTTTTTCTGAAAATAAATGGATCCCTCGACCAAAGCGGACAGTCACAAGCATAACCCCTCGCTGGATGCACTCGGCGGGGTCCGGCAGGTTCGGTTCCCCTGCGGCTTGCAGCCCATGAAAAGGAATCTTTGGATAACAAGGTCACGGTCATGAAAGAATGCTCGACTCCGGCACAAATCAAGGCTTGCAGGGCTTTGGCCCTGGAACGCAATCGTCAACTGTTCGAAGATGCCCACGCCCTCAACCGAGCGGCTTACGAGCTGCTGGAAGCGGACAATCTGGACCTCGAACAGTTTGAGCACTATCGAGCAATGCGCCGCAAAGCCGATGGGAAGTTCGAGGAAGCCATCGATCACTTGTGCGTCCTCAACGAAGACTTCCCGCCGATTCCGATGTCGCCGCATCACTCGCAGGAATTGCGTCGGCAACTTGAAACCGTCGAATAAAGCACACAAGAAAAAGCCCGGCAGTGATGTCCGGGCTTTTTCTTTGGGCGGCGTTTAGCCCCCGGGGTTGGTCACCTGAATGAACACCGCATAAGCCCCGAGCAGGATCCAGAACGTGGCGAAGATCCAGGGCGTGCGCACCGAAAACAACAGCGACTTGCGATAGCCCTTGTGGCTCGACTCCATTTCACTGAACAGCGGCGACTCGTCGTAAGCCATGCCCATGATCGGCTCGCTGCGTAACAACTCGCTCTGCTTGTAGTGCCAGTGATCGATGATGTCGTACGCCGCCCGTATCCCCGGCCAGGCGTTGAGCGAGCTGAGCAACCCGAGCAGCGCGAGAAACGGCGGCACCACCAGCGTGAACAATTTGCCCCATTCGGGGTTGAGGTTGGCCATGCACGAAGCAAAGGCAATCACCAGAAACGACTGCGCCGCCAGATAGGCATCGGTGCGGTTGGCGAGGATGCTGGTTTCGTACTGGATTTCCTTGCGATAGAAGTCCAGCCGTTCCTTGGGTGAGCCGAACATCTTGGCGTCGTGTTCAGTCAGGTGCTCTTCAGCGCTGGGCTCAGTCAGTATGCGAGGCAAGGGACGCGCACTCCGTGGCGGGGAAACCTTTTAGAAGGCCCTCGCCACGGACAAGTTCAGGCGGATTCACTTCATCGACTGCGCGATGATTTCCACCAGATTGAGCTGGGTGAACGGCTTGGGCAGACGCGGCAATTGCGCGGCAAAGCCTTCCAGACGTTCGGCGTAACCGGTGGCCAGAATGATCGGCAGATCCGGCTTGAGCAAACGCACCGCATGCGCCAGTTGCGCGCCGCTCATCTGCGGCATGGCCATGTCGGTGATCATCAGATCGATGACTTCGCCCTGCTCGAACAACGCCAGCGCCCTGGCACCGGACGTGGCGCTGATCACGCGATGGCCAAGGTCTTCGAGCAGCAGCGTGGTGCTGGTCATCACCAGCGAATCGTCGTCCACCACCAGAACGCTGAGGCGCGGCACCAACACCGGTTTGACCGCCGGGTAGAGGTTTTTTGCCGTCTCCCCGGCCAGCGCCACCGGTATCCACATTTCAGCGCGGGTGCCATGGCCTTTTTCGCTCTTGAGAATGAAACGGCCGCCCAGTTGCTCGATAAAGCCATGCACCATCGACAGGCCCAGCCCGGTGCCCTTGCCCACGCCCTTGGTGGTGAAAAACGGATCCCTGGCCGAACCCAGCGTGGCTTCGTCCATGCCCTCGCCCGTGTCGATCACGCTCAGGCACACATAGTGCCCGGCCGCCATTGACGAATGGCTTTGCTCAAGCACGACTTCCGGCTGCGCGGTAATGCACAGGCTGCCACCGTCGACCATGGCGTCGCGGGCGTTGGTCGCCAGATTGAGCAACGCCAGTTCCAGTTGGTTGCTGTCGGCCAGCACCGGTTGCAGATCCTCGGGAAAGCGTGTCTCGATGCGAATCCCCGGGCCTATCGAGCTGCGCAACAGTCCGGTGATGCCTTGCACCAGTAGCGGAATATCGACCGGCTCGGTCTTGAGTTCCTGACGGCGGGCGAACGCCAGCATGCGTTGGGTCAGCGATACGCCACGCAACGCACCCTGCGTGGCGTTTTCCAGCAGACGACTGTTTTTCGGGTCGTCACCGATGCGTTTTTGCAGAATCTCCAGATTGCCCAGAATCACCGTCAGCAGATTGTTGAAGTCATGGGCGATGCCGCCGCTGAGCTGACCGATGGCCTGCATCTTCTGCGCCTGAAACAGCGCTTCGCGGGTCTTTTCCAGCGCCACTTGCGACTCATGGGCTTCGGTGACATCGCGGGTGATCTTGGCAAACCCGAGCAGCGTGCCGGTTTCGCCGCGAATGGCATCGACCACCACGTGGGCCAGAAACCGCGTGCCATCCTTGCGCATGCGCCAGCTCTTGTTCTCGAAACGGCCCTCGCGGGTGGCAATCTCCAGTGCCCGTTGCGGTTCGCCGGCCACACGGTCTTCCGGGGTGTAGAAAATCGAAAAATGCTGGCCGATGATTTCTTCCGGCTGGTACCCCTTGATCCGCTGGGCGCCCTGATTCCAGTTGCTCACACGACCTTCGGGGCTGAGCATGTAGATCGCATAATCGGTGACACCCTGCACCAGCAGGCGAAACTGCTGTTCGCTTTGCTTGAGGGTTTCCTCAGCCATCTTGCGGTCGGTCAGGTCACGGGTGATCTTGGCATAGCCGAGCAGTTTGCCGTTGGGATCAATGATCGGATCGATGACTACATGGCACCAGAAGCTGGTGCCATCCTTGCGCACCCGCCAGCCCTCGCCTTCAAAGCGTCCTTCGCGCAGAGCCGTGTCGAGCGCGCGTTGCGGCAGGCCCGCCACACGATCATCGGCGGTATAGAAGCGCGAGAAATGCTCGCCGAGAATCTCCGCCTCTTCGTAGCCCTTGAAGCGTTTCGCGCCGGAGTTCCAGCTGGTGATGATGCCGTCTGGATCGATCATGTAAATCGCATAATCGACCACCGCATCGATCAGCAGACGAAAACGCATCTCCTCGATCGCGGCAGTTTTGCTCGGGTTGTCACTCATCAGGTTCACCGCTGGTTTTCATTAGCGCAAGTATGCGGCAATCCGGCGCCATGGGAAGGTGCAAACGCGCGTCAATTCACGACGTGAACAAAGTACTCGTTGCGCACGAGTCTGTATCGAGCGACCACCAGCGTGGCAGCAGTTGCTGAATGCGCGGTTCGGCGAAGCGGTCATCGATCAGCATCACCACGCCACGATCTTCACGGGTGCGGATCACCCGCCCGGCGGCCTGCACCACTTTCTGCACGCCCGGATACAGATAGGTGTAGTCGTAACCGGCGCCGAAAATCGCCGCCATGCGCCGTTTCAACTGTTCATTGACCGGGTTGAGCTGGGCCAGTCCCAGGGTCGCAATGAACGCGCCGATCAGCCGTGCTCCGGGCAGGTCGATGCCCTCGCCGAACGCACCGCCCAACACGGCGAAGCCGATGCCCTGGCTGTCGGCGGTGAACTGATCGAGAAAGGCCTGCCGCTGCCCTTCGGCCATGCCCCGGGACTGTTGCCACAGATTGATCTGCGGATGGCGTTCGGCGAGCAGCGTCAGCACTTGTTGCAGGTAATCGAAGCTGCTGAAGAACGCCAGGTAATTGCCCGGGCGCTCGCTGAACTGGCGGGCGATCAGCTCGACGATCGGTTCCAGCGACGCCTGGCGATGATTGAAACGCGTGGAGATACGGCTGACGATCTGCACTTGCAACTGTTCGGCGCTGAAGGGTGATTCGACGTCTATGCATACCGTGTCGGCGGGCGTGCCGAGCAGATCGGCGTAATAGCGCCGTGGGCTCAGCGTCGCCGAGAACAACACGCTGCTGCGCGCCGCTTTCAGCCGCGGGCCGATGAACGCCGCCGGCACCACGTTGCGCAGGCACAACTGCGACAGCGGCCGCTTGCGCTCAAGGTCGCGCTTACTGATGTCGAACAGGTAATGCTCGTCGAACAGCTCCGCCACCCGGCCGAACTGCAGCATGTCGAAATAGAAAGTTTGCAGCGCGCTGTCGAGTCCCTGCGGATGATCATTGAGGTAGTCGCCGATGGCCGCGCTGCACAGGGACACCGCTTGCAGCAGTTTCTCCGGGGCCTTGTCGTAGGCTTGATACGGCGCCAGTTGCGGCTGATGCAGCGCGTTCCACTCGCGGTTGACCCGTTGCAGGGATTTTTTCAGCACCTCGGGGGCCGTCTTGCGCACACTGGCCAGCGCGGCCTGATCGAGACTGGCGCTGTACATCGAACGCCCACGTTCGACCAGGTTGTGCGCTTCATCCGCCAGCACCGCAACCTTCCACTGATTGAGCTGGGCCAGACCGAACAGCAGCGCGCTGAAATCGAAGTAATAGTTGTAGTCCGCCACCACCACGTCGGCCCAGCGGGCCATTTCCTGGCTCAGGTAATACGGGCACACCGTGTGCTCACGGGCCACTTCACGCATCGCCGCCTGATCGAGCAGATTGATCCGGCTGGCCGCTTGGCGGGCGGCGGGCAGCCGATCATAAAAGCCCTGGGCCAACGGGCAGGACTCACCGTGACAGGCTTTGTCCGGGTGTTCGCAAGCCTTGTCGCGGGCGACCATCTCCAGCACCCGCAGCGGCAAGCGTTCAGACTGATCGAACAACACCTGACTGGCATCCAGCGCCAGTTTGCGCCCCGGGGTCTTGGCGGTCAGAAAGAACACCTTGTCCAGTTGCTGCGGCGCCAGTGCCTTGAGCATGGGGAACAGCGTGCCGAGGGTTTTACCGATCCCGGTGGGCGCCTGGGCCATCAGGCAGCGGCCGGTGCTGACCGCTTTGAACACCGATTCGGCCAGATGCCGCTGGCCGGGGCGAAAGTCGGCGTGGGGAAAGCTCAATTGCTGCGCGGCCAGATTGCGCGCCTCGCGATGGGCCATTTCCTGCTCGGCCCAGTCCAGAAACAACCGGCATTGTTGCTCGAAAAAGGCTTGCAAGTCGGGTGCATTGAAGGACTCGACCAGACAGGTTTCCTTTTCGCTGACGATGTCGAAATACACCAGTGCCAGATTGATCTGCTCAAGTTCAAGCTTGCGGCACATCAGCCAGCCGTAGATTTTCGCCTGCGCCCAATGCAACTGCCGATGGTTGGCCGGTTGCTTGCTCAGGTCACCGCGATAGGTTTTGACTTCTTCCAGACAGTTCTGCGCCGGGTCATAGCCGTCCGCCCTGCCCCTGACCTTCAACCGCAGAAACTCGCCTTCCAGTGCCACTTCGCTTTGGTATTTGTCGTTGCGCCGCGAGGCCACGGTGCGGTGCCCGAGCATGCCTTCGAGGGCTGTCGGCGAAGGGGTAAAACGCAGGTCGAGGTCGCCGGTCTTGGCGGTGAACTCGCATAGGGCACGGACGGCAATGCTGTAGCTCAAGCGCTCTGCTCCGCCCATTGCACGTAGCACACGGCGACCGGCATCTGGTGTTGGTGGCAAAATTCCAGCCAGCGCAGTTGGTTGTCCTGCAAGCGGTCACCGGGGCCTTTGACTTCGATCATCCGGTAGGTCTTGTGCTGCGGCCAGAACTGGATCAGATCCGGCATGCCGGCGCGATTGGCCTTGATGTCGAGCAGCAGGCGATTGAACCAGTGCTTGAGGTGTTCCGCCGGCAAACACGCCAGCGCCTGCTCCAGCAGTTGCTCATTCAACGCGCCCCAGAACACGAACGGCGACTGCACGCCCCATTTGGCGGCGAAGCGCTCACGAATGGTCGCCGCATAACGGCCGTCGTCGAGTTGGTCGAGGCAAGCCTGAAACAGTTCGGCGCGGCGTTGCTGAAAGTCTTCGTTGAGCAGATCCACCGGCCCGCGCTGGAACGGATGAAAGAACGCCCCCGGCAGCGGCGCAAAAATCGCCGGCCAGCACAACAGGCCGAACAGCGAGTTGATCAGGCTGTTCTCGACGTAGTGCACCGGGCCGCTGTCTTCGTGCAAATGCGCCTGCACATAGAACTCCACCGACAATCCCGGATCAGTGCGCGGCAGTTGCAGATCAAGGCGCTCGACCGGGCGTGGCGTTGCCCGTTTGAGCGGTGGCCCGCCGAGTTTGCGCCGCAGCCGTGGCAGCATCCGTTGCAGGCTCTGCTGTTCGGCGGCGCTTTCCGGCGCCTGTTCGGCGAGGCTGGCGAGCTCCAGCGCCAGTGCGTATTCGCCGCAGCGCTCCAGCACGCGGATCATTCGCTGACGGGCGCCGGGGTAGGCACAGTTGCGGTAAATACTCAGGGCCAGGGCAAACTCGGCGATGCGCTCGCAATACTGGCCGATCTGGAACAGCACCTTGCCGCGCCGCCGCTGCAGCCACGGGTTGTCGAACTGCAACGCGCGGACCTGCTCGACAATGGGCTCCAACGGTTCACCGGCTTCGAAACGCAGTTGGCACTGATGCAGGAACAGGCAGGCGTCAACGTCCTCTCGGCTGCGCAGGCCACGGGAGTCAGCGCAGAACTCGACTTTTTCGTAGGTAAAGATCCCGAGGTCGGCGAGGACGAATTCCGACCAGTCCTGATACAGGTTGCCGAAGAACATCAGACGCAGGCGGTCGCAGAGGTCCATGATGGTCAGGCTGAGCAAGCGCTCGCCGAGCGTCGGTGCCCAATCGTAGAGGCTGCGCGACTCGCTGAATTGCTCGGCGAGCGGCGGCAGCCAGTCGTCCTTGCGGCCCTTGGGTTGCTCGATAAAGCTGCCGAACGCCTGCAGCAGTTCAGCCTTGAGCAACACGTCGAACACTTCGGCCACGCTCAACAGAGCCTGATCGTCGAGCCAGCCGTGACGCAACAACGGCTGCGCGGCGTTGCTGATGTCCCCAATTTCCGGGTAGTTGAGTTTGCCGAGGCGGAAATGCACGCCCTTGCGCATTATCATGCGCACCAGCAAACCCTGCGAAGCGCGTGGCAAGGCCTTGAAGTCGCGAATAAAGCCGTGCTCGGATTCGCTCATCACATCGGCATAGCGAAGTTCAAGCCAATCAAGCACTTGCCAGAAGTTGTTGAGGTAATAGAACGGATCGTCGAGCGGGTTGGCAGTCACGGGAATTCAGGGCCATGGCGAGCGAATACTGGTTATGCGTACAGATACCAGCTCTGCCCTGTCTCCTGCAAACGGAAAAAGATCAGTGGCAGCGGCAATCGGGATTTTTTCAGGGTGCCATCGAACTTTTCCCGGTTCGACGGCACCAACCGCGTTAGAGACCGGATACGGTCAATTGATATGGAATGAGGTATTTGAGGTGGGTATGAACATCAAGACTCTGGGTCTTTCCCTGGCGGTAGCAGCCTTCCTGGCATTGGGCGGCTGCTCGACACCGACCGTGGTGACCTTGCAGAACGGTACTCAGTATTTGACCAAGGACATGCCGAAAACCAAGAACAAGGACGGGTTCTATGAATTCGAGGATATTTCCGGGACCAAGGTGAAGGTCCGCTCTGACGAAGTCGCGACGGTACGCAAGGAAGACTGACCCCCGCTGTACGTGTAGGAGCTGCCGCAGGCTGCGATCTTTTGATTTTGATTTTAAAAACAAGATCAAAAGATCGCAGCCTGCGGCAGCTCCTACAGGGGAAGTGTTACCGCCTGGGTTATTCGAAAGCAGGCAAACCCATAATGCTGTGATCACAGCTGAAATACTGCTCACCGCGCCGCGCCAGCTCGGCTTGCAGTCGCCGGCAGCGCTCCAGATCCTGCTGGGTCATGCGGTCGATGCTCAGGTTACCGGTGGCTTGCGCATGTTTGTCGTCACCCCGCCGAAACGTCACGAACGGCTGTTCGGGCTGGATCTGAAACAGGCTTTTCTCTTCGACCGGCTCGGCTGCTTCGGTCTTCGCCGGTTTCGGCAATTGGTCACTGCTGATGCCGTAGCGGCTCAGAATCGAGGTTTGAGGCAGATCGGCCCAGGCATTGGCCGATAACAGTGCCAGTCCGACAATCCCGACATACCCCTTGAACCTTTTCACGTGTGCATCTCCTGTACTCAATGGCGGCTGGCTATAGAACGTGTGTGCACGTGCTGGCTTTAGGCCGCTTCTGCTGTTTGCAGAGCTTTTGAGTCAGGGTGTGGCTGTTGAGTCACTTTCTATACCGAGTAATCCTTCAATCGCGGGCAAGCCCGCTCCCACAGGTTAAAGGCCGTTCACAAAGCTTGTGTACGCCGCAAAACCCTGTGGGAGCGGGCTTGCCCGCGATGGCGTCCTTACAGACGCCCCTTCACCATCAGGCGATCACAATTCCATCGGCACTGAGGCTATTCAGCGCCACTCCAACCAGCGTCACCGAATCACCACCAAACTTCAGCACCGTATCCTGCCCCACCATCGAGGCATGCGCGCGGAAGTCATCATTGGGCAATACACCCTGCACGCCAAGGAACACCAGTTTGTCGTTGGCCGTAAAGCCAACCACCCGATCCTGACCGAACGCGCCGTTGAACAGGAACGTATCCGCCCCGCCCCCGGACTCCATCAGGTCATTGCCGGCGCCACCGACAAACACGTCGTTGCCCGCGCCACCAATCAAGTGGTCGTTGCCGTCCAGGCCGAACAGCCAGTCACCGCCGGCATGCGCCTTGAGCGTATCGGCGCCATTGGTGCCTTTGACACTGGACTCATACTGGGTGACGTTGCTGCCGACCTTCAGACCGCTGGCCGTGACGCTGTGGATCACGTCGTCCTTGAACAGCCCCCAGAGAAACCCCGGCTCCTTGGTGACGATGCTGCCGATGTCGCGGGTGATGCTGATCCCGCCGTTGGCGTCGCGCACGTACAGATTGCCGGCGCCATCGTTGGCGAAGTCGAAGCTGTTCACCGATTTCTGCAACTCGAGGGTGTTGTTGCCAGCGCCACCGAGGATGACGTTGTAGCCGCCAGCGTCGCGGAAGGTGTCATTGCCGGCGCGACCTTCGAGGTAGTCGTTGCCGCTGCCGCCCTGGATCAGGTCATTACTGTCGCTGCCGATGATGAACGTGCTGCCCTTGTGGGTTTCGGCGTTGCGGTTCAGATCCTGCACCCAGGTGTTGGCCCGCGCCGGATCCGACAGGTTGGCGACGATGATCGTCGAGTCCTTGCTGGTCAGGTCGTAGAACTTCGACTCGATAATGCGGTTCATGCCGTCGCCGTAAGCGGTCGGCAGGTGCGAGATCCAGGTCGGGATGTTGAGGATAGAGAACGGCAGCAGATTCCACGCGGTCGCGGCGTAGTGATCGTTGAAGCTGACGATGTTGTCGGTGGCCGATTCCTTGGGCGCGTCGTGCACGCCGACCGAGGCGCCGGTGAAGGTCGAGCCGTCGAGGGCGCGGAACACCGGATCGTTTTCGTAACCGACGTTGAGCACTTTGTCGGTACTGCTCTGGGTCGGCGAGGCGTAGGCGATGTAGTTGGAATCGGCGAAGAATCCGCCCCACTTGCCGCCACTCAGATCGGCCATGCTGTTGACCGCCAGCCCGCCGAGGCTGTGGCCGCTGACCAGCACATCCTTGCCGGTCAGGCCGTTGGCCTTGGCGAACGCCACCACGTCATTGAGCAGATTGCCGAACGCTTCGCCGACGTAATTCTTGGCGTAGTCCTTGGGACCGAACGCTGCCAGCAGGTCGTTGATCACGTCGCCGATCGAGTCGAGGATCAGGTTTTCCCGCGGGCCACTGGTGCCGCGAAAGGCGATACCGATTTCCGTGAGATGGCCCTGGGCGTCGTACTTGCCGAGGATCTCCACCTGGGCGGTGGTGTAACCGGCCTTCTCGCCGAAGAAGGTTCCGCGCGCGTCGGTCTTGCCGTCGTAGCCCAGCTGCGAGGCGGTGATTGGTGTCCAGCCAGCCTTTTTCACGGCGTCGAGGGCGAGTTTTTCCGAGTCGGGATTCCACGGAATACCGGGAATCACCCCTTGCGAATCAGTACCGCCGAGCAGCGCGGTGACCAGCGTGGCGGGCAGGCCGAGGCCGAAGCCGTTGTGCTGATAACCGGCGGCAAAGCCGTTATCGAGGTTGTGGTAGGAATACAGCGTGATCGCCATGGCATCGCTGAACAGCGCCTTGGAATCGGCTGTGCCGAAGTTCTTGTAGTCATACACACCCATTGCTATTGCCTCTCTTTTGTTGGAATTGTCAGAGATAGCTCACAGCCAGGGCGCCCCTCGCGGGCACGCCCCGGAGCATTTCAGTACTACTTGCATTGCTTTTAACTGTAGGAGTGAGCCTGCTCGCGATGAGACCGTGTCAGGCAACATGGATGGAGACTGACTCACCGCGATCGCGAGCAGGCTCACTCCTACAGGGTTTGTCTTAACAAGGAGCTAGGCGAACACGAACGCCGAGTCCGACAGGTTAGCCACTCCCACCCCGACCAGGGTCACGGCATATTCGCCAATCTTCAGCACGGTATCGGCCCCCGACTGCACAGCATGCTGCTTGTAGTCGTAGCCCTGCCCCGCGCCTTCGACGCCCATGAACACCAGTTTGTCGCTGCCCTGGTAGCCGTTGATCGCGTCGAAACCGAACGCGCCGCTGAACAGGAAGGTGTTGTTGCCACCCACCGCCGTCATCACGTCGTTGCCGGTGCCGCCGACGAAGGTCACGTGGCCCTTGTCGCTGATCAGCTTGTCATCGCCACCCAGCCCGAACAGCCAGTCACCCTCGGCGCTGGCGTGTAGTGCGTTGCCATACGCATCGCCGTTGAGCGAATGGGTGTACTGGGTCAGTTCGCTGCCATTGGTCAAACCCTTGGCCGTGACGCCCCAGGTGATTTCCTTGCTGCCCCACCACGAACCCGACTCCTTGCTCACCAGCGCGCCGATGTCGCGGGTCATGCTGATGCCGCCGTAGGCGTCGCGCACGTACAGCGTGCCGTCACCGTCGTTGGCGAAGCTGAAGTTCTGCAGCGGTTTCTGCAGCTCGAAGGTGTTGTGGCCCTGACCACCGAGGAGGATGTTGAAACCACCGTCATCGCGGAAGCGGTCATCGCCGCCCAGGCCTTCGAGGAAGTCGTTACCCGCCCCGCCCTTGAGCCAGTCGTTGCTCTGCGTACCGATGATGAAGGTGCTGCCGGTGTGCGGCTCGCCGCTGCGCCCCAGATCCTCGACCCAGGTCTTGCCCCGGGACGATTCCTCAAGGTTGGAGACGATGAGGGTCGAGTCCTTGTGCGTGAGGTTGTAGAACTTCGAATCGATCACCCGGTTCAAGCCATCGGCATACCCGAGCGAGCTGTGGGCCGACCAGTTCAGCGGATTGACGATGCTGAATGGCACCAGGTTCTGCGCGGTGGACGCATAGTTGTCGGTGAAGTTGACGATGTTGTCGGTGGTCGACTCATGCGCCCCGTCGTGCTTGCCCAGCGAACCGCTGCTGAAGGTGGTGCCGTCCAGCGCACGGAACACCGGATCGTTTTCGTAACCGATGTTCAGCACGTTGTTGCCGGTGCTGCTCTGGGTCGGCGAAGCGAACGCAATGTAGTTGGCGTCCTTGAAGTACCCGTCCCAATTACTGCCGCTCAACTCGGCCACACTGTTGACCCCGAGGCCACCGAGGCTGTGGCCGCTGAACAGCACGTCCTTGGCGGCGATGCCGTTGGCGATGGCAAACGCGGCAACGGACTTGAGCAGGTTGTCGAAGGCATTTTTCGCGTAGTTGCTCGCGTAATCCGATGGCCCAATGGCGGCCAGCAGGTTGTTTTTCATGTCGCCGAAGGTGTCGCTGTAACCCAGCCCGCCAGTGCCGCGAAAGGCCACGCCGATGCCGATCAGCTTGCCGCCGGCGTCGTACTTGCCGAGCACCTCGGCCTCGGCGCTGGTGAAGCCGTCCTTCTCGCCGAAGAAGGTGCCTTGGGCGCCGACCTTGCCCTGATAACCCAGCGCCGTGGCGCTGAGCGGTTTCCAGGCGGTGGCCGGCAACGGCTGGCCGGTTGGCGTGTAGGCATACAGCGTCAGCGCGATGGCGTCGCTGTACAACGCTTTGCCGTCGGCATTTTTATAATCGAACAATCCCATGTTGTGCTCTCTCTTCCTTCAAAACCGGCAGCCCCCAAGGGACTGCCGGCACGCTTTTAGAACTGCCAGTCGAGGGTCAGCCCCACACCGTGGTCTTTCTCGTTGTTACCGATCAGTCCGTTGTAGTCCAGGTTGACCCGGACATCGCGATTGAGCGCCAGCCCGGCACGGACGCCGACCACTGCCGCATCACGATCCATCGACACACTCTGCACGGTGAACGCGCTGTTGCCATTGGCGAAGGCCAGGTGGCTGTCAGCATCGACACTGCTCAGGTTGTGCTGCCAGCCGAGGGTCGCGCCCAGTTCCAGCTGATGTTTGTCCGACAGCGCGAAGCTGCGCTTGGCGCGTACGCCAAGAGTCGACAGCACCACATCGCGGTTGTCTTCAGAGCTCTTGAGCGCCGCCGCATCACCCTTCTCGGTGAAGCTGTCGGTGTTCAAGTGCACGTACGACAGGTTGGCGAACGGCTCCAGATTCATCGGTTGCAGACGCAGATCGTAAGCCGCTTCGGTGAACACCTGAGTGGTCGCCGCATCGTGCTTGGTTTTCTCTTTGCCATTGACGCCCGCGAACTGCAGATCACGCTTCACGTCCACGCGATGCCAGCTGTAAGCCGCACCGGCGGTCAGACGCAACGCATCGATCTGATGCCCGAGGTACGCGCCCAAATGGTAGCTGTCGACCGAGGCCGAAGAATGCGTACCGCCGCCCATGTTCAACGAACTGTCGCTATAACCGGTAACGAAACCCAGACGGGTATCTTCAGCAATCAGGCCGTCGACACCGGCCAGCAGCCCGCCGATGGAGCTGTTGGAGTCGGCGTTTTCGTGGCCGCCATCGCTCTTGCCCCACGACCCCAGCACCTTGACCCAGGCATTGCTGCGGTCGTCGGTCGGTGCGTCGGCATTGAACAGATCACGCTCGCGCAGACGTTCGCCCACCGCTTCACGCAGGTAGCGGCTGTCGTTGATCAGCAGCGTGCCGATGGCCGGGTGGATCTCACCGGATAACTGTTGGAACGCCTGCTGCGCCGACGCCGCATTCGGCGACAACAGCAGGGTTTCGTACAGCGCATTGCCCGCACCCAGCCCTTCGGCAGCCGCACCAACCGCACGTTGGTTCGGCGTCAGACCGACACTGGCGAACGATGCGCCGTTGCGCCCGACGTCCAGTTGCACGCCGTTTGCCGAGTACGCCAGGGTGCCGCCGAGAAACGCGTAGTTCGGCAGCACTTGCCCGAACTGGCCTTGGATGCCACCGGCCGCTTGCAGGATGTTGAACTGCGAACCGAGCAGGCTCTTCACTTCAGTCGTCGTCAGCAAGGTCGGGCTGTTTTCCAGCGACAGACTGACCGTGGCGCCATCAATCACCGCTTTGCCACCAGCAATGATCTTGTCGCTGCTGGTCGGTGAGACTTCCACCGCGTAGGTCGAACCGCGCTCGAAGGTCACGTCACCGGCGACGTTCAGCGTGCCGATCGAGTTGCCTGGGGCGACGGTACCGCCGCTTTTCGCGGTCAGTGCACCGATGCGGCCGTTACCGCCGAGGATGCCGCTGTCGTTGACCGTGACCGCCGAAGCCAGCGAGCCATTGATCGCCAGACGTCCCTGATTGACCAGAGTCGGGCCGCTGTAGGTGTTGTTGCCGGTCAGCACCAGCGTGCCGATGCCCTGCTTGGTCAGCCCGCCGTGACCGGAAATGTCGTTGCGCCAGGTGTCGAGGCCGCAAGTGATGTCGGTGCACAGGCGCTCGGTGGGTTTGCCCTTGTCGATGATCGCGCCGATGCCCGGCAAGTCCGCGACGAACTGCCCGGAACCGTAGGCACCCTGGATGCGGAATTCTTCCGGGATGTCCTGCTCGGTGACGAACATCGCCGGGCCATCAATGCCCTTACGCAGGTTGATCATGCCCCAGCCGTACAAGGCGTCGATGCCCGGTGCGCCGAGGTCGGTCGCGGTGGTACGCAGTACCGTGGCTACCTGATCGCCAGTCATGTACGGGAAGCGCTCCATCAGTACCGCCATCGAGCCGGCCACGTGCGGCGCGGCCATTGAGGTGCCGTTGTAGTTTTTGTAGCCGGTGGTCAGGTTGTCGGCATTGGTGCCGCTGATGATCGAGCTATAGATCTGCGTGCCCGGCGCCGAGACGCAGAAGCTCGCGGTGTAGCCGCAGCGCGAGGAAAACGTACTCATGATGTACGGATTGGCGCTGGCCTGGTCCGGGTTCCTCTGCAACGCGGCGACGGTGATCCAGTTCGGCGCGATGTCCGGCACAAAGTAACCGAGGCCGGCGATGGCGTCCGGGTTGTTCAGGTTGTAATCGTTACCGGCGGCGAAGATCGTCACGATGCCGCTGCGGGCGGCGGCGATGGCGCCGTCGTAGGCGCCGCCGGGCTTGGTGCCGAGCAGCGTGCGGATTTCGTTGAACTGCAATTGCGCGTCGTTGACGGTGAAGTGCGGATACGCCGGGTCGCGGCCGCCGAGGTCGAAACGGTCAGTGATGCCGATGCCCCAGCTGTTGTTGATGATCCGCGCGCCACTGGCGATCAGCGCATCCCAACCGGCCTTGTACACCGCGCCGTCGTTGCCACGGACGATGCCGTCTTCCGGGCCCGGGTCGCCGTTGTCGGCGCTGATGATCTGCGCACCGAACGCCACGCCGTGCATCGGCCCGCCGTCACGGCTGCCGGCAGCGATGCCACCGACGTGGGTGCCGTGGGCACCGAGCTTGCCGTCGGAACCGACCGAAGGTGAACCGTCATAACGGAACGCATCGCCGGCTTTGACCGGGATATACGGGTCGGTGTATTCGCGGATGCCGCTGGTGACCAGGGTGATGACTTTGTTGGTGCCGGAAAACTCCGGGTGCGCGGCATACACCGGCTGGTCGAAGATCCCCAGTTTCACGCCTTTACCGGTGTAACCGGCGGCGTAGGCGTGATCCGCGCCAATGGCGCCCAGGCCCCAGTCAGCCTTGAATTCGGCACTGCGCCAACTGGCGGAATCGCCGCTGCGGCCGCTTTCCACATAAGGCGCCGCGTGCGCGGTGCCCCAGGTGGTCAGCGCACAAATCACGGCGCAATTGAGGGTTTTCATGGCGAAGCGACCGCCCGTTTGCGCGGGGGTATTGTTGTTATTCATCCAGCGACCTTCCTTAGTGTTGTTGCGAAAAATCCGTGTACCAGGCCCACACCCGGGCCTGGGAAATAACGCTTGTGGCGAGGGGATTTATCCCCGATCAACTGCGCAGCAGTCGCACGCCCGGACGACTATCGGGGCCGCCTCGCGTCCCATCGGGGATGAATCCCCTCACCACAGGGGACGTATTCACCCTCCGTCAGAACTGCCAGTTCAGGCTCAGCCCCACGCCGTGGCTCTTCTCGCGGTTGGCCAGTTGTCCGTTGTAATCGAGGTTGACTCGCACGTCATTGCTCAACGCCAGGCTGGCTTGTACGCCGACCAGCGCCGCGTCACGCACCAGTGCCGAACTCTCGACCGAATACGGTGTGCTGCCGCTGGCGAAACGCAGATGCTGTTCGGCGTCGATGTCGCTCAGGCTGTGCTGCCAGCCGAGGTGGCCGCTGACGTCCAGTGCCTGTTGCGTCGGCAGGTTGAAGCGCTTGACCGCGCGCACACCGAGGGTGCTGAGGACCGCATCACGTTGGTCGCCGGAGCTTTTCAGCGCCGCTGCGTCGCCCTTCTCGGTGAAGCCTTCGGTATCCAGATGCACATAAGCGAGGTTGGCGAACGGCTCCAGTGCCAGCGGTTGCAGGTTCAGCCGGTAAGCCGCTTCACCGAAGACCTGCGTGGTCGCCGCATCAACCTTGGCTTTCTGTTTGGCGCTGACGTCGCCGTATTGCAGATCGCGCTTCACATCGGCGCGATGCCAGCTGTAAGCCGCGCCGGTGCTCAGGCGCCAAGCGCCGATGTCATGACCGGCGTAAGCGCCGAGGTGATAGCTGTCGACCTTGGCCGACGAGTGCGTGTCCGAACCCATGTTCAGCGAGCTGTCGCTGTAACCGGTGACCAGACCGATGCGCGTCTGCTCGTCCAGCGCGCCGTCGACACCGGCGAGCAAACCGCCGATCGAGGTGCTGTAGCGCGAAGTGTCGTTACCGGAGTTGGTCGAACCCCAGGCGCCGAGGGCCTTGATCCAGCCATTGCTTTGCGTGGCGTTGGCATCGTGCAGACGTTCGCCGACCGCGTCGCGCAACTGGCGGCTGTCATTGATCAGCATCGAGCCGAGCGCCGGGTAGATTTCGCCGCTCAATTGCTGGAAGGCTTGCTGCGCCGATGCAGCAGACGCCGACAGCAGCAGACTTTCGTACACCGAATTGCCGGCACCGAGGCCTTCGACGGCGGCCGCCACCGCACGCTGGTTCGGGGTTTGCCCGACACTGGCGAACGAGGTGGCGTTGCGCTGGATGTCGAGCTGAATGGCGTTGCCCGTGTAGTCGAGGTTGCCGCCGATGAACAGGTAATCCGGCAGCACCGCGCCGAACCGGCCCTGAATGCCGCCGGCCGCTTGCAGAATGTCGTACGAATGGCCGAGCAGGCTGCGGGTTTCAGTGGTGCTGAGCAGGGTCGGACTGTTTTCCAGCGACAGGCTGACCGTGGCACCGCTGATGCTCGCGCTGCCGCCAGCGACGATGCGGTCGCTGCTGGTCGGCGACAGCTCGACCGCGTAGGTCGAACCGGGGGCAAAGGTCACGTCACCGGCCACGTTCAAGGTACCGATGGAGTTGCCCGGCGCCACGCGGCCGCCGCTGTTGGCGATCAGCGCGCCGATGCGCCCCGAACCGCCGAGGGTGCCGCTGTCGTTGACGGTCACCGCCGAGGCCAGCGAGCCGTTGACGCTGAGCAAGCCGCCATTGACCGTGGTCGGGCCGCGGAAAGTGTTGTCGCCGGTCAGCAGCAAGCGCCCTGCCCCGGATTTGATCAGGCTGCCCTGATAGACCCGCGTCGCCGCTGCCGCATCTCGCGCCATACCGACGGCGTAGTCAGTCTGATCCTGCTGACTGGCGCCGGCCGGGACACCGTTCTGCCAGCCCTTGTTTTGCAGGGTCTGCTGCCAGGCGCCGTGTTCGGCGAGGTCTTCGCGCTGGCGCTGAATCAGTGCCTTATCGGAGATGTCATTGCTCCACACATCGCTCTGCCCGGCGGCCAGATTGGCATCGAACGCGCCGAGCAATTGTCCCGGCCCGTGCATCGCCCGATTGAGGTTGGCTACGCCCCAGCCGACCCGCTCGGTCGGTGCATCGGTGACCGAGCCGTCGAGTTGCGTGGCGGTGGTCAGCAACACTTCGAGCGCTTGCTGGTTGTTCATGTACGGGTAGCGTTCCATCACCAGCGCCAGTGCCCCGGTGGCGTGCGGCGCGGCCATCGAGGTGCCGGACTTGATCGCGTAACCACCACCCGGAATGGTGCTGTCGATCTTCGCCCCCGGCGTGGTGATGCACCAGTATTTGGCGATGCCGCACTGGTTGTACTTCTGCTGATTGCTCTGATCCAGCCCGGAGACCGCCAGCCAGTGGCCTTCGAGATCCGGCTGAAAATACGGCAACGCCGAGCGCACGCTGGCGTTCGGGTAGCCGCTGTTGCCGGCGCTGAACACGTTGATCACGCCACGGCGCGAGACGTCCGCCGCCGCGTCGAGCCAGGTGCCCTGATTCCAGTGCTGAGCGTACGCGGCGTGCAGATCGGCCAGGGTGCGATAGCTGACATCCGGCGGCTGGCTGCCCCAACTGTTGTTGATCGCCCGTACGCCGGCAGCGGCCAGCGCGTCATAGGCCGCTTTGAAATAGCGCGGATCGGGTTTGGGGCCGAAGAGGAAGCTGTCGTTGTTGTTGGTGTTGCCGACGTAGATTTGCGCGTTGTACGCCACGCCGTGCATGCCGGTGCCATCACGGCTCGCGCCCATGGTGCCGACCACGTGGGTGCCGTGGGAATCGTTGTTGGGGTTGAGGGTGCCGTTAACGTTGAACAGCGAACCGTCGACGTAACTGCCGGAGGCCATTACCGGGTGATAGCGCTCGCTGGCGAACTCGGGGTGGGCGGCATCGAAGCCGGAGTCGAGGGCGCCGATCTTCACACCTTTGCCGGTGATGCCGGCAGCGTAGGCCTGATCGGCCTGCATTCGCGCCAGGCCCCAGTCGCGCTGGAATTCGCCGTTGCGCCAACTGGCGGGATCGCCGGGCTTGCCGGTTTCAAGGTACTGCGCATGGGCTTGCGCGATGGAAACTGCGAGCAACAGGGTGCCGACCGCTGCCGGCTTGATGCGTACTTCCATGTTCACCACTCACTTTTCTTATGTTTTTGTTATGACCCGTTTCGCCGGGCGAGCACTTCTTGAAATATCGAGCGAGTCTATTTGTGGCGAGGGAGCTTGCTCCCGCTGGCTGCGCAGCAGCCCAAAATCTTGTGAGCGCTACGCACTCAAGCGGGAGCAAGCTCCCTCGCCACAGGTTCGGTGCCAAGCATTAACGCGAGTTGCTTTTCGGGCCTTGTCCGAACGCCTCATCTACCCGTGCCAGATCCTGTTCGTTCAACGTCCCCGCGTAGTAATGCAGCTTGGTCCAGGCCATCAAGTAGTCGTAGCGCGCCTGCGCCAGATCGCGGCGGGTGGTAAACAGTTGCTGTTCGGCGTTCAGCGCATCGAGGTTAGTCCGTTCACCACCGAGAATGCTTTGCTTGGTCGATACCACCAGCG
The DNA here is from genome assembly GCF_014200835.1 of Pseudomonas sp. JAI115. Taxonomy (NCBI): domain Bacteria; kingdom Pseudomonadati; phylum Pseudomonadota; class Gammaproteobacteria; order Pseudomonadales; family Pseudomonadaceae; genus Pseudomonas; species Pseudomonas sp. JAI115. The sequence goes on from NZ_JACHCY010000001.1 coordinate 131,501, forward strand.
CTTCAGCCGAAGCCAGGGCCTTCTGGTAGGCGCGCAGTTTGTTGACGCCCGACAGGCAGGCGCTGAACTGGCGGCGCAGTTCGATCAGCGTCTCGCGGGTCTTGCCGTCGAGTTCGTATTCCGCCTGCTCCATGGTGCGGCTGGCCTGACGGGTCGAGGCCGATACCCCGCCACCGGCATACAGTGGCACGTTGACTTCAAAGCCGATGGTGTTGGTGTCATAGCGCTGGTTATAGGTGTTGCCGCTGTCCGATTCGGTCTTGCGGATCGACGCATAGGCACTGACTTTCGGCAGGTGCCCGGCGCGGTTGCGCTCAACTTCATACTTGGCCACTTCCACCGCCTGACGCTGCGACGCCAGATTGGGGTTGTTGCTGATCGCCAGCTCATGCCAGGTGTCGTAGTTGGCGGGCATCAGCGCGAAAGTCTGGAAGTTCTGATCCAGCGGCGCCAGCTCGCTAATATCCACCGTCTGCACGCCGACCAGCGCCCCCAATTCACGCAGCGCCGCGTCCTGCTCATTGCGCGCCTCGATCTCCTCGGCGGTCGCCAGCTCATAGCGCGACTCGGCTTCGAGAATGTCGGTGCGCGTGCCCTCGCCCTGCTTGAACATGTGTTCGTTCTGCTGGAACTGCTGCTCGTAAGCCTTCTTCTTGGCCTGGGCGATGTCGATCTGATCCTGGGCGAACAAGGCTTTGGTGTAGTTATCCAGCACCCGCACCAGCAGTTCCTGACTCTTGCCGCGAAACGCCTCGTCGGCGAACAGCGACTGCGCCACGCCTTTGCGATACGCCGCGTAGGCTTCGTAGTCGAGCAACGGTTGCTGCAAGGTCAGGGTCGAGCCATAGCTGTTGTAGTTGCGGTCTTCGGTGAGGTTGCCGCGAGCGGTCAGTTGCGTGGCCTTGGAGGTGTTGTGACCCCGGTTGTAGTTGTAACCCAGTCTCGGCAACAGCCCGGCGCGGCCGATGGTGCGGTTTTCCAGGCCCGCGTCGCGCTCCTTGATCGCGCCGAGGAACACCGGATCGTTGCGCAATGCCTGTTCGTAGACTTCGAATGGCCCCATGGCCGCCAGCGCGCTGTTTCCTGCGAGCAGCGCGAACGCTGCTCCCAACATCGAAAGCTTATTCATACAGCCGAACATCCTTATTCTTCAGTCAACGCAGAGCCAGCGCGATCGAGCAATGGTTTGAACAGGTAGTTGAGCAGTGACCGTTCGCCCGTGCGCACGAACATTTCCGCCGGCATACCGGGCTTGATCACCAGGCCATGGAGTTTTTCCATCGCCTGATCACTGACGCTGCTGCGCAACACGTAGTACGGCACGCCGGTTTTCTCATCGACCATCTGGTCGGCGGAAATCAGGCTGACCTCACCCGGTACACGCGGGGTCTTGCTCTGGTTGAACGCGGTGAACAGGATATCCACCGGCAGATGCGTGCCGACCTTGTCGATCAGGTTGATCGGCAAGTGCCCTTCGACTTCCAGGGTGGTGCCTTGCGGGACGATCTCCAGCAGGGTTTCGCCCTGACGCACCACCGCGCCTTCGGTGTGCACGCCAAGGTTGACCGCCACGCCGTCGGCGGTGGCGAGGATCTCGCTGTGTTGCAGGTCGAAACCGGCCGAGGTCAGTTGCTCCGACAGGGTCACGCTTTTGAGCTGCGCGTCGGCCAGTTGCGTGCGCACTTCCTTCTGGTATTCCTCGCCATGCTGTTGCAGTTTCAGGCGCGATTCGAGGATGCCCTGCTCCACCCGGCCGCTTTCACCGGTGTTTTCCGCCAGCTGCTGCTGCACTTGCGACAGCTGCCGCTGGTACTCCATCAAACGGTTGCGCGGGATGTAGCCGTTGTCCGCCAGTGGCTGCAGGTTGCTCAGCTGCTGTTGCAGCGAATCGGCCTGGGCGTTGAGGTCGGTGCGGGCGCGGCGCATGCCCGCCAGCTGCGCGGTGGCGCCTTCAATGCTGGCGCGCAGACCGGCCTGCTCGCGGTAGAACGCTTCGCGACGGCTGCTGAACAGTTGACGCTGGCCTTCAAGAACCAGCGCCAGACGCGGATCCGGGTCGTTACTCAGTTCGGCAGGAAAGGTGATCTCTTTGCGGTTGTCGCGCTCGGCCTGCCAGCGTGCGAGGCTGGCCCAGGCCATGCGGTATTGCGCCTGCAACGACTGCACATCGGCGGCGACCTGGGTCTGATCGAGGCGGAACAACGGTTGCCCCTGCTTCACGATTTCGCCTTCACTTACCAGAATCCGGCTGACCACGCCGCTGCTCATCGACTGCACAGCCTTGCGCTTGCCCGAGACCACCACGGTGCCTTGCACCGGAATCCCCTGATCCAGCGGCGCCAGTGCGGCCCAGGTGAAGAAACTGCCGGCGCCGACGATGGCCAGAATCCAGCCCATGCGGGCGAAGAATTTCGCATCGCGCTCCGGGCGCTCGGTGACGTACGCGTGTTCCATGGAGGCTTCGTTTTCAGTGTTCATGCTGGCGCTGCTCATACACCCGAATTCCTTGTCGAGGGCTGGTACTGCCGGCTCATGCTGAGCCCGCCCGGTGCCTGCGCGGATTTTTCCCGTTGTTGTTCCTGAGCGCCGGACAGCGCCTTGAGCACTTCCTGACTGGCGCCGAACGCCTGCAAGCGGCCATCGTTGAGCACCAGCAGTTTGTCCGCCTGAGCCAGTACCGAAGAGCGATGCGTCACCAGCACCACGGTGGTGCCCTTGGCCTTGAGCTGGGCGATGGCGCTGGCCAGCGCAGCTTCACCAACAGTGTCGAGGTTGGAGTTCGGCTCATCGAGCACCACCAGGCTCGGATCGCCATACATCGCACGGGCCAGGGCCACACGCTGCTTTTGACCGCCGGACAGGCCACTGCCGTCCTCGCCCAGTTGCGTGTCGTAGCCTTGCGGCAGGCGCAGAATCATCTCGTGGACGCCGGCCTGTTGCGCGGCGGCCACGACCTTCTCCGGGTTGGCTTCGCTGAAACGGGCAATGTTTTCGGCGATGCTGCCGCTGAACAGTTCGATGTCTTGTGGCAGGTAGCCGATGTACGGGCCGAGCTCGTCGCGGTTCCAGCGATGGATGTCGGCACTGTCTAGGCGCACCGTGCCGCCGAGGGTCGGCCACACACCGACCAGCACACGGGCCAGGGTCGACTTGCCGGAACCGGAAGCACCGAGCACGCCGAGCACTTCGCCAGCGCCCAGATTGAAATTGATCATCTGCAGGGTTGCCGCGCGCTGCCCGGGAGGGCCGGCACTGACTTGCTCGAAGGTGATCTGGCCTTTCGGCGCCGGCAGCGCCATGGCGTCATCACTCGGCGGGAACGCCTGCAACAAAGAGTCCAGACGACGATAGGCCAGCTTCGCCCCGCTCCACTGTTTCCACACGGCGATCAACTGGTCGATCGGGCTCAGCACGCGGCCCATCAGGATCGAACCGGCAATCATCATCCCGGCGGTCATGTCGCCCTTGATCACCAGCAACGCACCGAGGCCCAGCACCAGCGATTGCAGGCACAGACGCAGGGTTTTACTGATCGAGCTGATCACCGCACCGGTGTCGCTGGCCTGATTCTGCAGGCCGAGGAAACGCGAGTGCACACCGAACCAGCGCTTGCGCAACGCGCCGAGCATGCCCATGGCCTGAATGGTTTCGGCGTTGTGCAGGTGGCTGGTCGCCAGTTGGCTGGACTTCTGCGAGTAACCGGCGGCTTCGCCCAGCGGTTTTTTGGTCATGTATTCGTTGAGGCAGGCCAGCGCAATCAGCAGCAGCGCGCCGGCCGTGGCGAGCACGCCCAGCCAGACGTTGAACAGGTAGATGACAAACAGATAGACCGGAAACCACGGCGCGTCGAAAAACGCGAACAGGGCCGGGCCGGTGACGAATTGGCGAATGTGGGTCAGGTCGCCCAGCGATTGCCCGGCGTTGCCCTCGCCCTTGAACAGGTTGCGTTCGAACGCCGCCTGATACACCCGCAGGTTGAAGCGGCGCTCCAGTTGGCTGCCGATGCGGATCACGATGAAGCTGCGGATCACCTCCAGCATGCCGATGAAGGCAAAGAAGCCAACCACCATCAATGACAGCATCGCCAACGTCGTTTCGTTCTGCGAAGACAGTACGCGGTCGTAGACCTGCAGCATGTAAATGGAGGGCACCAGCATCAGCACGTTAATCAGTGCGGTAAAGCACCCGACGCTGATCAGAATGCTTTTATAGTCACCCAAAGCCTTGAACAAGGGAGCGGTGGCTGGGGCCTTCGCCATCTTCATTGTTTCTTCCTGAAATGATAGATCCCGCCAGACTTCGACGAGCGCTCAATTAATGTTCCGCCTACCTGCGAAAGATGTTTTGCAAGTACTCGCTTACCATTCAACAACAACTGCGACGATCACTTATAACGTTCAAGCACTGCCATATATTCGAACTGGATTAGTTGAGCGTTTATTTCGTCGCGCGTACGAGTGTAACAATCAGGCCCGACTTCAAAGTGCTGGAATAGAGCCCGTCACGTTGTCGGCTGAAAAACACGATTCTTGAACCTTCCTTGCCGGTGATCGAAATTCCGTCGGGTTCCGGAAACCAGCCGGTAGGCGAATCTTCCAGCCATGCACCAAGGCATTCGGCGCCCTTGCCGACGGTCTGATTGACTTGCAGTTCGAGGGCACAGGTGTTCGACGGTTTATCCTGCAGCTTTTGCGCTTCGGGCGCGTCATTTTCAGTGCTCAACGTCGCCTGCCATTGCCCGGCAAAAACCGAGGGATCTTCAAGTCTGAGGCTGCTTGCCATGGTTGTTTCTCCAGAAATCATGATCAGCGCCGCCGAAAGCCACGCTATTGCCTTGTAGGTAAAAACTTTACAGATCATCAGAAAATTCGCTCCAGCACCTAGCCTTGCCCAGCCATCAACACGATGCAAGCAAAGAAAGCGGCGCATCAAGCGCCGCTTCCCGTTTCACATCACGCCACGATGTCGCTGGTCGCTGCCTGGCCCACGGTGCTGACCTGGAAGTCCGCCACGCCGTGCCCGGAGAAGTCCACCGACAACAGGCTGTTGCCACCCGACGAGGTCAGGATCGCGTCGCCGGCCGAACCGGTGAAGCTGCTGACAAAGTGCAGGCCGGAACCGTTGGTGATGGCGCTCAGGTCGATTTTGTCCAGACCGCTGACGAAATCGAGGATCTGATCGATTGCACCCGGCTTGGAGTCGGAGCTGGAGGCGAACACGAAAGTGTCCGAACCCGCACCGCCCCACAGTTTGTCCGCACCACCAGCGCCGTAGATGATGTCGTTGCCGGCACCGCCCTTCAGCTCGTTGGACGCACTGTTACCGATCAGCAGGTCGTTGCCCGAACCACCAATGGCGTTCTCGATGGTCACGCCCTTGGCGATGGACACGTTACCGATCATGCCGCCAACGTCGGAGAACGAGGCTTCGTTGAGATTGATCTTCTGATTCTGGGTGAAACCCGAGAAGTCGAAGGTGTCCTTGCCGCCCGCGTCCCAGACCGAGAACACCAGCTTGTCGCTCGACGACGAGGCGCTGAGGAAATCGCGACCGGCGTTGGAGTTGAAGCCGTAGGTGGTGTCACCGGTACGGGTGGTCAGGTTGGCGCCGTACAGCTTCTGGATCGCTGCAATGTCGTCCATCAGCGGGCCGGAAGCATAGGCTTCCACACCACCCTTACTGAAGTTCTGGGCGGTGTTGCTTTCGCTCCAGTAACTCATGAGGCTGTAACCGCGGGTGTCTTGCCCGTAGGAAGCATCCTTGTAAGTCGGATTGCCTTCGCCGGCGTTGTAGTCGCCAGGGTGAGACAGGCCCAGGGTGTGGCCGATTTCGTGGGTCAGGGTTTGACGCCCGTAATTGTTCAGACCCGGGGTTTTGTTGACGTCGTAGCCACTGCCGGTCAGGTACCAGGACTGACCGTCATAGCCTGGCTCGGTGCCTGGCAGGAACGCAAACGCCGCTGCGCCTTCCTGGCCGCCGCGGTAGTTACCGAAGGTCATGTGACCGTCGCCACCACGGGCCGACTCGGTGAACGTCACGTTGGCGACATCCGCCCAGGATTGCATGGCGAGCACGGCCTGGGCTTTCTGCAGGGAGCTGAACTGACTGAAACCGGTGACGCCCAGGCCGCTGAAGTTAGCGGTTTTGGCGGTCAGAAAGGTGTAGGTCAGTTCGATCTTGCCACTGTTGTCCAGGTCGTGCCAGGAGGCACCGTCGCGCAACAGTTGAGTGGCGGCTTGATCCACCGAGAAGGACGGTTTGCCATTGACCGTGAGGTTGCCGCCACGATCGTATTGATGGCTGAAGCTATTGATCTGGTTCCAGGCAGAGCTGGTCGCAGCCAGAGATTGCGCTGCGCCGACAGGCACGAATGTGTCTGCGGTGATATCAATAGCGTTCGCTTTTACTTTCGACATAAACACACTTCCTTGTTTAGCAATGGAACAGTTTTTGTCAGATAGCGACGATCCCTGGCGAGATCGTCCTATCACTCGCCCAATGAAGGCGTAAGAAACCTGACACAATTTGAAATCTGTCGTCTAGCGTTTTTTTGAGATCAAAACCGACTGTTCCGTCAAATGCCCGTAAACAATGACTGCGGGGTCGAAAGATTGTTATGAGGTGTTTGTTCTCGCCTAATTGTCTGACGATTTTCTATTTAAATATTAAATATCGGTAAGTTGCTTTTTGATAGATACGTCTCACTTTGCTGCACTCTATTAGTGCGATGCCAGTGTAGTGATATCAATCAAATCAGCGTGCTAAAACACTTGTGGGAGCGGGCTTGCTCGCGAATGCTATTTATCTGCCAACCTGTTTGCTGACTGATCGAACGCATTCGCGAGCAAGCCCGCTCCCACAGGAGGGGTGATGTGGTTTAGCTACCGGTACGGATCTTGTTCCACACCCGTGTGCGGATCCGGTCAATGTTCAGCGGCATTGCCTCCAGCGCAAACAGCTTGCCCATCATTTCCGGGCTCGGATAGACCTTGGTGTCACCCTTGATTGCCGGATCGATCAGGCTGTCGGCCTGCTGGTTGCCATTGGCGTAGTGCACGTAATTGCTGATGCCGGCCATCACGTCCGGGCGCAGCAGGTAGTTCATGAACGCGTAACCGGCCTTCTCGTCCGGCGCATCGGCGGGCATGGCGACCATGTCGAACCAGATGGCGGCGCCTTCCTTGGGAATCGCGTAACCGATGTCGATGCCGTTCTTCGCTTCCTTGGCGCGGTTTTCCGCCTGCAGGATGTCACCGGAGAAACCGACCGCCACGCAGATATCGCCATTGGCCAGGTCGCTGGTGTACTTCGAGGAATGGAAGTAGCTGACATACGGCCGCACTTTCATCAGCAATGCTTCGGCTTTCTTGTAGTCCTCGGGGTTCTTGCTGTGGGGCGGCAAGCCCAGGTAATTGAGGGCTGCCGGCAGCAATTCCGGGCCGTTATCGAGGATCGCCACGCCGCACTTCTGCAGTTTTTCCATGTATTCGGGCTTGAAGATCAGATCCCAGGAATCCACTGGCGCGTTATCACCCAGCACCGCCTTGACCTTGGCGACGTTGTAGCCGATGCCGGTGCTGCCCCACAGATACGGAAAGCCGTGCTCGTTGTTCGGGTCGTTGACCTGCAAGGCCTTGAGCAACATCGGGTTGAGGTTCTTCCAGTTCGGCAACTGGCTCTTGTCGAGCTTCTTCAGCGCCCCGCCCTGGATCTGCCGCGCCATGAAATGGTTGGACGGGAACACCACGTCATAACCGGATTTGCCGGTCATCAACTTGCCGTCCAGGGTTTCGTTACTGTCATAGACGTCATAGGTGACGCCGATGCCGGTGTCCGTCTGGAAGTTTTTCGTGGTGTCCGGCGCGATGTAGTCCGACCAGTTGTAAATTTTCACCGTTTCGGCGGCATGACTAATGGAGGCGGCCAGCAGCAGCGGCGCCAGAGCGAGGGTTTTCTGGATCATGGGGTCGATTCCTGTAGTGGCTATTTTTGTTGGCAGGCAATCAAAGGATCAAACAATCAGAAAATAAGGACGTAGCTCTTGCGCACGGTCTCCTGGATATCCCAGATGCCGAGCGTGTTGGCCGGCAACATCAGTGCGTCGCCACCTTGTATGTGCAGGGTTTCGCCGCCGTCGTTCGGGGTGAACGTGCAACGGCCGGAGATGAAGTGGCAGAACTCCTGTGCGGTGATCTGCCGGCGCCAGCGCCCCGGGGTGCATTCCCAGACGCCGGTTTCAACGCCGTCATCGCGCTCGACGCTGGTGGTCGAGGCAATGGCGACCGGCTCGCCGAGTGGCACGGCCACCGGGTTGGATTCATCCAGTTGCAGGCTGGCGGTGTTCTTGAACTGCGTAATGCTCATGGTGAGACCTGTCTTGTGAAGAAAACGGCGGTTAGTGCATGAAACCTTCCATGAAGCCCGCGACCTGACTGGCCAGCTTGCGCCGCCACGGGGCGCTGGCCGGGTTGGCCAGGGTCTGGTCTTCGTGGACGAAACTTTTGATGATCGCGTTGTAGCCAAGCCAGCGGCACGGCTCCGGCTCCCAGGCGCGTAGCGCATGAATTCCGCCGTCCGGCAGCACCCACGGCTGATGCACCAGTTCGGTATCGCGCTCAAGAATCAGATCGGCCAGGGTGCGGCCGCCAAGGTTGCTGGCACCCACACCCTCCCCGCCATAACCGCCGGACAGCGCAATGCCATTGGCGCGATCGCAGAGCATGTGCGGCTTGAAATGCCGGGACATGCCGAGGTTGCCGCCCCAGGCGTGGGTGATCTGCACGTTTTTCAACTGCGGAAACAGCTCGCCGAACAGATAGCGCCGCAGCTCGACTTCATCACGGGTCAGATCGAAGTTGTGGCGCAACTTCCCGGCGAACTGGTAACCGCCGCGGGCGCCAAAGACCAGACGATTGTCGGCACTGCGCTGGCCATAGGTGACCTGACGGCTGAACTCGCTGAAGGCCTGGCCACGGTTGAGGCCGATTTCATCCCAGGTCGCTGCCGACAACGGTTCAGTGGCGACAATCAGACTCTGCACCGGCAACTGATAGCGACCCAGCGGTGGGAGCGTGACCGAATAACCTTCGACCGCCGGCACAATCCAGCGACTGCGCACACTGGCCCTGGCCGTGCGCAAACTGCCGGACTGCCAATGCGTCACGGGGCTATTTTCGTAGATCTTCACGCCCATGCTCTGCACGGTGCGCGCCAGACCGCGCACCAGTTTCGCCGGGTGAATGGTCGCCACGTGCGGCGCATAAATGCCGCCGTAGGGTTTCGCCACACGAATCTGTTGCGCCAGTTGCTCGGGGTTCAGCCAGCGGTAATCGTTGTCGGTCAGGCCTTGGGCGTGCAGTTTGTAGAGGTATTCGCGCAGGCTGGCTTCCTGCTCCGGGTAACGGGCGGCGCAGTACAGCACCCCGCCCTTGCGGTAATCGCAGTGGATGCCCTCACGTTCGAGGACAACTTCCACCTCATCGGGAATGCTGTGCAGCAGATCAAACGATGCGCGGCGTTGTTGTGGCGAGAGGCCGGCGAGCAGCCGATCCTCGCCCAGCAGATTGCCCATCAGCCAGCCGCCATTGCGCCCGGACGCACCGAAACCGGCGGTTTGCGCCTCGACGATGGCGATATCGAGACCGGGGGCGAGTTTTTTCAGGTAGTACGCGGTCCACAGCCCGGTGTAACCGGCGCCGATGATCGCCACGTCGACGTCCAGATCCTGCTCAAGCGCCGGCCGCGCAATCAGCGGCTCGTCGAGTTGATCCATCCACAAACTGATAGTGCGCCACGCCGGCATGCAAGACTCCGCCACTGAAAACCTTCGATGGCGTCGATCCTAGTGCGTGACTTCAATCACTGTCTTGCGCGCGTGCCCGCAAAGAAATTTGTTTGGCGTAGGCCTTCGGCGACTGGCCGGTGTGTTGGCGGAAACAACTGTAGAACGCTGACAGCGAGTTGAAACCGGCAGCAAACGCCAGCTCATCGATACGCAGCGGTGGCGTGGCCTGATCCAGCGTCTTGAGCAAGTGCTGCAGGCGGGCCTGGTTGACGTAGCGATAGAAGCTCTGGCCGAGCACCTGATTGAGCAGGTAGGAAATCTGATTGCGGCTGTAGCCGCACTCCTTCGCCACCCGTTGCAGATCCAGTTCCGGATCGAGATACGGTTGCTGGCGTTCGAAATATTGCTGCAGATCCTCGGCCATGAAACTGATCTGGCGCGGCGACAGCCCCAAGCGACTGACCGCCGGGCGCTGACTGGGTGCGACAGCGCCGTTGTTTTGCGTGCGGACCAGCGAGGCGTATTCGTTGACCCGCCAGATCAGGCCGTCCTTGACCGTGATCGCTTCGCTGGATCGGAACGACACCAGCCCGTCGCCACCGCGCAAAGTCACTTCGTATTGAATGAACGCGGTGTTGCCATCCACGCGAATCCGGTCGCAATGCTCGAGCGCTTCGTCGGATTCTCGCGGCATGCTCACGCGCACGTACTCGCGCAATTCGTCGAGGCCGAGGACCCGGTTCTGAAAGAAATCGTTGTATTGGACGTCCGGGTGATACAGCGCCATGACGCTGTCCAGATCGCGGTGTTTCCAGCTCAGGTGGTAGCGCATGACCGTGGCGGCCGTGGCCGGGGTCTGTTCGGGGCCGTCATCGTCGGCGTGCATAAAGGGCTCGGCGCAAAAGAACCGAGCTTGCCCAAGTTCGACAAAACGATCAACGAGCAAACCGTAGTGGCCATTTGGCGATGACTGATCCCGACGTGACTTACATCAAAAAACGCGCAGCAATCGCAAAATGAACTGAAAAATCTCACGGAAAATTCACATGCGGGTGCTACTTTTAACGTCACTGACCGGTTGAGCCAATGAAGGCTCTTCCCACCTAACATGAGCAAAAGGAAGCGCTCGATGAAGAAGGCGGGCAACACATGAATAAAGGCTCCAGTAAAGTCACGTTTCCCAATGCGTGCCAACTGATGCGTTGGCACTTTCATCCCATGGGCTTTGAGGCAACGATGGATGCGCCGGGCAGCATGATTGCCCGTCTGTTTGATCGTGCCAGCGGTGAAACCATGATCGCCATCGCCGGTATTCCTTGTGCGACGGTGATGAACGCGGCCGATGTCGAGCGCATCATTGAGGCTGTGGAAGACGAACTGGAGGCTTTCATTCCTCCGGAATCTCTCAAGAGTTACGCATAATCTATTGTTTTATATAAAAAAGCCCGCCAGTTCAGGCGGGCTTTTTTTGTGCTTGCGTGCTACGCGTTTTGCGGCTGTTTCCGGCGATCAGCGAAGAACGCCTTGCCTTGGGTAACTCGATCGGACGCCCTTGGCATGTTCACCGCTTGGGTATCCTGCGGCTCGACGTACCAGTAGCAATGGCTGACCGCCCGCGTGATACCAACGTAGGCCAGCCGCAGAATCTCGTCCTTCTGCGCCGTGTCATAAGGCTCACTGTCGCCAGCCTTGCCCAAGCCGGCCATGCGATACACCTGGTTCTTGTAGGGCGAACTGGTCAGGTGCTGGCAGTCACCGAGCAGGAACACCGCATCAGCCTGCAGCCCCTTGGCGCTGTGGTAAGTCAGCTGTTTCAGCCGTCGCGCTTCGTAAGGCAAGCTCGAATCAACATTAACTACCGGCTGAATATGTTGCTCTATCAATAACTTATCGCTGCTTTTTCGATAGAGCATCAAGATCGAATCACCACGATTGTAATGTTCAGCCAAGCGCTGCCCCAGGGCCTGGTCATCACGCTCCAGCACATTGACCGGCTGCACCGGCTTGGGTGCGCCGCTGGCCTTGGCCTTCTTGCCGGGAATTGCCGGCGCGGCGCGAACGATGTGCTCGGCAGCATCGATGATGTGTTGATGGCTGCGATAGTTGTCGCTGAGCATCACCCGCGTGGTGCTCGGTGACGGGAATTCCTTGTTGAACTCCATGAAGTAACTCGGCGAACTGCCGCGCCAGCCGTAGATCGACTGCCAATCGTCGCCGACGCAGAGCAATGATGAGCGCTGCGCGCCCCGCCCGACATGCATGGCCGGACCGCGACTGCGGATTTCCGCGAGGCTGGCGCGGATCCACGAGACGATCTGCGGCGATACGTCCTGAAATTCGTCGATCATCAGGTGCGACATCGGTCGCAGCAGCTCATCACTCAGCAGCTTCAGGTTCTCCGGCGAGTGTTCGCTGAACAGCGCGAACATCCGGTTGTAGGTCATCACCGGCGGCTTCTGATCGAGCAGATGATCTTCAAGGGCACGCCAGAACAGGCTCAGCGCCTCGAAGAAAAACCGATCCGGATCATCCTTGGCAAAACTCATACGACCGACAGCATCCGGCACGTCCAGCCCGAGGTTTTCGATGAAGCCGGCCGCCGCGACAAAACAGTCGAGCAGCGGCGCCGAGACCAGCTCACCTTTGACCTTGTAGTCGAAGCCTGGACCGGCGCTCGCGTCGCCGGCCAAGGTCGCCAAAACCCGCCTTGATGCTTCGTAGCTATCCAACCAAATCAATGGCTTACGACAGAAAGCTTGAAACAGAGTGCGTTTCACGGCCCATTCAGCGCGCAGGCTGAGCTTGGCATTGGGACGGCAGATTTGCGGGTTTTCCCGGGGATCGAAGCCGAGCACCACCCAGGCATCGAGGCTGGGAATGTAGCCGTGGCAGTGAAAGGTCGAACCGTTGATCTCGAACGTCTGCCGACTGGGCTCAATGCCCTTGATCGGCCAGGCACCGGCGCGAAACCACAGGTCTTCGATGGCATCGCACAGTTCTTCGTCGCGTTTGGCCGCCAGCTCGGTCACCGCCATGCGCTTTTGCACGTCCGGGTGATCGCGCTCAAGCTCCTTGAGCTGCAAGGCAGCCTTGGCCAGTGGTTGAATCAACTGGCGGAAACGTTGGTCCTGATTGAATAACCGGTGGTAGCACGCGTTGAGCTGCTGGCGCTGGGCATCATTGATTCGCAGATCGAACGGGTTGCTGTCGACCTCCTCGTCAGCGCCTTGTGGCCGATTGCTGAGATTTTCAAACGCCTGCAAGCGTTCGAACCCCGGTAGGCTGCGTACCATCGGCAAAATGCGTGAGTGAAAGGTGCGCACCAGTTCCCGCGCCTGTTGCAGGCTCAATGGCTGGCCCCAGAGCGCGAACATCTCGATAAGCTTATTGATGAAGTCCTTGCGCGACTCACGGGTGAAGGTCACCACGGTCATTGAATCCAGCTCAAAGCCCAGATAATGCGTGAGCAGCAGAATACGCAGCACCAACGTGGTCGACTTGCCTGCCCCGGCTCCGGCGATCACCGAGGTCGAAGAAGTGTCACTGAAAATCATCTTCCATTGTGCGAGGCTTGGCTGGGCATGCGCGGGCAGCAGGCGCGCCACATCGGCTTTCATGCGCTTCTTCAGCTCGGCGCTGAGCGGCAGACTCCAGTCGTCGAACAGATGATTATCGACGCTCGGCGGACGATGCTCGGTGCTGCGACTGTCACGAATCAACAGCACCTGCCGGCCTTCTTCCAGGCCTTCGAGTTTCCCCTCCTTGAAGCCGTACTCCACGCCAGCGGTGTGTCCGCTGCGAAAACCGTCCGCCTGGCCGTGCAGCCACGACGCACGGTGTTGAGCGCGCAAGCGTGTCAGGCCATGGCCGAAGAAACGCGCGGCCAGACGCTTGAACCATGGCATTTCGGCCAGTGGACGGAGTTCGGGAGGCAGATCGGGAGTGTGTTGCGCCACGCTGAGGGGCTCCAGTGTGTGAGGCTGTTGGGGGCTATGGTGGCTTTATTTGCTCATGAGTTCTAGCGAAATGCTTACAGCTCATTGGTTTAGGCGATGAACTGAAAGTTGCGTGAGATTATTTTGAGCCGGTTTCCCATCAACGGATTCGATGAGAATGCCGCACTTTTTACGCTTTTTCTCGATGGTTGACTGATGGATGATGCCCGTCATTAACCGACGGTCTCGCTTCGTGGCTCTGGCGTTACGCCCCATGACGAACCTTTTCAGGAGACGATCATGCTTGAACTCAGACCTTTCAATACACTGGGCGGCGCTCACCACGGCTGGTTGGATGCCCATCACCACTTTTCGTTCGCCGAATACTACGACCCGCAACGCATGAACTGGGGCAATCTGCGGGTGTGGAACGATGACGTGATCGCCGCCGGCACCGGATTCCCGCTGCACCCGCACCGCGACATGGAAATCATCACTTACGTGCGTGAAGGTGCGATTACCCACCAGGACAACCTTGGCAACAAGGGCCGTACTGAAGCAGGCGACGTGCAGGTCATGAGCGCCGGCACCGGCATCGCACACAGCGAATACAACCTGGAAGACAAGGAAACCCGAATCTTTCAGATCTGGATTCTGCCGACGGAAACTGGCGCGCCGCCATCGTGGGGTGCCAAACCGTTCCCCAAAGGCCAGCGCGAAGGCTTTGTGACCCTCGCCAGCGGCAAGGACGGCGACGATCAGAGCCTGCGCATTCGCGGTGATGCGCGGTTGGTCGCGGCCAACCTCAAGGCTGGCGAAACTGCTGAATATCAGCTGGATGCCGGACGTCGAGCGTATCTGGTACCCGCCACCGGTCTGATTGAAGTCAATGGCTTGCGCGCACAAGCTCGAGACGGTGTTGCCGTCGAGCATGAGTCAATACTGACTGTGACGGCGCTCGAAGACAGCGAAATCGTATTGGTGGATCTGGCTTGATCGCCTGATATGCAGGTAAAAAAAGGGGCGACCGTCATGGTCGCCCCTTTTTTGCAGCTTTTGTGGTGAGGGGATTCATCCCCGATAGGCCGCAAAGCGGCCTTCTTTTCAATGGAGCGGACTGCTACGCAGTCCATCGGGGATAAATCCCCTCACCACAGGAAGAACTCACCTCCCTGAAGATCACTTGGTGCTGATTGCGCCATCCACCAGCGTTTGCGCTTCAGCCACCAGTTGCTTGAGGTGGTCATCGCCAATGAAGCTTTCGGCGTAGATCTTGTAGATGTCTTCGGTGCCCGAAGGACGTGCGGCGAACCAGCCGTTTTCGGTCATCACCTTCAGACCACCAATGGCCTGATCGTTGCCCGGCGCATGGCTGAGAATGCTCTGAATCTTCTCGCCTGCCAGCTCGGTCGACGTCACTTGCTCCGGCGACAGTTTGCTCAACAGCGCTTTCTGCTCAGGGTTGGCCTTGGCGTCTACGCGCACCGAGAACGGCTCGCCCAGCTCATCGGTCAGGGCGCGATAAGCCTGGCTTGGATCACGCCCGGTACGAGCAGTCATTTCCGCCGCCAGCAGGGCTGGAATCAGGCCGTCCTTGTCGGTGCTCCACACGCCGCCATCCTTGCGCAGGAACGAAGCGCCAGCACTCTCCTCGCCACCAAAACCCAGCGAACCATCGAACAGGCCATCGGCAAACCATTTGAAACCGACCGGCACTTCGTACAGACGACGTCCCAGACGCTTGGCCACACGATCGATCAGGCCACTGCTGACCACGGTTTTACCTACGGCGGCGTCGGCGCGCCATTGCGGACGGTTCTGGAACAGGTAATCGATGGACACCGCCAGATAGTTGTTCGGTGCCAGCAGACCACCCGACGGGGTGACGATGCCATGGCGATCGTGATCCGGGTCGCAGGCGAACGCTACGTCGTAACGTTCCTTGAGACCGATCAAACCTTGCATGGCATGGCTGGACGATGGGTCCATACGGATCTGTCCATCCCAGTCGACCGTCATGAAGCGGAAAGTCGGATCGACCTGCTTGTTCACCACATCCAGATCAAGACGGTAATGCTCGGCAATCGCCGACCAGTAGCGCACCCCTGCTCCGCCCAACGGATCTACACCCAGACGCAGCTTGGCGTCACGGATGGCATCGAAGTCGATCACGTTGATGAGGTCAGCGACGTAGGTGTTGAGGTAGTCGTGACGGTGTGTGGTGCTGGCCTTGAGCGCCTGCTCGTAGCTGATGCGTTTGACGCCTGCCAGCTCGTTGGCCAGCAGTTCGTTGGCCTTGGCTTCGATCCACTTGGTGATGTGGGTGTCGGCCGGGCCGCCGTTGGTAGGGTTGTATTTGTAGCCCCCGCTTTGTGGCGGATTGTGCGACGGCGTAATCACGATGCCATCGGCCAGGCCCGAGGTGCGGCCACGGTTGTAGCAGAGGATTGCATGCGAAACCGCCGGTGTCGGCGTGTATTCGTCACCTTCGGCGATCATTACGGTCACGCCGTTGGCCGCCAGCACTTCCAGCGCACTGGCCCCGGCCGGGGTCGACAGCGCATGGGTGTCGATACCGACGAACAACGGGCCGTCGATGCCCTGGGCTTCGCGATACAGGCAGATCGCCTGGCTGATTGCCAGAACGTGCCATTCATTGAAACTCAGGTCGAAGGAGCTGCCGCGGTGCCCGGAAGTACCGAACGCAACACGCTGGGTGGCAATCGAAGCGTCCGGTTGGCCGGTGTAATAAGCCGTTACCAGTCGCGGGATGTCGACCAACAATTCTGCTGGTGCCGGTTTGCCCGCAAAAGGACTGATAGTCATGCAAAACCTCTGAAATAGAGTGGTTCAGGAAATACAGCGCAGTTTACTGACAGTTCGACCGCAGCGCGACGGGATCTATCCGACAGATTTCAACGTTCATTCCAGCGGCGCCAAGCGCAACGCCTCTCCCAACCTCTCGAGCGCTCCGCCCAAGCCGCTCTCACCGTGATCCAGCAGGTTCAGGCGCAGATGCCGACGGTGCAATCCCTGCAAGCTGAACAGTTCGCCCGGCGCAATCAACACCTGTTGCCTGAGCAGGCGCTGAAACACATCGCGCATGTCCACCGGCCGCCGTGCCCGCACCCAGACCGTCGCCCCACCTTGTGGCTCGACAACCTGCAGCGCTTCGCCCAGACGTTCGCGCAACAAGTCGATCATTGGCGTACGGCGTTCCTTGAGGCGCCGGCGAAGTACGTGCAGATGTTGATCGACCCGACCGTTTCCTTACAGCCGGGCAATGGCTTTCTGGCGAACGGGCGACAACCGGAACGAGCGCATCAGAAAATGCCGCTGCATTTCGTGCTTCCATTGGCGCGACAACACGTACCCGTAAGGCGCTTCGATACCGATGAATTTCTCGAACGTGGAGAAGACCAGCAGTCGGTCAGGGTCCAGTTGATCACGCAGACGCTCGACGCCCGTTGCCTCGCCCAGTTCACCGTAGCAGTCGTTTTCCAGCACCCAGGTGCCGTGCTCGCCAAGCAGGCCGGCGATCACGTTGCGGTTATCCGCTGGAACCTGTGTACCGCGCGGCATGCACAGGCCCGAGGACAGCAGAATCAGCCGCACGTCTTCGGTCTTGAGCAGTGTTTCCAGCCGCTGCAGCTCCAGCCCGCCACAGGCCTGCAACGGCAGTTCGATTACACGCACCTCAGCCGCCTGCAGCAACCGCAGTATCACCCAGTCACAGGGCGACTCGACCAGAATGGTTGTGTGCCTGAGCTGCAGAACGGCCACCAGGATCTCCAGCACCCCGCGCATATCCGCGCCGATGTAAACATCCTCGGCGTGCCAGCACTGCTTTGGCGAGGTGGTATAGCGGGCCGCCAGGACGGCGCGTAATTCCAGTTCACCACAAGGCTGGTCGAGCAACGGCGGCTGGCGGGGATACTGGCGCAGCAGCTCACGCTCCAACAACAGCAATGGACTGTCCAGTGATTGCAGCGAAACCGGATCATCAGCATTCAACAAACGCATACCCGGGTGCCGCGCGTTGACATAGAGCGTTTCGAGCAGATCATTGCTCATGGCAGGTGGCGTCCCCCCCGAAACCGCCCTGGCGTAATACCCGGACTTGGCCACTGAATAGATCCGCCCTTCCTTTTCGAGCAACGAGTAAGCGTATTGAATGGTCGAGATCGACACGTTCAAGCGATCTGCCAACTGACGCAGCGATGGCAGCCTTGAATTGCCATCGCAAGCCGACTCGGCCATCAAGCGCATCAGGTATCGATAGACTGCCTGGTAGGCGAAACCGGATTCCCGTGCAGCCTTCATGAGACGGACACCATAACCGTTGGTGCGCCCAAGGATCGCTCGCTCACTTCATCGTTCCACTGACCGGTCACCCACGCCGGAGCCATCGAGGCCTGCCGCGTCGAGTGCGGTCTCCAGTGTTTGCCGGGCCGCACCGTGCGCAGGCAAGGGTTCCATGGCGTAGAGGTGGCCGATGAGCCGAACCGGTAAACCGCTGACGTCCATCATCCACTGCATTACCTGCTCCGGGCCGTGCAGCCCCTGCATGGCCCGATGCAAATCAGGCAGCGCCACCAACATGCCGGGATGACAGCTGCGCAGGAACCGCTCGAGCCCGGCTCCACGCTCGATGAACGGCGTGAACAGCAGGCAGACCCATTGTGCTTCGTTCAGACCGTAAGTCTGGTGCAGCCAGCTCGACGCCGCTTCGCGCAGTTCTTCCGTAGTCTGCCGTTGCCCCAGTCTTGCGATCATCTGCTCGCAGACCGGTTCCGGCACCCGCTGCAGCTGCATGTTCGCCAGCATGCGCTGGACGTGTTCCGAAAACCCCGCTTCATAGCTGCGATCGCTGAGGAACTCGGCTTCCAGGCCGCGTAAATGGGCCTCGATCAAAGGGTCGGCGTATTCGCCCTCACCCTGGTGAAACACCCATTCCTCTGCCTCGAACCCCAGAAACTCGCTCAGTAGCGGCCAGCGTTCTTCAAGATTG
This sequence comes from Pseudomonas sp. JAI115, assembly GCF_014200835.1. Lineage (NCBI taxonomy): Bacteria > Pseudomonadati > Pseudomonadota > Gammaproteobacteria > Pseudomonadales > Pseudomonadaceae > Pseudomonas > Pseudomonas sp. JAI115. Next base: position 150,231 of record NZ_JACHCY010000001.1, read on the forward strand.
CCGACCGCCATGTCATGAATGTCGACAAATGTCGTGCGACGACATGACTCGAAGCCACCCTCGGGACGCCAGCATTGCCGCTCCGATTCGGAGTAAAAACCGCGATACAAATCCCCTCCCAATCCGTCCAGCAAAGCGAACAGCTCATCGAACGTCCCGGAATTCGGCGTCAGCGCCCCGATACCGGCCTTCTGCACAGCCCGGTCCAGGTCTTCGACAAACTGCTTCTGACGACGCGGCGATTCGCTGGCCAGCCAGGCATCCACGCCGTTACTCCAGCGAGCAATCTGGCCGTAAAATTCGGCCCAGGCCAGGCAGGCGTCGTCCCGCCACTCAAGCTTCTCGCCCCTGGCACGTCGATGCCCCATCATCAGCAGATTGGTGCGATGGGCGTCCGCGCTGTCCATTCCGAGTGGCGCCAGATGGTTGAACGGCAACACTTGTCGATGTTCCACCATGAGCAACTCGACACGGGGGTCGTCATACAGAAACAAGGCAGCGAAGCTGCGGTGCATGTTGTTCAGCGCCGCCGTCCCCGATTCGCTGCGGCGCAAGGTGGCCACACGTAACTGGAACGTGGCGGGGGCGCGGCCGGCAATACTCAACTGGGCGGCGCGCAGCAGCGCCAGCATGTAGCAACTGTCACGGGTACCGGATGGCGTCACCATGACCTTGTATTCACCCATGCGCTCCATTCCGCCGGCGGCGACCACCAGACGCTGCATCAGCAACTGCAGCGCTGTGCGCTCGGCTCTGGAAAAGAAACTCAGCAGGCGTTGCAATACTTGCTGGTAGACATAGTTCATTGCCTGATCATGGATCGTGCTCATCAGTACTTTACCCGGCATAAAAAATTCATATCGCGCATCAGCGATGACGCTGGCGCAATAAATTCATCAATAAGTAATAGACGATCAAATACTAACACTTATGATTTTGAAGTTATTTGAAACACTTGACGCAAGGAAGTCAGCAATCCCACCGCCTCAGACATCGTAAACCACTGTCAGCATTGAGTTTTTTTCTGATCGTGAAATATCTGAGGAAACTTCTTACAGCGTCCCACGAACATTGAGTACAACAAAAGCAGAACAACAATAGGAAATGCCCTACAGTCATTAAACAAAAACCGCTATATCGCCCACGAGGGGAAACGTTAAACGCGAAATGAAAAACAGAATGCACAGACATGGCTCATTCCTTGAGATGAAAGTAATCATTCAATTATCAGGGCTTATATGGCGAATAGAAGATACAGATGGCAGACAAAAACCGGTTCAGATGCACAACCGGCCACGCACCATGCTTGGTCTGTCTGATTATTTGCGAGAGGTAAAAACGCAAGAGTCCGTGGGGCCACGGACTCTGTTCGGAAGGAGTTACGCGGGTTCGACCTGCAGGGCGACCCGTTCGCGGCATGGGCATTCGTCCATGTAGCGATGTGCTTCGACGAACTCGTTGAACGGGAAGACCCGGGTCTTGAGTGGCAGCAGCACACGGTCCGCCGTCAGCTGATTGATATCACGCAGGGCACGTTGCAAGGCGACTTGATCCTGAACAATGCCCAACTCGGGTTTACCGGTGAAATTACCGATGCAGTGCACAAAGAACTGGATGTTTTTCTGGAACGCCGCACAGGCCGGAAATGGTGTCTGGTTGCCACCCTGAAGACCATACAGGACCAGGCTGCCACGCGGTGCGAGGACATCGCCGAGCAACGACATCTGCGGGCCGCCAAGACCGTCGAACACCACATCGACGCCACGGTTGTCGGTGATCTTGTTGATTCGCATCAACAAGTCTTCTTCCTCGGTGACGATGACTTTCTCGGCACCCAGCGACAGCAGGTACTCACGCTCATCAGCGGTTTTCGTCGCGGCAATCACCCGCACGCCCATGGCCTTGCCCAACTGGACAAAGGACGGACCGGCGCAATGGCTGGCATCAGTGACCAAGGCAAACTGCCCTGGTTTGACCCGCGCCAGATCCGCATAGGCGAAGTAGGCGATCAACAACGGCGTGTAATGCACGCTGGCCTCAACCGGGCTGAGCACATCCGGATAACGGGTCAGCGCGGTACGTGGCAGCACGATCTGCTCGCCATACACCGGGTAATCGTTCGGGCTTTCGGCCGGGAAACTGGCCACCTTGTCGCCGACCGACAGATCGTCCACACCGTCACCGACGGCGGTGACCACACCGGCCATTTCATGGCCGAGACCGGACGGCAGGCGTGCCTGGGACGAGGCCAGGTTCTGACGCCAGAGAATGTCGTACCAGCTGATGCCGATTGCCTCGACACGCACCTGCACTTCGCCAGGACCTGGCTGAGCGGCCGCATGCTCTTCGCATTTGAGCACCTCGGCCGGACCAAACTTGTGAAAACGGATCGTGCGGGACATCGCAAACCTCGTCAAAGTAACCTCTAATGCCCTGAACTCTATCTGGGCTTTTGACCCAAGACTATCAGTGGCTATTAATAGTCGACATGCCTGTCATTGATTCCGCAGTATGAACGGCATTGGCAAAATTGATGAAAAAATGCCGCCACCGGCCCGGTAAAGCTGAATTTAGCGGTGCAGAGTACCAGCCTTTCCCCGTAATATTCATGCCGGCCATTGTTCTCATATGGTCGCTCTCGTCAAGCTTGATGACTCTGCCAGGACTCCAGATGAATCGTAATGACCTGCGTCGTGTCGACCTGAACCTGTTGATCGTATTCGAAACATTGATGCACGAACGCAGCGTGACCCGCGCCGCCGAGAAGCTGTTTCTAGGCCAGCCGGCGATCAGTGCGGCGCTCTCGCGCCTGCGCAGCCTGTTCGATGACCCGTTGTTCGTGCGCACCGGACGCAGCATGGAACCGTCCGCCCGCGCGGTGGAAATCTTCGCCCTGCTCTCCCCGGCGCTCGACTCGATTTCAACGGCTGTCAGCCGCGCGGCGGAATTCGACCCCGCCACCAGCACTTCGGTATTTCGCATCGGCCTGTCCGACGACGTCGAATTCGCCCTGCTGCCGATGCTGCTCAAACGCCTGCGCGCCGAAGCACCGGGCATCGTCCTCGTCGTGCGCCGAGTCAACTACATATTGATGCCGGGCCTGCTGGCCTCCGGCGAAATCTCCATCGGCGTCAGCTACACCACCGACCTGCCGGCCAACGCCAAGCGCAAGGTGCTGCGCCGCAGCCAGCCGAAACTGCTGCGCGCCGACACCGTGCCCGGCCCGCTTAGTCTGGATGACTACTGCGCGCGTCCGCATGCACTGGTGTCGTTCGCCGGTGACCTCAGTGGCTTTATTGATGAAGAGCTGGAGAAACTCGGGCGCAAGCGCCACGTGGTGCTGGCCGTGCCGCAGTTCAATGGCTTGAGTACGTTGCTCGCCGGCACTGACATTGTTGCGACCGTGCCGGACTACACCGCGGATGCGCTGACGGCTGCCGGCGGCGTGCGGGCGGAGGATCCACCGTTGCCGACGCGCACGTTCGAACTGCATATGGCGTGGCGTGGGTCGCAGGATAACGATCCGGGGGAGCGTTGGTTGCGGTCGCGGATTCAGATGTTCTTTGGCGATCCGGACAGTCTCGAGCTGCCTGCGCATTAACCAGGCAGCCAGCGACTCAAGCCCCAGCCCGGCTGTTGCGATAAATCGACAGGCAGTAAAACGCCAGCGCTGCCGCCGCCAGCATTCCGCCCACCACCCCGATGTAAGCAAAACCAAACTGGCTGCCCACCCAACTGCCCACCAGTGCCCCGCCGCCGATACCGATGTTGTAGATGCCTGAAAACAGCGCCATCGCCACATCGGTGGCGTCCGGCGCCAGTACCAGGACTTTGGACTGTAACGCCAGCCCGAAGCCCATGATCGCCATACCCCAGAACACACTCAGCACGCCGAGGTAGGAGACGTTGCCGCTCAACGGCAACAGCAAAGCCAGGCACAAGGCGAGCACCGATACGCAGATGATCAGAAAGCGCTGTGGGTTATAGCTGTGCAGGTAACTGAACAGCAGAGAGCCGAAAATACCGGCGCCGCCGAATAACAACAGCAGGAGTGTCACCACATCGCCGCTCATGTTGGCCACGGTCAGTACGAACGGTTCGATGTAGCTGTAAGCGGTGAACTGTGCCGTCACCACCAGAGCCGTCAGAACATAGACGGCCACCAGCGCCGGTCGCTTGAGCAATATCGGCAGACTCTTGAGCGAGCCTGAGTTCTGGCTGGGCAGCAGCGGCAGTACCTTCGCCAGGCAGAACACCAGCGCCGCGGCAAAGCCTGCAATCACCATGAACGTGGTGCGCCAGCCCATGGCCTCGCCCAGCAAGCGGCCGAGGGGAATCCCCAGCACCATCGCCAGCGAAGTACCGGTTGCCAGCAAGCCCAAGGCCTGAACCTGTTTGCCCGGCGGTGCCAGGCGCACGGCCAGAGACGCGGTGATCGACCAGAACAACGCATGCGACAACGCCACACCGATCCGGCTCACCAGCAGTACACCGAAGCTGGTCGCCAGACTCGACAGAATGTGACTGGCGATAAACATCCCGAACAGCACAATCAGCAATTTCCGCCGCTCGACGTTGCGCGTCAGCAGCATGATCGGCAGCGACGTCAAAGACACCACCCACGCATAGATGGTCAACATGAGGCCGACCTGCGCGGTCGACATGTCGAAGCTGCTGCCAATCGAACTCAACAGACCGACCGGGACGAACTCGGTGGTGTTGAACACGAACGCAGCCAGTGCCAAGGCAATGACTGCGTACCAGTTGCCGTTGTTTGTCGCCGTAGAATCACTCATTTAAACGTCGTATTACTCTTTGATGATCGCGCGTAATTGTACGCAAGCGATCTGTGCCCATCTGTCGGTGTCTTGATACCGATTGCCGAATGTGTCGACGTTCAGGGGACGCACCATCAGTGAGCCAGGCCACACTAATCTGGTCCAGTCGGCTTGATGAATCAATCTGCCGTTTCATTGAGCAGCAAAAGGCCTGCGTAGCGTGCGGCCATGGCGAAAGAACAAGAGCGCCCACAGTGACGGAATCAGGGCCTTGCCGAGGACTCGTATCGATCGGCATATGCCTTGATCAACTCGGTCGTCACCAGCGTTCGCATTCGCAGAGGCGGATCCCATGCCGGTTCGCCAACGAACTCGAACCATGCCTCTCGCTCGCCCGGCAACCACATTTCCAGTCCTACCTTGTGCTCGCTCAATCCCTCTTTGGCCAGATGGTTATGCAGCAGTAGCCCGTAGGCTTCCAGATTCAGAAAGTCTCGCTCCTCCTTGGCGATTTCTGCATTCTTGCTCCACTTGGGGCGCTGGAAAGTCGCCCGCTCATAGTATTTGAAATCCACTACCGTCCAGTTTTTACCGTCCTGCCTCACCAGATCAGGGCGCCGTTTGATGTGGTTGCGCGCAAAAATCTTTCGACGCTGCTGTTGCCAGCGAGACTGTATAGCCGTGCTGGCTATCCCGTGAGGCAGATGCTGGTCGTCGCACGTCTGGAAGCGTTCCAGCCCTCCCTCGCCTTCGCTCAATCCATGACAAAGACAGACTGACTCCCAGACAGCCCAGAACTTTTCCACGCCCCATATCAGTCCCGTGTCCAGGTCGCTTTGTGTACCCGCATGCAGGTAGCGCTTCAGAGCATCGTGCAACTGATAATAGTGAGCGTCGCGCGGGGCCGCACAGCGGTCGATACTCTGCAGCAGGTGCCGCAGATGGCTCAGGCTGCGCTGACGCGACTGGACATTGCCAAAATAGAGCGAGTCCTCAGCGCTGAGGTAACGATGCTGGAAGTCTTGCGCCAGCGCTTCGCCTTCACCCACGAAGCTGCCCCAGGCACATCGAGGATCTACCTGCAGAAAACCCCGATAGAAATCCACTGCCAAAAAACAATAGAGGCCTACGATATCCGCCTTGCCAAACTGACCGACCCGACGATCCTGCGCGACCGACTCAAAGTAAGCAGCGCCCCGTTGATCAAACAGCGCACGATGCAGATGTCGATCAAAACGGCGATAGGGGTCGTCGACACTGCGACCGCGGCGCTCACACATTGAAAGCAGACTGCGTGGGTCGACGCGGTCGAACAACTCGTCCAGCGCCAGCGCATCGTGAAATGCAAGTCCGTCGCCAACACGCTCCTTGCCCTTGCCGTGGGCCTCGACGCCATCACGGGCCGTCAGCACCTCAGGCTCGCGTCGTGTCCGGCGAAATACCACGAAACACCGGTAAAGCAGCGACAACGCTTCTGCACCGCTCATTGCCCCCATGCCATAGGGCACCTTCAACAGGTAACGCCCATCCGCTTCACGAACCAGTCCCACCTCGCCGTCGCTTTCTACTCGTTCGATTTCGTCGAGCTGCATTATCAGGCCTCGCCGGATGTCGTCAGTCCGTCATCTTCCGAGTTGAATGCGGCATCAGCAAACGCGGCGCTCAGCAGTTCGTGAATATCAGGAGGCGGGCACAGACAAGTAATAAATTCATCGGCGCGTTTGGCAAACTGACCGAAGGTGCGCAGCTCACGCGGTTCGATTTCAAGCAGCGAACACAGGGGGGTTCGGTCACGATCAAAGACGTTGTCCCACAGATACAGGAACAACTTGCCGACGATATCGGCGCGCTGAATATGGTGGACTTCGAAGCGCAATTTGAACTTGGCGAGCTGCTCCAGGTAATCCTCGATAATGAGACCCTTGGTGTCCGACTTGAACTTCTTGGGAGAGGTCTTTGAGCAATAGTATTGATTGGCGTGGCCCGAATTAGAGCGGATTCGCTTGAACTTGAGCTCGGCGTCTGGTTCATGCCCTCCCTCATCGAGCAGTCGCTTGCGGTTGGCTTTGGACATTTTGGTCGCCAATTCCAACAGGTCATCATCGAATGCCCTGCTTTGTTTAACACCGCTGGCGGGATCTCCGATCATGCTGGTAGTGGCGACGAGTCTGGCCAATTCGCCCGGATAAACTTCAGCCAGGGTTTTGTCAGGCTCCCGCCTGGCCTTGATAAACCATGGCCCGACCAGCTTGTCATCGAGCCTCGGGGCTGTGCACCGATCACGAATGAACTGGTTGAGCGCTGTGACGAATGTCTCCCAGGTCAAATGATGAGTTGATGGCATCAACGCCTTGCTCTGGCTGGTCGGCACCTCATCGTTAAACGCTTCCGCACAAAACTCGAAATGCCAGCGCCGCTTGAACGCCGAATCCATGAAAAACACCGATTCGTCGCTGGTATTCATGGTGCCGATCATGAACAGGTTAGGTGGCAGGCATAACTGACGCTGCTTCAGCGCATCGGCCAGTCGCCGATTCAGATCGGGAAAAGGGCTGATGTGGCCAAGCAGCGCGAGCTCGGCCTCAAGGGCATCGATCACCAGATCGGAAACACTGATCGCGTAGCTGGACCAACCCTCGTCATCACGATCAAGCAACTGAAACACATCGCCAAAAATTTCCGCGCAATTACCACGGTTGATCTCATCGACCAGCAGCAGTACGTTCTGCGCTTCCTGAGCGTTATCTTCCTGAGGCTGATGACTGTATGACAGTGCCAGCGCCCGCAGTAATGGCCCGGCATGCACGCGATACTCGATCTGGTTTTCCCGGGTTCTTGGCATCAACCGCGCGACAAACTCGCCATAACTGTAATCCGGGTGGAAGGCCACAGGAACGATCTGGGTACTGTTAACGCCCAGAACCCTGGCCTTTGTTGTCCGGGCCCGATGGCTCTTGCTGGTGCCGGGCGGGCCGAAAAGGATCAACTGATGCTCAACCATGAGTGCTCTTTCTCCTTGAGCCAATGAAACAGAATAAAGTTCGCGAAAAATAGCATCATAAAGCCACTATTCAAATGGAATACCGCTTTTACTTGGCCAAGCGACCTTTGCACTCGACGCAACAAACATTTGTCATCAAACCAATTGATAGCACCCTAACGAAAGGTGCATGCTAGAGGGCTCGAATCGGTCTTATATCATTCCGAATGATAGTTACCTTTGCTTCATTCGATTCGTGCCATCACAGCCTGCCGAGCATCATCCGCCCATCTTCAATACATTGGCGGATGATTCCATGGAACAGTCACTCAAACATTTGCGCTTCCCCTTGGCCATGCTGGCCGTGCTGGTGATGAGCGCTTGCGGCAAGACTCCGGAGACTGCCGCCACCCTGCCCGCTGCCAAAGTCAGCGTGGCCAAGGTGCTGGAACAACCGGTCAACGAGTGGGACGAATTCACCGGGCGCCTCGAAGCGCCGGAAACTGTTGAAATTCGTCCTCGGGTCTCTGGCCAGATCGACGAGGTGGCGTTCACCGAAGGTGCGCTGGTCAAGAAAGGTGACCTGCTGTTCCAGATCGATCCGCGTCCTTTCCAGGCTGAGGTGCGCCGCCTCGAAGCCTTGGTAGCCCAGGCCCGCGCCAATGCCACTCGCAGTGAAAACGAAGCCGGGCGTGGCGAACGTCTGCGTGCGAGCAACGCGATTTCCGCTGAGCTGGCCGACTCGCGCACCAGCGCCGCCCAGGAAGCCCGCGCCGCCGTCGGCGCCCTGCAGGCGCAACTGGACCTGGCCAAGCTGAACCTGAGCTTCACCCGCGTCACCGCGCCCATCAGCGGTCGCGTCAGCCGTGCCGAGATCACCGCCGGTAACCTGGTGACTGCCGACACCACCCCGCTGACTAGCGTGGTCTCCACCGACAAGGTCTACGCCTACTTCGACGCCGACGAGCGTGTGTTCCTCAAATACACCCAGCTCGCCCGCAACGGCCAACGTGGCGCCACCACCCCGGTGTACATGGGCCTGTCCAATGAGGACGGCAATCCGCACCTCGGTCAGATGAACTTCGTCGACAACCAGGTCAACCCGAAAACCGGCACCATCCGTGGTCGTGCGGTGTTCGACAACAGCGACGGCACCTACACCCCTGGCCTGTATGCACGTCTGAAACTGGTCGGCAGCGGCACCTACAACGCCATGCTGATCAACGACGAAGCGGTCGGTACCGACCTCGGCAAGAAGTTTGTGCTGGTGATGGATGCGGACAACAAGACCGCTTACCGCGCCGTCGAACTGGGGCCGAAGATCGAAGGCCTGCGCATTGTGCGCACAGGTCTGAACAAGGACGACACGATCATCGTCAAGGGTCTGCAACGGGTGCGTCCGGGTTCGCCGGTGACGCCTGAAGTGATCCCGATGGCCAGCGAGCAGACCATTGCCGCTCTGGCTCAACAACGTCAAGCGCTGGAAGCCAGCAACCTGCCCAAAGTCGCACCCGCCAAAGGTGCACAGGGTACGGCTGTGAAGCTGGCCGCTACGACCCCACGCGGTTAAGGGACGACAACTCCGATGAATTTTTCCCAATTCTTCATTTCACGGCCGATCTTCGCAGCGGTGCTCTCGCTGTTGATCCTGATCGCCGGTGCGATCTCGCTGTTCCAGCTGCCGATCAGCGAATACCCGGAAGTCGTGCCACCGACCGTGGTGGTGCGTGCCAACTTCCCGGGCGCCAACCCCAAAGTCATCGGTGAAACCGTGGCCGCTCCGCTGGAGCAAGCCATCACCGGCGTCGAGAACATGCTGTACATGTCCTCGCAGTCCACCGCCGACGGCAAGATCACCCTGACCATCACCTTCGCTCTGGGCACCGACCTGGACAACGCGCAGGTGCAGGTGCAGAACCGGGTGACCCGGACCGAGCCGAAACTTCCCGAAGAAGTGACGCGCATCGGTATCACCGTCGACAAGGCCTCGCCCGACCTGACCATGGTTGTGCACTTGACCTCGCCGGACAAACGTTACGACATGCTCTACCTGTCCAACTACGCGATCCTCAACATCAAGGATGAGCTGGCGCGTCTGGGTGGTGTCGGTGACGTGCAGCTGTTCGGTATGGGCGACTACTCGCTGCGGGTCTGGCTCGATCCGAACAAGACTGCTTCGCGCAATCTGACCGCCACCGACGTGGTGACCGCGATTCGTGAGCAGAACCGTCAGGTCGCTGCCGGTCAACTCGGTGCGCCCCCTGCCCCGAATGCCCAGAGCTTCCAGCTGTCGGTCAACACTCAGGGCCGTCTGGTCACTGAAGAAGAGTTCGAGAACATCATCATTCGCGCAGGCGATAACGGTGAAATCACTCGTCTGAAGGACATCGCGCGCGTCGAGCTGGGTTCCAGCCAGTACGCCCTGCGTTCGCTGCTGAACAACCAGCCCGCTGTAGCGATCCCGATCTTCCAGCGTCCAGGCTCCAACGCCATCGATATCTCGAACGAAGTTCGCGGCAAGATGGAAGAGCTGAAGAAAGGCTTCCCGCAAGGCATGGACTACAGCATCGTCTATGACCCGACGATCTTCGTACGCGGCTCGATCGAGGCGGTGGTTCACACCCTCTTCGAAGCATTGATCCTCGTGGTGCTGGTGGTGATCCTGTTCCTGCAGACCTGGCGCGCCTCGATCATTCCATTGGTGGCGGTGCCGGTATCGTTGATCGGTACGTTTGCAGTCATGCACCTGTTCGGCTTCTCGCTCAACGCCCTTTCTCTGTTCGGCCTGGTACTGGCGATCGGTATCGTAGTCGACGACGCCATCGTTGTGGTGGAGAACGTCGAGCGTAATATTGAACTGGGGCTCAACCCGTTCGATGCGACCAAAAAGGCCATGGGTGAAGTGACCGGCCCGATCATCGCGACGGCACTGGTGCTGTGTGCGGTGTTCGTTCCGGCGGCGTTCATCTCCGGCCTCACCGGGCAGTTCTACAAGCAGTTTGCGTTGACCATTGCGATATCGACCGTGATCTCCGCGTTCAACTCGCTGACCCTGTCGCCAGCGCTGGCCGCTGTGCTGCTGAAAAGTCATGACGCGCCGAAAGACCGCTTCTCCAAAGTGCTCGACAAGATCTTTGGTGGCTGGTTGTTCCGTCCGTTCAACCGCTTCTTTGAAAAGGCCAGTCACGGTTACGTCGGTACAGTGCGCCGAGTCATCCGTGGCAGCGGCATCGCCCTCTTCCTGTACGCAGGCCTGATGGTGCTGACGTTCTTCGGTTTCTCCAGCACGCCGACCGGTTTCGTACCTGGCCAGGACAAGCAATACCTGGTGGCCTTCGCGCAACTGCCGGACGCCGCGAGCCTGGATCGCACCGAAGACGTGATCAAGCGCATGTCCGACCTGGCGCTGAAACAGCCGGGCGTGGAAAGCGCCGTAGCGTTCCCGGGCCTGTCGATCAACGGCTTCACCAACAGCCCGAACGCCGGCATCGTGTTCGTGACCCTGAAACCGTTCGACGAACGTAAAGACCCGAGCATGTCCGCCGGTGCAATCGCCGGAGCCTTGAACGGTCAGTACGCGAACATTCAGGAAGCGTACATGGCGATCTTCCCGCCTCCGCCGGTACAAGGTCTGGGCACCATTGGCGGTTTCCGTCTGCAAATCGAAGACCGGGGCAACCTGGGCTACGACGAGCTGTACAAAGAGACGATGAACATCATCACCAAGAGCCACAGCGTGCCTGAGCTTGCGGGGCTGTTCACCAGCTACACCGTGAACGTACCCCAGGTCGATGCCGCCATCGACCGCGAAAAAGCCAAGACCCACGGCGTGGCCGTCAGCGACATCTTCGACACCCTGCAGATTTACCTGGGTTCGCTGTATGCCAACGACTTCAACCGTTTCGGACGCACCTATCAGGTCAACGTTCAGGCTGAGCAACAGTTCCGCCTCGAATCCGACCAGATCGGCCAGCTGAAAGTACGCAACAACAAGGGCGAAATGATCCCGCTGGCGACCTTCATCAAGGTCAGCGACACCTCGGGCCCGGATCGCGTGATGCACTACAACGGCTTCATCACTGCGGAAATCAACGGTGCGGCAGCCCCCGGCTACAGCTCCGGCCAGGCCGAAAAAGCCATCGAGAAACTGCTCAAGGATGAATTGCCGAACGGCATGACCTACGAGTGGACCGACCTGACCTACCAGCAGATTCTGTCCGGTAACACCGCGCTGTTCGTGTTCCCGCTCTGCGTATTGCTGGCGTTCCTGGTGCTCGCGGCGCAGTACGAAAGCTGGAGCCTGCCACTGGCGGTGATCCTGATCGTACCGATGACCCTGCTGTCGGCCATCACCGGGGTGATTGTCTCCGGCGGCGACAACAACATCTTCACCCAGATCGGCCTGATCGTACTGGTGGGCCTGGCGTGCAAGAACGCGATTCTGATCGTCGAATTCGCCAAGGATAAACAGCTGGAAGGTCTCGATCCGTTGGCTGCGGTACTGGAAGCCTGCCGTCTGCGTCTGCGGCCGATCCTGATGACCTCCTTCGCGTTCATCATGGGTGTGGTGCCACTGGTGTTCTCCAGCGGTGCCGGTGCCGAGATGCGTCACGCGATGGGTGTGGCGGTGTTCTCCGGGATGCTCGGGGTAACCTTCTTCGGTCTGTTGCTGACGCCAGTGTTCTACGTGTTGATCCGTAATTTCGTCGAGCGTGGCGAAGCCCGCAAAGCGGCCAAGGCGCAAGCTCTTCAAAAGCCACTGGAGGCGCAATAATGAGTCTGAAAGTCTTCCTGCCGAGTCTGCTGGTGCTGGCATTGAGCGCCTGCGCCGTCGGCCCTGACTACAAGACCCCGGCGACGGAGGCGGCCAACATCACGACCGCCACCGACGGCGCCGCCGGGCAAAAGAACTTTGACCGTTCGAAATTCGAAGGCATCTGGTGGCAGCAATTCGACGACCCGACCCTCAACCAGTTGGTGACGCAATCGCTGCAAGGCAACCGTGAACTGCGCGTGGCGTTCGCCCGTTGGAAAGCCGCCCGGGCGATCCGCGACGACGTCAGCAACGATGCGATGCCGACCATCACCAGCCGTGCGAGCAGTGATCTGGCCAAGGGGCAAATCCCCGGCCAGACCACCAAACGGGTCAACAGCGAACGCTACGATCTGGGCCTGGACATGGCCTGGGAACTCGATCTGTTCGGGCGCATCCAGCGCAATCTGGAAGCCAGCGACGCAGACCAGCAGGCGGCCGAAGCCGATCTGTACCAACTGCAAGTCACCATGATTGCCGAACTGGTGGACGCCTACGGTCAACTGCGCGGTGCGCAATTGCGCGAGAAGATCGCCGTGGCCAACCTGGAAAACCAGCAGGAGTCGCGCAAGATCACCATCAGCCTGCGTGACGCCGGCGTGGGCGATCAGCTCGACGTCGAACGTGCCGATGCGCGTCTGGCCTCGGTCGAAGCCAGCGTGCCGCAATTGCAGGCGGAACAGGTTCGGCAGAAAAACCGCATCGCGACCCTGCTGGGTGAACGTCCCGACAAACTGACCGTGGATCTGAGCCCGAAAGACTTGCCGGCGATTGCCAAGGCCCTGCCGATCGGCGATCCGGGTGAACTGCTGCAACGCCGGCCGGACATCCTCAGCGCCGAACGCAAACTGGCCTCGGCCACCGCGCGAATCGGTGTGGCGAAGGCTGATCTGTTTCCACGGGTCAGCCTCAGCGGGTTCCTCGGCTGGACGGCTGGGCGTGGTTCGCAGATCGGCTCCTCGGCGGCCAACGCCTGGGCACTCGGCCCGAGCATCACCTGGGCGGCGTTCGATCTGGGCAGCGTGCGCGCGCGTCTGCGCGGCGCCGATGCCGACGCCGAAGGCGCACTCGCCACCTACGAGCAACAGGTGTTGCTGGCGCTGGAAGAATCGGAAAACGCCTTCAGCGATTACGGCAAGCGTCAGCAACGGCTGATCTCGCTGATTCGTCAGAGTGAATCGAGCCGCAAGGCTGCCGATCTGGCGGAAATCCGCTACCGCGAAGGCACCACCGACTTCCTCGTACTGCTCGATGCTCAGCGCGAACGCCTGAATGCCGAAGACAGCCAGGCACAGGCCGAAGTTGATCTGTATCGCGGCATCGTCGCGATCTACAAGGCCTTGGGTGGTGGCTGGCAGCCGGAAACCGTCGCCAGTAAGTAATAGTTGTTAAAGAGCTCCTTTGGTTGGCCGCAACCAACCAATTTTTTTGCCCCGCGTATCATTCGGTCGCGGGGCTTTTTTTGGCCTGATGGTTTTGCGCTTCCAGAACAGTGACAGTGGCTGTCGTACCGGCCCTTAATCGATTCTTGCCGGCATAGTCACCATCAATGCCGATGCGCACCGGCACCCGCTGCGCCAGCTTCACCCAGGTGTAACTCGGATTGATATTGGCCAGCAGTCGGCCACCCGTGGCGTTTTCCCGGTCGGCGATGGCAAAGGCGATGCTCTGGACCGTGCCACCAAAGGTTTCTCCGCTCATCAACTGCACGCGCACGCGGTCCCCCTCCTCGATTCGCGGCAATTTGGTCTCTTCAAAGTAACCGCTGACGTAGAACGAATCGCTGTCGACCAGTGCCAGCAGTGCACCACCCGCAACCGCGTAATCACCCTGTCGGGTCAGCAGATTAGTGACGTAACCGCTGACCGGCGATTCGACACGAGTACGCTGCAAGTCCAGTTCCGCCTGAGTCAGTGCAGCAATCGCCAATTGCACATTGGCCTCGGCCAGCCCGAGATTGGCCTGATTGCGCAACAGATCAGCCTGAGCCACCGCCACATCGGTATTGGACTTCTCCCATTCTTCCCCGGAAATTGCAAAACCCTGCTTGAGCGTACGCCGGCGCCGCTCTTCGCTCTGGCGTTGTTTGAGCAGCGCTTCACTGGCGACGATGGATGCCTGTGATTGCCCCAGCGTCGCCTTCGCCACCTCGACCGAACGCCGCGCATGCTCGACTGCCAGGCTATAGCGCGCCGGATCGATCTCCATGAGCAATTGCCCCTTGTCGACATGCTGGTTGTCCTGCACCACGAGGCTGACGATACGCCCGGAAACATCGGCTGATAGCGTCACCACATCCGCCCTCACCCGCGCATCCCGCGTCCAGGGCGCACGGGTGTAATGCTCCCAGGCAAACCAGCCAAGCACGATGGCCAGCAACACCACCGCTAATGTCGTTGTTCGAGCGAGTAACACTTTCAAGGCATCAGGCTCCCATCAGCAAAATCAGCGAGGCACAAACGCATGCATACAAGGCGCCCTCAAACAGCGCCTCGTGCCAGACCAGTCGCAACACACCCAGACGTCGCAAACACCAGTCCAGGAGCATAAATATCGGTATCGCCAGCAATAGGGCCTGGGCAATGGGTGGCAGATAAACGCCACCCATTTCGAAATCAATGGGCAAGGGCCGGTTCTCCTTCCGAGACTTTACGTTGCAGGTATTCGCCGTGGCGTTTCAGGAAAGACACGACGATCAACAGCGCCACGCGCATGCGAAACACCGACCACAAATGTTCGTGGCTGGCGACGTGCAACTCGTCCAGCTCATCACCCAATAGCTGGAGCGAGGTCAACAACGCTTGCAATTGCACGTCCTGGCGCCCGGCCACAAAACGGCCGGTCTTGCGCAGCGCCGAAGCCAATTGCTGGCTGAACGCGTCCGTCAGCAGTGCATTGTTCTGTGCCTGCTGCCGGAGTTGATGCATTGCTACGCCCAATGCGACGCACGCCAGACTGATTTCATAGAGCTGCTGCATGGCGCGCTCGCTCACGGCCGGCAGCAAGCCAAGCATGCTGGTCAGTCGGTCGACCATACGGCTTTCGAAAGCGAATTGCTGTTCATCGGTGGCCGGTTTTTTGGTCAGTTCATAAACCTGCTCACGCGCCTCGTTATAAAAGCGGCGGAGACGCAATGCCGGACGGAACGGGAAAATCCATGCGTAGACCATCAAAGCGAGCATCGCCGCGCTGACATAGGCGCCGGCGAATTCGAACCATTGAATTGCAGTGTTCTGCCCGGTGCCGACATTCTGTGGGCCGAGCAGGAGGAAACTCGACAACCCCAGGCCCATACCAATGCCCGCGGTCGTCGGGCTCGCCAAACCGACAGCGATCACGTACAGCAGCGGTGCCAGCATCAACGCCAATGGCTCGAAATCACTGATGGTCGGCACCAGCATGAATTGATAGAACGCCGAGACCACC
This sequence comes from Pseudomonas sp. JAI115, assembly GCF_014200835.1. Classification (NCBI taxonomy): domain Bacteria; kingdom Pseudomonadati; phylum Pseudomonadota; class Gammaproteobacteria; order Pseudomonadales; family Pseudomonadaceae; genus Pseudomonas; species Pseudomonas sp. JAI115. Next base: position 166,228 of record NZ_JACHCY010000001.1, read on the forward strand.
AGTGCCAGTCCCAACCCACGCGCGTAACTCTGCGCGGCCATCAGTGGCCGCGGGAATGTCGCCATCAGCGAACAGAGAATCCCCACCAGAATCATCCCGCCCCGCGCGCCATCCCAGGCGGTTTCGATCCAGATCAACCCGGCTACCAGTAATGCGGTAAAGGCGCGGATGGCGTTCATTGAAGCCAGTGTGAAATCCAGATGCAACGGGCTGGCCTGACCGCGATACAGACAACTGGCTTCGCGCCCTTCCTGAATGGCATCACTCAACTCCAGAATCTGCTCCAGTTGCTGCAACAGCCGCGCCTGCTCCCAGCGTAACGCCCACGCCAGCGAGCGCAGGATAGCGCTCATGTCTTCGGTCAGTTGTTCGGCCTCATACGCCAAGGCTTCAAACTGCTGCTGCAGCGTGATGAATTGATGCCGCCGCTCGGCGGGCAGCGCTCGGCCCAGCTGCGCCAACTGGTCGAGAAGTGCGAGCTCTTCTGCACGCAAGCGCTGTACGTCCAGAGGAAGATCGCCCTCCCAACGTTCGGTGAGCAATTCGCGCTGATGACGTAATGCAGTCAAACGCGAGGTCAGCAACATCAGTTGATTACCCAACAGCAGCACCAGATTGTCGGCACCGCGCAACCGTGGGGCATCGAAATACAGATGGCGGCGCAACCCTTCGAGCGCGCTGATTTCGCTGAGCAACTGCATCTGACGGCGCTGAAAGTCGGCTTCACTTTCTTCTGTTCGAATCACCGCAGCGGAGTGACTGGCAGCCAGTTTGATCACCTGATCGACCTTGGCGAAGTAACCTTTGGCAACTGCTTCTGGACGCGCAGTGAGCAGGCTGACCACGCAGACGCACGCTACGGCCAGCAAGGTTTCGGTAACGCGGGTGACAGCCAGCAGAAAGGTGCCATCCTGGTCGGGAATGGCCAGCAATGCCACCACCACGGCGGTATAACCACTGAGCACAAACGCCTGAGAACTGGTATAGCGCAGCAACGTGCCGCCCGCGGTGCAGAGCGCCAGCCACAGTGCCAGCGTTGTGATGAACGGAAGCGGTGCCTGCGGGAATATCGCCATGATCAACACCGCCACCGCAGCACCCAGCGTTGTGCCAATCACTTGACCGAAACTACGCGCCAGCGCCATGCCGGCCAACGGCTGGCTGACAATCACGACGGCCATGATCGACCACTTGGGTTGGTCGAGATCGAACAAAAACGCCAGATACAGCGTCAACAGCCCGGCGGCAATGGTGCGCAGGGCGAACAGCAGGACAGCCTGACCGGGATGGATCACGACATGAAAATAATTGCGCAGGGCTTGCATGGGGGCTCTCATCGAAGCGACTCCTGCAAGCGTAGACTCTGCATCGAATGCCTGATGGGTAACTGAATCGACAGATGTTGTAGGGCGATTCGCATGCACGGGGTTTGACTCACGGCCCTCGCTGGTCGAAGCTTGCCCCTCTGCTATAGAACGCCAGTTCACGGAAATCTGCATGCCTCAGTCCCGCCGCTACCTGCTTATCAGCCTTGGCCTTGTGCTGCTCGTCGTCATTGCCTGGTTATCCCTGCGCTCCACCGCCCCGGTGGTGCCGGAAGCGATCAAGCGCGGCTACAGCGAAGCCCTGACGGCCGCCCGTTCCGGTCAGCCGGGAGCCGCGCGGCAGTTGTATCAGCAATTGGGTCGCCCGGACCTGTCGGTCAAACGCAGTGTCTGGCTGCTGGCCGAGCTGCCCAACTATCCGAGCCCGCAAGCGCTGAAACTGGCCGACGCCCACCTGCAGAATGAAGCCCCCGAAGTGCGGCTGGCGGCGATTCAAAGTGTGGTCGGACTGGTGCCCGGCGGGCAACGCAGTCTGCTGCTCGGGCCGATGCTCGAGGATGAAGACCAAAACGTACGGTTCGCTGCGATCAACGCCCTGCTCGGCCTGACGCCGGATGAACTCGGTCTGTATTTCGCCCCGCTGCAGCAAGCGATCGATGGCTGGGAACAAACGCTCAAGGGTCAGCCGGAAAGCGCCGCCACCTATGCACAACTGGCGCGCCTGTATCTGCACAACGCCGAACTCAAACAGGCCCAACAAGCGCTGGACAACACCCTGCGGCTGGAACCGGGCAACCTGCCGGCACTGGTGATGCAGATCGATGTCCTCGACCGCCAGGGTCAGAGCGACGCCGCCCGCCAGTTGCTCGCCAAACAGTTGCAGGCGCAACCGGATTCCGCCTACCTGCAACACGCGCTCGGGCTGTGGCTATTGCACCACGGCCAGCGCGAATTCGCCCTGCTCGGCTTGTCCAAAGCGGTGGAGCTGGAGCCGGACAACAAGGATTACCGCTACGACCTCGCCACCACCCTGCACGCCGCCGAAGAACTGGAAGCGGCGCAAAAGCAGTTGCAGGAAGTCGTCCAGCGTCACCCCGCCGACCGCAAGGCGCGAGTGCTGCTGATCAATTACTGGAAGGAAAGCGGCCAGTTGCAGAACGTGCAGATTCTGCTCGCGCAACTGGAGCAGATGAACCCTGATGACCCGGCGTTACAGCAGGGACTCTGAGCCTTTACCCGCTGATTCAATGACATTTTGATATCGAAACCTCGGAACCGTCATGACTGGCAGCGGTCAAGTAATCAGGTAGAGCACAACGGCTGATACAGCCTGCTGCCTCGATTCCCCTAGTCATGAGAGGGCATTCTTTGTCTACGTCCAACGAGTTGATCAGTGCAAAAGCCGCCACCGGCATCATTGGCCTGGATGACATCCTCGCCGGTGGTCTGTCCCGAGGGCATGTGTTTTTGCTCGAGGGTGAACCCGGTACAGGCAAAACCACCGTCGCGTTGCATTTCCTGATGGCGGGCGCCCGTGCCGGCGAACGCTGTCTGTACATCACGCTGTCGGAAACCGAGCGTGAATTGCGTCAAGGCGCGGCCTCCCACGGCTGGGAGCTGAACGAGAACATTGAAATCTTCGAGCTGACGCCACCCGAAAGCCTGCTCAACGCCGAGCATCAGCAAAGCCTGCTGTACTCGTCCGACCTTGAACTGGGCGAAGCCACCAAGCAGATTTTCGAAGTGGTCGAGCGCTTCAAGCCGACCCGCGTGGTGCTCGACAGCCTGTCGGAGATCCGCCTGCTGGCGCAGAGTTCGCTGCGCTACCGCCGGCAGATTCTGGCGATCAAACATTACTTCGTGCGTTACGACGCCACCGTCCTGCTGCTTGACGACCTGACCACCGAGTCTCTCGACAAGACCGTGCACAGCGTCGCCCACGGGGTGATCCGCCTCGAAGAACTGACGCCAAATTACGGTGCCGAGCGCCGCCGCGTGCGCATCGTCAAGTATCGCGGCCAGAAATACCGTGGCGGTTACCACGACTTCACCATCATGGGCGACGGCGTCCATGTGTTCCCACGACTGGTCGCCGCCGAACACCGCAGCGACTACCCGCGCCTGCAATTGACCAGCGGCATCAAAGAAATGGACGCCCTGCTCGGCGGCGGGGTCGAAACCGGCTCCAGCACGCTGATTCTTGGCCCGGCCGGTACCGGCAAATCGCTGATTTCGATGATCTTCGCCGCCGCTGCCGTAGCACGCGGCGAAAAAGCGGCGCTGTTCATTTTTGATGAAGAGCTGGGCTTGCTGTTCGAGCGCATGAAAAATATCGGCATCGACCTCAAGGCCTTGCAAGCCACCGGCAACCTGCTGATCGATCAAGTGGATGCCGCCGAGCTGTCCCCCGGCGAGTTCTCGCATCGGGTGCGTCGCTGCGTAGATGAAGGCAATATCAAGACCGTGGTGATCGACAGCATCAACGGCTATCAGGCCGCGATGCCGGAAGAAAACGCGCTGGTGCTGCACATGCACGAGCTGCTGCTGTACCTCAACCGCAAAGGCGCGGCAACCTTCATGACCGTTGCCCAGCATGGCCTGGTCGGCGACATGCAGGCGCCGGTCGACATCACTTACCTGGCCGACACGGTGATCCTGCTGCGCTACTTCGAAGCCATCGGCAAAGTTCGCCGAGCCATTTCCATCATCAAGAAACGTACCGGCAGCCACGAGTCGACCATTCGTGAATACCGCATTTCGGGCCAGGGCATGACCATCGGCGAACCGCTGGAAGCGTTCCAGGGCGTGCTGCGTGGCGTGCCGACTTACCTCGGCGCGAGTAATCCGCTGTTGCGGGAAGAAACCTTGTGACAGCCTCCGTATCACTGCCGGAACGGGCGCTGATCCTGGCGCCCATGGGTCGGGACAGCCAAGTGGCGCTGATGATCCTCAATGAGGCCGGTTACGGCGGCGTCATCACCCCGGATCTGGGTGCACTGTGCGCAGAACTGGAGCCTGGCGCCGGACTCTTGTTGATTGCCACCGAAGCCCTGCGCGGCCCCGAGCTGGAAAATCTTCTGCATTTTCTGGAACAACAGCCGGCCTGGTCGGATCTGCCGATCGTCTTGCTGACCCACCATGGCGGCCCGGAACCGGGCCCCTCCTCGCGTCTGAGCAAACTGCTGGGCAACGTCACGTTCCTTGAGCGCCCGTTTCATCCGGCGACCCTGGTCAGTCTGGTCTCCACCGCCCTGCGCGGGCGACGACGACAGTACGAAGCCCGCGACCGCCTGATCGATTTGAGTGAAAGCGAACGCCGACTGCAATCGACCCTGGAAACCCTTGAGCAACAGGTCGAGGAACGCACCGCGCAACTGCGCCACAACGAAGAAGCCCTGCGCCAGTCACAGAAAATGGAAGCGGTCGGTCAGTTGACCGGCGGCATCGCTCACGACTTCAACAACATGCTCACCGGGATTATCGGCAGCCTTGAACTGCTGCGCCGGCGGCTGGCTCGCGGACGCCTTGATGACCTCGACAGCCTGATCGATCTCGGTGTCACTTCAGCCAACCGCGCGGCCGGCCTGACCCACCGTTTGCTGGCGTTTTCCCGCCGGCAATCGCTGGACTCCAAAGCCGTGCAGATGAACACACTGGTACTGTCGATGGGCGAGCTGCTGCAGCGCAGCCTCAACGAAAGTATCCAGCTGGAGATGCGCCTCAACGACCAGTTGTGGATCGCCGAAGCGGATCCCAATCAACTGGAAAGCGCCCTGCTCAACCTGGTACTCAACGCCCGCGATGCAATGCCCGAGGGCGGCAAACTGGTGGTCGAAACCAGCAATCAGGTGCTTAAGCCGGAATTCACCGAGGCCTACCCGAACCTGGAACCCGGCGACTATGTGATGCTCAGCGTCACCGATAACGGCAGTGGCATGGCGCAGAGCGTGGTCAGCCGCGCGTTCGATCCGTTCTTCACCACCAAGCCGATCGGCCAGGGCACCGGGCTGGGTCTGTCGATGATTTACGGCTTCAGCAAGCAGTCCCGTGGTCACGTCTCGATCGACAGCGAAATCGATCAGGGCACCACGGTCAAACTGTACCTGCCGCGTTTTCGCGGTGAAGAGCTGGAGCATCCGGTGTCCGATATTCAGCAGGCCCCGGAAGCAATGGATGGTGAAACCGTGTTGATCGTCGAGGACGACCCCGCCGTGCGCGTACTGGTCAGCGCGGTGCTCAGTGAGCTGGGTTATGCGTTCGTCGAAGCCGGCGATGCCGACGGCGCCGTGCCGATCCTCAACTCGACGCAGCGCATCGACCTGCTGATCAGTGACGTCGGCCTGCCAGGCATGAACGGCCGGCAACTGGCGGAAATCGGCCGGCAGTATCGGCCGGGGCTGAAGGTGTTATTCATCACTGGGTATGCCGAGCACGCGGCAGTGCGCGGTGGTTTCCTCGACCCGGGCATGCAGATGATCACCAAGCCGTTCACCTTCGATCTGCTGACCGCCAAGGTCCGCGAGATGATCCAGAACTGATCCCCCAAAACGACTGTAGGAGCTGCCGCAGGCTGCGATCTTTTGATCTTGTTTTTCAAGATCAAAAGATCGCAGCCTGCGGCAGCTCCTACATGGGAAATATCAGCCGCTATGGATCAGGCCAGCAATTCCTGAATCTTTTCCTGCAATACGTCCAGATCGAACGGTTTTTCCAGGATCGGCGCCTTGCGCGTGATCGGGCTGCCGGTCTCGCGGATTTCCTGCGGGTATCCGCTGATGAAGATCACCTTCAGATCCGGGCGCAGTTTTACTGCAGGCTCCGCGATCTGCACGCCGGAGATCCCGCCCGGCAGGCGGAAGTCAGTGATCAGCATGTCCAGATGCGGCTTGCTCGCGAGGATCTCGAACGCCTGCTCGCCGTTTTCGGCCTGCAACACGCGGTACCCCTGCCCCGACAGGTAATCTGTCAGCACCATCAAGATAACCGGTTCGTCCTCGACGACGAGTACTACATCTTGTGCATCTACGCTCATGGGAAGCCTTTGTTCGGTCAATAGCTGCTGATACGACCGTGCGGTCACTCAGAGGTTGCGTCGGATATGCCGTTTTCCTGGATTGGCAGACAAACGCGAAACAGGGCGCCTTCGTTGATTTGACTCTCGACGACGATGGAACCGCCATGGGCGGCGACGATCTGCTCGGAAATGAACAGACCCAGCCCGAGACCAGCCACTACCGTCTTGGCGGAAACCCGTTCGAACTGTTGGAAAATGCGCTTCTGGTTCTCTTCGCTGATGCCGATGCCACGGTCCTGAACCTCAACCCGCGCCTCGTCGCCTTCACGGTACACGCGCACCTGAATCGGGCTGCGGCCACCGTAGCGCAAGGCATTGGTCAGCAGGTTGGAGACCACCTGCTCGATGCGGAATTCGTCCCAGTAACCTTCCACCGGCTGCGGCGCGGTGAACGACACTTCGGTCTCCGCCGCCTCTATCTGCTGGGCGAAATTCTGCAGCAGGTTGCTCACCAGTTGCGTCAGGTCGAAACGATTCGGCCGGATCGACAGCTTGCCGGTGCGGATGCGCGAAACGTCGAGCATGTCTTCGATCAGCCGGATCAGACTTTTGATCTGGCGCTCGTCGCGATCGACCATCGCGTGCATCTTGTCGAGGGTGAACGCCGCGGCGTTGTCCCGCGCCAGGTGCATCTTGCGCAACTGGGTTTCGAGTATCAGGCCATTGAGCGGCGTGCGCACTTCGTGAGCGACGATTGACATGAAGTCATCGCGCATACGCACCGCCTGCTCCAGCTCCAGTTGCGTGCTTTGCAGTTGTTGCAGCAGCGCTTCCTGCTCGCGACGCGCCTGCTCCAGGGCTTCGACCTGTTGTTTCATGGCCTTGCTCTGGCGGTACAGGTCGACGAATACGTTGACCTTGCTCTTCACCGCGTGGATATCCAGCGGCTTGTGCAGGAAGTCCACCGCCCCGCTCTCGTAGCCCTTGAACGCGTAGTTCAGTTCACGGCCGGCGGCGCTGACGAAAATGATCGGAATGTTCTTGGTTTTCTCGGTGCCGCGCATCAACTCGGCGAGCTCGAAGCCGTTCATCCCCGGCATCTGCACGTCGAGGATGGCCATGGCGAACTCGTGTTGCAGCAGCAGCGAAAGTGCCTCGTCCGCCGACAGCGCCTTGTACACCGTGCGATCCTCGCGCTTGATCAGCGCTTCGAGGGCCAGCAGGTTCTCCGGCAGATCGTCAACGATCAGCAATTTGGCCTGGATATTACTCAGCATGCGATTCGTTCCAGCTCGACAAGCAGACGGCCGATGCCGTGAATGGGTAGGACATGGTCAGGCTGCTGAATTTTCAGCGCAGCCAGAGGCATGGTGGCGACCTGTGCGTCCTGCGGGTCTTGAACGATGGTCAGTCCGCCGCGCTGCTTGACTTGTGCCAGGCCGCGAGCGCCATCGTGATTGGCGCCGGTCAGCAACACGGCAGCCAGGGTTTCGCCGTAAACATCAGCGGCGGACTCAAACAAGTAGTCGATGGCAGGTCGGGAATGGTGTACGCGGTCCTCAAGACTCAGCGACAGACTGCGATCCTGCTCCACCGACAGGTGATACCCGGGCGTGGCGAAATAAACCGTGCCGGGGGCGATGTCCCGCTTGTCGGTCGCCTCTTCCACCGGCAGCATCAGCCGCCGGGCGAACACTTCGGCCAACTGACTGCGCCGCTCCTCCGGCAGGTGCAACACCACAATGATCGGCAACACGTAACCCTGGCGCAACGGCGCGAGCAAAGTCAGCAGGGCCTCAACCCCACCGGCTGAAGCACCGACCACGATGGCCTCGACACGAGGCAAATCCACGGCATCGTTCATAATTTGCGGTAGATCCGTTCTTGTTTGACCAGCGGCTCGAACTGGTTCGAGTAGCCGGAGAAATCCAGCGTTTCCTTGCTGCCCAGCACCAGAAAGCCGCGGTGGCACAGCGATTCGTGAAACAGACCGAAGGCACGGTCCTGAAGTTTCTTGTTGAAGTAAATCAGTACGTTGCGACAGGAAATCAACTGCGTTTCGGAGAACACGCTGTCCGTCGCCAGGCTGTGATCAGCGAAGGTCACGTTCTCACACAGGCTCTTGTCGAAGATCGCGTAGCCATAGGCTGCGGTGTAGTAATCGGCAAAGGAACGCTGACCGCCGGCCTGCTGGTAATTGGCAGTGTAGGCCCGGACATTCTCCATCGAGAAAATGCCCTGTTTGGCCTTGTCCAGCGAGCGCGGATTGATATCGGTAGCGTAGATGATCGTACGGTCGAGCAGGCCTTCTTCGCGCAGCAGAATCGCCATCGAGTAAACCTCCTCGCCAGTGCTGCACCCGGCGATCCAGATCTTCAGCGACGGATAGGTGCGCAGCAGCGGCACCACTTCCTTGCGGATTGCCAGGAAGTGCGACGGGTCGCGGAACATCTCGCTGACCGGGATCGTCAGCAACTGCAGCAACTGCATGAACGCCGTGGGATCGTGCAGGACTTTCTCCTGCAACGCCGAGATCGTTGCGCATTCGAACTGACTCAAGGCGTGCTGCACCCGGCGCTTGATCGAAGCGCCCGAGTAATCGCGAAAATCGTAGCTGTACTTGAGGTAGATCGCCTCGATCAGCAAGCGTAATTCGATTTCGCTGTTGCGCTCCGCGGAGTGACTGCTATCCACTAAATGCGTTCCATCTTCGGTAACCACACGCGAATCAACGAGAACAGGCGATCCAGATCGATCGGCTTGGCCAGATAATCGTTGGCGCCCGCCTGCAGGCAGCGCTCCTGATCGTCTTTCATGGCCTTGGCCGTCACTGCGATGATCGGCAGTTTGCGCCAGCGCGGATCCTTGCGGATTTCAATGGTGGCTTCAAAACCATCCATCTCCGGCATCATCACGTCCATCAGCACCAGGTCGATGTCCTCGATTTCATTCAACTTATCAATCGCTTCGCGACCGTTACGGCCGATCACCACGACTGCGCCTTTGTGCTCCAACGCACTGGTCAGGGCGAAGATGTTGCGCACATCGTCGTCCACCAGCAGCACCTTGCGGCCTTCGAAGACCTTGTCGCGGCTGCGGGCGGTCTTGAGCATCTTCTGCCGTTCATGGGACAACTGCGATTCGACTTTGTGCAGAAAGAGTGTCACCTCATCCAACAGGCGCTCCGGCGAGCGCGCGCCCTTGATGATGATCGAGCGCGAATACTTGCGCAGCTCGGCCTCTTCATCGCGGGTCAGGTTGCGTCCGGTGTAGACGATCACCGGCGGGAACGAGCAGATGTCCTCGGTCGACATGCGCTTGAGCAGATCGTTGCCGAGCATGTCCGGCAATTTCAGGTCGATCACCATGCAGTCGTAAATCGTCGTGCGCAGTTTCTCCAGCGCGTCTTGCGCCAGACCGACCGCGGTGATCTCGATGTCCTCGTCACCGATCAGGCGGGCAATGCTTTCGCGTTGCAGATCGTCATCTTCGACCAGCAACACGCGCTTGACCTTCTGGGTCAGCTTGGCTTCGAGACGGGCGAACACGTCCTTGAGCTCTTCGCGGGTGGTCGGTTTGACTGCGTAACCGATCGCCCCCATGTGCATCGCCGCTTCAACGCGGTCTTCGACCGAGATCACGTGCACCGGGATGTGCCGGGTTTCGGCGTGTTCTTTCAGGCGTTGCAGCACGGTCAGACCGGAGTGATCCGGCAGACGCATGTCGAGCAGAATCGCGTCCGGCACGAACTCGCGGGCCAGGTCATAACCTTCATCCGCTCCGTGCGCCACCAGACACTGATAACCCAGTTCGTGGGCCAGGTCGTAAAGGATGTGGGCGAAATTCGGCTCGTCTTCCACCACCAGAATGCAGCGCGTGGCGAACGGCGCCTTGCCACGGTCGTCGGCAAAGCGCGGGATGTGCACCGGCGCCAGCGGCGACACCGCGATCGATGGCGGCTGCACCACCGGGGCCGGGGCCGATACCGGCGGCGTGAAGGTCAGCGGGATCGCAGGGCTGTCACCCGGCTCGCTGTATTGCTGCGGCAGCACCAGGGTAAACACACTGCCCTGCCCCGGCGCGCTGCTGACACTGATCGAGCCGCCGAGCAAGGCTGCCAGATCACGCGAGATCGACAAGCCCAGACCGGTGCCACCGTACTTGCGGTTGGTGGTGCCATCGGCCTGGCGGAACGCTTCGAAGATGCTTTCCTGCTGATCTGCGGCGATACCGATCCCCGAATCGCGCACGATGAACGCAATGCGCTCGTTCGGCTGGCCGGCGATGGTCAGGCTGACCGCGCCGTGTTCGGTGAACTTCACGGCGTTGGACAGCAGGTTCTTGATCACCTGCTCCAGACGCTGGCGATCGGTGTACAGCATGATCGGCGCATCCGGCTGCAACTCGACGCTGAACGTCAGTTGCTTGTCCGCCGCCAGCGGTTCGAACACGCTGCGCAGGCCGTCGGCCAGCCGCGCGACACTGGTGTTTTCCGGGATCACTTCCAGCTTGCCGGCCTCGACCTTGGAAATGTCGAGAATGTCGTTGATCAGGTTCAGCAGATCGTTGCCCGCCGAATAGATCGACTCGGCGAACTTGACCTGTTCGGCCGTCAGATTGTCCTGCGGGTTCTCGGCCAGCAACTTGGCGAGGATCAGCGAACTGTTCAGCGGCGTGCGCAGTTCGTGGGACATGTTGGCGAGGAATTCGGACTTGTACTTGCTCGAACGCTGCAGTTCTTCGGCGCGTTCTTCGAGCTGCACCTGAGCCTGATTGAGTTCGGTGTTCTTCTGGTCCATGGCGTCGCGCTGCTCGGCCAGGGTTTGCGCCTGTTCGGCCAACTGCTCGTTGGTCTGCTCCAGCTCGACTTGCTGGGTTTCCAGATGCGCCTGGGATTCCTTGAGAATCCGCGACTGTTCTTCCAACTCCTCGTTGGCGGTTTTCAGCTCTTCCTGCTGCACCTGCAACTCTTCGTTGAGCTGCTGGGTTTCGGCCAGCACTTCCTGCAGACGCTGGCGATAACGCGCCGCTTCGATCGAGGTGCCGATGTTGCCGGCAATCAGTTCCAGCAAATCGATATCGCGGTCGGTGAGCGGGCGCAGGAAGCCCAGTTCGATCACCCCGTTGACCCGGTCATCATCACTGGTCGGCACCACCAGCACACTGTGCGGCAGACCTGCGCCCAGGCCGGAGCTGACTTTGAAGTAGTCGGCCGGAACCGAATCCAGGCGAATCAGTTGCCCCTGCTGGGCAACCTGGCCGACGATGCCTTCGCCGCTGTAGATCTGCTGATCTTTTTCTTCCTGTTCGCGGGAGAACCCATAGGACGCCACGCGCTTGAGGCGGCCGTGTTCTTCGCGTACGTACAGCGCCGCCACCGCAGTGCCCAGATATTGTGCGCAGAACTGCAGGATGTTGCGCCCCAGCAGGTTAAGCGTCAGTTGCCCCAGCACCTGTTCCGCCAGTTCGGTCTGGCCGCTGCGCATCCACGCCTGACGCTCCAGACGCTCGGCGCTGGCTTGCTGCGCCGCAAGGTTGGCGCTGTAGCTGTCCGACAGACTGACCAGATCGCGGCGACCGACATACGCGAGCAAACCGCTGATCCCGGCGATGAACAGCAGATAAAGAGTGATGCTCCAGATCGTCGTGCGGCGCACCTCTTCGTTGCGCGTGGTGCGCAACTGCTGCTCCATGTCGATCACGTCTTCGAATTGCTTGCGAATTTCGTCGGTCAGGCGCTTGCCACGCCCGGCCTTGACCGCGCCCCGGTAGTCGCCGCTGGAGCGCTGCAGGTCGATCATGGATTGCGCGTAATTGCTCCACTCAGTCTGCAAGGCCTGCAGACGCCGCAACCGGTCGGTCTGGATTGGGTTGTCGGCAGTGAGTTCGAGCAAGGTATTGAGAGCCACGTTGATCCGCGGCTTGGCGGTCTCGTACGGGTCGAGGAAGTGCTCGTCGCCACTGAGCAGGAAGCCGCGCATGCCGGTTTCCAGATCAACGGTGAGTTTCACCGCTTCGTTGGCGTTATTGATCACCCGGTCGGTGTGTTCCACCCACTGGATCACCGAGAGCAAATAGGTGATCAGCGAAATGAAAAACACTGCACTGATCGCGCCGACGCCCAAAGGCAGACTGATGTTGCGCGTCAGGAGTTTACGGAACCGTGTTTCGTCAACTGTAGACCGAGTGGACATGGGGCAGCCTTGTCGAACTGTCGAAACCCGGGAGTTTGCCCCAAAACGGTACTATGGATCCATTTTTCTCACCGCCATGATGGCAATTTCCTACATTTGCTGCACTTCCCGATCAGGCAACGGGTATCCTTGCCGCCCCGATTTGCAGCTAATCTTTTTCGTATCCGCTCGGGAACTTGTGGCCATGCGCCACTTACTCATGCAAGAGCCCGGCATTTTCGACCGGTCGCCGTTCCGATTTCATTTCTTGAGAGCACCAATATGTCCACCCCAGCGTCCACCATCCTTGTAGTAGAAGACGACAACATCGTGCGCATGCTCATCGTCGATGTGCTGGAGGAGCTGGATTTCAAGGTGTTGGAGGCGGCAGACGGCGAATCTGCGCTGAACACTCTCGGGGATCAGAGCAAGCATATCGACTTGATGATGACCGACCACGGTCTGCCGGACATGACAGGTAGTGAACTGGCCGAAAAGGCACGTCAACAGCGCCCCACCCTGCCTGTGCTGTTCGCCAGCGGATACGCCGAAAACATCGACGTGCCTGCTGATATGCACGTTATCGGCAAACCATTCTCGATCGATCAACTGCGTGACAAGGTCAAGGGCATTCTGAACCAGTGATTCACCTTGATCCGGCAGCGGCTGCAGATGTGCTCTAATTGCGCGCCATTTTCAGCCGCCTGCCTGCAAGGAACACCCGTCAATGACTGCATCACCCGCCACCAAAGTTCTGGTCATCGGTTACGTCTGGCCCGAACCGCGCTCTTCGGCAGCCAGCGGGCATGTGATGCAGATCCTCGATACGTTCCTGCAGCAAGGCTGGGACATCACCTTCAGCAGCCCGGCCGGCCCGGGCGAGCACAAGGCTGACCTGACGGCACTGGGCATCCGCGAAGTGCCGATCGAACTCAACAACAGCAGCTTCGATAGTTTCATCCGTGAACTGGCTCCGGATATCGTCCTGTTCGATCAGTTCATGATGGAAGAGCAGTTCGGCTGGCGCGTCGAAAAGCAATGCCCGGACGCCTTGCGCGTACTGGAGACATCCGACCTGCAGAGCCTGCGCCACGCCCGTCACCAACGGCTCAAGGAACGCTTGAAGGACGACCCGGACAATCAGGACTTCAGTGCCCTGTTCGCGCCGGCGCTGCGTGAAGAGTTCGAGTTGATGGCCGACACTGACCTGGCCAAACGGGAAATCGCCGCGTTGTATCGCTGCGATCTGAATCTGATGATTTCCGAAGTGGAAATCCAGTTGCTGGTCGAACAGTTTCAAGTCCCGGGCGACCTGCTGCACTGGTGCCCGCTGATGCTCGAACCACCGCGCGATTCGTTCGTCCCCTTTGAAGAGCGCGCGCACTTTCTCAGTATTGGCAACTTCCGTCACGCGCCCAACTGGGACGCCGTCCTGTGGATGAAGACCGCCGTCTGGCCGCTGATCCGCCAGCAATTGCCCGGCGCCCAACTGCATGTCTACGGTGCCTATACGCCGCCCAAGGCCACAGCCCTGCACAACGCGGCGCAGGGGTTTCATGTGATGAACTGGGCAGAAGATGCGCTGCAAGTGATGTCACAAGCCCGGGTTTGCCTGGCGCCTTTGCGTTTCGGCGCTGGGATCAAGGGCAAGATCGTCGATGCGATGCTCTGCGGCACGCCCAATGTCACGACGCCCATCGGCGCCGAAGGCATGGGCGGCGCATTGCCCTGGCCCGGTGCGGTGGCTCAGTCGGCCCAGGCCCTGGCCAACGCCGCTGTGGCACTGCACGAAGACAGACTGAGCTGGACTGATGCACAACAGGCCGGCACTGCGTTGTTGAACGCGCGTTATCGGCAGGCTGATCACGGCCCGGCGCTGATCAATCGCCTGCAACATTGCCGCGACAACTTGTCGGCGATACGTCGCGCCAACTTTACTGGCAGCATGTTGCGCCACCACTTGCATAAAAGCACCCAATACATGGCGCAGTGGATCGAAGCAAAGAACCAGAAAAGTTGATAAATAAAGTGCAAAATCACATTGCCAATACTTTGCAAAGAGTGCTGGCTTGTACTTTTTCCGTTTGCACCAAAGAATAACTTCCGAACTGACCAAATAAGTTGACTGGTCGGAAATTAAACTTTATCTGCAACGGAATGCACCATGAGTAATTACCCTTTCAAAAACTGGATGGCAGCTACACCGGATATGGACCGACTGACCCTTGGTGAAGTGGCCTGGCCCGGCGCGCATAATTCCGGGCTGGATTTCGATTTTCCGTACCCGGCTTATCTCCAACCCGCCCAGAACTGGTTTGTCTGTCAGGACGGCCCGTTCATTCAGCAACTTAATGAAGGCGTGCGTGCCTTCGACTTGCGTCTGCACGCCGATGAACACTGGCTGGGCATCAGGAAGTTTCATACCTTTCATGGCGTGAAACTGCTCCAGGGACGCTCCTTGAGCGAGCTGGTAAAAAGTCTAAACTTTTTCCTCAATGAAAATCCGAACGAGTTCATCGTATTGGACTTACATGAACTCAAGGGCACCAACGATCAGCCATTCGATTACAAGGGTTTCCATGAAGTCATCACAACGGAACTGGCTTCGCGGCTTATTCCCCGAAACAACAGTCATCTGACCCTTGAACAACTTAAAAGGGCCAGTTCGCTACAACGCGTGGTGTTGGCAAGCGACTCGCACCCGGATTTCAATTCGCCCCTGTACTGGCCGAAAATCCGCCATGAATGGAGCGGGTCGGACATCACCTCGCCAGAGCAACTCAAGCAACACATCACCCGAACCCTCGCCAACCCGCCGGTACCCGGCAGCCTCTGGTCATTGTCGGCCACCAGCTACGGCGAACTGGCCGGCGTCAAGCGGATCACCGACGAACTCGATCAATGGTTTGGCCCAGACTCGGGATGGGCGCCGAAGTGCAGCATTATCAATGCCGACTTCATCGGTGGCACTCCACTGATCAGCCATTGCCAGCAGGTCAACCAGTCCAAAGGTCTACGCAAGGCCCGGGGCTGAGGCGCTGGAACTGTCCGTGACGCGCGTGCATGATGGGCGCCTGAACACCACAACAAGACGCATCGGACATGACTCGGGCAACCAGAATCACTGATCCCTCCTACGAACTGATGGACGACCATAACGGGTTGTCCATCATCTACCGTCAGCATGGTTTTCCGTGCCCGTTAGTGCGCTGGCATTTTCACAAGGAATACGAACTGCACCTGATCGTCGCCAGTTCCGGCAAGGTCTTCATCGGCGACTACATCGGCAACTTTTATCCGCAAACATTGTTCCTCACCGGGCCCAATCTGCCGCACAACTGGATCAGCCAGGTGGCCGACGACGAGGTGGTGGAAAAGCGCGACATGCTGGTGAACTTCACCGATGAGTTGTTCGACAGCGGGCACCAGGTGTTCGCCGAACTCAAGACTTTGGCGCCGCTACTGGAGCGTGCGCAATATGGCATCGAATTTCGCGACAAGGATACGATCCGTCAGGCCATGACGTTGATGCAGCGAATTGCCGACACGCGCGGCGTTACCCGTCTCGGACACTTTTTCATTTTGATGGAGCTGCTGGCGGCGACTGACGATTATCAATTGCTGTCCGGCGCCACTAACACGCAACTGGCCGACGAGCACAACATCGACCGCACCAACCGAGCGGTCGACTTCATCTTCGACCATTACGCCCGCGAATTGACTCTGGAAGAAGTCGCCGATCATCTGGGGATGAAGCCGACCTATTTCAGCCGCGTGTTCAAACAGGCCACCGGGCGCAACTTCATCGAGTTCGTCAATCGCCTGCGCATCAGTAAATCCTGCGAACTGCTCGCTGACGGCGACAAACCGGTGACCGAGGTGTGTTTCGAGTCGGGGTTCAACAACATTTCCAACTTCAACCGGCGCTTCCAGCAACTCAAGGGCATGACGCCGTCGCACTATCGACGCCTCGCTGTACAGCGTCTGACCGAACAAAACCTCGGCTGATATTACCGCCCCTTGTAGGAGTGAGCCTGCTCGCGAAAGCGGGGTATCAGTCAACTGATCTGCAAATTGACACAGCGCTTTCGCGAGCAAGCCCGCTCCCACAAAGAGCATCTGATGCGATGAAACCTGTACTGATTCGATAGCCCCTTCCCACTGAAAAGCCCTTCCCTGCGTCTACCGCAACAAACACCAGTGCAAAAAAGTATTGATTTGAGTGCGACGGATGATTTGTCAGCCCGTCGATTGAGGGCTGTAATCAGCGCACATTCTTCCTGCATTCGGAAGACACAAAAACAATAACTGTCCTTCTGCCGCCCGCCGGGTGCAGAAAAGGAGTGCACGATGCAACCCACTGCAAAAGCTCTGCTAGCCCTCACCTGCATGACCCTCAGCAGCGTCAGCCTTGGCGCCCAGACCCTGACCATCGCCACCGTCAACAACAGCGACATGATCCGCATGCAAAAGCTCTCGAAAACCTTCGAGTCCGAGCATCCGGAGATCAAACTCAACTGGGTGGTGCTGGAAGAAAACGTCCTGCGCCAGCGCCTGACTACCGACATCGCCACCCAGGGCGGGCAGTTCGATGTGTTGACCATCGGCATGTACGAAGCGGCACTCTGGGGCGCCAAGGGCTGGCTCGAACCGATGAAGGATCTGCCGGCTTCTTACGCCCTCGACGACGTATTCCCGTCGGTGCGCGAAGGCCTGTCGGTCAAGGGTTCGCTGTACGCCCTGCCGTTTTACGCCGAAAGCTCGATCACCTATTACCGCACAGACCTGTTCAAGGATGCCGGGCTGAGCATGCCTGAGCGCCCGACCTGGGAACAGATCGCCGGCTTCGCCGAAAAACTCACCAACAAGGACAAAGAGCAGTACGGCATCTGTCTGCGCGGCAAGGCCGGTTGGGGCGAGAACATGGCGCTGATCACCACCGTCGCCAACGCCTATGGCGCGCGCTGGTTCAATGAAAAATGGCAGCCGGAATTCACCGGGCCGGAATGGAAAAACGCGCTGAATTTCTACGTCGACACCATGAAGAAATCCGGCCCGCCGGGCGCCTCCAGCAACGGCTTCAACGAGAACCTCGCGCTGTTCAACAGTGGCAAGTGCGCGATCTGGGTGGACGCTTCCGTCGCCGGCTCGTTCGTCACCGACAAGACCCAAAGCAAGGTCGCCGATCACGTCGGCTTCACCTTCGCCCCGCATCAGGTTACCGATAAAGGCTCGGCATGGCTGTATTCATGGGCACTGGCGATTCCGACCAGTTCCAAGGCCAAGGACGCCGCCAAAGCGTTCAGCGCCTGGGCCACCTCCAAGGAATACGGCGAGCTGGTGGCCAAGACCGACGGCATCGCCAACGTGCCGCCGGGCACCCGCGCATCGACCTACAGCGATGCTTACATGAGCGCCGCGCCGTTCGCCAAGGTCACGCTGGAATCGCTCAAGGCCGCAGACCCGAGCAAACCGACGCTGAAACCGGTGCCTTACATCGGCATTCAGCTGGTGACCATTCCTGAATTCCAGGGCGTGGGCACCCAGGTCGGCAAGCTGTTCTCGGCAGCGCTGATCGGCCAGACCACGGTGGATCAGGCCCTGACCGCCGCGCAGCAGACCACCGAACGCGAGATGAAGCGCGCCGGTTATCCCAAGTAACCACACTGCTCGCTCCTGCCTTTTGTAGGAGTGAGCCTGCTCGCGATGGCGGTTTTCCATCAAACCCCATTGGTGGCTGACACACCGCTATCGCGAGCAGGCTCACTCCTACATTAGATCTCCATAGGTCTGTATGACTCGGTTGTGATCACCATGAATACTTCAACTGCCAAAGCCCACCTCGACTTGTCGCAACCCCAGCGCAAAGTCCGCGTACGCAATCCCGGCTGGTTTCTGGTCAGCCCTTCGGTGGCCCTGTTGCTGCTGTGGATGATCGTGCCGTTGGGCATGACCATCTACTTCTCGATGATTCGCTACAACCTGCTCGATCCGGGGGTGAACGAATTCGTCGGGCTGGAGAACTTCAGCTATTTCCTTACCGATTCCGGGTTCCTGCCCGGTGCCACCAACACCCTGTTGCTGGTGGGTAGCGTGCTGCTGATCAGCGTGGTGTTCGGGGTGTTGATCAGCGCGTTGCTTGAGGCCAGCGAATTTCTCGGCCGCGGCATCGTGCGGGTGATGCTGATCTCGCCGTTCTTCATCATGCCCACCGTCGGCGCGCTGATCTGGAAGAACCTGATTTTCCATCCGGTGTCGGGGATTCTCGCCTACGTATGGCGGCTGTTCGGTGCCGAGCCGGTGGACTGGCTGGCGCATTACCCGCTGCTGTCGATCATCATCATTGTCTCGTGGCAATGGCTGCCCTTCGCGATCCTGATCCTGATGACCGCCATGCAGTCCCTCGACCAGGAACAGAAAGAAGCAGCGCGTCTCGATGGTGCCGGCCCCGTCGCGATCTTCTGGCATCTGACCCTGCCGCACCTCGCACGCCCGATTGCCGTGGTGGTGATGATCGAAACGATCTTTCTGCTGTCGGTGTTCGCCGAGATTTTCACCACCACCAACGGCGGCCCCGGCTACGCCTCGACCAACCTCGCCTACCTGATCTACAACCAGGCGCTGGTGCAGTTCGACGTCGGCATGGCCTCGGCGGGCGGCTTGATTGCCGTGGTCATCGCCAACATCGCCGCGATCATTCTGGTGCGGATGATCGGCAAAAACCTGACTGACAAAGCCTGAGGCCCGCCATGACTCTTCAACAATCCCGCCGGCTGCAAAGCCTGCTGCTCGGCACCCTGGCCTGGGCCATCGCGATCGTGATTTTCTTCCCGATCTTCTGGATGGTGATGACCAGTTTCAAGACTGAAATCGACGCCTTCGCCACGCCGCCGCAGTTCATCTTCACGCCAACGCTGGAGAACTACCTGCACATCAACGAGCGCAGCGACTACTTCAGTTTTGCCTGGAACTCGGTGGTGATTTCCTTCAGTGCCACGGCGCTGTGCCTGCTGATCGCGGTGCCCGCCGCCTACTCGATGGCGTTCTACGAAACCCAGCGCACCAAGGGCACGCTGCTGTGGATGCTCTCGACCAAGATGCTGCCGCCGGTGGGCGTGCTGATGCCGATCTACCTGCTGGCCAAGAGTTTCGGTCTGCTCGACACGCGCATCGCGTTGATCGTGATCTACACGCTGATCAACCTGCCGATCGTGGTGTGGATGATTTACACCTACTTCAAGGACATCCCCAAAGACATCCTCGAAGCCGCCCGCCTGGATGGCGCCACCTTGTGGCAGGAAATGGTCCGCGTGCTGCTGCCGATCGCCAAGGGCGGTCTCGCTTCGACCGTGCTGCTGTCGCTGATTCTGTGCTGGAACGAAGCGTTCTGGTCGCTGAACCTGACCTCGTCGAAAGCCGCACCACTGACGGCTCTGATCGCCTCCTACTCAAGCCCCGAAGGCTTGTTCTGGGCCAAGTTGTCAGCGGTCTCGACCTTGGCCTGCGCGCCGATCCTGATCTTCGGCTGGATCAGCCAGAAGCAACTGGTGCGCGGCCTGTCGTTCGGTGCCGTGAAATGAATATTCCAGAACCAACACCTTCCCCTGTGGGAGCGGGCTTGCTCGCGAAAGCGGTGGGTCATCCAACAATGATCGTGACTGACACGGCCCCTTCGCGAGCAAGCCCGCTCCCACCAAAAGCATGCCCGGCGCCATTGAATTAACTTAAGTGGAGGCCCATCAAAATGGCCAACCTGAAAATCAAGAATCTGCAAAAAGGCTTCGAAGGTTTCTCCATCATCAAGGGCATCGACCTTGAGGTGAACGACAAGGAGTTCGTGGTCTTCGTCGGCCCGTCCGGCTGCGGCAAATCCACCCTGCTGCGGCTGATCGCCGGGCTGGAAGAAGTCAGCGGCGGTACCATCGAACTCGATGGCCGCGACATCACCGAAGTCAGCCCGGCCAAGCGCGATCTGGCGATGGTATTTCAGACCTACGCGCTGTACCCGCACATGACCGTGAAGAAAAACATGTCGTTCGCCCTCGACCTGGCCGGTGTACCGAAAGCCGAAGTCGAGAAAAAGGTCGGCGAAGCGGCGCGCATTCTCGAACTCGGGCCGATGCTCGAGCGCAAGCCGAAACAGCTGTCCGGCGGCCAACGGCAACGGGTCGCCATCGGCCGCGCCATCGTGCGCAATCCGAAAATTTTCCTGTTCGACGAACCGCTGTCCAACCTCGACGCCGCGCTGCGCGTGCAGATGCGTCTGGAGCTGCTGCGTCTGCACAAGGACCTGCAAGCCACGATGATCTACGTGACCCACGATCAGGTCGAAGCCATGACCATGGCCGACAAAGTGGTGGTGCTCAACGGCGGCAAAATCGAGCAGGTCGGCTCGCCGCTGGACCTCTATCACAACCCGGCCAACCTGTTCGTCGCCGGTTTTCTCGGCACGCCGAAAATGGGTTTCCTCAAAGGCAAGATCGCCCGCATCGACGGCCAGAGCTGCGAAGTCTCGCTGGACGCCGGCACGCGCATCACCCTGCCGTTCAACGCCGCCAACCTGAGCGTCGGAAGCGCGGTGACCCTGGGCATTCGCCCGGAACATCTGGAGCTGGCACAACCGGGCGACTGCACCCTGCAAGTCACCGCCGACGTCAGCGAACGCCTGGGCAGCGACACCTTCTGCCACGTCACCACCAACGCCGGCGAAGCCCTGACCATGCGCGTGCGCGGTGACCTGGCGAGCCGCTACGGCGAGCAACTGAACCTGCACCTGGACGCCAGCCATTGCCACCTGTTCGACGCCGATGGCGTGGCGCTGACCCGCCCGCTTCGCGCCGCGGCCTGAATTTCGAGACCTGCCCGATGAAACTGAATGAACAAAACCTGCATCGCCTCGCCCCCGAGGTGCAACTGCCGGCCTACAACCTCAGCGACACCCGTCAGGGCATCGCGCACATTGGCGTCGGCGGCTTCCACCGCGCGCATCAGGCGTATTACACCGATGCGCTGATGAACACCGGCGAAGCCCTCGACTGGGCGATTTGCGGCGTCGGCCTGCGCGCGGAAGACCGCCGCGCCCGTGACGACCTCAAGGAGCAGGATTACCTGTTTACCCTGTTTGAACTCGGTGATAGCAATGACACCGAAGTCCGGGTGATCGGTGCGATCCGCGACATGCTCCTGGCCGAGGATGGCGCGCAGGCGCTGATCGACAAACTTGCCGATCCGCAGATCCGCATTGTCTCGCTGACCATCACCGAAGGCGGCTACTGCATCGACGACAGCAACGGCGAATTCATGGCGCACCTGCCGCAGATTCAACACGACCTGGCACATCCGCAGGCGCCGAAAACCGTGTTCGGTTTCCTCTGCGCGGCGCTGGAAAAACGCCGTGGCGCGGGCATACCGGCGTTCACGATCATTTCCTGCGATAACCTGCCGCATAACGGCGCGGTGACCCGCAAGGCGCTGCTCGCCTTCGCCACCCTGCGTGACCCGGGGCTGCGCGACTGGATCGAGCAGAACGTCAGTTTTCCCAACGCCATGGTCGATCGCATCACACCGATGACCAGCACCGCGCATCGTCTGCAACTGGCCGACAAACACGCGGTCGACGATGCCTGGCCGGTGGTCTGTGAGCCTTTTGTGCAGTGGGTACTGGAAGACAAGTTCGTCAATGGGCGCCCGGCCTGGGAACAGGTTGGCGTGCAGTTCACCGATGACGTTTCGCCCTACGAAGAGATGAAGATCAAACTGCTCAACGGCAGCCATCTGGCGCTGACGTATCTGGGCTTTTTGAAGGGCTATCGCTTCGTTCACGAAACCATGAACGACCCGCTGTTCGTGCGTTACATGCGCGCCTACATGGACCTCGACGTCACCCCGCAACTGGCGCCGGTGCCGGGCATCGACCTGACCGACTACAAGAACACGCTGGTGGCGCGCTTTTCCAATCAGGCGATTGCCGATCAGCTGGAACGGGTGTGCTCGGATGGCTCGTCGAAGTTTCCCAAGTTCACCATTCCGACGATCAATCGCTTGATTGCCGATGGT
This sequence comes from Pseudomonas sp. JAI115, assembly GCF_014200835.1. NCBI lineage: Bacteria > Pseudomonadati > Pseudomonadota > Gammaproteobacteria > Pseudomonadales > Pseudomonadaceae > Pseudomonas > Pseudomonas sp. JAI115. The sequence goes on from NZ_JACHCY010000001.1 coordinate 188,796, forward strand.
CAGGAAACCAGGCGTGCGGCGTTGGTGGTGGCGGCCTGGGCGTTGTATTTGAAGGGCGTGGATGAGAATGGCGACACTTATACGATTCCCGATCCACGGGCAGAGTTTTGTCAGGGACTGGTGGCCGATGATGCGTTGATTACTCAGCGGTTGTTGGCGGTTGAGGAGATCTTCGGCACGGCGATACCGCGTTCGGCGGCGTTTGTGGCGGCGTTCGAGTGGTGCTGCAACAGCTTGCGCGAGGTGGGCGTGACGCGCACTTTGGAGCGGGTGCTGGCTGAGTGATGCGGTGAAACCACCGATGCCATCGCTGGCAAGCCAGCTCCCACAGGGTTTTCAATCGTTCATGGATTTTGCGTACAACCGAGAACCTGTGGGAGCTGGCTTGCCAGCGATTGGCTTCACCTTGACTCACCTGACACCCTGAGGACCTCACTGTGACCACCCGACAACTCTTCCTCGGCATCGACTGCGGCACCCAAGGCACCAAGGCGATCATCCTCGATGCCGCCAGCGGTCAGGTGCTCGGCGAAGGCGCGGCCACGCACACGATGATCAGCGGCGCCAATGGCCGGCGCGAGCAGGACACCCAACAGTGGCTGGACGCCTTCGCCCTCGCCACCCGCCGCGCTTTGCTCGCGGCCAATGTCGACGGTCAGGCGATCCTCGGCGTCGGCGTCTCCGGCCAGCAACACGGCCTGGTGCTGCTCGACGATCAGGGCCAGGTGCTGCGCCCGGCCAAGCTGTGGTGCGACACCGAAACCACTGACGAAAACGACCGTCTGCTCCAACACCTCGGCGGTGAAAAAGGCTCGCTGGAACGCCTCGGCGTGGTCATCGCGCCGGGCTACACCGTGTCGAAACTGCTGTGGACCAAAGAACAGCACCCGGAGGTTTTCTCGCGCATCGCACGCATCCTGTTGCCCCACGACTACCTGAACTTCTGGCTCACCGGCCGCGCCTGCAGCGAGTATGGCGACGCTTCCGGCACCGGTTATTTCAATGTGCGCAGCCGTCAGTGGGACTTGCAACTGCTGCGCGATATCGACGCCACCGGTCGCCTGCAAGCTGCATTGCCGGAGCTGATCGACGCGCATCAGGCGGTCGGCACGCTGCTGCCGGCGATTGCCGAACAGCTCGGCCTCAACCCGAATGCGCTGGTTTCCAGCGGTGGTGGCGACAACATGATGGGCGCCATCGGCACCGGCAACATTCAGCCGGGAGCGATCACCATGAGCCTCGGTTCCTCCGGCACGGTGTACGCCTATGCCGAAGCGCCGAAAGTCAGCGCGGACGCTTCGGTCGCGACCTTCTGCTCGTCCAGCGGCGGCTGGCTGCCGCTGATCTGCACCATGAACCTGACCAACGCCACCGGTGCGATCCGCGAACTGTTCAACCTGGATCTCGAACAATTCAACGACCTCGTGGCCCAGGCGCCGATCGGCGCCGAAGGCGTGAGCATGTTGCCATTCCTCAACGGAGAGCGCGTCCCCGCCCTGCCCCATGCCACCGGCAGCCTGCACGGCCTGACCCTGAGCAACCTGACCCAGGCCAACCTGTGTCGCGCCGTGGTCGAAGGCACCACCTTCGGTTTGCGTTATGGACTGGATCTGTTGCGCCACAATGGTTTACAAAGCCGCAGCATTTGCCTGATCGGCGGCGGTTCGAAAAGTGCGGTGTGGCGGCAGATCGTCGCCGACATCATGAACACCCCGGTGATCTGCACCGAACACAGCGAAGCCGCAGCCCTTGGCGCGGCGATTCAGGCAGCGTGGTGCAAGTCATGGTCGAACGGCCACGAGGACACTTTGGCCGATCTGTGCCAGCGCTGCGTGAAGCTCGATCTGCACAGTGAAACCCTGCCGGTCGCCGCCCATGTCGCGGCGTTCCAGCAGGCCTATGAACGCTATCAACAGCATGTCGCAACCCTATAAAGAGCAAACAATTATGTATTTGGTGTGTGGCGAAGCCCTGTTCGATTTCTTCAGCGAAGATGATGCCAGCGGTCTGGCCTCGAAAGTCAATTTCAAGGCGATTGCCGGTGGCTCGCCGTTCAACGTCGCGGTCGGCTTGCGCCGTTTGGGTGTGGATTCGGCGCTGTTTGCCGGGTTGTCCACCGACTATCTGGGCCGACGTCTGCAGCAGGTGCTGCAGGATGAAGGTGTGCGTGCGGACTACCTGATCGACTTCGCCGCGCCAACCACGCTGGCGATGGTCGCGGTCGGCGCCAACGGTTCGCCGCATTACAGTTTTCGCGGCGAGGGCTGTGCTGATCGCCAATTAAGCCTCGCCCATCTGCCGCAACTGGGCGCTGAAGTCCGTGGTCTGCACATCGGCTCGTTCTCGCTGGTGGTGCAACCGATCGCCGACACCCTGCTGACCCTGGTGCAGCGCGAAAGCGGCAAGCGCCTGATCACCCTCGACCCCAACGTGCGCCTCAACCCGGAACCGAACATCGACCTGTGGCGCGAGCGCGTGGCGACCCTGGTGCAACTGGCCGACATGATCAAGGTCAGCGACGAAGACCTCAGCCTGTTGTATCCCGAGCAGGACCCAAAACGCGTGATCGAAGGCTGGCTGCAGCATCGCTGCCAGTTGGTGTTCCTCACCCGTGGCGGCGAAGGCGCCACCGTATTCAGCCGCGCCCACGGTTCGTGGTCGGTGCCAGCGTGCTCGGTGAAGATCGCGGATACCGTCGGCGCCGGCGATACCTTTCAAGCGGCGCTGATTACCTGGTTGACCGAGCAGGAACTGGATTCGGTCGAAGGGGTTCAACAACTCAGCCGCGAGCAGATCGACGCGATGCTCAGGTTTGCCGTACAGGCGGCCGCCCTTACGTGCAGCAAGACCGGTCCGGATTTGCCCTATCGTCACCAGTTGAGCTGAGCGCGTAGACTGTCGGCCTTTTTGCGCGCATGGGGATGACGGTTTGATGTCGGGGCGGACGGCGGGACTTTTGATACTGGCGGGACTACTCAGCGGCTGCGGCACCTCGCCGCCGCGTTCGCCGGAAGACATCTGCGAGATCTTCCGCGAGAAGAGCGACTGGTACGACGCGGCGCAAGTCACGCAAAAGCGCTGGGGCGTACCGATCCAGGTGCCCTTCGCGATCATGTATCAGGAGTCCGGCTACCGCTACGACGCCAAGACGCCGCGTAAATACCTGTTGTGGGTGATTCCGTGGGGCCGGGTATCGACAGCCGCCGGCTATGCCCAGGCCAAAGATGAAGTCTGGGCCGACTACCAGAAGAGTACCGGGCGCAACTGGGCCGACCGCGAAGACTTCGATGACGCCATCGATTTCGTCGGCTGGTACATGGACAAGACCACTTCGATCAACGGCGTGTACAAGTACGACGCCTACAACCAGTACCTGAACTACCACGAAGGCTGGGGCGGTTTCCGCAACAAGACCTACGCCAGCAAGGCCTGGCTGATGCCGACTGCGCGCAAGGTGCAGGCGCGCTCCGACGTGTATGCGCGGCAGTATGCCGGGTGCAAAGAGGATCTGAATCGCGGCTTCTGGAGCCGGTTCTGGCATTGGTTGTAGGGATGACTATCAGGCCCAATCGCGAGCAGGCTCACTCCTACAAGGGATCGATGGCGAACACGCTATCCGCGGCGACCAAAATTCCTTTGTAGGAGTGAGCCTGCTCGCGATAGCGGTCATCCAGGCGCCATAGTTCTCAGGGTTACAACACCGAAAAGTTGTAACTCACAATCAACCGGGTCTCATCCACATCCCGCGCAAACTTTTCATAGTTGGTGCGGTAAGTCGCATTGCGCAGGCGCAGGCTGACATCCTTGAACGTGCCCGTCTGGATCACGTATTTCAACTCGCTGTCGCGTTCCCACTCTTTGCCCTCCTGATCACTGCCCGGGACCTTGATGTGATCACCGTTGACATAGCGGGTCAGGAAGCTCAAACCGTTGATGCCGATGGCCTTGAAGTCATAGTCGTAACGCAACTGCCAGGAACGCTCCTGCGCCGCGGCGAAGTCGTTGACCTGCACGTAGTTGACCAGATACGGATTGCTGCCATCGAGGTACGGCATCGAGTTGTCGCCGTTCATGCGCTGCCAGCCGGCGCTGAAGGTGTGGCCGCTGATGCCGTACGAGAGCATGCCGCTCAAGGCGCGGTTGTCGATGGAGCCGGCTTTGGCATCTCCGCTGTCGGCGCTTTTCAGCAAACGCAGATCGGCCTTCAGCACACCGTCACCCAGCGGTTGGTTGCCGAGCAAACCAATGAAGTGCTGGCGATAGATGTCTTCCAGCTCGGCGTAGTGATACTGCGCGGTCAGGCGATCGTTGATCTTGTAGTCGAAGCCGTACATGTCGAAATGATCGGCGGTGGTGTTGCAGGCGTAGCGCTTGTTCTTGCAGTGCACGCGGATGTCTTGCGAATCGGTGGAGTCGCGCGCGGTGTACTTGTCCAGACGCGCAGCCATGAAGGTCAGATCCTTCACTTCTTTAGAGGTCAGCATCGCACCGTTGAACATGGTCGGCAGCAAGCGGCCGTCGTTGTACTTGAGCAGCGGCAGATCCGGCAGCAGTGCGCCGTACTTCAACACCGTGTCCGAGACCTTGACCTTGGCGGTCAGGCCCATTTTTGCGTACTGACCCTTCGAGCCGCGCGGGTTCTCGCCGCTGGACGGCAACAAGCCGCTGTTGCTGCGATCGGGGCTGGAATCGAGCTGAAACCCGAGCATGCCCAGCGCATCGATACCGAAGCCGACCGTACCCTCGGTGTAACCCGATTGCAGATTGAGAATAAAGCCTTGCGCCGACTCTTCACGCTTGGAAGCGCCCTGGTCACTGGAGGTATGCCCATCACGGAAATCGCGGTTGAAATACACCGTGCGCGATTCGATTTTCGCCGTGGTGTCTTCGAGAAAACCGCTGGCCTGAACCTGCGCGGCAAAACCGGCGCACAGCACAACGGCTCCGAAGCCAAACGACTGGCGCGGGGTGATGAGAGGGAATGGGGGACGCATGAAAAACTCCAACAGTACAGCGTTTGCGCCGGGGCGCAGTCAGCCAGAAAAATAGCTCCCGTCCCGGGTCAAAAACAGCCGGGAAGAAGTGGACACGCAGGGGTGAGTTACAATGATGGCAGATGGCTTTGACGGGCTGAAGGCGACTTTAGTCTGAAACTGACTGGCGATTCTTCGGCCTGCGATTGGCTCAAATCATGCGCTGACCAAGGGCTCACGACTGCGAAGCCCCCGGTTTCATTGGGTTTAAACGCCGTCATAGGGGTTTTCCCTATACAGCGCGGGACCCCTCTCTACGGCATTTGCGCCTTGAACGAGGCGGTTTAATCCTCCATCATCCGTCACCTGCTTATTCAATGGACGGAATTCAAGGCATGCTGGACGCCAACGCTACCCACATTACCCTTACCCTCGAAGGCGCCTCCGCCGACCTGCAAGTGCTCAGCTTCACCGGTCGCGAAGCCCTCAACGAGCCTTTCCGTTTCGACCTCGAACTGGTCAGCGCCCGCCCCGACCTGAAACTCGAAGAGCTGCTGCACAAGCCCGGCGTCCTGACCTTCGGCGCCACCGGCGAAGGCCAGATCCACGGTCTGGTGTACCGCATCGAGCAAGGCGATTCCGGCAAGACCATGACCCGCTACAGCATCAGCCTGGTGCCGCAACTGGCCTATCTGCGGCACAACCATGACCAGCAGATTTTCCAGAACCTCACGGTGCCGAAGATCATCGCCCAGGTGCTGGAAGATCGCGGCATTCTGGCCGACGCCTACAGCTTCCAGCTCAACGCCGAGTATCCGCAGCGCGATTACTGCGTGCAGTACGACGAGTCCGACCTGCATTTCATCCAGCGCCTGTGCGAAGAGGAAGGCATTCACTTCCACTTCCAGCACAGCAGCAGCGGGCACAAACTGGTGTTCGGCGACGATCAGACGGTGTTCCGCAAACTCAAGGCCGTGAGCTACCAGCAAGACTCCGGCATGAGCGCCGACAAACCGGTGATCAAGCGCTTCAACCTGCGCCTGGAAACCCGCACCACCCGCGTCAGCCGCCGCGATTACGACTTCGAAAAACCGAAGATCCTGCCCGAAGGTGCAGTCAAATCCGAGTTCGCCCCGGACCTTGAGGACTACGATTACCCCGGTCGTTTCACCACTCGCGAGCGCGGCAAATTCCTCTCGACCCGCGCCCTCGAACGTCATCGCAGCGACTACAAACTCGCCGAAGGCAAAGGTGACGAACCGACCCTGACCAGCGGCCACTTCCTGACCCTGGCCGAACACCCGCGCGCTGAATGGAACGACTTGTGGCTGCTGCTGGAAGTCTTCCACGAAGGCAAACAACCGCAAGTGCTCGGTGAAAACGTCACCAGCGACGTCACCGACAACAAAAGCGATTTCCACCAGGGCTACCGCAACAGCTTCCTCGCCACCCCGTGGGATGCGCACTACCGCCCTGCCCTCGAACACCCGAAACCCAAAGTCCTCGGCAGCCAGACCGCCATCGTCACCGGCCCGGCCGGCGAAGAGATCCACTGCGACCAGTACGGCCGCATCAAAGTCCAGTTCCACTGGGACCGCGACGGCCAGTCCGACGACAAAACCACCTGCTGGCTGCGCGTCGCCAGCGGCTGGGCCGGCGCCGCCTACGGCGGCATCGCCATCCCGCGCATCGGCATGGAAGTCCTCGTCACCTTCCTCGAAGGCGACCCCGACCAGCCACTCGTCACCGGCTGCCTGTACCACAAGGAAAACGTCGTCCCCTACGACCTGCCGGCAAACAAGACCCGCAGCACCTTCAAAACCCTCAGCTCCCCGGGCGGCAAGGGCTACAACGAGTTTCGGATTGAAGACAAAAAGGGTGTGGAGCAGATCTACATCCATGCGCAGCGGGATTGGGACGAGAACATCGAGCACGACCAGAAGATCCGCGTGGGCAATGAGCGGCATGACACGGTTGAGGCCAACACCTACAGCGAATTCAAAGTCGAAGAGCACCGCATCACCCATTTGAATCGTGTCAGTGAAATGCGCGCAGATGATCACCTGACCGTCGCAGTCACCCAGCACCTCAAAGTAGGCACAGCGCAATTCGTCGAAGCCGGCAGCGAAATCCATTACTACGCCGGCCAGAAAGTCGTCGTCGAAGGCGTAATGGAACTGACCGCCAAAGCGGGCGGCAGCTTCGTCAAGGTCGACGCCGGTGGCGTGACCATCAGCGGCGCCGAGGTGAAGGTCAATACCGGCGGTGCACCGGGTGTAGGTACGCCGGCCGCGCCGTTGCTGCCAGGGCCGATGAAGGTGGCGGATGCGGATAAGGCGGGCAAAGTCCTCATCCCGCTGCCCAAACGCCTCAACGAGTCCGGTATCACGCCGTTGTGCGGCAAACAAAGCAACGGCGCTTGCAGCCGTAAGGATTGCACATGCATGTAAAAGCACTGAGCGCCCTCCTCGAAGCGCCGCGCTACGCCTTCGAGGGTTTGCCGAAAGAAAGCTCCGACCTGAGCCTGTGTTTCATCATTGATCGCGTCCGTCAGCCAGAAGCCATGAGCCGCCTCTACCGGGTCGGCGAACCCGTCGACACTCAAGGCCTGTTCCTCAACACCGACTTCGCCGAAATCGCCGCTGACGGCCCTCTCTGGCTAGTCGCACCGTGGGGCAGTCGCCTCGCTGCAGAAGCGGCAGGTCTCTGCGAAGAGAACTTTGCCGGCATCGCCCTCACCACAGCAGATCCAGTCAAAGCACTTGCACACGCCCGCTGGCTCCTGCGTGCCAACGATGGCTCCGGCGGTCAAAGCCTGTTGAGTTATCACAAGCCAAGCCTGTGGGCCGCACTGGCCTACACCACCGCTGAACATTCACATCAGCTCTTCGGCCCTTGGCAACACGTATACAGCCCCGCACCGCTCCACTTCGGGCGCAATCGCGGTCGCTGGCTCAGTTGGCGTGCCCTTTCGGAACTTGAATGGCTGGGCGACGTTTCAGCGTTCAACCTGCCACCCTCAGCGCCAAAGGTTCAGGAGCATTTGGGATGGGTTTATTGGGCAGACGAGCAATACGCTGCCTACGGTGAACCTACCGACGAACAACTGCCCAACCTCGTGGAAAACCTCAGCGTGCTGGTTGCCCACAACATTTACGAAGGTCGTCATTTACTGAAACTGGGCCACGTCACTAACGGCCCGCTGCTCGAAACGCAGCCACAGGCAATGGCCATCCTGCAATCCAAGGAAGAGTCGTTCATCAAAGTGCAACAGTTGCAGCAACTCACTAACAGCGTTGCTTGATGACCCCGTCCGTAAAGAATGAATGGAAGCGAAATGGAAACTGAAATTTCAGAAGCACCCGAGGTAGATCTCAACGGACCACGTGCGAACGCGTCGACTTCAGCGGTACCGGTCGAAAGCAAGCCTGCTTTGGAACTTGATCCCCAGCCTGAGGCGCCTGACAGTTGCTCTAACGCGTTCGACGAAGTGAAGGCGGCCTGCTCGACGGAATATGGCGAAGTGATTTACGCCACCAAGGAAAAAATGTTCTACCTGTTGCCTAAGCGAGCGGCCAGCTCGATCAAAGAGGCGATGAATGAACTCGAGCAACACATCAGCGCCAGCAAGTCTCCGGAAGAACGACTCAAGGGAATGAACACCGCAGGGCTTCTAGAGTACTTTCTGGAGCCCAAACTGAGTAATTTCCTGCAAGGCGAGCAAAAAAGCCGAATGCTCGAAATCGAGGCTCAGGAACCCGATATCGCGCAGCCCACCATGGCTATGCGATTGAAGGCTGTCAGCCGAGAGGCCCGGAACTCCGCTGCTTTGGACAAACTGCCAGACCAAAGCGAATACGCTCGCAATCGGGAGCTTGCCAATCAACAGCAAGCGAGCCTGCTTGAAGCCAACTCTGACGGCCAGAAACTGCAGCGCCTCTACAACGAATGGAAGAAGCTGAAAGCGATTGCAGTTGCACAGGCAAAAATTGCTGGCTACACCTACGAGAGCGGCAACCTGTTTTCCCCGGGGGCGATCGAAGCAAGAAATCGCGTGCAGACTTACTTGAAAGCCCGCGCTGCGCTCACGAAGAGTGGCAAGTTGACGACTCTGAAGGAGGCAGACTTTCAGAAAGACAAAAAGGCTTATCTGGACGCCACAAACTGCGTAATCGATGGCAAAGCCCGGATGTGTGGTTATTTAAAGGAAGTCGCTAACGAGCGCAAAAAAGTCGAAAAAGACTTCTCTGCTTATATCGATGCGATTTTGAAAGTTGCCGACTACGGATTGGCCCTACCGGAGTTTGCGCTCATTCCTGAGACGGGTGACATCAGCGCAGGTGTCGAGAAGTTCAAAGCATATCTCGAGATGGAGCAGCAACAGATCAAGCTCACCGAGCAGATCCGCACGAAATATAAAGCCTGGATTGACGCCAGCGGCCAAAACGTCGCGCCCCCCACAGGAATCGTGGAAGCGGAGCAAGCAGAGTGGCAGCGCATCCAACAAGATCGCCTTAAACTCCGCGAAGACGCTGAAGCGGCGGTTGCTGCAGCCCTGCCATTACGACATCTCCTGTGGGAACCAGAGCAGTTTCAACCAAAACCGGAAGAGCGCTTGGTCAAAGCAGAATTTCCTTTGCGCGAAGTTGCACTTTTCAATAGTCCCAACAGTCCCGTTAAACACCTGAGTCTGCTCAATCTGGAGGGCATCACAAAGGTACTGAAAAAGGACGCGAGTGAAATCGGCGCCAAAGCAAGCAAGGACTTGAAGAAACTTCCGGGAAACAGCAACGGAAAAGCAACATCGGACACTGACGACAATCCTTTCCATGAGTGGCTGCGAGCGGAAGGTGCACTAGCCATCAAAGATCAGCAGAGTGACTGGTTTGATGAGAAAGGCTGGTTTGATGTAGAGCTGTTCCATTCTTACCTGAAGTCGAAAAACTACAAGGTCGAAACCTTTGAGGATGCAGGAGCCCGCAAGGACTGGGGACTTCGTCTTCGTCAGTTGCTCTTCAAAGAAGAAGTCAGAAGCTCGTTGCGCCTGTTCGACAATAGCCCCCAAGCGCAACTCGTGCGTTGCCTCACACCGCCGCAGTCATCAATCCACACTGGCGCTAAAATAAACGGCCCGACATTCAGTGTCGCGGATAACTTCAAAGCTTCCGCCAAGGCTGAAGCAAGCCTGGCCATTGACCTCGCACGTGGCGAAGTCGAACTGATGAAAATGGATCTTCCGGGCAGAGATCAGGCCAAAGACATCCTGATTCCTTACCTCGACTACGACAAAAATCGCAAAAACCTGAATCTCGGTCGGTTCTCCATCCACCTGGGCGCCAGAGCGTGGGGATACACGGGTGCCACTCTCCTTCTTTCCTCCAGCGTTCAGTTGGGACGTGCAAACGTACAAGGCGGCCTTAACCTTCCGGAAATCACCGACGCAGAACGTCCAGAAGCGACAAATTCAACCGCTGGAACTGCGAGAAGCGAACCGGTGCTGGAAGGCAATGCCGCCAAAATTCGAGTAGAGGACGGCGCCAAAGCTAAATTTAACCTCTTCGCGGGAGTGCAAGCAGGGATCCTGCTGACCGGCGCTTTGAACTGGGCACCACCGAAAGAAATAGCAGCCCTGCGCACCGCGCCAACACCCGGAATGGGTAACAGTGTCAACAGCACAAAGGCCAGCCAATGGTCCAGTCTTGCCAAACTTACTGCTGGTTTTACCGCCGCATACGGGCTAGGCACGAATGCAGACATCGGCATTTCTTTGCACGAAGGCCGCTTCATTATGCGGTTCAAGGCATCACTAATTGTCGGTGCGGGAGCGGGAGGCGAATTCCAGTTCGAAGTCGGTTATGACGGGGTTACTGACCTGATTAATCTCGTGCGTCGAGAAATCCACAAAAACCAGGATAAAACGCTAATTTTTGTAACCGATGATGCAGCTGATTACATAGACAAGCTTAACTTCCTTGGCGCTGCAGGCATGGAAGTTGCGATGTTTTATATGCAAGGCGTGGACATGGTGATGTCCTTATACGAGGCGTTAACTGGCGGTGGCAGAGGGGCGACGATTGCACATACGATCATGAACTATCGCAATCAAACTGAGCTTGAACAATGGATATTAGCAGCAACCCCTGGTGCGCTTGGCCCAATGCTCATGACACTAACCTCTGAGGCCAGCTCATTTAAGATTAGAGAGTATGGGATGCAGGAGACTGATATTAAACCTGCGGAAAAGGAATACTCAAAAGCCCAATGCCACTTAATCCAACAGCAAGCTATTGAGCGCATACTTGGACTGATTGTTCGCCAAGCTGAAACACAGGGAACAATCCCCCTTGCACAAGCACAATTTGAAGAGGCGTGCATGAGCATGAATCGCTTTGGGACAAAAGACGCCAGCGACCCTGAGCAAACTTATTGTGAAAATAGACTAGGAATTGATAACTTCATGTCTGAAGCCGTCCTAAGACTAGTTAGAGTAGATAATGACAGAATGCGCAGTCGATACAAAAAGCACGTTGAGGTGCTTGGCGCACGCCTGGATGGATATTGCAAGCGAATAAAATATTATGGCAATACATTCCTGCCGAGCGGTCAAGCTACTTATGTTGGCCCAAAGAATTAAAGAGAAGATTACTTATGTCAATCAAATCCATATTGTGCGCAGGATTATTTACCCTGACATTATGCAGCCAAGTGCATGCCGATCTTTCTTCATCACAAAAAGAGGCAAAAGAGAGAGGATTGGTACTTTATAACCAATACAAACCCGCAGCCGCAGAATTAAAAATTGCTGCAGAAGCAGGAGACGCCGAGGCGCAATATTATTTAGCGGAAGAACTTCGACAGCAAAAACAATACATTACTTCCGAGGCTCAAAAATGGTATGAATCTGCTGCTTTGCAAGGCGATTTGTACGCAATGTTAAGACTTGCGACATCAAACAATGACTTATGCGAGGTCATGAATAATTGTCCTCAAGGCTCGAAAAAACGCGCCGACTGGTTAGAATTATTAAATAAAGAGACCGTACGAAAGTCAGACGATGGTGACGGTGAGGCGATGTATATTAAATATCTGTCTTCTGGGAAATTAGAGTGGCTGGAAAAATCCGCAACAGCTAACTTCGCCAGAGGGCAGTGGCTTTTGGCAAATCGCTACAAAGAAGGTGAAAAATTTTTTCTGCCTTGGAAACGAACGGAAGAAGTCGGACGTTGGTTAAAAGCATCAGCTGAAAATGGTTTTCCCGCAGGAATGCTTGAATACTCCGCATTTCTTTATGAAAACGGCGGCGATATCGGGGTAGCCCGACATTGGATAGAAGAGGCGGCAAAAACGGGGTATGAGTCTGGCGTTAGTAGCTACGGAGCTTATCTTGCTCATGCCCCTTCTTTATATGACTTCCCGCTTGACCTAGTAAAAGGCTACGCACTGACATCGTTACTGAAGGAACTCGATGGCGGTGGAAACATACAGCCTTACGTAGATGAAGTTCTGCCGGAAATTGCTGAAAAAATGAGTGCTGAGCAGCTAATAGAAGCCAAGGTATTCGCTCAGCAGTGGAAAAGCACACATCCACCTCTATCCTTTTATCCCGGAAAATATGGATTTTGACAAAAAAGTCTTTATTGCGCCAAAGGAACGCATTTTAGAAAAATACTGTGTAAGCACGAAAACAGCTACATACCAAAATCGTCAGCAAGATACTCAGCTCCAGCGAGCAAACCAAATTGAAATTTATAAAATTATTCAACACCTCTCTTTGTATTTTCTTCATATTGCTCTGCAACACTGCGAATGCCGCTCTCACCCAGCAGCAAGAAGAAGCCAAAAAAAAAGGTATTGAACTTTACAATCAATACAAGGCTATTTCTGCAATCGAACCACTCAAAATAGCGGCCGAAGGCGGTGATGATGAAGCACTTTATTATCTGGGTGAGGCATTAAGAAAAAACAACCGCTTCATGACTCCGGAAGCTAAAAAAGCATATGAAAGTTCCGCAAGAAAGGGGAATATCTACTCTATGATTCGCCTCGGGAGAATTGGAGACGACTTGTGTTCAACCATGAAAAACTGTCCACCGGGTGAAGAATCTCCTAGCAGTTGGGTAATCAAAGCTAAAAGCCTTGCAACTCAACGATCAACGCAGGGAGATAGCGAATCAATGTACCTGTTATATGAAATGACAGGGAACGATGACTGGTTGGAGAAATCAGCAGAGAACGGATTCGCATTTGCACAGTTCCGTCTGGCGACTAAATACCAGGAAGGAAGTGGTTCATTTTTACTACCCTCTAGGCGCAACCAAGCTATCGAACGATGGATGAAGGCCTCTGCGGAAAATGGTTACCCACCTGCGATGATGGGGTTAGCCGCGATCATGATCGAAAAAAAAGATTTAGCCTCGTTCAGAAGCTGGAACGAAAAAGCAGCTGAGTCGAGCTTCGTAGAAGGTGTATTTGGATATGCATCCTACATAGGCGAAGAGAACTCAAAATACGGCTTCGTATTCGACCCGATAAAATCACATGCTTTACTGTCAAACCTGCTGGAACTTAATGGCGGAGGCAATGTAATACGAGACGTCAATGACACCTTCCCCGATATAGAAAAAAACATGTCAAAAGCACAAATAGAAATAGCGAAAGACCTCGCAAAAACGTGGAAGGCCAACCACCCGCCTCTCTCGTTCTACCCTGACAAGCTAGGATATTAATTTTAGTGAGCGTATATTTTCGGATCTTAGCGATAGTTATTTCTGCGCTCACCGAAACGTGCGCAGTCGCAGCACAAGAAAACGGATTTAGCAAGGGAATAACTTTATACAACCAGCTAAAAATAGACTCTGCTATAGCTGAACTAAAAAAAGAAGCACAGTCGGGAATCTCGGAATCACAATACTATTTAGGAGAGGCTCTTCGAAAGCGCAATCGCTACATGACTTCAGAAGCTAAAGAATGGTATGAGGCCGCTGCTGCGCAAGAAAATTTATATGCCATGATTCAGTTGGGGCGGAGTGGCAACGATCTTTGCAAAGTAATGAGTAATTGCCCTGATTCCGGTAAACCTCCTGTCGACTGGCTGAAAAATGCTCGTGCGCTTGCGGAACCTTTGGCAGAAAAAGGTGACGCGGAGGCCATGTACGTAATGTATGAAATTACATTGAATCGTGATTGGTTAGAAAAGTCTGCAAATGCCGGCAATCCAGATGCACAATTCTGGATGGCAATTGGTGACAAGCAAGGTGAGGGCTTCTTACTTCCCTGGAAACGTAAGGAGGCAGTGGGAAATTGGTTTAAAGCATCCGCAGAAGGAGGAAATCCTCGAGCCATGATGGAGTATGCCGCTTACCTTTATGAGAATGAAGGTGATCTTAAAGTTGCTCGGCATTGGATAAAAGTAGCGGCTGAGAAAGGATACAAAAGCGGCGTGAGCAGTTACGGTGCTTATTTAGCGCATGCTCCCGAACGATTTGGCTTCGAACTAGACTTGGTTAAAGGTTACGCTATCACTTCGCTTTTAAAAGATCTTGATGGCGGGGGCAACGTGCAGGTCTACGTCGAGGAAGTTCTTCCGGAAATCGCAGAAAAAATGACCTCTCAGCAAATAAAAGAAGCGGAAGACTTTGCCATTCAATGGAAGAAATCCCATCCGCCACTTTCGTTTTTTCCAGACAAACTAAGTCGCTGATTTTGATGAAAGCGTTAACATTTCTATTAGCTGCTTCACTTTTCACCATCTGTAAAGCCACCCCATTAAAACAGCAAGAACAAGTAGTCTCGCCGGGCGTAGTTCTATATAACCAACTAAAAATCGACGCAGCTTTTCCCGCATTAGAAAAAGAAGCAAAATCTGGAAATACAACCTCGCAATATTACTTGGGTGAGGCTATTCGAAAACGTAATGGCTACATGACTCCAGAGGCACTTCACTGGTATGAGTCCGCAGCAGAAAATAACAATGTATATGCAATAATCCAACTGGGACGATTCAAAAGTGAACCCTGCCAAGAAATACGCGACTGCTCACCATCAAAAAAAACACAAGCAGAATGGTTTGAACTAGCTAATGAGCTAGTTTTGCCAAAAGCACAAAAAGGTGATCCTGAATCCCTGTATCTGATGTATGAGATCACTCTTAATCGTGAGTGGCTAGAGAAATCCGCAAATGCGGGATATCCGACTGCACAATATTGGATGGCTGTAAGCGAACGCCAAGGTGAAGGTTTTTTCTTGATTCCTGGAAAACGCGAGGCCTCTATCAAAAAATGGCTACTACTTTCTTCTGAGGGCGGACACCCAAAAGCAATGATGGATTATCTACAAATTTTATTCGAAGAAGGAGATGTCGTAGGCATGCGCCACTGGCTTGAAACTGCAGCAGCGACTGGCGATCAAGCCGCCATAAGCAATTACGGCGCCTACATAGCGCATACACCAGACAAAATAGGCTACCCACTAGACTTGGTCAAAGGTTATGCGCTATTCACGCTTCTTAAGGAGCTTGAGGACAGTGGCGGAATCGGAAGATATGTTGAGAGAAAAAGTGAGGAAATACGCGAAAAAATGACATCAGAACAAACTGAAAAGTCACTAGAAGTGGCAAAAGACTGGAAAGCCACTCATCCACCACTTTCTTTTTTTCCAGACAAGCTTGGCAATTAACTTAGATTATTTATAGACTTGTCGAAATATTTATGGATTGTAGGCTACCCGCATTTTCTGCCAACTTACAATCCTTTTTTATTACCTCCTTTTAGCAACCCATACAGTTCCGACCCGGGAATCTGAAGGAGCAAAATAAAATGTCACGCAAAATACTCATGACAACCAGAATAATTTTCACTTTATTATTACTGCTGCCACTTGGCTGTCACGCAAACACCCAGATAACGCCAAACCAAAACTCCGCAAAACAACAAGGCATAAATCTATACAATCAATACAAAGCTACCTCAGCAATCCCATTCTTAACAACCGCTGCAGAAGCGGGCGACCACGAAGCTCAATATTATTTAGGCGAGGCTCTTCGTAAGAAAAATCATTACATGAATAAGGAAGCAAAGAAATGGTATGAAGCGTCAGCAGGTCAGAACGACCTTTATGCCATGATCCAATTGGGCCGTATTGAGCATGACATGTGCGAAATCTCTAACGACTGCTCTCCTTCGCAGAAGCCGGCAATAGAATGGTTAAACCAAGCAAAACAATTAGCCCAACAAAAAGCAAATTCTGGCGACGCAGAAGCGATGTACATAATGTATGAAATCACTCTAGATGATATTTGGCTAGAACAATCTGCAACTTCAGGAAATGCTCTTGCACAATACTGGCTTGCCACTTCACTTAAGCAAGGTGAGGGATTTTTGCTACCATGGAAGCGAAGTGAGGCAGTTGAAAAATGGTACAAACTTTCAGCTGAAGGCGGCAACCCTAGATCAATGATGGAGTTGGCTGCTCTTCTTTTTGAGAAAGGAGATATTGAAGGCTTCCGACATTGGAATGAGCAAGCCGCAGTATCAGGCTACGCAGAGTCCGTATATGGATACGGTTCATACTTGGCTCACGAGCCCGACACCTATGGATTTCCGTATGATCCTGTAAAGGGATACTCGCTTATTTTTTCTCTAAGTAGCTTGGATGGCGGGGGCGGAATGCAGGAAAATGTTAAATACAAGCTTCCCCTCATTGCTTCCAAGTTGACCCCTTCGCAAATATTAGAAGCTAAAGAGCAATCAAAAAAATGGATATCCATCCACCCTCCCCTGTCCTTCTTCCCTGACAAGCTAAGCCGTTAGCTTGTTTTATACGAATACAAGGGCACGAGAATCATACAAACGGGAGGAGTAGATAGCGTGAGATTCGTCCAACGCGATCCTACTCCCGTTCTCATTCAAGGCATCAAACCGGCGCCTTCCAATCCAGCATCTGCTGCTGTGCCACCTGCAGCAAATCATTGCCGTCCTGCGCCAGCAGGTACAGCGCATGGGTAATGTGTGGAATGTCCTGAACATCGCCATGGCGGAAGCACATGCAGTGCAGGGTTTCGAGCAGGTCGCTGCAGGCGCGGATGCGCTGGACGGCGGACTCGAGGATGTCTTGGGGGTTGGCCTGGGTGTCGATGACCATTGGCGCGCTGTCGGTGACGCCGCTGTTTAGAGGGTGATAACGATTGGGTAACGGATTTAATATCGGCATCAGAGTTATCTCTTGCTGGGTAAGGTAACCCGCCGACACCGTGACCAAACGATGGGAGGCGGACTGTATGCAAGTTTGGTCAACTGAATACCCAATCAGCTCGCCCGAAGGCGTCCTGCACACAGCCGCCACAGCAATGCACTACGAAGACATAGATGTCCGCGGTGCGAATGATGGCACACATGTGTGAGTATTTTCAGGTGACCAAACCCGAGCCGCTGATTTTGCAGCGACGCCAAACCATAACCGCCCCGCTCCAAGCGCCGAAAGCAGACAAGGCATCACCCCTTGTAGGAATCGGCACCGCATCCCCGAGAAATCATCCCTCTGCCAGACAGCCGGCGTTCAGCCAGGTTAACCATCGCTTAACGCCGCAGTCCAAGACTGTACTGAACCGCACACCTCAGCTCCTGGCTGACGCCGAGTGCGGCAGGTTCGGCCGTATGGCGCCGAACGCTCATTCCGTCGTACGGGAGTCCGATTCATGAACATTCGCACGCTATTGCTCACCTCCGCCCTCGCCTGCAGCGCATTCGCCGGGCTGGCTCAGGCCAATGATACCAACGCTGCTACCCAGCCCGTTCCTTACCAGTACGGCATGCCGTTGCATGTGAACAAAGTGATCTCGCTGACAGAGCCACAGACGCAGCAGTGCAAGGTCATCACCGCTGACATGAAGTACATCGACAATGCAGGCAAGCCGGCGGAAATCACCTATCGGAAAATGTCTGACGCCTGTAACTTCCAGAACTGACAGAAGGCTCTGATTTGCGGCTTTGCGGTAGGCGGTGAAAGGCTCGCGGGTTATGCTCGGGGTCACTTCTCACTGCCGCAAGGACTCGCCATGCAGTTGTCGTTTCGCACGTTGTCGATCATCACATCTTTGTTGTGTTTAGTGCTGGCGCTGGCCTGGGGCTTTTTCCCGCAGCTGTTGCTGGCGATCTGGAGCATTGAGTATTCGAGCGCTGCCGGTTTTGTTGCACGGCGCAGTGCGGTGCTGTTTGCGGCGTTGGGGGTGATGTTTTATCTGGTGCGCAGCGCGCCGCCGTCGCTGGGGCGCAATGCCCTGAGTAACGGGTTTATCGTCGGTTGTTTTGGTCTGGCGGTACTGGGTTTTGGCGAATGGCTGAACGGCCACGCCGGCCCCGGGATTCTGCTCGCGGTGCTGGTCGAGTTCGCGCTGGGCCTAGGCTTTGTGCAGGCCCGGCGCGTGACGGTCGAACTGGGTGAAACGGTGAGTTAAAGCGCTCTGGAGCGAGGACTGTAATGCTGTGGTGTGGTTTGTTGCGCCAGATCCGAGCGCAGGCCGGCAATCAGATCGTTGATCTCGCGACAGCCATTGAGATGGCTGGCATCGATACCGCTGACGTGCAAATCAACCTGGTCAGTCTGGTGATCGCCGAATACCTTGACGGTCATCGACAGGTCTGGCGACAGCGTGCACTGGCAGCGTTTAGGCAGAAAACTGCTTTCAATGATATTGCGTAGTTCCAAGGCAGACAGAAACATGATGAACCTCTCCTTATTGATGAAACTGCCAATCAACTCTTCACGTTGACCACTTTTGCTGCCCCTGCACGGGTGTGTCCCCGCTGATTCCCTGGTGCGGCAAACGGTTGTACTGCGAAATGCCCATTGGAGTGTAGGCGCCCGAAGCCGGTGCACTGCACCAAAGCGACGCATAAAACGTGCCTTTCATCGGGTCATTTCGACCCTCATGAAATCAAGCACTTGGCGCGGTGGCCAGCAGTTGGCCAGTTGCAAAATGCAAGATCGACCCTCCTGAGCACTGCAATTTGCAAGTCGACGCCGGTTTGCATTCATCGCTGATGACAGTGAGAATGCCCGACATCCACCCTACACCCGCCAGGAGGCTTTCATGGGTTCTTTACGCGCTCGCGCGACAATCGGTCTGCTCGTTGCCGGCCTGTCTACCCTCGCCCACGCGGCCAAACTCGAAGACGTCGCGCCGTATCCCAAGGCGGAAAACGGCTTCACCCGCCAAGTCATCTACCTGCCCAAACAGGATCAGGAGGAGAACTTCCAGGTTGAAGTGCTCGCCGGCAAAACCCTGGAAGTCGACTGCAATCGCCAGCGCCTGGGCGGCGCTCTGGACGAGAAAAACCTCGAAGGCTGGGGCTACCCGTTCTACCGACTGGAAAAAGTCATCGGCCCGATGAGCACCCTGATGGCCTGCCCACCCGGCACCGCGAAGAAACGCGCCTTTGTCCCGGTTGTCGGTGACGGCTTCATGCTGCGCTACAACAGCAAGCTGCCACTGGTGATCTACGCCCCGAAAGATGTAGAGGTGCGCTATCGCATCTGGTCGGCTTCGGACAAGGTCGGCACTGCTATTGCGGAATGACCTGAACAGGGAGCGCCAAACGTGATTACCTGCCATGTGCGATACGTGATCGATCCGTACCAACTGACCGAATTCGAGGCCTACGCCAAGGCCTGGCTGGGCATCGTCGAGCGCTTGGGCGGCACGCATCACGGCTATTTCCTGCCCTCCGAGGGCGCGAGCAACATCGCTTATTGCCTGTTCAGCTTTCCCTCGCTGGCCGATTACGAAAGCTACCGGCACATCGCGCTGACCGACCCGGAAAGCACGGCGCTGGTGGAATCACTGGTGCAGAAGAAATTCATCGTCAGCTACGAGCGCAGTTTCCTGCGCCCATTGCTGCCCTGAGCGGTATCACGCCGGGACGCCGCACATCGCGGCGCGCTCGGCGACATGGCGCAGGCTGTCGAAGTTGATATTCGCGCCGGAGTCGATCGCGACGAAGGTTTGCCCGCGAACACCGCTGCGCGCCACGTATTGCTTGATGCCGGCCACCGCCAATGCCCCGGAAGGCTCGGTGATCGAGCGGGTATCGTCGTAGATATTCTTGATCGCCGCGCACAGCTCGTCATTGCTGGCGGTGATCACTTCGTCCACACAAAACCGGCACACCTCAAAACCATAAGCGCCGATCTGCGCCACCGCCACGCCATCGGCGAACGTTCCGACACTGGGCAACACAACGCGCGCATCCGCTTGCAGCGCCGCCTTCAGGCAGGCCGAATGCTCCGATTCGACACCGATGATCCGTACCTCCGGTCGCAGGTATTTGACGTACGCCGCGATGCCGGCGATCAGCCCGCCCCCACCGACCGGAACGAAGATCGCATCCAGCGGCCCCTGATGCTGACGGAGGATTTCCATGGCCACCGTGCCTTGGCCGGCGATCACGTCCGGGTCGTCGAATGGAGAGACAAAGGTGCGCCCGGTCTGCTCGGCGAGTTGCAGCGCATGGGCCAGGGCAAACGGAAAACTCTCGCCGTGCAGCAGCGCCTCGGCGCCCCGACTTCGCACCCCAAACACCTTGAGTTCGGGCGTGGTTGAGGGCATGACGATGGTCGCCGCGATCCCCAGCTCCCGCGCTGCCAGCGCCACGCCTTGGGCATGATTGCCCGCCGAAGCGGTGATCACCCCGCGTGCTTTCTGCGCATCGCTCAATTGCACCAGCTTGTTGTAGGCGCCACGGATCTTGAAGGAGAACGTCGGTTGCAGGTCTTCGCGCTTGAGCAGGACCCGGTTGCCCAGCGCCTCGGACAGCGCCGGCGCAGCTTGCAACGGCGTGCGCACAGCAATGTCGTAGACCGGCGCGGCGAGGATCCTTTTCACGTACTGCTCAAGCAGGGTTTGTTGGTCGGGGCTGTGCGGCATGGTCGTCTCCTGACGTTTTGATCAGAACCCCGGAGACAGAAAATAAAAACCCGCCTCTAGGGCGGGTTGGGTGCTGCAGTCGTGAGCTAGCCCGCCAAATGAGGAATGGCGGTAATAATGCTTGGCTGGCAGCGCAATACGGTGGAAGTCATAGGCCTGAAATTAGCCCGGCGGCGGCCAGCGAGTCAATGGCTTATTTGCGGATGCGAAGGTAGGCTGGCGATTCTGCTCATCACCCAAGGAAGGAATGCATGATGTCTGTCGCCCTGCCCCTCACTGCGTTGATTGCGTTTACTGGCTACACCGTATCGGTGATGCTCCAGGCCGAACAGTCGTTGATCGACTTCGGTATCAGCCTGATGTCGCGTCCGGACACGGCGCAGGTGGTGATTGATCTGTATCTGCTGGCGACGCTGGCCGGGGTATGGATGGTCAAGGACGCCCGCTCGCGAGGGATGTCGGTCTGGTCGGTGGTGCCGTATCTGTTGCTGACGGCGGTGTTTGTGTCGATTGGGCCGTTGTTGTATCTGGTGGTGTGTGGGGTTCGGGAGCGCAGGAAAGTGACGGTGGCAGATCCGGCGAGCTGATCTTGAGCCTACGGTGCTGCTGAAATAGCTTTCGCGAGCAAGCCCGCTCCCACAAGGGATTTGTGTCAGGCACAGATCCCGTGCCAGCCCGCGATTCACTGTGGGAGCGGGCTTGCTCGCGAATGCGTCAGCTCAAGCCCCATCAATCACTTGGCCAACCGCCGCAACCCAAACAACATCCCCCCCGCCCCCAGCAACATCACCAGCAGAAACACCGGATACGAAATCCACCACGGCGTACCCGCCGTCATCATGCTGAACTCGGACATCCCGCCAATGCTGGCGATCAGGTTCAACGGCAGAAACACTACGTTGATCAACGTCAGCTTGCGCAGCAGGTTGTTCATGCTGTTATTCATCAAGTTGCCGCGCGCATCGATCAGCCCCGAGAACACCGTGGAGTAGATCTCCGCCTGCTTGTAGCACTGGTTGTTTTCGATGATCAAGTCGTCGATCAGCCCGATCGCCTCACTGCCGAAATGCTGCTTTTCCGCGTGATTGCGCAGCCGCGTCAGCACCGCGCCGTTGCTGTGCAGGGCATTGATGTAATAGATCAGGCTTTCGCTGAGATTAAACATCTGCACTAGATGCTGGTTCTGCATTGAGGCGTTGAACTTCTGTTGCAGCTCGCGCGCAACCAGTTTGATCACCTTGAGGTGGCCAAGGTAATGGTGGATGTTGTTGAACAGCAGATCGAGCAACACATCCAGCGGTGCATTGAGCGGTTGGCGTGTGCCGATGCCGTGCAGCGGCGTGTCGTCGGTGGCGATCACCAACAATTGGCCGGGCGCAAACAGCAGGCCACAGGACGACACTTCAAACGCCAGGCTGCCACCGCCGGAATAGTTTTCCGGGCGTTTCCAGATCAGGAACAAATGATCAGGGTGAAACTCGATTCGCGAGACTTCGTCCGGATCCAGCGCCGAGGCCAGCGCGTGTTCGTCGACCTTGTAGTGGCTGTGCAGCAAATCGCGCTCGGCAGCATCGGGATTGCTGAACAGCATCACCTCGGCGTCCAGCCGCTCGACCCGCTGAAGCGCGCCATGACTCAATGCGAAACTGCTGATCATCGGCGCGTCACCAGGCCTGGCCGCGACGTTTGAGCTCCAGCCGTCGCACGAACTCTTCCAGCACCAGTGAATACAGATCGTCCTGCAAGTAGGCGTCTTCGATACCGGCATCGAGGTTGGGGTTGTCGTTGACCTCGATTACTACCACTTTGTCGCCGGCCTGTTTCAGGTCCACGCCGTAGAGGCCATCGCCGATCAGGTTGGCGGTCTTGACCGCCAGTTCTACCACCGCTCGCGGCGCCTCGTGCACGGCCAGGGTGCGACACTCGCCGTTGATGTCCTGTCCCTTGGCTTTGTGGTTGTAGATTTGCCAATGGCCCTTGGACATGAAGTATTGGCAGGCGAAGATCGGTTTACGGTTGAGCACGCCGATGCGCCAGTCGTACTCGGTATAGAAAAACTCCTGAGCCAGCAGCAACACCGAGTGCTCGAACAGTTCGGCGGTGGCTT
This sequence comes from Pseudomonas sp. JAI115, assembly GCF_014200835.1. Taxonomy (NCBI): domain Bacteria; kingdom Pseudomonadati; phylum Pseudomonadota; class Gammaproteobacteria; order Pseudomonadales; family Pseudomonadaceae; genus Pseudomonas; species Pseudomonas sp. JAI115. The sequence goes on from NZ_JACHCY010000001.1 coordinate 211,795, forward strand.
CGAGCAATGCCTGCTGGCTTTCGACCTTGATCACTCCGCGAGAAAAACAGCCGTCGGGGATCTTCAGCACCAGCGGAAAACCGAGGCGTTCGCCGACCCGCTCGAAGTCTTCCGGTCGTTCCTTGTAGAGAATTTCGGTGGCGGGCATGCCCAGTTGGTGGCTGTTGAGCAGGTCGGTCAGATACACCTTGTTGGTGCAGCGCAGGATCGACGTCGGATCATCCATGACCACCAGTCCTTCGCTTTCGGCTTTTTTTGCAAAGCGATAGGTGTGGTTGTCGACGCTGGTGGTCTCGCGGATCAGCAAGCCGTCGTACTCGGCGATCCGCGCATAATCCCTGCGCTCGATCAGTTCGACGTCGATGCCCATGCGTTTGCCGACTCGCACGAAGTTTTCCAGCGCCTTGGCGTTGGATGGCGGCAAGGCTTCCTGCGGATCGTGCAGGATCGCCAGGTCGTAACGCGCCACTTGTGGCGAGCGTGGCGCCCGCCAGACTTTACGGCTGAAGCCGTCCAGCGCATTGGCGAACTGATCTTCCTGGTCATCACGCAACTTGTGCAGCGCGCCGGACTTTATGCCTTCGATGTGCCAACCGTTAGTTCGACGAAACTCAACTAACAGGATCGGACAAGGAAACACTTCGAATAACTGTCGAGCCAGATCCTGCAGCGGCTCGATATGCGTCTTGCCGAAGTAAAGTGTCAGAGTAAAACCTTCGGTATCGCTGTACAGATGATGACTGAGGGCCTTTTCCAGGGTTTTATCGAGATCGTCCAGTGCCAGACCGTAAAGCGATTTTTTCGTCAGCTCGCTGATGGTGCGCACCGATGGAATCACCTTGTGACCACGGGCTTCAGCCAACAGCGAGCAGTAGTAACCGTGGCCCAGGTACTTGTAGCTGCGGCACAGATTGATCACCTGCACCCGCTTGCCCGGCTCGCTGTCACGGGTTTGCTCAAGATATTCCTGAGCCGTGACGATGTCCTCGCTGGGAAAGTACGAGGCCCAGTCTTCCTTGCGTTCGACGATAATCAACACTTGACTGGAAGTTCTGATGGCTGGATTTAAAAAAGTTGCCGCCGGCAAACTTTGCTCGGATACTTCGCGCCAATGACCCTGTACCGCTGACATAGAGATTGATCCGTTGGAGAACAAGACCATTTCTATTAAGCACGAAGTTTTTCGAAAGTCCCGTTTCGTTACGCAACTTTTACGGTGGTCATATGAATGCTGTTTTTCGTTTGGCGGTAGTTGAAGATCTGCCAGCGCTGCTGGCCCTGGAAATGCAATGTTTCACCACCGACCGGCTCACCAGCCGCAGCTTTCAATGGATGATCACCCGCGCCCATGCGCAGCTAATGGTCGCCGAGATCGACGGTCGATTGCTCGGCTACGCCCTGGTGCTGTTTCATCGCGGCACCTCGCTGGCGCGCCTGTATTCGATCGCCATTGCCGGCGAAGCTCGCGGCAGCGGTTTGGGCAAGCAGTTGCTGCAACGTATCGAGGCCTGCGCCGTGGAGCATGACTGCGCGTACCTGCGCCTTGAAGTGCGTATCGACAACCCCACCGCCATCGCGCTTTACGAGCGCAACGGCTACCGACGCTTTGCGTTGATTCACGATTACTACGAAGACCACGCCGATGCGTTGCGTCTGGAAAAGCGCATTGTTCAGCATCGTGATTCGCGCAACATCAAGGTGCCCTATTACCCGCAAACCACTGAATTTACCTGTGGCCCGGCTTGCCTGCTGATGGCCATGGGCGCGCTGCAACCTGAGCGCTTGCTGGAGCGGCGTGAGGAATTGCAGATCTGGCGTGAAGCGACCACGGTGTTCATGACCTCCGGCCATGGTGGCTGCAGCCCCCAGGGCTTGGCACTGGCGGCCTGGCGACGGGGTTTTAAGGTGCGTTTGCAGCTGAGTATGGCCGGACCATTGTTCCTCGATGGCGTGCGCGATGAGCATAAAAAAGACGTCATGCGCCTGGTGCACGAGGAGTTCACTGCGCAAATGCACGAAACCGACATCGATCGGCAGATTGGCACCCACCTGGATTTGCCGAAGTTGTTACAGGCTGGCGGACAGCCTCTGGTGCTGATCAGCAGCTATCGCCTGACCCGTTCCAAGTCACCGCACTGGGTGGTGGTCACCGATTGCGATGAAGACTTTGTGTATCTGCACGATCCGGATGTCGATCACAGCCAGCATCGTCAGCCGATGGACTGCCAGCATGTGCCGGTCAGCCATGGCGAGTTTGAGAAGATGAGCCGGTTTGGGCGTGGCAAATTGCGCGCGGCGGTGGTTTTGTATGCCTGCAATACGCCAACTATCGTTACGCTCTAGAGACTTTTTTGTGGCGAGGGAGCTTGCTCCCGCATGAGTGCGTAGCGCTCACAAGAGCTTGGGGCCGCTGCGCAACCCAGCGGGAGCAAGCTCCCTCGCCACAGGACGTCAGTGAAAATTGGAAGTGAAGTTATTTCAGGCCGACCTTGTACAGCGCACCGTCCTGCTCATCTGTCAGCACATACAGATAGCCATCCGGCCCCTGCCGTACATCACGAATCCGCTGTTTCAGCTCACCCAGCAGCCGTTCCTCGTGCACCACCTTGTCCCCGTCAAACTGCAAGCGAATGAGCTCCTGACTGACCAGAGCGCCGATGAACAGGTTCTGCTGCCAAGGCTTGAAGCGGTCAGCGTCATAGAACGCCATCCCGCTGACACCGGGGGACTTCTCCCAGACATGGTGCGGATCAACCGCACCCTCGACACTCTTGCCCTTGGCTTCCGGGATCGGTTGCAGCGAATAGTTGATGCCGTGAGTCGCCAGCGGCCAACCGTAGTTCTTGCCGCGCTCAATGATGTTCACCTCATCGCCGCCACGGGGGCCGTGTTCGTTTTCCCAGATAGTGCCATTCCACGGATTGAGCGCCGCGCCCTGCGGGTTGCGCTGGCCGTACGACCAGATTTCCGGACGCACACCGGATTGGCCCACGAACGGGTTGTCATCCGGCACCTTGCCGTCGGGGAAGATCCGCACGACCTTGCCCTGCAGCTTGTCGAGATCCTGCGCGGTCGGTCGGTCGTTGTTTTCGCCCAGGGTGATGAACAGATAACCGTCGCGGTCGAACACCAGTCGTGAGCCGAAGTGGTTGCCGGTCGAGAGTTTCGGCTCCTGACGGAAGATCACCTTGAAATCGCTGATCGTCTTCAGGTCATCCGACAGCCGCCCACGCCCCACCGCCGTACCGGCCTTGTCCCCGGCACCACCGCCCTCGGCGTAGGACAGATAGACCAGACGATCCTGTTTGAAGTCCGGCGACAGCACCACGTCGAGCAAACCGCCCTGGCCCTTGGCCCAGACCTTCGGCACGGCACTGATGGGCTCGGAACGCTTGCCGTCGGGTGTAATCACCCGCAGGTTGCCCGGACGCTCGGTCACCAGCATCCCCTGACGATCCGGCAGAAACGCCAGCGCCCAAGGGTGCTGAAGGCCTTGAGTAATCGTGGTGACTTCAAGGGTGCCCTGCTCGCTTTGCAACTCTTGTGGAGCAGCGGCGAAAGCTGGAGCGCTGATCAGCGCGCCGGCGCACAGCGTGGCTAGAAGGGTTTTACGCAACATGCACGATTCCTTTTGTTCATTTCAAAGGCTGACAGGAACGCAGTCCCGCCGTTCAACGGTTGCTGTCTCCATCGCGTGGCGGTGGGTTGGGGATGAATCTGGGCGGCGTACTCGGTACCGAACGCTGCTGCTGACCATTGCCAATCCCACCGTTGCCAACGGTAGGCGTACTGGGTACCGGCACTGTATTCGGCCCGCGAATCGCCGGCGCGCTGGGCTGCGTGCCCTGCATGCTGTTGGGATTGGCCCGGCGGATCGGGCTGTTGTAGGGATTGTTGTTGGTGCCGGTGGGACTTTGCGCCAGCAACAGCGGCGCGGACGGTGCCGCGACGTCGGCATGCGCCAGACCGGCCCCAAGGAGCAGAACGATAATGCCTGGCAGTATTCGGTTCATGGAGTGGCCTCGCGGTGCACAGGTGATAGAGCCTTCGAGTCCACGCTACGCCCCGGGTTCGGATTTGTTAACCCGTCGCCCTTAAACAAGATGTAACACGGCTTGACCGGCAACGCCGCGCGCCACGCAAATGCCGGAAACTTTCGCACTGCGCCACAGGTCACCTGATCATCACTTGGAGAACTCACCATGGCTCGGGCAATCTGGAAAGGCGCGATCAGTTTCGGACTGGTACACATCCCTGTCGCGCTGGTGTCGGCAACCTCTTCGCACGGCGTGGACTTTGACTGGCTCGACAGCCGCAGCATGGATCCGGTGGGCTACAAACGGGTGAACAAGGTCACCGGCAAGGAAGTCACCAAGGAGCACATCGTCAAAGGTGTGGCCTATGAAAAAGGTCGCTACGTGGTGCTCAGCGAGGAAGAGATCCGCTCGGCGCACCCGGTGTCGACGCAGACCATCGACATTTTCTCCTTCGTCGATGCCGAGCAGATCCCGCTGCAGAACATCGACACACCCTACTATCTCGCACCTGACAAGCGCGGCGGCAAGGTCTACGCCCTGCTGCGTGAAACATTGAGCAAAACCAACAAGGTCGCCCTCGCCCGCGTCGTCCTGCACACTCGGCAATATCTGGCAGCACTGATGCCGCTGGAATCGGCGCTGGTGCTGGTCAAACTGCGCTGGCCGCAAGAGGTGCGCGGCCTCGACGAACTGGAACTGGGCAGCGAGGTGACCAAGCCGCAACTGGCCAAGGGCGAGCTGGACATGGCTAAACGTCTTGTGCAGGACATGAGCGGCGACTGGAGCCCGGAGGACTACAAGGACGAGTTTGAAGACAAGATCATGGCCCTGGTTGAGAAAAAGGCCCACGAAGGCAAGATCGAGGATGTCGAGACCGTGGGTGGCGAGGAGGAGCGCAAGTCTGCGGATGTTATCGACTTGACCGAGTTGCTTAAACGCAGCCTGGGCGGTAAAGCGCCGGCCAAAGCGAAGGCAAAAGAAAAGCCTGCCAGTAAGGCAGCCCCGGCGAGAAAGACCAAAAAGGCCTCGGGGGAGTAATCAGATGCGGTTCCTGTCAGGAAGCTGACAGGTTGGCTTTGAGAGACTCATCGCTCCCACAGTTGAAGTGCGTTCTTTCCTGAACTCACATTCCACTGTAGGAGCCAACCTGCTGGCGATGGCATAAACAGGCGCGATACACCGGTCAGATCAAAATGAAGATCGCCAGCAAACCGCCGAAAATCGCCCACTTCTCCATGTAGTAACGCGCACGATTACGCTTTTTCAGCTCTTTACCGCGCAGGCGAACCTTGTAGATTTTGGTAAACAGGCGGTTGATCCCGCCAGTGCGGTCACCAGCGTCATTCGGCGCACCGGCCGCCGACATCACGGTACGGCTGAACCAACTGTTGAACGCCGCCGCCCAGCGATATTTCATCGGGCGCTCAATGTCGCAGAACAGGATGATGCGGTTTTTGTCGGTGGTGTTTTCGGCGTAGTGGATGTAAGTCTCATCAAACATCACCGCTTCACCGTCGCGCCAGTGGTAGCTCTCGCCGTCGACATTGATGTAGCAACCGGCGTCATTCGGCGTGTCGAGACCCAGGTGGTAGCGGTACGAACCGGCATACGGGTCACGGTGGCGAACCAGTTTCGACCCCGGTGGCAGCTCGGCGAACATCGCCGCCTTGATCGAACCGATGCTCTGCACCAGCTCGGTAGTGCGTGGGCACAGTTTCATCGCCGACGGATGGCTCTCGCCGTACCATTTCAAGTAGAAACGCTTCCATCCACTTTTGAAGAACGAATTGAAACCGACGTCATCGTACTGATTCGAGCGCTTGATCTCGCCGGCACGCAGCAGATCCTGCCCTTCCTGGCGAATTTCTTCCCAATGCGCCTGCAACGGGCTCAGGTCCGGAAACTCGGACGGATCGAGATACGGTTTGTTCGGCTTCTTCGAAAACAGGTAAAGGAAGCAGTTGATCGGGGCCAGAAACGTCGAGTGATCGCTCAGTTGACGGCCCAGTTTGTGACGCACACGTCCACGAAGGTGAACGTATGCAATCGAAATGAAATAAATAGCGGCAATGATGAGTTTCACGGAAATCGTCACACGTCAAAAGTGAACAAACTGCGCGCCTGCCGGCCGGAGGCCCAGGGTCTGATGCAGTGGCATGAATACAAATACTATCCCGGTGGCACTTCCTTGAGCCCATGCCGTCAGCGGCTATTGGGTAATCGGATGGCATTTTAGCCATACTTTGTAACCAATAGTGAACCTGATCTGTGAAAAACTGTCCGCTGAATCTGCCAAACAGCAGGCGCGACGTCATCGCCCTATCGTTTAAAGAGCCAGACCAGTACAATCGCCGCCAAACTTTACGCGCCCCCCTTGGTTGATGACGGGACTGTCCCGCTTCAGCGCACTTTGACTCGGGCCAAGCGCTCCAGCCGCACCCTCGCTACTCAGAATGCTTCGCAGGAAAAACCTTTGATTTCTACAGCTAACATCACGATGCAGTTCGGCGCCAAGCCGCTCTTCGAAAACGTTTCGGTCAAATTCGGTGCGGGCAACCGCTACGGCCTGATCGGCGCCAACGGTTGCGGCAAGTCGACCTTCATGAAAATCCTCGGCGGCGACCTCGATCCGTCCGGCGGTCAGGTCATGCTCGAGCCGAACGTGCGTCTGGGTAAATTGCGCCAGGACCAGTTCGCCTACGAAGAATTCACCGTGATCGATACCGTGATCATGGGTCACGAAGAGCTGTGGAAGGTCAAGGCCGAGCGCGATCGCATCTACTCGCTGGCGGAAATGAGCGAAGAAGACGGCATGGCCGTGGCCGAGCTGGAAACCGAGTTCGCCGAGATGGACGGCTACACCGCCGAATCCCGCGCCGGTGAACTGCTGCTGGGTCTGGGTATTCCGCTGGAACAGCATTTCGGCCCGATGAGCGAAGTCTCGCCAGGCTGGAAACTGCGCGTATTGCTGGCGCAGGCGCTGTTCTCGGATCCGGAAGTGCTGTTGCTCGACGAACCGACCAACCACCTGGACATCAACACCATTCGCTGGCTGGAAAACGTTCTGACCCAGCGTAACAGCCTGATGATCATCATCTCTCACGACCGTCACTTCCTGAACAGCGTGTGCACGCACATGGCTGACCTGGATTACGGCGAGCTGCGCCTGTTCCCGGGCAACTACGACGAGTACATGACCGTGGCGACCCAGTCCCGCGAGCAACTGCTGTCGGAAAACGCCAAGAAGAAAGCGCAGATTTCCGAGCTGCAATCGTTCGTCAGCCGCTTCTCGGCCAACGCCTCGAAAGCCAAACAGGCCACTTCCCGCGCCAAGGCGATCGACAAGATCCAGCTGGCCGAGGTCAAGCCGTCCAGCCGCGTCAGCCCGTTCATCCGCTTCGAGCAGAACAAAAAGCTGCACCGTCAGGCGGTCATGGTCGAAAAAATGGCCAAAGGCTTCGACGGCAAGCCACTGTTCAAAGACTTCAGCTTCCAGGTTGAAGCCGGCGAGCGCGTAGCGATCATCGGCCCGAACGGTATCGGCAAAACCACCCTGCTGCGTACCCTGGTCAACGAACTGACCCCGGATGCCGGTAGCGTCAAGTGGACCGACGCCGCGGAACTGGGCTACTACGCTCAGGACCATGCGCACGATTTCGAAGACGACGTCACGCTGTTCGACTGGATGGGTCAGTGGACTCAGGGCGAGCAGATGATTCGCGGCACTCTGGGCCGCATGCTGTTCTCCAACGACGAGATCCTCAAGTCGGTCAAAGTGATTTCCGGTGGTGAGCAAGGTCGCATGCTGTTCGGCAAGCTGATCCTGCAAAAGCCGAACGTGCTGATCATGGACGAACCGACCAACCACTTGGACATGGAATCGATCGAGGCGCTGAACCTGGCGCTGGAAAACTACCCGGGCACGCTGATCTTCGTCAGCCACGACCGTGAGTTCGTATCGTCCCTGGCGACGCGCATCATCGAGCTGAGCGCCAACGGCGTGACTGACTTCAGCGGCACTTACGATGACTACCTGCGTAGTCAGGGTGTGGTGTTCTAAGAGCAGCTTCGAGTATTGAGCTGCTAGCTGCAAGATAAAAGCCCCGTCCTTGTGACGGGGCTTTTTGCATTTCAAGGGATAGTGATTTTGTGCTGCAAAGCCCTTCGCGAGCAGGCTCGCTCCCACAGGAAACGCATTCGAAATGTGGGAGCGAGCCTGCTCGCGAAGAGGCCCTCGAAAACACCACCGCCTCCAGGAAAAATAGTTAGCCTGCTTCCTTTTATTCCAGCGCCCAGCCATGATGCCCACTCTCCCACCGCCGCCCGCGAACGAGTCCACATGTCTGCGCAGCAACCGCCTCCGCAAAGCTCCCTGGCGATCACCCTGCAGATCGTCTCCATCGTGTTCTACACCTTTGTCGCCTTCCTGTGCATCGGCCTGCCGATTGCGGTGTTGCCCGGCTATGTTCACGAGCAATTGGGATTCAGTGCGATCGTTGCCGGGCTGGTCATTGGCTCGCAGTATCTGGCCACCCTGCTCAGTCGGCCGATGGCGGGCCGCATGTCGGATACGCTGGGTACCAAACGGGCGATTGTTTTTGGTTTGTCGGGGATTGTGCTCAGCGGGCTGCTGACGCTGATCTCCACGCTGTTGCAGGACTTCCCGATGCCGAGCCTGATCATTCTGATCATCGGTCGGCTGCTTCTCGGCGTGGCACAGGGCTTGATCGGCGTCGGTACCATCAGTTGGTGCATGGGCCAGGTCGGCGTCGAACACACAGCGAGGTCGATCGGCTGGAACGGCATTGCCTCCTATGGCGCAATAGCGATTGGCGCGCCACTGGGCGTGGTGATGGTCGCCGACTACGGCTTTGCCAGCCTGGGCATCGCTCTGTCGATATTGGCCGCCGGGGCCTTGGTGTTGATCCGCAATAAGCCTTCGGTGCCGGTGGTACGCGGCGAACGGCTGCCTTTTTGGGCGGTGTTCGGGCGGATTGCACCGTATGGGGCCAGTTTGACTCTGGCGTCGATCGGTTACGGCACGCTGACCACCTTCATCACCCTTTATTACCTCAACCGTGGCTGGAGCGGCGCGGCGTATTGCCTGACGGTGTTCGGTGTATGTTTCATCCTGTCGCGGCTGCTGTTCATTTCGGCGATCAGCCGCTTTGGCGGTTTCAATTCGGCGATCGCCTGCATGAGCATCGAAACCATCGGACTGGTGTTGCTGTGGCTCGCGCCCTCTACCGCATTCGCCCTGATTGGCGCGGGACTGGCCGGGTTTGGCTTGTCGCTGGTGTATCCGGCGCTGGGGGTCGAGGCGATCAAGCAGGTGCCCAGTTCCAGCCGTGGCTCGGGGTTGGGGGCTTATGCGGTGTTCTTTGATCTGGCGCTGGCGATTGCCGGGCCGTTGATGGGCGCGGTGGCGTTGAATCTGGGGTATGCGTGGATTTTCTTCAGTGCGGCGCTGTTGTCAGTGATCGGGCTGGGGTTGACCTTGGTACTCAAGCGCCACTCGACATCCTGAAATTTCGTACAAATCACTGTGGGAGCGGGCTTGCTCGCGAAGGCGGTGGGTCAGTCAAAATATAGAGTGACTGATCTATCGCATTCGCGAGCAAGCCCGCTCCCACAGGGGGATTGAGTCGTTTATTGATCCGCGGTCTGCATCCCCGCCCGGCTCGGCTTGCCCAGCGTGCGCGAGAAGAACTGCCCGGCCTCGGAAATCAGGTTGCGGTGAATGTCTTCGCGATCCACGCCATCAGCGTCGGTGCACAACGCCGGCATGGCGCGGATCTGCTCTTCGTTGCACGGCGCCATGAATACGAAGTGCCCTGCCCCGGCCAATAACTTGAAGTCCGGCGCGGTCGGCAGTTTGCGCGCCAGAGCCGCGGCGTTTTTGTCGAAGGCCACCAGTTTGTCGCCATCGCCGCTGTACAGCAGCACCGGCACATGCACATCCGCCAGGGTGCTACGGCCGAATTTCAGGCTCAGCGGCGCCATCAGCAGCAAGGCATGCACGCGCGAATCGGCCACTGGCTGCAAATCGTCGCGGTCGACGATCAGTTCACCCTGGGTGTTGCAGGCATCATGGTCGTCAGGGCGTTCCTGGCAGTAGCGGCGCAGACGATCCAGATCCGGCTGCGCGCCGGAGAGAATCAACGCGGTTTCGCCACCGGCCGAATAACCAATGACCCCGACCTGATCAGCGTTGACGAACGGCGAGAGCATCGGGTCGCCGAGGGTCGCGGTGATCGCTTCGGAAATCTGGATCGGCCGCCCATACAGATTGCTCAGGGTGCCGAGGCGGCTGTGGTCTTTGGAGTTGTCGCCGGGATGAATCACCGCGACCACCACAAAGCCCTTGCGTGCCAGCGAGGTGGCGAGGTCATGCAGCGCCAGCGGCGTTCCGGTGTTGCCGTGAGACAGCATCAGCATCGGAAAGCGACCGATGGCCACCTTGGTGTCAGCGCCGGCCTCGACGGTGTAACCCTCAAGCAGGCTGCTATGTTCGCGGTCGCTGGAAGGATAGAAGGCGATGGCGCGCATCGGTTGCAGATCCAGCGGATCGAGGAATGTCATTTCGTGGTAACCGACACTCCAGACAGGGTGTCGCCCGGGCGCGGCATGCACTGAACCGAGGCTGCCGAGCAGGCAAATCAGTAACGTTGCACAAAGACGCATCATGTGATGGCCCACCCTGTGTTACTCAATCGAAAGATCCTTTGTGTTCCGACACGCCCCAAACCCTGAGGTTCGGAGATCCGGCGCAACGGTGCACTCAGACGTTGATCGTTTGACTGCATAACCCGGGCCAGATTATGCAACAGTCAGAAACAAAAAACTCCGCATCTGGCCCTTGCAGAACCAGAATACAGAGTTTTTTGAGGGGCTACCTGAACGGCAGCTGGTCTTTACGCAATGCTTACGCGGCGGCAAACAATTGCTCGCTGATCTTCGCCTGAGCAGCACTCATCGCGTTGTTGCGCACTTCATCACCGTAGGCCAGACCTTCGGCACGGACGATTTCGATGTCGGAGATGCCGAGGAAGCCCAGTACCAGCTTCAGATATTCCTCGTGAGCGATGCCGCTCGCCTGACCGGCATGGATGCCGCCGGAGGTGGAGACGATCACCACTTTCTTGCCACCGCACAGGCCTTCAGGGCCGGCTTCGGTGTAACGGAAAGTCTGGCCGGCAACGGCGACGCGGTCGATCCAGGCCTTGAGCTGGGTCGGCACGGTGAAGTTGTACATCGGCGCGGCAATGACGATGGCGTCGGCAGCGATGAATTCAGCCAGGGTCGAGGCGCTCAGTTCGGCTTCGTGCTGTTGTGCGGCGTCGCGCAGCTCAGCAGTGGTACCGGCAGCCACCAGGGTGGTCGACGAGAAGTGACTGATGGCGTCGGCGGCCAGGTCACGGTAGGTGACCACGGCGGTTGGCTCGGCGGCTTGCCAGGCTTTGACGACTTGGCTGCTCAACTGACGGGAAGCGGAGTTGTCGCCCAGAATGCTCGAATCGATGTGCAGCAGTTTCATGTGGAATCTCCTGTAAAGAATCGCCGGCGGCGACGGAATGGAGACAATCCTACGGAAGAAACCAATAGCTGATTAGCCGCCGACAATGCGATAGTTCGTCCCACTGATAGAACGGTGGACTTTTCATGCAGGATCTCAATGATCTCTACTATTTCGCCAAGGTGGTCGAGGCCGGTGGCTTCGCGGCGGCCGGGCGTTTGCTGGGCATTCCCAAGTCCCGCCTGTCACGACGCATCGCCGAACTCGAAGAGCGCCTCGGCGCCCGTCTGCTGCAACGCACCACGCGCCAGTTGAACCTGACCGCGGTTGGCGAGCGCTACTTGCGTCACTGTCAGGCGATGTTGCTGGAAGCGGAGATGGCCGACGAAGCGGTCGCCAGCATGTCCAGCGAGCCACGTGGCCGCCTGCGCGTATCCTGTCCTACCGGTCTGGCGCGGGAAATGTTGCCGTGGGTGATCAGCGAATTCCTCGGCAAATTCCCTCAGGTGCAACTGGAGGTGGTGCTGCTCAATCGCCGGGTGGATCTGGTGGCCGAAGGCTTCGACGTGGCCCTGCGTGTACGCGAGTTGGGCGATGAAGATCCCTTGCTGGTCACCCGGCGTCTGCGCCAGGCACAAATGGTCGTGGTGGCCAGCCCGGCTTTTGTCGAGGGCAAAACCATCACTCATCCGCAGGACTTGAAGAACCTGCCGGTGCTCGGCGCGCTGGAGGCCGATCGCATGGTGCATGTGCGCTTGCTGGATGAGCAAGGCAACAGCGTCGAACTGAACATGGAGGCGCGGTTGGGCATCGATGACTTCATCGTGCGCAAGGCCTGTGTGCTCGCCGGCCAGGGTTTTACCCTGCTGCCGATGATGTATTGCGAAGCCGACCTTGAGAGCGGCGCGCTGGTGCAACTGTTGCCCGAGTGGTCGTTGCCCGGCGGCTGGTTGCAGGCGGTGTATCCGCATCGACGCGGGGTGATGCCGGCGGTGCGGGCGTGGATCGATCACTTGGTCGAATCGTTCAATGCGTGTGGGGAGCGGTTGTTATGAATAAGGGAAAAATGAACGAAGCGGACGTCGCCGCCTTCTGCCTGGCCTTGCCGGGCGCGCGGGAGGATTACAAATGGGGCGGCGTGCGGGTGTTCTCGATTGCCGGCAACAAGATGTTTGCCCTGCAAGGGCTGCGCGGGGACTCACTGGCGTTCAAGGTCGACAAGGACCTGTTTCTCGGCCATTGCGACCGCCCGGGTATTCACCCTGCGCCTTATCTGGCGCGGGCGCAGTGGATCATCATGCACCCGCCCTACCCGCTGGGCGCGGAGGAATTACGCGGGTTGCTGACACGGTCGCATCAGTTGGTGGTGAGCAAGTTGCCGAAGAAAACCCAAATCGGATTACTGCTCTAGCTTTTTGATTTTGGTGGGAGCGGGCTTGCTCGCCAAAGCGGTGTGTCAGACAACATATTCGTCCATTGGCACACCGCTTTCGCGAGCAAGCCCGCTCCCACATGGGTCATGTGTGAAGCTTAAATATGTGAAAGCAGGTTCGAACCGAGAAACAACTGGTCGATCCAGAACACCTGATGCAGCGCCACAATCACCCAGAACAGAATCTGAAACGACACCTTGCGCGTCTTGTGCCGGAATACCTGTTGGGCGATCAGCGCGCCGGGCCAGCCGCCAGCCAGTTCCAGCGCGTGCAGGATGTTCTCCGGTGTGCGCCACGCATCGGCGCGGGCCTTGCGCTTGTCTGCCCAGTACATGAAAAACGCCAGCACGCTGACCGCGCCATAAGCGGTCAACGGCACCAGCGAGATGCCGCGCAGCCACATCGACAGCGAGCCGAACAGCGGCAGCGCGCAGACGATCAGCAGCACCGCCAGTTTCAGTTTCAGATGCTGAATGCCGCCACCGGACGGTCGTCCATCCGGGCGGCGCGCGCGGGAATCACTCATGGTTTCGCCGCCGACCAATCCACCCAGCCGAACTGCCAGGTCGCCAGAATCACCAAACCGAAAACAATCCGGTACCAGGCGAATGCCGCGTAACTGTGGCTGGCGATGAACTTGAGCAGACCGCGCACGGCAATCATGGCGAAGATGAACGCGGTGATGAAGCCGATGGCGAACACCGGGAAGTCCGCCGGCACAAACAGATGGCGATACTTGTAACCGGAGTACACCGCCGCACCGACCATGGTCGGCATCGCCAGGAAGAACGAGAACTCGGTCGCGGTCTTGCGCGACAGGCCAAACAGCAGGCCGCCGATGATCGTCGAGCCGGAACGCGAGGTACCGGGGATCATCGCCAGACACTGCGCGAAACCGACTTTCAGCGCGTCCTTCCAGGTGATCTCGTCCACGGTTTCGGCGTGCACTTCATGTTGCCGACGCTCGGCCCACAGCATGATCACACCGCCCACCACCAGCGCGGTCGCGACGGTGATCGGATTGAACAGGTATTGGTGAATCAGGTCGGCGAAAATCACCCCCAGCACCACCGCCGGCAGAAACGCGATCAGCAGGTTGGCGGTAAAACGCCGCGCACTCGGCTGGGTCGGCAAGCCGATCACCACGTCGAGAATCTTGCGACGAAACTCCCAGACCACCGCGAGGATCGCGCCGAGCTGAATAATGATGTTGAACGCCATGGCCCGTTCGCCGCCGAAGTCGAGCAAGTCGGCAACAATGATCTGGTGTCCGGTACTGGAAATGGGCAAAAACTCCGTCAGCCCCTCTACAACTCCAAGAATCAGTGCCTGCAAGGCGGTCCAAAGATCCATCAGTCCCCCAAAGAGCGATGCACAAAGGCATGCCCCGATAGTATTTTTTTACGTTCACTGCGATCAGCGTAGCTGTTTGTAGCTGTACCGATTCCGCGCACACAGCATCCACACGAAACGGTCAAAATTCCGTGAAATATCAATTTGGATTCAGGTTTTCACGCGCGGGGCCGAAATCCTAACAGACAAGCCTTAATAGTGCTGCGGCGTTATTCGACTTGGGTCGCGTATGCCTGACCACCCAAACGTGGTTGGATGCTGGCGTTGATTTATTACAAGAAAAAGAAATCGGAGTGACAGCGTTATGAACAGCTTGCGCAGTGTGTCGATCAGCCGACGCTTGTGGCTCATTTTGATTGTGGCGGTGGTCATGTTGTTGACCTTGGGCGTGTTGATGCTCAAGCAGATCCACGATGACCTGTACCACGCCAAGGCGCAGAAAACCCAGCATGTGGTGCAGACCGCCAGCGGCCTGCTGACCTATTACCACGACCTCGAAACCGCCGGCACCCTGACCCGCGACGCCGCGCAGAAACAGGCGTTGACCGCGATTCGTGGCCTACGCTACGACCAGAGCGATTACTTTTGGATCAACGACCTCACCCCCGTGATGGTCATGCACCCGACCAACCCCAAACTCGAAGGCCAGAACCTTTCAGCGATCCGCGACCCAGACGGTTTCGCGGTGTTCAACGAGATGGTCGCGATCGCCAAAAGCAAAGGCGCGGGCATGGTCGATTACCGCTGGCCCAAGCCCGGTGCCAGCGAACCGGTGGCGAAAACCTCCTATGTAAAATTGTTCGAGCCGTGGGGCTGGGTGCTCGGTTCGGGCGTTTACGTCGATGATGTGCAGAGCGAGTTCCGGGGGCAGTTGATCAAGGCTTCGGTGATTGGTTTGGTGATCGCCGTGATCATGGCCCTGCTGGTGATTTTGATTGCCCGCAGCATCGTCCGTCCGTTGCAGGAAACCGTGAACGCCATGGCCAACATCGCCAGCGGCGAGAGCGACCTGACCCGCAGCCTCGACACCCACGGTCAGGACGAAGTCACGCAACTGGCGCATCACTTCAACGCCTTCACCGCCAAGTTGCGCCGGGTCATCGGTGACCTGCAGGTTTCGGCCAGTGCGCTCGGCCAGTCGTCCAGTGAACTGGGTAACGACGCGACCCAGGCCCAGCAGCGCAGCCAGCAGCAATCGCAGCAGATGGAACTGGTCGCGACCGCGATCAACGAAGTCACCTACGGCGTGCAGGATGTGGCGAAGAACGCCGAACATGCTGCCGCTGAAATGCGCGATGCCGAAGCTCAGGCACAGCAGGGCCAGATCAACATCGACGGCAGTCTGCAACAGATCGACAAGTTGTCCGGAACCATTGACCAAGCGGTCGAAGTGATTCGCACCCTGGCGGCCGAAAGCACGCAGATCGGCAGTGTGCTTGAGGTGATCCGCTCGATTGCCGAGCAAACCAATCTGCTGGCACTCAACGCGGCCATCGAAGCGGCCCGCGCCGGGGAACAGGGCCGGGGCTTTGCGGTGGTGGCCGATGAAGTGCGGTTGCTGGCGCAGCGCACGCAAAAGTCGACAGCGGAAATCCAGAGCATGATCGAACGCCTGCAAAATCATTCCGAAGCCGCGGTGAAGGTCATCGGCGACAGCAGCAAGGCCTCGCAACTGACCATCGAACAGGCGGGATTGGCCGGCGCGAGCCTGAATGCCATCGGCCAGGCCCTGCGCAATCTCAATGGCCTGAACGCCTCGATTGCCAGCGCCACACTGCAACAGGCGCATGTGGTCGAGGACATCAACCAGAACGTCACGCAGGCGGCCGGCCTGTCTCACAGCACGGCGCTGGCGGCGGAGCAGTCGAGTGTGGCGAGCGTCAAGCTTGGGCAGTTGAGTGAACAGCTGAACCAGTTGCTGCGCCAGTTCCGCGTCTGACCCCTCACCCTTGTGGGAGCGAGCCTGCTCGCGAAGGCTTAATGTAAGTCAACATCTGCGTTGCTGACATGCCGCTTTCGCGAGCAGGCTCGCTCCCACAGGGTTATTCGTCATTCAAGGTTTTTGGGTACAATTGCGCCCCTTCTTGCACTCCCCCAAGGAACCCCCATGTCCGGGCTTGAACTGTTTGCCGCCGCCCTCGGTGTGATCGCCGTCTGGCTGACGGTCAAACAGAATCCGTGGTGCTGGCCGATCGGCCTGGTCATGGTGTTGCTGTACAGCTGGATTTTCTATGACGTGAAGCTGTACTCGGACATGTTGCTGCAAGTGATTTACGCCGCGCTGCAAGTCTACGGCTGGTGGCAATGGACCCGCGCCGGGACGATGCAAGACGGCCGTGAAGTCACGCGTCTGGATCGGCGCTCGATCCTGCTCGGTCTGAGTATCGGGGCACTGGGCAGCCTGCTGCTCGGCGCGGCCATGGCGCACTGGACCGACGCGGCGCAGCCGTGGCTCGATGCCGCGCTGACGGCGTTCAGCCTGGTTGCGCAATTGTGGATGGCGCAGAAACGTCTGCAATGCTGGGCGCTGTGGTTCGTGCTGGATGTGATTTTCGTCGGTCTGTTCCTGTACAAGGGTCTGTACCTCACCGCCGCGCTGTATGCCCTGTTCACCCTGATTGCGGTGCAAGGCTGGCGCGAATGGCGCGCCGATCCGGCGTTGCAGCGATGAAGGTAGTTGTCCTCACCGGCCCGGAATCCACCGGCAAGAGCTGGCTGGCCGCTGGCCTTCAGGCGCGCTTCGGCGGCCTGCGGGTGGACGAATACGTGCGCTGGTTCATCGAGCAGAATCCACGCGATACCTGCCTCAACGACATCCCCAACATCGCCCGTGGGCAGCTGCAATGGGAAGATCAGGCGCGGGCGCAGCAACCGCAATTGCTGATTCTCGATACCCATTTGCTGAGCAACATCCTCTGGAGCCAGACCCTGTTTGGCGCCTGCCCGGCGTGGCTGGAACCCGAGCTGCTGGCCCGGCATTACGACCTGCATCTGCTGTTGTCGCCGGAGCAGATCGACTGGACTGACGACGGCCAACGCTGCCAGCCGCAGTTCAGCGAACGCATGGCGTTCTTTCAGGCCACCCGCGACTGGCTGGAACAGCACGGACAACCGCTGCAGATCATTCAGGGCAACTGGGATGAACGGCGGTTTCAGGCTTTCGAAGCAGTGGCGCGCTTGATGGCTGATTGACCTGGCAAACAGCTCCTTTCGGAGCCCAAGTGTCCATTCCTGAAACACCCGACCCCGCGCAAAGCAGCCGTTTAAATGGCCTTCATCATTCTGAAAGGGCAACTGTTACGCCAGTGAAACAGTCCCCGGCAAACCCTTGTTCCAGAGCTTTGCACCGCCCCTGCCCCCGCCGCTGTCGACATGGCTGTTTCAGCGCTGAAACAGGTTATGTATCAACGTTGCGTGCCTCAGCGCCAACCCGTTGAAAACAATAGACAACTCAAAAGCGGCACAGCTTTCGCTCTCTCCTTCCCAACGCTGACAAGAGCCAGCCCACTGAAGAAGGAATTGCCGCCGTGGGGAATATCAATAAAGGCCTGACCTGCCTTCTGCTGATTGGATCAGCCGCCAGCACATTCATCAGTTTCAACGTTCAGGCCGAAGGCAATGGCGTGATCGTTCTCAACCGCGACGTTCAGCCCATTCCTATCGGGCGCAGCGGTGGCAAAGACCCCTACCCAACCACGGTCAACGCCAACCCTTCGGCTCGCATCAATCAGGCGATGACCAGCACCGAGCTCAATGACGGTGAATTTGCCAGTGTAGCCAGTGGCGCTTCGATTCGCGGCAATATCACCACGCCCACCGCCAACATGCCTGGCATGAACACCCTGACCAATCCCAACGGCCTGCCCGGCATGGGCGGCGGTCACGGCGGTGGCGCGGGCGGCTCGATCTCCAACACCGTCAACCGTGCGATGAGTTCAGGTCTTGCTCCGCTGACCCGCATGGCCGGAGGGCAATGAGATGAATCGTTCTCTTCTTTTACTTGCCCTTTTCGGCTGCGTCCAGGCGCTGGCCGCCCCCGACTCGGTCAATAACGCGAACATTCAGGAGACCGGCGTCCAGTACCGCGGCAACTACAACGTCAACCAGGCTGCTGGCGACCAGATGCAACAAACCAATACCAAAGCCATCGCCATTGGTACCTCGGCCAGTGCTACCACCAACGTCCGGCAGCACATCGATACACCGGCCAACCCTTCAACGAACGCCAGCGCCACCATTGGCGGCAACTCTTTCAGTAATGGCAACGGAATCCTGGGCGTGAACCAGGGCGCCGGGGCCAACAACCAGATGGCCAACGTGACGCGCGTCAGCATCAGTGCTGCCCCGCAAAGCGTTGACGACAGCGCCCTGTCGCAACAGAACGTGGCGCTTTTACCGAGCTCAGGAGCAACTGGCACCTCACCCGGCAGTCGCCAGGTCACGACAAGTGATCAGGCCTTCACCGGCAGCCGAGGGGTGATTCAGGTGAACCAGAGTGCCGGGGTGGGGAACCGTATGGCTAACACCCTGAGCATCCGGGTCGCTGACTGACCCAAACAACAAAAGCAGTGCAATTAGAAAGTACCAACACTTAACCAACTAATAAGCACGATGGAGAAACACCATGAAACCTACAATGGCTCTCAAACCACTGGTTTTCGCACTTGCAGCAGTAATGGCAATGGCGGCTCAGGCAGGCGGCAATGATCATGGTAACGGGCACGGCAATGGCCATGGCAACCATGAACCCAAAGGCCCTACCCTAGAACAACTTCTGCAAATCGGAGCCGGCGCCGGGGCTGCCGTACTCGACACGCAGAACAGCGATGGCAACCTGGTGGGCAACCAAGGCACCAAAAACGATGCCAACGTCAATAACTCGGCCAATGGCACCAACGGCAACGTCGGCATGAACAACACCGCCGGCGATGGCAACCAGCAAGACAACGCTGCTGCACTGGCGACTGCCGACGAAAGCTTTATCTTCGGCAGCGCGGTATCTGTCTCCAGCGCCACTCAGGTCAACAACAACAACGCGGTTGCCAACTACTCGACAACCAACAACGCCAACCTCAACAACGTGGGTAACGGCGGTTCCGGCAACATTGGCGTGAACAACAGTGCCGGCAACTTCAACCAACAGAAAAACAACCTGGCTATTGCTGTATCGGGTGGTCGTGTAGCTAACGCTGCTGCTGCTGCGAACCAAAGCTCCACTGGCCTGACTGTGTCCAATAACGGCACTCAAACCTACAAAAAAGATACCCTCACCGGCACCGTGGCCGCCGTCGGCGCGTTCGCTGCCGTTGGCAAGGCTACCATCGAAGGTGATAAAGGCCACGGCGGTGGCGGCTATGGCGACAACGATCGCGGCCATGGCGGTAACGGCGGCAGCAAAGATCAGAAAGCCACCTTCGAAGCTGTCGGTGTCTTCGGCCTGGCTGGCGTCACCACTCAACAAGTGCTGACCCCTGATGGCTGGAAAAACCCTGTGACCAACAACGCGAACATCTCGAACGTTGGTAACAACTTCTCCGGTAACGCTGGTTACAACAACGCCGCCGGTGTTGGCAACCAACAAAGCAACTCGCTGTCCATCGCTGCAGGTTGCAAAGCCTGCATGTAATCGCGATCGAAACGAAAGCCCCGGAAACGGGGCTTTTCCTCAGTCCGCAAAGGCGTATCGATCATGCGTAAGACTGCCTTTATCGCCCTGCTTTGCCTGTCCGGCCTGACCCAGGCTGCCCAGATGCCCGTCGCTGCCCTGCCCGGCGGCGTACTCGTCTACAAGAACGTGCAAAGCATTCGTGAACGCAAGTTTGCCGACATCGTCGAACAAAAAACCGATTTCAGCTGCGGCGCCGCCGCACTGGCCACGGTACTGCGCCAGGCTTATTGGCTCGACGTCGATGAAGAGCACATCATCAAAGGCATGCTGGTCAACGCTGACCAGGACCTTGTGCGTACTCAAGGTTTCTCCATGCTGGACATGAAACGCTACATAGAAAGCATCGGCATGCGCGCCAGGGGCTACAAGATTCCACCGGAAAAACTCGACGACGTAACAATCCCGGTGGTGGTACTGATGGAAATTCGCGGCTACAAGCATTTCGTGGTGCTGCAGCGTTCGGACAAGGATTGGGTTTATATCGGAGATCCCGTCTTAGGCCATAAACGCTACGCCCATGATGACTTTGTCAAAGGTTGGAACGGCATCGTCTTCGCCATCGTCGGCCCCGGTTATGACAAAACCAATGCATTGCGCATGCCGCCGACCCCGCTGACCGCGAAGAACAAGCTGGATAACTTCAACCCTGTCAGAGATGCCGAATTGATGGACTTCGGGTTCATACAGAGCGACTTCTTTTAATCGCCGATTATAAAGAATGGGGCTGGATGTCCCGGGAGCAGCAGATGAAAACCTCATACTGGCTGGCCGCCGCCTGCCTGGCAGCGAGCGCGTCAGGCTATGCCAATGCAGGATTCAAACCCATCGAAGTTCAGGATCAGGAGCTGTCCCAGCTTCGTGGTCGTTACGTCATGCCGGGGCGGATCATCAGCTTCGGCATTGTCATGAGCAGTACCTGGCGCAACGCCAGCGGTGATCTGATCGGCGCTGCGACGTCGATGCAAATCCAGGCCGCCACGATCAAACCGGAATTCTATGTCTCGACCATCAAGGAACAGGGCAACGGCAGCACCCCGACGCCGGGCACTGGCAATGTCATTGGTGGCGCGGTACTCAACAGCAGCCAGGGCGTGACCCAAAGCGTACGCGCCGCCGGCGACGGCAACACCGCCAGCAACAACGTGGCCATCAATGTAAAAGAAGCCAATACCCCTCCTCCGCTGGCACCCGCACAAGGCCAGGCGCTGATGGCCGGGCAGACCATCGGGGCCAGCAATGCCGCCGGCAGTGTCGCCGTTTCGGCCACCAACAGTGGTGTGCAAATGGCCATTCAGGCCTCGGGCAATCAAGGCACCGCCCTGCAACAAGTGGCCCAGGGTGGCCTGCTGCAGAACACCCGCCTGCTCGGCAGCGCCAACGTGGTCAACAACATGACCCAACTCAATGTTGTGCTTAACAATAACGGCATCAGCCCCGGCGCACTGGACTGCAACCTGACTCAACTCAGGGCACTACGCAATATCGGATATTGAACTACGCTGAGTCTCGATCATTGGGCTTAAAGGGACGGCTTATTCATGTATCGATCAGTATCACTGCGTGCCGCTGTATGTCTGAGTACTCTTCTACCCGCGGCGATGCTGCAAGCAGCACCCGACGCAGATGTGGAGACCCTGAAACAGGAACTTCTGGAGCTGAAGCAACGATACGAAGTGCAACAAAAGGCCCTGGCGGTGCTCGAACAACGGGTCCGTCAGGTCGAAGATCAACCGGCAGCCCCGCAACCCAAACGGCTGGCCAAGTCGCCGTCTGACATGAAAGGCAATCCAAAAGTCGCGACCGGTACCGGGGCTCCCGGCGTTGGCGCGGCAGCAGCGTCGGGGGGCGCCGCCGGGGGCAGCGGCGCTTCTTACGGCCAGTCGCTGGCCGACGATTCGCAACCGGCACAGAGTGTGTCCAACCTCTACGACGAAGCCAGCGGCTTCTTCGGCGGCGGTAAATTCAGCTTTGAAACCGGCGTGACCTACTCGCGTTACGACACCCGGCAGTTGATCCTCAACGGTTTCCTCGCGCTGGACTCGATCTTTCTGGGCAACATCAACCTCGACCGGATCAAGGCCGACACCTGGACGCTGGACCTGACCGGGCGCTACAACTTCGACAACCGTTGGCAGTTTGACGTGAACGTGCCGGTGGTTTACCGCGAATCGACCTACCAGTCCGGTGGCGGCAACGGTGGTGCGTCCAACGTCACGACGGAACAGGATGTTTCGCGCGACCCGACCATCGGCGACGTCAACTTCGGTATTGCC
Source organism: Pseudomonas sp. JAI115 (assembly GCF_014200835.1). Classification (NCBI taxonomy): domain Bacteria; kingdom Pseudomonadati; phylum Pseudomonadota; class Gammaproteobacteria; order Pseudomonadales; family Pseudomonadaceae; genus Pseudomonas; species Pseudomonas sp. JAI115. The sequence continues at coordinate 234,075 of NZ_JACHCY010000001.1, forward strand.
TACAAGTTCCTCGACGAGTCGGTCAACACGCCGGACGCCGTGGTCACCCTGCGGGTCAAGGCGCCAACCGGCAAGGATCCGTTCGGCATCAAACTGCGCCAGACCGACGCCAACTCCAACCTGTTCGTGCCTGACACGCTGCCAACCGGTAACGGTGTCTGGTCGATCACACCCGGGGTTTCGCTGGTCAAGACGTTCGACCCGGCGGTGCTGTTCGGCAGCCTGTCCTACACCCACAACCTGGAGGAGTCGTTCGACGACATCAGCTCGACCGTCAACCAGAAAACCCCGGGCAAGGTAAAGATTGGCGACAGCTTCCAGATCGGCGCCGGTATTGCGTTCGCTCTGAACGAAAAGATGAGTATGTCGTTCTCGGTGTCTGACCTGGTGCAACGCAAGAGCAAGCTGAAACAGGATGGCGGTGATTGGCAATCGGTGGTCTCCAGTGACGCCAACGCCGGTTATTTCAACGTCGGCATGACCATTGCCGCCACGGATAACCTGACCATCGTGCCCAACCTGTCGATCGGCATGACCGACGATGCCCCGGACTTCTCCTTCAGCCTGAAATTCCCGTACTACTTCTAAAGCACAAGATCGCAGCCTGCGGCAGCTCCTACAGAGGTAATCCCTGTAGAAGCTGCCGCAGGCTGCGATCTTTTGAGCTTTGTTCTCTAGCGAATCTGATGCTTGTGCAGCAGGCGATAAAACGTCGGCCGCGACACCCCCAGCACTTTCGCCGCCACACTGAGGTTGTCGCTGTGACGGTTCAACACATCGCACAGCGCCTGGCGTTCAGCGCGCGTCTTGTAGTCTTCCAGCGTACCCATCGGCGTCGAAATCGTGTGCTGGCTGAGCAATCCCAGATCCCGGGCTTCGATCTGTCGGCCTTCCGCCAGAACCAGACCCCGTCGCACGCGGTTGGCCAGTTCTCGAACGTTGCCTGGCCAGTCGTGCTTGCCCATGGCGATCAACGCATCCTCACTGAAGCTGCGCGGGCGGCGGCCGGTTTCGTGGCTGTAAAAATGCGAGAAATGGTTGGCCAGCATCGACAGATCACCGTGGCGCTCGCGCAATGGCGCGGTCACCACTTGCAGCACATTGAGGCGGTAATACAGGTCTTCGCGAAAACGCTTTTTCTCGATCGCCGCTTCGAGGTCGACGTGGGTGGCCGCCAGCACGCGAACATCCACCGGGATCGGCTGGCTGCCACCCACGCGCTCGATGTGTTTCTCCTGCAGAAAACGCAGCAGATTGGCCTGCAATTCCAGCGGCAGATCGCCGATTTCATCGAGAAACAGCGTGCCGCCATTGGCGGCCTCAATGCGCCCGACCTTGCGCTGATGCGCACCGGTGAAAGCGCCTTTTTCGTGACCGAACAGTTCGGATTGAATCAAGTGTTCGGGAATCGCCCCGCAGTTGATCGCCACGAACGGCTTGCTGTGGCGCTGGGACTGGCGATGCAGCGTGCGCGCCACCAGTTCTTTACCGGTGCCGCTTTCACCGCGGATCAGTACCGGGGATTCGGTCGGTGCCAGTTTGCTCAATAATTTGCGCAGTTCGCGGATCGGCTTGCTGTCGCCGAGTAACTCGTGTTCAGGCTGGTCGACGTGAATCGTGCCTTGCCCGCGCAAACGCGCCATGCCGAACGCGCGGCCCAGGGTCACCTGGACCCGCGAGACATCGAACGGCAAGGTGTGGAAATCGAAAAACCATTCGCAGACGAAGTCACCGACGTTCTGCAACCGCAGGACTTCCTGGTTCAACACCGCGATCCACTCGGTGCCGCTACGGCTGATCAGTTCCTTGACCGCTTCGGGACGTTCAAGGTGAAAAGGTTGCAGTCGCAGCAGCCCGACATCGCATGTCCGATCGGCGGCATTTTCCAGGCTACAACTGTCGACATCCCATCCCACCGAGCGCAAACCAGGTAATAACCGGTGACAGTCGTCGCACGGGTCGACCACCAATAAACGTCGTAACGCAGGCGCTTCGATCATGACTGTTCCTTGGCGCCAAATTTAAGGAAATTATTGTAAAAACAGTCATTTGGCAGACCCGACTGTAACATTAGCAAGAAATTGACAGGGCCTTGTATCGATTGCTTATAGGTGTACAAGCTAACGAGTTATAAGAAGCAAGTTTATTAGTCAGCTATCGAGTTGCTATCTTTCACCAGGCTTTCAAAAACGTTCGGAATGTTGAGCCTGAGCAATTAAGTTGAAATTTCTTTGTTTCGTGTGTGACCTGCCACGGGGTTGCGTGCATCAGTACAAGTAACCAGCCGAACGGTAAGCCCAACCGACGGCACATCACTTGATTGGGCACGACAGAGAGAAGACCCCAATGACCGCCCCGCTCCGTATCAACGAAGCTCTTTTGATTGCCAACCACGCGTTCAAACCCTTTCAGTGCGTGGCCTGGGCCCCACAAGACGGCAATGGCGAACTGAACCTGACCGTCATCGACCGTACCAACTCGCACATCGGTCGCCAGCAGATTCCAAGCAGCGCCTACTCCGATCCGGCGCAACTGGAACTGCTGTTGCAACAGGCCCGCGCCGAATTGAGCAAAGAAGGTTACCTGCTGCAATCGTGGTCGATGCCACATTGATCAGAGGCTAATGCGGATGACTTTCACGTCATCCGCTCTGTTCTTTGTTAGTTATCCGCTGCTGTTTATCTTCAATGCTTCTGTACAACTTTCTTCAAGCTGCCAGGCGCCACTGCTTGGCAGGCTTTCGTTTGGTTCAAAAAGACACTGTTATGGCACAGTGCGACCCTCCACCTGTTAGTTCTGTCAGTTGAACTTGCGTGTATTCAGGGATTGAATGTTCCGCTCATGCAGTTACCGCCCATTCGGGCCTGGTCAACTTGCAAGGAGAGGCATGCATGTCACCCGAGAACGCCTTTGCGCGCCCGGCACTACTCAACAGTTCCGGGCAACTCGACAAACAATTTGCCAGCACTGGCGTTGCCCAGGTGTATTTCGCCGGCAGTGTTTCCAGCATGACCCAGGGTATTGCGCTGGATCGACAGGGGCGCGTGCTGGTCGCCGCCAAAGTCGGCACTGCGCAAGGCAGTCGGTTTGGTCTGGCACGCCTCTTCGCAGACGGTTCGGCCGACCTCGCTTTCGGCCAGCAAGGCAGCGTGATTGGCGAGTTCGAATGCGGTTTTGAGGCCACCGGTGGCAAGGTTCAGGTGTTGCCCGACGGACGAATCCTGCTGGCCGGGCTGCATTATCAAAACACCCATCGCACCCTGCCTGCGCTGGCCCTGTTCAGCGCTGACGGAACCCCCGACCCGGACTTTGGTAAAAATGGCTGCAAAGTGGTGCGCCTGCCCGGCGACCTGTCCGTCGGCTCCCGCGATTGCTGGCTGCCACCCGGCGTACCGGGGGCTGAAGCCTGTGACATCGCCGTGCAGGATGACGGGCATATTCTGCTGATCGCCAATCACCACTTCGAACTCGCCGACCATGCCGGAATGCTGATCCGCCTGACGCCAGACGGGACGCTCGATGCAAGCTTCAATGGGCGCGGTTTCGTGATGATTCGACATTTGCTGCTCAACACGTGGCTCAGCAGCCTCGTATTGCAGGAGGACGGGCGGATCCTTGTCGCCGGCTCAATTGATTTCCCCCAGGAGGGCCTGGTGGCGCGCTACCTGCCTGACGGGCGTCTTGATGAGCGCTTCGCGGTGGATGGCTTCCTGGCTTTCAAAGCCAACGGCAAAAGTGCGATGGTCTGTCAGGTCATCGAGTCAAAGGAACATCTGCACTGTTTTGGCAGCAGTCGCGATCCGATCCGCTGCCTGGCGCTGAGCCTGCACCCTAACGGCCGCCCGGACTGGCGCAACGACACTGGTCACCCGCATCTGCTGGAAATCGGCCCCAGTGGTTGCCAGTGGAGCGCCGCGCAACGCATGGCGGATGGTCGGATCATGGCGGTGGGTGCAACGATCGGCGGCGTCGAGGCCGACTTCATCGTTGCTCGCTATAAAGCTGATGGCCATCTCGACCGGAGCTTCGGCAACGGCCACGGCTGGTTGCGCACGCGCCTGGGCCGCAGCCTGGATACCGCCAATTCTCTCGCGATCCAGCCAGACCGGAAAATTCTTGTCGGCGGCTACTCGCTCGACGGCAACTACCGCGCCATGGTCGCGCGCTATCTGAATCAATAACTTCCCGGACTTGAACTTGCCAGACACATGCGGCAACTTGCGCGCTTCTTAATACAAGGAGCAACCGATGTCCGGTTCACTGGCCCAGGCGTTCGCGCATAATTTTCTCGGGCACTCGCCCCGCTGGTACAAGGCGTGCATCGTAGGGTTCCTGATCCTCAACGCCGTGGTGCTGTTCACTGTCGGCCCGGTCGCCGCCGGCTGGCTGCTGGTGATCGAATTCATTTTCACCCTGGCCATGGCGCTCAAGTGCTATCCATTGATGCCCGGTGGCTTGTTGCTGATCGAAGCCCTGCTGCTGAAGATGACCTCACCACAGGCCCTGTACGATGAACTGGTGCACAACTTCCCGGTGATCCTGCTGCTGATGTTCATGGTCGCGGGCATCTACTTCATGAAGGATCTGCTGCTGTTTCTGTTCTCACGGTTGCTGCTGGGCGTGCGCTCCAAGGCGCTGCTGGCGCTGATGTTCTGCTTTCTCTCAGCTTTTTTGTCGGCGTTTCTCGATGCCTTGACCGTAACCGCGGTGATCATCAGCGCGGCGGTCGGCTTCTATTCGGTCTACCACCGCGTGGCCTCGGGCAATGATCCGCGTCAGGACAGCGAATTCAGCGACGACCGCCATCTGCCGGCCCTGCACCATGAAGACCTGGAGCAATTCCGCGCATTCCTGCGCAGCCTGCTGATGCACGGCGCGGTCGGCACCGCACTCGGCGGGGTCTGCACCCTGGTGGGTGAGCCGCAGAATCTGCTGATCGGTCATGAAATGGGCTGGCACTTCGCAGAGTTCTTCCAGAAAGTCGCGCCGGTTTCGTTGCCGGTGCTGGCGGCGGGTCTGGTGACCTGCGTGCTGCTGGAAAAACTGCGCTGGTTTGGCTACGGCACCCTGCTGCCGGACAACGTCCGCGCCGTGCTGGCCAATTACGCCGCCGAAGACAACGCCGAACGCACCCCGCGTCAGCGTGCCGCCCTGCTGGTGCAAGGCACTGCTGCGTTGATCCTGATTGGTTGTCTGGCGTTTCACGTCGCGGAGGTCGGGCTGATCGGCCTGATGGTGATCGTGCTGATCACCGCGTTCACCGGCATCACCGACGAGCATCGTCTGGGCAGCGCGTTCAAGGACGCCATGCCGTTCACCGCATTGCTGGTGGTGTTCTTTGCCGTGGTCGCGGTGATTCACGATCAGCAGCTGTTCGCCCCGTTGATCCAGTGGGTGCTGGCGCTGCCGGCGGAACAACAGCCGGGCATGCTGTTCATCGCCAACGGCCTGCTCTCGGCGATCAGCGATAACGTGTTCGTCGCCACGATCTACATCACCGAAGTGAAACAGGCTTTCCTGTCCGGGCACATGAGCCGCGAGCATTTCGAGACCCTGGCGATCGCGATCAACACTGGCACCAACCTGCCAAGCGTGGCGACGCCGAACGGTCAGGCGGCATTCCTGTTCCTGCTGACCTCGGCGATTGCACCGCTGGTGCGCCTGTCGTACGGGCGGATGGTGTGGATGGCGTTGCCGTACACCGTAGTGATGGGGTTGCTGGGCTGGTATGCGGTGAGTTACTGGCTCTGACTTAAAACTGTGGGAGCGGGGCTTGCTCGCGAAGACGGAGTGTCAGGCACTTGATGTGCTGACTGAAGCACCGCATTCGCGAGCAAGCCCGCTCCCACATTGTCAGGGTGGTCAGCCAATGGCGCTGGCAACTCTCGATCAACCGGTATGAGCAGGCTCACTCCTACATTGGCAGGCGCTCAGCCAATGGCTCTGGCAACACGCGATTAAAACTGTGGGAGCGGGCTTGCTCGCGAAGACGGAGTGTCAGGCACTTGATGTGTTGACTGACACACCGCATTCGCGAGCAAGCCCGCTCCCACAGTTTGTTTCCGGGTGAATCAGCGACCGAGGATGTACTTCTCGATCGCCTGCGCCACGCCGTCTTCGGTGTTGGGGGCTGTAACGACATCAGCCTGGCGCTTCACCGCCTCTTCCGCCTGCCCCATGGCAATCGACAATCCCGCGCAATGGAACATCGCCGGGTCGTTGCCGCCATCGCCAATCGCGGCGGTCTGCGCCAGCGGGATATCGAGGTGCGCGGCAATGGTTGCCAGTGCGGTGCCCTTGTTGGCCTCCAGCGCCGTCACGTCCAGGTACACCGGTTGCGAACGCGAAACCTGAGCCATGCCGCTGACCTTGGCTAACAGGCGCGCCTCAAGCTCGATCAGCAGATCGGTGTTGTTACTGGTGGCGACGATCTTGTCGATGCGCTCCAGGTACGGCTCGAAACTCTCGACCACCACCGGCGGATAACCGAGGCCGTGCTGTTCGCGCGGCACCATCGGTCCGTGCGGATCCTTGAGCAACCAGTCGCCACCGCTGAACACCCAGATCTCCACATCCGGTTGGTCAGCGAACAACGCCAGAGCAATCAGCGCGGTCGGCACCGGCAGGTAATGCGCCACCAACAGACTGCCATCCGGATTGACGATGGTGCCGCCATTGAAGGCGGCGGTCGGCAGATCGACACCCAAGGCTTCGATCTGCTGCAACATGGCTTTGGGTGGGCGCCCGGTGGCCAGGCTGAACAACACGCCGGCCTCGCGCAGCGAACGAACGGCGTCGATGGTGCGCTGGCTCAGGCTGTGATCGGGCAGCAACAGCGTGCCGTCCATGTCACTCAATAAAAAGCGGATCGATTCACTCATCCCAGACCGTGCCAGACGCGACCATCGCGAGTCAGCAGATCATTGGCGGCTTGCGGGCCGTCTTCCCCGGCGGCGTAGGTCTGCACGCTCGCATCCTGTTGCCAGGCATCGAGGAAGGGCTGCACCGCGCGCCAGCCGTTCTCGATGTTGTCGGCGCGCTGGAACAGCGTCTGGTCGCCGGTCAGGCAGTCGTAGATCAGCGTTTCGTAGCCGGTGGACGGCTGCATCTCGAAGAAATCCTTGTAGGCAAAACCCAGCTCGATGTTGGCCATGTTCAACGCCGGCCCCGGCCGTTTGGCCAGCAGGTCGAACCACATGCCTTCGTTGGGCTGGATCTGAATACGCAGATAGGTCGGCTGCAACTCGTCGACCTCGGTATCCCGGAACTGCGCATAGGGCGCCGGTTTGAAGCAGATGACGATCTCGGTGTCGCGCACGCTCATGCGCTTGCCGGTGCGCAGGTAGAACGGCACGCCGACCCAGCGCCAGTTGTCGATCATGACTTTCAGCGCGACGTAGGTTTCGGTGTTGCTGTCAGGCGCCACGTTGGCTTCCTGGCGATAGCCATTCAACGCTTTGCCATCGACCTCGCCGGCGCGGTATTGACCGCGTACCGAGTTGGCTCGCGCCTCTTCAACGCTCCACGGGCGGATCGCGCCGACCACTTTGGCCTTCTCGCCGCGCACGGCGTCAGCGCCGAACGCGGCCGGCGGTTCCATGGCGACCATCGCCAGCAACTGGAACAGGTGATTGGGCACCATGTCACGCAGCGCACCGGTGTGCTCGTAAAAACTGCCACGGGTTTCGACGCCGACGGTTTCTGCCGCGGTGATTTGCACGTGGTCGATGTAATGGTTGTTCCAGAAGGCCTCGAACAGGCTGTTGGAGAACCGGCTGACCAGAATGTTCTGCACGGTTTCCTTGCCCAGGTAATGGTCGATCCGATAGATCTGTTTTTCGGACATGACCTTGAGCAGGCAGGCGTTCAACGCTTCGGCAGTTTGCAGATCGGAGCCGAACGGCTTCTCGATCACCACCCTTCTGAACGCTTCGGGGGTTTCCTCCAGCAACTTGGCCGCGCCGAGACGGCGTACCACTTCACTGAAAAAACGTGGCGCGGTGGCCAGGTAGAACACCGCATTGCCAGTGCCGCTGTCGGCAATTTTTGCCGCCAGCGCGGAATAAGTGCTGTCGTCCAGGAAGTCGCCCTGGACGTAGCTGATACCTTTGGCGAGCTTGGCCCACAAGGCCGGATCAAGCATCTGATCGCCCTTGCCGACTTTCGCCGCCACTTCGGTACGGATGAAGTCTTCGAGTTTTTGCGCGAAGGCTTCATCGGTAATGGCGTTGTGATCAACGCCGACGATCCGCAGATTCTCGTCAAGCAAGCCGTCGCGACTGAGGTTGTACAGCGCCGGCATCAGCAAGCGCTTGACCAGGTCGCCGTGGGCACCGAACAGAAACAGCGTGGTCGGTGGTGCGGGTTCTGCCTTGGATTTTCTGCGGATCGTATGGGTCATTTCTTCGGTGTCTCCACGTGGCCGCCGAAGCCGAAGCGCTGGGCCGAAAGAATCTTGTCGCCAAAAGTGCCCTGGCCGCGCGAGCGGTAGCGCGAGAACAGCGAGTTGGACAGCACCGGAACCGGCACCGCCTGCTCCATGGCCGCTTCGATGGTCCATTGACCTTCGCCGCTGTCAGCCACCGAACCGGAGAAGCCGTCGAGTTTCGGATCGCTGGCCAGTGCGTCGGCGGTCAGGTCGAGCAGCCAGGACGAGACCACGCTGCCACGACGCCAGACTTCGGCGATGTCGGCCACGTTCAGGTCGAAACGCTGATCTTCCGGCAGACGCTCGCTGGACTTGGTCTTGAGGATGTCGAAGCCTTCGGCGAACGCGGCCATCATGCCGTACTCGATGCCGTTGTGAATCATCTTCACGAAGTGCCCGGCACCGGCAGGACCGGCGTGAATGTAGCCGTGCTCGGCGCGGTGATCCTCGGACTTGCGATCCTTGGTGCGCGGAATGTTGCCCATACCCGGCGCCAGCGCTGCGAACAGTGGGTCCAGACGGTTCACGGTCTCGGCGTCGCCGCCGATCATCATGCAGTAGCCGCGCTCCAGGCCCCAGACGCCGCCGGAGGTACCGACGTCGATGTAGTGCAGGCCCTTCTCGGCCAGGGTTTTCGCCCGGCGAATGTCATCCTTATAGTTGGTGTTGCCGCCGTCGATGATGGTGTCACCGGCTTCCAGCAAGTCGCTCAGAGTGTTGATGGTGTCTTCGGTCGGCGCGCCGGCCGGCAGCATGACCCATACGGCACGTGGCTTGGCCAGGCCTGCCACCAGAGCGGGCAGGTCGGCAACGCCGGTGGAGCCCTCGGCGACCAGGTTATCGATGAAAGCGGTATTGCGGTCGTAAACAACGGTGGTGTGACCGTTGAGCATCAGACGTCGCGCAATATTGCCGCCCATGCGGCCCAGTCCAATAATCCCGAGTTGCATGTGCTGATGCTCCTTACTACAAATAAATGTGTGTCATTGGTTATAGCCCAACGCGACTGATGGAGGTTAGTCCAGAGCGTTGCGATGAAGTTTCCGGGCATTGTGCCCGATCCAGACTGATAACGCCCCGAATCCTGCCGAAGACACACCGACCATGAAAAATAAAAAAGTTCCATTCACGGGCAAAAGAAATCAAAATTGGCGCCGATAGCAAGTCAGTAGCCCCGATGCGGGGACGATTTGCAGTTGAGACACGCCATTTGCGAGGTGAGCAATGGGCACAGTACACACAGCAATGCCGCCACAAACCCTGTACGTCACGATCCGTCGCGATGAATTGCGCCAGTTGAAAGACGAGCGCGACCAGTTGAAGCAGGAGCTGGCGCAGCTGCGCTCGCTGACCCAGGGCGCTCAGCCCAAACCTCTGCCGGTGGTCCAGCGCCATCCGCACGCCTGACCTGCCCCGCCAGCTTCGGGAACGGCGCCTGTCGTTCCCGACATGATGCTCCCCTGCCCCTGATCAGCAACTAACGAAGTTTTCACACTGCCTTGGTGATACTCCGGCCCATTCTGGCCGTGCGTTTGCGCGCGGCTTCCGTTCGTCGGTTTGATGTAGCGCTCCGACGGTGGTTAGTGACGATGAGCTGGAGTGCTGAATGGCATTGTTCAAACGCAGCAAAACGACTGCGACAGGTTTCGACTGGGCCGGGGTTCTCTGGCTGTTCGCTTTCTTCTGGTATTTCTCGGGCATCACCCAACTGTTGATTCAGCTGACCGGCACCTCCGGTTTCAGCGGTTTCCGTCAGGCCTTCGTGATGAGCGCGCTGTGGCTCGCCCCGATGCTGGCGTTTCCCAAACGCACCAAACTGCTGGCCGCGCTGATCGGTATCGTCCTGTGGGCCTGCTCGATGGCCAGCCTGGGTTATTTCTTCATCTATCAGCAGGAATTCTCGCAAAGCGTCATCTTCATCATGTTCGAGTCGAACATCTCTGAAGCCGGCGAATACATGACCCAGTACTTCGCCTGGTGGATGATCCCGGCATTCCTCGCCCATACCGCTTTCGCCTACTTCCTGTGGACCCGCCTGCGCCCGGTGTACATGCCCCGAGGCCGCGCGTTCGTGGCTGCGATCGCGATCGTCTTCGCCGTAGTCGGCTACCCGCTGATCAAACAGACCCAGCGTACCGGCAGTTTCGCCGGCGGTTTCGAGAAGTTCGAAGACCGCATCGAGCCAGCCGTGCCTTGGCAGATGGTGGTGGCTTACCACCGTTACCTCGACACCCTGGCCGGCATGCAAGACATGCTGCACAGCGCGAGCAAGGTTCCGCCGCTGCATAACCTGAAAGTTGCCGACGCCGATAAACCGTCGACCCTGGTGCTGGTGATCGGCGAGTCGACCAACCGTCAGCGCATGAGCCTGTACGGTTATGGACGCAAGACCACCCCGGAACTGGACAAGCTCAAGGATCAGCTCGCGGTATTCGACAACGTCATCACCCCGCGCCCTTACACCATTGAAGCGCTGCAGCAGGTCCTGACCTTCGCCGACGAAGAGAACCCTGATCTGTACCTGTCCACGCCGTCGCTGGTCAGCATGATGAAACAGGCCGGTTACAAGACCTTCTGGATCACCAACCAGCAGACCATGACCAAACGCAACACCATGCTCACGACCTTCTCCGAGCAGGCCGACGAGCAGGTGTACCTGAATAACAACCGCAACCAGAACGCCGCGCAGTACGACGGTGACGTGATCGAGCCGTTCAACAAAGCGCTGACCGACCCGGCGCAGCGTAAGCTGATCGTCGTGCACTTGCTCGGCACTCACATGAGCTACCAGTACCGCTATCCGCCGACCTTCGACAAGTTCCAGGACCGTACCGGCGTGCCGGCCGGCGTACGTGACGATCAGGTGCCGACCTACAACAGCTACGACAACGCCGTGCTGTACAACGATTTCGTGGTGTCGAGCCTGATCAAGGACTACGCCAAGTCCGATCCGAACGGCTTCCTGCTGTACCTCTCCGACCACGGTGAAGACGTGTTCGACTCCGCCGGCCACAACACCCTCGGCCGTAACGAGAACAAACCGACCGCGCCGATGTACACCATTCCGTTCATGGCCTGGGCGTCGCCGAAATGGCGCGAGAACCACGACTGGAACTTCGCCGCCGACCTCGGCCGGCCGTACAGCAGCTCGCATCTGATCCACACCTGGGCGGACATGGCCGGTTTGAGTTTCGATGAACTGGACCGCAGCAAGAGTCTGGTCAGCGACAGCTTCAAACCGCGTCCGCTGATGATCGGCAACCCGTACGAACGCGAGCAGCGCGCCTTGATCGACTTCAGCCTGATGAAGCCAAAAAAGGTCGACCCTGCCGCAGCGAATGTCGTGCAGCAGTAACCGCTCGGAAGGCATCGGTTTCGAGAGATCGCAACCGGTGTAACGCATAAAGAAAAAGCTCCGTATCGCAAGATACGGAGCTTTTTTCGTTTTGGGCGGTCAGGTAGCCCGCTTTATGGGGCTCTACTGTACCGCCTGAGGGAAATCGGAGCAGCCAGCATGCTCGCACGTACCCTCCTCCCTGAAAGAGCAGCCAGCGCGCTCAGAGGGCGCCAGTAAATTGCACCACCAGGATCAAGGATTGTTCCAGCACAAAAACAAACGCCCCGAACAAGTCGGGGCGTTTGTGGGGGCATTCGCTTCGGGTGCTTTCACACCCTTCGCGATGCAGGTCCGGCGCTATCAGTAAGCCTTGCCGGTCTTGTAGAAGTTCTCGAAGCAGAAGTTGGTCGCTTCGATGTAGCCTTCAGCGCCACCGCAGTCAAAACGCTTGCCCTTGAACTTGTAGGCCATGACGCAGCCGTTCTGGGCCTGCTTCATCAGGGCATCGGTGATCTGGATTTCACCGCCCTTGCCTGGCTCGGTCTGCTCGATCAGATCGAAGATGTCCGGGGTCAGGATGTAACGACCAATGATCGCCAGGTTCGATGGAGCGTCTTCCGGCTTTGGCTTCTCGACCATGCTGTGTACGCGGTAGATGTCGTCGCGGATCATCTCGCCGGCGATCACGCCGTACTTGCTGGTTTCCTGCGGATCGACTTCCTGAATGGCGATGATCGAGCAGCGGAACTGCTTGTACAGCTTGACCATCTGGGTCAGTACGCCGTCGCCTTCGAGATTGACGCACAAGTCGTCCGCCAGCACCACGGCGAACGGCTCGTCACCGATCAGCGGGCGACCGGTGAGGATCGCGTGGCCCAGACCTTTCATTTCGGTCTGACGGGTGTAGGAGAACGAGCACTCGTCGAGCAGCTTGCGGATGCCGACCAGGTATTTCTCCTTGTCGGTGCCTTTGATCTGGTTTTCCAGCTCATAGCTGATGTCGAAGTGGTCTTCCAGAGCGCGCTTGCCACGACCGGTCACGATCGAGATTTCAGTCAGGCCAGCGTCCAGAGCTTCTTCAACGCCGTACTGGATCAGTGGCTTGTTTACCACCGGCAGCATTTCTTTGGGCATGGCTTTAGTCGCTGGCAGGAAGCGAGTACCGTAACCGGCTGCTGGGAACAAGCATTTCTTGATCATATAAGTCCTTGAAAGGGCTGTGTGTACGAGTTTCGGCGCAGTCTAATCAGGCGGCGTGCACCTTACAATGCCCCGCACTGGCTAACCGATGCCAACATAGAGAAATATTCTCGCCGATAGTTCCGTTGGCGACTTCGACCCGCGAAAACAGAGTAGCTCAAACACGCAAATGCGCTGCATCACCATACGCTCATCATCCCCCAATGTGAGGATTTGTCGGTATCATGGCGCCTTTGAACCAGCGAACGAGACAGATAGATGGCCGCGGTAAAAATCATCAACGGGTATGTGATCGACAAGAAAGACGGCAAGTGGAACCTGACCACGACCAATGGCGAACACATCGCTGGTCCTTTCGACAGCGAGCAGCTGGCGACTGATGTAGCGTCGGTATTCACCGACACCCCTGCGTCGTCCAAACGCCGTGGCAAAGATCAGGACTGATCTGTTGCGACACGCGCCGAGCCCTGCCCTTGTGCAGGGCTTTTTTGTGGCCGCTCGCAGCATGATGAAAACAAGTGGCCAATCGCTATAACCTTTTCATGCTGGCGCTGTCAGAGCGTTTAGCCCCTCCCTCGCTGAAGACGACACACTTATGAACATGAACAAAATGCTGCCGCTGATCGCGGTATTGGCCCTCGGTGGCTGTGCCACCTCGGAAACCACCTACCTGAACAACGGCGAACAGGGCTTAAGCATCGACTGCTCCGGGGAAGCCAACTCCTGGGCCACCTGCTACGAGAAGGCTGACGCCTCCTGCGCCGGCACCGGCTATCGCATCGTCGGTACCGACGGCACGCCGGCGCCCAAGGAGAGTGACAAAACCCTGGGGGTCGACGTCGGCAACTACAAGAACCGCAGTGTGGTGGTGGTCTGCAAATAGACCCTACATGTGGATCTCGGCGAACTTGATCCCGAGCCCGCGCACGATCTCGATCAGGTCGTCGAGCCGGGCGAAGGATTCGACTTCGTCGTTATCGTCCACCAGAAAATAGCTGCGACCGGCGCTCTTCTTGAAAAACACGATCCACTCGCCCGAGTTCGCCGGATTTTGAATCACATGCGTGGCAGAGATAAGGCCCTCTGCATGCCGTTCCCGTACTTGCTCTCGCTTCATGCGCGACTCCAGAAATGAAAATGCCGCCACAGCAAGACTGTGACGGCATCGGTGCTGATGGTCGCTATTCTATCAGCCGGAAATACAGGCATTGGCGGCGTTTTGCACGTCACGTGGACGAACCGGCACATTGGACATCCGCTCATGCAGCTTGATGCTGCTGCCGCCGGAACGGTCTTCGATATCAAACACCGCAGCCGCGCCGGTGGAAAATTTCCCGGGAACGATCACTCGCACGCCATCCTTGTGCGGCTGCATCTGCAGCGCGCCGCGGCTGTTGGCAAGCTTGTCGGCCAGGCACTGAGCATACTCATGGGGTTTCTTGCCGGAAATCACGCTCATGGTGGGCAAGGTTTCGTTGATTTCGGAAACACTCGCGCAACCACCCACGACCAACATCAACGGCAGACACACCACACCCCACTTCATACAAATACCTCCCATAAAGACCCTCGGACAGCAGTAATACCATTTTTCTCCGAGGCTTAGTCCATTAAACCCGCATGGAATCGCGAATAACTGTTTTTAATTGTCAAAGCAGCGCTCGACGGCGGGATAATAACCCGTTCGGGCTGATAAACTGCGCCAATCGCACATGCTATCGTTTTGATTTAGTAGAAAAAGCCCTTCTGGAGGCGCCCATGAAATTCATTCACCAGCGCGAGCACCTCAACGAAGACGACATCGTCGTCATCCAATGCTCGCAAACCTGCAACATCCGCTTGATGAACGACGCCAACTTCCGCGCGTTCAAGAACGGCGGCCGCCACACCTACCACGGCGGCGCTTTCGACACGTTTCCTGCGCGCATCACCGCGCCGAGCACCGGTTTCTGGAACATCACCATCGACACCGTCAACCGTCGCGCCATCAGCGTCACGCGCAAGCCGACCCTGACCCACTCGATCAAGATCATCCGCCGCTCCAGCTCCAAACTGAGCTGAGTCGCCCCTGACACAAAGGTAAGCACGACCGTGGCCCAAACGACCAAATACGTCATCAAATACAAGCTCAACGGTGAACGCCGTTTCGAGTTCGCGCAACTGGAAAACGGCACCGTCGAAGAGGCCAAGGCCGCACTGGACGCCATCCATGGCACCACCGAAGACGTGATCAGCGACATCGCCGTGAGCAAAGCCCTGTAACGCAACACTCGGGATTCGACCGCAAGCGGCGGAGTGTTCTGCCGCCGGTATTTGCCCAGACTGACAGCCTCGACCAAAGGGTTCAGGAGTCAGCATGTCAATGTCCCCGTCTCGGCTGGATGCGCTCGATTGGGCAAGCCTCGAACAGCATCTGGATCAATATGGCTATGCCATCGTCCGCTCGTTGCTGTCGGCGCAAACCTGTGAACGCTTGAGCGCCCTGTATTCGCAGACCGAACCGTTTCGTTCGCAGGTCATCATGGCCCGCCACGGTTTCGGTCGCGGGGAATACAAGTACTTCAGCTATCCCCTGCCGACAGCCATCGAACGTCTGCGCACTGCGTTTTACCCGCGCCTGGTGCCACTGGCCAACCGCTGGTACGAACGCATGAATGTGCCTGTACGCTTTCCCGCAACCCATTCCGAGTTTGTGCAGCGCTGTCAGGCTGCCGGCCAACTGCGGCCGACACCCTTGCTGTTGCAATACGGCCCGCAGGACTACAACTGCCTGCATCAGGATCTGTACGGAGAACTGGTTTTCCCACTGCAAGTGGCGATTCTTCTGTCGCAGCCCGGAGAGGATTTTACCGGTGGTGAGTTCGTTCTGACCGAGCAGCGTCCACGCATGCAGTCGCGCCCTCACGTCGTGGATCTGCACAAGGGTGACGCGGTTATATTCGCGGTCAACCAGCGCCCGGTCAGCGGCACACGCGGCGATTATCGAGTGACCATGCGTCACGGCGTCAGTCGCCTGCACAGCGGAAATCGGCATACTCTGGGCATTATCTTCCACGACGCATCATGAACGCCATGCACCCGACCACCTTCGACCTGTTCGCCGACCACGAACCCGAGCAACAACCCCGCGCCGAGCAGATCGGCGAACAATCGTGGGTGTTGCGCGGCTTCGCTTTGCCGGTGATCGATCAACTATTGCCAGCGCTGGAAGCCATTCTCGCCGTAGCACCGTTGCGCCACATGATGACCCCGGGCGGTTTCAGCATGTCGGTGGGCACCAGCAGTTGCGGAACCCTGGGCTGGATCACCGACCGTAGCGGTTATCGCTACAGCACCGTCGACCCGCTGAGTGGCCAGCCCTGGCCGGCGATGCCAGAAGTGTTGTCGGAACTGGCGCGCAAAGCAGCACAGCGCGCTGAATTTGCCGACTTTCATCCAGACTCCTGCCTGATCAACCAATATGTCCCCGGCGCGAAAATGTCTTTGCATCAGGACAAAGACGAAAATGCCTACGCGGCGCCGATCGTTTCGCTGTCATTGGGGTTGCCGGCGATGTTCCTGTTCGGTGGTTTTGCCCGTAGCGACAAAAGCCAGCGCATTCCTCTGCTGCATGGCGATATGGTGGTCTGGGGCGGGGTTGATCGCTTGCGCTTTCACGGCGTGCTGCCGATCAAACCCGGGCGGCATCCACAGTTGGGCGAACGCCGGATCAACCTGACCTTGCGTGTCGCCGGGTGATCTGAAAAGTTTGACCGCAAGGCCCGGAGTGTTACCAACATTGCCGCTGGTTAACCTGAATCAAACAGGTCAACGGACTACTCGCCATGAAAAAGCTTTCACCCCTCATCAACGTTGAAACCGATCCACGCTGGGCCGCCGTCGTTGCACGGGACCCACAGGCCGACGGGCAGTTTGTCTATGCGGTGAAAACCACCGGCATCTACTGCCGCCCCAGCAGCCTTTCACGTTTGCCCAAGCCGCAGAACGTCGAGTTCTTCGAAAGTGCTCAAGCTGCCGAGGCGGCGGGTTACCGCCCAAGCAAGCGCACCAGCAAGGATCAGACTGAAGTCGCCAGCCAGCACGCCGCGACCGTGGCGATGGCCTGTCGGCAGATCGAGTCGAGTGAAACAGTGCCCGCGCTCAATGAACTCGCCGAAACCGCCGGCCTCAGCCCTTTCCATTTTCATCGGGTGTTCAAGGCCTTAACCGGCCTGACACCAAAGGGTTACGCGGCGGCGCATCGTTCGCGCCGGGTGCGTGAACGGCTCGCGGATGGCGGCACGGTGACCGATGCGCTGTACGACGCGGGATTCAATTCCAACAGCCGCTTTTATGAGGCAGCCGACAAGGTGCTGGGCATGAAACCCGGCGACTACCGCGCGGCTGGACGCAACAACGACATTCATTTTGCCGTTGGCCAATGTTCGCTCGGGGCGATTCTGGTGGCGCAGAGTGAGCGCGGCGTGTGCGCGATTCTGTTGGGCGACGATCCGCATCAACTGGTGTGCGATCTGCAGGATCAATTCCGCAACGCAAACCTGATTGGCGCCGATGCCGGCTTCGAGCAGTTGATTGCCAAAGTGGTGGGTTTCATCGAGGCGCCAGCGCTGGGCCTCGACTTGCCACTGGATGTGCGTGGCACAGCGTTTCAGGAACGGGTGTGGCAGGCGTTGCGGGAAATCCCGGTGGGTCGCACCGCCAGTTACGCCGAAATCGCCCAACGCATCGGCGCGCCGACCTCCATGCGCGCCGTGGCGCAGGCCTGCGGCGCCAACCGTCTGGCCGTGGCAATCCCCTGCCATCGCGTGGTGCGCAGCGATGGCAATCTGTCGGGGTATCGCTGGGGCGTAGAGCGTAAGCGCCAGTTGCTGGAACGCGAAACCCAGTCTTAGCGCACGCCGATGTAGACCGACACGGACTCGGGGCCGGTGTAGGCCTCGAAGTCGGTAGCGTAACGGCGCTGAATCTGCGGATTGGCTGCAAAGAAGTCCCAGATCTTTCCCCAAATCGAGATGACCGCATCAGGCAACGGCCCCTGCGCTTCGAACACCAGATACTCGCCCGCTTCGATCCGCACGGACTCAAAGTCTTTGACTGAAGCATTCACGGCAACGCCAGCGGTAACGTCAAACGCACCCGAAGCATCCGACTCGTAAGCCGAATACACGCCATAAATCGGCGAATTGGCTGACTTGCCGGGAATGGATTCGGCCAACTCCTCGCCGAAAAACCGGCCCCACATCGGGCCGATTTTCGCGGTTTCGGGTTGGTGCTCTGCGGCGTTGGTGGTGCGAACCTGCAGGCCAGCAACGGTGAAGGCGTCGATTTGCTGTCGTTTCAAATCCATCGAAATTGCGGCTCCCTGTATAGAAGTGCGGCCACACAGGGCCGCAATGACGCCTACTCTGTCAGCGATTGACGTCGACCACAACCCTGCCGCGAAGCTGTCCGGCAAGCAGCTCAGGTGCCGCGTCGATGGCTTCGCTGAGGGCGATTTCATGGCTGATCAAAGGCAACAGGGCGAAGTCCAGATCCTTGGCCAGGCGCGCCCAGGCCTCGATCCGCCGTGCCTTGGGCTGGGTCACGCTGTTGATTCCGGCCAGGGTCACACCGCGCAGAATGAACGGCGCCACCGACGCCGGAAAATCCATGCCTTGAGCCAAGCCGCAGGCCGCCACCGTGCCTTCGGCGCGGGTGCTTGCACAGGCGTTGGCCAAGGTGTGACTGCCGACCGAATCGATCACTGCGGCCCAGCGTTCCTTAGCCAAGGGCTTGCCCGGCTCAGACAAAGTTGCGCGTTCGATGATCTCGCCGGCGCCCAGTCGCTTCAGGTACTCATGCTCGGACACCCGGCCCGTGGACGCCACCACGCGATAACCGAGTTTGCTGAGCAAGGCGATGGCGAAACTGCCCACTCCGCCATTGGCGCCAGTCACCAGCACTTCGCCCTGATCCGGGGACACGCCGTTACGCTCCAGCGCCAGAATGCACAGCATCGCCGTGTAGCCGGCGGTACCGATGGCCATGGCTTGCGCCGCGGTAAAGCCTTTGGGCAACGGAATCAGCCAGTCACCATTGAGCCGCGCCTTTTGCGCCAGCCCGCCCCAGTGACTCTCGCCCACGCCCCAGCCGTTGAGCAGCACCTGATCACCGACCTGGTAATCGGGATGCGAACTGACCTCGACCGTGCCCGCCAAGTCGATCCCCGGCACCATCGGAAACTTGCGCACCACCGGGCTGCTGCCAGTAATCGCCAGTCCGTCCTTGAAGTTCAGCGTGCTGTAGGCGACCTTCACCGTCACGTCGCCTTCAGGCAACTGCGCTTCGCTGATCTGCTGCAGGCTGGCGTGATAACCGCTGTCGTCTTTGTCGATCAAAATGCCGTTGAACATGGCTGCCTCTCAATCAATGGATTCAAATCCTCGTGCCCTGAAATAACACAAAGCAACACATTGCCCCACCCGACTTTGCGCCAATTCGCGAATCCGCCCGGTAATTGTGAAGCGGGCGGCTATGCTTTTTCGACGGTCGTGCTTTCGCTGCCATCCTGCTGAAAGCGGCCCTGTCGATGGAGCTGACAATGTCTTACCCGCGCTCGTTGCTTGCAATACTGATGCTGTGCCTGCTGACGGTTGGCAACACTTGGGCGGCCCCGGCTACCGCCAGCAAACCTGCTGCTGCCGACGCTGCCCCGAGCGCGCCGACGTGGCCGCAAGTGATCACCAGCGGCAAGGCCAAACTGACCGTGTACCAGCCGCAACTCGACAGCTGGGATGGCTACACCCTCAATGCCCGGGCTGCCGTCGAAGCCACCGGCGCCGACGGCAAACCCACCTTCGGCATCGTCCAGTTCAGCGCGCACACGCTGGTCGACAAGGCCACGCGCTGGGTCGCACTGGATCAATACAAGATCATCAAGGCCGACTTCCCTGCCGACGCCAGTCAGGCCGACGTCTGGCTCGGCGCGCTGCAGAAAGATGCCGAAAGTCGCAAGAAAACCATCTCCCTCGATCAACTTGAAGCCGCCGTCGGCGTGCTGTCGGCCGAGCAGAAAGCCGACAGCGCGCCGCTGGAAAACACCCCGCCGACGATCATCAGTTCCGACGTCCCGGCGCTGCTCGTCTACATCGATGGCGACGCCGTGTACCGGGCGGTCGATGGCACCGCGCTGCAACGGGTGATCAACACCCGCCCGCTATTGCTCAAGGACGCTGAGGGCAAGCACTACCTGCACGTGTTCGATGGCTGGATGGTCGCTGACAGCCTCAGCGGCGAATATACCCGTCTGACCACACCGCCAGCCGATCTGGAGAAGGCCAAACAGGCGGCGATCCAGAGCCGTCAGGTCGATCTGCTGACCGGGCAGAGTGATCCGAAAGACAAGGTGCCAAATCTGGCCAGACCGCCGCAGCCGAAAATCTTCATCGCCACCACGCCCACCGAGCTGATCGTCACCGACGGCGCGCCGCAGTGGCTACCGATTCAGGGCACCAGCCTGCTCTACGTGAGCAACACCACCGGGCACATCTTCAAGGAAATCGGTGACCAGAACAGTTACGTGCTGATCTCCGGGCGCTGGTTTCGCGCTGCCGACATGCGCGGCCCATGGACGTTTACCCCAGCGGACAAACTACCGGCAGATTTCGCCAACATCCCGGATGACAGCCCGAAAGAGAACGTCAAGGCTTCGGTCGCCGGCACACCGCAGGCCAAGGAAGCCGCGATCGCGGCGACCATCCCGCAAACCTCGGCGATCAAGAAGAGCGCTGTGAAAATGACCGCGCCGCAGTTCGATGGCGAGCCACAGTTGAAGGCAATCAACAGCACGCCGCTGCAATACGTGGTCAACAGCGCGACGCCGATTATTCGTGTCGACAACGACAACTGGTATGCGGTGGAAAACGGTATCTGGTTCAGCGCCACCTCGGTAAACGGACCATGGAGCGTCGCCAGTTCGGTGCCGGCGGTGATCTATTCGATCCCGCCGAGTTCGCCGATGCATTACCTCACCTACGTCAAAGTCTATGAGTCCAGCGGCGACACCGTGGTGGTCGGCTATACCCCGGGTTATCAAGGGTCGAATCTGGATCCGGCCACCGGCGTGGTGGTCTACGGCACCGGTTATCCATACACGCCGTGGGTCGGCAGCGTCTGGTACGGGCCACCGGTGACCTACGGTTTCGGCGTCGCCATGCGCTATACGCCGTGGACAGGCTGGACCTTCGGTTTCGGCTTCGGCTGGAGCTGGGGCGGCAACACCGTGGCGATGGGTTGGGGCTGGGGCGCTTATCCATGGTGGGGCAATTATGGCTGGGGTTACGCCTGGGGCCCGCGCCTGTACCCCGCGCCACTGGCCTGGGGCGGCGCCGCTTATGGCTATCGTGGCGGTGCTGTGGCCTGGGGGCCCGGTGGCTGGGCAGGCACCACCGGCAACATTTATCGTCAGTGGGGGGATCGCGCGACGGTGAGTCGCTATGGCGCCGGATACAACGCCTGGACCGGCAATCGCTGGGCCGGTCAGGTTGGCTCGTCCTATAACTCGCGCACCGGCATTGCGGCGGCAGGCCAACGCGGCGCGGTGCACAACGCCTACACCGGCAACTACGCGGCTGGACGCAGCGGTGAAGTGGTCGGGCCGAATGGTGGCGCCATCGCCGGTGGCCGGGTCACCGCAGGTAATGCTCGCACCGGCGCCCAGGTCACCGCCAATCGTGGCGCGGTGTACAACCCCAACACCGACAAGACCACGCAGTATGCCGGCGTGAAAGGCCGCAACGGCGGCGCCGCACGGGTTGGCGACAACGTCTATGCCGGGCGCGACGGCAACGTCTACAAGAAAACCGACAACGGCTGGCAATCGATGGTCAAGGGCAGCCCGGCCCGCACGGCGCCGGTCAACAACAATGCGCAACTGCAGAACCTCAATCGCGAGTCTGCTGCGCGCAACTTCGGCAACCAGCGCACCAACAACTTTCACAACTCCTCGCAAGTCATGAACCGCTCATTTGGGGGCGGCGGGGGCGGCGGTTTTCATCGCCGCTGATGGCTGCATTGAAAATTCAGACTGGCCCCGAGTCCGGTTTTGCTGTTAAAAAACCGGCTCTGCCGTCCCTGCCCCGTTTCATCGTTCGGAGAACCGCTTTCATGAGCCAATGGCCTGACACTCGCATTCTTGACCTGCTCGGCATCGAGCTGCCGATCATTCAGGCCCCGATGGCCGGCGCCACGACTTCGGCAATGGTGATCGCCGTGTGCAACGCCGGCGGCTTGGGTTCGATGCCTGCCGCAATGCTGAGCATCGAGCAGTTGCGCGAAGAGCTGAAGACCATTCGCGAGCACACCCGCAAACCGTTCAACGTCAATTTCTTCTGCCACCAGCCACCGGCCGCCGATGAACAGCGCGCGCAAGACTGGAAGAACCTGCTGGAACCTTACTACCGCGAATTGGGCGTCGATTTCGACGCACCGACACCGGTTTCCAACCGCGCGCCATTCGATGCGGCAGCGTGCGCCGTGCTCGAAGAGTTTCGTCCTGAGGTGGTGAGCTTTCACTTTGGTCTGCCGGAAAAATCCCTGCTGGATCGGGTCAAGGCCACTGGCGCGAAAATCCTCTCGTCCGCCACCACTGTCGATGAAGCGATATGGCTTGAGCAAAACGGTTGCGACGCGATCATCGCCATGGGTTACGAGGCTGGCGGGCATCGCGGGATGTTTCTCAGCGATGACTTGAGCAGTCAGGTCGGCACCTTTGCGCTGGTGCCGCAGATCGTCGATGCGGTGAAGGTGCCGGTGATCGCTGCCGGTGCCATTGCCGATGCCCGCGGGGTGGCGGCGGCGTTGATGCTGGGTGCATCGGCGGTGCAGGTCGGCACCGCGTATTTGTTCACCCCGGAAGCGAAAGTCAGCGCCTCACATCACCAGGCGCTGCGCAGCGCCAAGGAAAGCGAAACCGCGATTACCAACCTGTTCACCGGGCGCCCGGCTCGCGGCATTCTCAATCGGGTGATGCGCGAAATCGGCCCGATGTCACCGAAAGCTCCAGCCTTCCCGCTGGCCGGCGGGGCGCTGATACCGTTGCGTGCCAAAAGTGAAGCGCAGTTCAGCAACCTCTGGGCCGGTCAGGCGTTCCCATTGGGCGAAGAGCTGAACAGCGCTGATCTGACCCGGCAACTGGCGGATGGCGCTCTGGCAAAACTGCTTCGCCGCTGATCCGGCGCAGGGTGAGACATGGCACCACCTCACCCTGTGTTCACCAGCACTTCCTGTTTAGCGGCATTTCGCTATATATTTCGCTATATAGCGTTCCACCCTTCGCATCGGTGCAGTCCACCTCCAACAATAACTGCCCTCTGCACTCGCCCATAACGGAGCTGTTACATGACCATTCGTGCCCCACGTTTTGCCCCAACCTGCCTGGCCACCCTGCTTTCGGTATTCGCCTTCGGTACCGCTCAGGCTGATGAAGTGCAGGTGGCCGTTGCCGCCAACTTCACCGCGCCGATCCAGACAATTGCTGCCGATTTCGAAAAAGACACCGGGCACAAACTGGTCGCCGCCTACGGTGCCACCGGTCAGTTCTATACCCAGATCAAAAACGGCGCGCCGTTCGAAGTGTTCCTCTCGGCGGACGACACCACGCCGGAAAAACTGGAAAAAGAAGGCGACACCGTCAAGGGTTCGCGCTTCACCTACGCCATCGGCACCCTGGCCCTGTGGTCGGCGAAAGATGGTTATGTCGACGCCAAAGGTGAAGTCCTGAAGAAGAATGAATACCAGCACCTGTCCATCGCCAATCCGAAAGCCGCGCCATACGGTCTGGCCGCCACTCAAGTGCTGGAAAAACTCAAGCTGACTGAAGCGACCAAGGCGAAGATCGTCGAAGGCCAGAACATCACTCAGGCCTACCAGTTCGTGTCTACCGGCAACGCCGAACTGGGCTTCGTCGCGCTGTCGCAGATCTTCAAGGACGGCAAGGTCACCAGCGGTTCGGCGTGGATCGTTCCAGCGAGCATGCACGACCCCATCAAACAGGACGCGGTGATTCTGAACAAAGGCAAGGACAGCGCCGCCGCCAAAGCGCTGGTTGAATACCTCAAAGGCCCGAAAGCCGCTGCGGTGATCAAGTCCTACGGTTACCAGCTCTAAATGTCGCTGACGAGTGCCGACTTCGCGGCGATCTGGCTGACCCTGAAACTGGCGTCCCTGACCACCGCTATCCTGCTGGTCGTCGGCACGCCGATTGCCCTGTGGTTGTCGCGCAGCCGATCCTGGCTGCGCGGCCCCATCGGCGCAATCGTCGCCCTGCCCCTCGTACTGCCGCCGACCGTGATCGGCTTTTATCTGCTGCTGGCGATGGGGCCCAATGGCTTTCTCGGCCACTTCACGCAATGGCTGGGTCTGGGCACTCTGACCTTCAGTTTTACCGGGCTGGTGATCGGTTCGGTGATCTATTCCATGCCGTTTGTGGTGCAACCGTTGCAGAACGCGTTCTCTGCCATCGGCACCCGCCCACTGGAAGTGGCCGCAACCTTGCGCGCCAATCCCTGGGACACTTTTTTCAGCGTGATCCTGCCGTTGGCCCGCCCCGGTTTTGTGACGGCGGCGATCCTCGGTTTCGCGCATACCGTTGGTGAATTCGGCGTGGTGCTGATGATCGGCGGCAACATTCCCGACAAGACCCGCGTGGTCTCGGTGCAGATCTACGACCATGTCGAGGCGATGGAATATGCCCAGGCCCATTGGCTGGCCGGGGCGATGCTGGTGTTTTCGTTTCTGGTGTTGCTGGCGCTCTACTCCAGCCGCAAGACCCGCGCGGGTTGGAGCTGATCGATGATTGATGCACGTCTGAAAATCACTTATCCGGGTTTCAGCCTGGATGTCGATCTGCATTTGCCGGGGCGTGGCGTGACTGCGCTGTATGGTCATTCCGGGTCGGGCAAAACCACTTGCCTGCGCTGTATCGCCGGGCTTGAGCGAGCCGAGCAGGGTTTCATTCAGATCAACGACGAAGTCTGGCACGACAGCGAACGGCGGATTTTTGTCCCGCCGCACAAACGTGCAATCGGTTACGTGTTCCAGGAAGCCAGTTTGTTTCCGCACCTGTCAGTGCTGGCCAACCTGCAATTTGGCCTTAAACGCATCGCCAAGGCCCAGCGTCGGGTCGACATGGCGCAAGCCACCGAGCTGCTGGGCATCGGTCATTTGCTGGAGCGTCATCCGCAGCATCTGTCCGGCGGCGAACGCCAACGTGTCGGCATCGCCCGCGCGTTGCTGACCAGCCCGAAACTGTTGCTGATGGATGAGCCGCTGGCCGCCCTCGACAGTCAGCGTAAAAATGAAATCCTGCCATACCTGCAACGTCTGCACGACGAGCTGGACATCCCGGTGCTGTACGTCAGCCATGCGCAGGATGAGGTCGCCCGCCTGGCCGATCATCTGGTGCTGCTCAGCGACGGCAAGGCCCTGGCCAGCGGCCCGATTGGCGAAACCCTCGCGCGCCTTGACCTGCCAATGGCGTTGGGCGATGACGCTGGTGTAATCATCGAAGGCCAGGTCAGCGCCTACGATGCCGAGTACCAGTTGCTGAGTCTGCAATTGCCGGCGACTGCCATGAACATCCGGGTGACTCACGCGCCGATGGCGGTCGGTCAGGCCCTGCGCTGCAAGGTGCACGCCCGCGACATCAGTCTGGCCCTGCACAACAGCGAGGCCAGCAGCATCCTCAATCGCTTGCCGGTGACCGTGGTCAGCGAGCTGGCGGCGGACAACGCCGCGCATGTGCTGATTCGTCTGGATGCCGGCGGCACACCGTTGCTAGCGCGGATCACGCGGTTTTCCCGGGATCAGCTCGGCATCCACCCGGGCCAGCATTTATGGGCGCAGATCAAGGCCGTCGCCGTGCTGGCCTGAATTGGTTGGCACGACGGCCATGGCGCGCGGTCAATCGCTGTAACAGAGCGATTCGCC
This sequence comes from Pseudomonas sp. JAI115, assembly GCF_014200835.1. Lineage (NCBI taxonomy): Bacteria > Pseudomonadati > Pseudomonadota > Gammaproteobacteria > Pseudomonadales > Pseudomonadaceae > Pseudomonas > Pseudomonas sp. JAI115. Next base: position 260,006 of record NZ_JACHCY010000001.1, read on the forward strand.
AAGGACACCGCCATGCCCGACACCGCACTAGCCGACGTCTTACCGCCCGACCTGCATTACGTCGACGATACCCAACCCGGCCTCACCCGTAAAAAGCTGCGTGGCAAGTTCGCCTATTTCGATCCGGCCGGGCAGCGCATTACCGACCCTGATGAGATCAAACGGATCAATTCGCTGGCAGTGCCGCCGGCCTACACCGATGTCTGGATCTGCGCCGATCCGCGTGGCCATTTGCAGGCCACCGGACGCGATGCCCGGGGCCGCAAGCAGTATCGCTATCACCCGCGCTGGCGCGAGGTGCGCGATGCCGACAAGTACTCGCGCTTGCGTGAGTTCGGCATGGCATTGCCGAAGTTGCGCAAACAGCTTGAAACCCTGCTGGACGCACCCGGCTTCAGCCGCGACAAAGTCATGGCCACGGTCATCACGCTGCTCGACGCCACATTGATTCGTGTCGGCAATACCCAATACGCGCGGGACAACCGCTCCTATGGCCTGACCACCCTGCGCAGCCGACATGTCGAGGTCAACGGCAGCGCGATCCTGTTCCAGTTTCGCGGCAAAAGCGGCATCGAACACCAGATCACCGTCAAGGATCGTCGCCTGGCGCGCATCATCAAGCGCTGCCTGGAAATCCCCGGACAGAATCTGTTTCAGTATCTGGACGAAAACGGCGAGCGGCACACCGTCAGTTCCCATGACGTCAACAGCTACCTGCAAACCCTCACCGGTGCCGACTTCACCGCCAAGGATTACCGCACCTGGGCCGGCAGCGCACTGGCTCTGGCGGTGTTGCGCGAACTGCAATGGGAGTCGGAAGCCGAGGCGAAACGGCACGTGGTGGAGATGGTCAAGAGCGTGTCCAAACAGCTGGGCAACACCCCGGCGGTGTGCCGCAAGTGCTACATCCATCCAGCCGTGGTCGAGCGCTTCCTGCTCGGTGCGCTGGCCGAACTGCCACGCCCGAGGGTGCGCAAGGGCTTGCGCTCCGAGGAAGTGGCGCTGGCGATGTTTCTCGAGCAAATGATGGACGCGTCTTGATCGCGGCGGATGGGTGATCTAGGCTAGCCACCTTTCCCCTTCAGGACGACCGCAGACAGTGAACAATCAAGCCTTCTGAAAATGTAATCGCGATAAGCGCTGAATAGCGCCTGTCAGTCTTCACGACATTTTTCGGAGGTGCCGATGACTCACGTCTCGCGTACGCCTGCCCTCGTCTCCCTGAATCAAACCAGTTTTCAGTTCGCTAATGGCGAGACGATTTTCAACGACCTGAATCTGCAATTCGATCACACCCACACCGCCATCGTCGGGCGCAACGGCGTCGGTAAAAGCGTGCTGGCCAAGCTGATCGCCGGGCACTTGCAACCAACTGCCGGCAGCGTCACCTGCTCGGTGCCATTGGCCTATGTGGCGCAAACATTCACCGCCGATGCGCGGCAGACCGTGGCCGACGCCACCGGCACCGCCGCCGCCCTTCGCGCATTGCAACGGCTGCAGTCTGGCGAGGCGGCAGCAGAAGATTTCGACATCCTCGGCGAGCGCTGGGATCTGCCCGAACGTCTGCGCCAATCGCTGGATGACGCCGGTCTGCCGGACATTGCTCCCACCGATCTGACCCAACCGCTGAGCGGCGGCCAGCAAGCGCGGCTGGCGTTGATCGGGGCGCTTCTGAATCCGGCGCATCTGTTGGTGCTGGATGAACCGACCAACCATCTCGACGGCCCCGGCCGCGACTGGTTGATGAGCGAACTGGAACGCTGGCGCGGCGGATTGATCGTCATCAGCCACGACCGGCAATTGCTTGAACGCATGCAGCGTATCGTCGAGCTGACGCCGCTGGGTGTCACGGTTTACGGCGGCAATTTTTCCGCTTACCAGCAGCAACGACAGATCCATCAGGCGGCGGCGCAAGCCACGCTGGATCAAAGCCGAACCGAGCGCCGGCGCGAGCAGCAGCGCTTGCAAAACGAGCACGACACCATCCAGCGGCATGCCGCCCGCTCACTGCGCAATGCCAAAACCGCCAACGTCTCGGGCTTCGAACGCGCCGGCCTCAAAGGTGCGGCGAGGCAGATCATGGGCCAGGTGCGTCATGGTCATCAGCAGCGCAAATCGGAGCTTGATGCACGGGTGCGCGATGCCTACGCCAAAGTGCTCGCGGATGATGCGGTGCTGATGAACCTGCCCGGCAGCGCAGTGCCTGCTGCGCGCAGAGTCTGTACGCTGATTGATGCGTGCGTGCCATGGTTGCCGGCGCAACCGCTCAATGTCACGCTGAGCGGGCCCGTGCGCGTCGCCGTCAATGGTCCGAATGGCTGCGGCAAATCGACGTTGCTCAGGTTGCTCGCGGGTCAACTGCATCCCGCCAGCGGCGAATGCATCACCCATGTTCCTGCGGCTTATCTGGACCAGCATCTGAAGCTGCTGGATGACCGTCTCAGCGTCATCGAGCAACTGCTCGCGCTGCAGAGTCCGTTGAGTGAGAGCGAATTGCGCAGCCATCTGGCGCATCTGCAACTGGACGCGCAACGGGTCACTCGAGCGAGCGCTTCACTGAGCGGTGGAGAACGTTTGAAAGCCGCGCTGGCGGTGGCCTTGTGGGGCAAGACGCCTGCGCAACTGTTGCTGCTCGATGAGCCGAGCAATCACCTGGACCTGGCATCGGTTCAGGCTTTCGAGCAGGCATTGCAGACGTTTCCCGGCGCAATTGTTGCGGTTTCCCACGACACTGAGTTTCTACAGGCGTTGAAACCGACGCATCGTCTGGATTGGCATGCCACAGAATGGCGGCTGCAACCGACGAACTGACTGGCTATTTTTTGCACGATTGGCCAAGGCTTCTATAGTTGATCTGACACCTATTTGCTGTGGTGACGCCATGGAAGACATCTTTGTCGTAAAACGCTGCAACAAGATCATCATTCACGGCCGCCGCGCCGGGGAAAGCCAACATGAACCCGCTGAGGCCAGCAGTTGGTTTCGGATCAACGACACCCGCACCGGCGGCTTCATCGGCGACGGCTACGATCTTGAGGAAGATGCCCGACGCGAATGCCGACGGCTCAATGCGGCCAGCTCGCCGCTGCCGGCGCGACAATCGGCCGGCTGATGCAATTGACAGGCGGGGTCTATACTCAAAGCAGCTGACGGACCAGCGCCCCAACGGCAGAGAGCTCGCAGCTCGCGGGCTTTTTGCTGCCTCTCAACGGTTTGTCTGAACGGAGGTGTTCCATGTCCGAAAAAGAGTCCATCACCACCCTCCTCACCTTGCTCGACTCTCGTCAGGCGCGACTTGCCGCGGCCTGCAAGGAAATCGCCGATTGGGTCGATCATCAAGGCGGCCATCCGACCGCCCTGCGCATCCGCGACCGACTGAACGACATCGAAAAAGACACACCGCTGATCCGCAGCACCCTGTCGTCGCTACAACCGGTCGAACGGCCACTGCCACGTTTCAGATGACTGCACCGCGATAAACGACAGCCAACCGGCGTACCGTCTGGCTGGTGTACCGAACGCCCCGAGGTGTGGGCGGTCAAAACCTGTACACGTCACCCAGGAGACGGTTCATGGTTATCCACTTCAAAACAGACGGACATCTGGCTTGTGGTCACAAGGGCGACAACCTTGCCTCAAGCCTGGAACTCAATCGCGTCAAATGCCGCAGCTGCCGCAACACAGACGCCTACAAAGAAGCACGCAAGACCCAGCGCAATGCCGCACGCCGCGCAGCGCGCCACACCAAAGCTGATCATGGTGCGTCGAACTGGCGTTCGGAGTGGATCGAACGCCTGACCGCGCTGGCCGGGCCGCAGCGCCTGCCAAGGGGCTTTTTCGGGCAAGCGTTCGTATAACCGATTGATGTCGTTTTTTTAGTCCATCACTCGACGTGAATTGCCACGAATTCACCGCTCGAACCCATCAATGCCCTGGCCTTATCGTCAGGGCTTTTTGTTGAAAACTCCGGTTCGAGCAGCCCGTAGCCCTGAGGCAAGCTTGCAAATAGCCAACGCGCCCTCATAACCAGAACCGTATCCACAGTCAGCGAGAGGCAAAAAATCATGACCGGACAAACCGAAACCGCGATTCTCGCCGGGGGCTGCTTCTGGGGCATGCAGGACCTGCTGCGGCGTTATCCCGGCGTATTGCAGACGCGAGTCGGCTACAGCGGCGGCGATGTACCGAACGCCACCTACCGCAACCACGGCAACCACGCTGAAGCCATTGAAATCATCTTCGACCCGGCGGTGATCAGCTACCGGCAGATCCTCGAGTTCTTCTTCCAGATCCACGATCCGAGTACGCCCAACCGTCAAGGCAACGATCTTGGCCCCAGCTATCGTTCGGCGATTTATTATCTCAGCGAAGAGCAACGCGACATCGCCGAGGATACCGCCGCCGATGTTGACGCTTCCGGTCTCTGGCCGGGCCGAGTAGTCACCGAAATCGAACCGGCGGGACAGTTCTGGGAAGCGGAACCTGAGCACCAGGACTACCTGGAGCGGATACCGAATGGCTACACCTGCCACTTCATCCGTCCGAACTGGAAGTTGCCCAAGCGCAGCTAATAACACACCTGCGTAATCACCCCACGCACGGCGCTGGCCTCAACTGAAGGCCGGCACTTGCGCACCTCTGGAATCGATCATTTTGGTGAGCCCTCCGTAGCACAGTTCAAGCGCCCGAGGATGAACATACGTTCATCGCAAGCATGGCTCAATGCGTCTAGCCTGCAGGTTCCAACATAGTGCCTACAGGAGTACCCCACCATGTTCTCGCACGAAAGCCTCCCGCTGATTGCCATTTTCACCATCATGCTACTGTGCGTACTGGCTGCGTTTTTACACCCGGTACATGCATTCTTCAGCTGGCTGCGCAGGCGCAAGGAACGATCAAACGCCCAGGCTGCAAAAGAGGTTGATTCGCGCTGAATGTGTTCCCTCAACTGGCCCGGGTATGCCTGGGCTTTTTGTTTTCTGGCCGAACAGCAGATACAAAAAAGCCCAGCGCGGGGCTGGGCCTGATTTTTCGTCAAGGTTAAAAACATCCGGGCTTTTTAGCCGCGAGAGTGGAACTCAAGTGACTTACGCCAGGCTCCTCTCGTGCTCGCTTTCATGGACATAAACCCATGAAATTCCAGATGGCGAGGCCTGATCGACGCGCATCAGCGCCGAATCGACTTTCTTCTTGGTAATGCCGTCTTTGACAAGGTCGAAGACGGCCAGGAAACAGTCCCCGGGAAGCGCTGTGATCGAGAGGTTGGTGATGTGTGATTCAGGGCTTCCAGCACGCTTGCCATACAAGCCCCAAAGTCGCTCCCAATAGTCCGCCCGACACATGATCTCTCCATCGGTGAGTACCACACGGAAGTCATTCGCCAACGCATCGTACAGAGGCTTGATGGCGCCCTCCGACCGGGAAGACATACCGCGCGACCACGGAAAGAAGAGATTGTACCAACGGTACACCTCGGCTTCGACGAGAGCGGTTTTATCGGTTGCTGCGTGCACTTGATTGATTGCCATCGGTGTTCTCCTTAACACGTCAAAAATGGCGGGTCTGGCGTAACAGACAGGCCGTCTGAATGCCCATCGCCTGAGCGATGCACCGCGCCATGATCAAGATCCATCCTGATATCAACGCCACCGGGTCAAGCTAAAATGTTCACTCAATGACTTTTGATATCTTCGACCAAGCCACAAACGTAGACGCTTGCAGGATTGGTTGCATCGAGAAGTGACCAACGGTCTCTGCGCGCAGAAACACAAGGAATTGACGAGGAGCCAGTTAAAAATGGCAATCCGAAAACAAACAAGGGTTTGCCTCAGCTTTCGCCCGCAAACCCTTGATTTTAGATGGTGCCCGAAGCCGGAATCGAACCGGCACGCCCTTACGAGCGGGGGATTTTAAGTCCCATGCGTCTACCAGTTTCGCCATTCGGGCGGTAGCGCTGTTGTAGTGCTCAAATCAGTCGACCAGAGAATCTGTCTGTGTTGAGCCTTTGAAGCAGAGCGGGAAATATATACATCACGTCCCGGTGAAGCAAGTTCACAGTGGCTGATTTCAAGACTAAATCTTGCAGCGCACTGAAAATAAAAAAGCTCCGTAAATCATGGATCTACGGAGCTTGTTTATAGTGGAGGCCGAGGTCGGAATCGAACCGGCGTAGGCGGATTTGCAATCCGCTGCATAACCATTTTGCTACTCGGCCTCAAACGATCGCTGTTTAGTAGCACAACAACAACCGCGTCCAAACTTGGAGCGGGAAACGAGACTCGAACTCGCGACCCCGACCTTGGCAAGGTCGTGCTCTACCAACTGAGCTATTCCCGCTTGGTGTGGCGCATTCTATAGATTTCAGATGCCCCGTCAACCCTTTGATTCAAAAAAGTTTTATTTCTTTTCAACGTCGGTTTTCAGATGCGGCCAGGCGGCCCGCAGGTATTGAACCATCGACCACAACGTCAGGCCCGCCGAGATCATCAGCAAGGCGTAACCCAGCAGCACCCAGAAGCTGAAATCGCGGGGATTGGCCAGCAGGATCACCAGCGCCAGCATCTGCGCCGCGGTTTTCCACTTGCCGAGATTGGACACTGCTACATGAGCGCGGGCACCGAGTTCGGCCATCCATTCACGCAAGGCCGATACGACAATCTCGCGGCCGATGATGACGGCTGCGGGAAGTGTCAGCCACAAATTGCCGTGTTCCTGAACCAGCAGTACCAAAGCGACTGCCACCATCAGCTTGTCGGCAACCGGATCGAGAAACGCGCCGAACGGCGTGCTTTGTTCAAGGCGGCGGGCCAGATAGCCATCCAGCCAGTCAGTTGCCGCCGCAAAGGCGAATACCGAAGCGGAGGCCATATAGCTCCACTGGTAAGGCAGGTAAAACAGCAAAATGAAGATCGGGATGAGCAGGACGCGGAGAACGGTAATCAGATTAGGGATATTCATCGGCACAACTGGCTACGAGGTGAGTTGGCATTCTACTCGCTATGCAGGTTTGCATAAATCGACTCTGCGAGCTTTTTACTGATCCCCGGTGCTTTGGCGATCTCTTCGATGCTTGCACGAGACAGCTCCTGCAATCCACCAAAATGTTTCAACAAGTCCCGACGTCGGGTCGGCCCGACACCCGCAACGCCTTCCAGCGTCGAGGTACGGCGGGTCTTGCCGCGCCGCGCACGGTGGCCGGTGATTGCGAAGCGATGCGCCTCGTCACGAATCTGCTGGATCAGGTGCAACGCCGGGGAATCGCCACGCAGCGTGAACTCATGCGCGGCATCATTGAGATACAAAGTTTCGAAGCCTGCCTTGCGTGTTGCACCCTTCGCCACACCCAGCAGAATGAGATCCGGCACTGCCAGTTCGTTGAGTACGTCGCGTGCCATCGACAACTGCCCCTTGCCACCGTCCACCAACAGAATGTCCGGCAGCTTGCCCTCCCCGTCCTTCAGTTTGCTGAAGCGCCGGGTCAACGCCTGGTGCATGGCTGCATAGTCATCACCCGCCGTGACGCCTTCAATGTTGTAACGACGATAGTCGGATTTGATCGCGCCTTCCGGGCCGAACACGACACAGGAAGCGACGGTGGCCTCACCACTGGAGTGACTGATGTCATAGCACTCAAGACGCTGCGGCGGCTCATCCAGGTTCAGCACTTCTGCCAGCGCATCGAAGCGCGCAGCCGTGTGTTGCCGGTTGGCCAGGCGTGCACCCAGCGCTTGCTCGGCATTGGTGACCGCCAACTGCTGCCATCGAGCCCGCGTGCCGCGTACCCGGTGGCTGATGCTCAGCTCCCGACCGCGCAGCTCGTGGATGGCGTCGATCAGAGCCGTGGCGTCTTCGGGAACCACGTTGACGATCAGTTCGCCTGGCAGGTCGCGCTCCGGACTGCTGATGTAGTACTGACCGAGGAACGCCGCCATGACTTCAGCGACCTCCTCCTCGATACCCACCTGCGGAAAGAAGTTCTTGCTGCCCAACACCCGACCGCCGCGGACACTGATCAAGTGAACGCAAGCGCCGCCCGGGTTGACGAAAGCTGCGATAACATCGATGTCGCCCGTTCCACCTTCCATGCTTTGCTGATCCTGAACACGGCGCAGCAAGGCAATCTGGTCACGCAACTCGGCGGCGCGCTCGAATTCGAGATTGATTGCCGCCTCTTCCATTGCCGTGGACAGCTCATTGGTCAGGGCATGACTGCGCCCCTCGAGAAACATCACCGAATGGCGTACATCCTCGGCGTAGACCTCAGGTTCGACCAGACCGACACAAGGCGCCTTGCAACGCTTGATCTGATATTGAAGACACGGGCGCGTGCGATTTTTGTAATAGCTGTCTTCGCACTGACGGACGAAAAAGGTCTTTTGCAAGAGGCTGAGGCTTTCGCGAATCGCCCCGGCGCTCGGGTACGGGCCGAAATACTTGCCCTTGGCCTTCTTCGCGCCACGGTGGATGCTCAGACGTGGGAATTGGCCGTCAGACAGAAAGACATAGGGATAGGACTTATCGTCGCGCAGCAGAATGTTGTACGGCGGCCGCCACTCCTTGATCAGCGTCTGCTCAAGCAGCAACGCCTCGGTTTCGTTGGCGGTAATGGTCGTTTCGACCTGCGCGATACGCCCGACCAGCGCAGCGGTTTTTGGCGCCAGCCCGGTCTTGCGAAAATAGCTGGCAAGGCGCTTCTTGAGGTTCTTGGCCTTGCCGACATACAGCAGGCGCGCATCGCTGTCGAACATGCGATAGACGCCGGGGCGCCCACTGACAGTCGCCAGGAAGGCGCCGGAATCGAATACTTCAGTCATGATCAGGCGCTGGCATCCACCATGCCGTGGCGCACAGCCAGCAACGTCAGCTCGACGTCACTGCTGATCGACAGCTTTTCGAAAATCCGGTAGCGATATGTGTTCACCGTTTTCGGCGACAAGCAGAGTTTGTCGGAGATGATCTGCACCTTCTGGCAGCCGACAATCATCAACGCGATCTGGATTTCCCGCTCGGACAAGGCGTCGAAAGGGGAATCGTTGGTTGGCTGGAACGATTTGATCGCCAGTTGCTGGGCAATCTGCGGGCTGATGTATCGCTGCCCGGCAAACACCAGACGGATCGCCTGAACCATTTCCGGCAAACCAGCGCCCTTGGTCAGGTAGCCGGCGGCACCAGCCTGTAACAGGCGCGTAGGAAATGGATCTTCCTCGCACACGGTCACCGCGACGACCTTGATGTCCGGGTGGCTGCGCAACAGCTTGCGCGTGGCCTCGAGGCCACCAATACCGGGCATCTTTACGTCCATCAGGACCACATCGGGTTTCAACTCACGGGCCTTGATCAGGGATTCTTCCCCGGACTCGGCCTGTCCAACCACCTGCAAGCCATCGATATCGGCCAGCATACGTGTAATGCCTGTACGAACGAGATCATGGTCGTCGACCACTAGCACCCTAATCAAGCAGACACCTCGCGATATGGTCTTATTGGGATGCCGGACACCTTAGCAAAAAGTGCCAGACAGACCTAGCGGCAAGCATCATTTAAAAAGTTTCAATTCATCATCGAAGGCTTGCCGGCCGTGGGTTTCAGAGCACAAGTGTACCGAAATCGAGCTCCATCCTCAGGAAACACTCGTCCTCACCGCACACCTTGAAGCCTTTTCTCTTATACAGACTTTGCGCCGGATTATTTTTGAATACTGTCAAACGCAGTGCTGACAGGTTTTCGCCGCGAGCCAAGGCGACAACCTGATCGATCGTCCAGGATCCTGCGCCTTGCCTGCGAGAGGCCTCGGCTATTTGCAGCTCGCGGATGTACAAGGCCCGGCGATCATGACTGAGACTGAAAAATCCCACAGGAACTTCACCAAGAAGGATCAGCCAGTTGTCCCGCCCATCCCAAGCGACGTCGAACGCTTTGTCCTGCCACAGCAGATCGTGGTCAATGTAATAGCGCAGCATATTCTGGCACGTCAGCTCTCGGGCAAACGCCCGATCTGCCGATTCGGCACGACGCAATGCCCAGGTCACAGGTCTACCGCCACGGGTACTACCCGCCCCTGCCATGCGCCGGCATCACGCCGGGCAATAACCAACACTTCACCCGGCCCTCGCGCCGCCACCACCAGCGTCCCGCTTTCAGACCAGAACGCGCTGCGACCCGCCGATTGCCATCCACCCGTGAGCCCGGCGTGATTGGCCATCAGCACCGCCATTGAGTGGTTTTGGGCATAGCCCTGCAATATCGCGCTATCCACGTCATAGCCTTTCTCGCCAATCAGCACGCCTGCTGCGTACAGGTCGGCACCAAAATCGGCGGCCGCTGCCGCGTGACTGGCATGGGAAAAATCAGCGCATACCGCCAGCGCTATGGTATCGCCGCCTATGCTCAAGGACGAACCACCAGCACCTGGGGCATAGAAAAGCTCTTCGCCAATGTGCAGATGTTGTTTACTGTAAACCTCAAGAGAACCATCCCCTCCTAATGTCAGCGCGCCGATCAATACCTTCGAACTGTCCCTATCGCGAATCGGCATACCGACGACAGCGGTGAGGCCCAGCTCGCGAGCGCAATCGCGCAAGGGTTGCAGCACAGCATCCTGCGGATCGATTGCCAAGTCTGCGGCCATCTGGCCTTCGTAGCCTGTCAGCGACAGCTCCGGGAACACCAGCAGCTCGACGCCCTGCTCCGCCGCCACGGCCATGAAGCGCAAATGACGGGCGAGGTTCGCCGCCAGATCACCGGCAATGGAGAGAGACTGGGCTGCAGCGACCGTGAACATCGACATGAATCATCCTTGGTGTTTGTGCAAAGCAACCAGTGTGTCACAACGCCTGCAGCACTCAAGCGATAGGTAACCTCCGCAATGGCGATAGCAATTTCTGATTGCTCAGCCGTACGGGCCTCTAGTAAGCTCGGCGCATTCATCGGAGACAAACCATGTTCAACGCCCTCTCACAGCTTCGTTCCGCCAGCGCCCTGCGCTCGGTTGCGGCTGCCCGGGCGAATGACGTTTGCGCTCCTGTCAGCTTTTATTTTGGGTATTGGTTTAGCCACTGGCGCGCCTGATACCCACCGGCGCCCACAAAAACGGGTCGCCTACCAGAGAATTCTCAACCCCCGGTCGGCCTCCCGACCGGGGGTTTTGTTTTTTCAGGCCCCAAATTTTTCAGCAACACACCAGAACTTTGAGGAATCACGACATGAACTACGCCACTTATTACCGTTACGACACTTTTACCGCCTGGCGATTTAGCAACCTCCGCTCGGGACAGCCTGCCGCCTCCGATCGGTCACCCACAGGTGGCAAGCACACACACGCAGCCAATCCGGCCAATTGTCGAACACCCCAGTAGGGCCGAGTGAGCGGGAAACACCCGCCGCCAGCCCAGGAATCCCGAATATGAACTCGTCTGTTTCTGCTCTGCCACTGACCACCCTTGATTCTGCCAACGAAGCACTGACCCTGCGTCTGCCCAGCGCATTGCAGCTCAAACAGCAATTGCCCCTGAGCAATGCCCTCGCCCAGCAAGTCGCAGCCCACCGCCAGGCTGTCCGCGCGATCCTCAATGGCGAAGACCATCGCCTGCTGGTCGTCGTCGGCCCTTGCTCGATTCATGACCCGCGCTCCGCACTCGAATACGCCGAAAAACTTTCCCGCCTGGCCCATGAAGTCAGAGACGAGATGCTGTTGGTGATGCGCGCCTACATCGAAAAACCACGCACCACCGTCGGCTGGAAAGGTCTGGCTTACGACCCGCACCTGGATGGCAGCGACGACATGGCTGGCGGCCTGACCCTGTCGCGTGAATTGATGCTTGAGATGATCCGCCTGGGCCTGCCCATCGCTACTGAGTTGCTGCAACCAATGGCGGCCGGCTACTTCGACGACCTGCTCAGTTGGGTTGCTATCGGTGCACGCACCACCGAATCGCAGATTCACCGGGAAATGGCCAGCGGCCTGAACATGCCCGTAGGTTTCAAGAACGGCACCGACGGTGGCGTAGGTGTAGCCGTCGACGCCATGCGTTCAGCAGCACATCCGCACCGACACTTCGGCGTCGACAGCCAAGGACACCCGGCGATCATCCAGACCCCGGGCAACCCCGACACTCATATAGTGCTGCGCGGCGGTCATCACGGTCCTAACTACGATCGCGAAAGCGTCGCCCGGGTACATGCCGACCTGAGCCGACTGAAAATTCCGAGCCGGATCATGGTCGACTGCAGCCACGCCAACAGCGGCAAGGATCCATTGCGCCAGCCCGACGTGTTCAACGCGGTTCTCGAACAACGCCTGCTGGGCGATCGTTCCTTGATCGGCATGATGATTGAATCCCACCTGTTCGAAGGCTGCCAGCCCTTGAGCCCCACACTGCGTTACGGGGTGTCGGTTACCGATGGTTGCCTTGGGTTCAGTGCGACGGAACAGTTGCTGTCGAGCGCTGCCGAACGTCTTCGAGACTGATGATCCGAGCAGCCTTTGCGGGCTTATCAAAATCCCGCAAAGGCTGAGTCATCGCTCAGACTTCACCACCGGGTTATGCCCGCACCCGGATGCGTGTTATCTCGGAAGCCTGGCTGACATCATCCAGCCGCTCCACTGAATACGACACCTGCACCACAGTTTCCCGATGCTCTCGCCAGAAACGATAAGGCACGATGAATACCAAAGGCTCGCCTGCAGTTTCCCGGGTGATGTCCCGATCATCGCGGTGACTGAAATACTCACCATCGCATTTCAAGTAAACCAGCTCCCCCTCCTCGGCCTGGGCATTGCCGATCACCACGGTAATGCCATCCTCGGCATCTACTGCCTCCAGTTCGCCATCTTGCGCTTCCAGTACCTGCGGAGCTGCGAGCTCGCCTCGCATCAATGGCGCGATCAGAATTCGCGAGGTTGCAGAGTTCCTCACCTGCTCCGCCCCTGACTCCACCCGGTAGCTGACGCTCACCTCCTGCATACGATGAGGGGCAATAGAATCTGCGGGTATCCAGAAAGACAGCGCTTCGCCGACAGCAAACGGCTCCACGAGCAACACATCACTGATCACCGGCAGTCCTTCGACACCTTGCCACGACAGGATGACCCGGTCCCCGACAGCCATGCGGGCGTAAGGTCGCACGATAACGCTAGTGCCCTGCGGAATACGGGCCGGATCGAGCGTCCCGCCCACCGTTTCTTCAAGGATCGGAGCCAGCAAATCGGGTTCCGGATCACCCACATTCAGCTGCAAACGCCTGGATGACACGGGCTTCTGCAGCGCAACGCTGTACAGCGTCCAGTAAACCTCCAGCGAGCCGCGCTCCAGCGCTGCGATGTGCAAACCCTTTATGACAAAGACGAGTTCCTGACCCACCTGACTTTCACTGACCGCACGAGTGGTTTCGTGAATATAGGGCAATCCTTCGTCATCCAGTCCTTGCCAGCTCAGCACAAGTTTGTCGCCGCACAACATGTTCGGGTAAGGCGCCACCCTGACGAATGCATGGTCCAGTGAAGGATCAAGCATTCCGCCCTCCATAACCTCAAGCATCGGTGCAGGCAGCCACGAGCCTGGAGAGTCTGCCGCTGCAGACGCGTGTCGATAGCAGAATTCGAAGTGGTCGCCGTCCACCTTCAAACTCAGAAGACGGTGTTCACCGGATTCATCCGCTACAGGGGACATATTTGACGCTGGTACCACAGAAGAATCGCCGGTGGCTTCGTATATAGACATTCGTAGCTCCATTCCTTGGATAAAACGCCGCCGTGAAGGCCGCGTCGAACGAAATCCATTGAACACCATCCAGCGACCGGCGGAAGTCAGCACAACGCCTTCCGTCGGCAGGGTAAATACACCGCATGACGTAGGCTTACGAAGCAGAATCCAGCGATACCGGGCAAAAGATTGCCAAATGTTCCGACTACCCTCTCAAGCAGAAGCGAAAATTCGTACCGCTTTTAGTCCAATTTCCTTTCAGTACAGAGGATTTTTCAGACATCGCCGACCCGCAGGCCTGTTTTACAGTGGCACGCACCAACCACTGACAAGCATCTGCAAAAGAGGCAGGAACATGCAACGGAATGCGACAACCCGCTACCCCATCCTTTTGGTCCATGGCCTGTTCGGGTTTGACCGTATCGGCCATTTCGAGCTTTTTCATGATGTCAAGCAAGCGCTGAGAGAGGCAGGCGGGCAAGTGTTTGTGCCGCAGCTGTCCGCAACCCATGACAACGAAGTTCGCGGCCAGCAATTGATGTTCCAGATCGAGCGCGTTCTGCGAGGCACCGGCGCCGGTAAAGTCAACCTGATCGGACATAGCCAGGGCGCGCTGGCATGCCGTTATGCCGCTGCGCTCGCGCCGGAGAAAGTCGCCTCGGTGACATCGGTCAGCGGCCCCAATCACGGCTCGGAACTGGCTGACGCCTTACGCCTGGCGCTAGTTCCGGGAGGCCTGCCGGAGCAGGTGGCGGAGCACGCTGCGACACAGTTTGCGCGATTCCTCTCGCTGCTCAGCGGTCAACCGGGTCTGCCGCAGGCCGCCGTAGCCGCACTCAATGCCCTGACGACTGCGGACGTCGGGCAATTCAACAAAAAATACCCTCAAGGCCTGCCTTCGACGTGGGGCGGCCAGGGGGCGGAACGGGTCAATGACGTCCACTACTACTCCTGGAGCGGCACGCTGCAGGACAATTTGTTGCAGGCTCTGGATCCAGTGCATTCCGTCTGCCACGCATTATCCAGCCATTTCGTCACGGAGGCCGGACAGAACGATGGTTTCGTGGGCCGTTACAGTTCTCACCTGGGCCGGGTCATCCGCTCCGACTATCCCCTCAATCACCTTGGCAGCTTGCGTCATCCGGGCGGGTTGCGAATACCCGGCGCGGATCCCGTCGACCTCTATGTCGAACACGCGATGCGCCTGAAAGCCGCGCAACTGTAGATGGGCGTCAATGTACCGAGTGGAACTTTGCCGAGAAATCGCTTACTGATTCCGGTAGGCTCCACACTTTACTGAAATAGATTGGAGAATTTCCCCATGGCTAAAGCCACTGCCCGCCACATCCTGGTTTCCAGCGAAGACAAGTGCAACGAACTCAAGGCCCAGATCGAAGGCGGTGCTGATTTCGCCGAAGTCGCCAAGGCCAACTCCACCTGCCCGTCCAGCCGTCAGGGCGGCGACCTGGGTTCGTTCGGTCCTGGCCAGATGGTCAAGGAATTCGACACCGTGGTCTTCAGCGCACCGATCAACGTCGTGCAAGGCCCGGTGAAGACCCAGTTCGGTTATCACCTGCTCGAAGTCACCAGCCGCCAGGACTGATCCGTCGCCTGATTGCTGCCCCAACGGCCCGCCTTTTGGTGGGCCGTTGTGTTTTGGTTACAGGATACGGCTGGCGACTGACGCGCCGCTCGCGTACAAATTGCGCTTATCGATCACCCGGCTTTAAGGCTGACAATGCGACTGGCTTTCCCGACTTTACTGTTCACTGCCGTGGCCCTGCTATTGGGCGCCGCCGGTGTGAACGCCACCCCGCAACATGCGTTGACCGTCTATGGCGAACCTGCCAAATACCCGGCCGGTTTCAGCCATTTCGACTACACCAATCCGCGGGCGCCCAAGGGCGGCAACATGCGCCGCTCGGCGATAGAGATCGGGCATTTCGATCACATCCTGCCTTATATAGATAAAGGCATCGGCGTCACCCAGATCGACGGCATGCTCTATTCGCCGCTGGCCCAGCGCTCGATGGACGAGCCCTACACGGTCTATGGCCTGGTGGCGCAAAAGATGGAGCACTCGGAGGATGGTCTGTCGCTGCGCTTCTTCATCGATCCCAAGGCGCGTTTTGCCGACGGCAAGCCGATCACTGCCGAAGACGTGCGCTACACCTATGACCTGTTGATGACCCAGGGCAGCCTGCGCTATCGCACGCAGTTCGCCGACGTCAAAGGCGTGGAAGTGGAAGCGCCGCTGACCGTGCGCTTCGATTTCAAGAGCAACGAGAACCGCACCCTGCCACTGGACATCGCCACCCTGCCGGTGTTTCCCGAGCACTGGTGGAAAACCCGCGACTTCGCCGGTGGCGGTGGCTATGAACCACCACTGGGCAGCGGCCCGTATCGGGTCGGCAAGGTCGACTCCGGGCGCAGCATCACCTTTGAACGCAACCCCGACTGGTGGGGCAAGGACCTGCCGGCCAGTCGCGGCCTGTATAACTTCGATCACTTCAGCATCGAATATTTCGGCGACACCGATGTCGCCCGCCAGGTATTGCGCGGCGGTGCCTATGACTACAACCGCGAATTTTCCGCCACCGGCTATTCGATCGGTTACGACAGCCCTGCGCTGAGTGACGGCCGCTTGCAGAAAGCCCACCTGGCCACCGAGGCCCCGCAATCGGCGCAGGGGTTCGTGTTCAACCTGCAGAAACCGATGTTCCAGGATCGTCGGGTGCGCCAGGCGCTGGCGATGCTCTGGGATTTCGAGTGGAGCAACCGGCAGATGATGCGCAACATGTACATCCGCCAGCAGAGCTATTTCTCCAATACCGCACTGGCAGCCCGCGAGCTGCCGGACGCCGCCGAACTGAAAATCCTTGAGCCGTTGCGCGGGCAGGTTCCCGACGAAGTGTTCACCCAGGTCTTCGAGGCGCCGAAAACCGATGGCAGCGGGCTGATCCGCGACAAGCAACTGCAAGCCCTGGAACTGCTCGAACAGGCTGGCTGGAAACCCGAGGGCGACCAACTGGTCAACGCCGAAGGCGAACCTTTGAGTTTCACCTTTCTGGTCAGCCAGAACGGTATGGATCGCCTGCTTCTGCCTTTCAAGCGCACGCTGAAGCAGATCGGCATCGAGCTGAATATCCGTCGCATCGACTCCTCGCAATACGTCAATCGCCTGATGAGCCGCGACTACGACATGATCGTCACCGGCTACCCGGTCAGCACGTCTCCGGGTGGCGAGCTGCTCAACTACTTCGGCTCGATATCGGCCAACGACCCCGGCGCCAACAACTACATGGTGCTGAAAAATCCGGCGGTCGACACCCTTATCAACGGCCTGATCCGCGCCTCGACCCAAAGCGACATGTTGCACTATGCCCACGCCCTGGACCGGGTGCTGCAATGGAACTACTACTGGATTCCCAACTATTACCCGCCGGGCACCTCCACCGTCTGGTGGAACCGCTTCGGCATGCCGGCGATCCAGGCCAGCAATGACGAAGCCATCGAGAGCTGGTGGGAAATCAGCAGCACGCCGTTGACCAACCAACAGATGACCGCCGAAAAAATCGGGCGTGGCAGACCCGGAGGACCGCACTGATGTGGGCATACATTCTGCGGCGCCTGCTGCTGATCATTCCGACGCTGGTGATCATCCTGCTGGTCAATTTCGTGATCATTCAGGCCGCACCCGGCGGCCCGGTCGAACAGGCCATCGCCCATCTGCAAGGGATCGGCGGTGCGAGTGTCGGCGGCAGTTCCAGCGAAACCATGAGCAACACTTCGCGCGCCAGCCGTGGCCTCGATCCGCAACTGATCAAGGACATCGAAAAGCAGTACGGTTTTGATAAACCGGCGCATGAGCGGCTGTGGCTGATGCTCAAGAACTACGCGCAGCTGGACTTCGGCAAAAGCTTTTTCCGCGGTGCGACGGTCACCGATCTGATTCTGGAAAAAATGCCGGTGACCATTTCCCTCGGCTTGTGGGCGACGCTGATCACCTATCTGGTGTCGATCCCGCTGGGCATCCGCAAAGCGGTGCATCACGGCAGCCATTTCGACATCTGGAGCAGCACCGCGATCATCATCGGCTACGCGATGCCGGCGTTTCTGTTCGCAATGTTTCTGATCGTGGTGTTTGCCGGCGGCACCTCATTGAACTGGTTTCCGGTGCGCGGTCTGGTCTCGGACAACTTCGAATCGCTGTCGACCCTGGGCAAGATTGCCGATTACTTCTGGCACCTGGTGTTGCCGGTGACGGCGCTGGTGATTGGCGGCTTCGCCACGCTGACGATCCTCACCAAGAACTCGTTCCTCAATGAAATCACCCGCCAGTACGTCGTCACCGCCCGCGCCAAAGGCCTGAGCGAACGCCGCGTGCTTTACGGCCATGTGTTCCGCAACGCGATGCTGCTGGTGGTCTCGGGGATTCCGCAGGCGTTCATCAGTGTGTTCTTTGCCGGCTCACTGTTGATCGAAGTGATCTTCTCCCTCGACGGTCTCGGCCGCATGAGCTACGAAGCGGCGGTTTCCCGGGACTATCCGGTGGTGTTCGGCTCGCTGTTCATCTTCACCCTGTTCGGCCTCCTGATAAAACTGATCGGCGACTTGTGCTACACCCTGGTCGACCCGCGTATCGACTTCGCCGCGAGGAACGCCTGATGTTCAAGCTCTCGCCTCTGGGCCGTCGCCGTTTTGCACGATTCAAGAAAAACCGCCGTGGCTGGTGGTCGTTGTGGCTGTTTATTGGACTGTTTGTGGTGACGTTAGGCGGTGAACTGATCGCCAATGACAAACCACTGGTGGTCAGCTATCAGAACCAGCTCTTCTTCCCGGTCTTCAAGCGCTACACCGAGCAGGAGTTTGGCGGGCAATTGCCGTTCCAGGCCGATTATCGCAGTGACTATGTGCAGAACCTGATCCGCAAGGGCGGTGGCTGGCTGCTGTTCCCGCCAATACCGTTCAGCGACGACACGCCCAACTACGACCTCAATCAGCCAGCACCGAGCCCGCCCTCGAAGGTCAACTGGCTCGGCACCGACGATCAGGCGCGTGATGTGTTAGCGCGGGTGATTTTCGGTGCACGGGTATCGATCCTGTTTGCCCTGATGCTGACTGCCGTCAGCGCGCTGATCGGCATTGCTGCCGGCGCCCTGCAAGGCTATTACGGCGGTTGGGTCGATCTGCTCGGGCAGCGTTTGCTGGAGGTCTGGAGCGGATTGCCGGTGCTGTACCTGCTGATCATTTTGTCCGGCTTTGTCGAGCCGAATTTCTGGTGGCTGCTGGGGATCATGGCGCTGTTTTCATGGCTGGCACTGGTGGATGTGGTGCGCGCCGAGTTCCTGCGCGGGCGTAATCTGGAATACGTCAAAGCGGCGCGCGCGTTGGGCCTGAGCGACCGCAAGGTGATTTTCCGGCACATCCTGCCCAATGCGATGAACGCGACGCTGAGTTACTTGCCGTTCATTCTCACCGGCGCAATTTCCACCCTTACCGCTCTCGACTTCCTCGGTTTCGGCATGCCCGCCGGCAGCGCTTCGCTGGGCGAACTGATTGGTCAGGGCAAGCAGAACCTGCAAGCGCCGTGGCTCGGGCTGACGGCATTCTTCACCCTGGCGCTGATTCTTTCTTTACTGGTGTTCATCGGCGAAGCGTTACGTGACGCGTTCGACCCTCGATCCTGAAGTGTGACCATGACTGATAACCTGATCGAAATCCGAGACCTTAACGTCGCCTTCCATGGCCAGCCGGCGGTGCGCAACCTGTGCCTGGACATCCGTCCCGGCGAGTGCCTGGCGCTGGTCGGCGAGTCGGGCTCGGGCAAATCGGTGACTGCGCATTCGATTCTGCAGTTGCTCCCCGAAGGCGATGCGCAAACCAGCGGCAGCATTCGCTATCGCGGCCAGGAATTGCTCGGCGCCGATCCGAAAGTGCTGCGCGAACTGCGTGGCAACCGGATCGCGATGATCTTCCAGGAGCCGATGACCTCGCTCAATCCGCTGCACACCATCGAAAAGCAGATCGGTGAAACGCTGCTGGTGCATCGCGGTCTGGGCGGTAAAGCGGCGGAACAGCGCATCCTTGAACTGCTGGAACTGGTGGGTATTCAGAAACCCAAAGAGCGCCTCAAGGCCTATCCGCATCAACTTTCCGGCGGCCAGCGGCAACGAGTAATGATTGCCATGGCCCTGGCTTGTGAGCCGGAACTGCTGATCGCTGACGAGCCGACCACCGCGCTTGATGTGACAGTGCAACGCAAGATCCTGCTGCTACTCAAATCCCTGCAACAACGCCTGGGCATGTCGCTGCTGCTGATCAGTCACGACCTCAATCTGGTGCGCAGCATTGCGCAACGGGTGTGCGTGATGAAGGCTGGCGAAATCGTCGAGCAAGCCCCGTGCGAAACCCTGTTTACCGAACCGAAACACCCTTACAGCTGCTTGCTGCTCAACGCCGAGCCGGAAGGCGAAGCCCTGCCCCGGGACGAACGCGAGAACGTGCTGGAAGTGGATGATCTGCGGGTCGAGTTCGTCGTCGGTGGCGGGCTGTTCCAGCGCAAACAGTATTTGCGCGCGGTGGACGGCATCAGCCTGAATATCCAGCGCGGCAAAACCCTGGGCATTGTCGGTGAGTCCGGTTCGGGCAAGTCGACCCTGGGTCAGGCGATTCTGCGGTTGCTCGATTCCGAGGGCAGTATCCGTTTTCAGGGCACCGCCCTCGACGGCCTCGATCAGAAGCAATTGCGACCATGGCGTCGGCAGATGCAGGTGGTGTTTCAGGATCCGTTCGGCAGCCTCAGTCCACGGATGTCGGTGGCGCAGATCATCAGTGAAGGGCTGGAGGTGCATTGTCAGTCCAGCGCCGATGAGTGCGATGCACAGGTGATCCGCGTGCTCAAGGAGGTCGGCCTGGATCCGGAAAGCCGTCATCGCTACCCGCACGAGTTTTCCGGCGGTCAGCGCCAGCGCATCGCCATCGCCAGGGCACTGGTGCTGAAACCGGCGCTGATCCTGCTCGACGAGCCGACCTCGGCCCTTGATCGTACCGTGCAGAAACAAGTGGTCGCCCTGCTCCGCGATCTTCAGGAAAAACACGGCCTGACCTACCTGTTCATCAGCCACGACCTGGCGGTGGTGCGGGCGCTGGCGCATGACATGATCGTGATCAAGGACGGCAAAGTGGTTGAGCGCGGTGCCAGCCATGATGTGTTCGACTCACCGCAGCATCCTTACACCAAAGAGCTGTTGGCGGCGGCGCATCCGGGGTAGGCATAATCGGCGCTTGCCTTGATACCGAGTCGCGACCTTCGCGAGCAGGCTCGCTCCCACAGGGGAACGCATTCCAAAATGTGGGAGCGAGCTTGCTCGCGAAGAGGCCCGAACAGACAACCCAAACTCCGGATCCGCCAACCCATGAACACCACCGAAAGCCTCAAGGACTACCAACGCGTGCGCACGCTGGCGATCCGCTCGCTGTTCGAGATCATCGAGCAGTCCAGCGAAGGCACGGTGATTGTCGATCGTGACGCGAACATCGTCTGGATGAACGAGCGCTATGCGCGGCGTTTTGGTCTTGAGTCGGCGAAAAAAGCCATCGGCAAACCCTGCGAAAGCGTGATCCCCGGCAGCCTGCTGCGTGAAGTGGTGCGCACCGGCCGGCCGATCCTGCTGGACATGCAGGACACGCCGAAAGAGCCGCTGGTGGTGATGCGCCTGCCGATCCACGACGATGCCGGCGCAGTGATCGGCGCCATCGGGTTTGCTCTGTTCGACGAATTGCGCAGCCTGTCACCGATGCTCAAGCGCTACCTGAGCATGCAGGAAGAACTGGCTTCGACCCGCTCGCTGCTGCGGGCGCGGCAGACCAAATACAACTTCGCCCATTTCATCGGCACCAGCAGCGCCAGCCTCGAAGTCAAACGCCGTGCCCGCCGCAGTGCGAGCACCGATTCACCCGTGTTGTTGCTCGGCGAAACCGGCACCGGCAAGGAGTTGCTGGCTCAGGCGATTCACAGCGCTTCGCCACGGGCACATAAAGCCTTCGTCAGCATCAACAGCGCCGCAATCCCGGAGGCGTTGCTCGAAGCGGAATTCTTCGGCACCGCGCCTGGCGCGTTTACCGGCGCCGACCGCAAGGGTCGCACCGGCAAATTGCAGATCGCTCAGGGCGGTACGCTGTTTCTCGATGAGATCGGCGACATGCCGTTGCCGCTGCAGAGCAAACTGCTGCGGGTGCTGCAGGAAAAGGAGTTCGAACCGGTTGGCTCCAACGACGTGATCCAGAGCGATGTACGAGTGATCGCGGCGACTTCGACCGATCTGCAAGCCGCGATCAAACGCGGTGAGTTCCGCGCCGACCTGTATTACCGGCTCAACGTGCTGCCGATCCAGGTTCCGCCGCTGCGCGAGCGTCTCGACGATCTGCCGGCGCTCAGCGAGGCGATTCTTGAAGAACTGCGCAGTCAGCATGAACTGAGTCGCGCAGCGCTGGATCTGCTCGGGCAACATGCGTGGCCGGGCAACATCCGCGAATTGCGCAACGTGCTGGAGCGCGCAGCGCTGCTCAGCGACGACCTGATCCTCACCGAAGAGGATATTCGCGCTGCAATCGGCACCTTCACACCGGTTGAACGCCCGTCTGCAACCACGCTGGACCCGTTGGCGGAAGAAACCTTTGCCGAGGCACGGCAGCGGTTTGACCGGCAGCTGATCCAGTCTGCCCTCGCGCAATGTGCGGGCAAAGTGCCGGAGGCAGCGGCTCGGCTGGGGTTGGGGCGCTCGACGTTGTACAAGAAGATGCTGGCCTTGGGTATCGCCGAGTCTCAATAAAGAGACCCAAGTCTCCAATAAAG
The DNA here is from genome assembly GCF_014200835.1 of Pseudomonas sp. JAI115. Lineage (NCBI taxonomy): Bacteria > Pseudomonadati > Pseudomonadota > Gammaproteobacteria > Pseudomonadales > Pseudomonadaceae > Pseudomonas > Pseudomonas sp. JAI115. The sequence goes on from NZ_JACHCY010000001.1 coordinate 282,563, forward strand.
GACAACAGCAAAAGCTTCGCGAGCAAGCCCGCTCCCACAGGGGATATGCATTCCAACTGTGGGAGCGGGCTTGCTCGCGAAGGCGTCCGCCCTCTCTACAAAAATCTCAAAAGAGAGACAGCTCTTCAACTCTCAACACGCTTCAACCCATAAAACCCTTATATTTCAATGACTTGAGAATCTGGCACAGATCTCGCTAACACCTCTACTGCATCCGCTTCACCCACAAAAATAACAATCCCTGGAGACACTCCATGAGTGTGATCATTGCCTTGGCAGCCCTCGCGCTGCTGATGCTCGCCGCCTACCGTGGCTACAGCGTCATCCTCTTCGCCCCGATTGCCGCCCTCGGCGCTGTCCTGCTCACTGACCCTTCCGCCGTCGCGCCTGCCTTCACCGGGGTGTTCATGGAGAAAATGGTCGGTTTCATCAAACTGTATTTCCCGGTGTTCCTGCTCGGTGCCGTGTTCGGCAAGTTGATCGAATTGTCGGGGTTCTCCCGTTCGATCGTGGCCGCAGCGATTCGCTTGCTCGGCACGCGTCAGGCGATGCTGGTGATCGTGCTGGTTTGCGCCTTGCTCACTTACGGCGGCGTGTCGTTGTTCGTGGTGGTGTTTGCGGTGTATCCATTTGCCGCGGAAATGTTCCGCCAGAGCAACATTCCCAAGCGCCTGATCCCGGCAACCATTGCCCTCGGCGCATTCTCGTTCACCATGGACGCCCTGCCCGGCACGCCGCAGATTCAGAACATCATTCCCAGCACCTTCTTCAATACCACCGCGTGGGCGGCGCCGTGGCTGGGGGTAATCGGCACGATTTTCGTGTTCTGCGCCGGCATGTTGTTCCTGCAGCGCCAACGCAACAAAGCGCAGCGTGCTGGCGAAGGTTATGGCACCGAGCTGCGTAACGAGCCGGAAACCGCCGAAGACCTGAAACTGCCGAACCCATGGATCGCCCTGTCGCCGCTGCTGGCGGTGGGCATCATGAACCTGCTGTTCACCCAGTGGATTCCGCAGTGGTACGGCAAGACCCACAGCCTCGCGTTGCCGGGGATGGCCACGCCGGTGACCACGGAAATCGCCAAGCTCACCGCAATCTGGGCGGTGCAGGCGGCATTGCTGATCGGCATCCTGATGGTGCTGGTGTTCGGCTTCAAGGCGATCCGCAGCAAACTCGCCGAAGGCAGCAAAAGCGCGGTCAGCGGCGCACTGCTGGCGGCGATGAACACCGCCTCGGAATACGGTTTCGGTGCGGTAATCGCTTCGTTGCCGGGCTTTCTGGTACTGGCCGACTGGCTCAAGCAAATCCCCAATCCGCTGGTCAACGAAGCGATCACCGTGACCCTGCTGGCGGGTATCACCGGCTCGGCATCGGGCGGCATGAGCATCGCGCTGGCGGCGATGTCCGAGCAGTTCATCGCAGCGGCAAACGCCGCGAACATTCCGCTGGAAGTGCTGCACCGCGTGGCTGCGATGGCCAGCGGCGGCATGGACACCCTGCCGCACAACGGCGCGGTGATCACCCTGCTGGCGGTCACTGGCCTGACCCACCGCGAAGCCTATAAAGACATTTTCTGTATTACGCTGATCAAGACCCTGGCGGTCTTCGTAGTGATCGGCACTTTCTACGCCACGGGCATTGTGTGAGGTATTCATGACGACTCTTTCGGGCAAGACCGCACTGGTTACCGGTTCCACCAGCGGCATCGGTCTGGGCATCGCCCTGAGCCTGGCCAAGGCCGGCGCCAACCTGATTCTCAACGGTTTCGGTGATGCGTCGAGCGTGATCGCCGAAGTCGGCCAGTTTGGCGGCAAGGTCGGTCATCATCCGGCGGACGTCAGCGATCCAGCGCAGATTGCCGAGATGATCGCTTACGCCGAACGCGAATTCGGCGGCGTCGACATTCTGGTCAACAACGCCGGGATCCAGCATGTCGCCGCCGTTGAGGAGTTCCCGGTAGAGCGCTGGGACTCGATCATCGCGATCAACCTGTCATCGGTGTTCCACAGCACCCGCCTGAGCCTGCCGGGCATGCGCGCCAAGGGTTGGGGGCGAATCGTCAACATTGCCTCGGTGCATGGTCAGGTGGGATCGACCGGTAAAGCCGCGTATGTCGCGGCCAAGCATGGGGTGATCGGTTTGACCAAAGTGGTTGGCCTGGAAACGGCTACCAGTAATGTGACCTGCAACGCGATCTGTCCGGGCTGGGTATTGACGCCGTTGGTGCAGAAACAGATCGATGATCGGGCCGCCAAAGGCGTCGATCCGCAGCAGGCGCAGCATGATTTGCTGGCGGAGAAGCAGCCGTCGCTGGAGTTCGTCACACCGCAGCATCTTGGGGAATTGGTGTTGTTTCTGTGCAGCGAGGCTGGCAGCCAGGTGCGGGGAGCTGCGTGGAATATTGATGGAGGCTGGTTGGCGCAGTAATGCTGCGCCCCTGTAGGAGCGAGCCTGCTCGCGAAAGCGGTGTATCAGCCAACATCAATGTTGAATGTAATTCCGCTATCGCGAGCAGGCTCACTCCTACAAGTGATGTGTCATGAACAACAAAACAAGAGGCAAACCAATGTCCGACCTCCTCTGGCAACCCGACGCCGAGCGTATCGCCCAATCGCGCATGGATCAGTTCCGCCGCGACATCAATCAGCGCCATGGCCTGGCGCTGAACAGCTACACCGACCTGCACCGCTGGAGCGTGGAACAGCGCGAAGCGTTCTGGCAGGCGATCGTCGATTTCTTCGACATCCGCTTTCACACCCAGCCCGACGCCGTCCTGCGTGAAGGCGCGCAGATGCCCAGTGCCGAATGGTTTCCCGGCGCGACCCTGAACTTTGCAGAACACCTGCTGCGCCGTCGTGACGATGCCGTTGCAGTGATCGCCGTGGCGGAAAACGGTCAGCGCGAACAGCTGACCTGGGCCGAACTGGCCGAGCACGTCGCCGGTTTTCAGGCCAGCCTGCAAGCCGCCGGTGTCGGCCTCGGCGACCGCGTGGCCGCGTGCATGCCCAACACCTGGCAGACTCTGGTGGCGATGCTCGCGACCACCAGCCTCGGGGCGATCTGGTCGTGCTCGTCGCCGGACTTCGGCACCCACGGCGTGATCGACCGTTTCGGCCAGATCGAACCCAAAGTGTTGATCACCTGCGCCGGCTACCGTTACGCCGGCAAAGACATCGACCAGACCACCAAGCTCAACGAAATCCTCGCGCAACTGCCATCGCTGCAGCAGTTGATCATCGTGCCCTACGCTCGCGCGCAGGCCCGTACCGAGGATTACCAAACCCACGCCAACGTGACGTTGTGGGACGATTTCTACCAACCCGGCGGCGAACCGCGGTTTGTCCCGGTGCCGTTCAATCACCCGTTGTACGTGTTGTATTCCAGTGGCACCACCGGCGTGCCGAAATGCATCGTGCACAGCACCGGCGGCGTGCTGCTGCAGCATGCCAAGGAGCATGGGCTGCACGTCGATCTCGGCCCCGGTGACCGGTTGTTCTACTACACCACTTGCGGCTGGATGATGTGGAACTGGCTGGTCTCGGCCCTCGCGGTCGGCAGCGCGGTGGTGCTGTATGACGGCTCGCCGTTTCACCCGGGCCATGAGCGCTTGCTCGACCTGATCGACGACGAGCGCATCAGTGTGTTCGGCACTAGCCCCAAGTTTCTCGCGACACTGGAAAGCAGCGGTTTGAAGCCTGCGCACAGCCATGATCTGAGTAGCCTGAAGACCCTGCTCTGCACCGGCTCCGCGCTGTCGCCGCAGAGTTATGACTTCGTCTACCGCGACTTCAAGCGCGATGTGTGCCTGGCGTCGATGTCCGGCGGCACCGATGTGGTGTCGTGCTTCGTCAACGGTAATCCGCTGTCGGCGGTGCGCCGCGGCGAAATCATGGGCAAGAGCCTGGGCATGGCGGTTGAAGTGTGGAACGACGCCGGCGTTGCCGTGATCGGCGAAAAAGGCGAACTGGTCTGCACCCGACACTTCCCGGCGATGCCCGTCGGGCTGTGGCATGACCCTGACGGCGAAAAGCTGCGCAAATCCTATTTCAGCCTGTTCCCCGGTATCTGGGCCCAGGGCGACTACGCCGAGCAACTGCCCCACGGCGGGATGCTGATCCATGGCCGCTCCGACGCCGTGCTCAACCCCGGCGGCGTGCGCATCGGCACGGCGGAAATCTATCGTCAGGTCGAGAAGGTCCCGCAGGTGCTGGACAGCGTGGCGATCGGACAGCAATGGCAAGACGATGTGCGCGTAGTGCTGTTTGTCCGTCTGCAGGATGGCGTGACGCTGGATGACCACCTGCAACAGCAGATCCGCCAGGTGATCCGCGCCAACACCACGCCGCGCCATGTGCCGGCGAAGATCGTCGCGGTGACCGATATTCCGCGCACCATCAGCGGCAAGGTGGTGGAACTCGCGGTGCGCAATGTGGTGCATGGCGAGCCGGTGAAAAATACCGATGCGTTGGCCAATCCCGAGGCCTTGGAGCAGTTCCGCAATCGCCCGGAATTGTCGGACTGATCCCAATCCCTTGTGGGAGCGGGCTTGCTCGCGAAGGCAATCTGTCAGTCGATAACAATGTGACTGACACCGCTTTCGCGAGCAAGCCCGCTCCCACAGGGGTGGGTGTTAATCCATCAGGCCCCAATCGCCTGATGTTGTGGGTGCGGGCGCCGGGCCCGCCTCGGTGTGCAGTTTCAAACGCAGGCGCAGATTGTTCTGCGAATCGGCATGCTTGAGCGCTTCGTCCTCACTGATCACGCCCTCCACCACCAGCCCGTACAGCGCCGCGTCGAAGGTCTGCATGCCGACCTCGCCGGACTTCTCCATGATGCCCTTGAGTTCGCCCAACTCGTTGCGGCGGATCAGGTCGGCGATGGTCGGGGTGCCGAGCATCACTTCGACCGCCGCCCGCCGCTGACCGTCCACAGTGCGCACCAGCCGTTGCGAGACGAACGCCTTGAGATTGTTGCCCAGTGCATGCAGCAACTGCGGGCGGCGCTCTTCGGGGAACAGATTGACGATACGATCCAGCGCCTGATTGGCGTTGTGCGCATGCAGCGTCGACAGCACCAGGTGCCCGGTGTCGGCAAATGTCAGCGCATGCTCCATGGTTTCGCGGTCACGGATCTCGCCGATCAGCACTACGTCCGGGGCCTGGCGCAGGGTGTTTTTCAGCGCCGCATGGAAACTGCGGGTATCGACGCCGACTTCGCGTTGATTGATGATCGAGCGCTGGTGCCGATGGATATACTCCACCGGGTCTTCGATGGTGATGATATGCCCGCTGCTGTGGCGGTTGCGGTGATCGATCAATGCGGCCAGCGAGGTGGATTTGCCTGAGTCGGTGGCACCAACGAACAGGATCAACCCTTGTTTGAGCATTACCGTTTCCTGTAACACCGGCGGCAGCTTAAGGTCTTCGAAACGCGGAATATCGAGTTTGACGTTGCGGATCACGATTGACACGTCATTGCGTTGCTTGAAGACGTTCACCCGAAAACGCCCGATGCCCGTACGGGAAATCGCCAGGTTCATTTCCAGATCCCGATCGAACTCGCGCCGTTGCTCGGCGTCCATCAGGGAGTTGGCGATGGTCTCGACCTCGCCGGGCTTGAACGGCCGCTCGCTGAACGGCGTCAGCACGCCATCGATGCGCGCACTGGGTGGCGCTCCCGTGGACAGGAACAGGTCAGAGCCGTGCTGGCTCGACAGACGGAGCAACAGTGCATCGATTTCCATGGCAATAAGCACCCGCGAAGCATTCAATGAAGAGAAATGACCCGCTGTCGTGACGTCACGGGTCATACAGCGTCTACCGCAAGTGCAAGAATAGTAGATGCCAACGCACTGACCGACGCTCAGGATACATGTGATGAACGCAGCACCCTCCCCCGATGACGCCCAAGCCCTGATCGCCCGTACCGACTGGAGCCGCACGCCGTTGGGCGCTTCTGGCACCTGGCCGCAAAGCCTGCGCACCGCGGTGGACATCGTGATTCACTCGCCGATGCCGATGCTGCTGTTGTGGGGGCCGCAGCTCACGCAGATCTACAACAATGGCTTTGCGATGCTCGCCGGCAGCAAGCATCCACACGCTTTCGGACAGCCGGCGCACCTTATATGGCCGGAACTTCAGGACTTTACCGACCCGATTTATCGAGCCGTCCTACAAGGCCAGGTGCGCACCTACAGCGAACGGCGATTTACCCTGCAACGCGAAGGCGTAGAGTCCGACTTCTGGCTGGACCTGACCTACAGCCCCATCCGCGATGAAAACACCCAGGTGGCCGGGATCCTGGTGACCGCCATCGAAACCAACGAACGCCGGCGCATCGCCCTCGAACTGCAACGCCGTTCCGAAGAAAGTCTCAAGGCTCAGCGCGACACTGAAGAACGCCTGCAACTGGCGCTGGCCGCCACCGATGCGGTTGGCACCTGGGATTGGGATATCGGCGAAGACCGCTTCATCGCCGACGCCCATTTCGCCCAGTTGCACGGCATCGATCCGGCCCACGCCAGCCAGCTACCGATCAGCGACTACCTGCAAGGCGTGCACCCCGAAGACCGCGCCCTGATCGCCCGCAGCATCAAGCATTGCATTACCCACGGCACCGAATACGCCGAGGAATATCGCCTGCTCAAAGCCGACGGCGAGCTGCGTTGGGTGTTTGCCCGGGGCCGCTGTTACAAGGATCACCACGGGCGACCCGTGCGCTTCCTCGGCGCCGCGCTGGACCTGACCGAGCGCAAGCACACCGAGCAGGCGCTGCGCCAGAGCCAGACGGAATTGCAGCTGATCATCAATGCAATGCCGATCCTCATCAGTTACGTCGACCACGACGAGCGCTTCCGCCTGAACAATGCGGCGTATCTGGACTGGTACGGCCTCACGCCGCAGGAGTTGTATGGCCGCACCATCCGCGAAGTGATCGGCGAAGAAGCCTACTTCCTGCGCGCGCCGTATATTGCCGAAGCACTGGCCGGGCGGCCCTGCTCGTTCAGCCTGTACACCCCGCATCGCGACGGCAGCAACCGCCATGCGCTGATGAATTACCTGCCGCGCCACGGCGCCGACGGCTCAGTCAACGGTTTCTATATTTTCGTGATCGACGAATCCGAACGGAAGAAGACCGAAGAAGCCCTGCGCAATCTCAATGAAACCCTGGAGGAACGGGTCAGCGCCCGTACCGAACAACTGGCCCAGGCCAATCAACGTCTGCAGAACGAGATGTTCGAACGCGAGCGCGCCGAAGATGCGTTGCGCCATGCGCAGAAAATGGAAGCGGTCGGCCAGCTCACCGGCGGTATCGCCCACGACTTCAACAACATGCTCACCGGAATTATCGGCAGCCTCGACCTGATGCAACGCTACATCGCGAACGGCCGTGCCGATGAAATCGGCCGTTTCACCGAAGCGGCGGTGTCGTCGGCCAACCGAGCGGCGGCGCTGACCCATCGGCTGCTGGCGTTCTCGCGCCGGCAGTCGCTGGACCGCAAGACCCTCAACGTCAACGAACTGATTCATTCGCTGGAAGATTTGATCCGCCGCACCAAGGGCGACCCGATCGAACTCACGCTGCGCCTGGCCGAAGATGTGTGGCCGATCAGCACCGACGTCAGCCAACTGGAAAATGCCCTGCTCAACCTGGTGATCAACGCCCGCGACGCCATGCCCGATGGCGGCGAGCTGCTGATCGAGACCGCCAACGTTTACCTCGACGGCAACGACATCACCACCCTCGAACCGGTCAAGGCCGGCGACTACCTGATGCTCGCGGTCAGCGACAACGGCACCGGCATGACGCCGTCGGTACGGGCCAAGGCGTTCGATCCGTTCTTCACCACCAAACCGATCGGCCAGGGCACCGGGTTGGGGCTGTCGATGATCTATGGTTTCGCCCAGCAGTCGGGCGGCCATGTCAGCCTCGACAGCCTGCCGAATCAGGGCACCTGCGTGCGCTTGTACTTGCCGCGCCTGAACCTGCTGGAGCCAGAACGGCCAGTCGTGGAAACCCTCGGTGCCGCGCCGACGGCCACCTGCGGCGAAACCGTGGTGGTGGTTGAGGATGACCCGGCAGTGCGCATGCTGGTGCTCGATCTGCTCAAGGAGCTGGGTTACCTCGCCCACGAAGCCGCCGATGCCAGCGCCGCCCTGCCGCTGCTGGAATCGGAGATGCGCGTGGATCTGCTGGTGACCGATGTCGGGCTGCCGGGGATGAATGGCCGGCAACTGGCGGAAATCGCCCGCCAGCATCGTCCGGGCCTGAAGGTGCTGTTCATGACCGGTTATGCGCAGAAAGCCGCCGAGCGTCAGGGCTTTCTCGAGGATGGCATGGACATGGTGGCCAAGCCGTTTTCAATTGAAGTGCTGGCCAACAAGATCCGCGAGATGATCAACCAAACGCCGTCACTTGAGGCATAATCCCGCGCCCCGCCGTCACCCCGTTACAGGTATCGCACGATGAAAGCCCAAGCCCGCCACATTCTGGTGAAAACCGCCGAAGAGGCCGAACAGCTCAAGCAACGCATTGCCAAGGGCGAAGCGTTCGATGTGCTGGCGAAGAAATACTCGACCTGCCCGTCCGGCAAACGCGGCGGTGATCTGGGTGAAGTGCGGCCGGGACAGATGGTCGGTGCGATTGATGCGGTGATTTTCAAGAAGCCGCTGCGCACGGTGCACGGGCCGATCAAGAGCAAGTTCGGCTATCACCTGGTGCAGGTGTTTTTCCGCGATTAAGTGGTTTGCTTTCAGGCCTCTTCGCGAGCAAGCTCGCTCCCACAGTCTGGAATGCGGTCCCCTGTGGGAGCGGGCTTGCCCGCGAACCGATTGCGCAGCAAGCGGCCATCCACCGCTTACCTGGGAATCAACGCCCCCGGCACCTGAATCACACGACTCGCCAGCCAATGCCCCGCCTGCGCCGCCTCGACCGGACTGCCACCCAGCAAACGCCTGGCCAGATACGCCGCGCTGAACGAATCCCCCGCCGCCGTCGTATCCACCACCTTCTCGACCTGCTGCGCCGGCACTTCGAACGCCTCGCCATCACAACGAATCAGACACGCCTCGGCGCCACGCTTGAGCACCACTTCCGGCGTGCCGATCTGCGCGTACGCCTCGAACACTGCGTCGCAATCGGCAAAATGGAACAGCGCCTGTTCGTCATCCACGGTCAGCAACGCCAGATCGACATGCGGCAACACGCTGCGATAGGCCGCCCGCGCCTCTTCCTGTGAGGCCCACAAGCGTGGCCGATAATTGTTGTCGAAGACGATCCGCGCATCGCGCTGGCGGGCTTCGATCAGGGTCTGGATCAAGCGCTCGCGCCCCTTCGCACCTAACACTGCGAGGGTGATGCCGCTGAAATACAGCACATCGTAGTCCGGCAGCGCTGCCAGAATCGGCTCCGCCGCTGGGGTGGTGAAGCAATCGCGCACCGCCGCTTCATTGCGCCAGTAGAGGAAACGCCGCTCGCCGTTGGCGTCGGTCTGAATGCAGTACAGGCCCGGCAAACGACCGGGCAGACGCTGCACGAGATCCAGGCCAATGCCTTCGTCAGCCCAACTCTGGCACATGGCATCGCTGAAGCTGTCGTCGCCGAGCGCGGTGACGTAATCGACCTGGGCTTTGTCGCCGAGGGCGCGGGACAGGTACACCGCGGTGTTCAAGGTATCGCCGCCGAAGCTTTGCTGCAGGCTGCCATCGGCGCGGTGCTGGAGTTCGATCATGCATTCGCCGATCAGGGCGATGCGCGGGGTGTTCGGGCCCAGGGGGCTGAGGCTGGTCATTGGGAGGTGTCTCTGGATAATCATCGGTGTTTGGGCGGCCCTCATCGCGAGCAGGCTCACTCCTACAATTGGAATGCGTTCCCCTGTAGGAGTGAGCCTGCTCGCGATGGGCGCGACTCGGTCTGAAACCTTAGAAGCAGGTCTCCATGCTCTCGACCACCGCCAACTGCTCATCCACCAGCAACCCCACCCGCCACTTGTCGAACGTCAGGCACGGGTGCGAGGTGCCGAAGGAAATGATGTCGCCCACCCGCAGCTCAACCCCAGGCGCCACACTCATGAACGCGTGCTGATCCATCACTGCCGTCACCTTGCAGGCGCCGACATCGTCACCCACCGCCGGCAACACACCGGCCTTGTAGCGCAGCAGCGGCACCGGCAGGCCGGCATCGAATGCCACATCGCGCTTGCCGAGGGCGATCACCGCAAATCCCGGCTCCGGCAGCGATTGCACATGCGCCCAGACTTCCAGCGCCGGACGCAATCCTTCGTGCAGGTCACTGCGACGATCCAGCACGCAGCACTGCGCTTCCTTGTAGATGCCATGATCATGCGCCACGTAACTGCCCGGGCGCAGCACGCTAAGGAAGCGTCCGCTGGCGTTCTGCGCTTCGAACGACTCGGCGATCAGGTCGTACCACGCCGAACCCGACGCGGTGATGATCGGCTTGGCAATGGCAAACGCGTCGCTGTCCTGCAACTGCACCGCCAGGCGCACCAGCGACGCGGCGAATTCGCGAATGCCGCTAACCGCGTGATCGCCATGGATCACCCCTTCGTAACCCTCGATACCGGTCAGAGCCAGCGCCGGTTGCGCGTTGATCGCCTGGGCCAGCGCGATGACTTCCTGCTCGCTGCGGCAACCGCAACGGCCACCGACCACGCCGTACTCGATCATCACATTCAACTTCACTCCGCGCGAGGCGAAGTAGGCGCCGAGATCGGCGACGTTGTCCGGGTGATCGACCATGCAGTAGAAATCGAAATCCGGGTCTGCCAACAGATCGGCGATCAGCGCCATGTTCGGCGTGCCGACCAGTTGGTTGGCCATCAACACCCGGCGTACACCGTGGGCGTATGCGGCGCGAGTCTGGGTGGCGCTGGCGAGGGTGATGCCCCACGCGCCAGCGTCGAGCTGACGCTGGAACAGCGCCGGGGTCATGCTGGTCTTGCCGTGGGGCGCGAGCTCGGCGCCGCTGTCGCTGACGAACTTCTGCATCCAGCGAATGTTGTGCTCCAGCGCCTCGCGGTGCAGCACCAGCGCTGGCAGGCTGACGTCGCGCACAAGGTGCGCACCAACGGCAGCGTCGCCCTTTTCCACAGCGGTATTGATGGCAGTCGTCATGCTTGAACTCCTCACTGTCGCGGCCGCAGGCAGCCGCGGTTATTCGTTGATGCGCCGGGCGAGGCTGTTGGCGCTCTCGATCAGCACCCGGCGATAGTCGTCGTAATTGTTTTTCGCATCGGCCCGTGGGGCGACGATGCACAGGGTGCAAATGGCCACGCCGCTGGGGTCTTTGACCGGCGCGGCGAAGCAATGGGTGAAGGTGTCGGCCACGCTGTCGAAGGAGAAGAAACCGTCGATGCCAGCCTGGCGGATCTCCGCCAGAAAGCGTTCCAACGGCAGGCGCTCGCCGTCGGGCAGGATGTAGTCGTCTTCGTCGATCAGGTCGATGATCTGCTGATCACTCAGGTGCGCCAGCAGCAGGCGTCCGGACGCAGTCCACGGGATCGGCGCGTTTTCGCCGATGTCGGACGAAATGCGGAAATGCCGCTCGCCCTCCTTCATCAGCGCCACCGTGTATTTGCGCCCGTTGAGCAGGCACATCTGCGCGGTTTCCCGGGTCTGGCTGACGATCTCCTGCAAGGCGTGATCGGCCTCGCGGCTGAGGTCGAAATGGCGCAGATGCGCCTGCCCGAGGAAATACAACTGACGTCCGAGATAGACGTGACCGTCCTTGCCCACCGGCTCCAGAATCCGTCGTTCCAGCAGCGACGCCACCAGTTCGTAGACCGTGGATTTCGGGCTGCCGATGCCATTGGCGATGTCGTTCGGACGCAACGGCTGGCCGATCTCCTTGAGGAAGTCGAGGATATCGAACGCCCTGTCCAGACCACGGGCCCGGCGTTTGATGATGTCTTCGGTCATGTTTTCAGTTCCCAATGAAAGTGCCGGGAGTTTACCGAGACTACTGCGGCGCTTGGTAGGTCGCTTTCGCGAGCAGGCTCGCTCCCACAGGGGATTGCATTTCAAATGTGGGAGCGAGCCTGCTCGCGAAGAAGTCAGCACAGATTTCAGGGTTTCTTCTTGTACGCGATGCAATCGATCTCGACCTTGCAATCAACCATCATGCTCGCCTGCACACAGGCCCGTGCCGGAGCGTGTTCCGGTTTGAAGTACTCGCCGAAAACCTTGTTGAAACTGCTGAAATCCCGCGGATCGTCCAGCCATACGCCAGCCCGCACCACGTCCTCCAGGCCATAACCGGCCTCTTCGAGAATCGCGATCAGGTTTTTCATGGTCTGGTGGGTCTGCTCGACGATACCACCAACGATGATCTCGCCATCCACCGCCGGCACCTGGCCGGACACGTGCAGCCAGCCATCCGCTTCAACCGCGCGCGCGAAGGGACGTGGCTGACCGCCAGCGGCGGTGCTGCCGGTGCCGTATCGAGTAATGCTCATGGGTACTTCTCCTGATTACAAAGCAAAAATTAGAACCGCGTGCTCTTGAGAAACTCTGCCAGACGCGGCGATTGCGGGCGTTCGAACAGTTCCTTGGGCGGCCCCTGCTCTTCGATTCGCCCCTGATTCATGAACACGATCTTGTCCGAGACCTCGAAGGCGAAACGCATTTCGTGGGTCACCAGCAACATGGTCATGCCGTCTTCGGCCAGGCCCTTGATCACGTTAAGCACTTCACCGACCAGCTCCGGATCGAGGGCTGAGGTGACTTCGTCGAACAGCATCAGGCTGGGGTTCATCGCAATCGCCCGGGCAATCGCCACACGCTGTTGCTGACCACCGGACAACTGCCCGGGAAAATGATTGCGCCGCTCCAGCAGGCCGACCCGCTCCAGCCATTTTTCGGCCAGCACCACGGCTTGGTCCTTGTGCATTTTCTTAACCTTGAGCAGACCGAGGGTGACGTTCTGCAAGGCAGTCAGATGCGGGAACAGGTTGAATTGCTGGAAGGCCATGCCGGTCATGGCGCGATGGCGGGCGATGACTTTTTCGGCGTGACGCACACGTTTACCGCCGACCTCGTCATAGCCGATGGACTCGCCGTCGAGCAGGATCTGTCCGCCCTGGAACTCTTCGAGCATGTTCACGCAGCGCAGCAAGGTGGTCTTGCCCGAACCGCTGGAGCCGATCAGCGTCACGACGTTGCCGCGCTGCATGCTCAGGTCGACGCCCTTGAGCACTTCGACTGCGCCGTACTGCTTGTGCAGGCCACGGATGTCCAGCAGCGGCTGACCGTTCTGAACGTTGGAAACTTGAGCTTGAGTCATGGCAGGGCCACCCGCTTTTCAATTTGCCGGCCGAGTAATTCGATGCCGTAGTTGATGACGAAGAACAGAAAACCGGCGAACAGATAAAACTCCAGGGTCATGAAAGTCCGGGCGATGATCTGTTGGGTGCTGAGCAGTAGTTCGGCAACGCCGATCACCGAGAGCAAGGTCGAAGCCTTGACGATTTCGGTGGACGAGTTGACCCAGGTCGGCAGGATTTGCCGCAACGCCTGGGGCAACAGCACGTAACCGAGGGATTGATAAAACGTCAGGCCGATCGCCTTGCTCGCTTCCATCTGCCCGAGTGGCAATGCCTGCAAGGCACCGCGCACGATCTCGGCGACGTGCGAGCCGCAAAACAGCGTCAGACCCAGCGCACCGGCCTGAAACGCGCTGATCTGCCAGCCCAGCGCCGGCGCCATGTAGAAGCAGGCCAGCACCAATACAAACACCGGCGTGCCGCGAATAATGTCGACATAAAAGCGGAACGGCGCGCGCATCCAGAACTTGCCGTAAGTCAGCACCAGACCGGTGACAACCCCGAGCAGCGTGCCGAACAGAATCGCCAATGCCGACACCTGCACACTGGTCAGGAACCCTTGCAGCAACGTCTCGCGTGCCACCCACAATTCATGCAACCAACTGGGAGATTCGTACATCGCAGCCTCCTATCGGCGGATCGCCAGACGCTGCTCGAGGTAACGCAGCAGCATGGCAATGAGGTAACAGGCCGCGACATACAACGCCGTGGTCACCAGCCAGGTTTCGATCACCCGGTAGCTCTCGACGTTGATCTTGCGCGCGTAATAGGTCAGCTCCGGCACCGCAATCGCGGCGGCCAGCGAGGTGTCCTTGAACAGCGAGATAAAGTTGTTCGACAGCGCCGGCAACACATTGCGCAGCATCACCGGCACAGTGACGTAGGCCTTGACTTGCCATTCACCGAGACCGATCGCCAGCCCCGCTTCGCGTTGGCCTTTGGGGATGCTCAGCAAGCCGCCACGGAACACTTCGGTCAGATAGGCACCGGCATACAGCGACAGCGTGATGATGAACGAGGGAATCTTGTCCAGACGGATCCCCAGGCTCGGCAAGGCAAAGTAGATCAACAGAATCAACACCAGAATCGGCGTGTTACGCACCACCGTGACGTACACCGAGGCCAGCACCCGCAAGGCGCGATGCTTCGAGAGCAAGGCAAACGCCATCAGCAGGCCGATCACGCAGCCGATGGCGATCGACACCAGCGCCAGTTCAAGACCCAGACCGAGCCCCGCCAGCAAGGTGTCGAAATCGCGCCACACGGCAGCAAAGTTCAACTGATAGTTCATGGTCAGCAGTACCTTGAGCGGGGCGCGTGCAGGCGCCCCACTCTCACGGGATCATTTGAATTCGACAGGGAAACCGATCGCCGGCGACGGCAGGTCAACCCCGAACCATTGCTTGAAGGACGCTGCGTAAGTCGGAAACTCAACGCCGGTCATGGCTTCATGCAGGGCGGTGTTGACGAAGTTCAGCCAGTCCTGATCGCCGCGTTTGACTGCGCAGGCGTAAGTCTGTGGGCTCCACGCGTAGGTCGGGCTGCGGTAGCGGCCAGGGTTCTGCACCATCAGGTACTTGACCGACGACTGATCGGTAGCAGCGGCATCGGCGCGACCGGAGTTCACCGCCTGATACATCAGATCGACACTGTCGTACTGATCGACCTTGGCCTTGGGCAGCGCCTGATGCACCAGTTCTTCGGCGTAGACGTTTTGCAGCACGGCCACGGTAACGCTGTCACCGGCCGCCTGCAGGTCTTCGATTTCCTTGTACTTGCTGTTGACCGGCAGCAGCAGGCCGACGCCTTCGCGGTAGTACGGCAGCGTGAACGCCACTTGCTGCGCACGGCTGGCGGTAACGGTGATGAACTGGCAACTCATGTCGACCTTGTCGGTCAGCAGATTGGGAATTCGTGCGTCGGACGACTGCACGACGAACTCGACCTTGTTCGGGTCATTGAACAGCCCTTTGGCCACCATCCTGGCGATGTCGATATCAAAGCCCTGCAACTTGCCGTCCGCCCCCTGAAAGTGCCACGGCGCATTGGTGCTGCCGGTGCCGACAATCAGCTTGCCCCGGGCCAGAACACTGTCGAGCTTGCTATCGGCTGCCTGGGCCATGCCCATCACAGCGGACGAAGCCGCAAGAACGAAAACACACGCTTTGAACAACGAAGGACGGCGATGCATGGCAAGCACTCCAGGATGATGTTTATTCCGCTATACCGGAACATGGTTTGTTACTACGGAATAGACAGCAGAAAGTGTGCCACAGGAATCACAGGGAATCTGTAGAGGGGTTAAATGTTTTTGGAATCAACGGGATGCAGGAAATGCGAAAAATGGAGTCAGGTGCGGGTACTGATGGGCTGCGCTACCTTAGGCTACAAATAACGAGTAGCAGGTTCCCAGATGGAGCACGAAGGGCTACTTCGGTGCAATGTGGTTAGCGATTGAAGGGGCCAGCTCTCCATATCTATCGGCAAGCGGCTTGGTCGTAGACGTCTCCCCGCTCTCTTCTCCCTACCGCAATCACGGTAACAACCAAAACCTCGTTCTTTACGCGATAGACCAGCCTGTATCCAGCACTGCGAAGCTTGATTTTGTAGGCGTTTCCCAACCCTCGGAGTCGATCGGCAGGAACGTGAGGATTGACCAGACGTGTAGAGAGCTTTTTCTTGAACTGATCCTGAAGTGCTGAATCAAGCTTTCTCCATTCCCTCCAGGCTTTCTCGGAAAACTCCAGCTCATAGGTCATCTATAGAGACCTTGATGGTGGGATCGTTTTCTCGCTCCTTGCACAGTGCGATCAGTTCCAGATCCTCAAGGCGATTCATCATCGCCTCATACTCCTTTGCGGGAACACAATAAAACGCTGGCTCATTTCGATTGAGGATTGCAACAGATTGGCCGCCACCGGCGGCCACGGTACCCATGGGGTTTCTTTTCAATTCAGAAATACTCGCAACGATATTAGAAAGGACTACGTGAGTCATGATGGTGCTCCCTGGAGTGCTGTTAATGGTGCTTAAAATAGCACTCCAAGACGGCTTCGACGCCTATCACTTATTACCGCCTTCTCTTTTATTGAGTGAAAAAAGGTATCACGTCCCGACATTCCACATTTCCGGGCTTCGTGTCGGGCTGGTCCTTCATAAAAGTGGGAAAAATCTCGCGAATCCACAGGCCACCTGTAATTTCTGACAGTAGACCTGTTCTTCAACCTTCTTTAACGTCATCGAACCTTCGAGGTCGTTGAAAAGGAGTTCTCAATGAGCGCTGCCAATACCATTTCCAATCTGGCCCCGGTTTACCGCAAAGCCCTGAAAACCTGGCGCCCGGTGATCCTGTATTTCGCCAATGAACACTGCCCCGCCTGCGAATGGGCCGGGCCGATTTTTCGTCAGATTGCCGAGCCGTACCGTCATCGCGCCAATATCTACATGCTTAACACCCGTGAGTCGCCGCGCCATCCGTTGGTCACCGGCACGCCGACGGTGCTGTTCTACAAGAACGGCAAGTTGCTGAAGAAGCTCAAGGGCATCGGCACAGAGGAAACACTAGCGGCGGACTTTGCCCGGCACATTGGCAGGACCAGGGCACCGGTGGTGCAGCAGAAACCACGACATGACCTGCCGTGGTTGCGCCGCACATTGAGCAGGCTCTGCACAATCACGCGTGCGCATCGGCGGGTGATTTGAGGCAGTGCATTTCCCGTAATCGTTGCGGCGTCTGACGCATCGCTTTCGCGGGCAAGCCCGCTACCACAGGGGTCAACGTTGTTCACACATTTCGTGTACGACGCGTGCACTGTAGGAGCGGGCTTGCCCGCGAAGGGGCCGGCACCGTCAGCGCAAGGCTGCTGCCTTACGCAGAATCGCGCACCAGCAACACCTGCGTCACCCGTCGTTCCTCAACGGCTTTGACGGTCATTTGCCAGCCTGCGTACTGCAGCCGATCGCCGATCATCGGCAAGCGATCCAGCAGGCTCATCACCAGTCCGGCCAGGGTCTGATAGTCCTCGGTCGGTTCGGCGCCGAACCCGGTGCGCTGGCGAACACGGGTCAGGTTCAACGCGCCGTTGACGACAAAACCGCCCTGCTCCTCGATCACGTCCGGGCCTTCGATTTCGCTGGCATCGGGCAGTTCGCCGGCAATCGATTCGAGGATGTCGGTCATGGTCAACACACCGACGAAGTCACCGAATTCGTTGACCACGAAGGCGATGTGAGTCGACGCCGCGCGCATTTGCTCCAGCGCATTGAGGATCGAATAGCTGTCGAGCAGGTTGATGGTCTTGCGCGCCAGGTGCTCCAGATTCGGCTCGGTACCGGACAGGTATTCCTTGAGCAATTCCTTTTTGTGCACGAAGCCCAACGGTTCATCCACCGCGCCGTGGCGAATCAGCGGCAGACGCGAATACGAAGAGTGCATCAATTTTGTGCGAATCGTTTCGGCGTCGTCGGCCAGATCGATGGTGTCGACGTCCGCGCGTACGGTCATCAGATTACGAATCGGCCGCTCGGCCAGTTGCAGCACGCCACTGATCATCACCCGCTCGCGGCGGTCGAACAGCTCCGCACTCGGGGCTTCGCCGTCATCCAGCAGGTCAGAGATTTCCTCGCCGACCTCCTCCGCCTCCAGCTTACGCCCGCCCAGCAGACGCATTACCGCGTGGGCCGTGCGCTCACGTATGGGGCGCAGGCCTTGCATCGAACGCTTGCGTCGGGCCCGGGCGATCTGGTTGAACACCTCGATCAGGATCGAGAAACCAATCGCCGCGTACAGATAGCCTTTCGGGATGTGGAAACCCAGGCCTTCGGCCGTCAGGGCGAAACCGATCATCATCAGGAAGCCCAGACACAGCATGATCACCGTCGGGTGCGCATTGACGAAGCGGGTCAGCGGCTTGCTGGCGACGATCATCAGGCCGATGGAAATGATCACCGCGATCATCATCACCGCCAGTTCATCGACCATGCCGACGGCGGTGATTACCGCGTCCAGCGAGAACACCGCGTCGAGTACCACGATCTGCGCCACGATCGGCCAGAACAGCGCGTAAGCGGCGTTGGTCGAGCGCTGGCCGACGTGGCCTTCGAGTCGTTCGTGCAGCTCCATCGTCGCCTTGAACAACAGGAACACACCACCGAACAGCATGATCAGGTCACGGCCGGAGAAGCTCTTGTCGAATACCTCGAACAATGGCTGCGTAAGAGTGACCAGCCAGGAAATACTCGCCAACAGGCCCAGGCGCATGATCAACGCCAGCGACAGGCCGATGATTCGCGCACGGTCGCGCTGATGCGGCGGCAGTTTGTCCGCCAGGATCGCGATGAACACCAGGTTGTCGATACCCAGCACCAGTTCCAGCACGATCAGAGTCAACAAGCCCAACCAGGCCGTGGGATCCGCTAACCATTCCATAAAATGTCTCGATCTCTCTTCAGTGAATTCAGGCTGCCGGGCACGGCAAAGTGCGACGCGAAAGCTCTGAAGCCGCGTTGTCAACGATAGACGGGTGTCGGAAAACCGGATGCTGCGAGTGCGTCAAGACCGCGCCATGGCGCAAGGAGAAGGTACGACTGGGAGGCTCCAAGAGGGTGTTCATGCAAATCCTGAATGAAAAATGGCCTTGGAGCGTACAGGCTCAAGGCACATTTTCTACAGCGGCAAATCATTTCAAAATCTGTAAGAGCACAGGAAATGTGATTTCCTGCAGGCCCTTTCGCGAGCAAGCACGCTCCCACAGGGGTTATTCGTCGGACGCAGGTTCTGAGTTCAAAGAAAGTCCAATGTGGGAGCGGGCTTGCTCGCGAAGGGGTCATCAAACACACCACATCATCGCCCGGCAAAGCGCAACCGCGACAACTGGCGCAAATCCCCCTCTACGTAATAATCGTTGGTCCAGCTGTCATCCACCGCCAGCGGACTCACCTGCTTGAGCTCGAGTTTTTTCGCGAAATAGCGAAAGCGGTAATGCTCATAAAACCGCAGCAACTCCAGGCCATAGCGATCAGCCAGATCGGTGTCGCCACGAATGATCAGGAAGTTCTCGTCATTGCCGTTACTGGCTGACGTACTGAGGTTGTGACTGCCGCTGATGATGGTCGGCGCATCGGTGGTGAAGTCGGTGATCACGGCTTTGGTGTGCACCAGCAGGTTGCCCTTCTGGCCTTTCATGTTTTCTTTCAGCCAGCC
Source organism: Pseudomonas sp. JAI115 (assembly GCF_014200835.1). Taxonomy (NCBI): domain Bacteria; kingdom Pseudomonadati; phylum Pseudomonadota; class Gammaproteobacteria; order Pseudomonadales; family Pseudomonadaceae; genus Pseudomonas; species Pseudomonas sp. JAI115. The sequence continues at coordinate 302,107 of NZ_JACHCY010000001.1, forward strand.
TTCCAGCCCGGTGTTGAGCAAAGCTGTGGCAGCGAATTCGGCGGTGCGGTCGGCATGAAATCCGGTGATGCTGCTCGCGGTATTTTGCAGGCCGTAACGCAGGATGTCGTCATGCGGTTTGCCGAGCAGCGCGTTGAGAATCGCGTCCGGCAGGCTGAAAGCGGTGACGAACAACACGTCCTTTTTCGCCGCCTCGATGATCTCGACAAACTCACGCAAATCGCCACCACCGCTGCGTGGCGAGAACCCGGCGAACAGCGGCTGCGTAGGGTTCATCGGGTTGTGCTCGGTGATCCAGCTGCGCGTCGCAGCGACGTCGGCGGGGTTGGCCCAGACCTCTTCGAACACTTGCAAATAACGCGTGGCAATCGTCACGTCGTCGAGCGTATGCACCACGTTGGCCTGGCGATAAACACCGTTGGCGGTGAAATTGGTGCTGCCGCACAGCACCGCCTGCGGTTGCCGCTGACCCGCGCCATCGACGCTGCTGAGAACAATGAATTTGTCGTGAAAGATGTTATGGGTGACCCGGCCGCGCTTGTTCGCCATCGGCAATTTGGCAAGGTTCTTTTCGTTCAGGGTCGTATCGGGATCATCAGGTTGCGCGTGATACAGCACGCGCACCTGAACCCCTCGGGCAAATGCCGCATTCACTGCGTCGACGATCGCCTGCAACTGATACTCGTAGATCGCGATGTCCAGCCCCCACTGCGCGTCCACCGCACGTTCGATAAAGCCCAGCAATCGCTCCAGGAGTCCGTTCTCCAGCCACAGCCGCGCCGCGTCGGGCCAGGCCTCGATGGGGAAGTTCTTGTTGGCGCTGATCTGCGCGTCGAGGTCGGGAAATTTGCGCTGGAAGGCCTGACTGGCGGCCACGGCACGGTTGAATATCACGCTCTGGTTGGCCGGATGACCGTCGTCACTGGTGATGCTCAGCTCCAGTGATTCTCCCAATAGCGGCGCATCCGCCGTGCCATAGGCCAGATGCACGCGATAGTGCATCGTCGTGCCCGGATTGACCGCGTAATCGGCCCAGCGGAATTTCTGTAGCGGCGCTTTATCGCTGGGCGTGGCGTGATACTGCGGGAACGTGTGCGCCTTGCCGGGAAATGTCAGGCTGTTGAACAGGAACAACCACGGTTTGCCGCCCTGCTGCTTTTCGATGGCAAACCCGAGCAGGCCTTTGCGCCGGGGTTCGGCAAGATCCATCGCCAGCAGCACGCCGTTGGTGCCGGCGTAGGCTTTGACGCGAAAATCGTCCTGAGGATTGGCGACCAGTACCCGCATGATTCACTCCTTGTGATTGGGCTGGGGTGGAGCATAGAGCAGCGCTGCGGTTTTTGGTGATCCTGCATGATCCGAGGCGATGCCTTCGCGAGCAGGCTCGCTCCCACAGAGCAAGCGGTGTTCACCAACATTGTGGGAGCGAGCCTGCTCGCGAAGAGGCCTGTTCAGACTTCACATATCATCGATATGCCGATAATCCGCATTCAGCGCTGCCGCCAACTCCCGCGCCCGAGCCAGGCGGATCGGCCCACGCTCAATGTCGATCAACAATCCCGGACACTCCAGCGGCAACATCGGCGGCAAGGTTTTCAAGCGGCCATCCGTCACCACCAGCAAGCGCTGCTGCTCGGCCGGGAAGCGCTTTTGTCGCTGCACCAGCCATTGCTGTGCCTGCTTCAATGCCGCCACCAACGGCGTGCCGCCGCCCGCCCCCAACGCCTCCAGCCAGGTGCGCAAACCACTCGATGCCTTCAGACCTTGCACCTGCCATTTCGGCGCGCTGCCGCTGGCGGTCAGCAAGGCCAGTCGCGCGCGCTGCCGATAAGCATCATCGAACAATTGCGCGAGCAGGCCCTTGGCATCGCTCAGCGCCTGATGCCGACGCGTTGAAGCCGAGGCATCAACGATCACCAGCCACAGCTCATGGGGAGTTCGAGTACGCAACTGGAACTGCAGATCTTCGCGAGTCTGCGGCCGACCGTTGAGCAGCGTGCCCGGCCAGTTCACCAGGCCGCTGCGCGCGGCGTGGCGCTGGCCCTGGCGTCCGTGGTCGAGGCGTCCGGCGCGGGGTCTGGCATTCGCCCCCGCGTCGGATCGGGGACGAATGCCGGTTACTTTTTTGGCCAGCTCGGCACTTCGCGACGGGCACCCGTGGCCAGTGCCGGGGCGGGCATATCGCCCCACTGGCCCTGCCCTTCGCTCGGTTCGGCCTGGCTACTGGCCGGGTTCTGTGCGGGTGGCTGAGGGCTGGAAGAAGAGGATTCGCGACGTCGGTGCCGTAGGGCAAATTCCGCCACGGCGTCGATGTCCTGCTCGGCAATCACTGCAGCGCCGCGCCAGGCCGCGTGCGCACGGGCCGCACGCAGCCAGACCAGATCAGCACGCAAGCCATCGACGCCAGCAGCGAAGCAACGCTGGGTGATGCTCGCCAACGCGTCGTCATCCAGCGGGATGTTCGCCAAGGCGATGCGCGCCTGTTCGCAGCGCTCACGCAGCGCTTGCTGCTGGGCTTCCCACTGCACGCAGAACGCCTGTGGATCGCTGTCGAAATCCAGTCGGCGCCGGATGATCTGCCCGCGTTCAGTCGGCGCGGTGTGGCCGCTGAGGGCGACGTTCAGGCCGAAACGGTCAAGCAGCTGTGGCCGTAATTCACCCTCTTCCGGGTTCATCGTGCCGATCAATACAAATCGCGCCGAATGCCGATGGGAGATGCCGTCGCGCTCGATCAGGTTGGTACCACTGGCAGCCACATCGAGCAGCAGGTCGACCAGATGATCGGGCAGCAGGTTTACTTCATCGACGTACAGCACACCGCCGTCAGCCTTGGCCAAAACCCCGGGAGAAAACTGCGCACGCCCGTCACTCAGCGCCGTGTCGAGATCGAGGGTGCCGACCAGACGTTCTTCGGTGGCGCCCAGCGGCAAGGTGACGAACTGCCCGCTCGCCAGCAGATCGGCGAGGCCACGGGCCAGGGTCGATTTAGCCATGCCGCGCGGGCCTTCGATCAGCACGCCACCGATTTTCGGGTCGATGGCGGCAAGGCACAGCGCGAGTTTCAGGTCATCGGCGCCGACCACGGCGGAGAGCGGGAAATGCGGGGTGTCGGTCATCTTCAATACTCGGTCATGGTCGGTGTGAATTCATTTCAATGTAGGAGTGAGCCTGCTCGCGATAGCGGTGGGTCAGCGACAAACAGGTTGGCTGATACACCGCTATCGCGAGCAGGCTCACTCCTACAAAATGTTGCGGTGTGTCAGGTGTCTTCTTCTATATCCAGTAGCAGGTTTTCCAGGGCTTCTTTATACACGCCGGGTTCCTGCCACATCCCGCGCTGCTGTGCTTCGAGCATGCGTTCGGTCATGTCGCGCAGCGCATGCGGATTGTGCTCGCGGACAAAATCGCGGGTCGCAGGATCGAGCAGATAGGCATCGGCCAGCAACGCGTACTGATGATCATCGATCAGTTGCGTGGTGGCGTCGAAAGCGAACAGGTTATCGACTGTCGCCGCCAGTTCGAAGGCGCCTTTATAGCCATGACGCTTGACCCCGTCGATCCATTTCGGATTGGCCGCGCGCGAGCGGATCACCCGGTTCAGTTCTTCTTTCAGGGTACGGATTCTCGGCAGATCCGGCTGGCTGTGATCGCCGTGATAACTTGCCGCCGCTTCGCCGCGCAGGGTTTCCACCGCCGCGAGCATGCCGCCCTGAAACTGGTAATAGTCGTTGGAATCGAGCAAGTCGTGCTCGCGATTGTCCTGGTTCTGTAGCACCGCTTGCACCTGACTCAGACGCTGGACGAACTGCTCGCGGGCGGCGGTGCCTTCGTCAGCACCGCCGTAAGCGTAGGCGCCCCAGTTCAGGTAGACCTCGGCCAGATCCTCGCGGGTCTGCCACAGGCGCCCGTCGATCGCGCCTTGCACACCGGCGCCGTAAGCCCCGGGCTTGGCGCCGAAAATACGCCAGCCGGCCTGGCGCCGTGCCGCGTCGGCATCCAGCCCCGATTGCAGCAGCGCTTCACGCTCGGCGCGGACTTTGGCGGCCAGCGGATTGAGGTCATCCGGTTCGTCCAGCGCCGCCACCGCTTGCACGGCGGCGTCGAACAGACGAATCAGGTTGGCAAAAGCATCGCGGAAAAAACCCGAGACCCGCAGCGTGACGTCGACTCGTGGCCGGTCGAGCAGGCTCAGCGGCAGAATCTCGAAATCATCGACGCGCTGACTGCCGGTGGCCCACACCGGGCGCACGCCCATTAGCGCCATGGCCTGAGCGATGTCGTCGCCGCCAGTGCGCATGGTCGCGGTGCCCCACACCGACAGGCCGAGCTGACGCAGGTGATCGCCGTGATCCTGCAAATGCCGCTCGAGAATCAACGTGGCGGACTGGAAGCCGATGCGCCACGCGGTGGTGGTCGGCAGGTTGCGCACGTCCACCGAGTAGAAGTTGCGCCCGGTGGGCAGCACGTCGAGACGACCACGGCTGGGTGCGCCGCTTGGGCCGGTGGGGACGAAGCGGCCGTTCAGGGCGTCGAGTAGACCGCGCATTTCGGCGGGGCCGCAGGCGTCTAGGCGTGGGGCGACGACTTCGCGCAGGTTTTCAATGATTACCCTCACTTCAGCCCCCCTCGGTTCCTGTAGGAGTGAGCCTGCTCGCGATGGCGTCAGGTCAGGCAATTCAGTGTTGAATGACACACCGCTATCGCGAGCAGGCTCACTCCTACAAGGGGCGTGCACTGTTTGGGAGATCAGGTGGGTGGCGAATAGCTCAAGGCGTTCGCGGGTATCGCCGGCAGTGCGCCAGATTTCGTCGCTGACGCTTTGCAGCTCTGGCGGGCGCGGGCCGTTCCACGGGTCGGCAAGTGCGCAATCCAGCGGATCAAACCCCAGCTCGAAGGCCTTGGCCAACGCCCGCAGCAGACTCGACTGTGCGCCTTTGCCGTCGCCACGCGGAATGCGCAGTAACGCCAATAGTGTGTCGATGCGCAAACGTCCGGTCGGCGATTCGCCAAAGATGTGCAGGCCATCGCGAATCTGCGATTCCTTCAGATCACACAGGTAGGTGTCCAGACGCGGCAGCCAGATCGCTGCATCGGCGTCGCTGTCCAGACCGGCGTCGAGTTGCAGTTCGCGGTCGATCTGCGTCTCGCGCACCAGTTGCAAGATGTCACGCTGCAGTTCGCGCGCGCGGCGCGGGTCGAGCAGTTGGGCTTCGTAATATTCGTCGGCCAGTAGCTCCAGGTTGCGCAGCGGGCCGTAGGTTTCGGCGCGGGTCAGCGGCGGCATCAGGTGGTCGATGATCACCGCTTGCGTGCGCCGTTTGGCCTGGGCGCCCTCGCCCGGGTCGTTGACGATAAACGGATAGATGTTCGGCAGCGGCCCGAGCAGTGCGTCCGGCCAGCAATTCTCCGAAAGCCCCACGCCCTTGCCCGGCAACCATTCGAGGTTGCCGTGCTTGCCGACGTGAATCACTGCGTGCGCACCGTAGGTGTTGCGCAGCCAGAAATAGAAAGCCAGATAGCCGTGCGGCGGCACCAGATCCGGATCGTGATACACCGCGCTCGGATCGACCTGATAACCGCGCGCCGGTTGAATGCCGACGAAAGTCAGACCAAAACGCAGCCCGGCGATCATCATCCGTCCGTCGCGGCACATTGGATCATTTTGCGGGGTGCCCCAGCGTTCCAGTACTGCCGCGCGATTGGCTTGCGGCAGCGCATTGAACATCGCCAGATAGGCGTCCATCGCCAGGCTTTGCTGGCATGGACGCAGGTCGATGCTGTCGAGGTCGTTGCTGACGCCGCCGAGCAATTGCTGGATCAGTTCGGTGCCGCTGTCCGGCAACTCCGCCGTCAGCGGGAAGCCTTCCGCCTGCAACGCGCGCAGGATATTCAATGCCGCCGCCGGCGTATCGAGACCGACGCCATTGCCGATCCGGCCGTCGCGAGTCGGGTAGTTGGCGAGGATCAGCGCGATGCGTTTTTCCGCGTTCGGCAGCCGCGCCAGATCGCTCCAGCGCCGCGCCAGTTCAGCGACGAAATCCATGCGTTCGGGTTGCGCCCGGTAGCAGACCACGTCGGACTGGCTGCGCTCGCTGCGCCAGGCCAGGTCCTTGAAGCTGATCGGTCGGCTGATGATGCGCCCGTCGAGTTCCGGCAAGGCAATGTGCATCGCCAGGTCCCGTGGCCCCAGGCCCTGCTCGCTGTCGCGCCAACCGGGCTCGTTGTCCTGAGCGCAGATCGCCTGAATCACCGGAATATTGCGCCGGAACGGGCGCAGATGCGGCGCTTCCGGGCTGGATTGCGCGAAACCGGTGGTGTTGAGAATCACCGCCGCCTCGACCTCGTCCAGCCAGTCCTCGACCACGCTCAGACAGCCGGGTTCTTTCAGGCTGGCGACGGCGATCGGCAACGGATTGAGCCCCGCCGCCTGCAAGCGCTGGCAGAACACGTCAATGAACGCGGTGTTCGCCGCTTGCAAATGCGAGCGATAAAACAACACCGCCGCGACCGGCTGACCGGGCAGCCATTCGGCTTGCCAGTCGCGCAGTGCGGCGGTGTTTTTCTGTGGCTGGTAAATCGCCGTACGCGGCAGCGCTTGCGGCTCGCCCCAGGCGTAGTCGCGCGCCAGCCAGCGGTTGGCCAGGCAATGGAAGAAGTCCAGCGCATTGCCCATGCCACCCTGACGCAAGAACTGCCAGAGACGGTCGCGATCTTCGGCGGGCACGGTGCTCAGGTCGCTGAGTTCCGGGTCGGGACGATCATCGCCCGGCACCAGAATCACCTGCACCCCGCGCTCAGACAACTCCACCAGTCGCTCGACGCCATAACGCCAATAAGCGATGCCGCCGTGCAGCGAAATCAGAATGACCTTGGCGTGCCGCAGCACTTCATCGACATACAGGTCGACCGAGGCGTGATTCTGCACCTGCATCGGATTGGCCAGACGCAGGCTCGGGTAATCCTCGGGCAATTGCTGCGCGGCTTCGGCGAGCAGCGCCAGGCTGGAGTCGCCGCTGCACAGGATCACCAGCTCGGCGGGGGTTTGTCCAAGGTCGGCAATGTTGTCATCCGACACGAAACCGCCGGGCTGTGTCCTGAGCAGGTGCATGGCTTAAACGCTGAGCGCGGCGCGCAGTTGCGCTTCGAGTTGCGCGGCGTCGAGTGCCTGACCGATCAGCACCAAACGGGTGACGCGCGCTTCGTCAGCGCCCCACTGGCGGTCGAAGTGCTTGTCGAAACGCGTGCCCACGCCCTGAATCAACAGGCGCATCGGCTTGTTCGGAATCGCCGCGAAGCCCTTCACGCGCAGGATGCCGTGCTGCACAACCAGTTGCGTCAGCGCGTCGAGCAGCAGGCTTTCGTCGGCTTGCGGCAGTTCGATAGAGATTGAATCGAAGGCGTCGTGATCGTGGTCATCATGGTCGTCATGGTCGTCATCACCGTCGTGATGGTGATCGTGATGGCTGTGGCGGCTGTCGATATGTTCTTCGGATCCGGCACCGAGGCCGATCAGCACGTCCAGCGGCAGGCGACCGTTGCTGGCTTCGATGATTTTCACCGCTGGCGGCAGTTCTTCGGCGACTTCGGCGCGAACGCGAGCCAGATCTTCGGCGCTGGTCTGGTCGGCCTTGTTGAGGATCACCAGATCGGCGCTGGCCAGTTGGTCGGCGAACAGTTCGTGCAGCGGCGATTCGTGATCGAGGTTCGGATCGAGTTTGCGCTGGGCATCGACCTGATCGGGGAACGCGGCGAAGGTGCCAGCGGCCACGGCCGGGCTGTCGACCACGGTGATCACCGCATCCACCGTGCAGGCACTGCGGATTTCCGGCCACTGGAAGGCTTGTACCAGCGGTTTTGGCAGGGCCAGACCGGACGTCTCGATCAGGATGTGATCGAGGTCACCGCGCCGGGCGACCAGTTCACGCATCACCGGGAAGAACTCTTCCTGCACCGTGCAGCACAGGCAGCCGTTGGCCAGTTCGTAGACGCGGCCAGTGGCTTCTTCTTCGGTGCAGCCGATGGTGCATTGCTTGAGGATTTCACCGTCGATGCCCAGCTCGCCGAACTCGTTGACGATCACCGCGATGCGACGGCCCTGAGCGTTGTCGAGCATGTGTCGCAGCAAGGTGGTTTTGCCCGAGCCGAGGAAACCGGTGACGATGGTGACGGGGAGTTTGGCCAGTGTTTTCATCGGATGCCCTTTGGCAAGGTGGCGGGCATACGGGACGAGATCCGCTGCGAGCGTGCGCGCGGAAGAATTCGCCACCGGATCACCCCGCCCGGTTGTAGTGAGAAATCTGTGACGAGGCAGGTCTCCTGGCTGACGGTGTTCGGGCCTTGGGCCCGGCGTTCGCTGCGCCTTCCCGCGGGCTCAGTGGATTGAGCTGGCAGTGGCGTGGCAACGAACTTCACCGTTCACAGTTGCGGGGGCAGCCGCGGCTTTGACCGCGTTCCCTTCTTAGCTTCGGCGTGGGCCGAAGAACCTCGAAAGCGCAAGGCTACGCATGGCTTGAGGATGGGTCAATGCTTTGGTTTTTTTTGGATTGGGGGCATATCCGTTGCTGCGGGGGTTGCCGCTGGCGGTTTCGCTCTTACAGCGAGTCACTTTTTCCAAACGCCGGGTTTGAGGTTTGGGGTTTGGGGTTTGGGGGGCATATCCGTTTCTTCGGGTGTTGCCTCTGGCGGTTTCGCTCTTACAGCGAGTCACCTTTTCCAAACGCCGAAAAGGTAACCCAAAAGGCTTTGCCCCCGGCGTACGGCACTTCGCTTAGGCTCAGTGTTCCCTCGCTACGGTGTCCATCCGGGGGCATCGCCTCCGGTTTGCTTCGCTGCACCTCCTCTCGATGGATGCGGCTTCGCCGCATGGCGCTGCGCGCCTAACCCCCGGATGAACACCTACGCTCGGCCTGCCGAAGGGGCTGAAGATCAAAAGCCAAATCAAGAGCTAGAGCCAAAGCAAAGCCAAAGCAGATCAAAAGATCACAGCCTTCGGCAGTTCCTACTGGGATTGGGTGCATTCAGTAAGAGATTGGTCGGCTGTCAGGCCGCCTTCGCGAGCAAGCCCGCTCCCACAGTTGGAATGGGTGCATTCAGTTGGAGTTTGGTCGGCTGTCAGGCCGCCATCGCCAGCAGGCTGGCTCCTACAATTCAGAGAGCGTGCAACCCTGCGGCGAAGCCGCCCCACTCAACACAATGAGCGTTAGCTCGAGTACCGCTTTTGATCTCAGGGCCCGTCGGCAGGCTGAGTGGAGGGATTTGTCCGGGGGTGGGAGCGCAGCGACCGTTTGGCGCAGCCAAACACAGCGAGAGGAGGTGCAGCGAAGCAAACCGTAGGCGCTGCCCCCGGATGAATCCCGCAGCGAAGGAACCCGAGCCCAGGCGAGGGCCGAACGTCAGGGCACAGACCTTTTGGTTACTTTTGGGGCGTTTGCCAAAAGTGACCCGCCGTAAGGGCGGAACCCTAAGTGGCCGTTACCGCAGCAACGGATATGCCCCCAATCCCAATTGACTCAAATCCTCCCCTCATGGTCTCCTACACAACTTGTTACGGGTGCCCTTCACAGGGTGAAACGGGAAACCGGTGAATCATGTGCTTTACTCAAAGCCATGTCAGTCCGGTGCTGCCCCCGCAACGGTAAGCGAGCGAAGCGTCAGATCCACTGTGCCAACGCGGCATGGGAAGGTGACGCTTGCAGGTCGGCCAGACGCCAACCCCTCGTGAGCCCGGAGACCGGCCCGCAACACACAGTGCGCAGTTTGCGTCGCTGAACATAACAAACCCGCGGTGGGCGGGCGCTGTTCGAACCTCTGCGTGCCCGACACGCAGGGGTTTTCATGCGCTCTATTTCACCCGCTGACACTCCAGAGGGAAGCGCCATGTCGATCATCAGCAGCACCGGCAGCAACACCGACAAAATCTCCAGCACCAGCACATTGAGCCAACGCCTGACCGCCGCGATCTTCGCGTCGATTCTGGGTGCCAGCCTTGTGTACTTCGCCGGTTTCTCGCACATCGAAGCGGTGCACAACGCCGCTCACGATACCCGCCACAGCGCCGCGTTCCCGTGCCACTGAGACCTGCCGACATGATCAAGCGTATCGCGCAAACCGCAGGCTTCACCGGCCTGCTGGCCGCCCTGCTGCTGACGTTGCTGCAAAGCTTCTGGGTCTCGCCGCTGATTCTGCAGGCCGAAACCTTCGAGAAGTCCGAACCGGTGGCCGTTCACGAACACGCCGCCGGCACGGCCGCACACACCCATGACGCCGAAGCCTGGGAGCCGGAAGACGGCTGGCAACGCGTGGTCTCGACCACCGGCGGCAATCTGGTGGTGGCGGTCGGTTTCGCCCTGATGCTCGCTGGCCTGTACACCCTGCGTGCACCGACCAAAACCTCGCAAGGCCTGCTCTGGGGCCTGGCCGGCTACGCGACCTTCGTCCTTGCGCCGACCCTGGGCCTGCCGCCTGAACTGCCGGGCACCGCTGCAGCCGATCTGGCGTCGCGGCAAACCTGGTGGATCGGCACCGCCGCTTCCACCGCTGTTGGCCTGGCGCTGATTGTGTTCAGCCGCCACTGGCTGATGAAGCTGCTGGGCGTGGCGATCCTCGCCGTGCCGCACGTGATCGGCGCACCGCAACCGGAAGTGCATTCGATGCTCGCCCCGGAGGCGCTGGAAGCCCAGTTCAAAATCGCTTCGCAGTTGACCAACGTGGCGTTCTGGCTGGCCCTGGGCCTGATCAGCGCCTGGTTGTTCCGCCGCAAAAGCGATGGTCAATACCACGCATGACCGATGACCGCGCAGCGCCGACCTTTGTGGTCGGCCTGGGCTGCCAGCGCGGCTGCCCGGTCAGCACGCTGCGCGCGTTACTCGATCAAGCGTTGCAGGCGCATCGTATAGAACTTGAAGCGGTCAAGGCCTTGGCCAGCATCGATCTTAAACGCGATGAACCCGGCCTGCAGGAACTGGCCAGTCAACTGGCGCTGCCGCTGTTGTATTTCAGCAGCGACGAACTGGCCAATTATCAGCAACGCCTGAGCCACCATTCGCAGATCGCCTATGAGCGCACCGGTTGCTACGGCGTGGCGGAAAGTGCCGCTCTGGCCCTTGCCGAGCAGTTGATTCAGGCACCGGCAAAACTGCTGATTTCCCGGCAAAAATACGCTCAGGCAACCTTGGCATTGGCCGGCGCTGCGTAAATTCCCGATAATCCCCCCGTTTGATCATGAGCAATCTTCATCTGAAGCGTTGCCCTGCCCCGTTTTTCACAGGATTTCTTCATGACCGTCTACTTCATCGGCGCCGGCCCCGGCGACCCGGAATTGATCACCGTCAAAGGCCAGCGGTTGATCCGCAGTTGCCCGGTGATCATCTACGCAGGCTCGCTGGTACCGGCCGCTGTGCTGGAGGGGCATCAGGCTGAAACCGTGGTCAACAGCGCCGAATTGCATCTGGAGCAGATCATTGAATTGATCACAACCGCTCATGCCAAGGGCCAGAACGTAGCGCGGGTGCATTCGGGTGATCCGAGCCTGTATGGCGCGATTGGCGAGCAGATTCGTTATCTGCGCGAGCTGCAGATTCCGTTCGAGATCATTCCCGGCGTCACCGCGACCGCAGCGTGTGCAGCCTTGCTAGGCGCGGAACTGACACTGCCGGACGTGTCGCAGAGCGTGATTCTGACCCGCTACGCGGACAAGACCGCAATGCCGGCGGGTGAGGAGTTGAGCAGTCTGGCGCAGCATGGCGCGACCATGGCGATTCATCTGGGGGTCAATCATCTGCAAAAGATCATCGCTGAACTGCTGCCGCATTACGGCGCGGATTGCCCGATTGCGGTGATTCACCGGGCGACGTGGCCGGATCAGGACTGGGTGGTGGGGACGCTGGAGGATATTGCCGAGAAGGTTGCGGCCAAAGGGTTTCGGCGTACAGCGTTGATTCTGGTGGGTCGGGTGCTGGGCAGTGAGGTTTTCAGCGAATCGTCGCTGTATCGCGCGGGGCATGCGCACCTCTACAGACCCTGAATCATATGGGATTGGGTGCCAACCTGTGGCGAGGGGATTTATCCCCGATGAACTGCGCAGCAGTTCCTTTTCTGGGGCTGCTTCGCAACCCATCGGGGATAAATCCCCTCGCCACACAATAAACAGGCACTCATTAATCAAGCGCAAAAAAAAACGGCGCTCACGGGGCGCCGTTTTTCGTGTTCGCAGTGAACACCTTACTCAGTAGTAGGCGTTTTCTTTCTGCGTGTGGTCGGTCACGTCGCGCACACCTTTGAGCTCTGGAATACGTTCGAGCAAGGTGCGCTCGATGCCTTCCTTCAGGGTCACATCGGCCTGGCCGCAGCCTTGGCAACCACCACCGAACTGCAACACGGCGATGCCGTCCTCGACCACATCGATCAGGCTGACCTGACCGCCGTGGCTGGCCAGCCCCGGGTTGATTTCGGTTTGCAGGTAGTAGTTGATGCGCTCGTTGACCGGGCTGTCGGCATTGACCATCGGGACTTTGGCGTTTGGCGCCTTGATGGTCAGTTGGCCGCCCATGCGGTCGGTGGCGTAATCGACGACGGCGTCGTCAAGGAACGCTTCGCTGAACGAATCGATATAGGCGGTGAAGCTTTTCAGCCCCAGCGCGGTATCTTCAGGTTTTTCTTCGCCCGGCTTGCAGTAGGCAATGCAGGTTTCGGCGTACTGGGTGCCAGGCTGGGTGATGAAGACGCGGATGCCGATGCCTGGAGTGTTCTGCTTGGAGAGCAGATCAGCCAGGTAATCGTGGGCGGCGTCGGTAATGGTAATAGCGGTCATGGAAACTCCTCGCAGGCTTGGGCGCAGTTTACGCCAATCATTGCGCCGGACAAAGTCCTAGTATTTTTGTCGGGAAAGATTCTCGACAGGTGCGCGCATCGGTTCGCCATCGATCCGCGCTTTAAGCCACTGATAGCTGCGTTTTTCCACCCATTCGTAGCTCAACCATGACCCCACACCAATCGCCAGAGCGCAGACGATGAACATCAGATACGGGTTGATTCCGTAGCGTCGCGCGATAAAACCACCAACCGACAACACCAACACGTGCATCAGATACACCGAATAGGAACAGTCACCGAGCCATTTCATCACCCGATTGCGCTCGACGTAGCGCTCCAGCGCCATGCAAGCCATCACCAGCACCGCGCTCGGCACGCCCCAGTTCAATAACCTTGGCGCCGGTGCCAAGTGATAGATCGCCATCATCGCAGCGCTCATCGCCAACAGCGGCAGCCACAGGCCGGCGCCAATCCAGCCCCGGCGATAGAGCACGCCAATGCCGATCCCCAGCAGAAACTCGTAGACGATGTCGGAACGGTAAAACTCGTTGAGCCAGCCGAACGCCTGACACACCGAAAACAGCAACGCGGCGACCACCAGCAAGCGCACCTGCCAGCGGAACACCAGCGCGCATGCAAACAACACATAGAAGAGCATTTCGTAGTTGAGCGTCCAGCCGACATTCAGCGTCGGATAAATCCCGTAGCCGCCGGGGTTTTGCGCAGGAATGAATAACAGCGACGCGAGGAAATGCGCCCAGTCCACCGTCTGATCCGGCAACATTGGCCGGGCGAACAGCACCAGCAACGCCATCAACAGCGTGTACAGCCAGTACGCCGGGACGATGCGAAAAAGTCGGTACAGCAGGAAGCGCGCGGGCGGCAGTGCTTTGCTTTCGGTGGAGAGGAAAATCACCAGACCACTGATGACGAAGAAAACATCGACGCCGACTGCGCCTTTGTCGATGAAGAACTGCCCGACCGGGCCGCGCGCCTTGAAGTCGAAGAAAATCTGCATGAAGTGGTGACAGACCACCGTCCACGCGGCAAGCGCCCGCAGGGCCTGCACTGAAATCAACATGATCGGCTCCTGTCCACAACTCTCAAAACCACCACCGACCCCTTGTAGGAGTGAGCCTGCTCGCGATGACGGCATGTCAGGCGACAACCATTCTGAATGGACTGACGCCATCGCGAGCAGGCTCACTCCTACAGGGAATGTGCGGTGTTGCTTGGAATTGGGACAGCAGGTTGGTCTCAAACGATCAAAGATTCTGGTAGCGGTTCATGTCCAGCACGCCCTCTTCCACCGGATCGGTTTCGTGGAGGTATTGGCTCAGGTCGTGGAAATAGAACCAGAATTGCGGATGACTGCGGCGAATCCCCCAGCGTTCGACGATTTTCTCGAAACGATCGGCATCCTTGGCATTCTCCATGGCATCGACAAACTCCGGCACTTGTTCGGCTGGAATGTTGAAGATGAAATTCGGATAGCTGCTCAGTACGCCCGGGTAGATGGTCAAGGTGTCCAGCCCTGGCTGATAGCGCAGCGACTCGCCCAACAGGAACGCCACGTTACTGTGCGCACGGTTGCGCAGCAGGCTGTACATCTCGCGTTTGCCGCTGCGAGATTCGATGCGCAGCATGGTTGCTTCCGGCAATTGGTCGATCACCTTCAAACCGCCGGCCGGACGCGAGGTCAGGCGACTCAGCGCCTGCTCGGCGTTCTGTAGCGCCGGGTCGATATTCGGTCGCGAGCAATAGGCGCCGTCACAGCGATTGATCGGATCCGGCCGCGCATTCAGGTCGCCGTAACGCGCCAGCAACTGCATGGCGAAGTCGTATTTCGGGTCCTTCGGATCGAGTTTCAGCGCGGTCGGTTTGTCGTCGTCGATCGCCTCATAGTCGAGCCACATCTTGAACTGGCCGCTGCTTTGGTACCAATCGTCGAGGTAGTCCTCGCGGGAATCGGCCGGCATCAGGCGCAGGAAGTTCTGCTCGGCGCCGTTGCGGATCAGGTCGAAATACAGACGGGTCTGCGCCTGATGGGAGACGTTGCCGAACACATCGAAGTTGACCGCCAACTGATAATAGGTGCGCTCCAGCAGTGGATAGTCGAACAGCCACAGGGTCTGTGGCACTTCGCCGATCAGGCCTTTGGTCACCGACGCACTGTCGAAGTGGCGGAAAATGCTCAGCAGCGCGTTGTCGTTGCCGGCCCACAGGGTTGACCAGCTCGGAGCCGGCAGTTCGGCGTAACTGTCGCGGCGCAGGGCTTCGTATTCGTTGCGCTTGTTGCGGTAGTTGTGCCACAGGCTCAGCACACTGCCGACGTCGTCGTTCTGCCCGGGCATTGCCAGCAACGGCGTGGCCTGGCCGCGATAGTTGGGGTCGGTGATGTAAAGATCATGTTCCGGCGCCTGGAACAGCGCCCAGAAGTTATCGCGGATCACATCCGTCGCAATCTGCCCACGGCACACCGGCCCGCGAATGAAGGTGCGGACGAAGTATTCAGCGTTATCGAGCATGAACTGATAACGCGCCTGCGCCGGAATCGCCTCGAAGGTGGCGAACGGGTTGGCTCGGCTCTGCGGGCCGTAACCCGGCAGCGCGTTGACCTGCCAGTTGCCGCTGTAGAACAGACTCTTGACCCGCGCCATCTTCGCCGCACTCAGCGGATAGGTGATGTGGGTCTTGTGCACGATCACCCCTTGCACCGGCCACAAGCGGTAATACACCTGAGTGCCCGGATCGTCATTCGGGCGGCGGGTGGCGATCAGGTCGATCGGCTGCCCTGTCGGCGTGCGCGAACGCACCCACTGGAAGTAGTGCCCCGGCTCACCGTCCTTGAAATAGATATGCGCGAGGAACCAGTGTTCGAACAGCCAGCGCCCGACCAGACTCTGCCGCGCGCCCGGCGCATTGAGCAGGTTTTCCCACTGGACGATTTGCAGCGCTTCTTTGGCGCTCGGCGTCAACCCCTGCTCGTCGATCGGCGCACCGGACGCCAGCCAGCGCTGCAGGGTCTGGTATTGCTGATCGGTCAGGCCGGTCACCGCCAGCGGCATGCCTTCTTTCGGGTGGGCGCCGGCATAGCCGTCAAACTCGGCGGGCATCGCGCACATGTTTTCCCGTTGCAGGCCGAGCACGATGTCTTCCGGCAGCTTGGCATTCGGGGTCAGCGGGGTTTTGTGGCCCAGTTCCAGCATCCGCGCCATCAGCGCCGCCTGGCTGCCCTGGGCATCGAGTACTGAATAAAAGCCCTTCTGCTGCCAGGCACGTTTGCCGAAGGCGTCGTAGAACAGCCGCGTGGTCGGCGCCGCCTGAGTGCGTTCGCCGTCGTAGACCGGCATCTTGCTTGCGCCCCGCCCTGCGCCTTCGCCGCTGCCCAGATTGAGCTGGCACGCCGAGTCGTAGCAGGCATGGCAGGCCACACACTTCTCGGTGAAGATTGGCTGGATGTCACGCGTATATGAAATAGAAGGTGAGATCGCGGGTTCCTGCGCAATGGCGCCCCAGCTTAAGAACAGCAAGAAAATGCTGATGACGCGGTACGACATGCCCATGATCCCGATCGTGAAAAAAACGCCCGCGATTCTACAGTATGACGCTCGTACCAACATGAACGATATTCATGCAAAAGCAGCACGTGCTCCAAAAGCGCACAGGTTTGTTATGATCCCGGCCCTTCGTCATGGTCTTTTCGAGTAGTCCCAATGTCCGATCGCAGCGTCCGCCTTCAAGCTCTCAAGCAAGCCCTCAAAGAGCGCATCCTGATTCTCGACGGCGGCATGGGCACGATGATCCAGAGCTACAAGCTCGAAGAGCAGGATTATCGCGGCAAACGCTTCGCTGACTGGCCGAGTGATGTCAAGGGCAACAACGACCTGCTGGTGATTACCCGTCCGGACGTGATCGGCGGCATCGAAAAGGCCTATCTGGATGCCGGCGCCGACATTCTGGAAACCAACACCTTCAACGCCACGCGCATTTCCATGGCCGACTACGGCATGGAAGAGCTGGCGTACGAATTAAACGTAGAAGGCGCGCGACTGGCGCGCAAGGTGGCCGACGCCAAGACCGCCGAGAACCCGGACAAGCCGCGCTTCGTCGCCGGCGTACTCGGCCCGACCAGCCGCACCTGCTCGCTGTCGCCTGACGTGAACAACCCCGGCTACCGCAACGTCACTTTCGATGAACTGGTGGAGAACTACACCGAGGCCACCAAAGGCCTGATCGAAGGCGGCGTCGATCTGATCCTGATCGAAACCATCTTCGACACGCTCAACGCCAAAGCCGCAATCTTCGCCGTGCAAGGGGTGTTCGAAGAGCTGCACATCGAACTGCCGATCATGATTTCCGGGACCATCACCGATGCGTCCGGCCGTACCCTGTCGGGCCAGACCACCGAAGCATTCTGGAACTCGGTGGCCCACGCCAAGCCAATCTCGGTCGGCCTCAACTGCGCGCTCGGCGCCAGTGAGCTGCGCCCCTACCTGGAAGAGCTGTCGAACAAGGCCAGCACTCACGTTTCCGCGCACCCGAACGCCGGTTTGCCGAACGAGTTCGGCGAGTACGACGAGTTGCCGGTGGACACCGCCAAGGTCATCGAAGAATTTGCCCAGAGCGGTTTCCTCAACATCGTCGGCGGTTGCTGCGGCACCACCCCGGGCCATATCGAAGCCATCGCCAAAGCCGTCGCCGGTTACGCGCCGCGACAGATTCCGGACATTCCCAAGGCTTGCCGCCTGTCCGGTCTGGAACCGTTCACCATCGATCGCAGCTCGTTGTTCGTCAACGTCGGCGAGCGTACCAACATCACCGGTTCCGCCAAGTTCGCCCGTCTGATCCGTGAAGACAACTACACCGAAGCCCTGGAAGTCGCCCTGCAGCAGGTCGAGGCCGGCGCGCAGGTGATCGACATCAACATGGACGAAGGCATGCTCGATTCGAAGAAGGCCATGGTGACCTTCCTCAATCTGATCGCCGGTGAGCCGGACATCTCCCGCGTGCCGATCATGATCGACTCCTCGAAATGGGAAGTGATCGAAGCCGGTCTGAAGTGCATTCAGGGCAAGGGCATCGTCAACTCAATCAGCATGAAAGAAGGCGTCGAGCAGTTCATCCATCACGCCAAACTGTGCAAACGCTACGGCGCTGCGGTGGTGGTGATGGCGTTCGACGAAGCCGGCCAGGCCGACACCGAAGCGCGCAAGAAAGAAATCTGCAAACGCTCCTACGACATTCTGGTCAACGAAGTCGGCTTCCCGCCGGAAGACATCATCTTCGACCCGAACATCTTCGCCGTGGCCACCGGCATCGAAGAACACAACAACTACGCTGTGGACTTCATCAACGCCTGTGCCTACATCCGCGACGAGCTGCCGTATGCGCTGAGTTCCGGCGGCGTGTCCAACGTGTCGTTCTCGTTCCGTGGCAACAACCCGGTGCGTGAAGCGATTCACTCGGTGTTCCTGCTGTACGCGATCCGCGCCGGCCTGACCATGGGTATCGTCAACGCCGGTCAGCTGGAAATCTACGACCAGATCCCGCAGGAGCTGCGCGACGCCGTCGAAGACGTGATCCTCAACCGCACACCGGAAGGCACCGACGCCCTCCTCGCCATCGCCGACAAGTACAAGGGCGACGGCAGCGTCAAGGAAGCCGAGACCGAAGAGTGGCGCAGCTGGGACGTCAACAAGCGTCTGGAGCACGCGCTGGTCAAGGGCATCACCACCCACATCGTCGAAGACACCGAAGAGTCGCGCCAGTCGTTCGCCCGCCCGATCGAAGTCATCGAAGGCCCGCTGATGTCCGGCATGAACATCGTCGGCGACCTGTTCGGCGCCGGCAAAATGTTCCTGCCGCAGGTGGTGAAATCCGCCCGCGTAATGAAGCAGGCCGTGGCGCATCTGATCCCGTTCATCGAACTGGAAAAAGGCGACAAGCCGGAAGCCAAGGGCAAGATTCTGATGGCCACGGTAAAGGGCGACGTGCACGACATCGGCAAGAACATCGTCGGTGTGGTGCTGGGTTGCAACGGCTACGACATCGTCGACCTCGGCGTGATGGTCCCGGCGGAGAAAATCCTCCAGGTCGCCAAGGAAGAGAAGTGCGACATCATTGGCCTGTCCGGGCTGATCACTCCGTCGCTGGACGAGATGGTCCACGTGGCCCGCGAAATGCAGCGTCAGGATTTCCATTTGCCGCTGATGATCGGCGGCGCGACCACGTCCAAGGCGCACACCGCCGTGAAGATCGAGCCGAAGTACAGCAACGATGCGGTGGTCTACGTGACCGACGCCTCGCGTGCGGTCGGTGTCGCGACGCAGTTGCTGTCCAAGGAACTCAAGGCCGGTTTCGTCGAGAAGACCCGTCTGGAATACGTCGATGTACGTGAGCGCACCGCCAACCGCAGCGCCCGTACCGAGCGCCTGAGCTACGCGGCGGCGATTGCCAAGAAGCCACAGTTCGACTGGGCCAGCTACACGCCGGTCAAACCGACCTTCACCGGCACCCGCGTGCTGGACAACATCGACCTCAACGTTCTGGCCGAGTACATCGACTGGACGCCGTTCTTCATCTCCTGGGACCTGGCCGGCAAATTCCCGCGCATCCTCGAAGACGAAGTGGTCGGTGAAGCGGCCACCGCGCTGTACAAGGACGCGCGCGAGATGCTCACCAAGCTGATCGACGAGAAGCTGATCAGCGCCCGGGCGGTGTTCGGTTTCTGGCCGGCCAACCAGGTGCATGACGACGACATCGAACTGTACGGCGATGACGGCAAGCCTATGGCGCGCCTGCATCACCTGCGCCAGCAGACCATCAAGACCGACGGCAAGCCGAATTTCTCGCTGGCCGACTTCGTTGCACCGAAAGACAGCGAAGTGACCGACTACGTCGGTGGTTTCATCACCACCGCCGGCATCGGCGCCGAAGAAGTCGCCAAGGCCTATCAGGACGCTGGCGACGATTACAACTCGATCATGGTCAAGGCACTGGCCGACCGTCTGGCCGAGGCCTGCGCGGAATGGTTGCACCAGCAAGTGCGCAAAGAGCACTGGGGTTACGCCAAGGATGAGGTGCTGGACAACGACGCGCTGATCAAAGAGCAGTATTCCGGTATCCGTCCGGCACCGGGATACCCGGCCTGCCCGGATCACACCGAGAAAGCCACGCTGTTCACCCTGCTCGATCCTGAAGCCAGCGAAATGCGCGCGGGCCGCAGCGGCGTGTTCCTTACCGAGCATTACGCGATGTTCCCGGCGGCAGCGGTCAGCGGCTGGTACTTCGCTCATCCGCAGGCGCAGTACTTTGCCGTGGGCAAGGTCGACAAGGATCAGGTGCAGAGCTACACCTCGCGCAAAGGTCAGGAGCTGAGCGTGACCGAGCGCTGGCTGGCGCCGAACCTCGGTTACGACGAATAAGCGCAACGCTCAGTCCCCGGACCCGCCAGGGACTGACCGTTCAGCGGGTTTTACCCGCCTGACAATGGCCCGGATGTACCGGGCCGTTGTGCGTTGCCGGCAGACAAACCGATCCGTTCAATCTCCTCTCGCGACAATTCGATGAGCCTGGCATTTCGCGCGGCCGCCTGGTCGAACAACCTGCTCAGATACAGCGGATCGTCAGCACTCAGACCTTCGTCCTCGCCCTCCTCCATCAACTGCAGTTCATCCATTTGCCTGAACGCTTCGGGCTGCTGCTCCTTGAGATAGTCCAGCCAGTAATCGCGCTGGATCAGGTCCTCCAGAAATCTCTCGGAGCGTTCCGCGCTGACCACCTCGGCCCGCGCATTGACCAACTGCTGCGGGGTGACACCGGAGGCAAATTTCATGTTTTTCGGCTGCCCGGGCAACTCCAGTCCATCGTCCCAGCCCCCGGTCAGACCGATCCGGTAACCGAGGCGTACTTCGGCCTCGTCGAAGCCACTGCGAGCAGCCGCCGCTTTTGCCAGCTCATCGACCTTGTCCAGCCGAAACAGCTGCCGCGACAGCGACAACAAGGCCTCGCCGCGGATTCCCGGGCGGCCCGCCGGCAAATCGAGCAAGGCGTTGTAGGTGAAGACCTTACTCTCCAGACCACTGAACGTAAGGATGCGCCCGTCCACGCAAGTCCCGTGTGTGGACGAACCGGCGAAAATCACCTCGCGCAGCTCACTGTTGGCCGCCGCCGCTTCCATGACCATCCACACCCGTCGGGTCAGATCGGCGTTGGCCACGCGAAACTCTTGGGTGTCCTGCAATCGATCAAGCAAATGGAAGAATGCCGCGCTATCCGGTTCGGCAGCGAGTTGATCCCAGAGCTTGTCGCGTGCCAACGCCTGATCCGCCGGCAGATTCGCCAGCCACGGCGCTTTCTGTTGCGCATGGGCCTGTTCGCCCGGGAGGGTTTCGTCGGACTCGATGCTGTCGGTGGTTTCACTCAGCCCGCCGGCAACGTCGTCAGCCATTTCCTCCAGATCGGAACTGGAAAAACCAAGCACTCGCGGGCGGTTACCCGCAGCTTGATAGGTTCTGAGCCTTTCAAGCGACTCCTCCGACAGGTTGTAGTTGTCAGTCAGGTCGGTGCCGTCCATCAGCTCATCGTGCTGACCGTCCAGCGCCTGTTCGGGGATGGCGGTGATGTCGTTGCGACTGAGGTTGAGTGTCCGCAGGTGCTGCGCATCCAGCGTCCCGGCCGGCCATTCGGCCAGGTTGTTGTTGCGCAGATCCAGACTTTGCAAATGCTCGAAGTAACTGACGTCGAACGCATCGAGAGGGTTGTAGCTCAGGTCCAGTGCCTGCAGATGCTGCAGACCGGACAGCGCGGCATACAGCTGCTCGGTGTCACTGAAGTTGTTGCTGGCCAGCTCGAGTCGCTCAAGCTCCGGCATTTGCCCGACGACATCAGGCAGCGCTGCGAGCTCATTGCCACTGAGGGTCAGACTGCGCAGGCGGGTGAAAGCCTTGAGAAAGCCGTTGCTGCCCTCGGCCGTCACTCGTGTGCCTGTCAGGTTCAAACTGCCGACATGCCCAAAGTCCTCAGGCAGCGGCGGCAGATCGCCCAATTGCAGGCCGTTGAGATCCAGAACCGCATCGACCCCGGCAACCGATAACCGTGCGCGCCAGCAGGTGAGGATGCGCCACGCCGCCAGACTGCGTGATTGCGAGGAGATGACCCAATCGACGCCACGGGTTTCCCGGGTATACAGCCAGCCATTGAGTTGGCGAACGAGGGTTTCAAAGGTCTGACTCCAACCGGTGATCCGCTCGCTGATCTGCACTTCGGTCGCACCCTCATTGCGCAGCGCCTCGATCAATTGCGTGGTTTGTTCATCGGTAAGGGCCGGCTGCACTCGCTGCAGGTTCTGGCGCATCCGTGTCAGCCCGGTACTGACAGGTGCCTGCGTCAGCGGCAGCAACTGGCGGGCCACTGACAAACCGTTCTCCGCCGGCGGAAAAGTCGCCGGCACCGGCTGCCGGGCAAACGCATCCAGCGCGCCGGCAGGCAGGCCGAGGGTGTGCTCGAGCCGCAGTTGCGCCAGACGCAGTTCAGCCGACGCCGCTGCGGTCAGCGGCGCACCGGTCAGGTTGATATTGAGCAGTGCGGTGCTCTCGAGTACGGCAGGCGGCAGCGTGCTGATACGGGTGTCGCGCAGATCCAGCCACGCCAGTTGCGGCAGACCTTCGGCCCCTGTCGGCCACTGTTGCAGGTGCGTTGCCTGCAGGTCGAGGGCCTTCAAACGCTGCTGGCTGCCAACGTTCAGTTCGCTTAGCGGATTGTTCCGCAGATTCAACTGTTCGAGCGCAGGCAATTCACTCAATCCGCGCTCCAGGCCTGAAGCGTCGGTCAACTGGTTGTCGGCCAGATCCAGGTGCACCAGGCGAGAAAGGCTTTGCGACTCGATCGGCCATTCGTGCAAGGCATTGTCACTCAGATCAAGGGTTCGTACTTCGCTGAACGCACTGAGGAAACCGCGCATCTGCACGGCTGCAACGCGCTGGCCACTGAGCAGCAGCGTGCGTACATGCGCAAATGCGTCAGCGGGTAATGCCGGCAGTTCGCTGAGCATCAGCCCCGACAAGTCCAGGGTCGAAGCACTGATGGTCGCGTCGTAGCGTTTGAACATGCCCTTGCGCCAACTGGTTTTGAGGACATGGGCCAGGTTTGATCGCGCGACAAGTTCGCGCAGCGATTCTGCCGACACCACCACGCGCTGCTGCCACTGATTGAGCTGGCTATCCAGCGCAGCATATTGATCGCTCAAGGCATTGATCGCGGTGAAACGCTGCTGCTCGTCCGGCCATTGCTCGAAGAAACGATTGAACACCCCCTCGGGTGACTGATTCACGCCCTCGCCCAGGCGCCGCAACTCGCCGCGGCAATAATCCCTGACCATCGTCTCTCGATCGATCAGGTGTTCTGGATGGGTCTTGACGTATTCGTACACGCCCGTGAAGTTTTCCCGGGAGAATCTTGACCAGTCCAGCGACAGCCCCGACCAGAGTTTTCCATGCCCCTGCAACAGTGTTGCCGGCACGGTGCTGATTCCGGTGTCCCTGAGGTTCAGACGCTCCAGGGCCGGTAACTCCAGCGCACCCGCAGGCCAGTCGAACAATGAATAGGCGACGATTTCCAGTGTGCGCAGGTTACGCATGCCGCTGACGTCGAAGGCCAGCGGCTGATAGCTCGAGGTGCTGACACTCAAAGCTTCCAGCCGGGTCAATTGAGCCAGGCGTACCGGCATATCGGCGGCATAGGGCATTGCGCTGTAAAGCGTCAGGTCAGTGAATTCCGGCAAGGTCTGCAACACCACCGGCACGTTAGTGAACGCTTCTGCGGTGGCGTTGATGCGCAGCGCCTTGAGCCTGGGGAAATTGCCCAACAGTTCATCGACGTTGGCATCGGTGATGCACCGCCCCCTGACTCGCAGATCGCGCACATGCGAAAAATCCGCGGCCAGCACCGGCAACGGGTCGTCGCAGGTCAGATCGAGTCGTGCGGCACTCACGCGGCTATCGGCCAGCGGCGAATTGCGCCAGCTCTGCTTGAGGCTGCGCACCACGCTGGATCGGCCGCCGATCATCGACTCCAGCGTCGGCTCCGGGGCCGGCACACCTTCCCATTGCGCCAGCGTCGATTCGAGTTCCTGCCATTCACGCAGGCGCCTTTGCAACAGCTCGTAGATCTGCGCGTCAGTCCGCCCGGCGGCCAGTTGTTTGAGAATGAACCCGCCCGCCTGCTGATCCGTTAGCGCCGGATACACATCCTGCACGCGCGTCACCAGCAACGGATTGACGCCTTCGCCGCGACCGCTGGCGTAATAACCCAACCCGTGCTGGCGTACCCGCACCGGCGCCTTGAAGCGCTTCTTGTGGCCATGGCGTCTGCTCGCCAGTCGCGCCAGTTCGGCACGGTGTCGGGCCACATACCCGATCAGTGCCCGACGCAGTCCGGCGCTGCGCGTAACCTGGACAAAACCCAGGGCCTGTCGCGACTGATCGGGCAACGCATGGAGGATTGACGCAAAAAAGTTGTCGCCGTGACGCGGAACACTGTTGAGCGCTTCGCCGCGCTCGTTGTACGCCTGATAGACCGGCCCGCGCTTGACCAGATACTTGGTTTCGCCGGCACTTTCGCTGCCGACGCTGTCAATCAACGGCCCGTCGAGGCTACCTTCGCGCACCTCGAGACGCACCTCGTCCGACCAGCCCGGCAGTCGTTCCAAGGCGCGCAAGGCCAGCCATTGGCTTTCGCTGCCGCCGGTATTCTCCATGTGCAGGCCGGCGACCGCGTGGTTGAAGCGGCGCTGCCGGGCAAACTCACGGGAGATCTCCAGCAGGCGCAACGGCACCCGCTTGCCGCTTTGCAGGCGCGCCAGCTCCTCGGCGTTCGCCTCCAGCAGCACGCGGATTGCCGCCGAACTGCCCAACCCCGGTGTCGCGGCTTGCAGCCTGGCGATTCGCCGGTCGTTCAACGCGGGCTCGTCATAGAGCCTGTCGAACATCGCCGGTTGCCGGGTGCGCAGGTAATCGGCGATCTGTTTGCGCAGTTCCAGCGGCCGGGATTCGACCACACGCGCCGGCTCGGCGCCCAGCAGCCAACGTGTTTGCGGCTCATCCAGCGCGGCCAGAATACGCTCAGGCAATTGGCCGTCGAGCACTTCGGCGCGGGTCACCTGGATCGGTGTATGCGTCTGGCCCTCGATTGAGCCCGATTCCGCGCCGAACAGCCGGCTGGGACCCGACAACTGCGCTCCGCCGAAGACTTGCAGAATCTTTCCGCTCGGCCAGCGCGGCATCTGTGTGAGCATCGGCAGCGTCAGCAGATACGAATCATCCAGTCTGGTTCCTCGTTCGACCTGATCAATCAGCCGCCCGACCTGCTGCTCCGTCTCATACAAACGCAACGTGTCGGCCAGGGCCAGTGGCGCTGGCTGATGATCGAGGTGCATCTGACGCAGCGCCTCATCACTGACACCACTGACATCGGCGATTTCGAGCAGTTGCGCATCCGAAAACGCCTCAGTCGAATGCCCGATGCGCCGCAGCAGGGTCAGTCGATCCCAGCTCAGCGGTCGCTCCAGGCTGTGGCGCCAGGCCCCCAGTCGATTGTGCTCAAGGATCGGTTGATACGCGGCAGGATCATGCGGGTGGCGGATGCGCCAGCTTTTCAGGGTCTCGTCGTAGTGCGTCTGGTAGACCTTGCCCTGCTGGCGAATGAAGGTCTTGCCGTCGAATCGATACACGCCCTGCGCATCGGGCGCGGCACTCGCCGGCAGAACACTGTCACTGACGTAAGCATCGAGGTCAGGCTTCCACAGGCGGACCGAACCATCAGGTCGCTCGACCGGGTGCAAGTGCTCGATCACGGGCTCGGCGGAGGCCGCCTGGATTCGGCCAGCACCCTTGCCGATCGCGCCCATCAAGCCAATCAGCGCCAGGTTCTGCGCCACATCGACCAGATGCGCCTTGGCGGCCTGGCGATCACCTTCCGACCATTCGATGGCACCTTCGAATGATTCATAGAGCAGTTGCCCGGCCATCACGGTCATCATGATTTCGCCCAGTACCGGGACGAACATCGACACCATATTCAACGCCATCATGCCGAGTTCGAGCAGATGACTGAGTTTTTCTGCGCGTACCCGGGCGTCGACGTCTGCTGTGGGGACGGCGTGGGCCTTCGCATCGGCGATGAATTTAGCCTGGTGCTGCTCATAGAGGTACTGCCACAGATCAGTGTTGTCGGCCCAGATCCCGGCCGCGCCTTTGCGCGTGGTTGGCAACGGGTCGAGAAACGGGTCAGGCTGCGGCTCGCGCTTGCCGGGGGCTTCGGGTGGCAGCTCCTTGATCCGCGCGATGGTCGACAATGGCGGTATCAGCTGCGCGACCTTGACCCAGATCGAATGCAACGGATCACTCGGGGAGTCCACAGCCTTTTGGGTGAACTGACTGAAATAGTAAGGGCGGTCGGCATAAGCCACGAACTGACTGAAAAACTGCTGGTAAGCGGTCGGGCCTGGCGCGGAAGCCGTAGGGTCAGCAGCGGTGAACTTGCGTTTGAACACCTCACGCATCTGCGCCATGGTGTAGCGCTTGAGCGGGTGTTGTGGGTCATGGGGAATGTAGACGATGAACTCGTTGGTGTAGCGGTAGCGCTCGCTGATGCTGAAGACCACGCAACCGGTCATCCGCCGCTTCATCAGGCTCAGGTCGCGAAACCACACGGCCTTGCCGCCGAGCTGCGGATGGATCTGGCCGTCCACCACCGACAGAATCATCCGGTAGTCGGCGGGCTCGATGTCCTGTTTCAGCAGCGCCCATTCAGCGGCGGCACGCAACGCGGTTTTCTGGCTGGCAATGAAGTGCCGGCGCAAGGTGTCGGTTTTCTCGAAAAACGCTTTGATCCTTGCCTGATAACGGGCACCGACGTCCAGCGAACGACACAGCGTCAGAAACTGCCTGACCGTGATGCCGATGTCTACTGCCTGAAACTCGCCCGGGGTTGCCGTCTCGACCACGAAACCGGATCTGGCGTGATAGGCACCGGCTTCACATTCCGAAGCCTCGAAGTTGTGCAATGCCGCTTGCAGCAAGGGCAGCTTCAACACTTCGAACGTGGAAACTTCCACTTCCAGCACCCCGAGTTCGAGGGGCCGTCTGAGACACAGCAAGGTCTTGCCGAGATCGACCGTGACGTTGAACTGGTCCTTGAGTGCCTTGCCGAGCAGCGCCTGGGCAAATGCATCGACGCTTTCAAGGCCGGCCATGGTTCTGTCGAGTCGGCTCTGGGCGACAAAGGCCGCCGTGACCCGCTCTTTCAAGGCTTGTTGCTGATCATTCGGGAAAGGGTGATAGCCGTGCGCTGGCCGGGTACTGGCTGCTTTCATCGCGGCTCGCCGTGCGGGCGAAGCGGCAATCAGCCAATCGGGGATCAGCTGCTCCAGCCGCTTGCCGTGAAGGCTGGCGCTGACCGGCGTGCGGGGCAATGTCGGGGGATGAGTGGACATCCTGTCTCTCCTGAAAAATGGGAGGACAGGACACCATGTCCGCCACGGTGATCTGCGGTACATAGTTATCGTATTGGCGTGGACGTGTTACCGGACAAGTCATGAGCCCGCGTGCGACCACGGCACAACCCGCTGGATTGACTATGCTGTCGGGACAGCCTTTCGGACGGGGGATTTATGGACGATCCAGTCGACAACAAGCCACCGAGCTTCTGGCAGATGCTGCACAGCGTGATGGCTGCGGCATTCGGCGTGCAAAGCGGGAAGAACCGGGCAAGGGACTTCACCCATGGCAAGCCCAGCCATTTTGTGATCCTGGGGATCGGTTTCACCGCCGTGTTCGCCTTGACGCTGTTTGCCATCGTCAAACTGGTGCTGCATTTCGCCGGGGTCTGACAGGGTTCAGTGCATCAGGATCTGCAGGCTGAACGGGTAGCGATAGGACGCGGGACGCTCCTTGGCCGACAACTTGCGAAAACTCACGCCGTAATCCGGCGCGGCGCCCATGGCCAGCATTTGCTGTGCCTGATGCTTGTCGATCAGTTGCAGCAGCGACAGTTGCCGGTCACGTCCGCCATACCGGTCCAGATCGACGCCCTGATCGTAATCATGCAATTCCACCAGCGCCCAGCCACCCAGCGTGAAGTGACCGCCCACCAGCGCGCTCAAGCGTCCATCGACCACCGCCTGCAACGCCTCGGGTGAGGTATTGACCGCGCTGAACAGCACATCCTTGCCAGGGACTTTGCCGGCTTCGGCAAACGCATGCATCGCACCGAAGGCCATTTCATCATTGGCTGCCCACACCAGCGACACCTTCGGATAACGGCTGACCAGTTGCCGCGCCTGCTCGTAGGCACGTTGCCGGGTCCAGCCGCTGTACACTAGTTGCCGCAGTCGTACCTGCGGATACTCGGCCAAGGCGCGTTGCATGCCCTGCTCGCGCAATTGCGCTGACGGGGTGATCTTCAGGCCGGAAAACGCCAGTACTTCAATCTGTTCGCCCCGCGCCACCGGCGGATGCAGGCGAATCAGCTCCTTCATCATCAGGTAGCCGCCCTCCTCGTCATTCGGCACCAGGCTGCCGATGCGATCGGCACGCTCGCCGATCAGCGCCTGCTGATCGGGGGTGAGCACCGCGTTGACCATGAACAGCTTGACCCCGCTGCCCTCCGCCATACGCAGGATCTGCGGCGCCACGTACTGCTCGTTGACGAATACCAGATAGTCGGGACGATTCGGTCCCTGCAGGGCAACTCTGGCCTGAGCCAGGGTGAATTCCGGCTGGCGCTGGGAATAGAGAATCTGCAAATCGACGCCCAGGTCGCGGGCGGCCGCCTGCATGAATTGCGAATAGCTGACCCAGAAGGCTTCCTGAGTTGACCCAGGATTGAGGAACAGCACCGACTCGGCCCGGGCCGCAGAGCCGAAAACCGCACCGAACAGCAGAAGGCTGAGGTGGAAAAACTTCAACATGAATGATCCGGGCCCAAGGAAAAATGGCCGCGCATTATAGCCCCCTAATCAGCGGCTATTGACGCCTGATCCCGTTTTTTGTCCGACAATCGTCGGAAGCGGACCCGGATCGGTCGTTTACTGATGACTGACCCAGAATACCGCCGTCCCTACTACCAGAATAATCAG
The DNA here is from genome assembly GCF_014200835.1 of Pseudomonas sp. JAI115. Taxonomy (NCBI): domain Bacteria; kingdom Pseudomonadati; phylum Pseudomonadota; class Gammaproteobacteria; order Pseudomonadales; family Pseudomonadaceae; genus Pseudomonas; species Pseudomonas sp. JAI115. The sequence continues at coordinate 331,055 of NZ_JACHCY010000001.1, forward strand.
GAACAGAATGGCCCATGCATCGACACTGCTATCGCTTTTTCTTGCCTTGGTCGGATTGCTCATTGCATCGCCTCTTGTCGGTTTTATCGGTGATTGCAGAAAGACTCGATCACAGTTAAGACGATGATTGTCCCCGCGACAAATGTGGGTTAATCAACAACTATTCTCGTTAGGCGATTTGGTTCTTTACATATACTCAAACATCACTTTTGCGCATAACTGCAAACGGGTATATTGCCCCGGCTCCGTTAGGGAGTGCGCGGCCGTGCGCGCGTAATTGCCGAGGCACCATCGGACTCCAGCAAGCGAAAACGCAGCGTTTTCCGAGTAGCCCAAAGCCTGAGAACAGGACTTATATGTACGTATACGACGAGTACGATCAGCGGATCATCGAGGACCGCGTCAAGCAGTTCCGTGATCAGACCCGACGCTATCTGGCAGGCGAGCTGAGCGAAGAAGAATTCCGCCCCCTGCGCCTGCAAAATGGCCTCTACATCCAGCGTTTTGCGCCGATGTTGCGCGTGGCGGTGCCTTACGGCCAACTGACTTCCCGTCAGGTGCGCATGATGGCCAAGATTGCCCGTGACTACGACAAGGGCTACGCCCACATCAGTACCCGGCAGAACGTGCAGTTCAACTGGCCGGCGGTGGAAGACATCCCGGACATCCTCGCGGAACTGGCCACCGTGCAGATGCACGCGATCCAGACCAGCGGCAACTGCCTGCGCAACGTCACCACCGACCAGTTCGCCGGTGTCGCTGCCGATGAACTGATCGACCCACGCCCATGGTGCGAAATCGTCCGTCAGTGGACTACATTCCACCCGGAATTCGCCTACCTGCCGCGCAAGTTCAAGATCGCCGTCAACGGTTCGACCGCTGACCGTGCGGCCATCGAAGTCCACGACATCGGCCTGGAGCCGGTTCACAACGCCGCCGGCGAGCTGGGCTTCCGTGTGCTGGTCGGCGGTGGCCTGGGCCGTACCCCGGTGGTCGGCGCCTTCATCAACGAATTCCTGCCATGGCAGGACCTGTTGAGCTACCTCGACGCCATCCTGCGGGTGTACAACCGTTATGGCCGTCGCGACAACAAATACAAGGCGCGGATCAAGATCCTCGTCAAGGCGCTGACCCCTGAAGTGTTCGCGCAGAAAGTCGATGCCGAGATGGAACACCTGCGCGGTGGCCAGACCACACTGACCGAAGCCGAACTGCATCGCGTCGCCAAACACTTCGTTGATCCGGACTACAAGGCGCTGGAGAACCAGACTGCCGCCCTGGCCGAACTCGACAAAGAGCATCCGGGTTTCGCCCGCTGGCGTTCGCGCAACACCCTGGCGCACAAGAAGCCGGGCTATGTGGCTGTGACCCTGTCGCTGAAGCCGACCGGCGTTGCGCCGGGCGACATCACCGACAAGCAGCTCGATGCCGTCGCCGATCTGGCCGAGCGCTACAGCTTCGGTCAACTGCGCACGTCCCACGAGCAGAACATCATTCTCGCCGACGTCGAGCAGAGCCAGTTGTTCACCCTCTGGGGCGAGCTGCGTGAAGGTGGTTTCGCCACGCCGAACATCGGCCTGCTGACCGACATCATCTGCTGCCCGGGCGGTGATTTCTGCTCCCTGGCCAACGCCAAGTCGATCCCGATCGCCGAATCGATCCAGCGCCGTTTCGACGACCTGGACTATCTGTTCGACATCGGTGAGCTGGACCTGAACATCTCCGGTTGCATGAACGCCTGTGGTCACCACCACGTCGGCCACATCGGCATCCTTGGGGTGGACAAGAAAGGTGAAGAGTTCTACCAGGTGTCCCTCGGTGGCAGCGCCAGCCGTGACGCCAGCCTGGGCAAGATCCTCGGCCCGTCCTTCGCCCAGGACGACATGCCGGACGTGATCTCGAAGCTGATCGACGTGTACGTTGAACAACGTACCGAAGACGAGCGCTTCATCGACACCTACCAGCGTATTGGCATCGACCTCTTCAAGGAACGCGTCTATGCAGCGGATCATTAAGAACAACGAGGTGGTCGACGAAACCTGGCACTTGCTGCCCAAGGACGCGACCCTCGACGGCATCTCCAACTGCGACGACCTGATCGTGCCGCTGGCCCTGTGGCGCGATCATGCTCACGCGCTCAAGGCCCGCGACGGCGGGCTGGGTGTGTGGCTGGACGCCGACGAAGAAGCCGAGGAAATCGGTGACGACGTCGCGCAGTTCCAGGTGATCGCGCTGAATTTCCCGGCTTTCACCGACGGCCGCAACTACTCCAACGCACGCCTGCTGCGCGACCGCTATGGTTTCAAAGGTGAACTGCGGGCGATAGGCGATGTGCTGCGCGATCAGCTGTTCTACATGCACCGTTGCGGTTTCGATGCGTTCGCCCTGCGCGCCGACAAGGACCCGTACGAGGCACTGGAAAGCCTGAAAGACTTCTCGGTGACCTACCAGGCCGCCACTGACGAACCGCTGCCGCTGTTCCGTCGCCGCTGACTCGAATACGCCTTGAGCACCTGCTCAAGGCGTACTTCCCTCCTCTTCTGTATCCGAACTGGCCAGCTCATTGGCCGGATGGCGCGCGAGTGCCTGATCGGTGAGTTGGCGAATCAGCGCCTGACGTTCATTTCTGAAATTGTCGTGAATCGCGTTCATCTGCACCGCTGCCTGGTCGCGCGCGAGTTCGGTCTGCCCGTCAAGACGCGCCAGTGCCCGTGCGGTCCGATCATTGATGACGGCGAAAGCATCAGGGTGGACTGATTCGAGAAATTCGACCCAGAATCGCTGACTGGCGCACCAGTCAGGAAACGCTGAAGAGCTTTCTATACGCATGACGGCCTGATAGGCCTGATCCAGGTTTTCCTGCGATACCTCGACGTTCAAAGGGCTGCTTATCGCCCTTGGCTGTCCCGGCAGATCGAGCCGTCCAGCCAGTCCCACCCGATAGGCCAGACTGAATTCGAGTGCGTGCTCGTAGACCCTCGGTTGGGCGCTGGCATTGATATCCGCCACGACCTGCTGCTCCAAAGCCTGCAAGCGGAACAGGCCTCTGAGCAACCCGGTCAATTGCCGTTCGAGCGATGCGCCGCCGACTCCGGACGCGACCATGGCCCGATAGCACAACACCTGAACTTCCATTTCGCTGAACACCGCCGAGTAGCCATCGACGCTGGTGGTGCCGACACGGGCCGTGCTGAACAACCGGCCGCGCAGCCCTGTATCTTCAGCCGCTGCCTCGATGACATTCCACACGCGCTCACTGAAATACGGGTACAACCTGGTGTAATCAGCCGTATGGATCAATTGCGAAAGTACGACAAAGAAATCCCGCGAGCCAGGCGCGGCCCTCACGGCCTCCCACATCACGCTGCGCGGCGTCGCTACGGCGGCAGGCTGGTCGGTCAACCAGCGGGCACTCTGGCCCTCAGGCTGCACACCAGGTCTTGGCTGATGACGATAGGCCCGGCCGATCACTCCTAAACTGGCACCGTTCGCCTGCTGGTACGCAACAATCTTCAGCAAGGCGTCAGGCGCCAAGGGATTGCCGATGAGCCGGATGGCGCGGTTCAACGCCGGCGGCCCCATGAGCACCGCCTGCGGTATGGTGGTTATCTGGTTATCGCGCAAATCGAGCAATTGCGGTCGGTTCAAACCGACAATCCCTTCAGGCCAGCGATCAAGGGCGCAACCACGCAAGCGCAGGATTTCCAGGTTCGGCAGCAGACTGACATCCGGGGCATGTACAAGATCCGGATTGAAATCCAGATCCAGTACCCGCAGGTGGGTCAACTGCACCAACAATGGCGCCGATGCAGACGGCAGCCGAATCCGATTGTCACTCAGATCCAGATGCGTCAACCAGGGCAAACGCTCCAGCGCCAACGGTAGCCGGGTCAGTTGATTTCCCCTCAGGGAGAGACTTCGCAGGTTGCTGAAATTATGCAGAAACGCCGTCAGCCCCAATGTCGGATTAATGCCGCCCATCACCAGATGCGTGACATGGCGGAAGTCGCCGACCACCAATGGCAACTCGCCCAAAGGCTCCGGGGCCAAGCTCAAGGTATCGGGCAAGGCATCGTCAAAAGACCCTGGCTCTCTGCGCCAACAGCGGATGATCGCGCGCATCGCACGAACTTTCGCCGCCCGTGGTACTTCACGCCATGAACCATCAACGCCATTGCACCAGGTGTCCCGTGTCACCCAACGGTTCAAGGCTTCGCGGATACCGAGAAATTCCCGTCGCAGCATCTCCAGCTTCATCAACACCGATATCTCATTTCTGCCCAGGGCGTTCAGTAGCGCATGGATCTGCGCGGGGGAATGTGCCGGATAGAGTTCCTGGGCACGGCGTATCATCACCGAAATATCGGTACCGGAATGTGTCCCTGCCCCTGACCGTGGACGGTGTGCCCGCCTCAGGGGCGAAACAGCGCCGGGGCGCTCCCCAATCGTCCTGGCGAACGTCGCTCGACGTTCGTAGGCAAGCTGAGTGATTTTCTCCCGCAGTGCTTGCGAAGTTGTATCGCCCGAGAGGCCCAGCGCGGATCGGTGATGCGTCGACAACCCCTGCCATAGCGCCTGAAAATAAGGCTTGCCTGATCCAGTTGCCGCACGCTCGTCGTGACTGACCGCTGCGTCCTGTATCTGCGACGATGACGTTCCCGACCCACCCGGCAAGTGCTCAAGGGCATCGAGCACCACGCGGTGGGTGTCTTGACCACCGCCGCTATCCAGGTGCAACCCTTCATAGGCCCGACAGACAGCGATCGCCTGCCGATATCGACGGACTTCTTGCGCCAGTCGCAACGGTACGCGACCCGCATCCAGCTCTTGCGCCTCGCCACTCAACGCACCCTCAACCAATTCTTCGGCAACACTGGCGGGCAGATCGGCGAAGGAGTGCTGTAGGAACGACACCCTGCCATTACCCGCCACTTCGGTGCGCCTGTAGATTCGCTGGAACAGCTGCACCCGATGACCTTGCGCCTGTGCATCGACGATTTGCTGTAGCCTGCGGGCCTGAACGGCCGGGTCCAGGGAGGTCAGTCCGAGCAGGCTCTCGCGCTGCCGGTTACCGAGGGCCGCCAGCAGGGACCGGTAGAGTTTCCCTCCGCTCAAGTCCTGCTGGCTGATGGTCAGGGTCGTGGTCGCGGTTGGCGCGCCATAACGGCTCAGTTCCGTGCCCGCGGCCTCGAGGACACTGACCACAGTGTCGGCCGGCCAGGCAGTCGATGTGGTCAACAAGTGCAATTGCAGGTCAGGGTCTGCCAAGGGCGCCGACAGCGGAATCTGCAGTTGATCGATGAAATCCGTCACCACTGCATCGGCGCGAAACCGCCGGAGCGTGTCGACCAACAACGCCGGCGGATGGCCACGATCCACATGAACCTGGCGCATCACGCTGTCCTCGATGCCACTGACGTCCAGGATCTGCAGCGCGACGGCGTCCGACACGTCCTCGCGCGCGTAGCCGAAGCGGCGAAACAGTCTTAATCGATCCCAGTCCTGAACTCGTTCTGAATCATGCCGCCAGGCCCCCCGGTCGTTGGTTTCGAGAAGCGGCGAATAGCGGATCGTAGACGCCGGTGGCGCCATCACCTCCCACAATCCGGTCTGCGGTTCGGGCCGCACCGCATAATGGTGTGTATCGAGCGTCAGAAACGCCTGGCCATCGACCCAGCGCAAGCCTCGCTCATCGGGTCGCACTCCGGCAGGCGGTGCTCGACGCAGCCGATAGGGGCGCAGGTCGGGCTTCCAGAGGCGAGGCTGCCCTGAAGCCAGGTTGACGAGGCGCAAGCGCTCAATGAACGCCGATGACCGGACGACTTTGAACGCGCTGCTCACCGCTCGCGTACCGGCGGCGAAAGCCGCCATCAGAATCAGGTTTTCGACGACATCGAAAAAATAATCCGTTGCCTGTTCCTGCTCGCCTCTGGACCAGCTGGCGATCCCTTCGTAAACCTGCGAGAGCAATTGCACCGCCGTGACCGCCAGCAATAACTCACCGGCAACGGGGATGAACGATGCGGCCACCAGTAAAAGATCCAGGCCGATCGCCTTGTAGGTGTCCAGTCGGGCAAGTCGGCTTTTTTCGTCCTCATCGTCCGTGGGAACCACAATGAGCCGCGCGTCCGCCATGGTTTGTTCGGCGTGTTGGCGATACATCAGATTGAACGGATCACCCGCGAAATCGACACCGGACAATGTCACATACAAAACCGTAGGAGGCAGCATCGAGTGACTGCGTGGATACAGGCGCTGTTCGAGGTCCGTCACCCACGCGGCGCGTTCGCCGATCTTGATATAGCGCATGAAGAACTGGCGAAATCCACTGTCTTTCAATCGCTCGCTCAACTCTTTCTCGAAATTGCTGAAGGATGAGTACTCCTTGAGCGGGTGCAGAGGATCACCTGGCAGGTAAACAACGCAACGGTAGTCGTTGTCGGCGTGCTCGCTGACCGGGCCGATAAACAGCGCACCGTTGAGTGTGGCGCCAAGCATCCGCAAGGCCTGATAACCCAGGGTGTTGGTTCCCAGCCTGATCCGGCCCGCGCGCTCCTTTACTCCCTGTAACATCCGATGAACTTCGACACTGATATGGTTCTTCATTACTGCTATATGCCGATCCACCTCGAAGCGACACTGCAAGTTCGCAACAAACTTGCTGCGTAATGGATGTTCATCGGCGCTGATATTGAACACCGCACGAAGATGTTCCTGATACTGTTTTCCCAAATCCAGCGTTCGACACAATCGCGCAAATTCATGGGGTTGTATCGGCAATATACGAGCTTCCCGACCAGTGACTTTTTCGGGGATATAGATCAATGAAGTGTCGTTGTAATTGGTCGCCTGTGTCTCGCTGATTTCAAAATTCTCACAGGCGGCCATCAGCAGATCCCGATCGATTGGCAATACCAGCTTCCTGCGCAAGCCCAACAGACTGGAAGTGGAGCGCACGTGCTGAAAAATCACTCCGCTGATATCCAGCGATCTGCCGAGCTTTTGCGACATGGCGCTGGTCAGTAACGGCGCGCAAAATGCTTCGGGCGACTTGAGCGTCTTCAGAAACGGGTCCATTTCACTCTGGGCGCGATGGCTGGCCATCATGCTTTGATAAAGTGTTTGACGCAGTTCATCCGATGCCGACAGCAGCCAGCCGGGAGCATTGTTCTTGATTAACTCAAAGAACATGCCTTTTTGTTCGGGTGTTAATACAGGCGCGACAGCCTGTACAGGTAAGGAAGACATACTGAATATCTCGAAAACTGAAAGTAGCAACAGCTTATCGAGCAGGCCTTTTTATAAAAGCGCGAATTGCCGATGAAAAACTTCAAGTTCGAATCAACTATTCAAACTCAAACTATACATATATACCGCCACCACAAAAAAAACCCTTTCACCGTTACAGTGAAAGGGGTTTTTCGTTGGCCTTTTCTTACCAGAAGCGTTGCTGGGTCAAACGGCTCCACCAGCTCAGCAGCACGCGATCCACTGAACCGCTGGCGGCCATGCCGATGCGCTCCTGCAGGCTTTTGCGCTCGGCGTAATGCAGGTGATAAACCTCGGCTTTCTTCGCCCGGTCGGCCAGGTATTCATCGCTGGTCTTGAGCTCGTCGACCAGTTGTTTGTCCAGCGCTGCAACACCAAGCCAGACCTCACCGGTAGCCACTTCATCAATCGCCAGTTGCGGGCGATAGCGCGAAACGAAGTTCTTGAACAGCTGATGGGTGATGTCCAGGTCTTCCTGGAACTTCTCCCGACCTTTCTCGGTGTTTTCGCCGAACACGGTCAGGGTGCGCTTGTACTCACCGGCGGTCAGCACTTCAAAATCGATGTCGTGCTTTTTCAGCAGACGGTTGACGTTGGGCAACTGCGCCACCACACCAATCGAGCCGAGAATCGCGAACGGCGCGCTGATGATCTTCTCGCCAATGCACGCCATCATGTAACCGCCGCTGGCCGCGACCTTGTCGATACACACGGTCAACGGCACGCCGGCTTCGCGAATACGTGCCAGTTGCGAAGACGCCAGGCCGTAGCTGTGCACCATGCCGCCGCCGCTTTCCAGACGCAGTACCACTTCGTCCTTTGGCGTGGCGAGGGTCAGCAGTGCGGTGATTTCGTGACGCAGGCTCTCGGTGGCCGAGGCCTTGATGTCACCGTCGAAATCGAGCACGAACACCCGGGATTTGCTCTCGGGTTTGTTCTTCTGCTTCTTCTCGGATTTTTCCGATTTGGCCTGGCCCTTGCGCAACGCCTTGAGCTGATCCTTGTCGAGCAGGGTCTGCTCCAGACGTTCACGCAAGCCTTTATAGAAATCGTTGAGCTTGCTGACCTGCAACTGCCCCGCCGACTTGCGCCGGCCCTTGCTGCGCAATGCAGCAAAACTGGCGAGCACCACCAGGATGGCGACCACCAGCGTTACGGTCTTGGCCAGGAAGCTGGCGTATTCGGTGAAAAACTCCACAGAGACTCCTTAAAACAATGCGCGGATGCAAAACACGCGCGGGATGGTTCCAGCATACCCATGCGCCGCCTCGTCGGCCAGCCGTGAAACCTCTGGCAACAGGCCTGTAACGAGCATTTCAAACAAGCGTATGTTTTTTCATTGACAGCACTCTTTCATCCTCATAACCTCGCCAAACCTTCAACGTACCGGGATGACGCGGACGTGGGCAGCATCTATCTGATTCGACATGGCCAGGCCTCCTTTGGTGCAGACGACTATGACGTCCTGTCGCCCATCGGTGTGCGCCAGGCAGAAGTCCTCGGCCAGCACCTCGCCGAGCTGGGAATCCGCTTTGATCGCTGCCTGGCCGGCGACCTGCGTCGTCAGCAGCACACGGCCATCAGTGCGCTGGAGCAATTCAGCGCCAAGGGCCTGTCGGTACCGACGCTGGAGACCGACTCCGCGTTCAACGAGTTCGATGCCGACGCGATCATCCGCGCCCTGATCCCGGCCATGCTCGAGGACGAGCCGGAAGCCATCGACATCCTGCGCAACGCGGCGCAGAACAGCGCCGAATTCCAGCGTATCTTCGCCCTGGTCATCGAGCGCTGGCTGGCAGGCACCTACGACACCCCCGGGCTGGAAAGCTGGCTGGGTTTCGTCGAGCGGGTACAGGCCGGACTGCACCGGATCCTCGAACAGGCCGACGGCAACCAGAAAATCGCCGTGTTCACCTCCGGCGGCACCATCACCGCCCTGCTCCACCTGATTACCCAGATGCCTGCCCGGCAGGCCTTTGAACTGAATTGGCAAATCGTCAACACCTCGCTCAACCAGCTGAAGTTCCGCGGTCGCGAGGTGGCTTTGGCCTCCTTCAACAGTCACGCACACCTGCAACTGCTGAAGGCTCCGGAACTCATCACTTTCCGCTGAGTCCGGATAATTGTGACCCTTGCTGTAATCAACCAGCGCCTAACCCAAGAAAGGATCGAACCATGACCTCCGTAGCTGATGCCGTAAAAGCGATGCAAGCCAAGTTCAACCCAGCCGCTGCTGCCGGTCTGGATCTGGTTTTCGGTTTCAACATCACCGACGAAGACAAGCACTACGCGCTGATCGTCAAAGACGGTACTTGCGACATCCAGGAAGGTGAAAACCCGGACGCCAACTGCACCCTGGTACTGGACAGTGCAACCCTGAAAGACATCGTCAGCGGTGAAACCGACGGCATGCAAGCGTTCATGGGCGGCAAACTGCGCGTTGAAGGCGACATGATGCTGTCGATGAAGCTGTCCGAGCTGTTCCCGTCGTAAGACTTGGTTCGGTTTGAAGAAAATCCCGCCCCTGTGGCGGGATTTTTGCGTCTGACTCCCAGGTTTCGTCATAAACAGGCCATAGGTGGGAGGGGGCTTGCTCCCGAAGGCGTCGGATCAGCCACAACGTTTGCCGCCTGGCACACCGCTTTCGGGAGCAAGCCCCCTCCCACATAGGTCACGTGGTGCTCCATAAACTGCAGCATGCACCTTCTTCTACGTTGGAACTGTCATCACCCAGCAAATGATGCCGCCAACAGCTCCTGCGTATACGGATGCTGCGCATCGCTGAATAGCGCACTGGTCTCGCCACGCTCCAACACTTCGCCATCCTTCATCACAATCAGGTCATGAGCCAACGCCCGCACCACCGCCAGGTCATGGCTGATGAACAGATAAGTCAGCCCATGCTCTTCCTGCAGCCGCCGCAATAAAGCAACGATCTGCTTCTGCACCGTGCGATCCAGTGCCGAGGTCGGCTCATCGAGCAGAATCAAATCAGGCTTGAGCACCAGCGCCCGAGCGATGGCAATCCGTTGTCGCTGGCCACCGGAGAACTCGTGCGGATAGCGATGTCGGGTCGCCGGATCGAGACCGACTTCGCGCAGCACATCGATCACCGCCTGTTCACGCTCGGCAGCATTCAAGTCGCTGTGTACCTGCAAGCCCTCGGCAATGATCTGCTCCACACACAAGCGCGGGCTGAGACTGCCGAACGGATCCTGAAACACCACTTGCAGGCGTTTGCGCAGTGGCCGCAGCTGCTTGCCGCTCAATTGCTCCAGCGCCTCACCGGCAAAGCGAATGCTGCCCTCGGCGTCGATCAGGCGCAAAATCGCCTGACCCAAGGTCGACTTGCCCGAGCCCGACTCGCCGACAATCCCCAGCGTCTTGCCGCGCTGCAGGTTCAGATCAATGCCCTTGACCGCCTGCAGCCAATTCTTCGGCCGCAGCCAACCGCCGCTCAGGCGAAAACGCACATTCAGATCGCGCACCTGCAACAAGTCCTGCGCGACATCCCGGCACAGCGCTTCGCCCCCGGGCTCGGCGTTGAGCAATTCGATGCTGTAAGGATGCTGCGGCGCGCGAAACAGTTGCCCGCACGACGCCTGTTCGACGATCACACCGCCGCGCATCACCGCCACTCGCTGCGCAATGGTGCGCACCAGATTCAGGTCATGGCTGATGATCAACAGCGCCATGCCCAGGCGCTGTTGCAGCTCTTTAAGCAGCAACAGAACCCTGCGCTGCACCGTCACGTCCAGCGCCGTGGTGGGTTCGTCGGCGATCAACAATTGCGGCTCGCAGGCCAGCGCCATTGCGATCATCACCCGCTGGCGCTGGCCGCCGGAGAGCTGATGCGGATAGGCCTTGAGCCGTTCGCGCGGCTTCTGAATGCCGACCAGCTCCAGCAACTCAAGAATCCGTTCACGGGCTTGCGCGCCCGCCAGGCCTTTGTGCAGCGCAAGGCTCTCGCCAAGTTGCCGCTCGATCGTATGCAGCGGATTCAGCGAACTCATCGGCTCCTGAAAAATCATCGCGATCCGGTTGCCCCGTAACTGGCGCAGATAGCGCTCATGCACACCGAGCAGCTCTTCACCGGCATAACGAATGCTGCCATCGATCCGCGTGATGTTCGGGTCAAGCAATTGCAGGATGCTGTGGGCGGTCACCGATTTGCCGGAGCCAGACTCCCCGACCAGCGCCAGGCATTCGCCCGCACGAATATCGAGGTCGATGCCATGCACCACTGGCTGGCCGTTGAACGCCACACGCAGGTCGCGTATTTCGATCAGGTTATCGTTCATCTCAAGTCCTCGGATCATAAGCATCTCGGCAGGCCTCACCGATGAACACCAATAGAGAAAGAATCAGCGCCAAGGCAAAAAACGCCGTCAGCCCCAACCAAGGCGCTTGCAGATTGCTCTTGCCCTGACCGATCAATTCGCCCAATGAAGCGCTGCCGGCGGGCATGCCGAAACCGAGAAAATCCAGCGCCGACAAGGTCGCGATCGCTCCTGTAAGAATGAACGGCAAATAGGTCAGGGTGGCGCTCATTGCGTTGGGCAGGATGTGCCGACTGATCACCTGCGCGTCGCTGACACCCAGCGCCCGCGCGGCTTTCACGTATTCCAGACCGCGGCTGCGCAGGAACTCGGCGCGCACCACATCGACCAGACTCAGCCAGGAAAACAGCGCCATGATCCCCAGCAACCACCAGAAATTCGGCTCGACGAACCCGGACAGAATAATCAGCAGATACAACACCGGCAGCCCCGACCACACTTCCAGCAATCGCTGCCCGAGCAGATCGACCCAACCGCCGTAATAGCCTTGCAAGGCCCCGGCCGCAATGCCGATCAGCGCACTGGCGGCGGTCAGTGCCAAGGCAAACAGCAGCGACACCCGCGTACCGAAGATCACCCGCGCAAGCACATCCCGCGCCTGATCGTCGGTGCCCAGCCAGTTCTCGGCGCTCGGTGGACTCGGTGCCGGTTCAGTCAGGTCGTAATTCACCGTATCGAAACCGAACGGGATCGGCGCAAACCACATCCGCCCGCCCTGCCCCTCGATCAGTTGCCGCACCTGCGCGCTGCGATAGTCCGGCTGGAACGGCAGTTCGCCGGCGAAATCCTGCTCGGTGTAGCGCTTGAACGCCGGGAAATACCATTGGCCCTGATACTCGACCAGCAGCGGCTTGTCATTGGCGATCAATTCGCCGCCCAGGCTCAGGCCAAACAGCAGCAGAAACAGCCACAGTGACCACCAGCCACGTCGATGGGCCTTGAACCGCGCCCAACGGCGCTGTCCTATGGGAGATAAGGTCAGCATCAGGCAGTCCTCGCGGTGAAGTCGATGCGCGGGTCGACCAGCGTGTAGCACAGGTCGCCGAGGAGTTTTATCAGCAGGCCGAACAGGGTGAAGATGAACAGCGAACCGAACACCACCGGGTAATCGCGGGACACCGCCGCCTCGTAACTGAGACGGCCGAGGCCATCGAGGGAGAAGATCACTTCGATCAGCAACGAGCCGCCGAAAAATACCGTCACCAGTGCCTGCGGTAATCCGGCGACCACCAGCAGCATCGCGTTGCGAAACACATGGCCGTACAGCACCTGACGTTCACTCAGGCCCTTGGCCCGCGCCGTCACCACATACAGCCGCGAGATCTCGTTGAGAAAGCTGTTTTTGGTGAGGATGGTCAGCGTGGCGAATCCACCGATGACCAGCGCGGTGACCGGCAACACCAGATGCCAGAAGTAGTCCGCGACCTTGGCCCACGGCGACAGCTCGGCGAAGTTGTCGGAGACCAGTCCGCGCACCGGAAACCAGTCCAACGCGGAGCCGCCGGCAAACACGATGATCAACAACAGCGCAAACAGAAACCCCGGCATCGCATAGCCGATGATGATCGCCACGCTGCTCCAGACATCGAACGCCGAACCGTTGTGCACGGCCTTGCGGATGCCCAGCGGAATCGACACCAGGTAAGTGATCAACGTGGCCCACAAGCCCAGTGACAAGGTCACTGGCAGCTTCTGCCAGATCAGTTCGGTGACGCTGGCGCCACGGAAAAAGCTCTGGCCGAAATCCAGTTGCGCGTAGCTTTTGAGCATCAGCCACAGGCGCTCACCGGCCGGTTTATCGAAGCCGTACTGACGCTCGATGTCGGCCACCAGTTTCGGGTCGAGCCCCCGGGTGGCGCGGGATTCGCCACCGATGGTTTCAACATGACCACCGCCCACCGCCGCGCCGACACCAATGCCCTGCAACCGGGCAATCGCCTGTTCCACCGGGCCACCCGGCGCGGCCTGCACGATGACGAAGTTGACCAGCAGAATGGCGAGCAACGTCGGCACGATCAGCAGCAGACGCCGCAGGCTATAACCCAACATGGGCGTACTCCTTTTGCTGTTGCTGCATCTGCGTGGCGGTCAGCGCGGTCGGGCTGATTTCCCACCAGGTATCGAGTCCGGCGTCATACAACGGCGCCGTCGCCGGACGACCAAAACGGTTCCACCACACCGTGGAGATCCCCGGCGGGTAATAATTGGGAATCCAGTAATACCCCCACTGCAACACCCGATCCAGGGCATGGGCATGGCGCAGCAGGCTTTCGCGGTTGTCGGCCTGCACCAGCCCTTCGAGCAAGGCATCGACCGCAGGATCACGCAGCACCATGTAGTTGTTCGAGCCGGGATCGTCGGCGCCGTCTGAGCCGAAGTAATTGAACATCTCGCGCCCCGGCGCCTGACTCACCGGGTAGCCGACCACGATCATGTCGTAGTCGCGATTGCGCACGCGGTTGGTGTATTGCGCGGTGTCGACCTGGCGAATATCGAAGCCGATGCCGATCTGCGCCAGGTTGCGCTTGAACGGCAGCAGCAGTCGTTCAAAGCCCTTCTGGCCATTGAGAAAAGTGAACTGCAGCGCCTCGCCTTTGGCATTCACCAACTGATCGCCACGGAGTTTCCAGCCGGCGGCTTCCAGCAGCTTCAAGGCCTGCAACTGCTCGGCGCGGATGTTGCCGCTGCCGTCGGTTTTCGGCGCTTCGAAGACCTCGGTGAACACCTCGTCGGGGATCTTGCCGCGCCATGGTTCGAGAATTTTCAGTTCCTCGGCGTCCGGCAACTCGGTGGCGGCCAATGCGCTGTGCGAAAAATAACTGCGCTGTCGCAGGTACATGCTGCGCATCATTTGCCGATTGCTCCATTCGAAATCCCAGAGCATGGCGATCGCCTGCCGCACCCGACGATCCTGAAACATCGGTTTTTGCAGGTTGAACACGAAACCCTGCGAACCTTGCGCAGCACCCGGCGCCAGATGTTCGCGAAGCAATTTGCCTTGCTCCAGCGCCGCCCCGGCATAGCCGATGGTGTAACTGGTCGCGGAAAACTCGCGGTTGTAATCGAAGCCACCGGCCTTGAGCACTTGCCGGGAAACATCGGTGTCGGCGAAGAACTCCACGCTCAAGTGATCGAAGTTATAGAGGCCGCGAGTGATCGGCAGGTCCTTGGCCCACCAGTCGGCAACGCGCTGAAATTTCACGCTGCGCCCGGCATCCACCGCGCTGATCCGGTACGGGCCGCTGCCCGGCGGGATCTCGAAACCGGCGCCCTCGGCGAAGTTGCGCGTACGCCACCAATGTTCGGGCAGCACCGGCAGCGTCGCCAGATCCAGCGGCAAGGTACGGCTGTCGTTGTTCTTGAAGTTGAAGCGCACTTGCGTTGGCGACTCCACCACGACGTCGGCGACGTCACGAAACTGCTGGCGATATTTGAGGCTGCCCTGAGTGGTGAACAGTTCGAAGGTGTAACGCACGTCTTCGGCAGTGATTGGCGTGCCGTCGTCGAACCGGGCCTTGGGATTGAGGTAGAAGCGCAACCAGCGACGATCCGCATCCAGTTCCATCTGCTGCGCCACCAGGCCGTAGACGCTATAGGGTTCATCCTTGCTGCGATAGGCCAGCGGCGCGTAGAGCCAGCCGTCGATGTCGGCGACGCCGGTGCCTTTGTCGATGTACGGAATCAGGTGATCGAACGGACCGCTTTCCAGTGAGGAGCGGCGCAGTGTCCCGCCCTTGGGGGCGTTGGGGTTGGCGTAGGCCAGGTGTTGAAAGTCCGGGGCGTATTTGGGGGTTTCGCCGTAGACCGTTAACGCGGGTTGCGGGGCGGCCCAACTGAATGGGCTTGAGAGCGCAAAAGCGCTGAGCAGAATGAGCCTGGATAGCATTGGCAGATCCTTTTTTGCACGGTGCTGTTTATGGCCTCATCGCTGGCAAGCCAGCTCCCACATGTTTTGCGGTGTTCACAAATCCCTGTGGGAGCTGGCTTGCCAGCGATGAGGCCCGAACAATCACCAAACATCCTGCCTACCTGTGATGTGCAACAGGCCGGCGATTTTTATAGGGCAGGCTTAGATCAATAAGTGACTAAAACCCGCCGCCTCTGGGCATTCTCAGAACTTGTAATTGACCCGCGTGTACAACGTCCGCCCGAACGGGTCGCCGTATTTCGGGTCGTAGCCGCTCTGGAAGGTGTAGGTCTGGTTGCTGAACGGTGGCTCGCGGTCGAACAGGTTCTTCGCGCCGAGGGTCACGCTGAGGGTTTTGCGCCAGGTGTAGGTGCCGGCCAGATCCCAGACGTTGTACGAGCCGACGTAATCGTGGGTCTCGCGGTCGGAGTCGTGGTAACCGCTGGTGTAGCGGTTGGTCAGGGCGATACCGTAGGGGCCGTAATTCCAGCTGCCGGTCAGGCTGTGGCGCCAGCGGGCCACGGCGCCGGCCGAGGAAAAGTCGCCCCCACGGAAATCGCCGAGCTTGTCGATGTAGTCGCCCTTGAGCTGCTGTTGGTACTCGTAACGGCTGACATAGGTGCCTTGCAGGCCGATGCCGAAATTGCCGTACGGGGTGCTCGGCAAGCGGTAGTCGAAACTGACATCGATACCATTGGTCTTGATCTTGCCGAGGTTGGCCAGCCCGGTGACGATGTGATCAATGGAGCCGTCCGGCTTGCGCACCAGGCGCTCGGGGTACAGCTCCGGGTTCTCGAACACCGCCGATTCCGGGAATTCGGCGATCTGGTTGGCGATGTTGATCCACCAGAAATCCAGCCCGGTGCTCAGACGCTCGAATGGTTGATAGACGAAACCGAGGGTGACGTTGCGCGCGGTTTCCGGACTGAGGTCCGTATTGCCACCGGTGCGGCTGTAAAACTGCTGGGCGCAGTCGCGGTTGGCGATGCCGCCGTTACTCGGGTTGCCACCGGCACACAGTCGCGGGTCGTTGTAGTTGGCGACGGTGAACGTGGTGAAGTTCGGGTTGTACAGCTCATACAACGACGGTGCGCGAAAACCTTCACTGTAGGCGCCGCGCACCACCAGTTGCTTGAACGGCTGGAAGCGGAACGAGTACTTCGGGTTGGTGGTGCTGCCGAAGTCGCTGTACTTGTCGTGGCGCACGGCGGCGGACAATTCCAGGCTGTCGAGCACCGGCACGTTGACCTCGGCGTATTGCGCCGAGACGCTGCGATCCCCGGTGACGCTGGCATTCGGGTCGACACCTAGGCTCTGCACATCGGCGGCGAACTGGGCGAAGTCCTGATGGAAATCTTCCTTGCGGTATTCGCCACCCAGCGCCAGTGCCGAAGGGCCGGCGCCGAACCAGTCACCGATCTCGCGGCTGACACGCCCGTCAATCGCCTTCACGCGGCCGACCGCCGTGCCGTAATCGCCGTCTACGGAATTGGCGGCCAGCAGTGCCTGCCCGGCAGCAGTCTGCGCACCGAACGGGTTGATGATGCCATTGGCAATGCCGGCGCTGACGGCGCGGTCGTTGACGTAGCCGGCCTCGATGCTATTGACCACTTTGTTCTGGTTGTACGACGCACCGACGTTGTAGTCCCAACCCACCACGCTGCCGTCAAAGCTCAACAGCAAACGCTGGCCGGTGTTGTCGTCTTCGTGCTGGCGCGCGCCAACGGCGGTTTCGCGCCAGTTCACATCCACCGGTTGCGTCGGGTCGAGGGCGAAACCGTTGGGGCCGGGAGTAATGCCGTTACCGGGATAGAACGTCGTGCCGGGATTGACCTGATTGCCCATCAGCGTACCGGGGCCGATCTGCGTGCGGTTTTCGTTACGTGCCCAGAAGTATTCGAGGCTGACGTTGTGATCATCCGCGAGCTTGCCGGTGGCTTTGGCGAAAGCCGAGGTCTTCTCGGTTTCCGGCACCAGATCGAGGTAGTTCCACAGGCTCTGGCGGCAGATGCCATTGCGCGCCAGCAACCCCGGTGCATTGCAAGCGGAACTGGCCAGTGGATTGGTGGCGTTGCTGCCCTGACTCCAGTTGGCCGGCGATGCGGTGCCGGAGGTGTAATCGAGGCCGCGTCCCGGCTGATAGTTGTAGGTGTAACCACGGTCTTCGGCAGCCAGTCGTTGCTGCTTGTCATGACTGACCACGCCGAACACGTTGAAACGGTCATCCTGCAAATCGCCGAAGCCCCAACTGCCGCTGAAGTTACGACTTTCCCCACCGCCGGCATGGGTCGGCGTGTCGTAGTTGGTGCTCAGTTGGCCTTCGGTGAGGCTGGTCTTGGTGATGAAGTTGATCACCCCGCCGATCGCATCGGTGCCGTATAACGCCGAAGCGCCGTCACGCAGGACTTCGACGCGATCAATGGCGGCGAACGGAATGGTGTTCAGGTCAACCCCGGAGCCATTGATCGCATTGGTCGCGTTGTTACTCAGCCGCCGGCCATTGAGCAGTACCAGCGTCTTGTTCGGGCCGATGCCGCGCAAATCGGCATACGACGCCCCGCCGCTGCTCGAACCCACCGAACGACCGGAGCCGACCGAGGACTGGTTGGCGGAAATCCGGCTGACCAGCTCTTCAGTGGTGCTCACCCCCTGCTCGCGCAATTCTTCAACTCGCAGAATGGTGACGGGTACTGCAGTTTCCGCATCGACCCGGCGAATCGCCGTGCCGGTAACTTCGACCCGTTGCAACTGGGTTGTCGGCTCTTCGGCAGCGACCGCCGGCAAGGTATTGATCGCCAGCAGCAAGGCCAGGCTCAAACGGGATCTAACGGGTGAAAAATGGATCATGAACAGCCATCCCTGCGTTTTGGTTTATGCAGGGATGTGCAATGGACAGCAGGGTTTTATAGAGCCCGATTTAGACCGTTGGGTGATGAGGTTATGCAAAAAATGGCAGGTGTGGATCAAGCCAGCTCCATCTCCCTCAGCAATCTTGTATCCAGCCCAAACCGTTCTTGGGAAACCATCCTGAACTGTCCCTCCGCCAATTCGCAACTCACCAGCAGATTCCACGAGTGCCGGGTTGCCGCCGAAGGGATAAGTACAAACGGATGCTCTGCCAACAACGCATCGGCGAACAGTTGTTGATTGGGGGAAGGCTTGGCGGGGCTCAACCAATAAGGATTCGGCACATCCTCCGGCTGGACGATTTTCACTTTTGCTTCGCTGACGACCTCAAAACACGTGAGCACATAAGGTTCACTGTCCAGCGCATCAAAGCTGTGATTGGCTGCCACCTCCAGAATGGCCGACGACGGATCGACTGATGCATAAACGACTCGCCGCCCAGGTATGTTCCATCGGCCACCATTGAGATTCGAACCCATCCCGCTGTCCCACGTCCCGCCATAAACCTCGGGGTCCAGCCGCCAGGCATACCAGTGCTCGTCCCAGGGCAAGGGATTCATGTGTAAACCCCGTATATCAGTTGCCCCAGATACTGCTCCACCATCTGAAACCCCAGTGAATGCCGAATAAACTCCACCGGTACGCGACCGTTCAGGTAGGTGCTGGGCTTGCGCAGCCACTCCTCGGCCCGTGACTGCCTCCCGAAGGCGCGAGTGGCCTTTTCCAGCACCAAGGCATATTGGTAGGCGACGACACTCTGCTGCGGGTCAAGCCGTACCGTTTTACCTTCCTTCAGTAGTCGGCGTACGGTGCCGACCGACTTGCCGGTGATGCGTTTGACCATGTCGCCTTGCAGATAAAGCTCAGAGGTTGAAAGCATGTTGACGACATCGTTCAGCTCAAAACCTTCGTCGGTCAGGTCAACGATCAGAAAGGCATCGTCACCTATGTTCCGGCCATTCACGAGCAAGTCGACAGGTCTGCCCTCGGCCCTCTTCACCCCCGTCAGCCGGGGTACCTTGACGCTGGGCATCGTGACCTCCTCCATGGGGCATCTGGCACGATCGGTGCGCCAGTGAAGGCGATGGGAATAAGCAGGCGTTTCGTATTCGAGGTGGGGAGTTCGCATAATCCATCCGTTATCAGAGGCCTGAGCGTCCAAGCCGTTTACGACTTCAATGTCATGTCCGATGCTATAGATCGCGCTTCCGACGACCAACCTGAGAATGTCGTCGGAAATATCCCCGTTTCTGCGAAATCCAGACCTGTTTCCGTAGGACATTACCCACGAATACCGCGTGCTCAACTGCCGAAGTGATAACTCACATCCAGCCACCACTGCCGCCCGTACGAGTCATAGTTGCCGGTCGGGTAATACGGCCAGCCGGCGGAGTCATCGTGCTTGATCTGGTTGAGCACGTTGTTCACGGTCAGCCCGACGCTGGCGCGGTCATTGAGTTTGTATCGCGCACTGGCGTTGAACACCGTCCACGGCGACAGGCGCCCGTCACCCGCGCCGTTGGTCACGGAGCCGTAACGAATGCCCATCAGCGTCGCCGTGGCCTTCTGGTAATCCCAGGTCAGGCTGGCGTTGACCTTGCTGCGCCAGTCGTAGTTGGTGCGCGAGGTGCGCCAGTCCTGAGTCGGTGCTTCGTCCGACTCCTTGTAGTAATGCGATAGCACCAGGGTGTAGCCCAGCGCCGAACTGAACGCCCCGTACTGACCGGCGCCCCAGCGGATGTTGCTCTTGAAGTCCAGACCGCTGACCCGCTCGCTGGCGGCGTTAATCGCATTGACCCGCACTCGTTGCAACTGATTCGGATCGATGGCGGCATTCCCCGGATTGCGGTCGATGCGCGCCAGGGTCGACTGGCAGTTGGCCGAGTTGATGTCCTGGGTGCCGTTGCGGCATTCGTTCTCTTGCTGCAACAGGCGATTTTCGTCGACGGTGGTCAGCAGGTCGTCGATCTCGACCCGCCAGAAATCGGTGGAGAAATCGAAATTGCGCGACGGCGACCAGACAAACCCATAGGTCCAGGATTTGCCGCGCTCGGACTCAAGATCCGGGGTGCCGCTCTGGGTGTAGTCGACCCGCCCGCGATCACACGCACCCTGCACGCCCTGGCTGCAACCGTAGTAGTCGATCTGCGCCGGGTAGTAACCGTTGCTGTCGGACTGGTAGATGTAGTTCAGGTCCGGCGCGCGGAAACTGGTGCCGTAACTGCCGCGCAGCAAAAGACTGGTGATCGGGCGCCATTCGAGGCCGAGGTTATAGGTTTTCTGCTGCTCGCTGCGGCCGCTGAATTTGTATTGGTCCCAACGCCCGGCGGCGGTGGCCAGCACGGTGTCGGTGACCGGAATACTGAACTCGCCGCCCGCCGCGTAGCGCTTGCGCGAACCGCCGGAGCTTTGCGCCGGGCTCACGCCATAAAAGGTGCCGTTATTCAGAGCGTCATCCGGGTCGACGCGATATTCCTGCTTGCCCGCTTCCAGCACGCCGGCGAATCCGACCGGGCCGGCCGGCAGGTCAAACAAGTCGCCATTGATCGAGGCGTTGTAGCTGGTGGAAACCGACTTGCTGCGCTGGGTCAGGTTGCTGCGAAACTGCTCCCACTCTTGTGGCGTCAGCGGGCGATCGAGGCGCGAGGCGTCCGGGGCGAACACCGGATAACCGCCACTCACGCCCAATTGCGGGCCGAGGTAGAAATCCTGAATCGATGACAGCGGCGTGTAGCGCGTGGTTCGGACGCTGCGGTACTCCGAGCGGTTGGCCGCCAGATCATAGCTCCAGCCGGTGTCGGCGATCTTGTCCGAGAGGCCGAGGGTGCCGGTCCATGAAGTGTCGGTCCACTTGCTGTTGTTGCTGGTGCGACCACCGATTTCCTCTTCACCATAACGGCGATACCAGCGCTCGAGATTGCCGCTGTTCTGGTTGATGAAGTCCGGCGAAGTAAAAGTTGGGCCACGGGTGTTGTTCTGGATGTGATCGAGGCCATACATCAAGTCGGCAAACACCTGACCGCTGTCGCTGAAGTGCCAGGTGCCGCGGGTGTAGCCGTCGTAGTTTTCCTTTTGCGTCTGGATCGTCCAGTAATCGTTGTACATCTGATCGGTGCGGCAACGACCCGCGTTGTTCAGCAGCTTGTTATCGAAAGTGCCTTGATAGGCGCCGCAACCGGGGCCGAGGTAGCGGTTGTTGCTCAGGTCGCGACGGTAACCGACATCCGCCAGCGGGCCGCTCTGCATGAAGCCGCGATCGTCGGCCCAGATCGGATCGCGGTTGGTCAGCTCCAGGCCGAACAAGCCGTCGAAGTCACCCCAACTGCCACCGCCGCTGATTTGCAGGCGCTGATTGTCGCCACCGCCGCGCTCGCTGGTGCCGCCCTTGAGATTGACGTCGATGCCATTGATCTGCTTCTTGAGGATGATGTTGACCACCCCGGCAATTGCGTCCGAACCGTAGATCGCCGAGGCGCCGCTGCTGAGAATTTCGATACGTTCGATGACTGCCGAGGGAATGTTCGCCAGGTTGGTGAAGTTGACCTTGCCATCGTATGGCGTCGGGTAATCGGCGACGCGCCGGCCGTTGATCAGCACCAGCGTGTGATTGGGGCCGAGGCCACGCAGGTTGATTGCGCTGGCTGCTGGCTGCCAGGTGTTGCCGTAGTCCTCGCCCTGGGTCATGCCGGTGTTTTGCGTCTGCGTTGCCAAGGCGTCGTAGACGTTCTTGTAGCCGCGCGCTTCCATTTCTTCATGGGTGATGACGTTGACCGGGGTCGCGCCATCACTCTGCGCACGGGCGATTCGCGAGCCGGTGACGGTGACTTTTTCCATGCGGTAATCGGCGCTGGTGGCTGGGGCCACAGCGCTGACTTTGGCCGCCACCGGCGTACTCGCCGCGCCTTCACGCACGCTCAGGCCCTGGGCACTTTGCTCGACGTGCAAGCCGCTGCCGCGCAATGCCTTCTCGACGGCCTGACGCCCGCCCAACGCACCGCGTACCGCACTGCTGCGCTTGCCTTGCACCAGATTCTGGCTGAAGGAAATCGGTACGCCGGTCTGGCGTGAGATGTCCAGCAAGACCTCATCCAACGGGCCGCTGGCGATGTCGAAGGTGTAGACCTGGGCCGCAGAATCCTGCGCATACACCGCGATCGGCCCCAGCCCCATCGCCAGTGCGGCGGCGAGGGTCAGGCGCGGTAATTGTTGTTTGAATGAAATCATCAAGGGCTTCCCTGTTGAAGGCGTCTGCAGGGAATGAGCAGCGGGCCGGCGCTTTTTATAGGGCGGCGATTAGGCCAAGAAGTTATGACGCTATAACCGCGCGCCGATGCTGACCCAATAGGGGTTGTGCCAAGTGACGCGGATCGGCAGCGAGCGCTCCAGCAGTTGCAGGGTGCGGTCGCTATCGTCCAGCGGATAGAGGCCGCTCAGGCGCAGATCGGCCACCTCGGGACTCAGGTGCAGAATGCCCCGGCGATAGCGGCGCAGGTTGTCGATCACTTCGCTCAGCGGTTGGTCGCGCACTTCCAGTCGACCTTGCACCCAGGCGCTTTCCTGACCGGTGCTGCGCTCCAGAGCCAGAATGTCCTGAGCGTTGAACAGCAGGCTCTCCCCCGCCTCCACCACCTGCCGCGCACCGCCGGCGGTGATCACTTCGACCTGCGAGTGCAGCATCACCAGTCGGGTGAAATCATCGTTTTGTTGCACGAGGAATTTCGTCCCCAACGCACGCATCCGACCGTGCTCGGTCTCGACCACGAATGGCCGCGCGGGATCCTTGACGACATCCACCAACAACTCGCCCGTACGCAATGCCAACAAGCGCTGAATCGCATCGAATTGCGTCACTACGCGCGTCCGCGCATTCAGGCTCAGCGCACTGCCATCCTCCAGGGTGAAATCGCGCCGCTCGCCGGTGCCGGTCGCCAACTCCTCCGATTCCGGCAGCCAGCCATAGCGGCGCCCGAGCAACCCGGCCAGCACCGCGATGCCGAGTACACTCAAGCTGCCACTGACAAAGCGTCGCCGACTCGATGGCGCATTCAGGCTGTGCAGCAGACTGTTGCGTGGCAGCCCGCGCAAGGTCGGGTTGCGCAGCAGGTTCAGGCCACCGCCCATTTGTTCGATGATCCGCTGATGGCGCGGATCAGCCGCGCGCCACGCTTCGAACGCCGCACGCTCGCCAGCGCTGGCCTCGCCGGACTGCAACAGCGCCATCCACTGCGCCGCCTCATCGATCACCGCTTCGTCCGGCCTCATGCCTGCATCGCCTGATAGCAACGCTTGAAGGCCTCGACCATGTACTGCTGCACCCGGCTGGTGGAAACCCCCAGCCGTTCGCCGATTTCGCTGTAGGTCAAACCGTCGAGCTGATGGTAGAGAAACGCGGCTTTGGCCTTGGCCGACAAGCCATTGAGCAAGCGATCGACTGCCAGCAATGCCTCGATCACCAACGCGCGTTCTTCCGGTGATGGATGCACCGGTTCCGGCGCCAGCGCCAGGCTTTCCAGATAAGCGCGCTCCAGATCCTGGCGGCGCCAGCCTTCATAGACCAGCCGCCGGGCGATGGTGGTCAGCAGCGCCCGCGGCTCGCGAATGGCGCTCGGGTCCGGCAGGGCCAGCACCCGTAAAAAAGTTTCCGAGGCGATGTCCTGTGCGCTGTGCGGGCAACCCAGCGTGCGGCCAACGGCAGCGCACAGCCAGCGATAGTCCTTTTGGAACATGTGCCCAATCATCCGGTAATGCGGGTTCTGAACATCACCCATGCCTTGCTCCCTGAAACGGGTCCCACCCGCTGCGAAAAACCATCGTTCTGCCGGGATCGTCCGGCTCTTGATCAGGCGCGACTGTGCAATAGCGTTGCGGACATTTGAAGTAATTAAAAATCAGGATAAGCAAACCTTTGAGAATAAGGCGCTCCGTCGCCGCAGAAATATTGACTGACACAACGTTGACCCTGATCAGTTGCCAGCGCGCAGCCACTCTCTAATCTGCGCGCTTCATCGAACGCCAAGGACGGCTCACCGGGAGCCCGCGGCTATCCCTTCAAGGAAGAAAACCATGCGATCACTGAAGATTATTCTGCTGTCATCGGCCTTCAACGGCCTGACTCAACGCGCCTGGCTGGAACTGCGTCAGGCCGGGCACTCGCCCAGCGTCGTGGTGTTTACCGACGAGGCGTCGGTGTGCGAACAGATCGAACACAGCGGCGCCGATCTGGTGATCTGCCCGTTCCTCAAGGATCGCGTACCGCAGGCGCTGTGGAGCAATGCGCGGCGCCCGGTGGTGATCATCCACCCAGGCATCGTCGGCGATCGTGGCGCCAGCGCGCTGGACTGGGCGATCACCAATGAACTGACGCGCTGGGGCGTGACCGCCCTGCAAGCGGTAGAAGAAATGGACGCCGGCCCGGTCTGGGCCACCTGCGAATTCAATCTGCCGTCGGGCTTGCGCAAGTCCGAGCTGTACAACGGGCGGGTCAGCGATGCGGCGATTCGCTGCATTCGCGAAGTGGTCGACAAGTTCATCGACGGCGTGCAACCCGTCGCGCTGGACTACACCGATCCCAAAGTCCGTGGCCGCCTGCAACCGAACATGAAGCAGGCCGATCGCACCTTCAGCTGGCACGACTGCTCGCGGTTCATCAAACGCTGCATCGACGCCGCTGACGGCCAGCCCGGGGTCTTGGCAAGCCTGGCCGGCGGGCAGTATTACGTGTACGACGCGCACCTCGATCAGCGCACTGGCATTCCCGGCAAAATCCTCGCGGTGCATGACGACGCGGTGCTGGTGGCGACCGGCGATCACAGCCTGTGGATCGGCTCGCTGCGGCGCAAGCCGCTACCCGGCGAGGAGACCTTCAAGCAACCGGCGCGGCATGTGCTGGCCGGGCAACTGAAGGGTGTGCCGACCCTCGACTGGTCGATCGCCAGCGAGCCGTTCAACGACGAGGCGTATCAGCCGATCCGCTACCGCGAATCCGGGCATGTCGGGGAGCTGACGTTCGAGTTCTACAACGGTGCGATGAGCACCGAACAGTGCCAGCGCATGGTCGAGGCGCTACGCTGGGCCAAGTCTCGGGACACTCGGGTGCTGTTGATCAAGGGCGGACGCGGCAGCTTTTCCAACGGTGTGCACCTGAACGTGATCCAGGCGGCGCAGGACCCGGGCGCTGAAGCCTGGGCGAATATTCAGGCAATCGACGATGTCTGCGCCGAACTGCTCAGCGCGCGGCAACTGGTGGTCAGCGGCGTGACCGGCAATGCCGGGGCTGGCGGCGTGATGCTCGCACTGGCTGCTGACATCGTGTTTGCCCGCGCGGACATCGTGCTCAATCCGCATTACAAGAGCATGGGCCTGTATGGCTCGGAATACTGGACCTACAGCCTGCCGCGCGCCGTCGGCCCGGCGATGGCCGAGCAACTGACCCAGGCCTGCCTGCCGGTCAGTGCCACGCAGGCGCTGCAGCTGGGCATGGTCCAGGAAATCGGCCCGCGCTGCCCGGATGAGTTTTCCTTGTGGTTGCTGCAACGGGCCAACGCGGCACTGACCGACCCGACCTACGCTGCCGTGCGCGAGCGCAAGTTGCGGGTTGATCAGGTGCTGATCCAGCAATGTCGGGAAAGCGAACTGCAAGAGATGCAGGAAGACATGCTCTACAACCGCAATCAGTTTGCCGAGAAGTGCAGCCACTTCGTCTACAAGCGCAAGGCCTGCGGCACGCCGGCGCGATTGGTCGAGGAATGGGCGCGGGTGCGCAAGGTTGAGTTGGCGGGTTGAGCTTCACCGCCACTACGGCCTCATCGCTGGCAAGCCAGACTCCCACAGGTTACTGCGGCGCTCACAGAACTTGTGAACGACATAAAACCTGTGGGAGCTGGCTTGCCAGCGATGGCGGTGGGTCAGGCATTGCTGTTTTAACAGGTAGACCGCCATCGCGAGCAGGCTCACTCCTACAGGGTTCTGTGTCGTTCGCGAAATCGATGGCCGCCGCCCAATCCTGTGGGAGCTGGCTTGCCAGCGATGGCGGTGGGTCAGGCAATGCTGGTTTGGCAGCCAGACACCATTCGCGAGCAGGCTCGCTCCCACAGGATTTCGGGTCGTTCGCGAAATCGATGGGCCAGCGCAGGACCCTGTAGGAGTGAGCCTGCTCGCGATGAACGATGACGCGGTGGCGAGCCGGCACTTACAATGCCCGCACCTCAGACACCGGCCCGCCCATGGACATCGACCTCGCCCGCACCTTTCTGGAAATCGTCCGTCACGGCAGCCTCGCGGCGGCGGCGCAGAAGCTGTTCGTCACGCAGACGGCGATCACCGCCCGGGTGCAGAAACTCGAAAGTCAGCTGGGCAGTACGCTGTTCGTGCGCAACCGCGCCGGGGCGAAACTGACTGCCAACGGCGAGGCCTTCGTGGTCTACGCCAATCAACTGGTGCAGACCTGGGAAGCCGCACGGCGCGACCTGCCGCTGCTGGACGGCTACCACAACGTGCTGCACATAGGCGGCGAAGTCAGCCTGTGCAACCCGTTGATGCTCAGCTGGGCCGCCGAACTGCGCGAAAAGATCCCCGGCCACGCCCTGCGCATGGAAATCCGCGACGGCGAAAACCTGCTGCGCCAACTCGAACTCGGCGTGCTCGATGCCGCGCTGGTCTATCAGCCGGAATACTGGCCCGGCCTGCAAGTCGAGCAGGTGCTGGAAGAAAAACTGATTCTGGTGCGTGCGCCGAACCGCCCGGATCCCTACGTCTACATCGACTGGGGGCCGGATTTTCGTCGCCAGCACGACGCCGCCCTGCCGGACAAGGCCAAAGCCGCGCTGAGTTTCAACCTCGGCCCGTTGGCCCTGCAATACATCCTCGAACATGGCGGCAGTGGCTACTTCCGTACCCGTGTGGTGCGCAGCTATCTGGAAACCGGCGCCCTGGAAGCGGTCATCAAAGCCCCGGAATTCGGCTATCCAACCTATCTGGTGTATGCCCGCGAGCGCGACTCGGCGACGCTGCAACAGGCGTTCGATCTGCTGCGCCAGGTAATCGCCACCGATGACGACTGGTCGCAACGCTGGAACCCGCTGAGCTGAGTCGGCCGCTTTACACCGGAGCATGGCGCAACTGACCTCAAGGTGCGGCCTGCACAAACGGCCGGATCGGCTAATCTGCCGGGTATAACAACAATACCCACAGGTGAACGCAGTGAGGCAGACCACCGAGGCATTTCGCAGCCGCTATCGTGCGGCCATTCATCCGTTGTACAACCCGTGGCTGCACGGCGCCTTCGTGCTTCTGTTCGGCGTGCTGGCGATCGGCGCTTTCTGGAGCAGCGCGCATCAGGTGCAGCCGCTGGAATGGCTGAGCGTGCCGCTGACCCTGCTGCTGTTCAACTTTGGCGTGTACATGGTTCATCGCCATCTCGGTCACCACAAAAAGACCTTCGCCAAGCTGTTCTATGCGCGGCATGCCGGCGACCATCACAGCTTTTTCACCCCCGGCCACATGACGTATGACGGCGCCCGCGACTGGCGGGTGATTCTGTTTCCAGCCTGGCTGATCGTCGTGCATACACTGGTTTTTACCCTGCCGCTGTGGTGGCTGCTCGCGCAGTTCAACGCCAATGTTGCCGGACTGTTCGGCGGCTGCATGGTCCTGGGTTATCTGGCCTACGAGGTGTTTCACGCCTGCGAGCATCTACCGCCGAATAATCCGCTGACCCGCCTGCCGTGGATCCGCCAGATGCGGCATCTGCACGAACTGCATCACCGCCGCGAGTGCATGCAGGAGCGTAATTTCAATATCGTTTTTCCGCTGATGGATTACCTGTTCGGCACCCTGTACTGGGAACCGCCACCCGCCCCGTTGCGCTATTCGAGATCGCCCATGACCCGCATGCAGCACCAGATCGATATCGCCGGCGAACCGATCGCCGTGCTCCGCTACGCCGCCAGCGTCAACCACTGGCCCGAGTGGCACCCGTCGTCGCTGAAAATCGACGGCCCGCAAGGCCCGCTGCATGCCGGCGCGCGTTTCGAAGAAGACATTCATGCCGGCGGGCGCGCCGGCCATTTGCGCTGGGAGGTCACCGAGTATCTGCCCGGTCGCCGCTGGTGCGCCAAGGCGCGGGGCGATCATGGCTTGTCGCTGTTGCTGACCTACGAGTGCGCGGCGCAAGGCGACGGCACGCGGTTCGTGCGCACTCTGGATTACCGGTTCGATGGCCTTGGCATGCGCCTGGCCAATCTGCTGCTACTCAAGCGCCGCATCGAACGTGAATCGGCGACCTCGATGCAGGCCCTGCGCGACATGGCGCTCAGGCACCTGACGCTGACGGGGCACCTTTCATGAAGCGCCTGCTGTTATTGCTGGTGATCCTCGTCATCGCGTTTCTGCTGCTGATGCCGACCAAGGTGCAGCCGGTGGCGTGGAAACCGCCAGCGGCGCCGTCACTGAACGAAGGGGTGTACGCGGAAAACCAGCGGCTCAAGGCCGTCGAACAGGTTGGCCCGAGCGACATCGACGGCCCCGAAGCACTGCTGCTGGAGGGCGATTACCTGATCACTGGCTTGCATGACGGGCGCCTGATCCGCACCAGCCTCGATGGCAAAACGCGCAAAGTGCTGAGTGACACTGGCGGCCGGCCGCTGGGCTTGGCGCGGCATCCCAATGGTTTGCTGGTGATTGCCGACGGGGTCAAGGGTCTGCTGTCGCTCGACGCCCAGGGTCAGTTGATTCCTCTGACCACCGAGGCCAATGGCCTGCCTTTCGGTTTTACCGACGACGTGGCGATCGACAAGTCCGGGCACTACGCCTATTTCAGCGATGCCAGCAGCCGCTGGGGCTACGGCCATGACGGTGAGGCGATCATTGAACATAGCGGTGACGGGCGCCTGCTGCGCTATGACTTTCAGACCGGCAAGACCAGCGTGCTGCTGGACAAACTGCAGTTTGCCAACGGCGTGACTCTCGGCCCGGATGACGCTTATGTGCTGGTCAACGAAACCGGCGCCTATCGCATCAGTCGTTACTGGCTGACGGGGCCCAAGGCCGGCACCCATGATCTGTTCATCGACAACCTGCCCGGCCTGCCGGACAACCTCGCGTTCAATGGCAGCAACCGCTTCTGGGTCGCGCTGTACGCACCGCGCAGTGCCTTGCTCGACGGCACCGCCGGGCATCCGCGGGTGCGCAAGATGATCGTGCGCGCGCTGACGGTGCTGCCAAAACCGGTGGAGAAACGCGGGTTCGTCCTGGGGCTGAATCTTGAGGGCAAGGTAATCGCCAATCTGCAGGACGCCAGCAGCGGCAATTACTCTCCGATCACCACAGCGCGCGAGTATGGGGACTGGTTGTATCTGGGGTCGCTGAAGGCTAGGCACATGGCGCGGTTGCCGTTGGCGGATGCATTGAAATAAGTCTGGGCCAATGTGGGAGCGAGCCTGCTCGCGAAGGCGGTGTGTCAGGCAACGATGATGTTGAATGTGCAGGCCTCTTCGCGAGCAGGCTCGCTCCCATAGGGGAACCGCATTCCAATGTGGGAGCGAGCCTGCTCGCGAAAGCGGTGTGTCAGGCAACGATAATGTTGAATGGGCTGGCCTCTTCGCGAGCAGGCTCGCTCCCACAGGGGAACCGCATTCCAATGTGGGAGCGGGCTTGCTCGCGAAGTCGGACTGTCAGTTACCGGATCTGTCGAACTTGTCCGGATCTTCGTCTTCAGGAAGATCTTCGTCCGGCTCTTCGGGAAAAGTGGTGGTGTGTGCCGGGCTGTTGGGCTCAGGGTGAGTGGGAACCGGGTCGAAACCGCCCTGCTCTTCACTGGGGAATCTGGGTGTGTTCATGTGGCACCTCGCAAAGAGTCGCTGAGTGAAGACTCTGTACATTCGAGGTGCCGGTCAGGGGCTGCGTTCAGTCATTTCACCATTTTGAAGCGGTGAAGCGACTGACGGTCAGGATCGAGCCTGCAACTGCGCGACGATCTTGTCTTTGACCTGCAAGCGTTTCTCTTTGAGTTTCTTCAGGGTGTCATCGCTGGGTGCATCCGAGGTCGCCGTCTCGGCCTTGACTACTTCGGCGTCCGCCTCGGAGTACTGGTTTATCAGTGAATCCAGTCGCGAATCCTCGGTGCGTTTTTGCTGGACCTCTTCCTTCGTTAGCTTCAAATCCTGATACAGGTCATGAGTCACCGGCATGGAACACCTCCGTCAGTTGATCGGCAACCAACGCGACCGATTGCGCTGGCAGTTATCAGAATGGCCTTGGTCGGGCCGTTCTGTCGACCACCTGTCAGACCAGCGGTTGCCGTTCGTCGCCCTGTCGGAAACGCGATCAAACCTTTTTCCGCTGTGCTCCCTCCATTGCATAACGTCAACAAAAACCTGTGTGGAGATACATCAATGGACGGATTCAACCTGCGTCATCTCGTTCTGGCTGTCGCGCTGAGCAGCGGCATGGGCAGTGCCTTCGCCGCCACTTCCAATGACTTCGTCGACAACGCCGCCGCGGGTGGCATCGCGGAGATCGAGACCAGTCGCCTCGCCCTGGAAAAAAGTCAGTCGGCCGACATCAAGGCGTTCGCCAACATGATGATCACCGACCACAGCAAGGCCAACGATGAACTGGCGAGCATTGCCAAGGCCAATGACATCGAAGTCCCGGACACCACGACTCTGGTCAAGCAGGCCAAGGAAAAGATCCTCGACATGCGCGATGAGTCCTTCGACGCGGCCTACGCCAACAACCAGGTCAAGGCCCACGAAGAAACCATCGAACTGTTCAAGAAAGAAGCCAACACCGTGACCGACGACAAAGTCAAAGGTGCCCCGGAACTGAAGGCCTTTGCGCAGAAAATGCTCCCGGCATTGGAAAAACACCTGACCGCGGCCAAAGAGCTGCAAGCCAAGCACCCGAGCAAGTAACCCGGGCGCTGTACAGCAAAAGGCCGCATTGATAAATGCGGCCTTTTGTCGTTTCAGCGCGATCAACCGCCGTCAGTATCGATGTCGGCATCGGTTTCTTCACCGGGCTTCGGACGATCGGGCTCAGGTTCGAAACCGGGGCTGAATTCGTTGTCGTTGTCGGTGTGTTTGTTCTTCTGGTCCACCACCGGATCGGCGCTCTGCGCCTGCTCGGTGCCACCCGAGGGTTGCGTTGGCGGGTTCTGCCCCGGCACTTGCGGATCGATGGCCGGGTCGTTGCGATTGATCGGTTCGGCGTCCGGTTTCTGCTGCTGTTGCGATTGCTCGTTCATAGCCACCTCGTTTTTCAATGCTGGCGCGACTCAGACCCGTCGGCCTCGTATATTCGAAGCCGCTACGGTGCCAACGTTCAAAACATCGCTGGTTTGAAGGGCGCCGACTAGAGTTACCGGGGCATTCCTTGCGCCGGATCAAAAATATCCTTGCGCACCTGAACAACTATTTTGAACGGCAAAGGTCACTGACTTCGCACCGGTCACTTTTTACAGAACCGGCCCCAATACGCTACGGAGCAACAGGCACATGGCAGCACTGCAGAACAGCACATTCGATGCGATGAAAAACAAACAACCCCAACTGCTGAGCGAATGGATCAACGGCCTGGAAGCCAGCGGCGCCACCCGCAATCTCAAGGACCATGACCTGCAACAACAGACCAGCGAATTCCTGCAACTGGTGATCAATGGCTTGCAGGATGACAACGGCACCAACATCAATGCGCCGGGTTGGGAAGCCACCCGCCAGTTCCTCGAAAAGCTCTCCCACAGCCGTGCCCAACTCGGTCAGGATTCGCAACAGACTGCCAGTTTCATCTTCGCCCTGAAGGGCCCGCTGTTTGCCCTGCTGCAAGCGCACTATAAAGAACAGCCAGCGCTGCTCGCCGAACAACTCTGGGAAATCTCCGAACTGTTCGACGCCTTCGGCATGCACACCATCCGTACCTTCCAGAAGTCCCGTGAAGCGGTGATCAAACGCCAACAGGAAGAACTGCTGGAGCTCTCCACGCCGGTGGTCAAACTGTGGGACGGCGTTCTGGCGCTGCCGATGATCGGCACTCTCGATTCGCAACGCACTCAGGTGGTGATGGAGTCCTTGCTGCAACGCATCGTCGACACCGGTTCGGAAATCGCCATCATCGACATCACCGGCGTACCAACCGTCGACACGCTGGTTGCGCAGCACTTGCTGAAAACCGTAACCGCGATTCGCCTGATGGGCGCCGACTGCATCATCAGCGGCGTGCGTCCGCAAATCGCCCAGACCATCGTCCACCTGGGCCTCGACCTGCAAGGCGTGGTGACCAAGGCCAATCTGGCCGACGCACTGAAGCTCGCCCTCTCCCGCCTGGGCATCAGCCTCGGCAAAGCGGTCTGAGCCGATGGAACGTATCCCGATTCTCCAAATGGGCAAGTTCCTGCTGGTGACCATTCAGGTCGACATGCATGATCAACTCGCCCTCACGTTGCAGGACGACTTGTCCGAGCGCATCAGCAAGACCTCGGCGCGTGGTGTGCTGATCGACATCTCGGCGCTGGACATGGTCGACTCGTTCATTGGCCGGATGATCAGCACGATCTCCGGGCTGTCGAAAATCATGGACGCCGAAACCATGCTGGTCGGCATGCAGCCGGCCGTGGCGATCACCCTGGTCGAACTCGGCCTGACCCTGCCCGGCGTCAGCACCGCACTGAATGTCGAGCGCGGGATGAAACTGCTGCAGGAACGAGTAGACCGGCAATGACCGTACGCAGCAGCGGTACTCAACCCATCCATATCGAGCAGGATGTCGTGCTCGCACGCCAGACCGCCCGCAAACTCGCCACCGAATGCGGGATGCGCCTGATCGACCTGACCAAAATGGTCACGGCGGTCAGCGAACTGGCGCGCAACACCATGGTGTACGGTGGCGGCGGCGACATGGACTGGCAGATTCTCGATGAAGATCACAAGGTCGGTCTGCGCTTGACGTTCCGTGACGAAGGCCCCGGTATTGCCGATATCAAACTGGCGATGACCGACGGCTGGACCTCCGGCAGCGGCATGGGCCTGGGCCTGACCGGGGCAAAACGGCTGGTCGAGGAGTTCGAACTGGACACCGAGCCGGGCAAGGGCACGCGAATAACGATCACCCGATGGACATGAATATCGCTGGGTCGCTGACCCAGGTACTGCTGATCGAAGACAGCAGCCAGATCGGCCATGCCCGGCGCACCGCGCAACGGCTCGCCGAGCAACACGGTTTTGATGCAACCGATGCCGGGCGGGTGGCGCTGGTCGCCACCGAACTGGCCAGCAACGTGCTCAAGCACGCCAGCCGCGGCGAGCTTCATCTGCGGTTGTTGCCGCGCCCCGGCGGATTCGGCATCGAGATGCTCGCGGTCGATCGCGCACAGGGCTTTGACCTCGACGCGTGCCTGACCGACGGTTTTTCCACCGGCGGCACCCAAGGCATCGGACTGGGCGCCGTGGCGCGGCAGACCGAGGTCTTCGACGTGCACGCCGACGCCCGTGGCGCGGTGCTGCTGGCGCGTCTTTATCCGCGCAACGACCGCCAACCGGACTTGCGCTACGGCGTCAGCCAGCACTCGTTGCACAACGACCCGGCGTGCGGCGATACCTGGCACCTGGCGTACAACGGCGCGAATGTCAGTGCGCTGGTGATCGACGGCCTCGGCCACGGTGAGGATGCCGAACGCGCGGCCAAGGCCGGCGAGCGGGTGTTCGCCGAGACTCCGTTCGCCAGTCCGGTGCTGCTGATGGAGGATATGCACCGCGACATGATCGGCAGCCGTGGCGGCGCCGCCGCGTTCGCCCAGTACAATGCCGCCCGCGACGGCCTGACGTTTACTGGCGTGGGCAACATCGGCGCCAGCCTGATTACCGCCGACAAGTCGCGCGGGCTGGCCTCGCACCCGGGCATCGTCGGCGGCCAATACCGGAAAGCCCAGCCCTTTGACTATGCTCACGTGAACGGACATCTATTGATCATGTACAGCGACGGCTTGCAGTCCCGTTGGAATCTTCAAGACTACCCCGGTCTGGTGCACCGTCATCCCGCCGTGATAGCCAGCGTCCTGCACCGCGACTTCTGTCGCGGGCGCGACGATGTAACCGTGCTGGTCGTTGCCCTGGAGGCCGCCCATGGCTGAGTCGCCAACCCTGAATGCCGCCGAACAGGCTGCGCTGATCGCCCAATTGCAGAGCGAGACCGCGGCCCTGCGCGAGGAACTCGACGAGACCAACCAGGGCGTGCTGGCGCTCTACGCCGAACTCGACACCCAGGCGGAAGAACTGAGGCAGGCTTCGGACCTGAAAAGCCGCTTTCTGTCGTACATGAGCCATGAGTTCCGCACCCCGCTCGGCTCGATCCTCAGCATCAACAGCCTGCTCGCCGACGAACTCGACGGCCCGCTCAGCCCCGAGCAGCACAAGCAGGTGGCGTTCGTCAGCAGCGCCGCCCGCGAACTCAGCGACATGGTCGATGACTTGCTCGATCTGGCGAAGATCGAAGCCGGGCGGATCACTATTTCCCCGGCATGGTTCGACATGTTCGACCTGTTCTCCGCCCTGCGCGGGATGTTCCGGCCGATCGTCGATGCGTCGGCGGTGGACCTGATCTTCGAAGAGCCAGTCGGCCTGCCACGCCTGTACACCGACGACAAAAAACTCGGGCAGATTCTGCGCAACTTCATTTCCAACTCGCTGAAATTCACCACCCGCGGTGAAGTGCGGGTTTCGGCGCGCCTGGAAGGCTCGGACAAAGTACGTTTTGCCGTCAGCGACACCGGGATCGGTATCGCGCCGGAGCTGCACGGTGCATTGTTCGAGGACTTCTCGCAGGTCGACTCGCCGCTGCAGAAACGTCTGCGCGGCACCGGCCTCGGCTTGTCCCTGTGCAAGCGCTTCGCTGCCCTGCTCGGCGGCGAGGTCGGGATGGACAGCACACCGGGGGTCGGCTCGACCTTTTTCGTGATCATTCCGCTGGCGCTCGCCTTGGAGAACGTCGATGAAACGTGACATCCGTCTATTGATCGTCGACGACAACGCCGCCACCCGCTACGCCTTGCGCCGGCGCCTGGAGCGCCATGACTACGAGGTGCTGGAGGCCGGCACCGGCAGCGAGGGCCTGGCGCTGATCGCGAGCGAGCCACTCGATGCGCTGATCCTCGACGTCAACCTGCCGGACATGAGCGGCTTCGACATCGTGCGCATCTTGCGTGCTGATGCACGCACCGCGTTGCTGCCAGTGATCCACGTGTCTGCCGCGTCGATCCAGACCGGGGACATCATCACCGGTCTCGATGCCGGGGCGGATGCCTACCTGATTCATCCGGTAGACCCGGACGTATTGCTGGCGACCCTGCGCACTCTGCTGCGGGTACGTGATACCGAAAACGCGCTGCGCGAGAGCGAGGCCCGCTTCCGCGAGATTTTCGTCAATGTCTCGGCGCCGATTGCCGTGCTTGATGCCAACCTGAAAGTGCATGAGTGCAACCACGCCTTCACGCAGATGATTCAGGACAACCGCAACCCGGAAACGCTCAGCGAGTGCTTTGACCAAGACCAGGGCGCGATCCTCAACGAGTTGCGCCTGCGGCTGGTTGATGGTGAGCGCTGGAAAGGCACGTTGAACATGCGCGTACAGGGCGAGGTCCGCGAAACCGAATGGCAGATTTCCCCGTACCGCACACCGCAGCTGAGCCTGGTATTCGTCGAAGACGTCACTGAGCATCGCCACCGCGAGCGCTCGCACCTGGCACAGCTGGACGACACCACCACACAACTGGCCAAGGAAGTTGCCGAGCGGGTGCGCGCCGAATCGCAGTTGCTGCAAGTGCAGAAAATGGACGCACTGGGCAAGCTCACCGGAGGCATCGCCCACGACTTCAACAATCTGCTGACCGGGATCATCACCAGCCTCGAACTGATCCAGAAACGCATGGCCGATGCGCGTCCGGACAAGGTGCAGTTCTACGCCGAAGCCGCACTGAATTCGGCGATGAGTGCGGCGTCCCTCACTCATCGTCTGCTGGCCTTCGCCCGCCAACAGCCACTGGATACCCGGCCGGTGGACATCAATGAGCAGGTGCGCTCGCTGGAAGAATTGCTGATGCGCACCATCGGCGAACGCATCACCCTCAAGCTTGAACTGACCAACAAACCGGCGATTGCCCTGGTCGACCCGGTACAGCTGGAAAGCGCGGTGCTGAATCTGGTCATCAACGCCCGGGATGCGCTGCCCCGAGGCGGCAATATCTGGGTCAACACCTATGCCGCGTATTCCCACGGCGACCCGAACATGGCCGATGGTGCGTATGTCGCGCTGTCGGTGCGCGATGACGGCACCGGTATCGAGCACAGTGTGATCGACAAGGTGTTCGATCCGTTCTTCACCACCAAACCGCTGGGCCAGGGTACGGGTCTGGGTTTGTCGACGATTTACGGTTTCGCCCGCCAGTCCGGTGGCGATGCACATATCCGCAGCGTGGCACGGCGGGGCACCGAAGTGACCATCATGCTGCCGGCGACGAACGACCCGACCGGCGCCGACATCCCGGCGCCGAAGGTGGATCCGCAGGGTGCCGGCGAGCATGTCCTGATTGTCGAAGACATGCCGGCAGTGCGCATGTTCGTCACCGAAGTGCTGGAAGACGCAGGTTATCGCTGCACGCAGGCGGCGGATATCGAAACCGCGCTGGAGCGCTTGCAGAATGACCCGACGATCGACCTGCTGCTGAGCGACGTCGGCCTGCCGCGCATGAGCGGCCGGGAACTGGCGGACGTGGCGCGGGGCTGGCGTGAAAGCCTGCCGATTCTGTTCATGACCGGTTATGCCGAGACCGCGATCAATCGCCAGGTGTTCCTCGGCAGCGGCATGGAGATGCTGGTCAAGCCGTTCCAGATCAGCGAACTGCTGGACAAGGTCCGCCGCACGCTTGATGGTGCCTGACATACCGCCACCAGGTTGCTCGGTTGAGAACACAGACCCTGTAGGAGTGAGCCTGCTCGCGATGGCGTCAGGTCAGTCAATTCATTTCTGGCTGACACTCCGCTATCGCGAGCAGGCTCACTCCTACAAGGGATTACGGTGTGTCATCTTCCGAGTACACCGCAGCCCCCTGTGGGGGCCAGTGGGATCGCCGTGGTTATCGGCTCAAGGCCCGGGCCAGAAACGGTGCGGTTCGGCTCTTCTTGCTCGCGGCAACTTTCTGCGGCGTGCCGGCGGCGACGATTTTGCCGCCCTGATCCCCGGCCCCCGGGCCGATGTCGATCACCCAGTCACTCTGTGCGACTACGCGCATTTCATGCTCGACCACGATCACCGTGTGCCCGGCCGTGACCAGCGTATCCAGTTGTTCCAGCAGCCGATCAACGTCTCGCGGATGCAGTCCGGTGGTCGGTTCATCCAGCACATACAGGGTCGCGCCG
The DNA here is from genome assembly GCF_014200835.1 of Pseudomonas sp. JAI115. NCBI lineage: Bacteria > Pseudomonadati > Pseudomonadota > Gammaproteobacteria > Pseudomonadales > Pseudomonadaceae > Pseudomonas > Pseudomonas sp. JAI115. Next base: position 368,878 of record NZ_JACHCY010000001.1, read on the forward strand.
CGCTGATTGCGCTGCAATTCTGTCGCCAGTTTGATCCGTTGTGCTTCACCACCGGACAACTCCGTGGCCGGTTGCCCAAGCCGCAGATAACCGAGGCCGATGTCACGCAGCACCTCCAATGAACGGCGAATCCCCGGCTGCTCGCTGAACACTTCTACCGCCTCTTCCACGGTCAGTTGCAGCACCTGCGCAATGCTCAAGCCTTGCCACTGAATCGCCAGGGTCTGCGGGTTGTAGCGCGCGCCATGACAGGTCGGGCACGGCGCATACACGCTCGGCATGAACAGCAACTCGACGCTGACAAAACCTTCACCCTCGCAGGTCGGGCAACGCCCCTTGGCGACGTTGAAGGAAAACTGCCCGGCGTCATACCCCGCCGCCCGTGCCTCGGGCGTGGCGGCGAACAGTTTGCGCACGTTGTCGAACAGCCCGGTGTAGGTCGCCAGATTCGAACGTGGCGTGCGGCCGATGGGTTTCTGATCGACCTGCACCAGGCGCTTGATCGACTCCAACCCCGCAGTCACCTGACCAGTGCTGGCCTGCGGCGCATCGTCTTCGAGGCTGAGCTCTTCCGGCTCGTCCTCAACCAGCGGCCGCCCGAGTTGCGCGCCGACCAGTTCGAGCAACGCCTGACTGACCAGACTCGACTTGCCCGAACCGGAAACCCCGGTGACCGAGGTGAAGCAGCCCAAGGGAAATTCAGCGCTGAGGTTGTGCAGGTTATTGCGGCTGATGCCATCGAGTTTCAGCCAACCGCTCGGCTTGCGCGCGGTGCGGGTCTGCCGCTGGCTCTCGGCAAACAGGTAGGCGCGGGTCTGCGACTCGTCGATCTCGGCCAGCCCGGCCGGAGGGCCGCTGTACAACACCCGCCCACCCTTCTCTCCCGCCGCCGGGCCGACATCGATCAGCCAGTCGGCGCGGCGCATGGTTTCCAGATCGTGCTCGACCACAAACAGCGTATTGCCATCGGTCTTCAAGCGCTGCAAGGCTTCGAACAGCGCCTCGCCATCGGCCGGATGCAGACCGGCGGACGGCTCGTCGAGCACATAGATCACGCCGAACAGTTGCGAGCCCAATTGCGTCGCCAGGCGCAGGCGCTGCAACTCGCCGGACGACAGTGTCGGCGTACTGCGCTCCAGCGCCAGATAACCGAGGCCCAGATCGGTCAGGGTGCTGACCCGCTCCAGCAAGTCCTCGGCAATCCGCTGCGCTGCCAGGCGTTTTTCCAGCGACAGGTTCGGCGTGTGGCGCACGTCCGGCGCACTGGCGTGGCCGCTGGCACCGTGGGCCACGCGCTGCTGGCGCGCCTCGCGGGTTTGCGCATGGCTGAGGGTTTCGCCGCTTTCTTCGGCCTGCTGCAGATAGGTCGCCGCAGCCACGGGTTTCAATACTTCGGCCACTTGCAGCAGTGGCATCTGCGACAGCTCACCGATGTCGTAACCGGCAAAGGTCACCGACAACGCTTCACGCTTGAGGCGCTTGCCGTCGCATAACGGACACGGGCTGCCAAGCATGAACTGCGAAACGCGCTTCTTCATCAGCGCACTTTGCGAGTGGGTAAAGGTGTGCAGGATGTAACGGCGGGCGCCGGTGAAGGTGCCCTGATAACTCGGTTCCATCTTGCGCTTGAGGGCGACCCGGGTTTCCTCCGGGGTCAGCCCGGCGTACACCGGCACGGTCGGGGTTTCTTCGGTGAACAGAATCCAGTCACGCTGCTTTTTCGGCAGTTTCTTCCAGGGAATATCGACGTCGATGCCCATGGTCACGAGGATGTCGCGCAGGTTCTGCCCCTGCCACGCCAGCGGCCAGGACGCCACGGCGCGTTGGCGGATGGTCAGGTTCGGATCGGGCACCATCAGCGCCTCGGTCACCTCGTAGACCCGGCCCAGACCGTGGCACTCCGGGCACGCGCCTTGCGGGGTGTTCGGCGAGAAATCCTCGGCGTAGAGCATCGGTTGCCCCGGCGGGTAACTGCCGGCGCGGGAATAGAGCATGCGGATCAGGCTCGACAAGGTGGTCACGCTGCCGACCGACGAACGCGTGCTCGGCGTACCACGCTGCTGTTGCAGGGCCACGGCGGGCGGCAGGCCTTCGATGGAGTCGACATCCGGCACCCCGACCTGATCGATCAGTCGCCGCGCATACGGCGCCACAGATTCGAAATAACGCCGCTGGGCTTCGGCGTACAAGGTCGAAAAGGCCAACGACGACTTGCCCGAACCGGAGACGCCGGTGAACACCACCAGCGCGTCGCGAGGGATATCGACGTCGACATTCTTCAGATTGTGTTCGCGGGCGCCACGCACCCGGACCATGCCGGCGGGTGCTTTGGAATTACGCTTGGAAGTCATTGGCTGTCCCTGCAGAAAAAATTTAGGGGCGAAGTTGAACCCTGTGGTGAGGGGATTTATCCCCGATCGGCGGCGTAACCGGCGCAGTCACTGCAAATGCCATATAGCTGGAAAAATGCTGGGGAGTGCTGCGCACTCCATCGGGGATGAATCCCCTCGCCACAGGGAATCAGGCACTCAGCACCGAGCGAATCATCTGCAACAACGCCTCCGGGCCATACGGTTTGCCGAGCAAGTGCGTGTCCGGGCTCAACTGGTGGTTGCGTGAAATGATGTCGCGGGTGTGGCCGGAGGTGAACAGCACCGCCACCGGTGGTGTCTGCACCTTGGCCCACGCCGCCAGATCGGAGCTTTTGATCAGCCCCGGCATCACCACGTCGGTGAAAATCAGATCCACTTGCGCGCCGTCCAGCAGCAACTGCATTGCCACGTCGCCATTGCTCGCAGTCAGTACGCGGTAGCCTTCCTCGCGCAGCAACTCCACGGCCGAAGCACGCACTGCGTCGTTATCCTCGACCACCAGAATGGTCTCGTGGCCGCCGCCCTGCTGCGGGTCGACGCTCGGCGTCTCATCGAGAACCGGACGCAGGCTGCGCGGAAAGTACAGTTGCACCCGCGTGCCTTCGCCCACGGTGCTGTCGATCTCGACGTGGCCGCCACTCTGTTTGACGAAGCCGAACACCATGCTCAGACCAAGCCCGGTGCCCTGGCCGTCGGCCTTGGTGGTGAAGAATGGCTCGAACACCTGCTCGAGCATTTGTGGCGCAATGCCGACGCCGGTATCGCTGACCACCACCCGCACGAAATCGCCGGCAACGATGCCTTTGCCCGCGCAAAAAGTACTGTCCAGCCGAGTATTGATGGCGCTGAGGACAATCGTGCCCTCGCCTTTCATCGCGTCCCGGGCGTTGATCGCCAGATTGAGAATGGCGTTTTCCAGTTGATTGCGGTCGACGTTGATGTGCCACGGGTCCAGCGGCACTTGCACATCGATCTGAATGGTTTCGCCCAACGCACGCTGCAGCAATTCTCCGACGCCGTCGAAGATCTGCCGCGGATCGCACACCGCGGGTGACAACGGCTGGCGCCGGGCAAAGGCGAGCAGTTGCGACGACAGCTTGGCGCCGCGCTCGACCGCTGCCAGCGAGGCGCTGACCCGGCGTTGCACGTTGGCATTGTCCGGCTCATGCCGCGCCAGCAAATGCAGGTTGCCGGCAATTACCTGCAGCAGGTTGTTGAAGTCGTGGGCCACGCCGCCGGTCAGTCCGCCGATGGCTTCAAGCTTCTGCGACTGGCGCAATTGCTCTTCCGCCGCCAGTCGAGCATCCACTTCACTGGCCACCCGCTGCTCCAGGTTGCGCGTGAATTTGAGCAGGGATTCTTCGGCAATCTTGCGTTCATGGATGTCGATCAACACCCCGGGAAAACGAAACGGCGCACCGTGTTCGTCGAACTCGCAGGCGCCACTGGCGAGCACCCACAGGTAGCTGCCGTCCGCACGCCGCACGCGGTATTCGGCGTTGTACGGCTCACCGGTCTGCAGCGAATGACTGACCCGATCATGCACCCACGCCAGGTCGTCCGGGTGGATCCGCGACTCATTGACGGATTGCGGCAGGTTGCTCAAGTCCTGATCCGGCGGATAGCAAAAGGTCCGGGCGAAACGCTCGTCGGCCGACAGCACATTGTTCTTCACGTCCCAGACGAACGAGCCGAGCAAGGCCCCGGCATTCAGCGCCAGACGCACCCGTTCGTTGTCGGCCCGATAGGCATCTTCAGCGGCCTGACGCAGGCGCTCGGAGCGCACCAGCTCGGTGGTCTCGACCACCATCGCCATCACCCCGGCCGGCACACCGTCATCGTTGGCCACCGGGCTGTAATACAGATCCATCCAGACATCTTCGGGTACGCCATCGCGCAACAGCACCAGCTCCTTGTTGCGGTAGGACAAGGTGCCGCCCGCCAGACAGGTGTCGACCACATGCCGGTTGAACTCGGCGACTTCCGGCCAGCCCAGCTCCACCGGCACCCCCAACAGATAGGGGTGGCGGCCACCGGCAAACTGCGAGTAGGCGTCGTTGTAGATCATGTAGCCGGCATGGCCCCAGAGCATGACCATCGGCAAGGGCGAGGCCAGCATCAATTGCACAGTGCTGCACAAGCTGGCAGGCCAGGTGTCGAGCGGGCCGAGTTCGGTGAGGCGCCAGTCGAACGCGCAAATGCGTTCGGCCATCTCGCCTTTCCAGCCGTCACAACCGTGGCTATCGGATAAAAACTGCATCGATTGACTCGGTGTCCTGTGGTGTTTGCCCGATACATCGCGACGGCAGAACGCCGCGACGCCCGTCTGTTTCGAGCCTCATCGGCCGTAATGGTTTCATTAGAGGTATAGCCGATTTCAGACCAGGCCCGGATCAGACCCCGATCAGGTGCTTGAGGGGATGGTAGCCAGTTTTCATCTTCGCCGCGACGTCGAGAATCGCCTTCTCGATGCCGTTCAAATGCGTGCAGGTCAGTTCGATGGCGGCGCTCTGATCGCCCGCCTCGATGTATTCGATCAGGCGCAGATGTTCGTTGTCACGGCAGGCTTCATGGCTGTCATCATCCAGTGCAGCGACATACAGCGAGGCGCGGGAAATCAGCTTCTGGAACCAGTCGAGCAGCACCGGGTTGTTGAGGCTGCGCGCCAGTTTGAGGTGGAACTCGCCGAGCAGGTAAATCAGTTGCTCGTGATCGCCTGCCGCGTGGGCTGCGTCCTCCAGTAGCAGGTGCTCGCGCAAGACCTGCATGGCGGCGGTGTCCTTGCGCCGACAGAGTTCGGTGACCATGCCGATTTCGATCAGCCGCCGGGTTTCGAACAGCGAGCGGATCTCTTCGTTGCTCGGCAGCGACACCGATGCACCTTTATTCGGCTCGGTGGTGACCAGCCCCTCGGCTTCCAGTTGCTTGAGCGCGGCGCGTACCGACGTGCGGCTGACATTGAACAGTTCGGCCAGGGACGCTTCGCCCAGCTTCATCCCCGGACGCAGCGAACGCTTGCTGATCGCCTGGTAAACCCCTTGGTAGACGCGGTCGACCGTGGTTTCCAGTTTCTTCTCGGTCATTCGAACACTCCTTTAGCCTCGGGCAAACACGGTGTTGCAGCGTTATTCGCCGTTTGCGCAGATAAGTGTGGCGCAGGATATCGCCTTCGGCGTCGAGATGCAGGGTCTGGATACGATTGGTCGGCGGGATGATTTCGATTTGCCGACCCGCTCATTGCAAGCGTGGACGGAAGCAGCGGGCGGTGGCGAGCGGTTTTGGCGGTCGCCAAATAAATCGGCTGCGAAACGCCTTCCCCTTGTGGGAGCGGGCTTGCTCGCGAATGCGCCGGGTCAGTAAAACATTTGGCGACTGACCCACCGCATTCGTCGGAACGCCGCCCGGAGCAAGCCCGCTCCCACAGAGGATTTCAGGCGTGCCGGTAATTTCAGTCCGTGCCGTATTTCGGCGAGCGCGGGCCGTACAACAGGCCGGCGTGCTGACCGGCCGACAACAGGCGATTGCTCGCCACGCCGGCAATCGGATACCCGGCGTCGGTCGAACTGTTGATCACCTGCTTCACCGCGGCGGTGATCAGCATGCCGACCAGGCCGCCACCACTGTTATTGCCGCCCTCTTCGCTCGACGCCCGTGCCGAACCGGTCCACAGCGTGGTGCCGGATTTCAGATCGACCAGCTTGGCGGTGGCGGTTACCGCGGTTTCGCTGCTGATCACCATGTAGCGCGTACCGTACTCGGTCACAGTGATGTACAGCGCAGCGTCGGCGCCGAAGATTTCCTTGAGCTTGTTGGCCGGTGCCTGATGGATGTCATCCGGGGTGGTCAGGCCGTTCTGGCGGAAGGTTTCATCCACCAGAGTGATCGGCAGCACGTAGTAACCGGCTTCGGCCAACGGGAACGTCACCTGCGACAGCAAGCTGTAGGAAGCCTTGACGTCCGGCGAGGTGTTCAGCGGCGGCAGCACCAGAATGGTCTTCGGCCGTGCCTGTTTGTACGCCGAGTAATCCACGGTTTTCGGCGCGACGCAGCCACCGAGCACGGTCAGGGCCAAACCGGCGGCCAGCTGTTTCAGGGTGCGCGAGATCATTGGGCGTCTCCGGTCTTGGCGTTTTTAAGCAGAAAATCCATGTATGGGCCGGACTCGGGGAACAGCGCTTTCTCGGTGCGGAACTGCTGCACCATCTGATCGTCCTTGCCCATGCTCAGGTACAGCAGGCCCAGGTGCGCGTGGTAGCCCGGCGGCACCGCCTTGCCGGTGGAGCGGATCTTCTGCAGGTCGCGCTCCAGCACTTCGGCCTGGGCTTCTTTAGGCTCTTCGCCTTTGAAGTATTCGTAAACCTGCGGTTGGTAGTCTTCCCACTGGTACAGGGTTTTCGGGCTGCTGCAACCGGCCAGCAAGGCGCTGGCGGCCAGCGTCAGGGCCAGCAGCGACCGCGACAAAGTCAGATTCATGGGTGTTGCTCCTTGCAATGAATAACGATCAGTTGCCCGGTTTCCAGGCGCCGGCGTTCATGCCATCAACCAGACGATTGATCGCCTCGCGCATGGCCAGATCAAGGACTTTGCCGTTGAGGGTGGAGTCGTACGCGGCGGTGCCGCCGAAGCCGATGATTTCGCGGTTGGACAAGGCGTATTCGCCGGCGCCCTGAGTCGAATACACCACTTCGGAGGTGCTGATGTTGACGATGTTCAGGTTGACCTTGGCGTAGGCGACCTGGGTCTTGCCACGGCCGAGAATGCCGAACAGCTGGTGGTCACCGGTTTCCTTGCGGCCGAACTCGGTGACGTCACCGGTGACCACGTAATCGGCACCCTTGAGGCGCTGGGCCTGGCCCTTGATCGCCGCTTCCTGCTGGATCTCGCCCATGTTGTCGCGATCCAGTACCGAGAAACGGTTGGTCTGCTGCAAGTGAGTGATCAGGATGGTCTTGGCCTGGCCGCCGAGACGGTCAACACCATCGGAGAAGATCCCGCGCATGTAGCTGGAGCGGTTATCGAACTTGCCCACCGCCATCGGCACGCGAGCACCGGTCCAGACTTGCGTGGCGCTCTCGACCTTGGCCACCGGCAGTGCGCGGGAGCTTTCGGTGGCGCACCCGGCAAGGGAGCTGGCGAGGGTGCCGAGCACGGCAATCGCAACGCCTGAGACCAACATCCGGGAGATCATTCTCACTGTGCATTCCTTCTGAAAAAAAACGGTGTGTCCCGGCACGGCTACGCGGTGGGGAGCGGAAAAGGGGCGGCATTATGACAAAGTGCCACCATTGGTGACAGAGATTTTTGACGCCAATCAATTGGCTTGCTTGGACACACACAAATCCCCCCTGTGGGAGCGGGCTTGCTCCGGGCGGCGTTCCGACGAAAGCGGTGTGTCAGCCACTTATTTGCCAACTGACACACCGTCTTCGCGAGCAAGCCCGCTCCCACAGGGGGGGATATGTGGTGTTCTGGGGTTTAGTGAAAGTCGCGGCTCTGCACGCGGATGCCATCGAGCAACGAAGTCAGATCGCTCAATCGCCCGGCGATCAAATGCCGCACTTCGCCCTCCCGCTCCCAGCGGCCATCGACCTTGAGCAATTGCGAACCGACCAGCACCTGACGCTGGCGCTCGGCCAGATCGCGCCAGACCACCACGTTGACGTTGCCGAACTCGTCTTCGAGGGTGACGAAGGTCACGCCGCTGGCAGTGCCCGGTCGCTGCCGCCCGGTGACCAGCCCGGCGATGCTCACCGGCCGACCATGCTCGACGTCCAGCAACTCCTGAGAGCTGCGGCAACGCCGGGCCTTGAGTTCGCCACGCAGCAGCGCCAGCGGATGCGGCCCCAGCGTGGTGCCGATAGTCGCGTAATCGGCCTGCAGATCTTCGCCGACACTCGGTTTGGGTAGCAGCACATCGGGTTCTTCCTGACTTGGCAAACCGGCAAACAGGCCCAGCTGTTTCTGCACCCCGGCCACTTCCCAACGCGCACGGTGCCGATGCCCGGCCATGCCACGCAACGCGCCGGAGTCTGCCAATAATGCCTGGGCGCGACTGTCGAGCGCGGCCCGTTCGCCCAGATCGGCGACATCGGCAAACGCCCCCCGCGCCCGCGCCGCTTCGATGCGCCGGGCGTCGTCCTCGCGAAAGCCCTTGATCATCCGCAGGCCCATGCGAATCGCCGGCTGCGCGCCGCTGATCGGTTCCAGGCTGCAATCCCAGTCGCTGGCGCGCACGTCCACCGGACGGATCTGCAACTGATGCCGACGGGCGTCCTGAAGGATCTGATCCGGGCTGTAAAAACCCATCGGCCAACTGTTGATCAACGCGCAGGCGAACGCCGCCGGTTCGTGGCACTTGAGCCAGCAACTGGCGTAGGTCAGCAAGGCGAAACTGGCAGCGTGGGATTCGGGAAAGCCGTAACTGCCGAAGCCTTTGATCTGCTCGAAAATCTGCGCGGCGAACTCCTCGGTGTAGCCGTTTTTCTTCATGCCGGCGGCGAGGCGTTCCTTGTGCGGCTCCAAGCCTCCATGGCGTTTCCACGCGGCCATCGAGCGACGCAACTGATCGGCCTCGCCGGGGCTGTAGTCGGCCGCAACGATAGCGATCTGCATCACCTGTTCCTGAAACAGCGGCACGCCGAGGGTGCGTTTGAGCACCACTTCAAGTTCCGGCGAGGGATAGGTTTCCGGTTCTTCCTTGTTACGCCGGCGCAGGTACGGATGGACCATCCCGCCCTGAATCGGCCCCGGGCGGACGATCGCCACCTCGATCACCAGATCGTAGAACTTCGCCGGTTTCAGCCGCGGCAGCATCGACATCTGCGCCCGCGATTCGATCTGGAACACGCCGATGGTGTCGGCACGGCTGATCATTTCGTAGGTCGGTTTGTCTTCAGCAGGAATCGTCGCCAGGCTCAGATCCAGATGCCGATGACGGCGCAGCAAGTCGAAGCAGCGACGGATCGCACTGAGCATGCCGAGGGCGAGGATATCGACCTTGAGCAGCCCGACCGCATCGAGGTCGTCCTTGTCCCACTGAATGATCGTGCGCTCGGCCATGGCGGCATTTTCCACCGGTACCAGGGTGTCCAGCGGTTGCTCGGAAATCACGAAACCGCCGGGGTGCTGCGACAAGTGCCGAGGGAAGCCGATCAGTTGCCCGGTCAGGCTCAGCACCCGACGCAGCACCGGGCTGTCGGGGTCGAAGCCGCCTTCGAGCAAGCGCGCCAGCGGCGGTGTTTCGTCGCTCCAGTGGCCGCAGCAATCGGCCAGTGCATTGATCTGATCCGGCGGTAGCCCAAGTGCCTTGGCTACGTCGCGCACCGCCCCGGCAGCGTGGTAAGTGCTGACCACCGCCGTCAGCGCCGCCCGCTGCCGGCCATAACGGCGGAACACGTATTGCAGGACTTCTTCGCGACGCTCGTGTTCGAAATCGACATCGATGTCCGGCGGCTCGTTGCGTTCTTTCGACATGAAACGCTCGAACAGCAGCGTGGTGCGATCCGGGTCGATCTCGGTGATGCCCAAGGCAAAACACACCGCCGAGTTGGCCGCCGAACCACGGCCCTGACAGAGAATCTGCTGATCGCGGGCAAAGCGCACCACGTCGTGCACTGTGAGGAAGTAGCTTTCGTAGCCGAGTTCGGCGATCAACTTCAGTTCCTTGTTGATCTGCCTCAGCACCTTGAAGGGCGCGCCTTTTTTCCAGCGCCAGGCGATGCCCTCTTTAGTCAACTGGCGCAGCCAGGAACTGCCGGTGTGCCCCTGCGGCACCAGCTCCTTCGGATACTGATAGCGCAACTCGCTCAGCTCGAAAGTGCAGCGCCGCGCCAGTTGCACCGAGGCGTCGAGCAGCGCCGGCGGATACAACTCGCGCAACACCTCGAGGCTACGCAGATGCCGCTCGCCGTTGGGGTGCAGGCGCAATCCGGCCTCGGCCACCGGGACGTGATGGCGGATCGCGGTCATGGTGTCCTGCAGGGCGCGCCGGCCACGGGCGTGCATGTGCACATCGCCGCTGGCCACGGCGGCAATCTGCAACTGCCCGGCCAGACTCAGCAGTGCCGCCAGCCGCCGCTGATCGTCCTGCCCGCGATGTAGCTGCACCGCCAGATACAGGCGCTCGCCGAAAGTCTGCTTCAGCCAACGGCCCTCCTCCACGTCATCGATGCTGTCCGGCACCCACACGGTGAACAACCCCGGCAACGGCTCGTTGAAGTCCTCGCGCAGCACCTGGTACTGGCCCTTCTGCGTACGCCGCCGGGCCTGAGTGATCAAGCCGCACAAGGCCTGATAGCCCGCCAGGTTCTCCACCAACAGCAGCAGTTTCGGGCCGTTATCGATGCGGATTTCGCTGCCGATGATCAGCGGCAGCTCCACCGATTTCGCCGCTTGCCAGGCCCGGACGATCCCGGCCAGGGTGCACTCGTCGGTGATCGCCAGCGCCTGATAACCGTGTTTTTTCGCCCGCTGAAACAGCTCAAGGGCACTGGAGGCACCGCGCTGGAAACTGAAATTCGACAGGCAGTGCAGCTCGGCATAGTCGTGGTTCATGCAAACCAGCCCTGCAGCCACAACGGACCGCCCTCGCCCACGGCCCGATAGGCCCAGCCCTGCTGACCGGCGCGGTTCTGGATCAGGTAGTAATCGCGGCGCACATCATCACCGTCCCACCAGCCGGACTCGATGCGCTCCGGGCCCATGAGAATCCGCGCCGAACCTTCCGGCACACTCTGCGGTTCGCCGAGCAGCCAGCCCGGACGCTGCACACTCGGCAAACCGCTGCAACGCTGCTTGTCGACGCCGTGCTGCCACGCACATTCCGGTCGGTGGTCGGCCTGAAAGCGCAGGCCCTGCACCGCGTCATCGCCGAGCCGTGCACGCAGACGTTCGCGCAATTGCTCCCAAGGCAAGGTCTGTTGCGGACGGTCATCGAACAGTTCCTGAAACTGCGGGACGAAACTCGGCAGGTCTTCTGCGCGCAGGCGAAAGCCGCGCACCGGGGCCTCGACCTGGACTTGTTCCAGTCGCCCACGGGCCAGTTCGAAGAGCATCGCCGGATCGCGCTCGGCGCTGAGCAGGCCGACCTTGATCAACGTGTCCGGCAGCCCGGCGTGCTCCAGATGCAGGTCGAAACGCTGCACGCCGCTGTCACGTCCGCAGAGGAATGCCGACAGGTCAGCGGTCAAGCGGCGTAACGGAAACAGCAGCGCCTGATGGGATTGCACGTCGAAATTGAGTTCGATGCGCACATCGAAGCGGTCCGGCGGCAGATAGAACGCCAAGGCCAGCGGACGCGCGCCGAACAGGGTGTCGAGATGCTTGAGCATCGACGCTTCGAAACGCCGGGCCAGGGCCTGACGCGGCAGGCTCTGCAGTTGGTTCAGGTTGCGCAGCCCCATGCGCGTCAGCGCCGTGGCGACCTGCGGATCCAGTCCGACACGGTCGACGGGCAACTGCCCAAGGTGATGCTGCAGGGCTTCGCCGTCCGGTACTACGAGACCGTCGTAGGCGTTGGCCAGCACCCGCGCCGCCACCGGATTCGGTGCGGCGACGATGCGATGGCGGAAGCCCAGCTCGGTCAGTTCCTTGCGTAGCCGCGCTTCGAACTGCGCCCAGGAGCCGAACAGGCCCAGGCTCGACTCGATCTCGAACACCACGGTACGCGGATAATGCACGCTGACCTGCGCGCTGAAACGATAGGCCCACGCGGCGAGAAACTGCTGCCAGTGCTCGACCTCGGCGAGGTCGTAATCGGCGGTGGCAAAGCCTTTGCTTAGGGCCTGCGCGGCGGTCATCGACTGGCCGGCGCGCAAGCCGAGCTGGCGCGCCGCTGCATTCACCGCTTGCAGCACCCGGCGCTGGGCCGGGCCACTGAGCAGCACCAACGGCCCATCGGGATCGGCACGCTGACGCAGCACGGCGTCGAGGGCCAATTGCGGGAACAGAATACACACCCAGCGCATGACGACCTCAGTGCCCCACGGCAAAGGCAATCGGCGCCGTGCGCGCCAGTCCGCCACGGCACTTGAGCACGCGCAACTGGGCCGGTCTGGCGTCGATGGCAATACGCAACGCGGCCGGCGACGGGTTGATCGCCTCGCTCAGCGGGCGCCAGGCAAACGCCAGGGTCTGGCCGGTTTCTGCCGCTACCTGCAAACGCCGCAACGCACGGTCATCGGCCTTGTGCGGCCAGCACAGCACCGCGCCGCAACTGCCGGAACGCAGGCATTGTTCCGCCGCCCACAAGGCATCGCGTTCGCTGGCCTGGATTACCGACAATTGACGCAGATCGACCCCGGCGTTCGCCCACGCCTGCGGGTACGGCACGAACGGTGGCGCCACCAGCACGATGCGCTCGCCCGCCGCCGACAGCCGCGCCAGCGTCGGCCACACCAGTTGCAACTCGCCAACCCCGGGCCCGGCCAGGAGGATTTCGCTCAGCGCCGCTTCCGGCCAGCCACCGCTGGGCAGTGCCGCATCCAGCGCGGCATGCCCGGTGGGTTGCGGGCTGGCAGCCGGCGGCGCAGGCCGGCCCTTCCAGACCTGGCCGCCATTGAACAGCGTATCGAGTGCAACGACGGCGCCCATCAGCCTTGCCTCACCAGACCGCAGAACACCCCTTCGATGGCCAGGTCCTGATCATCGCGCACGACAATCGGCTGGTACGCCGGGTTGCGCGGCAGCAGGCGCACTGTAGTGCCGACACGTTCGAAGCGTTTGATCGTGACTTCACCGTCGAGGCGCGCCACCACGATCTGGCCGTTGAGCGCCTCGGGATTGCGCTTCACTCCCACCAGATCACCGTCGAGAATGCCGTCCTCGATCATCGAGTCGCCTTGCACCCGCAGCATGTAGTCAGGAGTGCGGGAGAACAGCGCCGGGTCGAGCATCAAGCGGTTATGGATGTCGGCATCGGCACCGATTGGAGCACCGGCAGCCACCCGGCCGAGCACCGGAATGTCGAGCAGCTCCGGGCGCGGCGCTTGCCCGAGCAGGCGAATGCCCCGGGCCTGATGCGGATTGACCTCGATAAACCCGGCTTCGGTGAGCGCCAGCACATGCTTGCGCGCCACGCTGCGCGAGGCAAAACCAAAAGCCTCGCTGATTTCAGCGAGGCTTGGGGGCTGACCGTGTTCGGCGATGCGTTCGCGGATAAAGGTCAGGATGGCGGTACGGCGAGGAGTCAGGTTTGTCATGGAGTACATTTGTACTCCTGTGGGATTTTACTGACAAGCACCGCCAGTCGGCCTGCGCTGGCGATCCACAAAAATCACAAGATCGCAGCCTTCGGCAGCTCCTACAGGGAACGGGTGTCAGTTCAATCCGCGCTCGGCCAGAAATGCCGAGATGTAATCGATGAACGCCACCACTTTAGCCGTGGCCCGTCGATGGCTGGGGTACACCGCGAGAATGTGCGGGCCGAAGGTGTCGGGGTCGATTTCATAGTCAGCCATGACCCGCACCAGACGCCCATCGGCAATGTACGGCGCGGCGCTCCACAGCGGCGTGTGCAGCAAACCGCGTCCGGCCAACGCGCTGGCCAGTAGCAGATCATAGTTGTCGCTGCGCAAACGCGGCGCCGTCGGTTGCGCCAGGCTCAGCCGCTGGCCGTCGCGCTCGGCCCACCAGAACTCGCGGCTGAGCAACGGGTGCTGATACAGCAGCCATTCATGCTGTTCGAGGGTTTGTGGGGTGACCGGAAAACCCTTGCGCGCCAGATAGTCCGGGCTTCCGCACAACGCCAGCCGATTGCTGCCGACCACCCGGGCGATCAGCCCCGGCAAGTCGTCATGGCCCTCGCGCAAGGCCAGGTCATAGCCGCTTTCCAGCAGATTGACGAACGCGTCGCACAGGTCCACTTGCAGGCTGATCTGCGGGTATTGCTGCAAAAAGCCGTCGCACACCTGATCGAGAAACGCCCGCCCGTACGCCAGCGGTGCGGTGATTTTCAGGCTGCCGCGCAAACCGTGCTGCAACTGCTCGATTTCCTCGCTGGCCTCCTCCAGTCGCTGCAACACCAGCCGCGCGGTTTCCAGATAAACCCGGCCGATTTCGGTGAGCAGAATCCGCCGCGTGCTGCGTTCGAACAGCCGCGCGCCGAGTTCCGACTCCAGATGATTGACCGCTTTGGTCAGCGCCGATGGGGTCTTGCCCAGTTGCTCCGCCGCGCGGCTGAAACTGCCGAGTTGCGCGGTGACCACGAACATTTTCAGTGCACCCAGCTTGTCCATGCTTTTTCCATTCAGGCAAAAACGTTTTTCGTGAGGGAGGCGTTCTGTCGGCCAGTGTCAGCCACTAATCTGGCCATCAGACGCAATAACAAGGAAATCTTCAATGAAAAGATTCATCCCGAGTCTGCTGGTGAGCGCGATAAGTTTTGCCTCGATGGAAGCCATGGCCGCCACCGATCTGGTGCTGGTCAACGGCAAGATTTTCACCGCCGACCGTTCGCAACCGAAGGTGCAGGCTCTGGCCGTGGAAAACGGCAAGGTGCTGAAAGTCGGCAGCGATGCGCAGATCAAGGCGCTGATCGAACCCGCCACGCAGGTGATCGACCTCGGCGGCAAGACGCTGATGCCAGGCTTGATCGACAGCCATTCCCACGCGATTTTCGGTGGCTTGGAAATGGTCTCGGCCAACATGGAAGACGAAGTCGTCGCCCTCGACGAACTGGAAAAACGCCTGCGCGCCTGGCGTGACGACGACAAGGCCAGGCATGGCGATGTGCTGAGCATTGCCGGTATGAGCTCGGCGTACTGGGCGCAGGCCGAAGCGCTGGGCAAGACCTTCAACCACGGTGAATGGGCTGACGTGCCGGTGGTGTTCACCGGCAGCGATCACCACACCGCGTGGGCCAACAACGTGATGCTCAAGCGCGCCGGCATCGACGCGGCGTTGCTCAAGACCCTGCCCGTTGCGGAACAAGACACCATCGGCGCACTGGCCAGCGGCGAGCCCAACGGCTTTCTAGTCGATGCCGGTTGGGACCGGGTCGCCGCGAAAATGCCGGTGCCGAGCCCGGCCGATATGCTCACCGCGGCCAAATCCGCGGTGCGCTTCAACAACAGCCTCGGCATCACCGCGTGGATGGACCCCGCCGCCAACGCCGCACCGGGCGAGGCCGTGTTCGCGCTCAAACCCACCGAGAAAACCGTCGGCGTGCTGCCAGCCTACAAAGCCCTGTCGGAAAGCGGCGACATGAGCGTGCACGTTGCAGCGTTGCTGGTCGCCAACCCGAAAAGCCTGCCCGCCGACCTCGATACGCTGGATAAGGTGCGCCAGCAATTTCAGGGCATCCCCAACCTGACCCTGCCCGGGGTCAAGATCTTCGCCGACGGCGTGATCGAGTACCCGGCGCAGAGCGCGGCGATGATCGACCCGTACAGCAACTCGCACAAACAGGGCGAACTGCTGATCGATCCAAAACATTTCGGCGAGCTGGTCAGCGCCATCGACCAGCGCGGCTGGCTGGTGCACATCCACGCCATTGGCGACCGTGCGGTGCGTGAATCACTCAATGGCATCGAACGTGCGCGCAAGGATCGGCAGAGCGGCATCACTCACTCGATCACGCACCTGCAGATGGTCAATCCGAAAGAGTTCGCCCGCTTCAAGCCGCTGAACGTGATCGCCTCGATGCAATTGCTGTGGGCCAGTGCCGATGACTACACCACCGACATGATCAAGCCCTACGTCAGCGCCCTCGCCTTCCGTTATCAATACCCGGCGCACTCGCTGCTGAAACAGGGCGCGACGATTGCCGGTGCCAGCGACTGGCCGGTGTCGTCGCCCAACCCGTTCAACGCCATGGCCCAGGCCATCACCCGCGTCGGCCCGCTGGGCGTGCTGAATGCCGACGAGCGTCTGGATCGCGAAACCATGTTCTACGCCTATACCCTCAACGCGGCGCGAACCATAGGCCTGGACCAGCAGATCGGCTCACTGACGCCGGGCAAACAGGCTGATTTCATCGTGGTCGACCGCGACGTGTTCAGCGTCGACGAAAAAGCCCTGCATGACACCCAGGTGCTGCAAACCTGGTTTGGTGGGCGTCAGGTCTACACCGCCACAAAATAACAACACTGTTCCCCCCTGTGGGAGCGAGCCTGCTCGCGAAGGCGGCGTATCAGTCGCCATCGATGCTGAATGAACCACCGCTTTCGCGAGCAGGCTCGCTCCCACAGGGGCTGTGAGGGTGGCCGAGATTGCATTCCCTCCACGGTTTTCGTACTGCCCAAAAATAATCACAACATCGGGACTTCTCCATGAAAGCCTTGCCCCTGTTCGCCCTCGGTTTTTCCAGTTTGCTGCCCTTGAGCAGCTACGCGATCCCCCTGAACGACGATTTCGCCGTGCTGGTCGACCTGACCCTGGCCAGCGACTACCGCACCCGCGGCATCTCGCAAACCCAAAATGACCCGGCCGTGCAGGCCGGTCTGACCCTTGCCCACAGCAGCGGTTTGTACGCGGGAGCCTGGAGCTCCAACGTCGATTTTGGCGGTGGCCTGAAAACCCGGCAGGAAGTCGATTACTACGCCGGCTGGCTGTGGCAGGCCACCGAGGATGTCAGCCTCGATCTGGGTTACCTCAAGTACGCCTACCCCAGGGAAAGCCAGTTCAACCAGAGCGAGGTCTACGGGATTCTCGGCGTCTACGGGGTGAAACTCGCGGCGTATTACTCCAGCGATGCGCCGGGGATCGACAGCAAGCAAAGCTCGCTCTACACCTATGTCGGTTACGAAACCGGGCTGCCGTTCGATTCCGGGCTGAAGCTGCGTTACGGCAACATGGATTTCAAGGACCCGCACCTGTACTCGACGTCCGGGCGTGGCGAGGACAGTTATCGGGAATGGGAGGTCAAGCTGACCCACAACCTGGCGGGAGTGGTGTTGGGCCTGAGCTATATCGATACCGATCTGTCGCAGAGCCAGTGCCTGAGTAACTGGGGGTTCAAGGATGTGTGCACGACGACGCTGGTCGCGAGCGTGAGCAAATCCTTCTGAAACTCATGACTCCCCTGTGGAATCGGGCTTGCTCCGGACGGCGTTCCGACGAAGGCGGTGTGTCAGGCGCCATGAATGTTGAATGGACGACCGCCTTCGCGAGCAAGCCCGCTCCCACAGTTTTAGATTTGCGCCCGAGTTTTGTTACAGGATGTTTACGAATTTTTTACTATTGTTCTTCTACAGTTACGCGCGTTTCCGCGCGTGTTCTATTCGAGTAGAGGAATGTCTGTAATGGCTTTGGGCAAAGGACTGCGTTTACCGTCCATCACTTCCACCCGGCTGGTGTTGCTGTTTTCCCTGGCACTGGTGGCGCTGTACAACCTGGCGACCTGGAAGGCGCTGGGTACGCTGATCACACTGCAAGGCGCGCACAAACTGGCGTTTTTTGCTTCGTTCGGGCTGTTCCTGTGGGCGGCGATCACCCTGCTGCTGACCCTGGTTTCGTTTCGCTGGACGCTGAAACCGGCGCTGACTGTGGTGGCCCTGCTCTCGGCCTGCGCTGCGTATTTCATGAACGAATACGGGATCACCATCGACACGGTGATGATCCAGAACGTCTTCGAAACCAACCCGGGCGAAGCCGCTGCGCTGTTCAACGGCAAGCTGCTGGCTTACGTGTTGCTGCTCGGCGTGCTGCCGGCGGCGTTGATCTGGCGCTGGCCGGTGCGTTATCGGCCGTTCTTTCGCGGCGCGCTCAACAAGCTGCTGGTGATCGCCGCGTGCGTGCTGGTGATCGGCGCCTCAGTGGGTGCGTTCTATTCGACCTACGCGCCGATCTTCCGCGAAGAAGACAAGCTCACCCACTTCATCAACCCGACCAATTACATCTACGCCATCAGCAAATACACCAAGCAGCGCCTGGGCATCAAAAAGCACTTTGTGGTGCAGGCCATCGGTGAAGACGCGGTGATGAGCGCGAAAGCCGCCAGCCGCGAGAAGAAGTCGCTGATGGTGTTTGTGGTCGGCGAAACCGCCCGCGCCGATCACTTTTCGCTGAACGGCTATGCGCGCGAGACCAATCCCGAGCTGAGCAAACTGGACATCCTCAACTTCACCCAGGTGCACTCCTGCGGCACGTCCACGGCAGTGTCGGTGCCGTGCATGTTCTCGATGTTCCCGCGTGAGGACTACAGCGACAAGAAAGGCAAAACCTACGAAGGCCTGCTGGATATCCTGCAACGCGCCGGCGTGCAAGTGCTGTGGCTGGACAACAACAGCGACTGCAAAGGCACCTGCCTGCGCGTGCCGCACCGCGACATCGCGAAGAACCAGCCGGGGCCGTTCTGCGACGGCAACAACTGCCTCGATGAGGCGCTGCTGGCCGACCTGCAAAGCTACATCGACAGCCTCAAGGGCCACGCGATCATCGTGTTGCACGCCGACGGCAGCCATGGCCCGGAATACTACGAGCGTTATCCGCAAGCTTTGGAACGCTTCAAGCCGATCTGCCACACCAACCAGTTGGGCAGTTGCAGCCGCGATGAACTGGTGAACGTGTACGACAACACGATCCTCTACACCGACCACTTCCTCGCCAAGGTCATCGAGTTGCTCAAGCGCAATCAGGACACGCTGGATACCTCGATGCTGTACGTCTCCGACCACGGCGAATCGCTGGGTGAAAACGGCCTGTACCTGCACGCCGCGCCCTATGCATTGGCGCCGGAAGCGCAGACGCATGTGCCGATGGTGATGTGGTTTGGCAACAACACGCTGGCGCAACTGGGGATTGATCGCGATTGCCTGCAAGGCAAGACCGGGCAGCCGGACCTGAGCCATGACAACCTGTTTCATTCGGTGCTGGGGTTGTTCGAGGTGAAGACCGCGCTGTATCAGCCGGGGCTGGATGTGTTTCATGGTTGCCGGCCATCCATGACGGCCGGGCATTAACCCAAATTCCGAAACCCCTAAAATCCCTGTGGGAGCTGGCTTGCCAGCGATGGCGGTGTGTCAGTCACATAGATGCCTGGTGTGCCGGCCTCATCGCTGGCAAGCCAGCTCCCACAGGGAAAGCAGTGTTCTCAAGAACTGAGCTGTGCCAGGTAATCCCAAGGGTAGATCCCGCGTTGATGGCCGTCGCTGAACACCAGTTGCACGCCGTAGCCCTGCGGGTTGATCTCAATCAGGCGAACACGCTCATCCACCAGCGGAGTCACACCTTTCAGGCGAAACGCGCGGCACTGCGAGCACGGGCACTGGCGGCGCAGTTCGGCGTGATTGAACAGCGATTCGCGGCCGTCCGGCCAGCTCAGGCGCAGCGTCCGCTGGCTCTGCGAATTGCCGACTGACAGCGGGTTCATTGCAACTGACTCAAGGCAATCCGCACCGCTTTGCGCACTTCCGGATCACCGTCATCCTGCGCCGCCTGCAACGCCACCACCGCGCCGCGATCATGCAACTCACCGAGGGCCAGCGCAGCTTCCTTGCGCAGGTTGCTGATGCGATGGCCGAGGGTCTCGATCAAGGCGTCCAGCGCCGGTGCAAAACGCAAGCGACCGAGGCTGCGGGTAGCACGCAGACGCACTTGCCAGTAGTCATCGCCGAGGGCTGCGATCAACGCCGGACCAGCGTCGCTGTGGCCGACCTTGCCCAGCGTCGTGGCCGCCTCTTCACGCACTTGCCAGGCATCGTCCTGCAGCGCTTGACGCAGGGCTGGCAGCACCTCGGCGCCGGATGCCAGACCGAGGGCACCGGTGGCGGCGCGGCGCACTTCGGTGTCCGGGTCGGCGCTGGCCAGACGCGCCAGAGCCGGCAGTGCGTCGAGCTGCTTGAGCCAGCCGAGCACGCCCACGGCTTCGCGACGCACATTGGCATCGGCATCACTCAACGCGGTGATAGCAGCCGGCGCGGCATCGGCGAAACGCAGTTCGCGCAATGCCCGAAACGCGGCGATGCGCACACTGACTTGCGCATGACCGGTCCACGGCAGAATCACCCGGCCTGCCGCCTCACTCTTGAGCAGGCTCAGACTTTGCGCGGCGGCTGCCTGCACTGCCGCGGATGGATCGGTCAGCGCCTGGCACAGCGCAGCCACCACCGGTTCGTCTTCCCACGCTTCCAGCAGCCGCGCAGCTTCGGCGCGGACTTCTTCGGCGGGATCTTCGCTCAGTCTTTCGACCAGCCACAGCAGGCCGTCCGGTTCTTCCAGATCCGCCAAATCAATCAGGGCAATGCGCCGCACACCGGCATCGTCAGCGGTCAGACGCGGTTGCAGGGCGAGGATGTCATCGTTATCGGTCACAGCAAAAAATGAGGTCATAGGGCAAATCGCGGCAAGGGGTTTTCGGGAGGCAGGCCGAGCGGATTGAGGCGCGGCAGCGGGCGGGGGTTGTCGTGGCGCAGCAGGTCGAGGCAATGGCGCTTGAGGCGGGAGAATTCGGCACTGGTTACCAGCTCAGTGGTGCGCGGACGCGGGAAGTCCAGGTGCAGGTCTTCGATGATTCGCCCCGGACGTGCGCTCATCACCAGCAAGCGGTCGGCGAGGAACAGCGCCTCGTCGATGTCGTGGGTGACGAACACCACGGTGGTGCGAATCCGCGTCCAGATGTCCAGCAGCAGTTCCTGCATGTTCAGGCGGGTCAAAGCATCCAGCGCGCCGAACGGTTCGTCCATCAGCAGCAGCCGTGGACGGTTGACCAGCACCCGGGCGATTTCCACCCGTTGCTGCATGCCGCCGGATAGCTGATCGGGCCAGCGCTCGGCGAAGCCGTCGAGGCCCACCAGTTTGAGCATTTCATCGGCCTCACGCTGGCGCTCGGCTTTGCCGATGCCGCGCATCTTCAGGCCGAAAGCCACGTTATCGCGCACCGTGCGCCACGGAAACAGCGTGTGATGCTGGAACACCATGCCGCGTTGTGGCGACGGCCCGGACACCTCGCCGCCATCGACTTTGAGGCTGCCGGTATGGGCGTTCAAGTGTCCGGCCAGTGCGCCGAGCAAGGTCGACTTGCCGCAACCGGACGGGCCGAGAATGCACACGAACTGGCCCGGTTCGATCTGGCAATCCAGCCCCTGCACGGCTTCGAAAGCGTGTTGGCCTTCGCCGAGAACGATCGACAATTGACGAATATCGATCCGCCCTTCCGGGGTTTGCATTGCGCTCATCAGGCTTTTCCTCGTGGTCGATGCCAGGGCGTGAACAGCCCGCCCAGGCGCTTGATCAGCAGACTGCTGCCCATGCCCAGCACACCGATCAGCAGCATGCCGACGACGATGTCGGCGTAGTTCTGAATGGTGTAGGACTCCCAGGTGTAGTAACCGATGCCGAACTGGCCGGAGATCATTTCCGCCGTGACCAGACAGAACCACGAGGTGCCCATGCCGATGGCGAGGCCAGTGATGATGCTCGGGGCGGCACCCGGCAAAATCACTTCAAGCAAAATCGCCCGGCGCCCTGCCCCGAGGCTTTTCGCCGAGGCGATCAGCCGTGGATCAACGCCTTCGACGCCGTGCACGGTGTTGAGCAGGATCGGGAACAGCGCACCGGTGAAGGTGATGAAGACCATCGACAGCTCCGACGACGGGAACATCAGGATCGCCAACGGAATCCACGCCACCGCTGGGATCGGCCGCAGCACTTCCAGCGGTGGCAGCAACAGGTCTTCGGCCCATTTCGAGCGGCCGATGGCCAGGCCCAGGGCAATGCCGATGATCAATGCCGCGAGGTAGCCGGCGAACACCCGGCCGAGGCTCGCGCTCAGGTGCTGCAGCAGCTTGCCGGAGTCGCCCAGGCCCAACGCCGCTTCGATCACCGCCAACGGGGTTGGCACGTTGGCGAAGGTGACCAGGCCGAGGTTCCAGTGGTGGCTCGCGGCGAGTTGCCAGAACAGCAGGCAGAGCAGCAAAGAAGCAGCCCTTGGAACCCAGCGTAAATAAGATCGGTACACAATTTTTCCTCTCAACCGAGATCCCCTGTAGGAGTGAGCCTGCTCGCGATTGCGGTGTGTTCGTTGTTGATGTGTTGTCTGACACAACGCTATCGCGAGCAGGCTCACTCCTACAGTTGACCGAGGTGTTCTTCGGGTTAGCGGGCAGCTACGGCCTGGGTCGTGGCGTCGATAAAGTCGAAGACCTTGCCACCCTGCGCCGCCGCGAACTGCTGGGCCTGGCCTTTGAGCAGAAACGCGCTCAAGCGGCCCTTGGCGTCGCTGGCAAACCACGCCTGATCAGCGAGCAACTTGATCCCGCTGTCACTGGCCTGCGCATACACCGCGCGGATGTTTTTGCCTTCCTGCTTCAACGCGGCCAGCGCAGTGAACGCCGATTCCGCCGAGGCGTACTGGCGCACCTTGTCTTCGCCGCGCACCCAGATTTCGGCGACGTGGCTGAAGTCGGTGATGGCTTTGCCGGTCGCGGCATCCAGCGCTTTCAACGGTGTTTGCGCGTAGTTGGCGAGTTGCGCGGTGTAGTCCAGATTCGAGGCCTTGAAGGCGGCGCGGATGTATTGATCGTCGATGAAGGTGTTGAGGTCGAGGCCGCGATCGGCCTTCTTCAGCAGCTTCAGGGTGTCGATCGCAGTGCCCACCGCCTGACGGTATTCCGGCTTCCAGCTCAGGTCGCGGGTCTGCACGCCGAGCGGGCCGTGGAACAGGTAGTTGACCTCGGCATCGACGCCGGTGACTTTGGCGATCAGCTCGCTGTACTTCTCAGGCTCAGCAGCCAGCAACTGGTTGGCCTCGATGCTCGCCCGCAGGTAGGCGACGACGATTTCCGGGTACTGTTTCGCGTAGGCCTGATCCACCAGTGCACCGTGGAAAGTCGGCGCGTTGGCCTGGGCGCCGTCGTAAATCTTGCGGGCGAAACCACGGCTGGGGAACAGTTCGGCGAACGGCACGAAATCGGCATGAGCGTCGATCTTGCCGGCCTGCAATGCAGAGCCTGCGACTTCCGGCGGCTGAGCGATGATGTTCACGTCTTTGAGCGGATCCCAGCCCTGCTCCGCCACCGCGCGCAGCAACATGCCGTGGGCGGTCGAAGCGAATGGCACCGAGATGGTCTTGCCCTTGAGTTCACTCAGCGCCTGCACCCCGGACGCGCTCGGCACCACGATGCCGTTGCCGCTGCCCTTGATGCTGCCCGACAGCACGCTGATGAACAGGCTGTGCTTGCCGGCGGTTTCGAACGCGACACCGTTGAACGCGCCGGGGAAATCGGCCATGGCGCCGAAATCGAGTTTGCCGGCGACCATCTCGTTGGTCAGCGGCGCGCCGCTGGTGAAGTTTTTCCACTGCACGTCGTATTTCGCGTCTTTGTAGGCGCCGTCGTGCGGCAGGTATTTGTCGAGCAGACCGAGTTCACGAATCAACAGCCCGCCGGCGGCGCAGTTGATCGTGGTGTCCTGGGTGCCGATGGCGATGCGGATGGTTTCGGCCGAGGCCGACAGGGTGAATAAAGCCAGTACCAGACCGGCGATTGCTGCACGCAACATGAGTGTTTCCCCTCGAATCATTTATTGGATGTTCGTCTCCTCCGCGATCAGGGCGCGGTGGGAAACGAGGGGTTTTGGGTGAATCCAGCGTCCGGGTGTTTCCGGGTAGCTTCAGGGTGTCGTAGATCTTTGTAGGAGTGAGCCTGCTCGCGATAGCGGTGCATAAGATGGCGACGTGTTGTCTGACACACCGCTATCGCGAGCAGGCTCACTCCTACAGGGGAAAGCGTTTAACGCAGGAGATAGGGGATGTCGACTTTGACGGCGCCAGTCGGGCAGTCCTTTTCACACGGCATGCAGTACCAGCATTCATCGAACGCCATGTAGGCCTTCTGTGTGGCCGGATTGATCGCCAGCAGGTCCATCGGGCAGACGTCGACGCACACGGTGCAGCCCTTCTCGGCGATGCATTTGTCCTCGTCCACGGTGACCGGGGCGTTGGAGCGGAAAAAGATTTCCTGGGCTTGATAGGCCATGGTTCGGACTCTCTTTTTGTGGTGTATCAAGCGGCAAATGCGCCGACCCGCAAGCGGTCATAGGCCTGCATCTCTTCGGCATCGAGCGGGATGATGTACGGCTCGACGGGTTTCTTGAAACTGGTCATCTGACCGTCTTCGCCCTTCTTCAAATGACAGTGGCAGAACCAATCACTGTCGTTACGCTGCGGGTGATCGACGCGATAGTGGTACAGGCCCCAGCGACTTTCAGCGCGGAACAGCGAGGCACGGGCGGCCATTTCGGCGCAATCGCGGATCACACTGGTTTCCATGGCGCGCATCAGTTCGTGAGCGTTGTTGGCTTTCATCTGCTCAAGGTCGCGCTCGATGTCGCTGAAGCGCTGCAAGCCGATCTGCATTTTCTTGGTCACCTTCGGCGGTTGCAGGTAGTCGTTGACGAAGCGCCGCAGCTTGTACTCGACCTGCGCCGGCGGCAGACCCTGTTCACGATCCAGTGGCGCGTAGACCCGCGCTTTCTCTGCTTCGATCTGCGCGGCATCCAGCGTCGAGAACTCGCGCCCGGCGACGAAGTCCGCCGCGTTGTGCCCGGCGAACCAGCCGTAGGTGAATGCACCGAGCATGTAGTTGTGCGGCACGGCGGCCATGTCCCCTGCCGAGTACAAGCCTTTCACCGAAGTCTCGGCCCGCTCGTTGACCCACACCCCGGACGCCGAATGGCCGCTGCAAAAGCCGATCTCAGAGATGTGCATCTCGACCATTTGCGTGCGGTAATCAATGCCACGATTGGCGTGGAACTGACCACGACTCGGGCGCTCGTTGCTGTGCAGGATTTCCTCGATGTTCTGAATGGTTTCCTCGGCCAGGTGATCGAGTTTGAGAAATACCGGGCCGTTGCCGCTTTCCAGTTCCTGGTGAAACTCCCACATCATCTGCCCGCTCCAGTAGTCGCACTCGATGAAGCGTTCGCCCTTGTTGTTGGCGGTGTAGCCGCCGAGCGGGCCGGTCACATAGGCGCACGCCGGGCCGTTGTAGTCCTTGATCAACGGGTTGATCTGGAAGCATTCGAGGTTCGCCAGCTCGGCCCCGGCGTGATAGGCCATGGCGTAGCCGTCGCCGGCATTGGTCGGGTTTTCATAGGTGCCCATCAGGTAACCCGAGGACGGCAGACCGAGGCGACCGGCCGCGCCGCACGCAAGAATCACCGCTTTGGCCTTGATCACATGGAAATCGGCGCTGCGGCAATCGAAGCCCATCACCCCGTTGACCGCGCCCTCCTCGTCGGTGAGCAAACGGGTGCAGACCAGACGATTGGTGATACTTACCCGCGCGCGTTTCAACTGGCGATACAGGACTTTCTTGATGTCGTGCCCTTCCGGCATCGGCAGCACGTAGGCGCCCATGTGGTGGACTTTTTTCACCGCGTAATCGCCGGTCTCGTCCTTCTCGAACTTCACGCCCCAGCGATCCAGTTGCTCGATGGTCTCGAAGCTATGAGTGGCATAGGCGTACACCGCCGCCTGATTGACGATGCCGTCGTTGGCGATGGTGATTTCCTTGGTGTACTGCTCCGGCGTCGAGTGGCCGGGGATGATCGCGTTGTTCAGGCCGTCCATGCCCATGCTGATCGCGCCGCTGCGTTTGACGTTGGCCTTGTCCACCAGCAGCACGCGCAGGTCGCGGTTCTTCTCTTTGGCTTTGATCGCCGCCATCGGCCCGGCGGTGCCGCCGCCGATCACGACGATGTCGTATTCCTGTTCCAAGGTCTTGCGGGTCATGTCACGCCCCTTTTTGCCGGTCGATCCGCAGGCGGTACTGGAACGCATCGCCACGGTAGTAAAGGTGTTCGAAGTCCAGCGGCTGGCCGTTGGCGTCGTGGGTCAGACGCTGGATGCGCATGATCGGCGAGCCGGCCTCGACGTTCAGCGCCTGGGTCAAATCGCTATCGGCCAGCACCGCGTCGATCGCCAGATCAGCGTGGCCGAGGGCGATGCCGCAGTCGTTTTCCAGAATCAGGAAGATGTCGCGAGTCACCAGATCAGCCTTCTCCAGCCGTTCGCCAATCGCTTTGGGCAGGTAGGTGATTTCCAGCGAGATCGGCTCGCGGTTGATCAGGCGTACGCGTTTGATTTGAGCCACGGTCTCGCCTTCGGCGACTTGCAGGCGCTCGGCGACACGTTTGTCGGCGGGGATGAATTTGAAACTGCGCAGGCGGTTGATCACCTCGTAGCCGCGCCCGGTCATGGACTCGGCGAGGCCTTGCAGGCTGCTGACGTTCTGAAAGGTTTTCGGCTTGGCGACGAAGGTGCCCTTGCCGTGGATCTTGAAGATCAGCCCTTCCTTCTGCAGATCGCCCAGTGCCTGACGCACGGTGATGCGGCTGACTTTGAACAGCGTGCCGAGCTCACTTTCGGACGGCATCTGGCTGTCTTGCGGGTATTCGCCGTCAAGAATGCGTGCGCGCAGGACATCGCGCAGTTGGGTGTGCAACGGGACGCTACTGAGGGACAGGACGTTATCGGTCATCAGGGATCACTTGTTATAACGAGTTATGACGTGATCTTAGAGACGTTATGACAAGCTTGAGAAATATTGTTTGGGCATAACCTTAGACACAGGTTGACCGGGACTTTTGTGGCGAGGGGATTTATCCCCGATGGGTTGCGAAGCAACCCTGAACCCGGCTTATGCAATCTACCTGACGGATCGAGGCGCATGGTTTTACGACTGCTGCGCAGCCGATCGGGGATAAATCCCCTCACCACAAGGGTTTGTTTACAGAGGAAAATTCAGGGACGTTTGAGGATCTGGTCCATCACCCAATCGGTTTTGAGGGCTTGTTCGGCGACGGCCGGATGCTGCGAATCGCCACGAATATGCGCATTCATGCCCAGCACGTGATGCCACTGAATGTGTTCGTGATGGGGGATCTCCAGGCTTATCTGCTCATCGGCGAACAGCTGCACCGGATGCTCGTCAAACACGGAGAACGCGATCCGACCCTGTCTGCCGATGATCTCCACCCGGTCCTCGCGCCGATCTGCCACAAAGCTCCAGCAACCCATGCCCAGCGCGCCCGAGGCAAACCGCCAACTGGCGCTGACCGCATCTTCCGCCGCATACAACCCGGCTTGTCGGGCGGTGAAACCGGCGACTTCAGCGATGTCGCCGAGCAGGTACTGAAACAGGTCAAAACCATGGCTGGCCAGATCGGCAAAGTAGCCGCCACCGGCCACGCTCGGGTCGGTTCGCCAGTTGGCGCTGCCGTGCAGATCCGCCGCCGAGGGGGCTTTGGTCAGCGTCCAGCTCAGGTGCCGCACCTCGCCGATGCGGCCCTGCGCCAGCCATTGCCGAACCTGGGCAAAGCGCGGCAACGAACGGCGGTAGTACGACACGAACAAGTGCAGACCGGCGTCGGCAAACGCCTGCTGCATTTCGCGGCTTTGTCCGGCGTTGAGCGCCATCGGTTTCTCGACACAACAATGCTTGCCGGCTGCAGCGACTTTCAGGCTGTAGGCGTGGTGGCTGTCGGGTGGCGTGGCGATGTACACCGCGTCCACCTCGGGGTCGTTGATCAGCGCATCGACATCGGTATAAACCCGGGCGATACCGTGGCGCGCGGCGTAATCACTCACCGCTTCGAGTCGGCGGCCCATCACCGCCACCAGCGCCGAGCCGGGCGCCTTGTAGAAGGCCGGCCCGCTCTTGCGTTCAGTGACGCTGCCGCAACCGATCATGCCCCAACGCACCACGTCCATGCTCAACTCCCTGTGTTTGAAACACTCAGCCGATGCGCAACGCGCGCAGATCGAGGTGGCCGTCCTTCAGCGGCGGGCACCAGTAGTAGCCGCCGGTGATCGGTCGGCTGATGCGGTACAGACCGTCGGTGATGCCGTCTTCCAGACCGCTCATGCGCCGCAGTTGGGCCTCGAAGGCGTCCAGCGAAAAACCGAAGGCGAGGAACATCAGGCCGGCGCGATCACCGTCGATCCACGGCATCGAACGGCGCACGACGAACGCTTCGGGGGCGAAGCTTTCCTGGGCGGTGCGTTTGACGTGGGCGGAGACTGGCGCGTCGTCGATCTCTTCGTTGTCGCTCAAGCGACGGCCCATGATGTTGTCCTTGTCTTCGGCGGACAGCTTATGGAAGCCTTTGAGGTCGTGCTGCCACTGCTGGATCGCGGCGAAGCTGCCACCGACCAGACCATCAGCGCCCTCGCCCAGCAACGCGGCGGCGATCGCGGCGTCATCGTGCGGGTTTTCGGTGCCGTCTTCGTAGCCCGTCAGGTCATGGCCGTCCTTGTGGCGGAAGGCTTCCTGCATGTCTACCAGGCGCAGCGCCGGGGCCAGCGCGGCTTCGAAGGCGTTGCAGCGGTTGAGCAACTCACCACGGTCGACCCCGTGCAGCCAGACCCACAGCGCGTGCTGGGTCGACGGGTTTTCCACGCCGACGCCGCTCATGGCCGGAAAGCTGCGCAGACCGTCGATCTGCACGTTCAGGGCTTTGGTCAGGGATTCACCGAAACCGATCACCGCCGACTTGCCGTCCACCAGATTCATCAGGTTGTCGATCGCCTGCGGCAGTGCTTCAACCGACGCAAGGGCAAAAAACAGGTGACGTGCTTGCGCAGGAACAGGGGTGGCGAGAATGCCCGGCTGGTAGTAACTCATGTGAACTCCTTGGGAAAGTGCGCGGGAGTTTACCTGTGGCCGGAGGGTTTGTGGGGTTGAGACGCCAATATCGGAGGTCACAGAGTCCTGTGGTGAGGGGATTCATCCCCGATGGGCAGCGAAGCGGCCCCAACCCTGCAATCTCGGACTACTGAAATACCGAGCTTTCTGAATTCGCGACGGCTGCGCCGCCGATCGGGGATAAATCCCCTCGCCACAGTGTTCGTGTTCACGCAGGAGATGTGTCATGCCGCCACGCACTCGGGCTCATCCCGGTCCAGCGCTTGAACGCCCGGCGAAAGCTGCGCACATCGCTGTAGCCGACTTCTTCGGTAATCCGCTCGATCGGCATGTCCGGATTGGCCAGCAGACTCATCGTGCGCGCCTGACGCACCTGTTCCAGCAGCGCTTCGAAGGTCAGCGCGTGCTCGGTCAAACGGCGGCGCAGGGTGCGGCTGCTCATGTTCAGGTCGCCGGCGATTTTTTCGATATGGCTGCCTCTGCTCAAGTCCCGGGCAATCGCCCGCTCCACTGCTTGAATCAGATCGAGTTTCTGATGTACCTGCGCCGCTTCCAGCTCCAGCAACGCAACCGCCTGACGCAGCGCCAGCGAATGGTGATTGGGCAGGTTGACGTCCAGCCACCGGGCATCGATCAGCATGCGATTGTGCAGACAGCCGAAGCGCACATCGGGCCCGAGCAAGCGGTGGTATTCGCTCAGATAATCCGGTGCAGCGTGCACAAACTCCACGGCGATCGCCTTGAACTCATGGCCCGCCAAGGCCCGGCCGTACACCAGCAGGCTGGCGAAAAACTCTTCGACCGCGAACACCTGCACATCGGCAAACGGTAAGCGACATTCGGCATCGAGGTGCACCTGATCGCCGATCACATCGACGCTGGACACCACGATTCCGCCGGAGGTGTGCTGGTGGCGGATGCCGAGGGCAAAGGCATCGCGCAAGGTCTTGCATAGCGACAGTACGTGGCCGAGCAGCCCCAGCGTACCCAACACATTCTGCGCGCCGACCCACAGCCCCAGGCCCTGATTTGGCAGTACTTTGAGCGCACGCTGGATCATCGCCACGGCCTGGCGGTAGGAAATCCGCTGCGCCGGATCCTGCAGATCTTCGAGGGTGAAACCCAGGCCACGGCACAGGCTTTCGGGGTCGACGCCTTTGTTGTGCACGACTTCGGCGAGGGTTTGCAGGAGGAACGGCGAAACCAGCGCCAATTCAAAAGTGGGGTCTTGGACTTTTACGTTCATGGGGGCTGACATTCCGGATCACGCTTGATTGTTATTTTTGTAACCGGTTATGTCGAAGGAAGTTAGCACAGGGTTGGCCGACTGTCCGCAGAAGTCCCCCTAACTGTCCGCCAATACCCTGCCCCGTCGGGCGCCAAGCGCTTATTTCTATGGTGCCGGACGTTCTGCGTACCGGCGCCACGTCCCACCACAATAATAATGAGGACAGCCATGAGCCCGAACCGCGCCACTTTCCCCTTGCGTCTGGCACTGACTTTGCTCGGATGCACCGCGTCCCTGTCGGCCCTGGCCACCGAAGCCGGCGTCGACAACATCGGCCCCGGCACCGACGGATTCTTCATGCTGCCGCTGGAAGTCGACAGCCTTCCGCAGAACATGGTCGCGTTCAACCTCTACTACAACCATTACAAGTCGACCAAGCTCAACATCAGTTCGTTGGGCGGCAAGGTGCCGAATGTCGAAATCGAATCCACGGCGGTGATCCCGCGTATTGATTACCTGAGCCCGGTGCGCGTGTTCGGCGGACGTCTGGCCGGCTACATCGCCCAGCCCTGGCTGAAGCAGGAAGTCTCGGTATTCGGCCTCAGCGATACCCGCGAAGGCATGGGCGACACCACCGTTGCGCCGATCATCCTGTGGGACATGGGCAAGAACCTGACCCTGGGTGCTGCCGTGGAGATCACCGTGCCCACCGGCGAATACAGCGTCGATCGGCTGGCCAACACCAGCAACAATTTCTACACCTACAAGCCGCTGTTCTCCTTCACCTGGCTGCCGACCGACAAGACCGAAGTGTCGATGAAGACCACCTACAGCTTCAATGAGAAAAACAAGGACACTGACTACAAGTCCGGGCAGATCTTCCACTTCGATTACTCGGCCAGCTACAAGATCACCGACGATGTGATGCTCGGCCTTAACGGCTATTACCTCAAGCAGACCACCGACGACAAACAGTACGGCCACACCGTGCAATTCGCCGGGCAGGATGTGGATGACGGCGTGCGCGGCCAGGTATTCGCGATCGGCCCGGCGTTGCATTTCACCTTTCTCAAATACGCCAGCGCGGAGATTCGCTGGGCCAAGGAGTTTGACGTGGAGAACCGGCCAGAGGGGGAAATGTTGTGGGCGAAGGTGAGTATTCCGTATGCGTTCTGAGTGCATTTGTAGGAAGGTGCGCGCGGATTTGTAGGCTGGAAACCTGAAAAACAGAGTGGAGGAATAGGCCTACAACGGCGGTCGAGATTGCCGGACAACGGAGGGAAACGTCCGGCAGATTCCAAAAGGGCGCTTGCAGATACTGGGCTTCGTCATCCCATGGTTCTTCGAGAGCTCATGGGGTACATCGTCTGCCAGTGACGACAATGGGCCATTCCCCCTTAAACTGCTGAGATTGATCACGGAGATCACTATGAGCTTATTACTTTCCCCGTTTTACTCTGACTTCGAATCCGAAGAAGAGGCAGAGAGCTACGATCGCTGGTTTCGTGCCAAGGTACAGGAGGCACTTGATGACCCCAGCCCTGGCATTCCCCATGATGAAGCTATGGCAATGCTTGACCAGATGCTGGAAGAGATGCGCAGGAAGCGCCGCGCTGCTGCTTGAATGGAGCGATCAAGCTCTGAACGATCTGGCTGACATTATCGATCACGTTGAACAGTACAACTCCAACGCTTCAGTGGCTCTACAGCACAAGGTTGGTGCAGCAACGCAAAGGCTTTCATCAATCCCCTATGGTTACCGGGCCGGTCGAGTGCCAGGCACTCGGGAAATGGTGGTCAATCCGAACTATCTGCTGGTCTATCGAGTGAACGGGCGCATCAAAATACTGACGTTAGTCCACACCCGACGACAATACCCACGAACCTCATCAACATAAAAAAAGGGCGGCCAAAAGGCCGCCCGAAGCGTACTACACGAGAGTCTTTTACAACGTCAGCTGCCCGCGTTCCTCCTCAGTCAACTGCTGCTTCGCCTGTTCATCCAGTGCCCCCGCTCCCAGCACCTGCACCGGGCTGTTCGGGTTGTAGCCGGTCGCCGGCGCACGACTGGCACCATCACGGCTCGGCGCCAGTTGTTCGTTGCCGAAGCTCAGCACCTGCACGGTGAACACCGACGCCTGGTTCTGCCGCGCTGCTGCTTGCTGCTGACGCGCCACGTCCTCAGCGGCCTGGGTTGCCGAAGATGCCGCCGAACTGGCCGAGGTGATCGCCCCGGTGTTCACCGCAGCCACCACCGGTACGCCACTGGTCTTGCCTTGCACGGCGATGTTGGCAGCGTTGACCACGGTCAGCGCAGCGATGTTGACGTTGCCCGACACGCGAATCCCCGCCTCGCCAGCGTCGATGGTGCCCAGCGGCGCGATCAGGTCGATGTCTCCCGGCGCCACTTCGGCAATCGGGTTAAGGGTGGCGATACCCGCACCGGTGCTCGGCACCGAAGGCGACAGGGTTACATTGCCCCAAGTGTCGTAAACCCGTTTCGGCGGGGTGTAGACCACAGTGGTTTTCGAGCCGCGACCGGCGTTGATGTCGCCCTCGGCCGACCAACCAAGGATCGAGCCGCCGAAGGTGGTCATGATCCGGCTCTGCCCCAGCAGAATGCTGCCCTGCGAGTAGAGCTGAATGTTGCCCGAGCCCTGGGTGATGATCCCGGCGGTGGACGGTGGCGCCGCGCCTTCGATGCCGAACACCTGACCACCACCCGGTGTGAGCATCTGGATATCGCCGCCGAACAGCGTCTTGACCCCGGCACCACCGTAGAGCGTGATGTCGCCGTCGTAACGCAGCGGATTGCCCGCCACATCGGTGCTCGGGAACAGTGCGGCAATGGCGTTGCGACCGCGCAGATAACTGCCTTTGCGCGGACCGTCAGCGTCGTTGTATTCCAGGCCGCCGGCGCGCAGTTCGGCGAAGTACACCTGGCGCGCAAAGATCGCCTGCTCGGCACTTGGCAGCGCGGTATAGAACGCCTGTGCCTGCTGTGCGTTGCCGCTGAAACCGTAGCCGAGCGTCAGCCAGCTCTGCAACTCGTCGAGGTAGGTCTTGACCACTTTGCCCGGCTGGCCGTTGAGAGAGGCATTCGGGTCAGCAAGGTTCTGCGGATTCAGGTAACGGGCGATGAACTTTGTGTAATCCGGCCCCTGCGCGCCTGCGCCCGCCTGCAATACCACGCTGGCACCAGGCCGCGAATCCCCGGCCACTATCGAGCCGAGACTGGTGATGCTGGCGCGGTTTTCCATCAGGATGTTGCGCCCGGCATTGATATCCAGCGTTCCAGGTCCGGCGATATCGAAGCTGCTGTAGAGAATGTCGCGGCCCGCCGAGACGCGCGATACATCTCGCAGGTCATTGTGGACGAACAGGTTGCCGGTGGAAAAAATGTCCTCCTTGCCGCTACTCATTTCCACTGTCGGCACGGCCGCAGGCTGCCCCAGGGCAGTGCCAGAGGCAACGATGTCGCGTCCGGCGATCATCCACACAGGCCCCGCCGCTTCGTACCAGGTGCGTCTGGAAGTGGAAAAGCTCAACGTTTCGCCACTGCGAATGCCCACCAGGTCCCCCGTCAGCGCATAGAATCGCGCCGGCCCCTGTACGTCGTTCGATCCCGAGTAGCTGTTGGGACCATAGGCAAACAGCGGATATCGCACGTTGCCATCTGCCGCCACGCCATCGTCGCTGTAGTTGGTGCGCAGCGGTTTTCCGGCGTTGCTGTTGGTGTAAGCATTGAATGCCGGGTTGAACGGGGTAGCCACGGCCATCGGGCTGGCCCCCGACTGGTTGATCGCATAGCCACCGGCGTAGATAGAGTCACCTGCCAGCAGTTCAAGCTGCCCCGACTTCGACGGCGCCAGAAGCAGTGAGTAACCTTGCAGCGGGTAGTTGTTTACGCCAATGAATGTCGCGGATGGCCCTGCATAAACGGACCCTTGGCCCGCCACCGCGCGCAGAATCGATGGGTAGACAAATCGGCCGTCGGTAGGCGAGGTATTGCGGCCCGTGATCAGGCCGTTGGATGTACTGAATTCTGCTATCTGTGTGCCCGGCGTCAGGTTCCCGCCAGCCGAGAACAGATCGATTGCCGTGTGGTCAGTCCACAATGAAAAGCCACTGAGGATACCGCCCTGCTCAACGCTTGCGTCGGCCGCCATGATCGGGCTGGCATTCATCAGACTCACTCGCCCAGGATCCGCGGCACCGCCCAACACCAGATCACCGCGGCTGCTCAGGCTCATGCCCGAGTCACCCGGAATCAGCACCACGCCTCCGGAAGCACTACCGGTGGTCGAGGTAAACGGATCAAGTGCGCGGGTTTCCCGAAGATCATTGAACACGGCGCCGGCGCCGTACTGCAGGTTGATGCCGCCGAGTGCTCCACCCGTCATGTGTGCCGCGCCGCGCAGGTTGATCAGCGCGCCCTGCAGATCATGATTCGGTTGGCCGAAGCCGGTTTCTCCGGCTCGCGCTTGCAGCGAAGGGTTGAGCGTGCCGCCGATACGAATGTCCATGTCACCACCACCGGTCATCTGCACACTGCCATCGCTGGCGACTCGACCGGTGCTGCCTACCGCGACGATCAGCCCCTGACCACGAGGGTAGTTAACGGCATCGCCTACCGGTTTGAGCATGCCGGCATCACCACCAGCCCGCAGGCTGATATTGCCACCGCCCAAGGTACCGAAACCGGTGAAACCCACCAGGTAGGGTTCAGTGTTGATCACCCGATCTGAGTTCATTTGGGTGGAATAACTGCCGAAGTTGATCCACCAGGCCGTGGGCACATCCGGGTTTCCCGTGCCTTGACGCCACAGCCAGTTGCCCACTGCCACACTGGCCATCTGCTCGCGGAACCCGCTCGCTGTCGATTGGGCTTTCGTCCCGACCGAATCACCGGAAACCGAGCCACCGGCATTGATTGTCAGGTTGCCCCCCATCTGCGGATACCAGGCCTGATAGAGGCTGTCGCTGCCGCCGTCGACCCATTTTTCATAAGCGGCACCGGCCGTACCCAACACCGAATCGTTATCCGAAAGATGCCCGCGCGGCTGGTTATAGAGCGGGTCGATATTCGCTGATTGGGTGCCGGCGGTGTACACGCCGAACGGTGAATCCATGCTCAGATTGCCGGCGGCGATCAGGTCGAGATCACCCGTGCCGGTGCGCAGAACACTGAACATCTGCATATGAGCCTTGGCCGTTTTCCCGGGATTGTTGCCGATGCACAGTTCCGGCTGCAGATCACAAATGAATTGGGCCTCCTCGGGAACCGGTTCGTAGTCCGGCCCCATTCCACTGCCTGGCGCCCAGACCCAACGGGCCATGGGTACGCACAAGTCGGCAATCTGCTGGCAGTACTCGAGCATGTCATCAGGGACCGGCTCGTAGGGCGTAAAGAAGGGATTATCCGGAGCCCAGACCAGCTTGCCCGCCGCCGTGGTGATGTTGACGCCGTAATGACTGTCCGCCAGCCGCAGATTGCCTTCCGGGGTCAGCGGTTTGACCGCACGACTATCGGCCGCAGCCAGATCTGCACCGGCGACCACGCGCATCGACCACGACGCACTGCCCGATGGCAGCATGCTGGCCAGCGCCCAGTTCTTGCCCTGTTGTGTGCCGTTGAACGGCCGCAACTCGATCAGCGAAGTGCCTTCGGCGAGCTTCACATCGGTCATCGACGGAATCAGCGAACCGCGCAACAAGGCCAGCTCGCCCTTTAATTTCACCCCGGAGGAGGTCGTCAGATCTGCATCGTAAACGCTGGGTAACGGCACACCCTTGGGCCAGTTCATCGCGTGCAGGGCGGTGGCCTTGTTCAAGCGAATGCCGGCCCCCAGGCGTGTGTCGGCAGGCAACGTCACGCTGTCGCTGAGCAGCGTACCGGCGGCATACAGCAGATGACCGTTGCTGTCGTGAATCGCCCCCGCCAACACCGTGCCGGCGCTGAAGGTATACGCCTCGTTCAGCACAGCTTGAGTCGGCAGCAACGTGCCACTGGCCAGAACCGCTGGTTGAATCATCACGTCGTAATTGAGTGTCGCCCCCAGCGGAAACTGCGTGCCCTCGGCCAGCGTCACTCCACTGCCCGGCACGATCAGATCGCCGCCGAACGGCTGTACACCGGCAATCAGTTTCCAGCCGGCATCGTCCTGGGTTTCCGGTGGCGGCGCGAAGCCGTCGTTGATGCTGCCGTAAATGTCGAGGTTGCCACCGGCACGAATGACCAGGCTGCCCGCTTCCCCGGAACCATATACGGAGGGGTTCAACTGCGTGTGCGGATTGAGACTGGCGTAGCGATAACCGGACAAATCCAAATCGCCCTCCACCACCAGATCACCGTCAGCCGTCTTGCTGGCGATCTCCACACCAGGTCGCAAGTGGAACGCATCGGCATACGTGGCGTTATTCAACCCGGCGAGTTTGCGTTGCAGCAGATCATTGTTGCCCAGTGCGGCGTTGATAAAGTCAGTGCTGTCGCCGTGAATGCGTTCGAGCATGGCTTGATCGATGATTTGATACGGCCGGCCACTGACTGCCTGATCGACACCCTCGCGGGCATCGGTATAGCGGCGCAAACCGTTGAGGCCGATGGAGCGTGCACCCTGAATGGTCAACGCACCGCTGGCGTCGATGGCGATGTCATTGCTGCCCAGACGCGGCGCGTTCAGCTCCAGCGTGCCGTGCAGCATTCCATCGTGTTGTCCGGCAAGGAAACCGGGCACGGCATCGGTGCCGTGGCGCAGATCGATGCGCGCGCCGCTGCCCAGCGTGAGCAAGCCATCACCGGAACTCAGTTCGACCGTGGCGCGGTTCGGCGCATCGATGATCTTGCCGTAGCTGTCGACCCGCAGCACGCGACCATGGGCATCGAGCACGCTGCTGCCAGTCAGCGTCAGGCCATTTTTCGCCGACAGACGAATGCTGCCGACTCGTTCGCCGCTGGCATCGATCAGACCGGTCGCCGTCAGGCTGCCATTGTCCACCGACACATTGATCTCACCAGCCTTGAGACCGTCGCCGATCACCAGATTGCCTTGCTTGAGTTGCAGGCTGCGGCTGCCGTACACCTGCCCGGCGTTCAGACGCTGATTGAGCGCGGCGAATTGCTCGGTGGCGTCACCTCCCAGGCGCTGCGCGCGAATGTCCACGCCACCGGCTTTGTACGGCACCAACGTGCCCCCGGCGTCGTAGTAACCGCTGCTGCCGCCGACAATCTCGCCTTGCAGATCGACCATCCCGGCCGCATCGGCCAGCGCGACGACGCTGAGGTTACCGGCCTGATTGTTCTTCGCCGACAGGTCGATCCGCGAGCCCGCAGCCTGACGGATATTGCCGTTGGCGCTGTACAGCGAGACATCGCCGCCCCAGCTGTATTTGCTGACATCGTTGAACGGCAAGGTACGTCCGGCCAAGTCCAGCACCGCACCATTGCCCAGCGTCAAATCGCCCTCGGACTTGACGGTCAGCTTGCCGCTGGCCAAGGCGATACGGCTGTCGAGCACGACATCGCGGGCTTCAAGGTTCAACTCCGCCCCCAAGGCATTGGCCACCCCGGCAGCCCCGGCGCCGCTGAGCGTCAGGCTGTTGCCGGCCTTGAGCAGGCTGACCGATGCCGCCTCACCGGTGAGCAACGGCGTGCGCAGGTTCAGATTGCCGCCACTGTAGCGGTAACCCTTGAGCGGATCGTAGGCGCCCTGCTCCTGATAGACCGCCAGGCTGCCCTTGTGATTGGCGGTGATGCGCTCGCTGGCGCTGAGGTTGACGTTGGCAAAACCCAGTGCCAGACGATTGTTCTGATCCAGTCCGCTGGTCTGAGGCATCGGGCCGTAACCCAGCTCGATCCGCTGGGCCTGAATGTCCAGCGTACCGCTGCCCGTACCGGCGCCACCGGTAATGACGCTGCCGGCGCTTTGAGTAGCGCCGTTCCAGATCAGGTTGGCGGTACGGATACTCGCCACGTCGCTGGCGTTGCCCAGACCGTAGATCGCCGGAGTGACCAGCACCAGGTTCTGCAATTTGCTTTGGCCGGTCTGCGGATCGATTGTGTCGAGGCTGACGCTGCCGTAGAAATTGAAGGCATCGCGGGTGGTCAGGCTCAGGGTTTCCAGGGCCGGCGCGGCAAACTGCGTATCACCGCGCAGCAAGCGGTCGAGTACGTTCTGGTTGAGCGTGAGGCCGGCGGGCACGCGGCTGCCTGCCGCTGCAAGTGCTTCGGTGCTGCCGGCATTGACCGAGCCGACCGACAGTGCGAGATGACGGGTGCCGAAACGCACCGCCTCACCGAGTTCAAACTGGTTATCCGTGGCGGCAGTGATGCTTCCGTTCGAATACAGCAGGGCCGGATTGTTGCACGCACTCGCTGCGCAAGTGCCGATCCGGATGCTGCCCGCGCCGCTGATGCCGCTGGCCGCTTCCGGCGCCAGCACATTGGTCCAGCCGTTGGAAACGACCAACAGGCTGGAACCTTTCGGCTCATAAACGTAACCGGCCAGCGAGTCGTAGGCCACGTTGCCACGCCCCAACGTATTGATCCCGCCTCCCGCCTCGACCGTGATGCCGCCAAGCGTTGACGTGGTACGCAGCAAAACCTGCGGCGCAGACAGAATCGCCCCTTCACGCAAGACAATACTTTCACTCGCGCCCAGGAAGCCGATGATGTTAGCGGTCGTGTTGTACAAGACATTCGGCATCGCACCGATGGTCAGCCGCCCCGCGTTG
Source organism: Pseudomonas sp. JAI115 (assembly GCF_014200835.1). Lineage (NCBI taxonomy): Bacteria > Pseudomonadati > Pseudomonadota > Gammaproteobacteria > Pseudomonadales > Pseudomonadaceae > Pseudomonas > Pseudomonas sp. JAI115. The sequence goes on from NZ_JACHCY010000001.1 coordinate 407,793, forward strand.
AGGCTGTTGAGCGTGTCGACGTACAGCGACACACCGTTGAAACCCGGTGTCGATGCACGGCCCGCACCCAGTATCTCGAAGCTGCTCCCGGCGTTGCCGCCACGTACCACCGCTGTGCCGGCCATGCCGCCCTCGGCAGCCTCGAACAGCGTGCGCCCGTTGAACTGCAAAGCGATGTCTTGCTTGCCGCCGGAGGCCAGGCGCAGATCCAGTGTCTTGCCGTCCATGGGTGCCAGCGCACGCGGCACACCGCGCCGGGCGGCGTCGCTCTGGATGAATTGAGAGAAACCGGTTTCGTTGTACTGCGAGTAACGACGCAACACATCGGCTGACGTGAGAATCAACTGACTGGCCAGGCTGTCACGCAGGCCGGTATTGGCAATCGACATCTGCCCGCTGCTGGTCCATGAACCATTGCGCAGTGGCAACGCCCCCGTTGTCACGCCGGGTGCTGCCTGACCGTTTACCTCAACCCGGAACGCACCAGGCATCAGGGCAAACGTTGACGGCAACAGTGTGTAAGTACCCGCCGCCAACCCCGGCACACCGGCGCCAATAGTGATCTGCTGGCCAATGCGCGGATCGCCCGCACCCGCTTCGGCCAGCATCGGCGCGTAGCTGCTCTGGTTGCCGGGCACGATGGCATACACCGGGTTGCTCGCCAGCCCCGGCAGGCTGAAGGTGCCGTCAGTCGCAGTGCGCACCAGTGGGTTGAAACGTGCATCGGTGGAACCACCACGACCGGAGACGAAACCGGCACCACGCAGGTCTCCACCGCCGGATAGGTCGATGACCGCGCCGCTCTGCACATCCGCATACTGCGTGCCGATCGAAACGCCTGATGTTTCGCCAGTGATGCCGCTGAGCACCACGGATTTGCCGTTATAGCGATAGTCGATACCGTCCGTGGTGCCGCCGTACGGCATGACCAGGCCAGCGCCGCTGACCGAGGTCAAGCTGCCCGGCAAGAGGCGAACCTCGTGAGTGGTGCTGAGCAAATCGTCACCCAATACGATCTTGCCCAGCGGTGCACGCAAGACACCGCCCTGTTCGATGTACGCGGCGGAAAAAATCAGCTTTCCGAATGCCGAGTACGGCACCGCAGTCGGTGCCGCGCCGTGGCCGCTGATCCGCAAGGTGTGTTCGGAAACCGGGACGGCGCCCTGATAACCGGCACGCACCTCAGCCTGAATGCCGGTGGCGGGATAGATCTGCGCCGCACCGAGGTTCAAGTCGCCCGGCGTCCACAGCCTGGTTTTCTCCGCACCATCATTCGGCGCGAGGAAGCGCAGGTCGCCGCTACTGTCGAGGCTCACCAGACCGAAAGCCCGACGGCTGTATTCAACGGCCGGCGCCTGCCGTTGCAGGATCGAACCCTGAGTCCCGAAGGACAGGCCATTGCTCACATCCAACAGGTTCGCGGAGGCATTGAACGTTGCATCGGACGATCGGGCCGTCGGGCCAGGGAGCAACCGTGGGCGCATCATGTTGAAGCCGGCGAAGTAGGTGCCCACACCCGACAGGCGCAGGTACGGAGCACTCAAGTCGATCCGTGCCGTGCCTTTGGAATTCTCGGCGAGAGACAGCGCTGCGGCGAAGAGACTGAGGCTTTGATTCATGCGCAGATTGACGTCACCGTCAAACGACAACAGACCGTTGCTCAGCAGGCTGAGATTGTCGAAACCGCCCGTCATCAAGCCATCGGCACTCAGACGGGCTTGACCGTAACGCAAGCCATCGGCGCCTTCGCCGGGTTGCAGGTTCGCGGGCAGCAGCTCGTTTTCTGCCGCTTGACCAATGATCATTTCCCTCGGCGAGCGCACCGCGTTGCTCGCCGAATCGGAATACAACGGCGTCTCCAGCGCCAGTTCCAGACGACCACCGGCCGCCCCGACGCCACCCGCCGCCGCACGCAAGTTGCCTTCAACGAAAAGACCGTTATAGGAACTCAAACTGATGCGCCCGCCGTCCGTTGCGATACGAGTCGGGCCTTGACCGGCGATATCCAGAACGGCCTCGGTGCCCGAGGCATCCAGCCGCGCGCCCGGACGTACAATCACGTAGGCATCGGCAGCCGTGGCGGTTGCCAGCTTCGCATCGATCTCGCCGCCGATGATGAGGCTGCCGCCCTTGCCGACCTGCCCGTAAGTGCGGCCCAGGGTGTCGGTCGCCGTATTCGCACGCCCGGCGACATCCAGCACGGCCTGCTCGCCGATCCAGATCGAGCGGTCATGTGCGCTCGGATCAGCCGTTTGAATCGAAGTGGCCGGCTGGATCGAGCCGAATTGTTGCTGACGAATATCGATCGTGCCGCCCCACGCATTCAGTTCACCATCGACGGTGATCTGCCCGGCACCACGCAGCTTGATGCTCTGCCCCGGGTCGACACTGATGCGCGAGCCACGGCCCAGGGTCAGCGAGCTGTTGGCTGCGTCTATCAGCCCGACCAGCGTCGCGCCACCTTGCAAGGTCAGGCTGGCGCCGGCGCGTTGGGTCAGCACGCCCTTGGTCGGGTTTTCCTGGAACAGCGTCGGTGACCACAGTTCCAGCGCCGTTCGCGGATCGGCGCCACTGACCTGGTTGGGTGCCGCATCACCGAAACGGTACACCGGCAGGGTCACATCAATCGCGGCGCCTTCGGCAACGTCGAGCCCGTTGAGACCGATCAGGTTGTAGGCGGAGAACCCCTTGCCGAACAGGTCAGTGGACAGTTGCAGGGTATTGTCTGCCAGGGCTTTATCCGTCTGGCCGACGAGAATCCTGTTGGCCTGCACCGAAAAGGTGCCGCCGCCCGTGACGCCGTAACCGCGCAGTTCGCCATTGAGGTTCAGATGCGATGTGCCCGGCGCGGAAATGGCGCTGGACTCCAGCGTCAGATCACCGCCCTTGCCGCCCCGGGTCTTGCCATTGGCGAGTATGGCGCCACCGGAAGAAACGTCGAGCAGGCTGCCGGCAGCGACGTCGATATCACCGCTGCTGCGGATCGATATCAGGCCACCGTTCAGATACGCGAGGCTGGCGTTATCGTCCGGGTTGGTGCGCAGGTTGCTCCACAGCCCTCGGGTGTCGAGATGCACGCCCTCGGCGATGCGGGTTTGCGTGGTTTTTTCGGGCTTCGCCGCCAGGCGCGTGTCGGTGTTTGCGCCACCATTGAACTGATTGAGTACGTTGCCCAGACGCAGACTGCCACCGCGAGTGGTCAGGTCGGCGCCGATCTGCACATCCGGGGAATACAGGGTGATGTCGCCACCGTTATCGACCGTCAGCGCACCGTCAACGGCGATCTGATCCTTGGCCGAAACCTTGAGTGCACCGAGGCGGAATCCGTTGAGCTGATCGTTATCGAGATACAGCTTGCCCTTGCGGGCATCGGACACCACGCCGGTCAAGTCCGGATCGTTGCCGGCGAGCGGACGCGCGCCGCCAATCTGCACCTGGTCCAGCGTCGGATTGAGGGTGTAGAGCAGGCCATTCGACGCCGCGACGAAGGTCGGGTCGTAACTGCCGACGATCAACTGCGCACGCCGGGCCAACGCGCTCTGGCTCTGCTGATAGCCATCGAGCACCGGTTTCGGCGCCTGATTCTGCCGTTCGCCCTGATACACCTCGCCGATCATTTGCCCGTCGAGTACGGCGTTGGCCGTGGCGATCACCAGTTGCCCGGCATCGCGGCCCACGGTGTAACCCGACTCGAAACGCGAGCGCGGGGCAATCAGCGGGTTGTAGTAATAACTGGTCTGGCCCCAGCGTTGGCTGCTGTCTTCATAGCCTTTGTACAGGCCGGTGTAGAGCAGGTCCCCCGGCGCGCGCGACACTTCATACAGCTTGCCGTCGGCGCCACGCAGCCAGCTCTGGCGGATCTCGCCGCTCTGCACATCCAGGGTGCCGCCGGACAGGTTGATCAACGAACCTTTTTCCGTGACCACGTCGTTGCCGGCAAAACTCACCGTGCCGCCCTGAGCCATCCATTCGCCGACGCTGTGGCCCTGAGTGCCGAGATAACCACCGACTTCCAACAGGCCACCGGCGGTGTACCAGCGATCCGTGGCGTAGCCGTTGGTGCCGGCCGGCACGTACACCAGATCGCGCACATCGACCCAGATGTCATTGCTGTTGAGCGCGCCTTTCTCGCGGTTGACCGAGGCATCGCGCTGCTCGTTGCCTTGCACGTTGATCTTGATGCTGTTGTTTTCCATTGCCACTTTGACGCCGAGGGAACCGGATACATCGATCATTGCGCCGTCGCGCACCAGGCTGCGGCGTTGTGCATTGACCGCGACCTGGCCGCCGGTGGCCAGGGTGATCGAGCCGTTCTGGAACTCGACACTGCCGCCGCTCTGAATCTCGACGCGTGACTGATCGCCACGGATCCGGTTGTTGGCCGTGACGCCCGTCAGCGCGGCCTGATGCTGGCTGTCGAGGGCGGTCAGGTCACTGCTGTCGAGCATGATGGCCGTGGCACTGCCCTGTCCCAGCGTCACGCTGTCGTTAGCATCGGTGCTCGGGTTGGAGAGGTGAATCGTGCCCCGCGTCGCCACTGACGTGCTGGCGAGCAATACACCGTTCTGCACCACCTCATGACCGGTCAGGGTGATGTCGCCGGTGGCGGACTGGATCAAGCCGTTGTTGGTGACATTGCCCGCCACGGCACCGGCCTTGAAACCGGGGATGACTTCGTTGCCGAAGGTGGTGGACAGCGCATTGCCCTCGGTGCCCGAGCCCTTGCGGATATAGAAACGGTCACCGGCGGCGAGCACGGTCTGGCCCTTGGCGGTACTGATGCTGCCGTCGTTCTGCACGTCGTTGCCGAGCAGCAAGGCATAACCCCCGGCAGCGGTGGACGATGCCGGCTTGTGGGTGTCGATGGAGGCACCGCGTTCCACCAACACCTTGCCGGCGGCATCGGTGAACGTCGGCTGGGTGCCGGTGCTGTCGAAATACAGACCCCGATCACGGAACTGGATATCGGTGATGTTGGCGGCAGCGGCCACCAGGTTGCGCACGTTGACCTGGCTGCTGCCGCTGAACACGATGCCATTGCGGTTGATCAGCATCACCGTGCCGTCGGCTTTGATCTGGCCCTGAATCTGGCTGGCCCGGGCATTCGGATCGTTGACCCGGTTGAGCACCGCCCAGTTCGACTGCTGGGCGAATTCAACGGTGGTGTTGCGGCCGACGTTGAAGGTTTCCCAGTTGAGGATCGCCTTGTCGGCGGTCTGCTCGATTGTCACTGTGGTTTTGCCATCGACCTGGGTCTGCTGCGGGCCCTTCGCGTTCTGCCAGCCTTGAGTCAGGCTGTTGTCGACCTTCAAGCCACCCTCGCCCAGGCCGTCCGGCACGAACTGCACCGTGCCCAACGCAGCAGCGCGTCCGGCCGCCTGCGCCGCCTGCTGCGCAGCAATCGCGGCAACCGTGTTGTTCAAAGTCTGAATCGAGCGCTGCAACTGCGCATTGGCTTTTTGCTGCTGGGCCAATGGCGGTGTCATCCCCGGCAGCCCACCCACGCTCGGACGCGCCGCTGCGGCCTGCTGCGCCGCACCCTTGGCGGCAAACCAGCTAGAACTGAACGCCGTCTGCGCTTGCGCGCTACCCGCCACCAGACATAACGCCACCGCGTGCGCCAATGGCTTGAGCAGCCACAGCGCCGGCTCCACGGCATCACGCTGGAAGGACTGAACGTGGGTACGACGACGGGATGGGCGAGCGAGCATCACTACGAGATCCTTTTTTGATTGCCACATATGGCCGCAGGCGCGCAAAAACCTGCTGTTACGACATAGGCCGTTGGCGGAGGGCGCGACCGAACGGATGTCACACAAACTTCATGTTCGGCGTGTATTCGAGCCAAAAAAAATGACGGCAACCCGAAGGTTGCCGTCATCGGTGTTACGACCGCGCGAGCTTACAAAGGACGACCGATAGCGTTGCAGACGCTGGCGTTGTTGATGTCCAGGTTGTTGCCCGAAGTGTTGGTGATGAAGTTGGCGGTCACAGCGGTTTTCCAGGCATTAGGCACGGCGACGAACTTGTGGGCCTGGGTCGCAGTGTTGTTGCCCGGGTTGCTGTAGTGCTGAGTCAGGAAGGCTTTGACGGCCGCAGCCACGGTTGCATCCTTGTAGCACTGACCGAAGATGAAGTTGGTGTAGGCAGCCAGTTTGTAGCCCGAAGCCGGGTTAGCAACCACTGGCGACCACTTGGACGGATCGGCAGCATCGATAGCATTCGCCGGAGGATTGACCGACGACAGCGCCAGCGTCACGTTGAGCGCAGTCGGCTGAACACCGTTAATGCGAGCAACAACAGCGTTGCTGGTGGCATCGACGCCGTCCGGACCTACATAACCGATGGAACCGTCAACCGCGTTCACGGCAGTGGCAACTTCGGAAGTGTTGGCGACGCCGACCCAGTTCGAAGGCAGAGCGATGCCGCCGATACGAGCGCTGGTGAAGGTGGAGTTGGTCGCAAACTGAGTCGGGCAGACCGAGTTCAGGTGACGAGTCAGGATTTCCGAAGTGCCGCTGGAAACGTTGCGATAAACAACGCGGATCGTGGTCGCGTCGGAAGTACCCAGCAGAGCACCCCAGGTGGTTTTCTGGCCCGAGAACACTTCGCACAGCTGAGCGCTGGTCAGGTTCAGCGCGGTCTGGCCGGCTTTTTTGTACGGGATGGCAACCGAAGTGGCCACCGACGGCAGTTGAATCAACGGGCCGTACGAAGCGTTGTAAGTGTTCTTGTAGGTGCTGAGTTCCGAAGCGTTGAGGATCGAGTCGCTACCGGCGAAATGCACGGTGCCGGTGGTGCTGAAACCGGCCGGGTTGTTGGTCAGGAAAGCGGTCTTGCCGGCACCGCTGCCCACGGCGGCGTAGCTGAAGTTGGCTGGCAGGATGCTGTCGGCCGAACCTTTGTACAGAGCGGCTGGCAGAGTGGCGCCACCACCGGTAACGGCCATGGCTTGAGCGGAAGCCAGGGCGGCGACGGTCAGGGAAGCGGCGATCAGAGTGCGCTTGAACATGAAGAATCTCCTTTTCAACGATGGTTGTGAACACAGGTTTTCAGGGGTCTTGCATGACACTGGGAAGACTCACCGCTGACCTTCGCAAGCGGGGTCCGTGGTTAAGTCGCACTGAGAAATTCGCATCTTGCGGTGACAGATAAAGGAAAAAACCTCGGGAGCTGCGCGCTGATTTTCCGACGGTTTTCTCGGGTGTTTGCGGGGGATTGCGAGGGGTCTGGATCGTGGGTTTGGCTGAAACTGGCTGCAGCCGTTGCGGGGTGGTTGCAGATGACAGAAAGGAGAACCCGAGGATGGGGGGAATCAGGGTCGGGTGAGTATCAGGCTGAAGGGAAAATATTTGAATTTTTTGCTGTTTCGGCCGGCGTCATCGCGAGCAGGCTCACTCCTACAAATTGAAATGCATTACACCTGTAGGAGTGAGCCTGCTCGCGATGACGCCAGACCAGACACCCGAAAAATCACCTACTGCACCAACTGGTTGATCTCAATGATCGGCAACAACACCGCCATCACAATCACCAGCACCACCCCGCCCATCACCACAATCATCAGCGGTTCGAGCAATGCGGTCATGCCCATCGCCCGCCGTTCGATATCGCGGGACAGGGTCTGCGCCGCACGTTCGAGCATCGGCGGCAGTGCGCCGGTTTTCTCGCCGCTGGCGATCAGGTGAATCAGCACCGGCGGAAACACGTTTTCCACCCGCAACGCCGCCGCGAGGTTCACCCCTTCGCGAACCTTGGCCGTGGCGTCGCTGACACTCAGACTCAGGCGATCATTCGATAGCGTCTGCCGCGCCGCCTCCAACGCGCGCAACAACGGCACCCCGGCACCGCCGAGAATCGCCAGGGTCGAGGCGAAACGTGCGGTGTTCAGGCCCAACACGAACCGTCCGATCAGCGGCAATTTCAGCACCCGATGATGCCAACTCAAACGTGCCGCCGGATTGCGCAGATACAGGCGCCAGCTCCAGAACGCCCCTGCCATGATCGCCGCACACAACCAGCCCCACGCCCGAATGAAATCGCTGGCGGTGAGCATCGCCAAGGTCAACCCCGGCAAGTCCTGCCGCGCCTGGGAAAACGCACTGACCACCTGCGGCACCACGTAACTCAGCAGAAAAATCACAATGCCGATCGACACCAGCCCGACCACACCCGGATAGATAAACGCGGTGAGGATCTTGCCGCGCAGGTTATTGCGCTCCTCGATGTAGTCCGCCAGCCGCTCCATCACCTGCGCCAGATCGCCGGACTCCTCCCCCGCAGCGATCAACGCGCGGTAGATCTCCGGAAAATCCCGTGGCCGCGCGGCCAGTGACTCGGCCAGACGCATGCCGCTGCGCACGTCGGCGCGGACCGCGCTGAGGGTGTGGGCGATGTGTTTTTTCTCGGCCTGCTCCACTGTCGCGCTGAGCGCCGCTTCCAACGGCAGGCTGGCACCGAGCAGGCTCGCCAGTTGGCGGGTGGCCCAGGCCAGATCGTTGTCCGACATACGCGCACTGAACAGACCTCCGCCGCCATGCTGGGCGACGTTGCTTTCCTTGTGCACCGACAACGCGGTCAAACCACGGCTGCGCAACACGCCGAACGCCGCGCCCTGGCTGTCCGCCTCCAGGTGCCCGGACTCGATCTTGCCGGTAGCGTCGGCGGCTTCAAAACGATAGCGATTCATCAGGCGTCTCGGGTCACACGAAGGATTTCTTCAGGCGCGGTGGCGCCGCTGCGAATCCAGCGCTCGCCGTCCTCGCGCAGGCTGAACATCCCGGCCTTGGCCGCTGCCGCACGCAAGGCCTGCTCCCCTGCCCCTTGGTGAATCAGGGTGCGGATGTCGTCGTCGATGCAGAACAATTCGTGGATGCCGGTACGGCCGCTGTAGCCGGTGTGATTGCAGGCGGCGCAGCCCACCGGGCGCCAGGTTCCCGGAGCTGCCGGGTCTTGCTGTTTGCACTGATTGCACAGCCGGCGCACCAGCCGTTGCGCCAGAACGCCGAGCATCGACGACGCCAGTAGAAACGGCTCGACACCCATGTCGATCAAGCGGTTGACCGCCGACACCGCGTCGTTGGTGTGCAGCGTCGCCAGCACCAGGTGACCGGTGAGCGACGCCTGCACGGCGATTTGTGCGGTTTCCAGATCGCGGATTTCGCCGATCATGATGATGTCCGGGTCCTGGCGCAGAATCGCCCGCAATGCCAGGGCGAAGGTCATGTCGATCTTGGCGTTGACCTGAATCTGGCTGATCCCCGGCAGGTCGTATTCCACCGGGTCTTCGACGGTGAGGATGTTGCTGGTGCTGGCATCCAGTCGCGCCAGCGCCGCATAGAGGCTGGTGGTCTTGCCGCTGCCGGTGGGACCGGTGACCAGCACGATGCCGTGGGGCTGGCGGATCAGGTGATCGAGTTTGGCCAGCACCTGCGCGTCCATGCCCAACGTTTCCAGATGCAGGCGCCCGGCCTGTTTGTCGAGCAAGCGCATCACCACCCGCTCGCCATGGCCGGTGGGCACGGTTGAGACACGAATATCGATCGGCCGACCGGCTACGCGCAGCGCGATACGACCGTCCTGCGGCAAGCGTTTTTCGGCGATGTCGAGCTGGGCCATGATCTTGATCCGCGACACCAGCGCGCCGTGCAGCGCCTTGCGCGGCGAAACCACGTCACGCAGGGTGCCATCGACCCGGTAGCGCACCACCGAATGGGTTTCGAACGGTTCGATGTGAATGTCGCTGGCCTCATCGCGGGCGGCCTGGGTCAGCAAGGCGTTGATCATGCGGATCACCGGCGCGCCGTCCTGAGTGTCGAGCAGATCGGTGATTTCCGGCATGTCCTGCATCAGCCGGTCGAGATCGACTTCGTTTTCTGCTGCGCCAACCACAGCGGCGGCACTGCCGGTGTCGGCATAGGCCGTGGCGAGCAGGCCATCGAGCTCGTCGTCGCGCACGCGCTTGAGCGAAGTCTCACCGAACTGCCGCCGCACCTCACTGATCGACCAGCCGGGCGTCGATGGACACACCGTCAGCACCCCGTCGCACAACAGAATGCGCTGAGCCTTGGCCCAGGCGTAGGGCAGTGAACTCATCTCATAACCTCCCCAACTCTCGGGTCTGAACATGTTTTTGTGGTGAGGGGATTTATCCCCTCACCACAGGTTTACTTCTCAGATTGAGGGTCGGATTCAAAAGCGCGTGCTCCCTTCGATCGGCACCGCTTTGATAGTCGCGCGGGGGCCCGAAGCAGGAACTGGGCTCGGCACACCCTGCGCCGCCGTCGGCAACTGCGGCGCCTGCATGTCCGGCATTGCCCAGCTGCGTTCCGGTTGCAGGCCGCCCTGGGCGCGGCGCATGAAGTCGTAGCGGTTGAGGGTGATGCTGCGCCCCGCTTCGCTGTCGCGGATGATGTACGGGCGCAGGAACACCATCAGGTTGGTCTTGGTGATCGCCCGGCGTTCGTTGCGAAACAGCGCGCCGATCCCCGGCAGGGTCCCCAGCCATGGCACCGCCTCATTGCTCTGGCTGTAGCCGTCCTGCAGCAAGCCGCCGAGGACCATGATCTGGCCGTCGTCGAGCAGGATGCTGGTGTCGATCGCGCGCTTGTTGGTGACGATCCCCGCCGACGTCGCACTGGCCGACGCGCGTTCGTCGATGCTGCTGACTTCCTGATAGATATCAAGCTTGACCGTGCCGCCCTCGGAAATCTGCGGCCGCACATTCAGCTTCAACCCCACCTCTTCCCGGGTCACGGTCTGGAACGGGTTGTTGCTGGTGCCACCGCCGCCAGTGACGTAGCTGCCGCTGACAAACGGAATGGTCTGGCCGACAAAAATACTCGCCGCTTCGTTATCCAGGGTCAGCAGGTTTGGCGTCGACAGCACGTTGGTGCCGCCCTTGCTCTTCAACGCCCGGGCCAGCACTTTGAGGTCGAGAATCTTGCCGATGCCGGGGATATCGACGGTGCCGTTGACGTAGCCGAGGTTCAAACCCTGCGGCAGCACATCGAGACTGGTCTTGCCGTTGAGATTGATCCCCGAACCGCCAAGGTTGGCCCCGCCGATCACGCCTTTACCACCGAGATTGCCGGTCTGCCATTGCACGCCGAATTCGCTGGCATCGTCCTCGCCGACCTCAACGATCAGGCTCTCGATCACCACTTGCGCGCGGCGCTGGTCGAGTAGATCAATCACCTCGCGCAGATTGCGATACAACGGTTCCGGCGCTGATATCAGCAAAGTGTTGGTGGTCGCGTCAGCCTGAATCGTCACCCCGCCAGCGCTGAACGCAACGTTCTGTTCGCTGGCCTGACTGCCGCCGCTGCCGGTCGAACTGCTGCCCTGGGCGTAACTGCCGCCGGTGCTGCCGGTGCTGGATGTGGTCGAGGTGTTGCCACTGGTTTGCGTGCCGCTCTGCGCGCTCGAACCGCCATTGTTATTGCCGTTGCTGCCCATGGCGCTGAGCACCGAGCGCGCACTGTCGCTGGTGCCGCTGTCGCTCTCGCCAGTCAACAGCCCGCGCAAGGCCTGCGCCAGTTTCGCCGCTTGCGCGTTACGCAAATAAACCACGTGCAGGTTGCTCGGATTGCTCTGCGCGTTGTCGAGTTTGTAGATCAGGTTGCGCGCCAGCTCGGTGCGCTCGGGGCTGCCGGCGCGGATGATGATGGTGTTGGAACGCGGGTCGCCGATCACCGCGATTTTCTGCGTCGGGTCATTGCCCGGCGCGTCGAGCAGATCCGCGACCATCGGCGCGATGTCGGCGGCGATGCCGTTCTGGATCTGCACCACGTCGGTGTCGATCGCACTCGGGGTGTCGATGGTCTGGATCAACTGGGCGACGCGCGTGAGGTTCTCGGCGTAATCGGTGACGACGATGGTGTTGTTGCCGGGGTAGGCATTGATCGGATTGTTCGGCGACACGATCGGGCGCAACACCGGAATCAGGTTCACCGCGTTCTCGTATTGCAGGCGAAAGGTGCGGGTGAGCATGCCATTGCCGGCCGGTTTGTCCGGGCTGTAGATCGGCCCGCCGAGCAGTTTCGCGTCGGCCTCCGGCACCACCTGCGCGACGCCACCGACATCGACCACGCTGAAACCCTGCATGCGCAACGCCGCGAGCAGCATGTCGTAGGCCTGGCGCGCCGGCACCTGACCTTCCGAGACCAGCGTCAGGCTGCCCTTGACCCGAGGGTCGACCAGAAACTGCTGGCCGGTGGAACGCGACAACGCGCGCACCACCGCTTGAATATCGGCATCGACAAAATTCAGCGTCACCGGCTGATCGCCCAGCGGATTGCTCGGCAGTGTGCTGCCACGTGGGGCGCCGCCACTGCGTGCACGTTCGGTGATGTTGTGCATCTGCCGTGGTTGCGGCGCGGTTTGAGCCTGGGCGCGCTGCCGATCGAGCAGCGCGTCACCGCTGCGTTGGGTGTTGGCCAATGGGCGGCCGAGTTCGCTGTCCACCAGCAACGGCGGCTGGTTCGGCGGCGTGGTGGTGTTGCTGCACGCGCTCAACGCCATCAGCAGCATCGGCAACGCCATGCGCGCCGGTTTGGATCCTGACCCCTTCATGAAGCTTCCTTAGCGCCCAGCGCCTGATCCATGCGAACGGTGCCTGACAATGTGCCGGCAGTGACTTCGGTCGAAGCGTTGTCGGCGCGTTGCAGACGGGCCTCGACCACTTGCAGAGAAAGCTGTGCCGGGGTGCTCAACAGCCAGTCGAGCACTGCATCGGCCGGCGCCGCGTCGAACGTCAATTGCCACGCGCCGGCCTCTCCGGCCTGAAATTGATAGTGTCCGGCCAGACCGGCAGCCAGTAGCGTCTGCTCAAGCGACTGCTCGATGCTTTGCCCCGGCGGACGTACGCTGACCTCGCGCAACAGCACTTCAAGCGCTTCGGTCTGCGCGCGCAGCTTCGGCGTTTCGCTTTGCCAGTAAGTGATTTTTTTCAGCGGTGGTTGAATCAATGCGACCCACACCAACAGCGACAGCAGCACCACCACCATGCCGCCGACCATACGTTTTTCGCGCAGGGCCAGCGCTTGCCAGCGCGCCTGAAGTTGCGCGCTGAAACGCTGCCAACGGGCGCGATAAACCGCGAGCGATGCCTTATTCATCTTCTGCTCCGCTGTCGTCAGCGCTTTCATCGGGGGTGGTAACTTCGTCGCTCGGTCGCAACAGCCAGCCTTCATCGTCAGCCGTCGCACTGATCCCGACCTGGGCCAATGCGGCTTGCCAATCCTTGTCCTTGTCATTGGCGCTGCGCCGGGCATCGGCCAGCAGACTCAACTGCAAGCTGCCGTCGACAAACGTCAGGCGCTCGACTGTGCCGGCCATGAACGGCATGCCACTGCCGGCCTGCAACACCAGCCGATTGAACGGCTGCGCCGGGTCCTCCGCCGCGCCCTTCTGCCGCGCCGCCAATTGCTGACGCGCCTGTTGCAACGGATTGAGGATCACCGGCAACTCGGGAAAGGCCTGCTTCACCCGCAGCGCCATCTGCGCCTTGAGCTGCTGACCCTGACTGGCTTCGCCGGCGGCATACAGGTTCAAGCCGATCACCCACACCGCCACCGCCAATGCGCAAAGCCCCAGCGCCCGGCCCCAACCGCGATGCTCGCCGCGCTGCTGTTGCACCGCACCCTGCAGGCCCCAACCGGGCAACGGCCCGGCCCAGCGTTGCGCCTCGGCCATCGGCAATTGCGCATCCGGCGGCGGTGCAGAACCGATCCAGTGCAGCGGCGTCCCGCAGCTCAGCAGCCAATCGCCAATCTCCTCGTCGAACAACGGCTGCACCCGCGCCACCTGCACGCTTTCGCGCAGCAACAAATGGCCGTCCTGCCGACAGGCCACCGTGCCCGGCAGCACCGGCAAGCGGTACGCCGCCGGGTACAAGCCGCGCAGATTCAGACCGGCCTGTTTCAGCAGTTGCCCCAGATGCTGCAAACGCTGACGCGGCGCCCAGGCGATCTGCACCTGCCCCGCTTCATCCCGCGAACTGTGGGCGATGTGCATGTCGTTGCAGTCACCGAGCATCAAGGCCTGCGCCGCGCATTGCACCGCCGCTGCGGTCTTGTTTGCCGGCAATGGCGGCAGATCGATGCTCGCCAGCAGGCTGTCTGCCGGGTGCAGAAAAGCGCTCAGCGCTGGCTGCTTCGGTAGCTGCCCCAGTTGAGTAAAGGTCAGACGCTGCTCACGAATGACCTGCCCCTGCCGGTCCAGCCACGCACAGTCCATTTCACTGTCGAGACTCAACTGCGCCAGTGGCGGCAAACTCACACGCAACTGACTCATACGCCCACCCGCGACCAGATCACCTGCGGCAGACGATCCTCACTGCGGTGCAGCAACGCATCGAGACTGACTCGGCGCTGATCACGCCGCGCCTCGCCGCGCAGACGAAACCAGTCGCTGGTGATGCCGACCTTGACGCTGGTCAGCTCCAGATTGGGCATGCGCAAGCGGTTGACGAAATCGCCACGGTTGATGAACCAGCGCCCGGCATCGCGCTCGTTGATCAGCGCCTGCGCGCGCTCCAGCGACAACCCCGGCACGTACGCGGCCAACACCGGCGCGGTGGCGGTATTGCCATTGAGCCAAGTGGTCGCCGGAATCACCGTCAGGTACGGCGCCAGTTTGCCGATGACCGCCTCATTCACGCCCTCGACGCTGCGCAAATCATCGACACTGCGCAGCATCGGCAACTTCGGATTCTGTGGCTTGCGCGAAGCATTCGGCGACGTGGCACGGCCACTGTCAAAGCCGTTTTTGCTCGCGGTGTTTTCGGCAATCTGCGGATTCAACAGATACGGATAAGAGCCGATCACCCGCTGACTGATGCGCTGACTCAACCCGGCGCTGATACCGATCAACTCGCAAAGCCGCTGAAACGCCTGCACCTGAGCCTCATCGACACGCTCGTTGGCCACCAGATTGCGCAGGTTGAACTTGCCCTGCTCATCCTCCAGCCGACCCTCGAAACCTTGTGCATTCAAGCGCTGCGCCCACGGCTGATCGAGCCGGGTCAGCGGATCACGCTGCCGCGCATCCCAGAGCAACTGCCGGCTGATCTCCAGCCCACCGTGCAACAACCAGCGCCCCTGCACCCGCTGCTGATCCGCCTCCAGCGCGCGGGTCGAAACGCTCTGCCGGGTCAACATCCCCGCCGCAATCACCGCGACCACCGCCGCAATCAACAGCGCACTGATGATCGCCATCCCCTGCTGGTTCGATTGGCTGTTCATCACCGGCCTTACAGCTGCCAGGAACCGATATCGGCATTCACGCCGTCGCCGTCAGGCTGACCGTCGGCACCGAGGGAAAAGATATCGATCTCGCCATTCGCGCCGGGGTTGAGGTACTGATAAGGACGACCCCACGGGTCATTCGGCAAACGCTCCAGGTACGAACGCCAGTTGCTATTCTTCGCATCCGCCGGCCGCTCCACCAGCACTTTCAAACCCTGACTCTGGCTCGGATAAGTACCGTGATCGAGGCGATACAACTTCAGCGCCTGCATCAAACCACCAATATCCTGCTTGGCCGCCGTGGCCCGCGCCTGATCCGGCCGATCCAGCACCTTGGGCACCACCATCGCCGCCAGAATCCCGAGAATCACCACCACCACCATGATCTCGATCAGGGTAAAACCCTGCTGCCCACGGGGCATCCGACTCGGTCGTCCGGGCTGTTTGAACTGCGCGATATCCATCTCGACATTCCCTTGGCTTGATTCGATTCGACGCGCAGTGTTGCAAGAAGATATGTCAGGGATGTTGAAAATCCTCGGGAGTTTTCGTCGTCAAGCCGTCAAGGACGCGGGTTAGGGTCGAGGGCTGTGGTTTGGTTTTGGGCCATTTATGCCTACGCGCTTCCGAGAAAGCGGATTCACCCTGATTGAAGTGCTGGTGGCGCTTGCGATCATTGCCGTGGCGATGTCCGCGGCTGTGCGCGTGGCGGGGTTGATGACGCAGAGCAGCGGGATTTTGCGGGATCGCTCGGTGGCGATGATTGCGGCGCAGACGCGCATGGCGGAGCTGCAACTGGAGGGTCGATTGCCGATAGGAGTAAAGGCGCAGGACTGTGATCAAGGACGCCTGCTATTGCGCTGCGAACAAGCCATCGCCACGGCTGAAAATGGCCGATTACTCAAAGTCGGCATACAGGTTTTCAACCGCAACCAAGACGCCCTGCCCCTAGCCCGCCTGGAAACTCTACTGAACCGCCCCCTGTAGGAGCTGCCGAAGGCTGCGATCTTTTGACTTTGATCTTTTACAACCAAAATCAAAAGATCGTCCGATCACGGCCCGAGCCTCCGGCAGCTCCTACACAAACATCTCAGGCAGCCAAAACAACGCATGCCCCACACGATATCCGCAATCAGCATAAAACCCTGTGGGAGCGAGCCTGCTCGCGAAGGCGCCAGAATGAACACCCGATCAATAACCAAGTGTCCCCGACACCTACATCACCCCGGCAACTGCAAATTATCCAAAGCCCGATTCACCGCCAACTCCCCGAGCATAATCAACTGCGCAATCCCCGCCAGCGCGTGACGCTGCGACACCGGCAACAAACTGGCAATGTTCTGCGCGAGAGTTTTGGCCGACGCGAGCGTTTCACTGGCATCGACCAGCAGTTCTTCGGTTTTATTGTCCGCCGTCACGGCATACATCCCACGGGTTTTACGTGGCGGTGGCGTGGAACCGGGCGGACAGAGGTAATGGTCGAGCGCGCGGTCGGCGGCTTCGTGGAGTTTTTTGGAATCGATGGATTCGTAGGGGGAAACCGACGCGGTTTCGGTCGGGTTGGGTGTTGGTTTGATCATGGTGAAGCTCCTTGAGAAATGGAGCCGTCAGCCATCGCTGCTAAACGAAAAGGTGGCGGCTTTACGCGGGTTAGCAGACCAGGCTCAAGGATCCCGGCGCACCGAAGTGCCCCACGCAAAGCCACCATAACGTTATGGCGGAACCTGCGTGCCTTGAAAATTGGCGAGCTGCTAAACCCGGTCACTGAACATTCAGCGACCGAACCACAATAGAACCCGCCCCCAAGGCGCACAAGCCGGCGGATTCTGGCGTAGCTGTAGGCAAAGGCGCAAGGATATGTAGCCTGGGAGAGTGTTTTGAGATGTCTTTTTAAACGTTGGTGTTTATCAAAATATCATTCCACCACTTGGCCCTAAATAGACCCGACCCTTATCCCTGCCGCCCGCTGTCGCGGGTCAGGTCTATTGCGACTTTAATGGCTGTCGAAAACGGGAAGTAATGCAGGTAGTATGCAGCGGCCTTGTGCCACTATCATCAAGGCCACGCTACACCTTTGATAGAGCTGTCCTACACCCCTACTTCTCCCCGCGAACCAGGAACGGTGACACGCAATGGATGCAAGCATTCAGAAGATCGAACTCTACGGCCACGCCCTCGACACACCGCAGAGCAAGCTTGATACAAACCTGGTCAGGCAAGCATTCTCAACGATTGCCTCGACATGGTCGCGGAAAATCAATGGCGGCTTCTACGACCTGTTTTCCGACCTGGATAACCTCTACGAAGATGGTGACGATCTAGCACACGAGATCCGCATCCAGGCAATTGGTCAAAGTATCAAACTCACCGTGGCCCACGGGATCTACGATATCGACGAAGAACGTTTCTATGACGCCTTCATGGAGCGCTACGACTCATGGGATGAAGACTTCGGCATACTGGCCGAGCAATACGAGGCCATCGTCGAGCGCTCTGCCGAGATGGATGCGCATCGCACCAATCGCCGCCGTGGCCGCCGCCAATGGGTAGGCTACGGTTCAGAGAAAGCGGTATACGATGCCGACGCGAAAAACCTGATGTCCAATATTGGTCATGGTGTATTCAACCTGATGGCCAAAGGGGTCAGCGCACTCGGCAACTCATTCAAGAAAGACGAGATTTTCAAGAGCCCGGCAACGGTCAAGGCTTTTGCAGACGGTGCCAGCAATATCGTCAATGCGGCCTACCTCGCGACGCTCGACGCCATCAATGCCGACTCACCCGGAAAGTTGCATGGGTACTCGAAGGACGAGATCAGAAAGTCGCAAGCGATTACCGAAAATATTGAAAAAGGCCTGATCCCTGACGAAGCCGTGCTGCCGTCGGCGATCAAGGCGATTACTGTTTATCCCTACAACGAGCGCATCTATCCGATCCTGCTGCGCAAGTTCGGTGCTGATCAAGGGCGGCTGGATAATGTTGTGGAGTTCTTCGGAATGGGAGGCCTGCTCAAGGAAAAGCAAGCGCTGATCCAGGAGCAATTTCGCCAGTGCGATCTCAGCACGGTGGAAAGTTTCAATGCCAGCCGTCCGGACATCGAGCGCTATGCGCAATTCATCTGTTATGAAAGTTTCGACGAACACTGTCAGCGAGTGATCGAGAAAATCGTGGCGCGCGAGACTCAGGCAAGTTCGCCATCTGCCATTACCTCCGCACTACCGGGGGCCGCGAAACACAGCGCCAGCGGGTTGACCGTGGCGACGGCCGCACAGGGTTTCAGGTCCAATGCCGACCACAAGTTCTATGCGGCGCCGGACTTGCCCGCGAAGAAGATCTTGGCATTCGAATCCAAAAACGCGCTGAACATTGCCAAGGACGAGGTGGTGTTCTACTTCGACGACACGGTGTTCGGTTCCGGCGACAAGGGCGTATTGGTTGATCTTGAGCGCGTATATGCATACTTGCCATTCAAAGAGTCGCACCGTGTGACACTTGCTGATATCACCGACGTTACCATTAGCGGTCTAATGAATAAAAAGCTGACGATTGCCAAGCGTGATGGAACCAAGGTGGATGTGCCACTGACCCAAAGCAACAAGGGCGCAACCAGCCTGTACGAGGCCATTCTTAAGCTAGTGCGGTTGAGAGGGGTGGCGGGAAACTGATTTGTCAGGTCTGCCGAAGTTCAAGGTCGGTGACATACCGAGCGTGATGTCGCAAGCAGCAATAAACTGACCCGCAACCGTACGCCGAGTATCCAAAGTTTTTGGCGAGCTACAAATCAGCTGGAGGAACTGCTAAATGAAGATCCCGATCCTCCTGCTGCTCGCGTTGTATTGCACGGCTACAAGCTTGGCGTTTGCAGGTGGCCCGCAAGCGACAAACGACAACCATGGGCCAGCAGGCATCGCCGTCGATGAGCCCTTGGTGTCGGCCAGGTCCAAACTGATCAAACAAGGATGGAAGCCAACCCGGATACACACCAGCGATAACTATGAATACAGTGGTGTCGAGCGCGAGCTGGCTGCACGCAATTTCCTGGAACTCGATACCTGCTCTTTTGATAGCTCGCGCTGCATCCTATTCTATTCCAAGAAAGGCGCCTGCTTACGTGTCGACACCATTGGTCAGCAGCTCAAAGACATGACGGTTACGCGATGGACCGATGAATGTCCGGATGCATCTCCAGAACCCAATAAAGACGACGCGAGTCAAGCAAAAAAAGGGGCTGACTTATTTTCGCCCCCCCCTCCTTCGGAGATTTATATGAGGTCAGAGCAAATGAAAAAGAACCGAATTTTAACCATGGATAATATAACTGAGCGCAAACATTAAATAACACCTGCACTCTCTCGACGAAGGCGCTTGCGACTGTGTATACAACTGAGGCAGGAGGGGCCAATTTGGAAAACCTTGACAAATATGCGGAGCAGTTTGATTCGATTTATCCAAACTATTCAGACGCACGCTATTCAGAAATTTTAGCATTGGTGGCCAGATATGACTCAAATACGGCATCCAAGGTATTAACCAGCGATTCACTCAAGCAAGTTTTGGAAATAATTTTACCTTTAATTGCAATTAAAAATTACAAGTCTCAAATTCCGTTTCCAGAAGATGTAATTTCCGCGATCGAGGCTATCCTTAACGTCAGAAAGGTCACTATAGACGCATCTGATCGATTTAAGAATTTAGAACAATTTTTCAATACGCTCGTGGCTACACAAGGCTTTCAGTTACCGACAATTTCAGCAGTATTTCATTTTTGCCACCCAGATTACTTTCCGATTGTAGATAGAAATGTCCAAGCGGCTTGCAAAGCGCTGATCGATCAAAATCCAGAGTTGACTGGATATGAATATCCAGAGCTTCCTGCGCCAGGAACCTCCGCCGCGAACAAATTAAAAAAATATCGGCAATTCATTCAGGTAATTGACAAGTTACTGGATTCGAACCTAGAAAATCAGAAAATTAATGACTATAGAAGCTTGGATAAAGCACTCATGGTTTTGGGGGCTATAGAACTTAAAAATAAAACAAAGAGGACGAACAAAAGGAACCAAACGAAGGGGACTGATCTATCTTCTGAAAAATAAATCTACCCCCTTTTTTCTTCGCTTTTGAGAATTTTTCGCAATAGTTTTAAACTGATAAAGGATTTCTCCGATGTGGATAAAGTTACTGAAAATATGGAATAAACCTTATCAGTGGTTTGAGTCTTTTGTTAAACCCGGCGACGATCTAGGTGTCAGAGGCTTGTATCGAATTTTTGTTTTTGCTTTAGTGGTGGTTTTGTCGATTTTTATAATCGATATTGGTTTAACTGCATATACATATAAATCTGAAGAGCCTAATCACGGTATTTTCGGCGATTTTTTTGGTGGCATTGCTAATCCTTTTTTGACTTTTCTAACTTTTATGGGTCTGCTTTTAACGATAGTGGTTCAGAAAGTAGAGTTGAGAGATTCTAGAGAGGAAATGCGGCGCTCAGCAGATGCATTGAGTGAGCAAGTAGACGCTTTCAGGAAACAAAGCTTTGAGGTAACTTTCCTCAAAATGCTTGAAATACATTCTACTCTAACTCAATCTATTGACTTGGTTTTAGTTAAGGCAAATAAAACAGTCACCGGCTCGGACTGCATGGAGCGATTTCACTCCAGACTAAAAACAAAATATCGAGGCAGGTTTAGAGATGGCGGAAAGGAGTTTTACATTACTACACTTGAAGGCTTTGATGAACTTAAACTTATGTATGCTGATTTTTGGGATCCGACTAGGAAAAACTTACACAGTTGGCATGAAAGCCTATCTGTCATTCTAGGTTACATACAGTCCGAATCAAATTCGGTCGAACCTTATCTATCAATGGTTTCCGCCCAACTTTCTGAATACGAAAAAATACTTGTCTTCTATCATGTCGCTCTTCATGGCGAAAGTCGTTTAAGAGCATTGGTTCTAGAGCTTGGCTTCCTAAGAAACTTACCGGCAGATCTACTACTACATAGAAGCCACATGAATTTGGTGCCTACAGTAAGCTTCTTATAATCTCGCTAGGCACGGATATTAAAAAAAGGGGGCTGATTTATTATCTGAAAATAAATCAGCCCCCTTTAAGCCTCCCTTTTTTCGTCAAAAAAATTCGTCCCGGTCAACCTCCGGCGCTATGTACTGAAAGCTGTAGCTACCCAAGCTACCTGCCTGTACACCTTCTGTAGTTTTGGATAGAGCCTGCTGAAAGCCATCATCATCAGTACTGCTTAGCTTCAGCTCAAACAATGCCTGCTCAAGCAGTTTTTCAAGGGCTTGTGGAGAATTGGCTTCGACTGTAATGGTAGCCTTGCCAGGTTTTATTATCTTCATGCTCATATTCCTTTCACCTTCATAGGTACGGATGTTTTCCATTTCTGACAAAAAGGTACGGATTTATTTTTCACTACCCCTCTTTTTCCTATTTTTCCCTTTCATTTCGATAAAGAAAATTCGTGCTAGCGGCGATCAAAAGGTAGAATTCGCGGGACGAGGAAACTTGGCTCGCAGTTTATCCGCGAACGCCTTCAGTTGCGGACTAGTCTCGCCAACTTGTGCCCATGCAACATCGATTGACTTGATAGAAGCTTGAAAAACCGAAACGGACCATTCTTCAATGACTTCTGCCTCTTCCCCTTTAAAATTTGGTTTTTCAACCCAGCCCTCCTCAGTCAAAAAATAGATAGTA
Organism: Pseudomonas sp. JAI115; assembly: GCF_014200835.1. NCBI lineage: Bacteria > Pseudomonadati > Pseudomonadota > Gammaproteobacteria > Pseudomonadales > Pseudomonadaceae > Pseudomonas > Pseudomonas sp. JAI115. The sequence goes on from NZ_JACHCY010000001.1 coordinate 429,756, forward strand.
CTATATTTATCGAGCGACATTTAAAACCTCTACTTAATGAGCATTTCCCAATTTTTTAAACAACAAGAAAGTGAAACTTTTTGCTACTACACCCAATGAGCACATTTGGTACGAAACTCTAATTATTTTTTTACTTACGAAGTTCTTCCTTCAGACCCTCAATTTGAGCTAGTAGACTTTCGTTTTCTTTAATCAGAAAGCTTTTCGATGGACTCTCAGGATTATGATAAGAAGGAATAGCGTACAGCAATTCCAGCTCATCTTTGTAGGGCATCAAAGGCTGATAAAGCTGATAGAAAGCGCGACCTACTGCACCTCTGAACAATTCAAGCATTGGTTTTTTTGCACCAACAGAAAGAATATGGTCAGTAGCAATACCTGGATATGGGTCAATGTATATGATTTTTGTAATACCCAATTGATAAGCTTTTTTTGCACAAAGCTCACATGGACTTGCGGTAGTAAACAAGACACCACCTATAAGTTCTTGTCCACCGTATTTTGCGATTTGCAAAAAAGCATTCTCTTCTGCATGTAGCGACCTTGTATGAACCTGATTCTTTTCACCTTCAATTTCATTTTGTATAGCTTTGAAGCAAAACGGGATATTTCGTTTCTGAGTGGCGCCAGCCTTTATCAAATCAAAATACTTGTCACTTAGTGCTTTACGAAACACATTATCATTCTTCTCATACTCGCTATAATCAGAACCATTAACCCCACTCAATAAGTCTTCAGCGCTCCTCAACAAACATGGAGTCTGCCCCTGAGGAGTACTATTCCAACCAACGCTTTTTACACTGTAACTTATATCAGTTATTACAGCCCCCACTTGCCGCGATATACACCCAGAACTTTGCTTTACTGTGTAAGCTATTTGCATACAATTTTCGACTGATGTTGGCATCACTAAGCCAGGATGCATCATAAGTGCCAGATACCATGCTAGCTGACTCACCAAATCATTTTGATTAAACTCACTAGCCTTTGAGTTATGGACATGAACATCCGCAATCTCAATGCAAGCCTGAATATTTTGTGCGATAAACTTATTTGCCCCAGAAATCTTCCCCGGATATTCCTTATTATCGAGATCTGATATTTCTTTGATTGAAAGTTTTCTATACTCTTGCAAGCTACTCAATCTTTTTGAGTTTGATGTATTTACCGATATAAGGTAGAAATTTGCGTACCTTCTTTTTAAAAAAAATGCCTCATACGGATTTCTAATGGCATCTATAACAATCCTACATGGCATTCCTTTTGCCGTCGTGGATTTACGAACAAGCTTAATTAGAAAATTCAAGTGCTTGGGGAAATTAAATAGCTTACCAGCGTCAAACACACTTATATTCGCGACCCCTGAAGATCTAATATTGTCTCCTGACTCTTGGTAGAGCTTGGTGAAAATCGCGCCCCCCCAATTTATCCTTTAAACTCTCAGTAGCAAGCGGCAAAGTTGAAAAGTAAAGTTCAATCCACGAATCAACCTCGTGAGGATCAACTTTCCCATTGAATGAGTTAAGCCTAAGAATCTCTTCTCGAACCTCATTTGACTCATCATAAATCGCTGCTGCGGTTTCTTGCGAAATCCCGGCACCAGAAACCCCAGCCAAATGCAATATAAATGAATCCCTTTCCAAAAGTAACAAATGGTATGTAATTAACGATCGCACCTCGACCCTAAAAAAGGGAGTCCACTTATTACCTTTTAGATATTTATGAATTATTTTATGCTTTTTTAATTCATTCTCTGTAAGTCCTTCATAACCTTCCACAGGGAATTCGAAGTTTGCTCCGCCCAATTTGCTGGCAGCTGTAGAGCAACCTGAGCCGGTACGCCCCGTAAGACCGATTATCAGAAAATTATTTGCCTCATTATAAACTCCGCTTATTGCCTCACCGGTCTTCGTGGACATTCCTTCTTCCTTCAATTCAATCATCTATTAACAAAAATGTGGAAAACACGTTATTCCCTTACAATGTAGCCGTTTTTTTGGCGAGCGTTGTCACGGTGCAGGCAAAACCGAGCCCTTGTTAAACGGATGTGATCTGTAGCCCTACCTCTGGCGATCCCTTGATTCCATGTGCACTTCACGTAGCTTGCTCGGTTCCTCTGCACCAGAGGTATGAACTATTACTTCAGTAGCTACTATCCAACCTGAAACAGCAAAATAACCACCTTCACTCCGAACCATTCACGGCCTCACCAACCTAGGCATCCCCACCCCCTCCCACAACCTCTCCACCCCCAACCTCACCCTCTCCCCCCCCTGCTCAATCACCACCCCGTCCCCCTCCACCGCCACCAACTTCACCCCAAGCCCCACCCTCTCCCCCTGCAAAAAACTCCTCGGCGGGCCATCGTTCAAACTCAAAATCGCCACCGCTCCCCGACTCCCCGCCATCACCCCGCTCACCTTGATGTCCACCGGCGCCGTTTGGTTGGAAAACCACTGCAACGCCGGGCTATCGCTGCGTGCCGCGAGCATTTGCGGGGGCGCTGGTGGGGTGTGGGATTCGGCGGAGGTCAGGAGCAGCGACGACCAGGTCGCGACGCCAATCAGGGCGGCGAGCAGTGCGAGGGCCTGGACGGTTTGCGGGGGGGAAATGCGGGTGGTGAGCATCATGGGCTGAATCTCCTTTTAGTCCCTGCTGACAGGCTACGCGGCAATTCTCACGGTTTTATTTCACACGTCTTACATGTTGGCCGTGCAGGATGTTTTTTTGGGACGGGGCAGGACGCAACGGAGCGCGCAACCGATGAATGTGGGCAAGCAACGGGGCTTTACGCTGATTGAGCTGATGGTGGTGCTGGTGATCATCGGGATTGCCAGTGCGGCGATCAGTCTGAGTATCAAGCCGGATCCGCTGCAGTTGCTGCGCAAGGACGCCGAGCGGGTGGCGCAGTTGCTGCAGGTGGCGCAGGCGGAGGCCCGCGCCGATGGCCGGCCGATTGTGTGGGTGAGTGATGGCAAGGGCTTTCGCTTCAGTCGGCGCGGTGACAGTGGTCGGGGGTTTGAGCATTTCAAGGATGACCCGCAGTTGCGGCCGCGCACCTGGCAGAGTCCGAAGCTGGAGGTGCGGGTGGAGCCGAAGCAGAAGGTTGTACTTAACGCCGAGTGGATCAATCCGCCGCTGCAATTGACCTTGTCTGATGGGCTCAATCGGCTGAGTGTGCTGCGTGATGCCAGTGGAAGGATCAGTGTGCAATGAACGATCAACGGGGCTTTACCCTGATCGAGGTGATGGTCGCTATTTTGCTGATGGCGGTGGTCAGTCTGATCGCCTGGCGCGGGCTGGACAGTGTGACGCGGGCCGACGGTCATTTGCAGGCGAGCAGTGAGCAGAGTGACAGTTTGTTGCGGGCGTTGAATCAGTTGCAGCGTGATGTGGAGATGCGTGCGGGCGTGGAGTTGAGTGAGCCGAAGAAGGTTGGCGTGGATGATGAGCCGCCGAGTGCGCCGCCTGCGTTGACGGTGCGGAGCAGTGACAGCAAGGGGTTTCGGCTGGATATTATTCGCAGTGCTGCGGATCAGCCTGGGGCTTTGCAGCGGGTGCGTTGGTGGGTCAAAGGGGATACGTTGTATCGGGCGGTGGCTGAGGCGCGGAGTCGGTATCCGTTGCCGGCGCCGGGGGCTGGGGTGGCGGTGTTGGATGGGGTGAGTGATGTGCAGGTGCGGGTTTGGGAGGTGGATAAGGGGTGGCGGCAGTTGAGTGGGAATCGGCGGGAGGATCCGTTGGGGTTGGAGGTGCGGTTGACGCGGGAGACGGCGCAGGGGGTGGAGCGGTATCGGCAGGTGATGGGGCCGCTGCAATAATCTGAATCACTGCAAAAACTGTGGGAGCGGGCTTGCTCGCGAATGCGGTGGGTCAGTTGATGATGATTTGGCTGAGTGGACGCCTTCGCGAGCAAGCCCGCTCCCACAGTTGGATTGGGTTTGGTCAGTTGGGAATGGTTGGCTTGTGAGCTGTCATCGCTGGTAGGTCAGCTCTCACAAGCCGGTAGATATTGGTCGGCTGTCGGGCCGTCATCGCGAGCGGGCTCACTCCTACAAGTGGATGGTATGCAGTCTGAGAGAGATGAGTTGGCTGGAAGGCCGCCTTCGCGAGCAGGCTCGCTCCCACAGTTGGATTGGGTTTGGTCAGTTGGAGGGGGGTTGGCTGTTAGGGCGTCATCGCTGGCAAGCCAGCTCCCACAGGGGGTGGTGGGGTTGGTGGGGTTGGGTTAGCTGAGGACGACGACGCCGCCGGGGAGTTCGGTGCATTTGACGCCGTAGGCGTCGCGGATCAGCAGGGCGACGCCGGCGAGTTGGTCGAGGCTGAAGCGGGCCTGGACGCGGCGTTGGCCGAGGTCGCGGTTGAGCAGCAGCAACATGCCGGGGCGGTAGCGGTTGATCTCGTCGATCATCTGGCTGAGGGTTGCGCCGTTGAATACCAGTACCTGTTGGCGCCAGTTCATTACTGCGGCTGTGTCGACGCTTTGTACGCTGCCGACTTGCCGTGCGTCGTAGGTCACTTGCTGGCCCGGTTCCAGGCGCAGGCTGCGACCATCGACATTGACGTCCACCGAACCATCGAGGCACGTCACGCACACTTGCTGATCGGTGTTACGCAGGTTGAACCGCGCCTGACTCGCCCGCAACCACCCTCCTCCGGCCTGCATCGCCAATGGCAGCCGCGCGGTCTGCACTTCGACTTCGCCGCTGACCAGTTCGAATCCCTGCACGCCATCATCGCCAGAGCGTTGGTTGATGCGGGTCTGGGTGTTGAGTTCCAGGCGCACGCCGTCGGCCGGTTCGAAACGCTTCTGCTGACCGACTTCGGTGATGTAATCGGCGCCGAGCCCTTCAAAGCCACCCGGAATCGTCCCGCGCACCAGCAGGAACGCCGCCGATGCGGCAATCGCTCCACCGAGAAAAGCCCGGCGACCGAAGCGCCGTGGCGATTGCAGCATTTCAGCGGCAGGCTGCAGGTTGTGCCACAACACCTTGGCCTGCTCGAAAGCCTGGGCATGTTCGGCGCTCTGCGCGCACCACTGGCGTAACGCGCGGGCGTCGGCCACGGTGGCGCGGCCGGAGGTCAGCAGGACCAACCAGTCGTGGGCTTCGCTGTGCAGATTGTCGGCCGCCGATGGCTTGGCAGGTGTCAGTCGAAAGATGTTCAAACGCGCAGATTCTCAACGAATTGATCGGGCACTATTCAGATGACGGTTTTCCGGCCCCGCGACCGAACCGCTGAAACACTTTTCTTTCCAGTTTCGCCGCGCAGAAACCCAATGCGGCTTTGATTTCCTTTTCGACCATGCGCGTGGAGATGCCGAAGCGCTGGGAGATTTCCAGGTGCGGCGCCTCCTCCAGCCGCGCGGCGATGAAGATTCTGCGACGCCGCGCGGGCAGCTCGTAGAGGGCGCTGAGCAGCGACTGGATTTCCTTTTGCCCACCGACCACCCGCGCCGGATCCAGCGCCTCGTCGCCGATCTGCAGCATCTCTTCGACTTCCTCGCCGGTGAGCAGGCGCGCATCGGCCTGACGACGGTCGGCGGCGATGTTCAGGGCCATGCGATAGAGGTAGGCGTTGGGCCGCAGCAGGTTCGGCGGCGTTTCCATGCGGTCGACCCGCAGGTAGGTTTCGTGCAGCACGTCGTTGGCCAGGTCTTCCGAGCCGAGACGGCGGCGCAAGCGCACCCGAAAGTCCTCGTAGGACGTCAGGAACAGCTGGACCATCGAACCTTGTCCGGTGTCTTTCATCCCCCGGAAACTCCTTCCCATTTGGTGCATTCCATGCGTTTCCCTGACGACTCCGGTAACAACAGCAACGTGACCGGCTGACGCAACGCGCTGGGCGTCGGCCGGTCGATCCTGAGATTGCGAAAGCTCTCCACCAGCGCGGTATCACGCCGTACATCACCGGTGGTGGTGACCAACCGGTTGTGCTGCACCACGCCGTCGCGCCCGACCCAGACCTGCAACACCGCGCGATAACTACCCGGACGAGTCAGTGGCGAACGGCACAGGTTGCGCTCGATCGCGGCTTGCACGGCGGTGGCGTAGCTGCGACTGACAGCGGCGCTGGCCGGCGTGGACTTTTCCAGGGCCGATGGCACGTCTTCGACCTGCGCCACTTGCAGGGTGAACGCGTCGTCGCGGGCATAACGCGCCATCAGACCGCTGCCGCCGAGCAAGCGGCGCAAGGCGTCGGCAGCGGTGTATTCGCCATCGACTGCCAACGAGCGCCGACCGCGACTCAACTGGCTGTCGACCAGCACCGCCACCCCGGTGGCATGGCTGTACTGATCCAGCGCCCGGGCCAAGTCCTGCGCCGGGATGTGCAGCGTCATGCGCAAGTCGGCCGGCACCGGCTCGGCTGTCGCAGCGCCGCTGAACCAGCCAAGCAGCAGCCCCAGACTCACCCGGCGCACGAGAGTCGCTGAACGCTGAAGACCGTCCCTGGAACTGCCTCGCTGCACGGCTGACGTACCCCTGAAAACCGTCATCCTGATGGCTGTTTATGAATCTGGTGTGACGGGCGGTGCAAAAAAACCATCACGGGATTCGCGCGAGGCTTGCACTAGACTGCATTCAGAGAACGGCCGCTTCGGGCCGGCCAGGAGGCTTGCATGAAAACACTGTGGAAATTCGCCCTCGGCGGGCTGCTGCTGAGCGCCTTCGCCAGCGCCCACGCCGAGCAGCCGCTGGGCTGTGTGGAGGTGACGGTGGGTGGCTACAAGGCGCCGAATTATGATTGTCTGAGTCAGCAGATGGGCAACAATCCCGAAGGCGCTGCCGCAGCGCAGAAGAATCAGGAAGCGCTGAATGTGCCGGTGAACAAGCGGCCACCGAATCAAGTTGGCCTCGCAATCCCGGCCGCAACTGGAACACGCATGGGCAACACCTTCGGCACCTCAGTCAAACCACAACGCCCACCCGCCAATAACGGAACATCCCCATTAACCAATAAATGAATCAAACACCTGAGGCTAAGAAACTCACACACCTAGAGGAAGGGGAAACACACCTGTGGCGAGGGGATTTATTCCCGATCGGCTGCGCAGCAGTCGTCAATCCCGCTGACTCGGTTTATCTGACGGACCCGCGTCGGATTGTTTTGGGCCTGCTGCGCAGGCCATCGGGGATAAATCCCCTCACCACAAGGAATACCTCAATCACTAGAAATACCCCAATTACAGGGTATGCACGTCAATCGCTCGGGGTCTGGCGGAAGCTTACTGCAAGGCGATTCCAGCTATTGATGGTGGTCACGGCCATGGTCAGATCCACCAGTTCAGCCTCACTGAATTGCGCTTTGGCCATCTGGTAAACATCATCCGGCACATGACTCTCGGCCAACAACGTCACCGCCTCGGCCCAGGCCAACGCAGCGCGCTCACGCGGATTGAAAAAGCCGCTGTCGCGCCACACCGCGATCGCATACAAACGCCGATCACTCTCCCCGGCCCGCCGCGCGTCCACCGAGTGCATGTCGGTGCAGAACGCGCAGCCGTTGAGCTGCGAAGCGCGGATCCTGATCAGTTGCAACAGCGGCGCCTCGATGCTCAGGTCGCTGGTCAGCGCCTCCATGGCGATCATCGCTTTCATCGCCTTGGGCGATGCGTTGTAGTAGTCCAGACGCGGGGACATGGGCAGGTCTCGGGAAGCGGAATGATGAGTTCACGGTAAGCGCAGAGCTGCCGGCGTTACAGCCCCAATTCCACGGAATATCGCTACACCACTGCCGCCCGCCAAACACGCAACCTTGTAGGAGTGAGCCTGCTCGCGATAGTGGTCATTCAGTCACCGCCATGTTGGATGTGCCGACGTCATCGCGAGCAGGCTCACTCCTACAAGGGGGACGGTGACCAATTTCGGGTTTTTGTGCTGCGCAACTACTGCCATTCACCCAACAGCGGTAATCTGGCCGACACTTCAATCGCCCCCCGGAGCCGCGTCGGTATGGAACTTCACGTCGTGATCAATGGCCGCAAGGACCTCGCCGGCCAGCTATACAACCAGTTGCGCGGCGCCATCGAGTCCGGGCGCCTGGCCGCCGGCACGCAGTTGCCGCCCAGCCGTCTGCTGGCCGAGCAACTGGGGATCTCACGCAAGACCATTTCCGACACCTACGCGCAGCTGACTTACGAAAACTTTCTCACCGGGGTGATCGGCAAAGGCACCTACGTCAACGCCCGCCCGGCGCAGATTCAGCGCAAGCAAAGCCACACCGAACTGGCGAGCGCCGAGGTGATCGAGCGTTGGCGCAACCTGCCGGTGTTCTTGCGCCACCCGTCGCTGGAAGGTTCGTTGCGCTATGACTTCATCGGCGGCGCCACCAGCAAGGGCCAGTTCCCGCATGACGACTGGCGCCGCTGCGTGTCGCACGCGATGCGCCAGATGGCCGGCTCCAAAGGCTTCTACAGCGTGCCCGAAGGCCTGCCGGCGCTGCGCAATGCGATTGCCCGGCACATCGCGTTTTCGCGCGGGATCAACTGCCAGGACGAAGACATCGTGGTGTGCAACGGCGCGCAACAGGCGCTGGACCTGATCACCCGCGTGCTGATCAGCCCCGGCAGCCGGGTGGCGATGGAGGATCCGGGGTATCCGCCCGCGCGCCTGCTGTTCGGCACCCACGGCGCCGAGGTGGTCGGCGTGCCAGTGGATGCCGAAGGCATTGTGGTCGAGCAAATTCCCGAGGGTACGCGGATGATTTACGTCACCCCGTCGCACCAGTTCCCGCTGGGCATGCCGATGAGCCAGGCGCGCCGCGAAGCCTTGCTGGCCAGGGCTTATGAGCTGGGCGCGATCATCATCGAGGACGACTATGACAGCGAATTCCGCTACGAAGGGCGGCCTACGGACTCTCTGTTCAGCCTTGATCAGCGCGGCATCGTGGCCTACGTCGGCACCTTCTCCAAGACCCTGCTGCCGGAGCTGCGCCTGGGTTACGCGATCTTGCCGCCGGCGATTCTCGAAGCAGTGATCCGCGCCAAACAGCTCACCGACCTGCACGCCTCGACCCTGCCGCAATGGGCGTTGGCCAAGTTTATCGCCGAAGGTTGCCTGCTCAAGCACATCCGCCGCTGTCACACGATTTATGCCCAGCGCCGCGAGCGGATTCTGGCGCGCATGGCCACGGATCTGGCGCCGTGGCTGGAGGCGATACCGCCCAGTGCCGGGTTCCACATGGCAGTACTGTGCAAGGTGCCGATCGACCTGCCGCTGGTGATCGAACTGGCGAAAAAAGTCGAGGTCGGGCTGTATTCCATCGATGGATTCCATTACCGGCAACCGGTGAAGAGCGGCCTGTACTTCGGCTTCGGTGCCATTGAAACCCTCGACATCGACACCGCTCTGGATCGCCTGCGCGACATTCTGCAACAAGTGGCGTGAATGATTGGTCTGGGCGATTAACCGCCGATTGGTTATTGGTGATCAGCAGGTGCAGGCCTATTCTGCACTGGCGTTATCCCTCAATGAGCAGGATTCGTCCGGCCTGATTCAGGAGTGTGAGCAATGTCCAACGAAGTGATCAACACCGTTCAGGTGCGCGCCGCCGCCGGGCGTTCGGAAGAGCTCGGCCGGCAGTTGCAGAAGATCGTCGACACCTTGCGCCAGACACCGGGCTGCGACGCCTACATGGTCGACCGCTGCCCCGAGGACAGCCAGCGCTGGACGGTGAGTGCACGCTGGCAGTCGGAAGCGGCAATGCAGGCGCACTTCAACCGGCCCGAGGCGCAGGGGTTTATCGACCTGATTGATAGCCGCTTGGCAAATAGTGTGGATTTCAACAGTTTCCCGATCGTCTGATCTGCCCCCTTCGCGAGCAAGCCCGCTCCCACATTGGAATGCGATCAACTGTGGGAGCGGGCTTGCTCGCGAAGACGTATTCAGCTGCACCGCCGAACGACTGATTGGTCACCCGATCTTCCCGAATATTGGCCGTTTGAATACCCCACCCCGCAGACTACTGTGGTCACCACCCCCTCCCACAGGTGATCCACCATGAAAGCCCTGCACCTCTTCACCGCCGTTCTCGCCCTGTCCATGTCTGCCGCCGCCCTGGCTCACGACCCGTCGGAAAAAGTCACCGTCCTGCAAGACCAGATGCTGAAGAACGCCCCCGGCAAGAAAGCCATGATGATCGAAGTCGACTACAAACCCGGCCAGTCCTCGATCGCCCACAAACACGACGGCACCGCCATGGCCTACGTGCTCGAAGGCGAAGTGATTTCCCAGGTCAAGGGCGAACAGCCGATCACCTACAAGAAAGGCCAGTTCTGGTACGAACCGGCCGGCTCCGAACATCTGGTGTCGAAAAACGCCAGCAACAGCAAACCGGCGAAGTTGCTGGTGTTCATGGTGTTGGCCCCGGACGAGCAAGTACTGATCCCCTTGAAAAACTGATGGTTGTTGGCACAGCCATAAATAAAAAGGCGCAAAACACTGTTTTGCGCCTTTTTATTTCCCGAGGCAATTAACCGATTCGCCTTAAAGCCAATAAAACTAATGCATCGCCACAACTCGAAAAATTGTCAGCTTATTTACAGGTTGGCGGGTTTAGTCTGAATCAACTGTCGTGCGCCCGTCACCCACAGCCGCGACAACGCTGACTTTCCGACTGAAGTTGCTTCACGGGAGACTCATCATGAAACTTGCTTTTGCCAGTACCTTGGCGATATCGGTTTTAGCCTTGTCCGCCTGTTCCGTACCCACCGCGCCGAAAGCGGTGTCGTCCCTCGATACCCTGTTCACCCAACCGGTCGGCCGCAGCAGCGCCGCCCAGGTGCAAAGCGGTCCCGGCGTGTCACTGGGCGTGGTCTACAGCCCGAGCACCCAAACCAACCGCGAATATCTGCGCGACTATCAGGCCAACGCCGGCACCGGTTTCGGCCAGAGCCTGCTGGTGCAGCCGATCCACGACGCCTACGTCAACACCTCGAAACCGGACATGGCCGTGGACTGGGTCAAGGCCTCGCTGCAACGGCAGTTCGGCTCGGTCACGGTGTACCCGGACATGCAGAGCCTGCGCGCGGCGCACCCCGATGTGGTGGCGATCGTCGACACCCACAGCCAGTTGATCACTTCGCGCAGCTCCGACATCAAGGCCGATGTCAGTGCGGATTTCTATGATGCGAAGTTGAATTACATCGGCACGGCGAAAGGTTCGGAGGCCAAAGAACTGACACCGGTTTGGGCGGACTTCAAGCGTTCGGAAGAGATAGTCGCGGATATTAATCAACAGCAGGATGTGCAAGTTCGGGCGTTGCAGAAGTTTGATCAGTCGCTGAGTAATTTATTGACCAGGCCGACAGATAAAGTGTCGATGCTGGATAACAAACAAGCACATAAGTTGTATTGAAAGTAAGGCCCTCATCGCTGGCAAGCCAGCTCCCACAGGGATCTGCGGTGAGCACAAATTCTGTGAGCACCCGAGAAACCTGTGGGAGCTGGCTTGCCAGCGATGAGGCCAGATTAATCAACACAAAATTCAGACACAAAAAAGCCCCGGCATCTCACGACACCGGGGCTTCTTCATTCAACCACTACTCAGGCCAGTTCAAGCTCGGCATTCGCAGCAGTCGCAGGCACTACCGCCTGACCGCTCAACGCGAGGTCAAGCAGTTCACGGTTGGCTACTGCATACATGGCGTAGTCAGTGCCGCTCGCAGCACGGATTTCCACCAGCATGGCGCGCCAGCGCTCGATCATGCTTTCGTGCTGTGCCATCCACAGCGCCAGGCGTGCTTCCACGTCCTGAGTGCCGTCGCCCTGTTGCAGGACAGAGATGGTGATCGCACGTTGCTGCCAGTCCACATCGTCACGGAACGCTTCACGGGCCAGGGCCTGCCAGTTGTTTTCAACCGGCAGCGCGCTGATCTGTTGCAGGTACCAGGTGATGTCCAGCGCACTGCCCACGGCGAAGTAGGCCTTGGCCACTTCTGCCGGATCCTGGCCAGTGACGTCGGACGCTTCGATGATCGGCAGCAGGGTGTACAGGTGCGAGGTACCCGCCACCATACGCGCCAGCAACTCCGGTACACCGGCCGCGACGTAAGCCTGATAACGCGCCTGCCAGTTTTCACGGATTTCGCCGCTCAGCAGTTCGTCGAGCTTCAGACCCAGCTCCTTCAGGTGCGGACCGAAGTGCGCGACATCACGGGCAGCGTTCTGCTCGTTGCGACGGGCACGCAGGAACCAGCGTGTAGCACGGCGGCCCAGACGCATCAGCTCGTCCATCAGCTCCAGTTGCACGTCAGCGGAGACCTGATAGTCCAGCGCTTCAATCTGACGGAACCAGTGCGGGAGGTGGAAGATGTCACGCACGATCACGTAGGCGCCAGCCACGTTCGCCGGGCTCATGCCGGTCGACTCTTTGAGTCGCTGAACGAAGGTGATGCCCATGTGGTTGACCAGGTCGTTGGCGATCTGGGTGCTGACGATCTCGCGCTTCAGACGATGACGACGCATGGCTTCGGAGAACTTGCTGACCAGGGTCGGCGGGAACGCCGTTTCCATGTCGCGGGTCAAGTAGTCGTCGTCCGGCACCAGCGAGTTCAGCAGCTGTTCCTTGAGGTCGATCTTGCTGTACGAGATCAGCACGGACAGCTCGGGACGGGTCAGGCCATGGCCTGCCGCAACGCGCTCGTTGATCTGCTCTTCGGTCGGCAGGAACTCGATGGCACGGTCCAGCTTGCCACGGCCTTCCAGATCGCTCATCAGACGCTTGTACTCGGCAATGCGCTCGTAGGCACGACGCGCCGCCAGGGACAGGGCCTGGGTCTGCTTGTAGTTGTTGCCCAGCACCAGACCACCGACTTCGTCGGTCATGCTCGCCAGCAACTGGTTACGTTGCTTGTCGGTCATGTCGCCGGCCTGAACCACTTCGTTCAGCAGGATCTTGATGTTCACTTCGTGGTCGGAGCAGTCCACGCCACCGGCGTTGTCGATGAAGTCGGTGTTGGAACCGCCGCCATTGAGACCGAACTCCACACGACCCAGTTGGGTCATGCCGAGGTTACCGCCCTCGCCCACGACTTTGCAGCGCAGCTCGTTGCCGTTCACCCGCAGTGCGTCGTTGGCCTTGTCGCCCACGTCGGCATGGCTTTCGGTGCTGGCCTTGACGTAAGTGCCGATACCGCCGTTCCACAGCAGATCCACCGGCGCCTTGAGCAACGCGTTCAGCAGTTCGGTCGGGGTCAGCTTGTCGGCCTTGATGTCGAAGCGTTCTTTCATCTGCGGCGAGATGGCGATGCTCTTCGCGCTGCGCGAGAAGATGCCGCCGCCTTCGGACATGATGCTGGTGTCGTAGTCGGTCCACGCCGAACGCGGCAGGTCGAACATGCGCTGACGCTCGACGAAGCTGGTCGCCGGGTTCGGGTTCGGATCGATGAAGATGTGCATGTGGTTGAACGCAGCGACCAGTTGCAGCTTGTCGGACATCAACAGGCCGTTACCGAATACGTCACCGGCCATGTCACCGACGCCGACCACGGTGATGCTGTCTTCCTGAACATTGATGCCGCGCTCGCGGAAGTGGCGCTGTACGCCGACCCACGCGCCCTTGGCGGTGATGCCCATTTTCTTGTGGTCGTAACCGGCGGAACCACCGGAGGCGAACGCGTCACCCAGCCAGAAGCCGTAGTCGATGGCGATGCCGTTGGCGATGTCGGAGAAGGTCGCAGTGCCCTTGTCCGCTGCCACCACCAGGTACGGGTCATCGTCGTCATGACGCACGACGTTGGCCGGCGGCACCAGCGCGCCGTCTTTCAGGTTGTCGGTGATGTCCAGCAGACCTGAAATGAAGATGCGGTAGCAGGCGATGCCCTCGGCCGCGATCTCGTCACGGCTGCCGCCCAGTGGCAGACGACGCGGCAGGAAGCCGCCCTTCGCACCCACCGGCACGATGACCGAGTTCTTCACTTGCTGGGCTTTTACCAGGCCAAGCACTTCGGTACGGAAGTCTTCTTCACGGTCGGACCAGCGCAGACCACCGCGCGCCACGTTGCCGAAGCGCAGGTGCACGCCTTCGACACGTGGCGAGTAAACGAAGATTTCGAACTTCGGTACCGGCTTCGGCAGCTCAGGGATCGCGTGCGGGTTGAACTTGAAGCTGAAGTACGACTTGTTCTGGCCGTTGGCGTCAGTCTGATAGAAGTTGGTGCGCAGGGTGGCTTTGATCAGGTCCAGGTAACGACGCAGGATGCGGTCTTCGTTGAGCACCTGAACGTCGTCCAGTGCGGTCAGAATCGCCTGTTCCAGACGCTGTTGCTTGTCTTCCAGATCGTCGCTGCCCAGCTTGCGCGCCAGGTAGAAACGGGTCTTGAACAACCGGGTCAGCTCGCGAGCGATGTCGGTGTGGTTGTTCAGGGTGCTGGCGATGTAACCCAGGTCGAAGCCCAGACGGATCTGCTTCAGGTAACGGGCGTAGGCACGCAGCAGCGCCACGTCGCGCCATGGCAGACCGGCGGTCAGCACCAGACGGTTGAACGCATCGTTCTCGGCATCGCCACGGACGATGTGGACGAACGCGTCCTGCAGGGTGTCGTTGAGTTGCTGGATGTCGAGGTCCAGGCCTTCAGCGGCAGTGAACGCGAAGTCGTGAATCCAGAACTCGCGGCCATTGGTGTGACGCAGACGGTACGGGAACTCACCCAGCACGCGCAGGCCAAGGTTTTCCAGAATCGGCAACACGTCGGACAGCGCCAGCGGGGTGTCGGCGTGGTACAGCTTGCAATGCAGCTCGCGCTGACCAGACACCTGGCCCAGCGGCTGATAGAAGCTCATCACCAGCGGATTTTTTTCGTTCAGGCTCAGCAGGTGCTGCATGTCGACCACGGCCGAATGCGCCGCGAAACGCTCGCGGTAGCCGGCCGGGAAGCCTTTCGGGAAGTCCGCCAGCACGTTGGTGCCGTGGGCTTCGCCGAAGCTTTCGACGGTCAGTGCGGCGTAGTCGTCCTGCCAGCTGCGGCAGGCCTGTACCACTTCTTTTTCCAGCAGCAGCGGGTCGATGTCGATGCGGTTCTTCGGATCAACACGCAGGATCAACTGCACGCGGGCCAGCACGGACTCGGAGAAGAAGGTCCAGAACTCGCAGTCGGTGGCCTTCAGGCGCTCCATCAGCACCTGCTGGATCTTCTGGCGCACTTCGGTGGAATAGATGTCGCGCGGCACGTAGGCCAGGCAGTAGCAGAAGCGACCGTACGGGTCTTTGCGCAGGAACACGCGGATCTTGTTACGTTCCTGGATCTGCACGATCGACATCACGGTGCTGAACAGTTCGTCGACCGGGGTCTGGAACAGGTCGTCACGCGGCAATACTTCGAGGACCTGCGCCAGTTCCTTGCCCAGGTGAGCCTTGGACTGGAAGCCGGAACGGCGTTCGATTTCTTCGACCTTGCGGCGGATGAACGGGATGACCCGCACGCTCTCGCCATACACCGAGGAGGTGTACAGGCCCATGAAGCGGTGTTCCTTGATGACTTTACCGTCGGCGTCGATTTCACGGATCGACACGTAATCCGGGTAGGCCGGACGGTGTACGCGGCTCGGGTGCGCAGCCTTGGCGAACGACAGCAGGGTCGGTTCGCGCAGGTAGTTCACTGCGTAGTCTTCGATGTGCCGGTCTTCGTTGGTCAGACCGGTGCGCAGCAGTTTGGTCAGACCGAGGAAGGAATTCTGGTCGTATTCGATATGGCCGCCATCGGCCTGATCGACAACGGTGAACTCTTCGTAGCCGAGGAAGGTGAAGTGGTTGCCCACCAGCCATTCCAGGAAGCTCTTGATTTCGGTCTTTTCGTCGGCATCGACGGCGAATGCGCTGTGATCGAGCTTGGTGAGGATCTCCTGCACCTTGGCCTTCATCGGCTCGAAATCAGCGACCGCGACGCGCACTTCACCGAGCACCTGCTCCAGCTCTTTGCTCAGCACATTCAGTTCGGCCGCGTTGGCGCAGCGGTCGATTTCCAGGTACATCAGCGACTCGTGCAGCACGCCTTCGCCGGTGCTGCCCTTGGGCAGGATTTCCAGCAGCTCGCCCTTGCTGCCACGACGCACGCTGAGCACGGTGGTCTGCAGGGTGTGGATGCTGTAGCCGCGGCGGTTCAGCTCGGTGCGGACCGAGTCGACCAGAAACGGCAGGTCGTGGTGCAGCACTTCGACCGCGGTGTGGGTCGACTGCCAGCCATGACGCTCGTAATCGGGGTTGTAGACGCGCACTTGCGGTTGCGCGTGATCGAAGCGCTCAAGCAGGCGCCACGCGGAAAGAGTACAGCCAGCGAGGTCGGAGAGGCGACGTTGAGTCAGCTCGTCCAGGGAAATGATGCCGAAGAATTGTTCAGCGAACAGCGCCACTTGTGGCAGTGCCTGTTCACTGATGTGCTGCGCCAGTGCCGCTTGCAGTTGGTGCTGGAAGTCGGCTTTGCTGGCTGCGGTGAAGAACGCCATCTGTGGTACTCCGCTTAAGCTTGTTATTGATGGAAAGCGTCGCGTGCAACACCCCTTGCGGGGCTTGTGTCGCCCTGTTCCTGATTCTCGGGCAGAGGAAACAGGGGGACAGGTGGGTGAAGCTGGACGAGACACTCAGGTCACATTCACCTTCCATTGAATGGGCATCTGCAAAAACGACTGTCGAGGCCGCCGACAATGTCTTTACGGGTGCTCATCCGTTGCGCAGCTTAATGGGTGCGACAATGTGTCTGCTTGCGGTGCTGCGACATATTCGGTCATTGGCACGTAAACGCGGCCCCGCGCAACGGTAAACATTAGCAGCCAAAGAGAATTCTCGCGCTTCAGGTGGCCGTTCAACAGGCAAGCGCACCTGAAATGACCGATTACCTGAAATTCGTTCCTGCCACACCTTCCCTCCTTGGAAAATCACCCAGCCAAAGCTTACACAGCCTTCGATTGTTCGCACCAAAAAACCAATAAAAACAACAAGTAGAAACACACTAAAGAATCCTTACAAACTGACAAGAAATGTCTCACATAATTTGAAGACCGAATTCCTACAGCACGATTTGAACGCAAAAATCTGCAGTGCTATCTATATAAGCGCACCCCATAAAAAACCAGACATCATTTGTCAACCTGACCCACGGAACGGGTCTCCATCAAAGAAAGGAATCATCACATGCGACAACTTGAACTTCCGACAACAATAATCTACGGCGATGGCTCCTGGGAAATCATCAATTTGAACCCTGGCACCATTCGCGGAGATATTCTCAAGAACTATCCGCTGGGCAACCCGATGCATGGGCTCACACTGGCGATAGAAAGTGACTATCTGGAAAAAAAGCACAATTTAGAGCAAGGCTTGCAAATAGAGTTGAACATTATAGACAGCAGGCACCCACCGCTGACCCGCCCTACTCCCGATACATGGCTAAACAAAGCCACCAACATTGTCAATGAATTGCTTTTTCAAAAAAACACCGAGCTGCAGCAAAAATTAAGGGATATTAAAACTTCGCAACAATATGCGAAGTTACAAGCCACTTACGACGCCATGCTTCTGAACGAACAAATCGCAAATCTTCAAGACCGCCAGACCAGACTGTATGCCGAAATAGCTCGGCGACAGGCCGAGGCCCTCGCCCAACAGCAGGCCGCCGAAGCTGCGCGACAAGCTGAAGAGGCGCAAAGACAAGAGCAGGCGCGTCAGGCTGCTCTGCGACTGGAGGAAGAAAAACAACGGATCGCTGCTGAAGCGGAGGCCAAACGTATTGATGACTACAAACGCGCGGTGGCTTACGTCGCCGACGCGAACAAATTCATCCTCGAGAAATACGGCGCCAACCTGCATCAAGTGGTGATGGATCTTCAAAAGGATGTATCAGGGAAAAAGATCAGGAGCTACAACGAAGCGCTGCGAACGTTCGAGCAGGTGCGAACCAACCCGAATGCAAAGCTCAGCCCGCAGGATACCCGTGCGGTTGTCGACGCACTGAACGCACTGGACAAGGCGTCCTACATGGACAGTGTCAATCGGCTCGCCAAAGGATTTGGCGTAACCGGAAAAATCGTGCAGGCGCATTCTGTTGTGGAAAAGGCAATCATCGGTTTTCAGGATGGAAACTGGAAACCCCTGTTACTCGAATTCGAAAGCATTGCCGCAGGAGCCGGAGCAGGGATGCTGGTCGCTCTCGTAGCACCACCAGTGCTAGCTGCTTTTTCGTTTCCACCCGCAATTGCTGTAGTCGCTACCGGTCTCCTCGTGGCTGGCGTTGCCGCTTTACTCGATGCCAAAACCGTAGAAAAGATAAATGACACAGTATTCACGCTAGTTGAAACGACGCCAGCGCATTAATACTCTGCCTGCCGGTTCAATTAATTGAGCCGGCCACCAAACAAGGATTACACGGTGCAAAACACTCCTGAGCCATCCATATCAACCGCATGTTTTATATCCATGCTGGCGCCGATCCTCCTCATCAACCTGATAGTTCCAATCATTAACGAGCACCATCCTATGCTGCTCGATTCTGCTCTACAAAACTATCTGATCGAAAACATCGGCTTCTGGTCATCCAAACTCCCTCTAAGCTCCAGGATAACCACGAATTACATTGCGGTATTTGCGCCAATATTCAGCTTAATATTCCTGTACCGATGCTTAAAAATATCCGACCAGATATTTGAAAGAGCAAACAAACTTTCACTCATAAAATATTCCTTATCGCTCATTGCCCTGCTTTTATTTTGCTCTATCTTCACCTATGAAGCTTATTTAAACTCCACCGACCTCATGAGCCGCGACTCAAAACTGAGGATCATGGGTCAGAATTTTCTATTCTATTCAACGTACTCTTCAGGAGTTTTTCTTTTCGTATTCTTACTCCCCCCGATTCTCTTTCAGCTCCTGTTTTACGTTCCTTACCGCACAATCATGCACTTTAGAAAACAGCCCTCAGAACTCAAAAAAGATTCAAGGCAACATCCTCAGGAACCACCTCGAAGAAAAAAAGGAAAGCAGCCACATTGAGCTTATGCCTTCCCTTTTTCCTGGGCCGCTTAGCCCCCATCAACATCAGTCAGGCAGCTCCTCGAAAGCCCTGAATTTACTCACGGTGGCACAGTCGTAACACATGGTTTTCAGAATCAATTTATCCATGCTGGCGTCGATATTGCTGGAGTCACACTCTCGGCAAAACAGCCTCAAATGACCGAGCAGGTCACTGTCAAAAGCTGCACGGGAGAAGAACTGCGGTACCAGCTCATCGCGCCAATACATTCCCGGCGACTTGGAAAACCCGGCACCGCTGTCCTTGAGCACTACGTCATACAACAACCGATGTAACGCCGATTGCGGTACCCGCGAATCACGGTGTGCGTTTTTGCGCCAGTTCCGAGTCAGGGCATCCTGAGCGGTCCCGAGCATGTTGCGCGGGATGGTGTTGGACGCGTGATTGCGACCTTTGGAGTTGCCGGTGGCGTAGAAGTGCGCAGCGTTTTTTACTGCCAGGCGGGCGAAGTAGTAGAGCTGGCTTACGGAAAAATCCTGCAGGAGTTGCCCCACAACCGTTTCGGCACGCGCCTCGGCCGTGAACGAAAAACTGACTTCGTTGGCCAGCACACGGATGTATTGAAGCGATTCTTCTCGGGCCAGATCGAAAATCAGCCCGTAGAGTTCGCTCTTCCAGGCGACCTGAATCTCGCCGGATAACTCCTGATATAGCGTCAGGTACAGGCTTTCCCGATTACAGCGCGCAACTCCGCCGAGTGCCACATTAGGCTGCCAGCGCACTGCAGAATAGTCACTGATACTGCAACCCTCAGTGCGATCGAAGGCCCTGATATCAGAGCTCGTCGCGACCGTTAACACGCCAGCCTCGTGCAGACTCTTCAATCTTTCCTCGCTGGCCTCGACGCTCGGTGCCAGATGTTCGCTTCGGGATGTCGCGCTCAACGGCGCGATCCATTCGGGATGGTTGGCATTGCCATCGTCAAGCAAGGCCAGCAACGTCAGCTTCTGCACAAACCCAAGGGTCGAATACGGCACCGCGGGACTCGGTACACCGAAGCGCGATTCAAGTTCGCGTCGATCACGCTCGGCCTGCGCCGCCAATTGTTGCTGATGAACCTGGCAACATGCCTGGCAAGTACACGCCATGCGTCGGCCATGGCGGGCGGATGCTGAGTATCGGTGCTCGCACCGTATGCATTTGTAAGGATGACGCTGCGAGACCGGAGTGCCCCGGGCGTGCCGACGTACCCACATCGGCACATCGCAATAAGGGCACTTCAGATCCTGACTGACAATCGGCGGCAAAACCTTGAGCAAGCTGCGGACAGTGGCAGGGATCTGATACTCGACCAGAAGCGCAGCGCTTTTTTCCCCGTCCAGATATCGCTGATAAATCTGCTCAATCTGATCGTCGGACAGGTGTGCAATTTCCTCAGCGCGTTCGAAATACGGATGCATTGAAAGAGGTCCCTTTTTTCGGTTTGAGATGACGCACTCCTTTGCGTTCGAACCGCAAAATAATGACAATCGTGGCGATAAAACAAGCGAAAAAGCAGAAAATGGCTGCCAAGTTCAAACAAGTAATTTTCCCTGCGGCGTCCTCGGAAATTTCAACCCTCAACCCAGAATTCATCTGTCGGAATTTTCCTTGTTCATTGATTCCGCCAGGTTTCACGCACCCTCTTGTTGCAGTCGTCAATAAAGCAACCCACGCAAGAGAGCAGCGCAAATGCGCCAAGGCTGGCAAAATCGCGCTTTCGATTGCACTTAGCGCCCGTCGGCCAGGAATTCCCCCATGCAAATGACCACCGCCCTACTGATCGTCAACCCGTGCGACGACGAAGAAGACAACATGGCCATGCTCTGCTGCCATAGCGACAAGGGCGACATGTTTCTGATGAGCCGCTATCCGGACGAGGACGAGCTGGAGATCACCCTGGATGGCGAGCCTTCGACGCTCGACGGCGTGAAAGTCACCCTGTCCAAGACCCTGCTGAAGATCGAGATCGCGGCGGCGGATGCCGATGCGTTGAATGGGGATGATGTGCTGGAGATCACCTTCAATCCGGATATGGTGGATCTGCCTGAAGTTGAAGAAACCCTGAAGAACATCCTTGATGGCACCGGGACCTATATCAGCCAGATTTGATGCTGGTTGGACTGGCCTCATCGCTGGCAAGCCAGCTCCCACAGTGGCCGATGTGTTGCACAAATCGCATTCGCACCTCTAATACCTGTGGGAGCTGGCTTGCCGGCGATGAGGCGAAATTTGATGTCGTCTGGACTGCCCCCTTCGCGAGCAGGCTCGCTCCCACATTGACGGGTGTACGCCGTTCAAATGTGGGAGCGAGCCTGCTCGCGAAGAGGCCCGAAAGAACACTGCACCTTTCTCGGGCTACAAAATCCCAACAAATCCCCCAGTCATTTCCCGCACTTTGCGCAAAATGCCGTTAGTCGCCGCCCCCCTCGATGGATTAAAGTAACGCCCCCAGCCCCGGCGTTATCCGAACGCCTGCGGCCACCCTTTCCAGGAACAGTCACCGATGGAACATCGTGAAGCGCTGCTGGCGCTGCGAACCTTTCTTTCAACGCAGATTCTCGGCCAGGAAAAACTCATCGAGCGTTTGCTCATCGCCCTGCTCGCCGACGGCCATATGCTGGTCGAGGGCGCTCCGGGTCTGGCCAAGACCAAAGCGATCAAAGAACTCGCCGAGGGCATCGAAGCCCAGTTCCATCGCATCCAGTTCACTCCCGACCTGCTGCCGGCCGACATCACCGGCACCGAGATCTATCGCCCGGAAACCGGCAGTTTCGTGTTCCAGCAAGGGCCAATCTTCCACAACCTGGTGCTGGCGGACGAAATCAACCGCGCCCCGGCCAAGGTGCAATCGGCGCTGCTCGAAGCCATGGCCGAGCGTCAGGTCAGTGTCGGGCGCAGCACTTACGAGCTGTCGCCGCTGTTTCTGGTGATGGCGACGCAGAACCCGATCGAGCAGGAAGGCACCTACCCGTTGCCCGAAGCGCAGCTCGACCGCTTCCTGATGCACGTGAAGATCGGCTTCCCGGATGCCGCCGTCGAACGCCGGATCCTGCAGCAGGCCCGTGGCGAAGCGCTGAATGGCGAAACCAAACCGGAACGCCGAGTCAGCCAGCAGGCGATTTTCGCCGCGCGCAAGGAAATCCTCGGTCTGTACATGGCCGACGCCGTGGAGGAATACCTGGTGCAACTGGTCATGGCCACGCGCACCCCGGCCAAGTTCGACCCGGAAATGGCCGAGTGGATCGCCTATGGCGCCAGCCCACGTGGCTCGATCGCCCTTGACCGCTGCGCCCGGGCCCACGCCTGGCTGGCCGGGCGCGACTTCGTCAGCCCGGAAGACATTCAGGCGGTGCTGTTCGACGTGTTGCGTCACCGCATCATTCTGTCGTTTGAAGCCGAAGCCGCCGGCATCGATCAGGATCGGGTGGTCCAGCGGATTCTCGACGTCGTAGCCGTCGCTTGACCCCCATGAACGCCCCCCTGCCGTCCGAACCGGGCATCCGCATCAGCCTCACCGATCTGATCGAGATGCGCCACCGTGTGCGCGAAGTGCAGCTGTTTTCCACGCCGAGCCAGCGCAGTCCGCTGATCGGTCTGCATCACTCGAAATTCCGTGGTCGCGGGGTCGACTTCGATCAGGTGCGGGTCTATCAGGCCGGCGACGACGTGCGCACCATCGACTGGCGCGTAACGGCGCGCACGCAAGAGCCGCACACCAAGCTGTTCCATGAAGAACGCGAACGACCAATTTTCATCATGGTCGAGCAAAGCACGCGGCTGTTTTTCGGCTCCGGGCTGATGTTCAAGTCGGTGCTCGCGGCGCAAGCGGCGGCGTTGATCGGCTGGGCCGCGCTGGGGCACAACGACCGGGTCGGCGGACTGGTGTTCGGCGACAACGAGCATTACGAAATCAAACCGCGCCGCAGCAAGCAGAGCCTGCTGCAATTGCTCAACCGCCTGGTGAAAGTCAATCAGTCGCTGCACAGCGAACGCGAGCCGGACCGCGACGCCCTCGGCGTGGCGCTGCGCCGGGCGCGTGAGGTGTTGCGCCCGGGCAGCCTGGTGATCGTGATCTGCGACGAGCGCGCGTTGTCCGACAGCGCCGAGCAGCAACTGAGCCTGCTGTCGCGGCACTGCGACCTGTTGCTGCTGCCGCTGTCCGATCCGCTGGACCACGCCCTGCCCGCCGCCGGGTTGCTGAGATTCGCGGAAAGAGGCGCACAACTGGAACTCGACACCCTCAACTTCGAGCTGCGCCAGACCTATCGCGCTCAGGCCGAAGCACGCATCGCCCGCTGGGAATTGCTCGCGCAAAAACTGCGGGTGTTGTTGATGCCGTTGAGCACGCAAAGCGAAATGGTCGAGCAGATGCGCGAGTTCCTCAATCCTCAGCGCCCGGGGAGCAGTCGATGAACGGCCTCGAACAACTGCAACCGCTGATTTCGCCACCACCGATCGACTTCTGGCCGCCAGCGCCGGGCTGGTGGCTGCTGCTGTTATTACTGCCGTTGCTGGGCTTCGCCGTGTGGCGTTTGCGCCGCTTCATTCCGACCAGGAAACGCCCGATCGTGCGCGCCGAACAACCGCTCGACCCCGTACGCATCGCCGCACTGGCCGAACTGGCGCAGATGCCCAAACCCTACGACGGCGCACCGGCCGGGGCCTGGCTGCAGCAGCTCAACGGTCTGCTCAAACGCCTGTGCCGCAACCACTACCCCTACAGCCAGAGCCACACGCTCAATGGCCGCAAATGGCTGGCGTTTCTCGACAACCGCTGCCCGGCCGCCGGCCTGACGCGCTGGATGGTGCTGGTCGAAGGCGCCTATAAACC
Source organism: Pseudomonas sp. JAI115 (assembly GCF_014200835.1). NCBI lineage: Bacteria > Pseudomonadati > Pseudomonadota > Gammaproteobacteria > Pseudomonadales > Pseudomonadaceae > Pseudomonas > Pseudomonas sp. JAI115. The sequence goes on from NZ_JACHCY010000001.1 coordinate 453,587, forward strand.
CGAATGCAAGCTTGACGACAAAGCCATCGCCGGCCTGACCCAAGCCGTCGACACCTGGATTCGCAAGCATGTTTGAGTTCGCCTGGCCGTGGATCTTCGTGCTACTGCCGCTGCCGTGGCTGATGCGTCTGGTGCTGCCGGTGGCCGACAGCGGCGAGCCGGCGCTGCGCGTGAGTTTCCTCTCCGACCTCGAAGGTCTGGCACGGCGCCGGGCCCGCGCCAACCTGCCGGCGTGGCGCCAGCAAGCACCGTTCCTGCTGCTGTGGCTGTTGCTGCTGAGCGCCGCCGCCCGCCCGCAATGGCTCGGCGAACCGTTGCCGATTGCCGCCAGCGGCCGCGATCTGCTGGTGGCGGTGGACGTGTCCGGCTCGATGGACTTTCCCGACATGCAGTGGCAGGACGAAGACGTCAGTCGCTTGTCGCTGGTCCAGCATCTGCTCGGCGATTTCCTTGAAAGCCGTGATGGCGACCGCGTCGGTCTGATCCTGTTCGGCAGTCAGGCCTATCTGCAGGCACCGCTGACGTTTGACCGGCATACCGTGCGCGTCTGGCTCGATGAAGCGCGCATCGGCATCGCCGGCAAGAACACCGCCATCGGCGATGCGATAGGTCTGGCGCTGAAGCGCCTGCGCATGCGTCCGGCACAAAGCCGGGTGTTGATTCTGGTCACCGACGGCGCCAACAACGGCGGCGAAATCGATCCGTTGACCGCGGCGAAACTGGCCGCCAGCGAAGGGGTGAAAATCTACCCGATCGGCATCGGCGCCGACCCCGAAGACAGTGGCAGCACCGGCCTGCTCGGGGTCAATCCGAGCCTGGACCTCGACGAGCCGGCCCTCAAAGCGATCGCCAACGCCACCGGCGGCCAATACTTCCGCGCCCGCGACGGCAAAGAGCTGCAAGCGATCCGCGACACCCTCGATCAACTCGAACCGGTGACCCAGCAACCAACCCAGGCACGCCCGGCGCAAGCCTTGTATCAGTGGCCACTGGCATTGGCCCTGCTGCTTAGCCTGTTGCTGGTCGCCCGCGAATTGTGGCCGGACAACCCGCTGCAACGCCTGTTTACCAAGGAGCTGTATCTGCAAAGTCCGCTGCCTGACTGGCGCGAGCGTCTCAAGCGCCTGCGTCTGCGGAGGCGCCGATGATCGCGCTCTGGCCGCACTGGTTCCGCCCTTGGTGGCTGCTGCTCCTGCCGCTGCTGGGCTGGCTGATCTGGCAACTCTGGCACCGGCAGAAACGCGCCGGACGCTGGCAAATGATTCTGCCGCCGGCGTTCCACGCGACGCTGCTCAGCGGTGGCAATGGCCGCGCCAGCAAGCTGCCGTGGGTCGCCCTTGGCGTGGCGTGGCTGCTGACCATCGTCGCCCTGCTCGGGCCGAGCTGGGAACGCGTCGAACAGACCAGCCAGAAACCTGCCGACCCGCTGGTCGTCGTTCTGGAGCTGACCCCGGAAATGCTCGCCACTGACTCGCCGCCAACGCGACTGGAACAGGCCCGGCGCAAGCTGTTCGACCTGTTGCAGGTACGCAGCGACGCGCAGACCGCGATCGTCGTCTACGCCGGCAGCGCGCACACGCTGGTGCCGCTGTCGGATGACCTGGCGACCAGCCACAATCTGCTCGACGCCCTCAAGCCCTCGTTGATGCCGGAAAGCGGCCATCGCGCTGATCTCGGCGTGAGCAAAGCATTGGCCTTGCTCAAGCAGGGTGCGCTCGGTCAGGGACGGATTCTGCTGATCGGCTCCTCGCTCACAGATGAAGAACGCCAAGGCATCCGCCGCGCCCTCGGCGAGCAATCGGCGCAACTGCTGATGCTCGGCATCGGCACCGCTGAAGGCGCGCCGATCGCTCAGGAGGACGGCAGTTTCCTCAAGGACGAACAGGGCGCGATTCGCGTGCCGCAACTCGACAGCCCGGGCCTTGGCGCATTCCTCGCCAGTGTCGGCGGCGAGTACCACAGCGCGCGACTGGACGAATCCGATTTGCGCGCCCTCGGCCTGCTCGATGGCCCGCGCAGCCTGCGCGACGATGGCCAGACCGTGCGCCTCGACACCTGGGCCGATCAGGGTTACTGGCTGTTGTTGCCGCTATTGCTGCTGGCTGCCTGCGCCGGACGGCGTGGCTGGTTGTTTTGTCTGCCCTTGCTGTTGTGCCTGCCGCAGCCAAGCTACGCTTTTGACTTCGAAGACCTGTGGCTGCGCCCCGACCAACAGGGCCTGCACCTGCTCAAGCAGAAACGCCCGGCCGAGGCTGCCGAACACTTCGAAGATCATCAGTGGCAAGGGGTAGCGTTGTACGAGGCCGGCGATTACAGTGGCGCCGCTCAGCGTTTCGCCGAAGGCAGCGATGCCCGTGCCCACTACAATCGTGGCAACGCGCTGGCAAAAAGTGGTGAGCTGGAAGCGGCGATCGATGCCTATGAACAGGCGCTGGAACTGCAACCGGATTTGCGCCCGGCGCTGACCAACAAGGCCCTGGTGGAAAATCTGCTCAAGCAGAAGAACACCCCGCCACCGGCCGAACCACAGCCACAACCGGCGCAGCCGAATGTGCCCGGCGATGAACCACCGCCAGCGACCACGCCGCCACCCGCGGTGAAAAGTGACACCCCGAGCGAGGCGCAGCCCGGCGAGTCGGCCAGCGAACCGCCACCGACCACCCCGCCGCAACCGGGCCCCAACGAAGTGCCGGGCAGCGATGAAGCGGAAGAAACCGACACCGTGCCAACGCTGCGTCCGAGCGAAGACAACCTCGAAGGCGAGCAGCGTCAAGCACTGGAACAATGGCTGGGCAAGATTCCCGACGACCCGGGCGAACTGCTGCGACGCAAATTCTGGTACGAACAGCAACAACATCAGGATCAGGAAAAAACTCGATGACCCGTTTCACCGCTCTCTTGCTGCCCCTGCTGCTCTGCACGGCCACCGCCCAGGCGGCCGAGCTGACGGCCAGCGTGGATCGCAGTCGCCTGAACTCCGGCGAGACGGTCGAACTCACCCTCGAAACGGGTGATGTCACGCAGTTCGGCAAACCCGACCTGACGCCGCTGGAACCGTTGTTCGAGGTGCGCGGCACACGTCAGGTCAACCAGTTGAACACCCTCAATGGCGACAACCGCGCCACCACGCGCTGGATCATCACCCTGCTGCCGAAAGAGAACGGCAGCGTGGTCATTCCGCCGCTGCAACTGGGTGAGGTGCAGAGCCAGCCGATCACCGTGCAAGTAATCGAGAGCGACAGCCGCGAAGAGAAAAACAACCTGGACCCGGTGTTCATCGAGGCCAGTCTCGACCAGTCCAGCGTGTACGTGCAGGCCCAGGCGATCCTGACCCTGCGCATCTACCATTCGGTGTCGCTGTACGACGACAGCAGCCTGACCCCGCTGCAGATCGCCGACGCGCGTATCGAGCAACTGGGCGACACCCGCACTTACGAGAAAGACATCAACGGCGTGCGCCATGGCGTGATCGAGATGCGCTATGCGATCTACCCGCAGCACAGTGGCTTGCTGACCATCGCCCCTCAGACTTTCAGCGCCACACTGGTCGACACCCAACCCGCTCAGGACGCGACCGCGCAAGGCCCGAAACCGGGCAAGCTGCTGCACGTCAGCTCCTCAGAGATTCCGCTGACGGTCAAACCGAAACCCCTGACCTACCCGGCCGATGCGCCGTGGCTGCCCGCGCGCAGCCTGAGCCTGAGCGAAAGCTGGAACCCGGAGCCGGATCACCTTCAGGTCGGCGATTCCCTGACCCGCAGCCTGACTTTAAAAGCCGAAGGCCTGGCCAGTTCGCAGTTGCCGGCCCTGCCCGGTACCGAAGCCAATGGCCTGCGCCGCTACCCGGATCAACCGGTGCTGAGCAACCAGAGCGGCGAGCGCGGCCTGATCGGCAGCCGTGAAGAACGCGAAGCGCTGGTGCCCAGCCGCAGCGGCCCGATCGAGTTGCCGACCGTCGACGTGATCTGGTGGAACACCTTCGAAGATCATCTGGAACACACCAGCCTGCCGGCGCGCACCCTGCAAGTAGCGAACAACCCGAGCCTGCTGGTCGACACCCCGGCCGGCACTCTGCAAGTGAGCGCCATCGATAACGATGTGTTGTGGTGGTGGAAACTCAGCACCCTGATCCTCGCCTGTACCACCCTGCTCGGCTTCGGCCTGTGGTGGCGTGCGCGCTGGCAACCGGCGGTGCACCGCGCCGCCCAAACCGGGCCGAGCCCGCGCACCTTGCTGGACGACATCAAGCGGGCGTGCCAGGCGAATGATCCGCAAGCGACGCGGCAGGCACTGGACGCATGGGCGCGGCAGCAGCCGGAAACTTTGGCAGACATGGCGGCGCGCTTCGTACCGCTTTCCGACGCCCTCGACGGCCTCAACGGCGCGCTGTACAGCGAGACCGGGCAGCATTGGCAGGGTGAGGATTTGTGGCGGGCGATTCGTACCATTCCGGCGGCGGAGCGGGTGCAGGATCCGGTGGGTGACAGTGGGTTGCCGCCGCTTTATCCGAAGTAAAAAGCAAAAGATCGCAGCCTGCGGCAGCTCCTATATTTAGTCCGTGTAGGCGCTGCCGCAGGCTGCGATCTTTCAGGCGTTGACGGTGTTATGAGGTTTGTTCACTTTCCGCCGCTTCAAGCAGTCGTGTCTCACGCATTCCCAAACCACGGGACAGCGCTGTAGCTTCGTAGAAGATTTTGCCGTTGAGCTGGTCGGCGACGGCATCGCTGTTACCGCCGGCCGGGCCACGGCCCCAGGTCACGACCTCGCCGCTGGAGGTCAGTGCGGCGAAGGCATGGGTGTTGCCATAAATGGCGCGGACGTTGATCAGTCGGGCCGCAATGGCATCCGGGATTTCACCACCTCGATCAGCAGTCCCCCAGGCTACAACGGTGCCGTTGGCGCGCAATGCGGCAAAAGCAGCGTACCCGCAGACCACCTGTACGATGTCAGTCAGTAATGCGACCGGTGTTGGGATTGCCTGACGTCCCCATCCCACAACACGCCCGCTGCTGAGCAGTGCGACGAATGATCCATTGTTACCCGTTACCGTGCGGATGTCTGTCAATAAGGCGATCGGCTCAGGAACGCTTGCGCCAGCTGAAGGGTACCCCCAAGCAACAACGCTTCCATTGCTGCGTCGTGCGGCAAGGGCTGCTTCGGCCCCACTCAGTTCCACAATGTCTGTAAGCAGTTTGATCTTGCCAGGCACGGATCCCCCGTAACCGTAGTCTCCCCATGCAACTACAGCACCATTGGCACGCAGGGCTGCAAAGGCGTAGCCGGTAGCGACTACATCAACAACGTCAATCAACGCCGCGATGGCCGCAGGCACATTACCTCCATGGGTTTGGTGCCCCCAAGCCACCACCGAACCATTAGCCCGAAGCGCAGCAAAGGCGTAGAGGTTGCCAATCACTCTGACGACATCCCTCAGTGCAGCTACCGGCTCTGGAAGTGCTGCACCCCAAGTAGGGCTTCCCCACGCCACCAGACTCCCATCACGACGTAGCGCGACAAACGCATAACCGTTGCCGCTTACCGCTACGATATCCCGCAAAGGACTGATGGGTTCCGACACCTCTCCTCCGTTTCCACTCAGCCCCCAAGCCACTACCCCACCAGTGGCCTGTCGTGCCGCAAAGGCATAGCCGCAGGCACTCAACGATATGGCATCGGATATGTCCGGTAACGAATCCCCCAGATCCCCACCACGGGCAGGCTTACCCCATGCCACCAGGGCTCCACGCTCAGTCCGTGCCGCAAAGGCCGCGTTGTTTGCTCCCTCGCCGGATATAAAATTCCCGTTCCCGCACAGGTTCTGCGGATTGATCGTCACCTGATCATCACTGATCCGCACATGCAGCAGTCGATCCGGCCGAGTATCACGGAACGTCGTACCACTGACCTCGCCCTCCTCGCCGTTATAACGCCACCAGGCCCTGACCGGCTGCCGGGTGGTTGCATCCAGCGCGGTCAACCACGCAGTCCCGCCGCCATACAGCTGGTAATTACCCCGCGAGCGCGCGCCCATCACCAGCAAGCGTCCCGTTCCCAACGAAACACGCACGTCATAAACCGCCACGCGCGAATACTGGCGACCACCGGGCTGGCGCACCACGGTGCAATCCAGCGAGATCTCCCGCCCGACGTTGGCCAACACCACCGACTGCGGCACGCTGACCAGTTTGTCGCGCCCCGCTTCTCCGCTTTCCACGCGAAACGGCACGATGGCCGTGCCGCCGCCGGCACCGCCGATCCAGCGGATCTCGCCGCTGTCGCCCACCCTCAAGCCATACGCCGCAGCAAGACGCACGGTTGCACCTACCGCTGGCACCGCGCTCGCATCGATCTGGTCGCCGCGCGCGTCGTCAATTGAGGGCGGATCGAAATCCAGCAGGGCATTGCCGACCCGCAAGGTCAGTGGAAAGGAGTAACCCAGGGTTTTGCCGTCACGCACGATGAAATAGTCGATGACAATCCGCCGATTGAGGTTGTTGGTCACAAACTGTTTAGGCACCGTGAACGGCACTTCCCTACCCGCAGTTTGCGCTGTAAGACGCAGTGAGCCACTGGTGCTGCCATTACTGCCTGTACCGCGCCAGCGATAATTCACCAGGTCTTCGGGCTGTGTCTGCAGATACGGCACAATCAATTTACAGCCCAGCGGCGGGACGGCTTCCGGATCGATCAACGACGTGCCAGGCACCGCCTCCTCCACGCGCGGCGTCACGAACAGCGGTTGCACTTCGCCCACCTGCATCTCGAACCGCAACGACTCGCGCACGTTGAGTGTCGCCTCATCATCATTGGCAACGGTGTAAAACACCGAGACCTGCAAGCCGTCGAAACGCTGGATCTCCGCGTTCGAGACATTGCGCAACACCGGCTCGTCATCCGGCACATCGCCAACCGGGCGCGGGTCTTCGTAATAGACGATGCCGCCGCCGGGACGCGTGGCCTCCCAGATCAGCGTCAACAGGTCACTGGCGGCGCGTCCCGCAAACCATGGAATGCGCACGGTGGCCCAATGCTCGTTCGGGTCCAGCGTACCGGCGGGGGCTTCATCCACCGTAGGAGCCGGCAGACGGATGGCCTCCCCCTCTACCGAGATACCGACACTCTTCGACGGCCGATCAGCCTCGCCTGTTCGCTTGAGTACGTAAGAGACACTGGCCCGGCCTTTGGCGATGGCCCACACCTTGTCGTTCGGGACAGTGAACGTCAGCGCAACGCCGACTCGCGTCACCGGCAACTCCAGCGGGCCATGATTGATCGGCGCGCCCTCGGCGTTAGTGCCTTGCCAGGTCAATGCGACAATGTCCTGCAACTTGAAGACGCTAGCGGGGGTATTGACCAGAACGTTCACATCGTCATCTTGCAACTCGTCGAGATCGATGACATTGCTGACAGGATCGGCCTCCAGCACGACAGGCGCATCCAGACGACTTCCTTTCAGATCCACCAAGATGCGGGTTTCCGCCGACCACGGTGACCGTGGATCCGGATAATTGCCACACTCATCGATCACCTGGTACACCACGATCACCCCGGCGCTGTCGCCCGCCTCCTCGATCAGTGCTTGATCGATGGTCACGACCAGCGGGCTGTAGTCAGGGTCGTCAGGGTCGCCAATATGTTTTTGCTCGACAAGGACGTTTTTCTCTACGCTGCCCCACGCCACCTTTACACGGTCGTTGATACGCATGAAGGGGTACGGCAGGATCGTGATCGGCACACCCGCCGCGGCCTCCCCGGGGCCGACGCCGTTGTCGATGATGCTTTGGAGAATGTGGTAGCGCAGGTTCTGGTTGCCGGGCGTTGACTGGTCGTCATCGAAGCCGCCGGGGCGATCCAGTTTGACGAAGAACCTTTGCAGCGGTGTTGACTCAGGTTCCTGAAACGGCCGGGTCACTCGATAAAAAACCGGATAGGCCTCCCCTCTGCGGATATGCCCCTCATCGATAACCCCTTTGATGAGTTCGTTTTCATCTTCCGGCTCGATGTCTTTACTCCAGACCGGCGCCTGCAGGTCGCCCCAGAACACCTCAAGCAGATCACCCGCCTCCATGACCAGCCAGGGAGGAACCAGAAATTCGACGCCTCCCTCCACGGCGGCCACCGGCAAACCACCGTCATAGCCCTGCACGGGAGTCTTGAGTTTGGTGATCCTTATGGGCTTGAGCGCGCTCACGCCTGGATCAGAAGACGTAGAGGCTGATGGTGATTGCGTTTTCATACAAGCAATTCCTCAAGTGACAGAAAGCCCCGGCCTGACGCCTTGGCGACTGCGGTATCCCATCACCCGAAGCTGCCGGCCAGCTACTGTCAGATCTGACAGTAGCGACAGACGGCATCCGCCACGACCTCCTGATCTCTCAAGCCTTTGGGCAAGTCCGCCCGTTTGCCAGTAAACTCCCCCCTCTTTAGCCGCCCATCATTTCCCCGCGGCCATCACCTGTTTATGTAGCGGAGTCCACCTTGCGTCTGTTCCACACCTCCGACTGGCACCTTGGGCAAAACCTGCACGGCCAGGAGCGCGATTTCGAGCATGCGTGCTTTCTCGAATGGCTGCTGCGCCAACTGCAACTGGCGCAGCCGGATGTGCTGCTGATTGCCGGGGACATCTTTGACACGGTCAATCCGCCGGTCAAAGCCCAGGAACGCCTCTACGACTTCATCGTCAGCGCTCACGAGCAGCAGCCGTTGCTGACCATCGTGATGATTGCCGGCAACCACGATTCCGGCTCGCGCATCGAACTGCCCGCGCCGTTGATGCGCCGTTTGCGCACCCATGCGCTGGGGCGGGTGTTGTGGCTGGATGACGGCCAGCTCGACGCCGAACGGCTGCTGCTGCCACTGCCGAATGCCCAAGGCGAAATCGCCGCTTGGTGCCTGGCGCTGCCATTCCTGCGTCCAGCCGAGGTGACCGGTGCGCATCTGGGCGACAACTATCTGCGCGGTATCGGTCAGGTGCATGAATGGCTGATCGAAGCGGCGAATGCCAAGCGCCAGCCGGGTCAGGCGCTGGTCGCCATCAGCCACGCGCACATGGCTGGCGGCTCGGTCTCGGAAGACTCCGAGCGCAGCCTGATCATCGGTAACGCCGAAGCGCTGCCCGCCAGCCTGTTCGGGCCGAGCATCAGCTACGTCGCCCTCGGCCATTTGCACAAGCCGCAGAAGGTCAACGGTGAAGAACGCATTCGCTACAGCGGCTCGCCGATTCCGCTGTCGTTTTCGGAGATCGGTTATCAGCACCAGATTCTCGACGTCACCCTCGATGGCGAAACCCTGGTCAGCGTCGAGCCGAAACTGATCCCGCGCTCGGTCAACCTGCAACGCATCGGCCCGGCGCCGCTGGCGGAGATCCTGCTGCAACTGGCCGACCTGCCGAACATCGATCTGCTCGCCGAAACCCAGCGCCAGCCATGGCTGGAAGTGCGCGTAACCCTCGATGAGCCGCAGCCGGATCTGCGCCATCAGGTGGAAAACGCCCTGCAAGGCAAAGCCGTGCGACTGGTACGGATCGCCGCCGAGTACGCCGGCAACCGTGGCGCCGATGGCAGCGACGACGGCAGCGCGCTGGTCGAACTGGATCAACTCACTCCGCAGGAGCTGTTCAGCCGCGCCTGGCTCGACAATTACGGCAACGAGGTCGATGAGCAGACGCTCAAGGACTTCGCCGAACTGCTGCAGGACGTACAGATGGAGGGCGAGCAGCCATGAAGATTCTCGCCATTCGCTTGAAGAACCTCGCCTCGCTGGCCGGGCCGTTCGAAATCGACTTCACCGCCGAACCACTGGCCAGTGCTGGCCTGTTCGCGATCACCGGGCCGACCGGCGCCGGTAAAAGTACCTTGCTCGATGCCCTGTGCCTGGCGCTGTTTGGCGCCGTGCCGCGGCTGAACAACACTGGCCGTGACGCCAAGGTTCCGGATGCGGACGGCGAAATCGCCACCGGCGACCCGCGCACCTTGCTGCGCCGTGGTACCGGTGAAGGTTATGCAGAGGTGGATTTCGTCGGCGTCGATGGTCGCCGTTACCGTGCGCGCTGGGAAGCCAACCGTGCCCGCGAGAAGGCCGGCGGCAAGTTGCAGGCCAGCCGGCAGAGCCTGCGCGACATCGATCAGGATCAACTGCTCGCCAGCCAGAAAGGCGAATACAAAACCCAACTCGAAGCCGCGCTGGGCCTGAACTTCGAACAGTTCACCCGTGCCGTGCTGCTGGCCCAGAGTGAGTTCAGCGCATTTCTCAAGGCCGACGACAACGACCGCAGCGAACTGCTGGAAAAACTCACCGACACCGCGCTCTACACCCGCCTCGGCCGCCGCGCCTTCGACAAGACCAAAGAGGCCCGCGAAGCGCACAAGCTGCTGCAGGATCAGGCCACCGGCGTCACCCCGCTGACGCCAGAAGCGCGGGCCGAGCTGGACGAACGCTTCAACTCTGCCCAGCAGCAATTGAAGTTGCAACAAGCGCAGCTCAAGCAACTGGAACAACAGCACAGTTGGCTCAAGGATTTGCGCCAGTTGCAGGACGCGCAACAAGCCGCAGCCGAACAATTGCACAGTGCACAGCAACAGTGGGAAGGTCTGGCGGGTGAACGCCTGAAACTGACGCGCCTGGAGCAACTCGCGCCGCAACGCCACCAGTTCGCGCGCAAGACTGAACTGGATGCGCAACTGACGCCGCTGGCGGCACAGATTGCCGCGCATACCCAGCAACACGGCGAGCTCAACGAGCGCCAGACGCAACTGGAACAGGCACTGGATGCGGTGAAAATCGCCCTGAGCGAAGCGCAGCAGCGGCACAGCGAAAGTGCCCCGCTGCTGCGTCAGGCCTTCGACGAGCAAAGCTCCCTTGCCCGCCTCGCCAAGGACACCGCACTCAGCGCCGAGGCCCGGCAGTCCGCCGAGCAAGCCTGCACCGAAGGCCAGAGCGCGATTCAAGCGTTGCAGACGAAACAGGCCGAAGTCGCTGAACGCTTGCAGAAAATCGCCGCCGAGCTGGAACAAAGTGCCGATCTGGCACCGCTCAGCGATGCGTGGAATGCCTATCGCGATCGCCTGCAACAGCTGATGCTGATCGGCAATCGCCTGAACAAGGGCCAGGCCGAACTGGCGACCCTCGAACAGAACGCCGCGCACAGCGCCGACGCGTTGGCCACGCAGAAACAGCAACTGGAATTGCTGTTCAAAGAGGCCGGCGCCGAGCCGGATGCCGTCGCCGAGCAGATCGGTATCCTCGGCAATCTGTTGCAGGACAACCGCAAACAACTGCGCGCCATCGAAGACCTCACGCGGCTCTGGGCCAGTCAGCAGGAACTGGAAAAACGCGGTGCCGAGCTGCAGCAGCGCTTGCTCGATGCGCAACAGGAACGTGAACGTCTGACCCAGGACGGGGTGAAAACCAAGGCCGAGCTGACCGTCGCCGAACAAACCCTCAACGTCACCCGTGAACTGCTCGAGCGCCAGCGTCTGGCCCGCAGCGCCAGTGTCGAAGAGTTGCGCGCGCAGTTGCAGGACGACCAGCCCTGCCCGGTCTGCGGCAGCAACGAGCATCCGTATCATCAGCCGGAAGCGCTGCTGCAAAGCCTCGGCCGTCATGATGAAAGCGAACAGGCCAACGCGCAGCAAGCGGTGGATCAGCTCAAGGAAAAACTCACTGAGCTGCGCGCAGAAGTCGGTGGTGTGATCGCCCGGCAGAAAGAGCTGTTGCAACAGCAGGAGCAATTGACCGTCCAGCTGCAGGCACTGGCGCCGAGTCTGGAGGCCCATCCGCTGGCGCCTCAGTTGCTCAATCAGGACGCCGACAAGCGTGACGCCTGGCTGGCCCGGCAGAACGATCAGTTGAACCAGAGCATCACTCAGGACGAACAACGCCAGAGCGCCCTGCTCACCCTGCAACAGGACGCGGCGCGTCTGACCCAGCAACTGCGCAATGCCGAAACCGCGCATCAGCAAGCGGCGCAGCACCTGAGCAACCAACAACGCGAACTGAGCAGCGACCGTCAGCGCCTCGACGAAGAGCTCACTGCGTTCGCCAGCCTGCTGCCTGCCGACACCCTCGAAGCCTTGCGCGTCGAGCCGGCGGCGACCTTCATGCAGCTGGATCGGCAGATTGCCGAGCGCCTGGCGCAGGTTGATCAGCAGAAAGAAGAATTGGCCGAACAGCAGCAACGCCAGCAGACGCTGGAGAAAGAACAGGATCGCCAGCTCAGCCGCGTACAGCAGTTGCAAAGCGCCGAGCAGCAATTCAGCGCACTGGCCGAGCAGCAACAGGCCTGCCAGGCGAAACTCGCGCAACTGCTGGGCGAACACAGCAGCGCCGAACACTGGCAGCAGCAACTGGAACAGGCTGTGGAGCAGGCGCGCAACGCCGAAACCGGCACGGCTGCGGAACTGCAGAACGTGCGCACGCAACGGGTGCAGATTGGCGCCGAACTCAAGGCTCAGCAAGAACGCTTGCAGGCACTGCAAAGCGAAGACGACGAACTGACGCAGAAGATTGCCGACTGGCGCGCACGCCATCCTGAACTGGATGACGGCGGCCTCGAAGATCTGTTGCGCATCGATGACACGCAGCTCAGTGAACTGCGCCAACGCTTGCAGCACAACGAAAAAGCCATCGAACAGGCCAAGGTGCTGCTGCAGGAACGTGATCAGCGTCTGGCCGATCATCAGGCGCAGCACAACGGCAATGTCGATGCCGAACAACTCGCCAGCGCCCTCGCCGATCTGCAAAACCAGTTCAACCTCAGCGAGCAACAGTGCGCCGAACTGCGCGCCGAACAGGCCGAAGATCAGCGCCGGCAAAACGCCAATCAGGCACTCGCGCAGCAGATCGCCGACGCCTATGCCGAGTACCAGCGCTGGGCGCGTCTGAATGCGTTGATCGGCTCGGCCACCGGCGACACCTTCCGCAAGATCGCCCAGGCCTACAACCTCGACCTGCTGGTACATCACGCCAACGTGCAGCTGCGCCAACTGGTCAAACGCTATCGCTTGAAACGCGGTGGCAGCATGCTCGGCCTGCTGGTGATGGATACCGAGATGGGCGACGAATTGCGCTCGGTGCATTCGCTGTCCGGCGGCGAAACCTTCCTGGTGTCGCTGGCCCTTGCATTGGGGCTGGCATCGATGGCCTCGAGCACGCTGAAAATCGAATCGCTGTTCATCGACGAAGGCTTCGGCAGCCTCGATCCGGAATCGCTGCAACTGGCGATGGACGCCCTCGACGGTTTGCAGGCGCAGGGACGCAAGGTCGCAGTGATTTCCCACGTGCAGGAAATGCACGAACGGATTCCGGTGCAGATTCAGGTGCAACGCCAGGGCAACGGCTTGAGTACGCTGGAGGTGAAATGAACACGCTGTATTCGTTCCGCCGCTGCCCGTATGCGATGCGGGCGCGGATGGCCCTGCGTTATTCGGGGGTGCCGGTGGAGATTGTCGAAGTCAGCCTCAAGGCCAAACCGGCCGCGATGCTGGCGATCTCGCCCAAAGGCACGGTGCCGGTGCTGGATGCCGATGGGCAGGTGATTGATGAAAGTCTGGAGATCATGCGCTGGGCGTTGGCGCAGCATGATCCGGACGATTGGCTGCTCGGTGGTGATTCACGGATTGCCGGGGTGATCGAGGCTAACGATCAGGGGTTCAAGGTGCATTTGAACCGCTACAAGTACGCCGAGCGCTATCCCGAGCAGCCGATGGAGGTTTATCGCGCTGAGGGGGCGTTGTTTTTGCAGCAGTTGGATGAGTTGCTGAGGGATCGCGATTACTTGCTGAGCGATCACTTGAGTCTTGCGGATGTGGCGTTGCTGCCGTTCGTTCGGCAGTTTGCGCATGTTGATCGCGAGTGGTTTGCGCAGACGCCTTATGTGCGGTTGCAGGCGTGGTTGCAAAGTTTTCTTGAGTCCGAGCTGTTCACGGCGATCATGAAGAAGTAACCCGAACTCCTGGTACCGAACTCCTTGTGGCGAGGGGATTCATCCCCGATGGGCGGCGAAGCTGCCCTGAAATCAGACACCTCGGTGTATCAGAATAATCCGGTTCGCCGGGTCTGGGGCCGCTTCGCGACCCATCGGGGATGAATCCCCTCACCACAATGATCGGGTTGTCTAAGCCAAGGCGTTGCACATGCCTAGTGCCATGCAATCCACTTCAAACGGCCCAAGAAAATCGACCTCAGCCTTGATCGGCGGATTACCGGCCAGCAACCCCTGCGAGTTCGCCCTTTCGATATTGTGCGCAATGCTGTGATTGGCCTCTATGGCCCGCGCCAGCGCACCCACCGAGCCTTGGCCGAAGCCAAGTAACGCGGCGCCATTGGTCATCAGTGCCAGCCCGGCGATGACCCAGAGTCTGTAGCCTTTCATGCGCCGCCCACTCCTGCGAGTTCAGCGCGATCAACCAGCACGTCTGCGCGGTGTTCGAACTGGATGCCGGGGTGTGCGACCTGGATCGGTGCGTCGAAGCTGTGTTGGGTTTGCGCGGCGATGCTGACAAACAGCACCAGGGCCAGGTAAAGACCGATGGCCAGGTAGGCGCCGCGCTTGGCTGAGGTAATGATTGAACTGGCCATGATGTGCTCCGTGGGCATGTTTCAGTGCCGTCAGGATCAATCAAAAAAGCCGCGGTAACCACTCAGGGTTTGCCATAGTAAACATCAGCTTGGTTGATTATTTAGCCGGTCTATTTGCGCGGTTCAAGAAACCTATCAGGCTGCGAAAAACACACGCACACGTGTAGGAGCTGCCGAAGGCTGCGATCTGTTGATTTTGCTTTTTAAAAACAAGATCAAAAGATCGCAGCCTTCGGCAGCTCCTACAGGGAGTGGTGCCAAATCAGACTTTCAGTGTTGAGCTTTGTGATCCAGCGCGGCGTAGAAGTTGGCGCTCTGTTGCAGATATTTCTGGGTATAGCTCTGGGTGTGGGATTTTTTGCTGCTGATTTCAGCGTTGGCACTGGCTGGCAATGCGACGGTGGCGGAGATGGCGGAAGCGGCGATGATCGAGAAGAGATTGAAGTTCATGGCGGTAACCCTCGTGTTCGGTTGGCTTGCTTTGCCCGGTTGGGCCGTGAAGCAAACTTAACGCTCGAGGGTTGATCGCTTGAAATGCTTTGTAGCATTACCGGATATCAGCGCGATTAATACAACGAGACAGGCCCCGCAAACCGGGGCCTGTGGCTTATTGTCGCACTATAAACTTCAGGTCGCTGGGGGCGTCCATCGGCAGTTTTTGCACGGTTTTGCCGAGCAGACCGGTCTTGGCATCGCGCTCGACGACGACAATTTCGTTGCTCTTCTGGTTGGCGATCAGCAGAAACTTGCCACTCGGATCGAGGCTGAACTCACGCGGGTGATCGCCTTCCACCGAACGCTTTTGCAGCTCTTTGAGCTGCCCGGTCGCCGGATCGATGCTGAACACCAGCAGTTGATTGGCGGTGCCACGGTTGCTGACGTAGAGGAACTTGCCATCGGCCGAGGCATGCAGCGCGGCGGCGGCTTTGTCCGAGGTCGGCTGACCGGCGGCCAGATCGACCATTTGCGTCTGGGTCAGCACGCCGTCGTGGTAGTCGAACACCGCGACCTGCGCGCTCATTTCCATGGTCAGCCAGGCATGCTTGCCGTCGGCACTGAACAGCAGATGACGCGGGCCGCTGCCGGCCGGCAGGCTCACCGAAGCGGTTTTCGCCGGGGTCAGCGGCAGGTCCGGGTTGGCCTTCGGGTCGAACTGGTAGATGAAGACCTTGTCCGCCCCGAGGTCGTTGGAGAACACGTAGCGACCATCCGGCGAGGACACTGTCGAGTGCACGTGGTTCGAGGCCTGACGCTCGGGGTTGACCCGGCTCGCCGGGTGCGCGCTCATCTGCACCACGGGTTTGAGCTTGCCATCGGCGCCGACCGGCAACACCGCGAGGGTGCCGCCCGGATCTTCCACCACCGAATAGTTGCTGACGAACAGATGGCTGGCATCGCCGCTGAGGCTCGAATGGGTCGGCTCGTTGCCCAGGCTCTGCACTTGATTGATCAGGGTCAGAGTGTGGGTCTTCGGATCGATCGAGTAGCTGCTGACGCGGCCGACCGGATCTTTTTGGCCGGGGCCGTTTTCGTTGACCACGAACAGCCGATGCTGGTCTTTGGACAGGGTCAGCCACGACGGGTTTTCGCTCTTCAGCACTTGCAGCGGCCTGGCAGCGATCTGTCCGGTGGCGCTATCGAAATTCATTCGATAGATGCCTTGGCTGGTGCCAGCGGTGTAGGAGCCCACCAGCAATTGATAGGTCTCGGCGCTGGCACTGGACAGGCCCATCGCACCGACGCTGCCGGCCATCAGCAGTGGCCAGAATTTACGCATGTTCATTGATTGTCTTCCTCGTCATCGCTGCTGCTGACTACATCACCGAGGCAGACCAGACGGTGCTCGCCGGTGGTCTTGGTGTCGTTGGCGTAGCCAATGATCAGCCAGCTCTGCAGATCTTCGTCAAACGTCGCCGCCGTAACCTGCGCCGGGGTGAACTCCCAATGCTTGGCCGTGCGGCCATCGATACATTCGATGTGCAGGTTGTCGTCTTCGTCGAGGGCGAATTCGAAGGCATGCAAGCCATCGATTTCGACCATGCCGCAGTGTTCGAGGGCGTTGAGAAGGGTTGGGGCAGTCATGGCAAACAGTCTTTCTTAGGGGGGAAAGGGCCAATGATAGCTCAATGTGATCCAGAGGCCTTATGGGAACCCTTGTGGGAGCGAGCCTGCTCGCGAATGCGGTGTGTCAGGCCATGAAAGGCTGACTGAAAGAATGCATTCGCGAGCAGGCTCGCTCCCACAGGGATATCGGCTGTCAGTTACAACGCGTCGCGCGAGGGCTTGCCATCCACCAGCCGCTGAATGCGCAACGGGTTGCCATTCTTCAGCGGTTCCGGCAGCAAGCTGTCGGGGTAATTCTGGAAGCACACCGGGCGCAGGAACCGGTCGATCGCCAGCGTCCCCACCGACGTTCCGCGCGCATCCGACGTCGCCGGATACGGCCCGCCATGCACCATCGAATCACACACTTCCACACCCGTCGGATAGCCATTGAGCAGGATCCGTCCGACTTTCTGTTCGAGCAGCGGCGTCAGTTCCGGGAAGCGTTCGAAGTCGTCCGGTTCGCCGATCATCGTCGCCGTCAGTTGGCCGTGCAGCCCCTGCAGCGCCGCGCTCAGCTCGGCCTTGTCGGCCACTTCGACGATCACCGTGGTCGGGCCGAACACTTCTTCCTGCAGCACTTCATCGCCGTTGATCAACAGGCTGACGTCTGCCTTGAACAGTTGCGGCTGCGCCTGACTTCCCTGCTGCACATTACCCGCCAGATGCTCGATGCCGGAATGCGACAGCAACTTTTGCAGACCTTTGCCATAGCTGCCGAGGGTACCGGCGTTGAGCATGGTCTGCGCCGGTTGGTCGCCAATCAGCCCGGCGACTTGCTGGACGAAGGCGCTGAACTGCGGCGAGCGGATACCGATGACCAATCCCGGATTGGTGCAAAACTGGCCGCAGCCCTGCACCACCGAAGCGGTCAGGTCGCGGGCAATGGTTTCCGAGCGCTCAGCCAAGGCTTGCGGCAGAACAATCACCGGGTTGATGCTCGACATCTCGGCGAACACCGGGATCGGTTGCGGCCGCGCCGCTGCCATGTCGCACAGTGCCCGACCGCCCTTGAGCGAACCGGTAAAACCCACTGCCTGGATCGCCGGATGCTTGACCAGCCATTCGCCAACGCCACCGCCGTAGATCATGTTGAAAACGCCTGCCGGCATCGCGGTTTTTTCGGCGGCGCGAATCAGTGCGTCGGCAACAAGTTCAGCGGTTGCCATGTGGCCGCTGTGGGCCTTGAACACCACCGGGCAGCCGGCGGCCAGCGCCGCAGCGGTGTCGCCACCGGCCGTCGAGAACGCCAGCGGGAAGTTGCTCGCACCGAACACTGCGACAGGGCCGAGGCCAATGCGGTATTGGCGCAGATCTGGACGCGGCAATGGCTGACGATCCGGCAATGGCAAATCGATTCGCGCACCGTAGAAATCACCGCGCCGCAGGACTTTGGCGAACAGGCGCATCTGCCCGCTGGTACGCCCGCGCTCGCCCTGAATCCGCCCCGCCGGCAGCGCGGTTTCGCGGCAGACCAGCGCGACGAAATCATCACCCAAGGCATCCAGTTCATCGGCAATCGCGTCGAGAAATTGCGCGCGGCGTTCGCCGCTGAGGCTGCGATAGGCCGGGTACGCTGCTGCGGCGGCTTTGGCGGCGGCATCGACTTCGGCCTCAGTCGCTTGAATGAAATCGTACGGCAGCTGTTCGCCAGTAGTCGCGTCGACGCTTTGCAGTTTCACATTGCCCGCTGCGCTGCGCTGTCCGCCAATGTAGTTGTGGCCGAGAATCTGAGTCATGGGAGCTCCTTAAAGGGTGCCGATGCTGTCCGGTTGAAAAGCCGCTGCTGCCGGGGCGATGCCGTTGACCAGCGGTGCGCCGAATTCGGCCTGGCTGATTTCAAACCGGTCGCCCGGTTGGGTGCGGATGCCATCGGCGAACGACAGGGTTGCGGTGCCGAAAAAGTGGATGTGCACGTCGCCGGGACGCAGGAACTGGCGGTATTTGAAATGGTGGTATTCAAGGTTGGCGAGGCTGTGGCACATGTTGGCTTCGCCGCTGAGAAATTCGTTTTCCCACAGCACTTCGCCGTTACGCAGGATGCGACTGCTGCCGGCCAGATGTTGAGGCAATTCACCGGTGCGCAGTTCCGGGCCGTAGCTGCAACTGCGCAGTTTCGAGTGGGCCAGGTACAGGTAGTTCTTGCGCTCCATGACATGATCGGAGAACTCGTTGCCCACCGCGAAACCGAGGCGATACGGTTTGCCGTCGTGGCCGATGACGTAGAGCCCGGCCATTTCCGGTTCCTCGCCGGCGTCTTCGGCAAACGGCGGCAACGGGAACGCTTCGCCCGGACGCACGACGATGCTGCCGTCGCCCTTGTAGAACCATTCCGGCTGCACGCCCGCCTGCCCCGCCGCCGGTTTGCCGCCCTCCACGCCCCACTTGAAGATGCGCATGGTGTCGGTCATTTGCGCTTCGTCACCGGCCTGCTGGTGCATCTTGTCCCGCGCCGAAGCGCTGCCCAGGTGCGTGAGGCCGGTGCCGCTGACCAGCAGGTGCGCCGGATCCGGGTGATCCAGCGGCGACAGGATGCGCCGGTCTTTGAGCAACAGCGCATAGTCATGACTGATGCCCAGGCCGTGGTTTTGTACTTGCTGCTCCAGAGTGCCGCCGGCCTCAATCGCGGCCAGCGCGAGATCGCGAACGCTGCGGGCGTCCTGCACTTCGCGGATCAGCCCGTTGTCGACCACGCCGACGCGGCGCTCGCCGTTAATCAATTCGAATTGAACCAGATGCATAAATTTCTCCTATTCCCTCAAAAACACCGCCGTTCCCCTGTGGGAGCGAGCCTGCTCGCGAAAGCGGTGTGTCAGTCACCCACAATGTTGAATGTGATGGCCTCTTCGCGAGCAGGCTCGCTCCCACAGGGGCCAGCGTTGTCTAGTCAGGTTCGGGTGGCACCGCGTGCACTGGCGGCGAACTGCTCGACCGGCAGCACGTGTTTGCGCTCAAGCACGCGGTAGACGATTCCGGTAAGAATCAAACCGAACACCATCACCCCGCTGAGGAAATACAGCCCCGAAGCCAGATTCCCGGTGTATTCCTTCAACGCCCCGATCACGAACGGGCCGATGTAGCCACCGAGGTTGCCCACCGAGTTGATCAACGCAATCCCCGCCGCCGCACTCGCACCGGCAAAGAACCGCCCGGGCAAGGTCCAGAACACTGCCGTGCAGGAGAACAGCGCGAACGCCACCAGGCACAGCGCCGCCAGTTGCGCCACCGGCAGGGTCAGCCACGCGCTGAAGAACAGGCCCAGCGCACCCAGTACATAGAGCACCGCCAGATGGCCGTAGCGATCATTCATGCGGTCGGAGCTGCGCGGCACGATCAGCAGACCGACGATGCCAAAGATGTACGGCACCGCCGAGACAAAACCGGTCACCAGATCGCTGCCGCCGAACTGTTTGATCAGCGTCGGCAGCCACAGGCCGAGGCCATAAATACTCAGGGTCACCGGCAGGTAGAACAGCGCCAGCAGCAGCACGCGTTTGTCCTTGAGTGCATGCAGCGGGTTGCCGTGACGGGTCTGGCCGTATTCCTGCAAATCCTTTTTCAGTTCGCCGGTCAGCCAGTCTTTCTCGGCCTGATCCATCCACTTCACGTTTTGCGGGCCATCGGGCAGCCAGCGCAGGACTGGCCAGGTCAGCAGGATCGCCGGGGTGCCGATGACGATGAACAGCCACTGCCAGCCGTGCAGGCCGAGGATGCCGTCCATGCCCAACAAGCCGCCGGACACCGGGCCGGTGATCATCATCGCGATCGGCTGGGAGAGGATGAACAGGCCGAGGATCTTGCCGCGATGGCGCACCGGGAACCATTGGGTGATGTAGTAGAGAACGCCGGGGAAGAACCCCGCCTCCGCCGCGCCGAGCAGAAAGCGCATCACGTAGAAACTGTGCGGCCCCTGGACGAACGCCATGCCGATGGTGATCGCGCCCCAGGTGATCATGATCCGCGCGAACCAGCGCCGCGCACCGAAGCGCTCAAGCATCAGGTTGCTGGGGATTTCGAGAAGAAAGTAGCCGATGAAAAACAGCCCGGCACCGAGACCGTAGGCCGCGTCACCGATGCCGATGTCGGCGCCCATGTGCAGCTTGGCGAAGCCGACGGCGGAGCGATCCACATAGGCGATCAGGTACAGCAGGATCAGGAAGGGAATCAGTTTCAGCGTGATGCGGCGAACAAGCCGCAGTTCCTGGCTCATGGGATCGGTCTCCGATTGTTGTTTTTATAGAACCTCGGGGGACGCCTCTCGTGGAAAACCGCCAGGGCCGATCCCTCCGTCGAAAACGACTATATAGTAATACTAATTACCCAACAACACTTCCAAAGCGGCGATTTTACGCTTATGTTTAGCCGTGACTCGCAAACAATAGTCTTACAATAAGAGAATCGATCATGTCTGAGAAGAAACCCACCCTGCGCTCGGCCCAATGGTTTGGCACTGCCGACAAGAACGGCTTCATGTACCGCAGCTGGATGAAGAATCAGGGCATCGCCGACCACCAGTTTCATGGCAAGCCGATCATCGGCATCTGCAACACCTGGTCGGAACTGACCCCGTGCAACGCGCATTTCCGCCAGATTGCGGAGCACGTCAAACGCGGGGTGATCGAGGCCGGTGGCTTTCCGGTGGAATTCCCGGTGTTCTCCAATGGCGAGTCGAACCTGCGCCCCACCGCCATGCTCACCCGCAACCTGGCGAGCATGGACGTCGAAGAAGCGATTCGCGGCAACCCGATTGACGGCGTGGTGCTGCTGACCGGTTGCGACAAGACCACTCCGGCGCTGCTGATGGGCGCGGCCAGTTGCGATGTGCCGGCGATCGTCGTCACCGGCGGGCCGATGCTCAACGGCAAGCACAAGGGCAAGGACATCGGCTCCGGCACGGTGGTCTGGCAGCTCAGCGAGCAGGTCAAGGCCGGCACTATCACCATTGACGACTTCCTCGCGGCCGAGGGCGGCATGTCACGCTCGGCGGGCACCTGTAACACTATGGGCACCGCGTCGACCATGGCCTGCATGGCCGAAGCACTGGGCACGTCCCTTCCGCACAACGCGGCGATTCCGGCGGTGGATGCGCGACGTTACGTGTTGGCGCACATGTCCGGCATGCGCGCGGTGGAGATGGTGCGCGAAGACTTGCGCCTGTCGAAGATCCTGACCAAGGAAGCCTTTGAAAACGCCATTCGGGTCAACGCGGCTATTGGCGGTTCGACCAACGCGGTGATCCACCTGAAAGCGATCGCCGGGCGCATCGGTGTCGAGCTGGATCTGGACGACTGGACGCGTATCGGGCGCGGCATGCCGACCATTGTCGACCTGCAACCGTCCGGGCGTTTCCTGATGGAAGAGTTTTACTACGCCGGTGGCTTGCCGGCGGTGCTGCGTCGTCTCGGCGAGGCCAATCTGATCCCCAATCCGAATGCGCTGACGGTCAACGGCAAGACGCTGGGCGAGAACACCAAGGACGCGCCGATCTACGGCGAGGACGAAGTGATCCGTACCCTTGACAATCCGATCCGCGCTGACGGCGGTATCTGCGTGCTGCGCGGCAACCTGGCACCGCTGGGTGCGGTGCTCAAGCCGTCCGCCGCCACGCCTGAACTGATGCAGCATCGGGGTCGTGCGGTGGTGTTCGAGAACTTCGACATGTACAAGGCGCGGATCAATGATCCGGAACTGGACGTCGATAAAGACTCGATTCTGGTGATGAAGAACTGCGGGCCGAAGGGTTATCCGGGCATGGCCGAGGTCGGCAATATGGGCTTGCCGGCCAAGCTGCTGGCTCAGGGCGTGACCGACATGGTGCGCATCTCCGATGCACGGATGAGCGGCACTGCGTATGGCACGGTGGTTTTGCACGTTGCCCCGGAAGCGGCGGCCGGCGGGCCGTTGGCGGTGGTGCAGGAAGGCGACTGGATCGAGCTGGATTGCGCCAGCGGGCGTTTGCATCTGGATATTCCGGATGCCGAACTGGCGGCGCGCATGGCGGATCTGCAGCCACCGCAGCAGCTACTGGTCGGCGGCTATCGTCAGCTGTACATCGACCATGTGCTGCAGGCGGATCAGGGCTGTGATTTCGACTTCCTCGTCGGTTGCCGAGGTGCGGAAGTCCCGCGTCATTCTCACTAACCCCGCAGATCTACTGTAGGAGTGAGCCTGCTCGCGATAAAGGTCCGCCAGTTGTTACACATGCTGACTGACACACCGCCATCGCGAGCAGGCTCACTCCTACATTTGCTATGCATCGGCCTCAAGATCGCCGCACGCCTGCTATGATGCGCGGCATCTCCATCGCTCAGGATCGCGCCGTTCCCCATGGATTACCGCAAACCTTCCGACCGTAAAAGCATGCACTCGCGCATTGTCCAGGAACTGGGCATGCAGATCGTCTCCGGACGTTTTTTGCCCGACGACAAACTGCCCGCCGAAGCGCTGTTGTGCGAGGAATACGCGGTGAGCCGGCCGGTGTTGCGCGAAGCCACGCGGGTGCTGGTGGCCAAGGGGCTGGTGTATTCAAAACCGCGCGTCGGCACGGTGGTCAAGGCCCGTCGCGAATGGCACATGCTCGACCCGGACGTGCTGCACTGGCTGATGCAAAGCAGTCCGCAGAATGAATTCTTCAATGTGCTGACCAGTGTGCGCAGCATCATCGAACCGGCCGCTGCCGCCCTCGCCGCCCAGCACGCGACCGAGGCTGACATCGCGGCCATCGGCGAGGCCTATCAACGCATGGAAGCCGCGCCGACGCCGGAAGCCTTGCTGCAACCGGACCTGGACTTCCACAGCCGCATCGCCGACGCGACCCATAACGATCTGCTGGCGAACCTGTGCAACATGCTTTCGGTGGCGATTGCCGAGGCGTTGAAGCATTCCAACCAGCGGCCGAATCTGCATGAACTGGCGTTGCCGCGGCACAAAGCGATTCTTACGGCGATCGAGAACCGTGATGCGCTGGGTGCAAGGCATGCAACGCTGGTGCAGCTGGATGATGCGCGCAGTGCGCTTAGCGTCGTGCTAGGCACCGAGCTCTCCTGACACACCACAAATCCCCTGTGGGAGCGGGCTTGCTCGCGAATGCGGTGTGTCAGTCGGCACAAACTTATCTGACACACCGCATTCGCGAGCAAGCCCGCTCCCACAGGGGGTCAGCGTGAAGTTCAAGGCATGAAAAAGCCGCAACCCCAAGGTTGCGGCTTTGTCGTTTCAGGCATCCGGATCAGTGAGCAAACAGCGAGTTGCCCTTCTGCCCCGCCAGCTTTTCCGGTTTGATCAGGAACTTCGCCAGCGCCGGCAGCAGCCACAGCGCACCGAACATGTTCCACAGCAGCATGAAGGTCAGCATCAGGCCCATGTCGGCCTGGAACTTGATCGCCGAGAAGATCCAGGTGCACACGCCAATCGCCAGGCACAGACCGGTGAACAGCACCGCTTTGCCGGTGGATTTCAGGGTCTGGTAATAGGCTTCCTGCAACGGCAGACCGGCGCGCAGGAAACTCTCCAGACGGCTGTAGATGTAGATGCCGTAGTCGACGCCGATGCCCACGCCCAGCGCCACCACCGGCAGGGTCGCGACCTTGACGCCGATGCCCATGAACGCCATCAGCGCGTTGCCCAGCACCGAGGTCAGCACCAGCGGCAGGACGATGCACAGCGTCGCCGCCCATGAACGGAAGGTGATCATGCACATCACCGCGACGCAGATGTACACCAGGATCAGGATGGTCAGCTCGGCCTGTTTGATCACTTCATTGGTGGCCGCTTCGATCCCGGCGTTACCGGCGGCGAGGATGAATTCAAGACCGTCCTTGTTGTTGGCCTTGGCGAATTCCTGCACCGCGTGTACCGCACGGTCGAGGGTTTCGGCCTTGTGGTCGTTGAGGAAGATCAACACCGGCGCCAGCGAACAGCTGTTGTTGTACAGGCCGTCGGCGCGGGCGATCGAGTTGTTCAGCACGTCCGGATTGCGCGACAGGGTTTCCCATTTCAGGTTGCCCTCGTTCATGCCCTTGATCATCTGCTTGGACACGGTCACCAGCGAGATTGCCGACTGCACGCCCTCGGTGTTCTGCATCTTCCACATCAGTTCGTCGATCGGCGCCATGGCTTCGTAGCGCGAGCAGCCTTCGGTGGCGGTCTTGACCATCACCACCAGCACGTCGGAACTGGTGGAGTAGTTGTTGATGATGAAGTTGTTGTCCTTGTTGTAGCGCGAGTCCGGACGCAGCTCCGGTGCACCCTGGTCGAGGTCGCCGATTTTCAGGTTCTGGCTGTACCAGAGGCCGCCGCCGAAAGCGATCAGCGCCAAAGCGATGGAGATCGGTGCGACTTTCGGGCTGGCGAAGTTCGACAGGAAGCGCCAGAACGGATGTTCGCGATTCGCGTCCTTCTTGCTCTTGGCGATGGCGCGCTTGCTGATGCCGACATAGGAAATCGCTACCGGCAGCAGGATCAGGTTGGTGAACACGATCACCGCCACGCCGATGGAGGCGCCAATTGCCAGCTCGCGGATCACGCCGATGTCGATGATCAGCAGAGTGATGAAGCCGACGGCGTCGGCGAGAATCGCGATCATCCCCGGCAGGAACAGTTGCCGGAAGGTACGCCGCGCCGCGGTCAGAGCGTTGTCCGCTTCACTCGATTGCAGGGCGATCCCGTTGATCTTCTGCACGCCGTGGGAAATGCCGATGGCGAAGATCAGGAACGGCACCAGCATCGAGTACGGATCCAGCCCGAAACCGAAGAAGTGCATCAGCCCGAGCTGCCAGACCACCGCCACCAGTGTGGTGCTCAACACCGCCACGGTACTGCGCAGGCAGTTGGTGAACCACAGCAGCAGGATCAAGGTGATGACGAAAGCGATGCCGAAGAACATCACCACCATCACCAGCCCGTCGATCAGGTCACCGACCTTCTTGGCGAAACCGACGATGTGGATCTTGACGTTGGGGTTCTGCGCTTCGAACTTGTTGCGGATCTTGTCTTCGAGTTCATGGGAGAACTGGCGGTAGTCCAGCGCCAGCAGCTTGCCCTGATCCTGCGGGTCCGGGTAGGACTCCAGCAGCGGAATGTCGACGATGCTCGATTTGAAGTCGTTGGACACCAGACGCCCGACCTGCCCCGACTTGAGGACGTTGTTGCGCAGCATGTCGAGGCTGTCCGGCGAGCCGTCGTAGCTCTGCGGGATCACTTCGCCGCCGGCAAAGCCTTCTTCGGTGACTTCGGTCCAGCGTACGCTCGGACTCCACAGCGACTTGAGGCCGGAGCGGTCGACGCCGGAGATGTAGAACACCTCGTCGTTGATCTGCCGCAGCGTCTCCATGTACTCCCTGGAGAAGATGTCGCCGTCCTTGGCTTCCACCGAAATCCGTACGGTGTTGCCCAGGTTCGCCAGATCGTTGCGGTGCTCCATCATCTTCTCGATGAACGGATGCTTGAGCGGGATCATTTTTTCGAAACTGGTGGACGGCCGAATCAGCGTGGCCTGCCAGAACAGGAAGACGCTGACCACCAGGCAGATCAGGATCACGGCCGGGCGGTTGTTGAAAATCAGACGTTCGAGGAACGTCGCTTTGTCCTGATGATGAGTGCTCAAGGAAGTCATAGCCCCGCCTTCTTATTATTGATCTCGGCGCCGTTGGGCTGCGTGGTGTGCACGCCGCCCTGCCCGGTCAGAATCAGATTGCCGTCGCCGGCCGCAGTGACCGAGGACAGCGAGATGCGGTCCGGGCGGTTGAACACGCTGAAGGTTTCGCCGTTGTCGCTGCTGCTGATCACCGAGCCGCCGTTGCCGACGATCACAATCGAGCCATCCGCGAGCAGGGTCGCGCCGGACAGACCGAACTCCAGCGCACCGCGCGCGGCCTTGAGTTCGACCTGCTGCCAGGTGCTGCCGAAATCGCTGGAGCGGTAGAGGTTGCCGCGCAGGCCGTAGGCCAACAGAGTCTGCGCCTGCGCGGTGCCGATCACGCCGAACAGCGAGCCTTGATACGGGCCCTGGATTTTCTCCCAGGTCTGGCCCCAGTCCGGGGAGCGGAACATGCTGCCCTGCTCGCCGACGATGAACAGCCCGGCGTCCTTGACGGCGGCGATGGCGTTGAGGTGGAACTGATCCTGGTTGTCGAGACGGTCGCTGACGTCTTGCCAGTTCTTGCCGCCGTCGGTGGTTTCCAGCAATGCACCGTAAGCACCGACCGCAACACCGTGATTAACGTCCTGGAACCAGACGTCGAGCAGCGGTGCTTCGCGCTTGAGGTCTTCGAACTGTTTGCTCCAGGTCAGGCCGCCGTCTTCGCTGGCGAGAATCTGCGCGTCGTGACCGACCGCCCAGCCGTGCTTGTCGTCGACGAAATACACCGCCGTCAGCAGTTGCCGGGTCGGCACCTTGGCCTGGGTCCAGGTCTTGCCCTGGTCATCGGAATAGAGAATGTGCCCGCGATCACCCACCGCCACCAACCGGGTGCCGGCGTGGACTACATCGAGTATCAGGCTTTTGGCGGCTTTGGCCGATTCGGTGGAATACACCCCGTCGGCGGGCGCTTCGGCAGCCAGCACGGGTGCCGACAAGGCAGCACAGCCCAGCAGTGTGAGGGCTGTGGCCAGCAACGCGGTGTTGCGAAACGCCGGCGGGCGGCAACGACTCATAGACCTTCCCCTATTTATTATTGTTAGGCCATTGGGCCTTAGGGCGCCGCAAGGGTGCTCGTGGTGACTGACAGGTCACAAGCATAGCCGTGAAACCCGCAGTCCAGAGCGCCTTGGGAAGCTGGCTCATCCTATCGGGCTTTGGAAACGTCTGACAATCGGCGCCACGTTATCTTTTGTTAACCGAAAGCGGCCCCTGTAACGAATGAATTTCCCTGTGGGAGCGAGCCTGCTCGCGAAGATGCCCTTGCAGTCGCCATCTTCATCGGCTGACCCACCGCATTCGCGAGCAGGCTCGCTCCCACAAGGGTTAATGGTGTTTGGGGGAATTGTGGTGGCAGATGAATACAGCGCCATTCGCCTGATGGATGCGGCAAATCTTGCGTGGGGGACTTGCACGATCGGTATTATGGTATACCATCAGACGCACAGACACTCTCAATCCCCCTACGGAGCAGCTCATGAGTTTCGAAATTCGCAAGATCGTCAGCTATGTCGAAGAAACCTTCATCGAAGGCGGCAAGGCCACTGACAAGCCAGTGACCATGGTCGGCCTGGCCGTGGTGATGAAAAACCCGTGGGTCGGCAACGGTTTCGTCGAGGATCTGAAACCGCAGATCCGCGCCAACTGCTCCGACCTCGGCGCCATGATGGTCGAGCGTCTGGTGGGCATCATCGGCGGCGCCGAGAAGATCGAGGCGTACGGCAAAGCGGCAGTGGTCGGCGCCGACGGTGAGATCGAACACGCCTCGGCGGTGATCCACACCTTGCGCTTCGGCAACCACTACCGCGAGGCGGTCAAAGCCAAGAGCTACCTGAGCTTCACCAACAAGCGCGGCGGCCCGGGCACCTCGATCCAGATCCCGATGATGCACAAGGACGACGAAGGGCTGCGCTCGCACTACATCACCCTGGAAATGCAGATCGAAGACGCGCCGCGTGCCGACGAAATCGTGGTGGTGCTCGGTTGCGCCGACGGTGGCCGCCTGCACCCGCGCATCGGCAACCGCTACATCGATCTGGAAGAACTGGCCGCCGAAAAAGCCCAGTAATCACAATAAAAAGGCATTGCAGGAGCGCTCCATGATTCGGCTCACCGCTGAACTCACCCCGGCTGGCACCAGTTACCTGGCGACCGGCCAAGGCCAGCCCGTGGTCTTGATCCACGGCGTGGGCCTGAACAAAGAAATGTGGGGCGGCCAGATCGTTGGCCTGTCTGCCCAATACCAGGTGATCGCCTACGACATGCTCGGCCACGGCGCCAGCCCGCGCCCGGCCAGCGGCACCGGCCTGCTCGGTTATGCCGATCAGTTGCTGGAGCTGCTCGATCACCTGAGTCTGCCTCAGGCTGCGGTGATCGGTTTCTCCATGGGTGGCTTGGTGGCGCGGGCGTTTGCCCTGCACTACCCGGAGCGCCTGCAAAGCCTGGTGGTACTCAACAGCGTGTTCAACCGCAGCGAAGAACAGCGCGCCGGGGTTATCGCCCGTACCGCGCAGGCGGCTGAACACGGCCCGGATGCCAACGCCGAAGCGGCGCTGTCGCGCTGGTTCAGCCGTGAATATCAGGCGGCCAACCCGGCGCAGATCGCGGCCATTCGTCAGACCCTGGCCGGCAACGATCCGCAGGGTTACCTGACCACTTATGAACTGTTCGCCACTCAGGACATGTACCGCGCCGACGACCTCGGCAGTATCCATGCGCCGACGCTGATCGCCACCGGCGAACTCGACCCCGGTTCCACCCCGGAAATGGCCGAGCAACTGGCCCGACGCATCCCCGGCGCGAAGGTTGCGGTGCTGCCCGAGCAACGGCATATGATGCCGGTAGAGTCGCCGCGCCTGGTCAACCAGACGCTGCTGGAATTTCTCGACTACGCACACTCCCGACAAAACCCTATAAAGGGGATCGTTGCATGACACTCGCACGCTTCCAGATGTGCATCGGCGGAGAATGGGTCGACGCCCTCTCCGGCAAGACTTTCACAAGCCTCAACCCGGCCAGCGCTCAGGCCTGGGCCGAGTTGCCTGACGCCGATGAAGCCGACGTCGAACGCGCCGTGCAAGCGGCGCAGACTGCCTTCGACAGCCCGGCCTGGCGCGGCCTCACCGCCACCGCACGCGGCAAACTGCTGCGGCGGCTCGGTGACCTGATCGCAGAAAACAAGGAACAACTGGCGCAGCTGGAAAGCCGCGACAACGGCAAACTGATCCGCGAAACCCGGGGTCAGGTCGGCTATCTGCCGGAGTTCTTCCACTACACCGCAGGCCTGGCCGACAAGCTCGAAGGCGGCACCCTGCCGCTGGATAAGCCCGACCTGTTTGCCTACACCGTGCACGAAGCGATGGGTGTGGTTGCCGCGATCATTCCGTGGAACAGCCCGCTGTACCTGACCGCGATCAAACTGGCCCCGGCCCTCGCCGCCGGCAACACCATCGTGATCAAGCCTTCCGAACACGCCTCGGCGACCATCCTTGAGCTGGCACGTCTGGCCCTCGAAGCCGGGATTCCGCCGGGCGTGGTCAACATTGTCACCGGGTACGGCCCGAGCACCGGCGCCGCCCTCACCCGCCATCCGCTGATCCGCAAGATCGCCTTCACCGGCGGCGCGGCCACGGCCCGGCACGTGGTGCGCAGCAGCGCCGAAAACTTCGCCAAGCTGTCGCTGGAACTCGGCGGCAAGTCGCCGAACATCATCTTCGCCGACGCCGATCTGGACAGCGCGATCAACGGCGCCATCGCCGGGATCTACGCCGCCTCGGGCCAGAGCTGCGTGTCCGGTTCTCGTTTGCTGGTACAGGACGAAATCTACGACGAGTTCGTCAATCGCCTGGTCGAACGCGCCCAGCGCATCCGCATCGGCAACCCGCAGGAAGACCACAGCGAAATGGGTCCGATGGCCACCGCGCAGCAATTGGCGGTGGTCGAAGGTCTGGTGGCTGATGCCCTTGCTGAAGGCGCGCGGTTGCGCACCGGCGGCAAGCGTCCGACCGATCTCGGTGACGGCTGGTTCTACGAGCCGACGCTGTTCGAGTGCGATCGCAACTCGATGAAGATCATGCAGGAAGAAGTCTTCGGCCCGGTGGCATCGGTGATTCGCTTCAAAGACGAAGCCGAGGCGCTGGCAATCGCCAACGACTCGCAATTCGGCCTCGCCGCCGGCATCTGGACTCGCGACCTGGGCCGCGCCCATCGTCTGGCGCGGGATGTGCGTTCGGGAATCATCTGGGTAAATACCTACCGTGCGGTGTCGGCGATGGCGCCGATCGGCGGCTTCAAGAACAGTGGCTATGGACGCGAAAGCGGCATCGATTCGGTGCTGGCCTACACCGAACTGAAAACGGTGTGGATCAATCTCTCTCAGGCGCCGATGCCTGATCCGTTTGTGATGCGCTAGGAGTCCTGCGACATGATCGAACCCGGCATTTACAAAGACGTCATGAGCTCGTTTCCGTCCGGAGTCACGGTGGTCACCACCCTCGACCCGGAGGGCGCCATCGTCGGCATCACCGCCAGCGCCTTCAGCGCGCTGTCGATTGATCCGGCGCTGGTGCTGTTCTGCCCCAACTATGCCTCCGACACCTACCCGGTGCTGCGCGACAGCAAGAAATTCGCAATCCATTTGCTGTCCGCCGACCAGACCGCTGAAGCCTATGCCTTTGCTGGTAAAGGCAAGGACAAGGCCAAGCACATCGAGTGGCATTTGAGCGAACTCGGTAACCCGATCCTCGCCAAGGCCACGGCGATCATTGAGTGCGAGTTGTGGCGTGAATACGACGGTGGTGATCACGCGATCATTGTCGGCGCGGTGAAGAACCTGATCCTGCCCGAGCAACCGGTGACGCCGATGATTTATCACAAGGGCAAGCTCGGGCCGTTGCCGACCCTGGCCTAATTGCCACACACGATTGCCAATGTGGGAGCGAGCCTGCTCGCGAAAGCGGTCGACCATTCAATATTTGCATCGACTGATACGACGCCTTCGCGAGCAGGCTCGCTCCCACAGGAAACAACTGTGATTGGAGGAATGATGAGTAACGAAAAGTACGAAAAAGGCCTGAAAATCCGCACCCAGGTGCTGGGCGAAGCCTATGTGCAGCGCTCGATCGAGAATGCCGACGACTTCACCCGCCCGCTGCAGGAAATGGTCACCGAATACTGCTGGGGCCACGTCTGGGGGCGTGAGGGTTTGTCGCTCAAGGAGCGCAGCATGATCAACCTGGCGATGATCTCGGCGCTCAACCGCCCGCACGAACTCAAGCTGCATGTGCGCGGCGCCTTGCGTAACGGCCTGAGTCGTGAGCAAATACGCGAAATTCTGCTTCAGGTCGGTATTTATTGCGGCGTCCCGGCAGCCGTGGACAGTTTCCGGCTCGCCCGTGAAGCCTTCGCCGAAGCCGACGCCGAGGCCTCCAGTTAACCCCTCGGCTGTTTAGATGCCCGTCTGGCATGGACAGCCAACTTAAAGAGCGGACCCCATGAAACGCCAGCCACTCGACGACAGCTTCAAGGTCAATCGCAACCCCGTTACCCTGCGCGAAATCGTGCTGGATAAACTGCGTAGCGCGATCATGAATTTCCAGCTCATGCCCGGTGATCGTCTGGTCGAACGCGATCTGTGCGATCGCCTCGGTGTCAGCCGCACATCGGTGCGCGAAGCCTTGCGTCACCTGGAGTCCGAAGGTCTGGTCGAGTTCGCCGATGCCAAAGGCCCACGGGTGGCGATCATTACCCTCGCCGATGCGGTCGACATCTATGAGCTGCGCTGCGTGCTCGAAGGTCTGATCGTCCAGCTGTTCACCCTGCGTGCCAAGGCCAAGGACATCAAGGCCCTGGAAAAAGCCCTCGACGAGAACCGCAAGGCGCTCAAGGACGGCGAACTGCAGCAGGTGATCGACTCGGTGCAGGGCTTCTACGACGTGCTGCTCGAAGGCTCGGGCAACCACGTTGCGGCCACTCAATTACGCCAGTTGCAAGCGCGCATCAGCTACCTGCGGGCGACCTCGGTGTCTCAGGAAAACCGTCGCGGCGCCAGTAACCACGAGATGGAAAAAATGGTTGAGGCGATCAAGAGCGGTGATCCACTGGCGGCGCATCAGGCCTGCGTCGATCACGTACGCGCGGCCGCCGCCGTGGCCCTCGACTACCTCAAGCGCAAACAGGAAGAGACCGGCGCCACGCCGAACATCACCCTGCCGATCGCGCTGAAAGAACCGCGCATAGGTCACTGACATGTTCAGCCCGAGCTTTTGCCCGAAATGCGGTGGCCCTGACCTCGGTCAGCAGGTACCGCCGGGCGATACGCACGAGCGCCTGATGTGCCGCGGCTGCGGCTACATCCACTACGTCAATCCGAAGATCATCGCCGGCTGCATCATCGAGCAGGACGGCAAATACCTCTTGTGCCAACGGGCGATCCCACCGCGTCCGGGCACCTGGACCCTGCCCGCCGGCTTCATGGAAAGCGGCGAGACCACCGAGCAGGCGGCGCTGCGCGAAGTCTGGGAAGAAAGCGGCGTGCGCGCGGAAATCGTCTCGCCGTATTCGATCTTCAGCGTGCCGAAGATCAGCGAGGTGTACATCATCTTCCGCGCCATCGCGCTGGAGATCACCGGGCAGTTCGGCCCTGAGACCCTCGACTACAAGTTCTTTGCCCCTGAGGACATTCCGTGGGAGCAGATCTATTACCCGGCGATCCGGCAGATTCTGGA
This sequence comes from Pseudomonas sp. JAI115, assembly GCF_014200835.1. NCBI lineage: Bacteria > Pseudomonadati > Pseudomonadota > Gammaproteobacteria > Pseudomonadales > Pseudomonadaceae > Pseudomonas > Pseudomonas sp. JAI115. The sequence continues at coordinate 486,629 of NZ_JACHCY010000001.1, forward strand.
GCGCTATATCGAGGAGCGTCAGGCCGGGGTCTATGGCATGTACATGGGCAATGACGACAGCGGCAAGATTCATTTCATGCGTTGATCAGCCGTCACTTGCAAGAGATACAGAGCCCGGCCCGATTCCTCGGTAGATAGGTGCTCAGTCCGGCATCGCACGAATGATATCCGCCAGATCATCTTTGGTGATTTCATTGGCTTTGAGAGCAGCGGAGATATCTTTTTTGGAGAGCGGGAAACGCTTGAAAATGTCTTTCAAGGTATCGGCATCAATATTGGCCAGCCAAAGAGGATCGATAAATGAACCGCCATATTCAGGCTTCATTGGGACCTCTTCGTGGGCAATGGCACCTTTGTGATTCAGATACACAACATAACGATCGTGCCCTTCTGGAAAGCTTTTATCGTGATATAGCGTTGTCCCCATCGGCAGGACATAGTAATTGTCATCGCCACCTTGCCCTTCGATCAGCAGGGGTTCTTTGGTTTTAATCATCTTCATAGTGTGTTCCTTTGCAGTATCGCCAAAAATCAGAAAAGCCATAAAGACTGCATTTACAAATAAAGCCGCCGTCAGCCAAAAGCCAATCTGCCTATTTGTAAACATTCTTTTTATCATAGTGCGCCTCAGTATTTCCTTCGAGCATGGCTTGTAAATCCGCAGGCATGAAAATCCCGTCCTGAGGTTTAGTCTGCGTGCGCGCAGCTTGCCTTTCCAGGAATGACAATCCACGCATTTCGCTATATTTAGACGGATTCTGCACGATTGGCTTACCCGAAATTTTGGCTCCTGCAATCGTTACAGTCGTGCAGTTATTGGTAGTTGGATGATAGTTGGACGGCAAAACATAGCGCGCAGACGTTGCTGTCTTTCTTCTCAGCTCCTTTTTCTGGGCGACAATACCGTCGAAGTGAGCGATAACGGCCTCAGCGGTTGCACTATCCAAAAAATAAACAAAGCCAGTTGTTGTGCGCCCCAAGCTGTTCTCACCCGAGATGTACGCTTTGAAGGATGTCCAAACGTTCAGCACTCCCTCCCCTTCGCTATCAAACGTCCCCCAGGTTTTTCCATAGCGCCCAAAGTCATAGGTGATGTCTTTAGAACCAACCACTACATGTAAAGCAGCATGCCCGAAAGGATGCTCTTCCTTGTCACGGGTGTAAGGGCCACCCACAAGTATCTCCATATATGCACCCGACACGACGACTTGGTTGGTTTTCGTAGTTTTCCCCGATGCGCCTGTACTTTTTGCTGCCTGTGTTGTGCTGGTAGTTTTAGTAGGCTGAACCATTAAAGATGTTCCGTATCTTCAAGTTTCGGGAATTTTATACTGCAACTTCCCCTTGGAATGTTTGCGACATGCACGAAGCCGTTTTCGTCAAGGACGCCTGTCATCAACGTTCCATCGGGGAGTGTCAGTTCGTACGCCTCGTTGGCGACAGGCTCATCTCTATCGTTCAGCAACTGAAACTCGACAAACGTCTTTTCTTTCAGGAACTGCGAGAAAAAGCTAGTGGGCGCCCCTCCACCGGATTCACCCACGAAGGTATCGGGAGACCCGGCAGTGATCGTCGCTCCGCACGCTGTCTGCGAGCCGACGTGTGCTACATCTTTTCCCAGCCCGAACACGTGAGGAGCACCGGACGTTATGGGATTACTGCCGTGAACAGGGCAGGAATAGGTGTCTCCTACCAAAGCTACAGGCATCGAGTTAACGAAAATTGGGCTCGATCCAGTGGTGATATTTCCGCCGTGACTTCCTGGATCTCCAAGTCGCGCTACTGGCTTTCCTGCCATTGTTTCTCTCCTTTGAACATCACAATGGCTGGATAGTAACCGATCCTTGATCACTCCTGAACGAGCAAAGTACGAAACGGAACCGGCTTACAGGACACGCAGCGTTTTCCGGCGCGACTCTGGTTGACGACCCTAGTCCCACTCCCTATCCTCGCGCCTGTCACGACTCATTCGTGATCGGGTTTGACGGCCCGTAATCTTCTCACGACGTGCATAGCCTTCTCTGCTCGAGCACTCCTGTGTCCGATGCATTCTTAATGGCGACTGTGCGGGGGGCATCTTCGGATGCGCCGGTGTCCGTGAGAGCCGGTCCGTCAACCCACGCACAGTTGCCACCCAATTTCGTTTGACGGCGTTTTTGTGGCAGCTCTACTGGATCTTACGGAGCTACACCCATGACGGAATCGACCATAGAAATCATCCCCTACACTTGCCGCGATCGACTCAGACAATTCCTAGTCGACAATATGTCGATAGCGCTGAGAAGAACCTTCACATGTAATCTTCAGGCAGGTGCTGGCGTATGAATACCCACATTTCTATGACCCACAACGAAGACAGCATTCCAGTGCTCCTGGTCTCAACACAGGCACCGCTGGACATTTTGCACAGCAGCGCGGCGAGCAGGTTTTTGGCAGCTACACAGATGATGGAAAGCCTCGCCAGCCTGGATATCTCAGCTGCCAAGGGTGTCGATGTGCAGCAACTCGCCCACGCAGCAGCGATTTTGCTTCGTGATGGCTGTGATGTAATGGACGTATTAGGGCGGAAGATTCAAGCACAAGGCTGAGCAAAGAATCACAGTCCTTAACCGCTGATAGCTGCGATCTTCTGATCACGAAAAAGAGCATCAAAAGATCGCAGCTGGACTCGTAAACAAGCGCTTACGGCGCCATCCCTTCCACAATAATGATCTCCGCCCTCGCCCACTCCTCGCGGTAGCTTCTCGCCTCCTGATACGCCGCCGAGCGGTAGCACGCCACCGCCTGTTCGTAGTTGTCGAATTCGATCACCACGCTGCGCTGGGGCGTCGTCTGGCCTTCCATCGCTTCGCTGCGCCCGCCCCTGGCCAAGAATTTCGCGCCGAACTTGGCGAACGCTTTCGGCGCGCGCTGGGTGTATTGGCTGTAGTGCTCGGCATCGTCGACATCCACGTGGGCAATCCAGTACGCCTTCATAGTGACCTCTTTGTTGATTTTGTATTATGGTATACCAATATTATTTGCAACCAACCCTGAGAGTCCAGCATGGCCTTCAACAGCATCGAAGAAATCCTCGAAGATTATCGCCTCGGCAAAATGGTCCTGCTGGTCGATGACGAAGATCGGGAAAACGAAGGCGACCTGCTGCTGGCCGCCGATTGTTGCACGCCCGAAGCGATCAGCTTCATGGCCCGTGAAGCACGCGGGCTGATTTGCCTGACACTGACCGACGAGCACTGCCAGCGCCTGGGCCTTGAGCAAATGGTGCCGAGCAACGGCAGCGTGTTCAGTACCGCGTTTACCGTGTCGATTGAAGCGGCGGTCGGGGTCACTACTGGCATTTCTGCGGCTGACCGCGCGCGTACGGTTGCGGCCGCCGTCGCTAAAGACGCCCGCGCCGAAGATCTGGTGCAGCCTGGGCACATCTTCCCGCTGCGCGCCAAGGAAGGCGGCGTGCTGACCCGCGCCGGCCACACCGAAGCCGGCTGCGACCTTGCCCGCCTCGCCGGTTTCACCCCGGCCTCGGTGATCGTCGAGGTGATGAACGACGACGGCACCATGGCCCGCCGCCCGGATCTGGAAGTGTTCGCCCGCAAGCACGGGATCAAGATCGGCACCATCGCTGACCTGATTCATTATCGCCTGAGCACCGAGCACACCATCGAACGCATCGGCGAACGTGAGTTGCCGACGGTGCATGGCACGTTCCGTCTGATCACTTTCGAAGACCGCATCGAGGGTGGCGTGCACATGGCGATGGTGATGGGCGATCTGCGCCGCGAAGAGCCGACGCTGGTGCGTGTGCATGTGATTGATCCGCTGCGTGATCTGGTCGGCGCCGAGTACAGCGGGCCAAGCAACTGGACGCTGTGGGCGGCGTTGCAACGGGTCGCGGCGGAAGGTCATGGCGTTGTGGTGGTGTTGGCCAATCATGAATCGTCGCAGGCGCTACTCGAGCGCGTGCCGCAACTGACCCAGCCGCCTAGGCAGTTCAGTCGCTCGCAATCGCGGATTTATTCGGAGGTGGGTACCGGGGCGCAGATTCTGCAGAACCTGGGCGTCGGCAAGCTGCGGCATCTTGGGCCGCCGCTGAAGTATGCGGGGCTGACCGGGTATGACCTGGAAGTGGTCGAGAGCATCCCCTTCAGCGAATAATCCACGCCAACCACAATTCCAACTGTAGGAGTGAGCCTGCTCGCGATAGCGGTGGATCAGCCAACATCATCGCAGAACGTCACACCGCTTTCGCGAGCAGGCTCACTCCTACAGGGTTTTGCATTTCAATTTAATTCCCTCGAGCTCACAAAAAGCCCATCCGCCAGATAACCGGTAAGGCAAAGTGCTTGCACAAAGTTTGGAATACCATAATATGATATTCCATAGACCGGACGACCTGAAAAACCGTCCGGCTACTGCTCCCGACAGGCGGGCAACAACGCAAGCCCGCTCAAAAACACAACAATGAGGGCGTAAAAATGGTGTTGAACAAAGCTGCAACCGCAATCCTTTTTGCGGGACTGCTGAGCGTGACCGGCCAGGCTGCAATGGCCGCCGAAAGCGTGAACTTCGTCAGCTGGGGCGGTAGCACCCAGGATGCGCAGAAACAGGCCTGGGCCGATCCATTCAGCAAGGCCAGCGGCATCACCGTGGTGCAGGACGGCCCGACCGATTACGGCAAACTCAAGGCCATGGTCGAAAGCGGTAACGTGCAGTGGGACGTGGTCGATGTCGAAGCCGATTTCGCCCTGCGCGCCGCCGCTGAAGGCCTGCTCGAACCCCTCGATTTCAAAGTCATCCAGCGCGACAAGATCGACCCGCGTTTCGTCAGCGACTACGGCGTCGGCTCGTTCTTCTTCTCCTTCGTCCTCGGCTACAACGAGGGCAAGCTCGGCGCCGCCAAGCCGCAAGACTGGACCGCGCTGTTCGACACCAAGACCTACCCCGGCAAACGCGCCCTGTACAAATGGCCAAGCCCTGGCGTGCTCGAACTGGCGCTGCTGGCCGACGGCGTAGCGGCTGACAAGCTCTACCCGCTGGACCTTGATCGCGCCTTCAAGAAACTCGACACCATCAAGAAAGACATCGTCTGGTGGGGCGGCGGCGCGCAGTCGCAGCAACTGCTGGCCTCCGGTGAAGCGAGCATGGGCCAGTTCTGGAACGGCCGCATTCACGCCCTGCAGGAAGACGGCGCACCGGTCGGCGTGAGCTGGAAACAGAACCTGGTCATGGCCGACATTCTGGTAATTCCAAAAGGCTCGAAAAACAAGGACGCGGCGATGAAGTTTCTGGCCAACGCCAGCAGTGCCAAAGGCCAGGCCGACTTCTCCAACCTGACCGCCTACGCCCCGGTCAACGTCGACAGCGTGGCGCGCCTGGACTCGGTGCTGGCCCCGAACCTGCCGACGGCCTACGCCAAGGATCAGATCACTCTTGATTTCGCGTACTGGGCCAAGAACGGCCCGGCCATCGCGACACGGTGGAACGAATGGCTGGTCAAATGAAAATGGCGGCTGCTGCGCCTCGTCCTGCAACGGTGACCGGGAGCGCCACCGGCGTTGCCGGCTCGACCCACACCTTCAGACAACGCTGGAAAGGTGCCGGCAATCTCGCCCCGGCACTATTGTTCCTCGGTTTGTTCTTCCTCGCGCCGTTGATTGGCCTGTTGTTGCGCGGCGTGCTGGAACCGACCCCGGGCCTTGGCAACTATGAACAATTGTTCGCCAACTCGGCGTATGCGCGGGTGCTGCTCAACACCTTTTCGGTAGCCGGGCTGGTGACGATTTTCAGCCTGTTGCTGGGCTTCCCGCTGGCTTGGGCGATCACGTTGGTGCCGCGCGGCTGGGGCCGCTGGATCCTCAATATCGTGCTGCTATCGATGTGGACCAGCCTGCTCGCCCGCACCTATTCGTGGCTGGTGTTGCTGCAAGCCTCGGGGGTGATCAACAAGGCGCTGATGGCGCTGGGCATCATAGATCAGCCGCTGGAAATGGTGCACAACCTGACCGGCGTGGTGATCGGCATGAGCTACATCATGATCCCGTTCATCGTCCTGCCGTTGCAGGCGACCATGCAGGCCATCGACCCGATGATTCTCCAAGCCGGCTCGATCTGCGGCGCCAGCCCGTGGACCAACTTCTTCCGGGTGTTCCTGCCGCTGTGCCGGCCAGGTCTGGCGTCCGGTGGGTTGATGGTGTTCGTGATGTCGCTCGGTTACTACGTCACCCCGGCGCTGCTGGGTGGGGCGCAGAACATGATGCTGCCGGAGTTCATCATTCAGCAGGTGCAATCGTTCCTCAACTGGGGCCTGGCCAGTGCCGGCGCCGCGTTGCTGATCGCGATCACGCTGGTGCTGTTCTACTTCTACCTGAAGCTTCAGCCGGAATCCCCGGTTGGCGCCAGCAATGCGAGGTAAGCCGAGATGCTCCTGACTCCCAATGCCATGAGCCGGCGGATGCGTTTCGGGCTCTACGCAACCACCGGTTTGATCGGCCTGTTCCTGCTGTTGCCGATAGTCTTCATCGTCCTGCTGTCGTTCGGCTCATCGCAGTGGCTGGTGTTCCCGCCGCCGGGCTGGACGCTGAAATGGTACGGCCAGTTCTTCTCCAACGCCGACTGGATGAGCGCTGCGGCGGCCAGCCTCAAGGTCGCCGTGTTGACCACAATCTGCGCCGTGGCCCTCGGTCTGCCAACCGCATTTGCTCTGGTGCGCGGGCGTTTTCCCGGACGGGAAATGCTCTACGGCCTGTTCACCCTGCCGATGATCGTGCCGCTGGTGATCATCGCCGTGGCGGTGTACGCGCTGTTTCTCAAGCTCGGTTACACCGGGACCATGTTTGCGTTTGTGGTCAGCCATGTGATCGTCGCGCTGCCGTTCACCATCATCTCGATCATCAACTCGCTGAAGCTGTTCGATCAGTCGATTGAAGACGCGGCGGTGATCTGCGGTGCCTCACGCCTGCAAGCGGTGTTCAAGGTGACGTTCCCGGCGATTCGCCCGGGCATGGTGGCCGGCGCCCTCTTCGCCTTTCTGGTTTCGTGGGACGAAGTAGTGCTCAGCGTGATGATGGCTAGCCCGACCCTGCAAACTCTTCCCGTGAAAATGTGGACCACCCTGCGCCAGGACCTGACCCCGGTGATTGCCGTCGCTTCGACGCTGCTGATCGGCCTGTCGGTATTGGTCATGGTGATCGCCGCCGCGCTGCGCCGGCGCAACGAAATCCGCGCCTGAGCGCCCAGGAGTACGACATGAGTGCCGTGATCAAAGACGCATCCCAGCAGAACGACAAACCCCTGGTCAGCCTGCGCAATCTGAACAAGCACTACGGCGACTTTGCCGCCGTCGACAACATCTCGCTGGACATCAAGGACGGCGAGTTCCTGACCTTCCTCGGCTCCAGCGGCTCGGGCAAAAGCACCACGCTGTCGATGCTCGCCGGGTTCGAAACCCCGAGCAGTGGCGAGATCCTGGTCAACGGTCAGTCGCTGGTCAACGTGCCGCCGCACAAGCGCGACATCGGCATGGTGTTCCAGCGCTATTCGCTGTTCCCGCATCTGTCGGTGCGCGACAACATCGCTTTCCCGTTGGCGATTCGCAAACTCGCTGCCGCCGAACGTGACAAGCGTGTCGATGCGATGTTGAAACTGGTGCAGCTCGAACAATTCGCCCATCGCCGCCCTTCGCAGTTGTCTGGCGGACAACAGCAACGCGTCGCCATCGCCCGGGCGCTGGTCTACGAGCCACGTATTCTGTTGATGGACGAACCCCTCGGTGCGCTGGACAAAAAACTGCGTGAAGACTTGCAGGATGAACTGCGCCAGCTGCATCGGCGCCTGGGCATCACCATCGTCTACGTGACCCACGATCAGGAAGAAGCCATGCGCCTGTCGCAGCGCATCGCAATTTTCAGTCACGGCAAGATTGTTGGCCTGGGCAGCGGTTATGACCTGTATCAGAATCCGCCGAACGCGTTTGTCGCGTCATTCCTCGGCAACTCGAACTTCCTCAAGCTCAAGGCGCAGGGCAATGCGGCGGCTTCGTTTGAAGGACAGTCATTGTCGATTCGCCTGACCGCCGGGCTGCACACCGATCAGGACGTGTTGTTGATGGTGCGGCCGGAAAAGGCTGTGGCACTGAGCGTGCAGCAGGCGAGCGAGGAGCCGCTGGCAGCGGGTTGGAATGAGGTGTCGGCCAAGGTCGTGGAGGTGCTGTTTCTTGGCGAAAGCCAGACGTGCAGCGTGGTGACGTCGGGCGGTACTTCGATGACGGTGAAAGCGCTGTCGGCGGCGGGCATGCCGCTCAAGGCTGGCGATCCGGTGCGAGTGCGCTGGGCCACGGCGGATGCCTGCGTCTACACCGAATGGGCTGAAAGCGACCTCAACAAAGCGGCCGGTTCTCACTGAGAATCTCGGCAGCACCGCAAATCCCCCCTGTGGGAGCGGGCTTGCTCGCGAAGGCGACGTGTCAGTCACTGTTTATGTTGAATGACACACCGCATTCGCGAGCAAGCCCGCTCCCACAGGGGTCTGGTGGTGTTCAGGCGATCGGGGTGAAACCTTCCATTGCGTCCGGCCACGCCGTGAGAATTTCGAAGCCGGTTTCGGTCACCGCGACCATATGCTCCCACTGCGCCGACAGCGAGCCATCCTTGGTCAGCACGGTCCAGCCATCCGGCATGTTCTTCACATGACGCTTGCCGGCATTGAGCATCGGCTCGACGGTGAAGATCATCCCCGCCTTGAGCTTCATGCCCTGATTGGGGAAACCGTAATGCAGGATCTGCGGTTCATCGTGATACACCTTGCCAATGCCATGCCCGCAATACTCGCGCACCACGCTGAAACCTTCGCTCTCCGCCAGGCTCTGGATCGCATGACCGATGTCGCCCAGTGTCGCGCCTGGACGCACCCTGCGAATGCCGGCGCACATGGCGTCGTAGGTGGTCTTGATCAGGTGTTGTGCTTCAGGCGTCGCCTCGCCGACCACGTACATGCGGCTGGTGTCGCCGAACCAGCCGTCCTTGATTACCGCGATGTCGAGATTGACGATGTCGCCGTCTTTCAACGGTGTGCCCGACGGGATGCCGTGGCACACCACGTCGTTGACCGAGGCGCAGACGGTTTTCGGGAAACCGTGATAACCGACGTTGGCCGGAATGGCTTTCTGCACATTGACGATGTAATTGTTGCACAACCGATCCAGCTCATCGGTCGTCACCCCAGCCTTGACGTGCGGCACCAGCATCGCCAGCACTTCGGCGGCGAGTTTGCCCGCCGCACGCGACTTCGCGATTTCCGCAGGGGTATTGATCTTGATCTGGTTTCTCATGCGCTGACGGCTTCCTGAGTCAGTTGATGCAGATCCAGCCCGCCGTTCTGTTCGGCGCGGATCAGCAAGCGGCAAATGGCGCTGTGGTCGAGGTTGGGGTGCAGCTCGGCGAGCATGCCGATGCGCATCCAGTGCTCGGCCTGCGCGTTGATCGAGCGGCTGAGCGCGGTGCTGGAGATGCGCAGGTTCTCGTGCATGTCTTCTGAAATCTTTACGATGCCCATATCCGAATCCGATACGAAGTGTATATGGATCGTATATTAGCCAAGGGACGCCCACGATTGCAAACCTTGCGCACGGCCTGCCAAATCGCGGGCAAAAAAAAGCTGCCCAAAGAGGCAGCAAAAACTTTAAGAACACGCGATGTATTGGGGTCAGGATAGACGCCGGATAATGACAGTGTCATGACAGTCAACAATTCACTGAACCGCCCCTGCCCCGTCATCAGGATGTCATCAAGCGCATCGCAGAATCCTCGCAAACCGTCTTGACCCTTCGACGGATGTTTCGCAGGGATTCCCATGAAAGAAGACGCCTCGCTGTTTGCCGCCATCGACCTGGGCTCGAATGCGTTTCGCCTGATGATCGGCCAGTCGGTTCGCAGTCGAAAAGGCTTCATGATTCAGGAAGTCAAAACCCTGCGTGAACCGGTGCGGCTGGCCGAAGGCTTCGACGGCGGTGCACTGGACGAAATGGCGCTGGATCGTGGCTGGCAGGCGCTGGCGCGGTTCGGCAAGAAACTGCGCGGCTTCGAGGCCGGCAAGGTGCGGGCCGTGGCGACCAGCGCGGTGCGCGAGGCCGACAATGCGCAGTTGTTTCTGCACAGTGCCGAACGCCATCTGGGTTTTCGCATCGACGTCATCTCCGGCCATGAAGAGGCGCAACTGGTGTATGCCGGCGTCGCTCATACCCTGCCGGGGGCGGAGGACATGCGGCTGGTGGTCGACATCGGTGGTGGTTCCACCGAGCTGATTCTCGGCCAGGGGTCGCAACCGCTGCTCACCGAAAGCATCGCCATCGGCAGCGGCAGCCTGGGCGCACGCTATTTCCCTGACGGACGCATCGCGCCCGGTGCACTGCAGGAAGCCGAGCGCGTGGCGATCCTGCAATTCGAAAAAGTCGCCCGCCGCTATCGCGCGCAGGGCTGGCAACAGACCATTGGTTCCTCCGGCACGGCGCGGATGCTGGCGAAGGTGCTCAAGGCCAATCGCTTGAATGACTTCGGTCAGGATGGCATCACCTATGGTGGGTTGTTGCGTTTGTCGCTGTTGCTGCTGAAGGTGAAGAACGTTCAACAACTGAAGCTCGCCGGTCTGCAACCGCATCGCCAGAGCATCCTCCCGGGAGGGCTGGTGCTGATGCTGGCGGCGTTCAAGGTGTTTGGCATTTCGCAGATGGTGCCGTCGGAACCGGGGCTGCGCCTCGGTGTGTTGCACGGTTTGATGAGCCATCACTGACCGATCACTGAACCCATTGTGGGAGCGAGCCTGCTCGCGAAAGCGGTGTATCAGAGAAACATTATTCGACTGACACGCCGCCTTCGCGAGCAGGCTCGCTCCCACAGGGTTTGGTGGTTGTCTCCTCAGGCCAGTTCTTTGCGCAGTTGCCGGGCAGCGTTGACCATGTGCACCAGCGCCGCTTCCGTCTCCGGCCAGCCACGGGTTTTCAGACCGCAATCCGGGTTGACCCACAACCGTTCCGCCGGAATCCGCTGTGCTGCCTTACGCAGCAGGTTGGCCATTTCCGAAGCATCCGGCACCCGCGGCGAGTGAATGTCGTAGACGCCCGGGCCGATCTCGTTCGGGTAATCGAAGGCCTCGAACGCCTCCAGCAATTCCATGTCCGAGCGCGAGGTTTCGATGGTGATCACATCGGCGTCCATGGCGGCGATGGACTCGATCACATCATTGAACTCGCTGTAGCACATGTGCGTATGGATCTGCGTTTCGTCACGCACGCCGCAGGCGCACAGGCGGAACACTTCGGTGGCCCAATCCAGATAGTGCTGCCACTGCGCGCGGCGTAACGGCAGACCTTCGCGGAAGGCGGCTTCGTCGATCTGCACGATCTTGATCCCGGCGGCTTCCAGATCCACCACTTCGTCACGAATCGCCAGCGCCAGTTGCCGCGCCTGCACTTCACGGGACACATCTTCGCGCGGGAACGACCACATCAGCATGGTCACAGGTCCCGTCAGCATGCCTTTCATGACCTTGTCGGTCAGGCCCTGAGCGTAGCGGATCCACTCCACGGTCATGGCTTGCGGGCGGCTCAGATCACCGAAGATCACCGCCGGTTTCACGCAGCGCGAACCGTAGCTCTGCACCCAGCCAAAACGGGTGAACGCGTAGCCGTCGAGTTGCTCGGCGAAGTACTCGACCATGTCGTTGCGCTCGGCTTCACCGTGCACCAGCACATCAAGGCCCAACTGTTCCTGGATTTGCACAGCGTGGCGGATTTCGCTGTACATGGCTTCGGTGTATTCGGCTTCGCTCAGCTTGCCTTGCTTGAACGACTGCCGCGCCAGACGGATCGACGCGGTTTGCGGGAACGAACCGATAGTCGTGGTCGGAAACAGTGGCAGATCGAGGCCGGCGCGCTGCTTGGCGATGCGCTGGGTAAACGGCGATTGGCGCTGGCTGTCCTGCGCAGTAATGGCCGCCACACGGGCCTGCACTGCCGGTTTGTGAATACGAGGCGAGGCGGCGCGGCTGGTCTGTACCGAGCGACTTTGGGCCAAGGCGCGCAGCACTTTCGGCGCTTCCGGCTCGCTGACCGCCTGCGCCAGCACGGCGACTTCTTCGCACTTCTGCACGGCAAATGCCAGCCAGCTTTTCAGCTCGGCATCGAGCTGGTCTTCGCGGTTCAGATCCACCGGGCTGTGCAACAACGAGCAGGACGGCGCGACCCACAGCCGATCCCCCAGACGTTCATGCGCATGCTGCAACGTCGCCAGCGCATGTTCCAGATCGCAGCGCCAGACGTTGCGGCCGTTGACCACACCCAGCGACAGCACTTTGTAGGCCGGCAGGCGATCCAGGATGGTCGGGTACTGTTCCGCTGCACGTACCAGGTCGATGTGCAAACCGTCGACCGGCAGATTGGCGGCCAGACCGAGGTTCTCTTCCAGACCACCGAAGTAAGTGGCGAGCAGTTTTTTCAGCGGATCACGCTGGATCTGGTTATAGGCACGCTCGAAAGCATTCTTCCACTCCTGCGGCAAGTCGAGCACCAGAATCGGCTCGTCTATCTGCACCCATTCCACACCAAGGGCGGCCAGCCGCGCGAAAATCTGCCCGTACAGCGGCAGCAAACGATCAAGCAATTCCAGCTTGTCGAACTCGGCGCCTTTGGCCTTGCCCAGCCATAGATAAGTCAGTGGGCCGATGATCACCGGTTTAACGTTATGACCGAGGGCACGGGCCTCTTCGACTTCTTCGAACAACTGTTCCCAGCCGAGCTGGAACTGTTGATCAACGCTGAATTCCGGGACCAGGTAGTGGTAGTTGGTGTCGAACCACTTGGTCATTTCCTGCGCATGCGCACCGCCACAGCAACTGTCGCTGACGCCACGGGCCATGCCGAACAAGGTTTGCAGGCTGGCTTTGCCGTCGTGCGGTCGGAAGCGCTCGGGAACCACGCCGAACATCAGCGAATGGGTCAGCACCTGGTCGTACCAGGCGAAATCGCCCACTGGCAGCAGCTCGATGCCGGCGTTCTTTTGCAGGTCCCAGTGGGCCTTGCGCAGTTCACGACCCACTTCACGCAGGCCGGCCTCGTTCAGTTCTCCTTTCCAGAACGCCTCTTGCGCTTTTTTCAGTTCGCGGTCGCGACCAATGCGCGGAAATCCGAGGGAATGGGCCAGTGCCATGACAAACAACTCCAATGTCTTGTTGATGGCGGCCATTGTCAGGATCAGCCTCTAGTGAGACAAACTCATTTTAATCTTGATGATCACAAGTTTCCCTCATGATCAGTTGTCGGCCGTATGCCCGCTGAAAACACGATTCGCCCTGCAGGATATTCCTCCGCAGATCAAGCTTTGAGGGACGCTGGCGACGCCCTTTCAATACTTGATGGCGCCTTGATGTAAACCCTCTGAAACCGCGCCGTTACAGGCTTCGATTCTGTTCTATGGTTAGATCGAAATGGCTGACGCAGCGGCGGGTTAAAGGTTGCGACGGATCATGTCTAAGCCTATGTTGCACGCGAGCTTTTCCCCGCGAATGGAACGCGATCAACACCACTACAAGAGGTGAAGAAATGTCAAAGGATTCACGCCCTGCCGTACTTGGGCTGATCGGCAATACGCCGCTGGTACAAGTTACCCGCTTCGATACCGGCCTCTGCACACTGTTTCTCAAACTGGAATCACAAAACCCCGGCGGCTCGATCAAGGACCGCGTCGGTCTGGCGATGATTGATGCCGCTGAACGCGACGGGCGCCTGCAACCGGGTGGCACCATCGTCGAGGCCACCGCCGGCAACACCGGTCTGGGTCTGGCGCTGGTCGGCCGGGCCAAAGGCTACCGCGTGGTGCTGGTAGTCCCGGACAAGATGTCCACCGAGAAAGTCCTGCACTTGAAAGCCATGGGCGCCGAGGTGCACATCACCCGCTCCGACGTAGGCAAGGGCCACCCCGAGTATTACCAGGACGTGGCCGCACGCCTGGCCAAAGACATTCCCGGCGCGTTCTTCGCCGACCAGTTCAACAACCCCGCCAACCCGCTGGCACACGAGTGCAGCACCGCGCCGGAGATCTGGGCGCAGACCGAGCATGATCTGGATGCGATCGTGGTTGGCGTCGGTTCCGCCGGCACCCTGACCGGCCTGAGCCGTTTCTTCAAACGGGTACAACCGGATCTGCAAATGGTCCTCGCCGACCCGGTCGGTTCGGTGATGGCTCAGTACAGCCGCGACGGCACAATGCCAACGCCCGGGTCGTGGGCGGTGGAAGGCATCGGCGAAGATTTCATTCCGTCGATCACCGACCTCAGCAGCGTGCGTCACGCCTACTCGATCAGCGATGAAGAAAGCTTCGATCACGCCCGCCAGTTGCTCAAGGCCGAAGGCATTCTCGGGGGGTCGTCCACCGGCACCCTGCTCGCCGCCGCGCTGCGTTACTGCCGCGAACAGACCGAGCCGAAACGCGTGGTCAGCTTCGTCTGCGACACCGGCACGCGCTATCTGTCCAAGGTTTACAACGACCAGTGGATGACCGATCAAGGCCTGTTGCAGCGCAAGCGCTATGGCGACCTGCGCGATCTGATCGCCCGGCGCTTCGAAGATGGCCGCGTGATCAGCGTCGGCCCCGACGACACCCTGCTGACCGCGTTCCAGCGCATGCGCCTGGCGGATGTTTCGCAATTGCCGGTGCTGGTTGAAGGCAAACAACTGGTCGGCGTGATCGACGAATCCGACATCCTGCTGCCAGTGCACGAAGACGCTGCGCGCTTCAGTCAATCGGTCTCCAGCGTGATGACCGACAAACTGCAAACCCTCGCCCCCGGTGCCAACCTCGCCGAGCTGGAAGCGGTGCTCAGTCGCGGCCTCGTCGCGATCATCGCCGATGCTTCGGGCTTCCACGGCCTGATTACCCGCACCGACATGCTCAACCAATTACGGAGATCCCTCGCATGAGTCAGCACGACGATAAATCCCAAGGCTTCGCGACCCGGGTGATCCATGCCGGGCAAACGCCTGACCCGACCACCGGCGCGCTGATGCCGCCGATCTACGCCAACTCGACGTACCTGCAAGACAGCCCCGGCGTGCACAAGGGCTTCGACTACGGGCGCTCGCACAACCCGACGCGTTTTGCCCTGGAGCGTTGCGTGGCGGATCTGGAAGGTGGCACCCGCGCGTTCGCGTTCGCTTCCGGGCTGGCGACGATTTCCACCGTGCTCGAACTGATCGATGCCGGTTCGCACGTGATCTCCGGCAATGACCTGTACGGCGGCACGTTCCGCCTGTTCGACAAGGTCCGTCAGCGCAGTGCCGGGCATCGTTTCAGCTATGTCGATCTGACTGACCTGGCGGCGTTCGAAGCGGCGCTGCAGGATGACACCCGCCTGGTCATTGTCGAGTCGCCGACCAACCCGCTGCTGAGCCTGTCGGATCTGGCCGCGATTGCGCGCATCTGCCGCGCACGCGGGATCATCAGCGTTGCCGACAACACCTTCGCCAGCCCCTATATCCAGCGCCCGCTGGAGCTGGGTTTCGACATCGTGCTGCACTCGACCACCAAGTACCTGAACGGTCACTCCGACGTGATCGGTGGTATCGCGGTGGTTGGGCAGAATGCCGAACTGGCGGACAAACTCGGCTTCCTGCAAAACGCGGTCGGCGCGATTTCCGGGCCGTTCGATGCGTTCCTGACCCTGCGCGGGGTGAAAACCCTGGCGCTGCGCATGGAACGTCACTGCAGCAACGCGCTGGAACTGGCCAAGTGGCTGGAGCAGCAACCGCAGGTCAAACGCGTCTACTACCCGGGCCTGCCGTCGCACCCGCAGCATGAGTTGGCCAAACGGCAGATGCATGGTTTTGGCGGGATGATCTCGGTGGATCTGAACAGTGATCTGGAGGGCGCACGGCGCTTTCTGGAAAACGTGAAGATCTTTGCCCTGGCAGAGAGTTTGGGCGGTGTTGAAAGCCTGATCGAGCATCCGGCGATCATGACCCACGCGACCATTCCAGCTGAAACCCGCGCGAAACTGGGCATCGGCGATGGCCTGGTGCGTCTGTCGGTGGGGGTCGAAGATCTCGAAGACCTGCGCGCCGATCTGGCGCACGCACTGACCAAAATCTGACCCTGCAACAACGACAAAGCCCGCAGCAATGCGGGCTTTGGTGTTCGAGTAGGCGGCCAGTGCTGGTCTCTGGCTTACAAGGTTTATCGGGCCTCTCACAGTACAAAAGCAACCATGGAAAAAGAGCGGTGCTTTGCTGCCTCACACGGCATAAGGGCTGGATCTCAGCGCGGAGATCTTTCTAACCGTGTACCCTTCGGAACGCGCCCCACGTCCCCTTGCTATCCGCTTGCGCATCAGTCTGCGTCTTCGCCTACACCTTTGAGGCTAGCAAAAGCCATCGAGTCGCGGGTGGTGTTTTTAGACTGATTTCCTTCAAGCGCCCCTGTGCAAGGAAGTTAACCGACTATCGCTTGCATGTTGTCGCACCTGCGCCTGCATTTTGCCGATCTATACTTTTCAGTTCGCTAACGCGGTTTCATGCAAAAACGTCGACACCCGTGCGCCCATCGAGCGCGCCCGTGCCAATTGCCAACCTGGTCAACCCCGGGCCAACGAATGCTGTGTGGCTGATGGGTCGTGGAGAAAATCATGAAACACACGCTTTTGTCAGGCGCCATTCTTGCGGTCGCGGCGACCGTGATGTTGCCAACGGTTTGGGCTGCGCAGCCGCAGGCGGTGGCCTCTGATGGTTCGGATCATGTCGGAGCCGCTGCAGTGGCATCCGATGGCTCTGATCATGTCGGTGCTGGCGCAGTGGCGTCCGATGGTTCCGATCACGTCGGCGCTGGTGCAGTCGCCTCGGACGGTTCCGATCATGTCGGCGCTGGAGCAGTCGCCTCGGACGGTTCCGATCATGTCGGCGCTGGTGCAGTCGCCTCGGACGGTTCCGATCATGTCGGCGCTGGTGCAGTCGCCTCGGACGGTTCCGATCATGTCGGGGCTGGTGCAGTCGCCTCGGACGGTTCTGATCATGTCGGGGCTGGTGCAGTCGCCTCGGATGGTTCCGATCACGTCGGGGCTGGCGCAGTAGCCTCCGATGGCTCCGATCACGTCGGCGCAGGCGCACTGGCTTCCGACGGCACCGACAAGGTCGGCGCCAATCGCTATGCCTACTCACGCGTCGGCGTCGGTTCTGATCGCGTCGCTTCGGCGCTGATGACCGGCAGCTATTCCGACCAGTTCAACTCCCCTCAGTAATCGGCGCGAGGCGACCCATTGGGTCGCCTCTCCCTCCGCCGCACTAGCACATTTGTGCTAATCGACCGCCCCGCCACCCGGCGTTATATTCCCTCGCAACCCCCGATGCTCCCCAACATTGCCGCTGTGCAGTGCGCGGGATCGTCGTGCCTGGAAATCAGAACAACACCAAGGAAGAAACACCATGAAACTGCATTCCAATCTGTGCAAAGTGGCGATCGTCAGCGCTTTGTTGCTTGGCGCCAGCGGCTGCCAGACCGCCAAACCCACCGAAGCCAGCATGAAAGAGCGCGCGCAGACGGTCATCGGCAAGCCGGTGTCGAAAATCGACAACATCCGCAGCGACAGCACCCTCACCTACTACACCGCGTACACCTCCGCCGGCGAGTACAACTGCGAGTTGCCCAGCGGCGCGATTATCGCCGTGGCGAGCATGGGCATCATGACCCCGCCGCTGTCGTGCCTGCCCAAAGGCGCCTCGCCGATTCCGTTCCAGTAAACCTTCATCCCCGGTAAAGGACTACGTTCCATCATGAAAATCCTGATCGCAACTCTCACTCTCACGGCCCTCGCTCTGACAGGCTGCGCCACGCCCAAACAATGGGAAGCCACCGGTGGCAGCAAGAACGACGGCGTGGTCCAGGTCTCCTACGAATTGGGTCAGTTCGAAAGCGGCCAGACCAACGCCGCACAAGGTCTGACTGTGGCGATGGAGCGCTGCAAGACCTGGGGCTACAAGAACGCCGAGGTGACCGGTTCCGAGAAGAACATCTGCCGCACCATGGGCCAGTTCAACTGCCTGCAAACCACCATCACTCAGGACTACCTCTGCAAGCGTTGAGTCAAACCTGCTCGGCCGGCTCGGTTTGCCGGTCGCGCAGGCTGCGCAAGGTCGCGCGCAGCTCGGCCGGGCGTACCGGTTTGGACAGGATGGCAATTTGGCGGTCGTGCAAGGCCGCCTGTATTTTCTCGATGTCATGCCCGGTGATGATCATCGCTGGCACCGCAAAGCCACGCTGGCGCCGCACCTCGTCAATGCACTCGATGCCCGTGGAATGTGGACCCAGATCGTAATCGGCGACGATGATGTCGCAATCGGTGACCAGCCCCTGCCCGCTCAATTCGCCTTGCACCACGCAGCCCCAGCGCTCGAGCAGCGCCGAGGTC
This sequence comes from Pseudomonas sp. JAI115, assembly GCF_014200835.1. Taxonomy (NCBI): domain Bacteria; kingdom Pseudomonadati; phylum Pseudomonadota; class Gammaproteobacteria; order Pseudomonadales; family Pseudomonadaceae; genus Pseudomonas; species Pseudomonas sp. JAI115. The sequence goes on from NZ_JACHCY010000001.1 coordinate 505,070, forward strand.
GCCAGCAAGACGTTGCGATCATCCTCCACCAGACACACCTTCAGCCCGGTCAACAGGCCGGCCTGCCGCACATCGTCACGCATGACCGGCAACTGCGGCGCCACGGCCACCGGCAAGCCATACAGGGAGACCGCTGTGCCGCGCCCAAGCTGCGAGCGCAAGGCCACATCGACGCCGATCAACTGCCCCAGACGCTTGACGATCGACAGCCCGAGGCCGACGCCTTCCACGTCCTTGTCGCGCACCTGACGCACCCGATAAAACTCCTCGAAGACCTTCGGCAGATGCTCCTCGGCAATGCCGTTGCCGCGGTCATAAATCACGATGGCCAGCCCGTTGCCACGCTTGCGCACGCCGATCAGTACCGGGCGTTGCGCGCCGTATTTGAAGCAATTGGAAAGCACGTTCTGCACCATGGTCGCGAGCAACGCCGGATCGCTCTGTACCCAGTGCTGGCACGGACGCAGGCGCAATTCCACACCGGCCCAGCGTGCCGCCTCGGCGTTCTGGCGGATCAGGTCGGCCAGCCACTCGCCGAGATTGAACACTTGCAATCTGGGCAGGATGCGCCCGTTGTCGAGGGTGTAGAGGTCAAGAATCGAACGGAACAACTGCGAGACGTTGAGCAGCGAACGGTCGATGTTGTCGACCAGTTGCCGTTCCTGCTCGCCCAGACGCGATTCACGCAGGCACGCCGTGAACAGGCCGATGGAGTGAATCGGCTGGCGCAGATCATGGCTGGCCTGGGCGAGAAACCGCGACTTTTCCAGATTGGCCGCGACCGCCTCTTCGGAGGCCTTGCGCGTGCGCTCCAGCAGCAAGTGCGCGTAGAACGGAATCACGGTGCTGGTGAGCATCAACATCAGCACCATGTACGGCTGCGCCTGCCACACCGGCGTCAACCGATAGACCGCCAGCAACGCCAGCAGCGCCAACCCCGTGGCAATCGCCAGATAGCGCGAGCCGTAGCGCATGCCGTTGCCCAGGTTGACCCAGATGATCACCGCGTACAGCGGCAACGCCGCTTCACCGCCGAGCACCAGGCCGAAACAGGTGCCGGTGTAATCGTGAATCATCGCGAATATTCGTCGCGCCGGGTAATGACCCGGCCAGCGCGCGATGGCCTGGCGCAGGACAATCGACGCCAGCAGAAACAGCGTGATGTAGACCACCACCGGCAGATAGACATCGAAGCGCTGACCCGGCAATACACCGAGCACGCAGATGTAAACCATGGCAATGCTGGCGATGATGATCCGCAGATTGGCCTGATCCAGCTCGGTGTTTTTCTCGAACTTCATGGGCAACGTCCTTGTGCGACAGTCGTCAGATTCAGCAGCGGTCGGCAGGCAATCTGCGCTTGCGGTGCTAAGGTGCATGCCGTAAACCACGCTGATCCAGGGAGGGTCACGTCATGACATGCCGCATCATCATAGCCGACGATCACCCGTTGTTTCGCGAAGCCATGCGGCGCACCGTGCAGCGGTTGTTGCCCGAGGCGACTATCGAGGAGGCCGGCGACCTCGACGCCGTGCTGGCCTTGCTGCCCGACGGCAGCGAGCCGGACACACTGATTCTCGACCTGCGCTTCCCCGGCCTGACCTGCATCAGCCAACTCGCCGAGCTGCGCAAAAAACTGCCGCGCACCACTTTGATCGTAGTGTCGATGGTCGACGACGAGGCGTTGATTGGTGAGGTAATGGCGGCCGGCATCGACGGTTTCATCGGCAAGAACATTGTCCCGGATGAGATCGGTCAGGCCATTCTGGCGATCCGCGAAGGCGAAGTGCTGGTCAGGTTCGCGCCTTCCGGGCTGCTGCCGCTGGAGACCGGCACCGCCCTCACCCCGCGTCAGCAGGATGTGTTACGGCTGATCGCCCAAGGCAAGACCAACAAGGAGATCGCCCGAGAACTGGATATTTCGCCGTTCACCGTGCGCATCCATGTGTCGTCGCTGTTGCGCACGCTCAACGTGCCGTCGCGGGCGGCCGCTGCGGTTAAATATTCGGGAGGCAGCGGCGCAATTTAAATGAACCCTGCGCGTTTGGACTCACCTAACTGAAAGACCATCAGGAGGTAGCCCATGCAAATTGAACCCGTCTGGATCGTACTCGCCGTCGTTCTTGTGATCATCGAATTGTGGGCGATCAACCGCGTGCGCAAGAGCGCAGGCAAAGGCAGCAACAAAGGCGTGTGGATTATCGCCATCGTGTTCGTGCCGTTGTTTGGCCTGATTGCCTGGGCACTGGCCGGCCCGAAACACGTTACGCAGGACTGAAGGATTCTTGCGCTGTAATGCCCTGCGCGGTCAACTGTGGGAGCGAGCCTGCTCGCGATGGCTGACCGCCGGGCATCACTGCATTATGGATCAACCTGCGCCATCAACTCCGGCACCGATTCCGGCCGCTTGGCATAACGCTGCGCCAGCACCGCACAGACCATCAGCTGAATCTGATGGAACAGCATCAGCGGCAGAATCAACACGCCAATCGTGCTGCCGGCAAACAACACCTGTGCCATCGGCACGCCGGTGGCCAGGCTCTTCTTCGAACCGCAGAACAAAATGGTGATGCGGTCTTCCTGGCTGAAACCGAACGCCTTGCCCAACAAGGTCGACGCCAACAGCACCAGCCCCAGCAGGATGCAGCAGACCACCACCAGCCCCAGCAGATCGACTACCGGAATCTGATGCCAGATGCCCTCGTTGACCGCCTCGCTGAACGCGCCGTACACCACCAGCAGAATCGAGCCCTGATCGACAAACTTCAGCCAGTTCTTGTTGCGCCCGACCCACGCGCCGATCCAGCGCCGAGCGATCTGCCCGGCAATGAAAGGCAGCAGCAGTTGTACGCTGATCTTCAGGATCGCATCCAGGGTCGAACCGCCGTCGCCGTGCACGTTCAGCAGCAGCGTCACCAGCAACGGCGTGAGAAAGATCCCGAACAGGCTCGACGCCGCTGCACTGCAGATCGCCGCCGGGATATTGCCTCGGGCCAGCGAGGTGAAGGCAATTGCCGACTGCACGGTGGCGGGCAACGCGCAGAGATACAGCATGCCCATGTACAGCTTGTCACCAATCAGTGGCGACAGCAGTGGTTTCAACGCCAGCCCGAGCAGCGGGAACAGCACAAAGGTCAGGCCGAACACCAACAGATGCAGGCGCCAGTGGCCGGCACCGGCGATGATCGATTCACGCGACAGTTTCGCGCCGTGGAGGAAAAACAGCAGCGCGATGGCGATATTGGTCAGCCAGCCGAACCCCACCGCGACCTGCCCGCTGGCCGGCAGAAAACTGGCCAGCAGCACGACGCCGATCAGGGTCAGGGTGAAGTTGTCGGGCAGGAATCTTGGGCGGGTCATGGTTTGCTCATCCGGGGGTTGCCAGTACGTGATTGCGACTCTAACGTGAGTGGGAATTACCGACTAACGCCGAAGAGCCAACAGATGCCGCCTAAAGGACATGAGAAAAGCTTCCGGCGCAGCATTCCCGGGCTGCCCAGCCTGCCCCGTGCGCTGTACGGGCGCACCGAATCGCTGCCCAATCGCGCACTGACCCGGCGTCACAGCCACCCGTGGGTGCAATTGTCGTACGCGATTCAGGGCGTGCTCGAAGTGCAGACCGGCGCCGGGCGTTTCGTCGCGCCACCCGAGCGCGCGGTGTGGATTCCGGCGGGCGTGCCGCACCGAGTGTTCAGCTCGCCGCACACCGAAATGCGCAGCCTGTACATCGATTGCAGCGTGGCCGGCTGGGCGCTGGAGCGCTGTCATGTGCTGGGCGTCAGCGACCTGCTGCGCGAACTGATCCGCGCGTTCAGTCTGGTCCCGGTGGAATATGACGAGGGTGGCGCACATGGTCGGTTGGCCCAGGTGATCCTCGATCAACTGGCCGAGGCGCCGCAGATCGACCTGATGCTGCCACTGCCCCAGGACAGCCGCCTGCGACAGATCTATCAAAGCCTAGAGCAACATCCGGAACAGCAGACCACACTGCAGCACTGGAGCGAAAAATTCGGCGTCACCGAAAAAACCCTCAGCCGCTTGTTTTTACGCGACACCGGCCTGACCTTCCGCGCCTGGCGCCAGCGCTTGCGTTTGCTAGGTGCGCTGACTCCGCTGGAACGCGGCGAACGGGTCACCGACGTGGCTCTGGCCTGCGGTTATGACTCGACCTCGGCGTTCATCGCAGCCTTCCGCCAACAGTTTGGCGAGACACCGGGGGAATTTTTTCGCTGAGTTTTGTCGATATTTATCGAATTAGCACATGCCATTCGGCAAAGTTCAGGGTAGAGTTTCGCCCATCGGTAATTCTTCACACGTTTCGACGATAACCATAATGACCCACCCCTTTAGCGAACCTGTCGGCGGTAACAGCATGATCGAAGTCACTGAAGTCTCCATTGCTCAATTACGCGCGGCGCTCGAAGCCGGCCAGACCACCGCGGTTGAACTGGTGCAGGCCTATCTGGCCCGGATCGACGCCTACGACGGCCCGAACACCGCCACCGCACTGAATGCCGTGGTGGTGCGCAATCCCGAAGCAATGGCCGAAGCCCGGGCGTCCGACGCGCGACGGGCCAAGGGCGAAATCCTCGGCCCGCTCGACGGCATCCCCTACACCGCCAAGGACAGCTATCTGGTCAAGGGGCTGACCGCCGCCTCGGGCAGCCCGGCCTTCGCCGATCTGGTGGCGCATCGCGAAGCCTTCACCATCGAACGCCTGCGTGCCGCCGGGGCGATCTGCCTGGGCAAGACCAACATGCCGCCGATGGCCAATGGCGGCATGCAGCGTGGCGTCTATGGCCGGGCCGAAAGCCCGTATAACGCTGCTTATCTGACTGCGCCGTTTGCTTCCGGCTCGTCCAACGGTGCCGGCACCGCGACCGCGGCGAGCTTCTCGGCGTTCGGTCTGGCGGAAGAAACCTGGTCGAGCGGTCGCGGCCCGGCATCGAACAACAGTTTGTGCGCCTACACGCCATCGCGCGGAGTAATTTCGGTGCGCGGCAACTGGCCGCTGACGCCGACCATGGACGTGGTGGTGCCGTATGCCCGCACCATGGCCGATCTGCTTGAGGTGCTCGACGTGGTGGTCGCCGAAGACCCCGACACCCGTGGCGATCTGTGGCGCCTGCAGCCGTGGGTACCGATCCCGAGCGTCGATTCGGTGCGCCCGGCCTCCTACGCCGAGCTGGCGGTAAAGTCCGATGCACTGGCCGGTAAACGCCTCGGCGTGCCGAAGATGTACATCAATGCCGACCCCGAAGCCGGCACCAGCGAAGCCCCAGGCATCGGCGGCCCGACCGGGCAGCGGATCAACACCCGCGCTTCGGTGATCGACCTGTGGAACCAGGCCCGCACCGCGCTGGAAGCGGCCGGCGCCGAAGTCATCGAAGTGGATTTTCCGCTGGTTTCCAACTGCGAAGGCGACCGCCCCGGCGCGCCGACCGTGTTCAATCGCGGCATCGTCTCCAAGGAATTCCTGCACCACGAACTGTGGGACCTGTCGGCCTGGGCCTTCGACGATTTCCTGCGCGCCAACGGCGATCCGAAGCTCAATCGCCTGGCCGATGTCGACGGGCCGAAAATCTTCCCGCACGACCCGGGTACCCTGCCCAACCGTGAAGGCGATCTGGCCGCCGGCATGGACGAATACGTGCGCATGGCCCAACGCGGCATCACCCCGTGGGACCAGATCCCGACGCTGCCCGATGGCCTGCGCGGTCTGGAAAAGACCCGCAAGCTTGATCTGGAAGACTGGATGGATGCGCTGAAACTCGACGCGGTGCTGTTCCCGACCAACGCCGACGTCGGCCCGGCAGATGCCGATATCAATCCGGAATCGGCAGACATCGCCTGGAGCAATGGCGTCTGGGTCGCCAATGGCAATCTGGCGATCCGGCATCTCGGTGTGCCGACTGTCACCGTGCCGATGGGGATCATGGCCGACATCGGCATGCCGGTCGGCCTGACCTTCGCCGGTCGTGCCTACGATGACTCGAATCTGTTGCGTCTGGCCTCGGCGTTCGAGGCGACTGACTCGAAGCGTCAGGTGCCGCCGCGTACTCCGGCGTTGGCCCGTGGCAAATAACTAACCCGAGGCGGCAGCTGCAGCCTCCTCGGGCACGCCAGATGACCGATCAGGTGCGCGCACTTGATCGGTCCTGATGCCGACAGTCATGTTATTTCGCGTCGTCATCATCCGGATCGAATTTCATTTTCTTGCTTTCTCCCTTACTTTCAACAAGGCCGGCTTTGGGGAGCTGAAAGGTATAAAACGAAACCTGGGTGTTGTTTTTTGAGTCGCGCTTGAGCAGATACAACATGTCCTCAGACTCTGCGACCTGGCAGGCGGTGTAGCGGTCCAGGCTGCGGAAGGTCAAGGTGCGCTCCTCGCACTTCGCGGCGGTATCCAGGGCAGATTTTCTGCCCGACATCGAGGGTACGTGGACGGTCAGATACCAGGCCAGAATGGAAAATCCGGCCAGGACTGCGGAAAAAGCGAAGAGTTTGAACACGATGTTCAATTCACTTGCACGTTGGCGAAACCTCACAAGCCACAGAGGATTTGTCGGGGATACCGGCAGCCTTCCCGGCCGCTCAGTCAAGGCAATGATCAATGAAACGGCAATGACAAATGCTATGGCGAACAGTAACGCGCCGATCATCGCGCCAAGTCCTGCAGCGCCATACGCAGCAAGCTTTTGACCACTGATATTCAATCGGTCAAACGGCACATCCAGCACCAGATAATATTTTTCCAGATGAGCGTAGCCATTGAGTACGAATGCGCCGAGCATCGCCGCAATGAATAACGAAACCTCGATGCGCAAGTATTTCCGGTAGCGTTCCAACCCCTCTTCTGCACGCAACTCATTGACTGGCTGATTCAATTACGAAACTCCTTTTCGTTGCCGGACAAGGCATTCGCCCGACCCAATGAAGGCGGCGATCATACCGCTATGCGCGCATCATCAGTACAACACTTCGTTTTTCCCGAACTGTCGCTAAGAAATAAGCGATTTTTCTTACATCTAAACTCGCCGCTAGCATGGCCCTGCCTGACCCTAATTCAATAAAAGCCAGGGAGCCAACCATGCCAACCACCAACATCAATATTGGCGAACCATGGATGTGGGGCGCGTTTATCATCTTCGTTCTCGCCATGCTTGCACTGGACCTGTTCGTCTTCGGCGGACGCAAGGCACACCGCGTTTCAGTGCGGGAAGCGTCCTGTTGGGTGATCGCCTGGTGCGCACTGGCCTTGGCTTTCGCCGGGTTGCTCTGGTGGTATCTGCACGGCGAGTTCGGCGCCGAAATTGCCCAGCGCAAGACGCTGGAATTCCTCACTGGTTATCTGATCGAGCAGTCACTGTCGATCGACAACATGTTCGTCTTCGTGATGATCTTCAGCTACTTCGCCGTGCCACCGGAATTGCAGCGCCGGGTGCTGCTGTACGGCGTACTCGGGGCGATCGTGATGCGCGCGGCGATGATCTTCGCCGGGGTGTGGCTGGTGTCGCAGCTCGAGTGGCTGTTGTATGCCTTCGGGGTGTTCCTGATCATCACCGGGATCAAGATGCTGATGTTCGCCGAGCAGCAACCGGACCTCGACAAAAACCCGCTGCTGCGCTGGGTGCGCGGGCACATGCGGATCACGCAGGGCTTTCATGGCGAGCGCTTTTTCGTGCTGCAGAACGGCGTGCGCTGGGCCACGCCGATGTTCCTCGTGCTGGTGCTGATCGAGGCCAGCGACCTGATGTTTGCAGTCGATAGCATCCCCGCGATCTTCGCCGTCACCACCGACCCGTTCATTGTCTTCACCTCGAACATCTTCGCGATCATGGGCCTGCGGGCGTTGTACTTCCTGCTGGCAGACATGGCAGACCGCTTTCATTTGCTCAAGTACGGACTGGCAATTGTGCTGGTGTTCATCGGCGGCAAGATGACGCTGATGCCTTGGTTTCACATGCCGGTGGAGTGGTCACTGGCGGTGGTCGGCGGGGTGATTCTGGGATCGGTGGTGTTGAGTCTGGTGATGAGTAAAAACGCGCCACAAAACCTGTAGGAGTGAGCCTGCTCGCGATGCGTCGTGTCAGCCGACATTGATGCTGGATGTGCCGGCCCCTTCGTGAGCAAGCCCACTCCCACCCTTTGATCTCGGCCAGCTCCGGATCCTCCATCCACTGACTATCACCTGTGGGAGCGGGCTTGCTCGCGAAGGCGTCGGGTCAGCCGACAGCTTTATTGAATGTCGGCTGACACGACGCATCGCGAGCAGGCTCACTCCTACAGGTGACCGCGGCGTTACTTGTCGGACTTGATGCTGGTCCACACTCGCGTGCGCACGCGTTCGAGTTTTTGCGGTAGTGGCTGGACTACATAAAGGGTTTTCAGGGCCTCAGGCGTTGGCGTCAGGTTCGGGTTGCCGGTGATGTCTTTGTTCACCAGCGGCATCGAGTCCTTGTTCACGTTCGGGTAGCCGAGGAAGTCGCTGATCGGCGCAATGACTTTCGGATCGAGCAAGGTGTTGAGGAATTCATGCGCCTCTTCGACATTCTTCGCGCTTTTCGGAATGGCGAAAGTATCAAACCAGATCGGCGCGCCTTCCTTCGGCAAACGCCAATCGACCACCACACCGTTACCCGCCTCTTTCGCGCGGTTGCCGAACTGATAGAAGCTGCCGGAGTATCCGATGGCCACGCAGATGTCGCCATTGGCGATGTCGGTCATGTATTTGGCCGAGTTGAAGTAGGTCACGTACGGACGAATCTTCAGCATCAGATCCTTGGCCTTTTCATAGTCGGCCGGGTTCTGGCTGTTCGGATCGAGACCGAGGTAATGCAGGGCCAGCGGCAGAATTTCCGACGGCGAATCGAGCATCGCCACGCCGCAGGATTTGAGCTTCTCCATGTTCTCCGGCTTGAACACCAGATCCCAGCTGTCCACCGGCGCGTTGTCGCCGAGCGCTGCCTTGACTTTGGCCGGGTTGAAACCGATCAGTACCGTGCCGTACATGTAGGGCACGCCGTACTGGTTGCCAGGGTCATTGGCGTCGAGCAGTTTGAGCAGCGCCGGATCCTGATGACTCCAGTTCGGCAGTTTTGACTTGTCGAGTTTCTGGAATACCCCGGCCTTGATCTGAGTGTCGATGAACTGGTTCGACGGCACCACCAGGTCGTAGCCGGAGTTGCCGGTGAGCAACTTGGCCTCCAGCGATTCGTTGGTGTCGAAGGTGTCCCAGGTCACTTTGATGCCGGTCTTCGCGGCGAAATCCTTGGGCACCGACGGCAGGATGTAATCCGCCCAGTTGTACACCCGCAGCTCGCGCTGTTCGGCGTGTACCGCGCTGGCCAGCAGCGTCAGCCCACACACGGTGGCACCCAGAATGCGTTTCATCGTGACCATGGTTGTTTCCCCGGATTGCGACGTGAGATCGATGGTTTTTATGTTCTGTACACGGCAGCGGCTGTAAAGGTAGCCAAGGGCAAGCAAAGTCCAGCGTTTAGTTATGGCTTTGATTCTTGCCGACCGCGGGGTCGCGGCACAGTGGGGGATGGGCCAAAAGGGGATCGAAATGGCCAATTTGAATGACCACTGGAATGCGGAGGCTGGGCGAGGATCATTTGTGGTGAGGGGATTCATCCCCGATGGGTCGCGAAGCGGCCCCCTTTATATCTCAAAGGGCGCCGCACTCGCTGACTTCACGACTGCTTCGCAGCCGATCGGGGATAAATCCCCTCGCCACGTTGATTCTGGGTCTGCCCACGTGTGGCGAGGCAATAATACAGCGGCACCGTCACCACCAGGCCAAACAGCCACGACAGATCCGCACCGTCCACCAGATTGGCGTACGGCCCGACGTACAGCGAGGTATTGGCGAACGGCAGCTGCACAATGATCCCGATGAAGTAGGCAATGATCGCGTGCAGATTGAAGCGCCCGTAAATGCCGCCGTCCGCGCGAAAAATCGAGCTGATGTCATAGCTGCCACGCTTGATCAGGTAGAAGTCGATCAGGTTGATCGACGCCCACGGCACCAGCACCAGCAGCAACGCCAGAATCAGCCCGATGAACTGCGAAATGAAATCCGCCGAGGCCCCCAGCGCTACCACGCAGCAACCCGCCAGCACCACACTCGACAACGCCACGCGCACTTTGACGCTCGGCGTCCACTGACTGGCAAAGGTCTGGATCGAGGTGATGATCGACAGCACTGCGCCGTACAGATTCAACGCGTTGTGACTGATGATGTTGAGCAGAAACAGCACCATCAGAATCGGCCCGAGCCATCCGGTGGACTGCTTGACCGCGGCCATCGCCTCAGTGCCTTCCGGCGTCGCCAGAACCGCCACCGCGCCAAAGCTGAACGACAGAATCGTCCCCAGCGTCGCGCCCAGATAAGTGGCCCAGAACGGTTTGGCGATACCGATATCCGCCGGCAGGTAACGCGAATAGTCGGACACGTACGGCGAGAAGCTGATCTGCCAGATAATCCCCAGCGATACCGTCGCCAGCCAGCCCGTCAGGTTGAAGCTGCCGCGCGTCAGGAAGTCTGCCGGCAAGTCGTGGGCGAAGATGTAGATGAAACCGGCGAGCAGCGCGCCGCCCATCACCCAGGTGCCGATGCGGTTGAGCGTGTGGATGAAGTTGTAGCCGATCACGCCAATCGCCGTGGCCGCCAGCGCACCGATCAAAATACTCAGCGGTACCGGCACTGACGGTGCGATGCCGACAATCGATTTACCGGCAAGCACGATGTTGGAAATGAAAAAACCGATGTAGATCAGCGCCGCAAAGAACACGATCAACAATGCGCCGTAGCGCCCGAACTGACCGCGGCTCTGGACCATTTGCGGAATGCCCATGCGCGGCCCCTGCGCCGAGGCCAGTGCGATCACCACGCCGCCGATCAGGTGCCCCAGCGCAATCGCCAGCAGCCCCCAGAGCAGATCGAGATGGAACACCTGAACCACCATGGCGCCGGTGACGATGGGCAGTGGCGCGATGTTGGTGCTGAACCATAAGGTGAAAAGGTCGCGGGCCTTCCCGTGGCGTTCCGCGAGTGGGACGTAGTCGACCGTGTGATTCTCGATCAACGGATCTTGCCGGGACATCTGGGACATATGCATGAACTCGAGTTTGTCTGTTCTTATCTTTGTATGAAGCCAAACCGGGGGGACTCTGGGCCGCCCCTCAGATGCAGACCATATTATGGTATTCCAAACATTTCACAAGACTGATCCGTAGTTTGCGGCGCTAGCTGATCCGCCATCCTCACTGATACCGTGGCCTGCAGGCCAGCCGAAAGCCCAATAAACGCTGAGTTTCCGACGAAAGCACCACGTTTATCGGTTCAGCCTAAAAGCCCTTGCAAAGAAAAAATACTGGTATACCATCAGACCAACAAATACATAAAAATCGCGTCACAACACCCGAGGACCGTCCAATGATCGATGCAGCCATCTACAAACAAGTCATGGGCTCGTTTCCGTCCGGTGTCACTGTCATCACCACGCTGGACGATGACGGCCAGATCGTCGGCCTCACTGCCAGCGCCTTCAGCTCACTGTCGATGGACCCGGCCCTGGTGCTGTTCTGCCCCAACTACAGCTCCGACTCCTACCCTGTGCTGATCAAAAACAAGCGCTTCGCAATCCACGTCCTTTCCGGTGGCCAGCAAAGCGAAGCTTATGCCTTCGCCCGCAAAGGCAAGGACAAGGCGCAGGGCATCGAATGGACGTTGAGCGAGTTGGGCAACCCGATCCTGGCCAATGCGACGGCTATCATCGAGTGTGAGTTGTGGCGCGAATATGAAGGCGGCGACCACGCGATCATGGTCGGCGCGGTGAAGAATCTGATCGTCCCGGAGCAGCACACCGGGCCGCTGGTTTACTGCCACGGCAAGATGGGCGCCCTGCCCGTTCTGGCCTGAGCAAAATTTCACCCCCACACAAATTCACTGTGGGAGGGGGCTTGCTCCCGAAGGCGATGTGTTAGCCACCAGAGGTGTCGATTGATCCAGCGCTTTCGGGAGCAAGCCCCTCCCACACAGTTTTGTAGCCTCAACAATAAAAGACCCGAGGAAGCGTCATGAAATTTTCCCTGTTCATCCACATGGAACGCTGGGACGAAAGCGTCAGCCACCGCCAACTGTTCGAAGACCTGACCGAACTGACCCTGATGGCCGAGGCCGGCGGTTTCAGCACCGTGTGGATCGGCGAACACCACGCGATGGAATACACCATCTCGCCAAGCCCGATGCCACTGCTGGCATACCTCGCCGCCAAAACCACCACCATCCACCTCGGCGCCGGCACCATCATCGCGCCGTTCTGGCACCCGCTGCGGGTCGCTGGTGAATGCGCGCTGCTCGACGTCATCAGCAACGGACGTATGGAAGTCGGCCTGGCCCGTGGCGCCTATCAGGTCGAATTCGATCGCATGGCCGGCGGCATGCCCGCCTCCAGCGGCGGCCAGGCCCTGCGTGAAATGGTCCCGGTGGTCCGCGCCCTGTGGCAAGGCGACTACGCCCACGACGGCGACATCTGGAAGTTCCCGACCTCCACCAGCGTGCCGAAGCCGATCCAGAAACCCAACCCACCGATGTGGATCGCCGCCCGCGACCCAGATTCGCACAACTTCGCCGTGGCCAACGGCTGCAACGTGATGGTCACGCCGTTGATGAAGGGCGACGAAGAAGTCGTCGACCTGAAGAACAAGTTCCAGACTGCGCTGGATAACAACCCGGATGTGCCGCGTCCGCAACTGATGGTGCTGCGTCACACCCACGTGCACTCGGCGGACGATCCGGACGGCTGGAAAGTCGGCGCCAAAGCGATCTCACGGTTCTATCGCACCTTCGATGCGTGGTTTGGCAACAAGGAAGTACCGGTCAACGGCTTCCTCGCCCCAAGCCCGGAAGAGAAGTTTGCCGGGCGTCCAGAGTTTGAGCTGGAGAGTTTGCACAAGACAGCGATGATCGGTACGCCGGAAGAGATCATTCCGCGGATCAAGTATTACCAGGAACTTGGGGTGGATGAGTTTAGTTTCTGGTGTGACAACAGTCTGCCGCATGCGGAGAAGAAGAAGTCGTTGGAGTTGTTTATCAGGGATGTGGTGCCGGCGTTTCGATAAACACTTAGCCGGTTCAGCCCGGTAAATGAAAACGCCCCGATAGAGTTCGGGGCGTTTTAGTTTTACGTGGACTCATCGTCCCAAAAATTTCCGGCAGGCGCATATTGTCCATCTCGGAAAACGGCGCACCAACCAAAACTTGGGCAAAACATTTCAAGATCAATGATCTGGTAAAGGCCTTCGCCAATTTTGCTCAAGGTAATCAGACTATTGGCATAGTGGGTATATTGACCACCCGCCCCCGCGACCGCACGTCGCTCCAGCTCCTCACGATTCCAGCCCGATACGATCCCGGATGATTCAGGGACTGTATCCGAGAAGGAAATTTCGAACTGCTTTGAAACCTTGCAAAGGCAGGGAATCCGTTGCTGCCTGAGCAAATCATCGGAGATGAGGTTGTCAGGGAAATGAATGTTTAATTTCAAATGGCTCAGGCTCCGATGAGGCTTCGCTGTCCCGGCTGGCTAACATCGTAAACATGCTGCTCGCATCCCTGCCCGACAAACTGAAACTCCACCAGGTAGACCTTTCTTCGTTCCGGCGTAAAAGTACTGTTCAGCGGCCCGCAGCTATAAGTGTTGCCGGTACCCATTCCGTTGGAACGCCCCGACACCTCGAAGGGTTCGTCGGCATTGGCTTGCGTTTCCAGCTGAGGGAAATGCTTGAAGGTGGCGCTGTTGGCCGCTTCGTTGAGTTTGGCGATCCAGGCGAACACCTTGCCTCGCCCGGAATCCACCACAGTACCCAACACTTCCATTCGCCGATCGGGATCTGAAGCACGGCGGACGGAGAACTCGACAGGGTATGTGTAGCCTGTGGCTTTCATGATGACTTTGGCGTGTTGTTCATCCGTGGTGACTTTTTTTTGCTGAAGTTGGATGCCATCCTTTAAAAGACTGGGGGAAGAGTCTCTGACGTTGGAATGGCAGCCGGTTAATGTGAGCATAATAGACAGCAGCAGTCGAGACAGTTTCATGTATGAAGGCCCTACAAGGGCTATCTAGGTAACAAAAGCCAAACGCCAGGACATCGAACATTTACGCGTCATTAAGCTTAGGGTATGAAAATGCTGAATCAGCTAGCGAATTCAAGTACAACACCAATCCGCCAAATTCGCGGCTTATACGATGCGAACACCATCCGTGTTTACCAAGCTTATTCTGATGTCATTGCCGATGCAGCGCTACATCACGGCACCTTTGTTTCCCCGCCTTTCAAAATGGAACGGATGACATGGATAAAGCCATCCTTCCTGTGGATGATGTATCGGTCGGGATGGGGCTTGAAGGACACAAGACAGTCTCGAATTTTGGCCATCGATATTTCACGAGATGGGTTTGAGTGGGCACTGGCCCATAGCTGTCTCAGCCATCCGGAAGATTCCATGAGTGAGGAAGAATGGCTAAAACTGAAAAAAAAGACACCCGTCCGAATTCAGTGGGACCCAGATCGAGACATACATCTCAAAGCGCAGATAAGCCGTGCCATTCAGATAGGCCTGAGCGGAAAAGCCGTCGAGCTTTATGTCAACGAATGGATCCAGAACATAAGCGATGTCACTCCACTTGCTCATGACATTCACGAGTTGCTGCTAAAGGGCGAGATTGAAAAAGCCAAAGAGCTTACCCCAATCGAAAAACCCTATAATGCAGCAACGAGTGACGTCTAAACTACACCTTACTTTTTCATGGAATTTAGCAATCGCGCTGCAAGTTCGGACATTTCAGGAACGTCGACCTCGATCAACAACTGTAGTTTTTCCCGTGCATTGTCCGTACCTATTTCATATAGCGCGTAAATGCATTTAACTCCAAGCGCGTACTCGGAAGCAATGTACTGGTAGTGAGTCAGTGCTGCTTTAAATAAATAATCAACCGCGCCAGGGTATTTAAACACCTTCAATTCCCTGGCAATATTTTCATGACTGGTGTGCCAATCCTGAATTAACAGGCGACATAAAATATCAGCACAATCCTGTGTAAATCCAAAAACAGAACCGAATATCAGCAGGCATTCAACATTATCAGAATCTTTAATTTCGAGCGAAGCTTCCAACTCACGACGGAGATATCCATCAGGAATTTCGCCCCCAAAAAATATCTGAACCAATCTTTCCTTGGAAATTTTTTTTGACACCAAATCGATAATCAGATCCTGCTGCTCATGATTCATCGTTTAGCCTCCGAGAATGACTTTATATAATAGTTAAACATATCCAACGCGGCCCCCTTACCTAAGCCAATATTTACCTGCCCACCCTCACCTTTAAAATAGGCATTAGTCATCGTCCAACCAGAAGTAGACAACGGCATGTCGGGTTAACGGGGACAGACCACATTTTCGGAGTGCTTTCTAAACGTGGTCTGTCCCCATTTACCTAGCAGCGAAGGACGGGAGGTATTGCAGTAAGCAGATAAAACAACACCGGCGCAGGGCCGGTGTCAAATCGAGGCTGGGATCTACAGATAAATAAGCACCCTGGGTTTCCGGAGATACTTATTAACTATTTCGATTTAATGTATCCAGAAGCTTTTCAAATGCTTTAGGGACAAGATCTTTTTCCTTTGGAGAAAGCAAAATATTCATGACTTGTTCATCACAAGCACAGTCATATATATCAATGCCTATCCAGCCTTCCGACCAAAACTCTACGGTCGCCAGCTTATTAAAGCCTTCCAGCTCTATCCGCTCAAGGTTACCAAAATCCCCGTTGGCGAATGTTGAATACTCTACGGAGTAGCCTTTCAATAGAGGCTTAACTTCTTTATTAAACTGAAAAGCATCCATAACCCATCTCACTTACTATCTAGCACAGTAATATTTTTTACCTCAGGGAGATGTTCTCCACCCTGTTTATTAAGCAAATACTGCTGGGATTTACTTGCGTCCGGACCAATCATTTTATACCAGCCTTCCTTACCACCCTGCAATAATCCACCACTTGGAACATCAAACTCGACATAGACGGAACCTTTAGACGCAGCCCCCTTAAAATCAGCGGCACCGTTAGTTGAGATAAAGGTTTGCCCGCCGCCTCCCTGAACAATTTTGTTACTACTTTGCATCTGTGCCAGCTCATCAGGAGACATCCATCTCCCGACACGAGTCATGCTTACATCATTAATAGTTTGGGTTTCGCCAAGCTTCAATGCGGTATTAGCAGTACCTTTTGCACCAACCCACTTCCCACCAACCCATTCAACGGCTCTACCACCAATATAGACGGTGACAAGCCCGGTGGCCGCATCAAAAGCCATACCGCCCAACTCTTGGGCGGACGCGGTCGCTACTTTATCAAACTGCTTTTCCAACGCATGCGACGGGATCGGACTACTAATCCAGTCCTTGAACCCTAGCGCTAACCCACCTATGCCGCCAGCGATTGCACTAATCGTGTCCAAAGGTGATGACACGGCCTTCCAGATCGATTCCGCTGTCTTGACTGCCTCACCTGGCAGAGCAACAGCGTTTTTACCAACGCCAATCCCCGCTTCTCTTGCCAGAAATCCAGGGTCCATCGAAGGAGGATAAACCGTTGTAAGCTCATTGCGGTCAATGCCCGAGAAAGGGTTAACGGGGACAGACCACATTTTCGGAGTGCTTTCTAAACGTGGTCTGTCCCCATTTACCTATTTTTGGGTCCGCCTCATTAAGCGGACGAGAGGCAGACCATAGGTAGTCAGGGGGGGTGCAAAAGGGGTGCAACTTGAGTCCTGAAAGGATGCACTTGGGAGCAAAAAAGATGTAAATTGATAGAAAAAAGGGTGCAGATCGGGTGCAAAAACACCGGCGCTAGGCCTGTGTCGGAAGTGCCAATACAAGCCAAGACTTCTACAGTTCATTGGCTAGAGATATTCAATTCTGAGAATTTTTTACGAATATACTCAGTTAACCCAACCAAGTCTTCAAAGGCAATAGAGCCAAACTCAGGCTCATACTTGGCAAGATAGCTTTCAGAAGAGCACCCTAAAGATTTGGCTTTAGCCTCTACTTCCTTAATATATGCAGGCTCAACTACCCAATTCATGCCAGAGGACGCATAACGCTCACAACCTGTCAGCACCCAAGAAATCAAGCCATTATATGAACCAATCACCTCATTCAAAATAGAGATAACATATTCATTTTCTTTTTCAAATCGAAAAGCTATATATGGAGGAAATCTCGAACGATCCTCTCTTTCAAAATGATCACCCATCCAGACCTCTGGATTACGTTGCCCATACTTTCTCCACTCAAGTGCATTAAAGTCATGAAGAATATTAAGCAGCTCACCTTCCGAGTCTAAAATCCTAGTCACACCCATTACTTCAACCCCTTCAACTTATCAAAGATCGACACTCCGCCCGGGTTAATATTTTTAATATGCTGTTCCCAATCCCCTTTAGGAATAGGGTTGAACGAGGGGGTTAACGGGTCAACGGGGACAGACCACATTTTCGGAGTGCTTTCTAAACGTGGTCTGTCCCCATTTACCTCGTTTTCGGTTAGATCTGTGACCTTTCCTACCAAAAAACGAGTCTGTGACTTTTACCGTCCCTTTTACTAGTTCAGCAGATCGTTCAGTACGCCTTGTTCCCCAACTGACACAAACCCGTTATCAGGATCATCAAATTCACCAACCCGCATTATCAGCAGTCCTTTTCGCTCACCTACATACGCACACAGCGTCTGGTCTTCAGAGAGCCCGCCGCACCAACCTAGATCCAAGACGCACTCTATGTCAAAATCCTTGGGTAAAATAGCGATATAAGAACATCGTTCAGTTAAAAGAACCTCTATTGATTTACGATCCGAAAAATCGGACAAACACACAGCTCCAAAAAACCTTAACTTCCCATCACGCTCAACGATACGTTCTACCGAACGAGTACCCTGGGGCATTTCGATTCCTCGTGATTTCAACCCACCCCATAATCCCAGGTACCTAACAAGTCTCGTGTTTGGTTGCCAAGCCGAATTACCTAAGAGCAGCCAGAATGCATATTCCGGCATATTTTTAACAGCAGATTTACAAATAAAATCCAAGACTACTACCGATGCTTCATAAGACTTTTCTGACACCGTAAGACTAGCCGCCGACAACTTCAGGTCACCATGTTTGTTATCTTCATGCAGGTTGAATACCTCATTGGGAAGAGAAATATCAGATGTTCTTAAGATTTGAATTTCAGTAGTCATAGTGATTCCCGGCTTCGTCGTTGAAATGAGGCCCCCGATTTTGTGGATCCCCATCTCCATAATCATGCCCAGCAGCATCATCGCGGACTCTCACTATCCGCGTACCGCCTCCTGAAGCGGGAACCTCAAATTCATAGATTTTTCCAGGCTGCGGGTCACCTCGTTTGTCAACGCTCTGAATAACCCGGCTAGGCTGCTGACTTGTCGGAATGCCCGCTTGACGTTTCGCTTCATTAAATGCACCTCGTCGACCAGCCCCAGGAGGGCTCATATTTTCAGGAATGGTACCTTTTTCGTCCGGGCTCTTTATTGTATTCGTGCTTTTCCCGGCAGTCCTCCCAGGAAAGATTCCGGCGCCCATCTCGAAAACCACAGCGCCCAATTTTGCAAAGAAACCGCCTTCCTGTGCATTCACAACAGAAGCCATTGAACCAGCGGAGTTTAGATTCCCTCCTTGAACAGAACCTACCCAAGCGGCATCTCCACCACGTCCCTCGGTCCTCAAGTGCTTGATCAAGTCAGAAAATTTTTCATCATCGCTGGCCAGGTCATTTGCGATCTTGCGGCAAGTGTCCGGTGAGGTTTTACAAACTGCGTCACGCTCCAACTCTCGTTGTTTGTCCAGTGCTTCGTATTTGTCTCTGACCGCCAGCTTTTCCTCATCAGTGGATTTGCTGTCCATTTCGGCCAGCATCTCTTTCACCTCACGGTGATAGAGGTAGTTATAGGTCGTCGCACTCCCGGCGATGGCGGCCCCTAGCTGGGTGTTTCCATCCACTGCGGCAGCCGCTAACACGCCCGTCAGCTGCGACAGCATCACCTGCATCTGATCGTTGCCGCCCGCGAACTTCACAAGAACGTTCATCGCGGCTTCGTTCAGACCAGCGGAAGCTGCACCCGTAGCAAAATCCCCACCCAGTACCTGGGAAATCAATCCACCCATCAACGCATGTGCTACAACTTTTTCTACGCTGCCTTCGGGAAACTTGAGTGTGTTGTCGCCAACAAAATTAAAACCGGTCGCCATAGCGACACTGCTTGCTTCCCCCAGCAAGGCAGCACCAAAATTGTCACCAAAACTTCCACCACCAATGGTGGTGGAAATGCCACTGGAAATGATCGCCCGACCTGTCGTGCGGATAGCGACATCGGTAAAGTTACTGCTGGTCAGGATATTTGCTGTTTTGCTGGTTCCACCCGCAAACCAATTCGCGTCTGCATAGTTCAGTACGCCAGCCGTGAAGCCGGCGATGGCCGCACTCTTGAGGCTGTCAGCGCTGAACGTCTCCTTGAAAGCAGCGCCCAGATTGCCCTTGTTGTTGATCGTGCTGGTCACGGCGGTGGTCGCCAGAGAGGTGGCAATTACACCGCCGGCACCGCCGCTGACCAAAGCCAATCCTCCGGGGCCCATCACGAACGACATCATGATCGCAATTGCGATTTGTGCTGCCGGACCAACTCCCGAGTTCTCGTACTTGAACGACTCGTGAATCTCCTTCACCAGCCGCCAATCAACATCCCCACGCGCCTCGGCATCCTTCAACCACGCCAACTGCGGATCAGCCTTGACCATCGCATCGATGGTCTGGCTGACGGACTGCTGGTTGACATCCTTGATGTCGATCTTCAGGCCATCGACCGCTTTGATGACGATGTTGCCCTTGGCAATCATCTGGGTCTGACGCAGGGTTTCATCGGTATTACCGCGACCTTTGGACGACACCCACGCAGCATTGTTGTTGGTCTTGGTATGGCTTTCGTCATGGAGGTCTTTGACCCCTTCAAACGTAATCGCTCCACCGCTGTCCAGCGTGATGTTGTTCCCACTTTCCAGCTTGGCAACCTGGTAGAGCTGATCGCCTTTGCTGGACAGCGTCAGATCGCCGCCAGCCTTGATCTCGGAGCCGATATGCTTGATATCGGTCACCTCGTCCCGCTTCATTTTGAGCTTGCCGAAGCTGCCCTTTTTCTTCATGTCATACAGCGAGTAGTCCGTGTCCTGCGCTGCAAGAATGTTGAGGTTGTCACCCGCGACCAGATAAGCTTCGTCGCCTGCAGTCACGCGACTGGAGATCACGCTGAGGTCTTTACCGGCACTCAGCTTGACGTCGCCGCCTGCGGTGATCCCGGACATGACCTGGCTGACATGGTCCTCCTGCATCGTGAGTTTTTTGCTTTTGTACAGCGAGTGCTCCTCATCAGCAGCCGAGCCGATGGTCAGGTTCTCGGTCGCAGACATCGACACGTCACGCTTGGCATCGATCTGACTGGCGATGACCGAAAGGTCCCGTCCGGCCGTGATGTTCAGATCACGCCCGGCATCGACGGTTGAGCCGTACTGGGTAACGTTGTCGTTGGTATGCAGTCCACGCTGAGAACTGAAGGCCTTTTCAGCGGAAACCAGATTCACATCGCGACCGGCATTGATCGTGGTATCTGCGCCGCTCTTCAGAACACCACCCGTGTTGATGACGTCTCGTCCAGCCTTGAGCGTCAGATCGTTGGCCGCTTCGATGCGCGCAGCGTTGTCGATGAAGTCCGAACGCTCGTTCATGTCGCCAACACCACTCTCATGGGTGGTGACGCTGCGTTCATTGATGATGTCGCCACGAGTGGCAGTCAGCGAGACGTCACGCCCGGCGATAATGCCGCCAGCCTTGTTTACAAGGTTATTGCCTGCGAGAAGATCAAGACGATTGCCTGCTTCAATCAGGCCACTGTTGACCAGATTGTTGTCGGCGGTGGCTGAAAGGTTGTTTTTGGCGCGCAATGTTCCGGCGTTTTCCAGATCCTTGCCGGCAATGAGCGTGACATCACTGCCTTGAATCAGCGCGCCGTTAGCTGCGAGGCGATTATTGGCATTGGCCAGGTAGAGTACCGGGACAAGCACTTGCTCGCCGTTTACCACGGCGTTTTCCATCCAGACGATATCGTGAGTCAGTGCCGCGACCTGTTCGGATGTCAGGCTGACTCCCACTGCCAGATTGAGCTGATTTTTGCTGGCGATGGCGTTGTCCATCAGGTACTTGTACAGACCCTCATCGGTGGTCTGACCATCGATGAAGCGCTGGCCGGTACGTGCCACAACCGCCTGCTGGACCAAGCGCTGCTCATAGAGCCCGTCGCCCAATCGCTTGGCGCTCTTGTCAGGATCGTACCCAAGGTTCGACAGCAGATAATCCGAACCCATGAACTGCTTGAGGTCAGTCAATACCGGGTTGGTTTCTATCAGATACTTGTGTGCATTGGATGACTTGCTGGTCACCGGCAAGCCTTGTACGCGATTGATCGTGAAGTCGGTGGAGCGGCCAGGCAATGCCGTGCCACTGGTGTCGGCAGCGGGTGTGCTGACGTCGAGAGCGCTGGCCGTCGCACCCGTTTCGCCTGCCTTGTGATCAGCCGTCTTCAAGTCAACCGTACTGCCTGAAGCCTGAGCATTGTTTGCCAGCTGGATGTTCCTTGGCTGGGTATCGGTCAAGGTTTGCTGGCGATTGGCGGGGCTGATCGCGGCGCCACCCATGGTCCAGCTATCCGGACCGGTGGCGGTCGGCGTGCTGTTGCCTTGTCCGCTCAGACGGAACAAGCCGTTTTGCCCGGTGGGCAGACTGAAACCGGGCAGCGCTAACGGGTTGACTTGCTGTTGAGCCAGATCGGGTGGCAGCTGTGCGTTGATGTAAATCGGTGTCGAATAAGCGCTACCCGCACCTGTTTCGGTTTTGTTGCGGCCGGCTGCGACATAGGCGTAGTAAGGCCGTTCGACGCTGTTGCTGATTTTCTGCGTGGCATTGAGTGTGATGTTGCCGCCCGCCTGAATCACCGCATCGTAGGCGTTGGTCGAGCCTGTTACCGTAATCTCCGGGCCGGTGAGCTTGCCCCCGCCCATCAACTTGATAAAGGCACTCAGATCCGCTTCGACGTCGGGTGACGGCGTCCCACCGTTTTTCTTGTTGAACGCATCTGCTGCGGCGACTGCCCCGAAGATCTGCTTCACATAGTTCCAGTACGTGCGCTTGGTGACGATCTCCTGCTCTTGCAAACCGGTGTTATTGATAGTGTCGGCATTGGCCACGATGTTGCCGGTGGCGGCAATCGTGCTACTGGTGTTGTTCAGCGTCGACGCATTGATCGAGATGTCGCCGCCGCTGGTCATGCTGGCAGCCGCACTGCTGGCGTTGACTTTCAAACGATCGGTTTCAGCGATTTCCCACAGGCCATTTCGCCGCCCTCCACTACGGAAGTCACAGCCAACGATAGGAACCAGATTGCAATCAAGTTGCGTGATGACAACTGAACTTTTTTCTTGCTTGGTGTATTCCAGGATCGCCCGAACGTTGTTGATGGTCAGGGCATTGATGGTCAGGTTCTGAGCGCTGTAGATGTCACCGGAAGAGTTATCCAGCAGATCGGCTTTGCCAGTTCCGGAATCCCTGCCGATGTAAACGTTGCTCAGCCCGTAGAGTTGGCCATAGGAGTTATTGAGGTTCGCAACCTGCAGGCGCATGTCGCCGCCGCTGGTGATCAACGCATTGGTGTTGAGCAGTGATCCGCTGGTCAGTGTCAGATTTTGTGCCGCAGCCAGCGTGCCGAAGTTGTTGACCGCTCCGGCATTGATGGTCATGTTGGCTGCCGAGGTCAGACGAGCGCCATTGTCCAGGCGGCCACCGACATTAAGCGTGGTGTCCCCGCCGCCGGCGATACTCGATGTCGCGCTGCTGAGACTCACCTGCGCGGCACTCAGATTCAGAGTACCCAGGCTACTGAGCCGCCCCGCGCCCCAATAAGCGCCACCGAGGCCGACATTCATCCGGCCGTCACTGGCAATCAACCCGTCGTTGAGCCAATTGACGCCATTGCCGGTGAAACTGTCAGACGCCAGCAATTGCCCGGTAGCGGTCTGGGTCAGACTGTTGACATTGACGGTAAGACGCCCGGCCTGGATAACGCTGCTGTTGGTCCAGCTGTCAGCACCGATCGTCAGGCCGCCACGGGTTACCAGCGCCCCCCCTGCATTCATCAGGTTGGCGGTGGATATATCAAACGTGCCGGTGCCGACGTGCAACAGGCTGCCGCCGGTATTGAGGAAGCTGCCGGTGCCGAGCGTCAGGTCGGTGTTGGCGGTTTCCAGCGTGCCGTTGCGGTTGTCGAACAGGCCGCCAATCTGGAAGCTGGTTTTGCCGCCGCTGCCGAGGGCACGCAACTGGCCGGTCTGGTTATCGAGGCTGGCAGCCTTGATGGCAAGGGTGCTGTCGCTTTCGATGATGCCCAGGCGGTTATTCAATGCGCCGGTCAGATTGAGGTCGATCTGCTGGCCGGCAATCTGGCCGTCGTTGTCGCCGCTGTTGTCGAAGTTGTTGCCGGTGACGTTGATTTTGCCTTTGGCGTAGAGGCCGCCATTGCGGTTGTCGAAGTTGCCGGTGGTGATGACTGCATCGCCGCTTTGCGCCGAAATGCGTCCGCCGTAGTTATCGAGTCCACCCGGTGCGACGAGATTCACGCGTTGAGCCTGAATCACACCGCCCTGGCGATTGTTATTCAGGTCGTAGCCATTCTTCAGCGCACCGGTCAGGCGCGCAGAGAACGCAGCTTTCAGGCTGGCGAGGACGCCGCCACGACTATCGAGGTTGCCAGCGTCGAGGGTAAGGTCCCCGGCATCGGCAATGATCCGGCCGCTCTGGTTATCGATGTCGCCGCTGGTGGTCAGGGTCAGTGCGCCCTTGCTTTGCAGAGTGCCCTTGGCGTTGGCCAGACTGGCCGCCCGGATCTGTACATCGCCATTCTGGCTGTAGATCAAACCGTCGGCGCTGTTCTGGATGACGCCAGGCGTGGTGATCGTCAACACGTCATTGGCCGCGACGGTGCCGCGATTGCGGTTGTCCAGGCCGCCACTGAGCAGGGTCATCAAACCCTGACTGGCCAGTTGGCCGCCCTGATTGTTGATCTGTGTGGCGCGTTGCAGCAGCAGTGCGCCACCGCTGGCGAGCTTGCCGTTGGTGTTGGTCAATGCGCCGAGCAGGTCGAGGGTTACGGCGCCATCGCTGGCCGCCATGCCACCGGTGTTATCCAGTGTGGTGCCGACAAAGCTCAGGTCCTGTTTGGCACTGACACTGCCGCCGGCGTTGCCCAGCGTCATCGCCTGCATCGTCAGGGTAGCACCGCTGTAGATCGAACCACCCGCAGCGTTATTCAAAAGACTAGCGACGGTCAGAGCCTGCGCTCCGCCACTGGAAACCACGCCCTTGTCGCTGTTATCCAGGCTCGCGGCGTTGACGTTAAGGGCTTTCTGGCTGACCAGTGCACCGGCACCGCTGTTGAGCAAGTCCCCGCTCAGTGTCACATCGAGGCTGCCGCTTTTGCTGGAGAGCGTGCCGCTGTTGCGGTTGTCGAGGCTCTGGGCATTGACGTCCAGACCTTGCCAACCGGAGATCAGACCGTTCTGGTTGTGCAGTTGGCTGCCCGTGAGGCTCAGCAGGTTGCTGCTGATCAGTTTGCCGCCGCTGTTATCGATGGCCCGGGTTTTAAGGCCGATGCTCTGGCTGCTGGAGATTTCGCCGCTGCGGTTGGTGAGGTCACGCAGGTGCTGAATGCTCAACTGGCCTTCAGTGGTGATCAGGCCGCCTTCGTTGTTCAGATCAGCAGCGGCCGCGCCGAAATCAATGGCGATGGCACTGCCCAGCAGCGAGCCGTTCTGGTTGTTCAAGCCGTTGCTGTTGACAGTCAGGCCAGTGGTGGCATTGATCAGCCCCAAGTTCTGGTTGGTGAGCAGGCCGTCGAGGTTAAGGTCCAGATTCGAACGGCTGGTCAGTGTGCCGCCGCTGTTGTCGAGGCTGGTCGCTTTGACATCCAGCGCAGCCGCGGCAATCAGGCCTTTGATGTTGGTCAGCGCCTGGTCGATGCGCAGCGTCACGGCCTGGTTGCTGAGCAATTTGCCGTTGCTGTTGTCGAGGCTGCGCGCCGTCACTGTGAACGCCTGGGTGCTGGAGATCTCACCGCCGTCGTTGTTGACGTCCTCAAGGTTCTTGAGCATCAGCAACGGCGCGCCGATCAGGCCGTTCTGGTTGTTCAGTTGACCGTGATTGAGGTCCAGGTCCAGCGACATGTTGCTGAACAACTGGCCGCCCTGCTGATCGAGACCGGTGACGTTCGCGGTCAGCGCAGCAACGCTGGCAATACGACCGCCATCCTGGTTGGTCAGTTGGGTCGCCTTCAGGTCCAGCGTATCGCCACTGTTCAACTTGCCGTTGTGGCTGTTATCCAGCGTACCGGTGTGCACCACTACCGCGCCTTTGGCGCTGAGGCTACCCCCGTTGCTGTTGTCGAGGCTGGCACTGCTGAGATTGAGGCTGGCGTCGGTGACGATCTGACCACCGCGGTTGAGCACCACGCCGGTGGTGTTCAATGTCAACGGCCCGGCAACCGACAGGCTGCCGAGATTGTTGGTCAGACTCGCCGCTGTCACGCCAAGGCTGCCCTCGGCGCTGATCAGGCCCTGACTGTTATTCAGGTCACCGCTCAGGTCGAGCTTCAGGTTGCTCTGGCTCAGGAGCGCACCCGCAGTGCTGTCGAGGCTGCGGCCGGTCAGGGTCAGGTCGGTTTTACCCGAAATCAACCCCTTGGCACGGTTGAGCACTTCATCAACGGTCAGGCTCAACGCACCTTGTGCAATCAGCTTGCCGCCGTCGCTGTTGTCCAGACGACTGCCGACCAGCGTTACGTCAGCCTGGCTGGACAGCTCGCCGCCACGGTTATCGACGGCATCGACCGTCAGTTGCAGCGCCTGATTCGCCCCGACGAGACCGGCGTTACGGTTGTCGAGGCTGTTGCCGGTGAGCTTCAGCCCGGCGGTTGCCACCAGTTCACCGTGCAGGTTATCGAGGGTCGCGACGTTAGCGATAACGTCGGCTTTGCCGGCGATATGCCCTTCGCTGTTGTCGACGCTGTCGGCTTTCAGATTCAGTTCATCATCAGCGATCAGCGTACCGCCTTGGTTGACCAGTTGGCCGTCCACCGTCACCCCGAGGGTGCCACGGCTGGTGATCAGGCCGCCGCTGTTGTCCAGGCGAGCGCTTTTGGCATCCACGCTCTGCGCGGAAATCAGGCCCTTGACGCTGGCCAGCAGTTGCTCGATGCGCAGGGTCAGGTCCTGATTGCTGATCAACTTGCCGCTGTTGCTGTTATCGAGGTTTTGCGCGATCAGGGTGAAGGCTTGGGCGCTGGAGATTTCACCGCCCTGGTTGTCGACATCCTTGAGGTTTTTCAGCACCAGCAGCGGCGAATTGATCAGGCCGTTGCGGTTGTTCAATTGGCCGTGGTTGAGGTCAAGGCTCAGGGAGGTTTTGCTGAACAGTTGACCGCCCTGCTGATCGAAGCCGGTGACCGTTGCGGTCAGGGCTTTTTCGCTGGCGATGCGACTGCCGATGCCGTTGCTCACTGCGCCGGCGTTGAGCGTGAGGGTGTCACCGCTGACCAGGCTGCCGCCGGAGGCGTTGTTGACGGTACCGGTGGTCAGCGCGGTGGCTTTCTTGGCGCTGATCAAGCCGCCCTGACTGTTGTCCAGACTCTGCGAAGTCAGGATCAGCCCGCTGTCAGTGGCAATTGAGCCCGCCTGATTGTTCAGGCTACCCGTGGTGGTCAGCGCCAGCGCGCCGGCGCTCGACAAGTGACCGCGTGTGTTATCGAGACTGCCCGCGTTTACAGTCAGCTTCCCTTCGCTGCTGATCAGACCCTCGATATTGCTCAAGGCGTTGTCGAGACGAATGTCCAGATTGCCCTGTCGGGTAACGAAATTACCGCCGCTGTTGTCCAGACTCTGCCCGATCAGCGTCGAGGTACCCACACTGAACAGTTGTCCGAGGGTCTGATTGATGACCCGGGCCACAGTCAGGCCAAGGGTGGTTCCGGCGAGGACTTTGCCGCTGTCACTGTTGTTCAGGCTTTGACCGATGACGTTCACATCGACGGTGCTGGAGATTTCACCGCCGCGATTGTCGATCTCGCCGACCGTGAGTTTCAGCGCTTTTGTGGTACCGACCAGACCGGCCTTACGGTTGTCGAGCGACTGGCCACTGAGCAACAACGAACCTTGGGCGACCAATTCACCACCCTGGTTAACCAATTGCGTCACGTTGGCGTTCAGATCGGCTTTGCTTGAGATACGCCCGGTGCTGTTATCGATGCGCGTCACGCCGAGAATCATCGGCCCTGCCGCACTGAGCAAGCCGCCACGGTTATCCAGTTGTGTGCCGCTGTAGTTGACGGCGGCCTGACCATCGAGCAGACCTTTGTCGCGGTTGTCGAGTGCGCCAACGCTGAGTTGCAGGTCTTTGGTCGCGCGAACTTTACCGCCACGGTTGTCCACGGAATCGCTGCGCAAGGTCAGGCGATCCTTGCCAACCACGCTGCCGCCACGGTTGTCGAGGCTGCCACTCTGGACATCGACCGCACCTTTGGCGCTCAGCTCACCGTTCTGGTTATCGAACAAGCCAGTGATGCGCGCGGTCAGACTGCCGTCGCTGACGAGGCTGCCTTGCTGGCTGTTGTCGAGGCTGGCGGCGGTGATGCTGACATTCCCCCCCGAACCCAACACACCGTTGCGGTTGTTCAGCGCACCGATCAAACCGATGTTCAGCGCTACGTCGCCCGTCACCTGGCCATCGCTGTTGTCCAGCGTGATGGCGTTGATACGGGTGGTGCCGGCGCTGGATATCTCGCCATCGTGATTATTCAGATCGCCGAGATCGGCGCCGAGGCTGCCGTTGCTGCTGATCACGCCCTGGGTGTTGATGACCTTGCTGGCGTTCAACTGCACCGTCGAGTTGCCGAGGACGCTGCCCTTGTTCTGATTGTCCAGAGTGGTGGCTGTGAGGCGCGTGTCCTGCTGGGCGCTCAACGTACCGCCCTGGTTGCTCAGGGTTTGCGCGACGGTCGCCGTCAGGTTGCGACTGGCGATCACGCTTTTGCCGCTGTTGTTGAGGTTCTGCGCACTCAGGTTCACGTCGCCAGCGCTGTTACGGCTGTTGTCGGCGTTGACCCCGGCTTCAATGATGCCGTTGTTGCTCAGGGTTCCACCGGCGCTGAGGCTGATGCTGTCGCGTGCAGCGAGGTTTTGCTGGTTGCTCAGATCGCCTTGGGTTTGCACGTTCAGAGCGGTGCCAGCGTAGACCGGACCTTGGGCACTAAGGCTGTTGGCTTTGATGTTCACAGCAGTGGCTGCCGAGGTCTGCGCCAGGGTCAACTGGCCGTTGGCATCGATCTGGATATCGCCACCACTGGCAGCCAGGTTGCCCGCCAGTTTCACCCCGACCCCGGCCTCGGTGCCAACCAGTTTGATCGCCCCGGCATACATCCCGCCCAGCGCCGAGGAGTCAATCGCCAGTTGCGGTTTGGCGCTGCCGTCATCGGCGCGGGCCGTGACGTTCAAGGTCTGCGCGTTGACGTCGTTGCGCCCGGCAACAATCGTCAGGTTCTGCGCCTGGAGCTCAGCGTTGATCTTCGCGCTGCGGGTGATGATTTCGAAACGGTCAACGTTGTTGGCGTTGAGGCCGGCGCCTTCGATGGCGACGCTGCCCTGATCAACTTGAAAACGATCCAGCCGCCCCGCGCCATCCAGCACCGGTTTGCCGGTAGTCAGCGTCACGCGCGGCGCGTTGATGAAGCCGCAACCATTACAGGTGATGCCATACGGGTTGGCGACTATCACGCGCGCCGACTGCCCTGCCACTTCGGTGTAACCGCGCAACTGGCTCGGGTTGCCGCTGATGACTTCGTTGAGAATCGCTTGCGCCGAGCCGCTGTTTTTCAGGTTCGGGTTGCCAATGATGTGCCCGGCCAACTGGGTGTTCGAGGTCTGCGCCGAGCCGTTGTTGAGGATGACACCCTGCGCGCCGACGTTGTAATCGTGGAACTGGTTATGCGACAGCCCGCTGCCGTTGGGCGTGGCGATGTTGATGATCGGCACGCCATTGCCGGCCCGATCCAGCGCGGTGTTCGGGTTGGCCACGACAATGCCGTCGGCCTGCGCCCACATCGGTTGCCAGAACATGACGTTCGCCAGCAGGAACGCCAGCCCGCGCTTGGGCATGCCCAGAAACGACTCACGGTTTTTTACGGCCGCAGAAGGCTGGCCTGCAAGGAAGGCGAACTGACGAACATCCATGTCGATGGTCTCGAAGAATTTGAATTAGATGAAAAAGTCGAGGCGGAAATAGATCGGCGCTTCACGCTCGGTCAGCACGTCCGGGCGTTCGAGGGAATGCGCAAAGGTCACGCTGGCGGCCACATGCTCACCGCGGGCGAACAGTTCCAGCGAGTTGCTCGACATGCGTCCGTGCTGATCACCGTTGTAACGGTCGCCGCGAATCACGCCTTGGTCGTAACCGAGGCTGGTGCCGTATTCAGCGAACACCGGGCGCAGCCATTCGGCCGTGACCGGTCGGCTCCAGCGCAGATCGTTGCGCCAGTAGCCGCCGCTGTCGCCGGACAACGACTGATCCTTGTAGCCACGGATCGACGCTGACCCGCCAAGGCTGGTGCGCTGCGGACTGAACAGCACGTCTTCGCTGCGCTGGCCGGTCATCAGGCTGCTGAAGCTGAAGGATTCGCCCCATACCTTGAACGGCTGCAGGTAGCTCAGAGTCGCGGTGTATTTGCGGTAGCGTGCGTCGGGCTCGCCGGGGCCTGGATCGTGGCTGCCCTGCGCATCGAACGCGCCGATGCCTTCCTGCATGCCGGCGTCGAAGTTGACGAAGGCGCTGCCGATGCGGCGACCGTGGTTGAAGCCGAACTGCGCTTCGCTGATGCGGTTGCTGCTCAGCTTGAGCTTGCTGTCTTCGATGTAGTTGTTGGTGCGCAGGTAGGACAGCCCGGCGCTGAGCGAAGTCTTGCTCACCGAGTCGCGATGGATCACTCGCTCGGCGCGCAATTGATGGTTTTCGCTGTCGCCGGTCTGCTTGAAGTTGTAGCCGTTGGCGGCGATCTGCGAGCGGTAGTCGCTCTGGCTGTAGGTGTAGCTGAAGTTCCACCAGCCCCACGGCAGGTTGTAATTGAGCATGGCGTTGCTGGAGGTGTGCTGGTGATCGGTCATTGCGTCGTGACCGCCGCGCAGGCTCAACTGATCGGCCAGGCCCAGCGGGCTGTCCCAATCGAAAGTGGTGCCCCACTGCTGTTCACCGGTGCTGCGTTGGCCGTCGTTGCTGCGCGACAGTCCGGCCCGCCATGGCTTCTGCGGATTATTGGTGACCAGCACTTCACTGCCGCCGACGTTCTTGCCCGGCGCCAGCTCCATCTTGGACTGATTGGACGGCAGGCGATTGAGCTGATCGACCATCTGCTCGATCTCGCGCAGGTTGACCAGATCGCCGGACTTGCCGGGAAAGGCCATCGCCAGTTCACGCTCCGAAAGCTTGCTGTTCTCGGCGCCTTTCATGCCTTCAAGTTTGCCCTCGACCACCAGCACTTTCAGGTGCCCGCCGGACAGATCCTGCTGCGGCAGGTAGGCACGGCTGGTGACCAGGCCTTTCTCGATGTAATGGTCGGTGATGACCTTGAGCAACTCGTTGAGTTGCGGCACCCCGAGGCACTGGTCGATGTAGGGCTTGAGCAAGCGAGTTTTGTCGCTGTCGGACAGACTGTCGGCGCCCTTGAGCTCGATGTCCTTGATCGGGAAACAGCGGGTGTCGGTGGGCGCCGCTGGTTGCGCCGGACCGGCCTCTTTGCCGGGCAGATTTTTCAGGTCTTCAAGACGCCGCTGCTGCTCTTCGAGCAAGCGATTCTGGCGATCGCGGATCAGGTCGGTTTCACCGGGAGTGGGTGCAGCGAAGGCAATCTGGAGTGGAGACAGGCACAGCAAAGCTGCGCACAACCTCGCCGCGAGGGCGGGTGGGTACATGTTCGATCCCTCGATACGGAATGACATCAAAATAGTGGCGCGATATTAGATGGCCATCATTTTGACGTCAAACAATCGTTTCATCCTTTTGTCGGGTTTGTAACAGGGATTGAACAATCGACGCGGCTGCGGTTTTCCGGGGGGAATCCTTGGTTCAGTGCGCAACGCCCAACTTCGTCGTCACGTCCTGCGGTGCCAGTAAGCGGCCATCCGCTGAACGCAGTTCCAGTTTCCTGATCGGCTGCCGCTGTTGCGCATCAACCATCACCGAACCCGGCTCACCCGGCGCATACAGGTGCTCCCCGCCCCACTGCGAGAGCGCAACGATCACCGTCTGCAAGGCCTTGCCGCGTTCGGTCAGCACGTATTCCTTATAGGCACCGCCATCGGCGGCCGGCACGGTTTGCAAGATCCCCTGCTCGACCAAGGCCTTGAGCCGGGCGCTGAGCATGTTCTTGGCGATGTCCAGATTCTTCTGAAAATCGCTGAAGCGGCGGATGCCCTCCAGCGCATCGCGAATGATCAGCAGCGACCACCAGTCACCGATCAAATCCAGCGTACGGGCGACCGGGCAGGCGTTGCCGTGCAGGCTTTTGCGCTTCACAGGGTGTTTCTCCATCAAATCCAGCGTGTGGTTGCATCTTACAACTGTGACGCTGGAAAAGAACCACGCCACCCGCCATGGCAATTGAGCACTTGCGTACAAGTGACAGCCGCGATTTGCGCCGATAGTGATGGGCGGCCATTGCGGCATCCGGCCTTCCGAACGATCGCCCACAGCAAGGAGTTCCCATGAGCACATTCACTACCGATGACGGCACACAGATCTATTTCAAGGACTGGGGCAGCGGCAAACCCGTGTTGTTCAGCCATGGCTGGCCGCTGGATGCCGACATGTGGGAATACCAGATGGAATACCTGAGCAGTCGCGGCTACCGCACGATTGCCTTCGACCGCCGTGGTTTCGGCCGCTCCGATCAACCATGGACCGGCTACGACTACGACACCTTCGCCGATGACATCGCGCAACTGATCAACCACCTCGATCTGCGCGACGTCACGCTGGTGGGCTTCTCCATGGGCGGTGGCGACGTCAGTCGCTACATCGCCCGCCACGGCAGCGAGCGCGTTGCCGGGCTGGTACTGCTCGGTGCGGTGACGCCACTGTTCGGCAAGAAAGCCGACTACCCGCAAGGTGTCGACACCTCGGTGTTCGACGGTATCAAGGCAGGTCTGCTCAAGGATCGCGCGCAATTCATCGCGGATTTCGCCGCGCCGTTCTACGGCACCAATCAGGGCCAGAAAGTCTCCGACGGCGTGCTCACGCAAACCCTGAACGTCGCCCTGCTCGCCTCGCTTAAAGGCACCGTGGATTGCGTTACCGCGTTCTCCGAAACCGACTTCCGTCCGGACATGACGAAGATCGACGTACCGACCCTGGTGATCCACGGTGACGGCGATCAGATCGTGCCGTTCGAAACCACCGGCAAGCAAGCCGCCGCCCTGATCAAAGGCGCTGAGCTGAAAGTCTACGCCGGGGCACCTCACGGTTTTGCCGTGACGCACGCCGAGGCGCTCAACGAAGACCTGCTGGGTTTCCTGAACCGCTGATGTTCGTCGGCGCGACAACCTTCTAAGAGTAGTTGTCCGCCTGCTTCAATCTGCCATCAACGCTGCCAGTGCCAACGCGTTACCCAGCGCGGCACCACTGGCAGTGTTGTCGAAGATGCACCAGGCCGCGGCACCCTCTGCTGCCGCGACTTTCATTTGCTCTGCCAGCGCTTGCAGATAGCGCTCATCGTAGGCGCTGTGGTAGATGCGTGGCGAACCGTGTAGCCGCCAATAGCGCAAACCCGCCCAGCCCTGCGCCGAACCATCGGTAGTGATCCGCGACGGATCGACCACGACCTGGGCAATCCGATACGTCTGCAACATCGGCGCCGCCGCCACCCATGACTCATGCCGAGGCTCAAGCATTACGGCACCGGCGAAGCGTTGGCGCAACGCCACGAAAAACGCTTCGACAACTTCAGGTGTGAATGTCAGCGACGGTGGCAGTTGCACCAGCAGACAGCCCAACCGGTCAGTCAGCCCCTCGCATTGTCCGAGGAACTCGTCCAGCGCTTGATCGCAGTTCTGCAGATGCAATTCATGCGTGATCTGCTTTGGCACCTTGACCGAAAAACGAAAACCCGGCGGCACCGAGTCCGCCCAGCGCGCATAGGTCTGACGCCGATGCGGGCGATAGAACGAGCTGTTGATTTCCACACAGTTGAACTGCGCGGCATAACGTTGAAGATGCGTGCCCTCGGCCGGAAACTGCGGCCAATACTCACGCCCCAGACTCCAGCCTGCGCAACCGATGAACATCAAAAAAGCACCCTCGCCGCTTCACGCATGAAAATCTCCACGGTCTTCGTTCACAGATTTCAGGGACGGCGAAATACCTGTGGGAGCTGGCTTGCCAGCGAAGGCGTCGATACATCCACAAACGCTGTGCCTGACACAACGCTTTCGCGAGCAAGCTCGCTCCCACAGGGTTCAGCGGCGCTCACAGATTTGGAGCGCGACGAAGCGCCTACACGATTATTTTTTGCCGGGGAGGACGCTGGCCAGTACCTGTTTGGCGGCTTGCACGATCACGCCCGCTTCGTCGGGGTCGCCCTTGAGCAAGGTCGTGGCAAATTTCTTCGCCTGTTCGAGCTTGATGTGCGGCGGCAATGGCGGCACGTTGGGGTCGGTCTTGAACTCGATCAGCACCGGTACGTCCGAGGCCAGTGCCTGCTCCCAGGCGGCGGCGACGTCTTCTTCGCGGTCGACGAAAATTCCTTTCAGGCCGATGGAAATGGCGAACAGGTGATACGGCACGTCGGGAATGCTTTGCGACGCTTCAAACTTCGGATCGCCCTCCATCACTCGTTGCTCCCAAGTGACCTGATTCAGATCCTCGTTGTTGAACACCGCACAGATCCACTTCGGGCTGCTCCACTGGCGCCAGTATTTGGCGACGGTGATCAGCTCGGCCATGTTGTTCATCTGCATCGCGCCGTCACCCACCAGCGCAATCACCGCGCGCTCGGGGTGGGCGAACTTGGCGGCGATCGCGTACGGCACGGCAGCGCCCATCGAGGCCAGGCCACCGGACAACGAACATTGCATGCCGCGGCGAATTTTCAGGTCACGGGCGTACCAGTTGGCACAGGAACCCGAGTCGCTGGTGATGATCGCCTGATCCGGCAGGCGCGGTGACAGCTCATACACCACCCGCTGCGGATTGATTGGATCGGCTTTGGACATCGCGCGTTTTTCCAGGGTTTTCTCCCAGCTGTTGCGCCAGCCTTCGATTTTCTTGCGCCACTTGTGCGAAGTTTTCTGTTCGAGCAACGGCAGCAGTGCAGCGAGGGTTTCGGCGGAGTCGCCGACCAGATTGACCTCCATCGGATACCGCAGGCTCAGCATGTCGGGCTGCAGATCGATCTGCACGCCACGCGCCCGACCTTCCTTGGGCAGGAACTCGGCATAGGGGAAACCCGAGCCGATCATCAGCAAGGTGTCGCACTCGTGCATCATCTTGTAGCTCGGTTCGGTGCCCAGCAGGCCGATGCTACCGGTGACCCACGGCAAATCGTCCGGCAGCGCAGCCTTGCCGAGTAACGCCTTGGCGACGCCAGCAGCGAGTTTTTCCGCAATGGCGATCGCTTCATCCGTTGCCTGCAGTGCGCCGGCGCCCACCAGAATCGCGACTTTTTCGCCACTGTTCAAAACGTCGGCGGCGCGTTGCAGATCGGCCTCGTAGGGCAGCACTTTCGGCTTGGTGTAACCGACGCCGGAATGCGCGGTGCCGTGTGCCCGCGCCGGTGGCTCGTACTCCAGATCCTGCAGATCATTGGGCAGGATGATCGCCGTCACCCGCCGTTCGCCAACCGCCGTACGCACGGCGCGATCGAGCAGATGGCGCACTTGTGACGGCGCTGAGGCCTGCTGCACAAAAGCCCCGGCCACGTCCTTGAACATCGAGACCAGATCCAGCTCCTGCTGATAGTGACTGCCGAGCGCCGTCCGTGCCTGCTGGCCGACAATCGCCAACACCGGCTGGTGATCCATGCGCGCGTCGTATAACCCGGTGATCAGGTGCGAAGCGCCCGGCCCCGAAGTAGCAATGCACACGCCCAACTCGCCAGTGAACTTGGCGTGGGCCGATGCCATGAACGCGGCCATTTCTTCGTGCCGGACCTGAACGAATTCGATCTTGCCATTGGTTCGGGCGAGCGCGCCGAACACACCATTGATGCCATCTCCCGGATAACCAAAAATCCGCGTGACGCCCCATTGGCTGAGCCGCTCAACCAGAAAATCTCCCACTGTCGTCGTCATCTCGTTCCTCACCTGTCACCGATGCATGAAGCCTGCCCGGCGAGATATCCGCCGGGCGGTACATGGGTCTGGACAGCTTGGGAGCGCGCGAAGTTTCGATTGTTTTTACCCGACGGCGTTGCCGAGCCGCTCCCTGTAGGAGCTGCCGAAGGCTGCGATCTTTTGATCTTCAAAAACAACATCAAAAGATCGCAGCCTTCGGCAGCTCCTACAGGTTCAAGTGGTTCAACTGACAGCGGGCATGGGTGAAGGCCACTCGGCCTCATCGATTTGCGCCAGACTCAGGTGCGCCGTCTCCTTCAGAAGCAACGAGCACAGCGCCACGATGCCCAACGCGATCGCTCCGTAAACCGCCACCCCGAACGCGTTGTGATTGTTGGCGATGAGAATTGCCGTGGCCGCACTGGATGCCGTCCCCCCGCCCAGCGCCGCACCGATCTGATAAGCAGCCGACATTCCCGAATAACGCATGTGTCGCGGAAACTGCTCCGCCAGAAACGCGGGAATCGGCCCCTGCGTTGCGCCCATGAACGCACCGATGGCGACGTAGGCGGCGGTTGAAACCAGCAGGCTCTTGAGGCCGACCAGCGGGAAGAACGCAAAAAAACCGAGGGCCATGATCACCGCGCCGAGGATCATTACCTTGCGGCGTCCGATGCGGTCCGAGAGCAAGGCAAACAACGGCGCAGTGATCACAATGGCGATCGACAGCGACAAGTCGAAAACCAGCGCATCGGTGCTGCCATAGCCCAGTTGCGTGGCGTACGACAGAAAGAACGTGCTGCCGATGTAGGCGATGGTCACGTAGCCGAAAGCGATACCGGTGCACAGCAGCATGGCTCTGGGCCGTGCGCGCAGCGCTTCGAGCAACGGCATGCGCACGTGCGTCTGCGGTTCGGCGGGTTGTTCAAGCGGTTTTTGCAAGCGCGCATACAGACCGATCAGCACCAGCACGCCACCGAGCCAGAATGGAATACGCCAGGCGAATCCGGCCAGGTCATCGTGCGCCGCGACACTGACGATGGCGAACACCCCGGCACCGAGAATCCCGCCGATTCCGATGCCCATGCTGGTGAAGCTGCCCCACAGACCACGTCGCCCGGGCGGCGCCGACTCGATGCCGAACAGCGCCGCACCGCCCCACTCGCCACCGGCGGCAAAGCCTTGCACCAGCCTGAGCAGCACCAACAACACCGGTGCGCCAGCACCAAGGGTCGCATAGCCCGGCAGACACCCGATCAACAAAGTGCTCAGGCCCATCAACAGCAGCGTGATCACCAGCATTTTCTGCCGGCCGAGTTTGTCGCCGTAATGCCCGAATACCATGCCGCCAAGGGGCCGGGCAAAGAACCCGGCTCCAAAGGCGCCGAACGCCACCAGCGTCGCGGTCAGCGGGTCCATCTGCGGAAAGAACACCTTGGGAAACACCAGCGCGGCGGCGGTGCCGTATATCACGAAGTCGTAAAATTCCAGGGCGGTGCCCATGCCGGAGACGAAAAACGTCCTCAGCGCAGACGGGGAACCGCTCGTGCGATCAATCTCGGTAGCCATGTGCAATGCTCGTTTTGTTTTTATTGGAGGCAGCGATTCAGAAGCGCAGATAGCCGTTTCGGGCCAGCTGTTTGGGGTTGCCGGCGGCGTATTCGAGGACGCTGTTCTCGGTGTCGATGCCGATGGTCAGCAGAGTTTCCCAGCGTTCGGTCGCCGGCATGCTCAGATCCGGGTGGAAGCAGATCGGCGCGTCTTCGCCCGCCTCGCCGCACATCGCCTCAGCCCTGCGGCTCAGATTGCCGCTGGCCATGTTTTGCAGCGCTGCGTTGACGTGATCGAAACGCGCGTAAGTCGTCGAGGCATCGGGGGTACGCTCGCCGAGGCTCAGTTCGGGATCGAGAAAGTGGTTGGTGTGGGTGATCCAGCCTTCGGCATCGGGCCGCACCACAGCGGTGAAGACCGGCGACATTTCGATGCTCACCGCACGCGAGGTAGAGTCCTCGCGGGAGAACACGGTCAGTACCGTCGAGGCACTGACCCGTGCCGAACGCGCCAGCGCAATCGCCTCCTCAACGCTGCTGGCTTCTTCGAGGATGCGCCGCGCAATCGCGTGCACCGGCACCCCGGCCGACCCGTTGTCGCTGGCGTGATGCAGGATGTTGAAATGCAAGCCCAGCCCGGCGCTGTTGACGCCGATCTTGCCGAGCATGCCGAACTCGGTGAACAGCTTGACCGTCATACCCTTGGCCGTGGTCAGTTGCAGGATCAACCCGTTGGGCACCAGCGAATCGTGCCAGTCCCAGGTCTGAATGGTGCGTGGCGCCCTCGCGCCATTGGGGGCGAACACGGCGGTCGAGCACTCGCCTTCGGTGGACGCAGGCATCACCGCGAGTATCTCGGTGCGGGCATTCAGGCTGGCGAGCTGCCACAGCGGCACGCCAGCGCCCTCAGCAGTGGCGACGATCTCTTCGGCTAGGCTCGGGCACCAGCTTTGGAGGGTTTGCAGACTGGCTTCGCCGATGGTCTGCACCTGTGCCTGAGGCACACCGACCTGATTGAAGAAATCCAGATAGAGCTCGACGGTCTGGCGGATCTGAGCCGCCCAGGTGGCGCCAATCTGTTGCCCGCGAATCTGTGGGTTGCGGGTGTCGGTGACAAAGCAATGAACATTCACGAAAAGGTTTCCTTGGTTACTTTACAGAGAGATGCCGTCAAGGCTTGCGGCGGTAGATTTCGCGCCCGGCAAACCAGGTATTGAGCACTTGGGTGTCGCGCAGGGCCTGCGGCTCGACACTGAACACATCGCGGTCGAGGACGATCATGTCGGCCTGCTTGCCGGGTTTGAGCGAACCGATCCGGTCTTCCAGGCGCAGCACTTTGGCTGCGTTGAGGGTGTAGGCCTGGAACATCGTCTGGCGGTCGATGTCTTCAGCGGCGTTGAGCACGCCTTTCGGGCCTTTGCGGCTGACGGCCTGATAGATCGCCTTCCACGGTTCGGGGGTGGTGA
The DNA here is from genome assembly GCF_014200835.1 of Pseudomonas sp. JAI115. Classification (NCBI taxonomy): domain Bacteria; kingdom Pseudomonadati; phylum Pseudomonadota; class Gammaproteobacteria; order Pseudomonadales; family Pseudomonadaceae; genus Pseudomonas; species Pseudomonas sp. JAI115. Next base: position 543,637 of record NZ_JACHCY010000001.1, read on the forward strand.
TCGGCCAGTCACTGGCACCGGCGATGGTCGCGCCATTCTTGAGCAGCGAGCGCGCGGGATAGGTGTACATGAAGGCCATCGCGCTGACGTAAGGCTTGACCAGATCCATGCTCGACTCGTCGGCAGCGGCCCAGAACATCTGCATCGAGGCGATCACATTCAACGCCTTGAATCGGGCGAATTCCTTTGGGTTGACCATTTGCAGGTGGGTGATCGAATGGGCGATGCCGCTCTGCCGATCCTTGCGCGCCTGCTCGATGCCGTTGAGCGATTCACGTACCGCACGGTCGCCGATGGCGTGGATGTGCACCAGCCAGCCACGGGCATCGGCGGCACTGACCAGCTCGCCGAAGTGCGCCGGGTCGATCAGCAGCTCACCGGTGTTTTTCGAGTTGCGGTAAGGCTCAAGCATCGCCGCGCTTTGCGCCGGCACTTCGGCCACACCATCGGCGAAGATCTTGATCCCCGGCAGAGTCAGGTTGCTGACCCCGAGAAACTGTTGGCGCACCTTGTCCAGCTCATCGAGGTCGGCCGGTCTGGCCTTGGAGTCCGCCATCAGCAGCGCCGCAACGTGAGCGGTGAGTTCGCCGTTTTCCGAGAGTTTTTTGTAGGTCGGCAGCACGCCGAGCGAGGTGTTGGAAACGTCACTGCCGGGGACTTCGTTGGCGAGCGGATCCAGCCACCCGGTGATCCCCAGGCTCTTGTAGTAGTTCAGCGCCGCGCGCCCGCCCGCCAGCAACTCATCAGCCGTCGGCGGCGGCAGCAGGGCCTGCACCGGGTACAGACCGGCATCGACAAGGAAACCATCCGGGCTGCCGTCGGGGTGGTGGCCGATGGTTGCCTGCTCTTCGCCTTTGAGTGCCTTGATCTTTTCAGCCGTCACGCCAGCGCGGTCGAGCATGGCCCGATTGGCCCAACCGGTGTGCAGATCCCAGCCCAGCAGCAGGATCGGCTGGTTCGCCCATTCGCCCTGATTGAAGCGCTGTTCGAGGCCGGCAATGTCGCTCCAGTAAGTCGACGGCAATCCGCCGACACTGAGGAATTCTCCACGCTGCGCCTTGCCGTCCTGACGCCATTTCCGCAGGTGCTGTTCCAGTTGATCAAGCGGCAACAGTTGCCCGTCGAGGTTGGCCTGCAACATCTGCAGACCGCCCTTGATGGTGTGCGAATGCGAGTCGATGAAGCCCGGCATCAGCACCTTGCCGTGCAGGTCGATCACTTGCGTGGCCGCCGTTTTCAGGCGCATCACCTGCGCATCCGTGCCCACGGCGAGGATCTTGCCGTTTTCCACCGCAACCGCTTGCTGCAAGGCTTGGCCGGGTTCGGCGGTGTAGACCCTGGCGTTGTGCAGGATCAGATCGGCGGACGCGAGACTTTCCAGCGAGGCACAGGCCAGTGCCGATGACACCATCAGGGTCAGTAGCTGTTTCATGAGGCTTCTCGTTATTCTTGTTAGGCTGCGAGCAAGCCTATCCAAGCCCTGGCGATAACTGAATGCCACCTCGCGCACAACTTCTGTGCCCAGCAGGAATAGATCAATGGACAAGATGAGTGCCCTGACCATGTTCGTCGCCACCGCCGAACACGGCAATTTCAGCCGCGCCGCCGATGTGCTCGGCAAGACGCCGTCAGCCCTGACCAAAGCCGTGGCGCAGCTGGAAGACGAGCTCGGCACGCGCCTGTTCGACCGCACGACCAGACGCATGGCGCTGACCGAGGCCGGACGGATTTATCTGGACGGTGCGCGGCAGGCGCTGATGCAATTGCAACTGGCCTGCGAAGGCGTCGAACAGCTCAAGCACGAATTGAGCGGCGGCTTGCGCATCACCGCCCCGCCCTCCTTCGCCCCGGCGTTTCTCAACGAAGTCTGCTGCCGTTTTCTCGACGCCCACCCGCAGGTGCATCTGGAAGTCGACTTGAGCGACAGCTATGACGATCCGGTGGATGGCGGTTACGATCTGGCGCTGCGTGACGGCCCGATCGACCTGCCGGGGGTGATCGCCCAACCTATCGTCGAGAATCAGGTGGTGTTGTGCGCCAGCCCGGCGTACCTGGCGCGCAAGGGCAAAGAGGTGTCACTGGACAACTATCAGCAGCACGAGTGGCTGATCTTCCGCCACCCGCTGCTCAACCGGCATTTCTGGTGGGTCAAGCAAGGGGACCGGCGGATTCGCCTGACCCAGCCGAACCCGCGAGTAGCCAGCGACAATTACGACTTCCTGCTGGCATGTCTGCTGAAGGGTCAGGGCCTGCAGTTTCTGCCGCAATGGAGCGCCGCAGCGTATCTGGCGCGCGGTGAACTGGTAGAAGTGATGCCCGAATACTGGCGTGAGCCAAGCGCGTTCGGCCCGTGGATCTACGTGCTGTACCTGGCGCACCGGCGCAGTACGCGCAAGGTCAAAGTGTTTATCGAATTCTTGAAGGCGCACTGGCGCCCACTGTCACAAGGGACGAATGAAAATGGATCTGCCACAGACATGGCGCCAACGCTTCGCTGATATCCGCTACGAACAACAAACCATCGGTGAATCCCGTGCCGACGTGTTCCGCCTCACGCCCGCTGGATCAGACCCGCTGTTCGTCAAATCGGAACCGCGGATTTCCTTTGCCGAATTGCCCGGCGAAGTGCAGCGCCTGCGCTGGCTGGCGGAGCAGGATCTGCCAGCGGCGCGCGTGCTCGACAGCGTCGAAGAAAGCGAGCGCTTCTGGTTGCTGATGACTGCCGTACCGGGGCGTGACCTCGCCAGCAGCGAGCATCTCGCACCGCAGCAAATTGTCTCGCTGGCGGCTAATGCCTTGCGCACCTTGCATGCGCTCGACATCAAAAACTGCCCATTCGATCATCGCCTCGATGCGAAAATCGCCTTGGCCCGCGAGCACCTGCTGGCTGGTTTGATCGATGAAGAAGATTTCGACGATTCGCGCCTCGGCCAAAGCGCCGAAGCGGTGTTCGAGCAGATGCTGGCCGCGCGCCCGCACAGCGAAGACCTGGTGGTGACCCATGGCGACGCATGCCTGCCCAACTTGCTCGCCGACAACGGTCGCTTCAGCGGTTTCGTCGACTGCGGGCGACTGGGGGTTGCCGATCGGTTTCAGGACTTGGCACTGGCAGCCCACAGCATCGCCTACAACCTGGGCGAGCAATGGCTGCCGGTATTTTTCGAGGCTTACGGAGTGCAACCGGATCAGCAAAAAATCGCCTTTTATCAGTTGCTCGACGAGTTTTTCTGAGGCGTATCTCAGCGATGCGGATGCACCGTCATCGCCACCAGTTTGATCACGATCGGCCGCACCACGAGGATGCAAAGGAAAGCCACCGGCATCGCCAGCTTGTAGGCGTGCAAGGCATTACTCAGGTAGTCGTTATCAATCCCGGAGTTGGCAGCGGTGATCACCAGCGACATCAGGAACGCCATGATCGTCGCCATGTACAACGCAAACACGTACGGCGTTGCACGCGGCGACAGCTTGCGCCTGTTGGGATACAAGGCATCGGTAGTGGTTCTTTGATTCATATGGCTTTTCCATCCATTGACAGGGAGCCGGCACCTTAGCAAAGCCCCCTGCCCTCAACTAGACGGCCCGCCACAGGTACTTTATAAAGCACAACTTACGAATCAAACCCACGCGGCGGGACACGGATGAATCTGTTGGCGGCGATTGCCAGTTTTATCAAAGTGGTCGAAGCAGGCTCCATCGTCGGCGCCGCCAAGACCCTGGGCGTCAGTGCGGCCGCGGTGAGCCAGACCCTCAGTCGCCTCGAAACGCACCTCGGCGTTCGCCTGCTGCAACGCACCACCCGCAGCATGGCCCTCACCGAAAATGGTGCGCTGTATTACGAAAAGGTCCGACGCATCGCGGCTGATCTGGAGTCGGCGCAAAGTGCGATCGTCGGCGATGAAAGCGAACTGCAAGGGCGTTTGAGCATCGCCTCCACCAGTGCATTCGGCCGCCACGTCCTGGCGCCGTTACTCGCCAGTTTCGCCGCGCTGCATCCACGCCTGCTGGTCGAGCTGTCGACCACCAACGGCAAAATCAACCACATCCAGGACGGCATCGACCTGAGCCTGCGGATCAAGCCGCAACTGGAAGACGGCATCGTCGCGCGCCGGATTGTTTCCCTGCCGTTCATCTTCTGCGCCGCTCCCGCCTACCTTGCGCGCGCCGGGGTGCCGCAATCACCGCAAGAGCTGCAACACCACGCCTGCCTCGCGTTTCGCTATCCACTGGATGGACGCTTTCTGCGCTGGGGCCTCATCCGCGACGGCCAACGCTACGACGCCCCGATCAACGCCACCGCCATCAGCGACGACATCGATGCCTTGGCGCAAATGGCAGTCAACGGCGCAGGTGTCACGCGCCTGGCCGAATTCGTCGCTGCGCCCTATCTCGAGAGCGGTCAACTGGTGCAACTGTTCGAAGATCTTCCGGGTGAAACCCACGGGCATGTCGAACCGATGGACATCTATGCATGCGTGCAGGAACGTGCAGCGATGACGCCGAAGGTCAGAGCCTTCATGGATTATTTGACGGAGCACCTGAACAGGCGCTGGCCGATGCAAGCCCGTTGATCATGCCTGGCTGATGAATGCAGCGCTCTGTCTTCAAGGCTGCAGATCACCCCCGAGCCATTGGCTGCACGCACTCATCTGCTGGCTAATCCACTCACGAAAAAGCATGGCATTGGCGCTCTGTTCGAAGGGTCGCGGTGACAGCAGGCAATAACTCGAACCGTCGCGAACGAAGCCGAACGGCGCGATCAACTGGCCGGATTTGAGTTCGTCCTGCACCATCAGAAACGACGCCATACCGACGCCCAGCCCGGCCAGCGCGGCCTGAATGCACAGGTAGAAATGCTCGTAATCGACCCGACTGCCCCCTGCCGCGCTGATCCGGGTCTGTCGCATCCAGTTGTCCCACGCCTGCGGGCGGGTCTTGCTGTGCAGCAGGCAGGCGCCGCGCAAATGATCGCCGTCAGGACGACTGGACAGCACGCAAACCGGACCGATCCACTCTTCACAAACAGTCACGGCGTGCACGGTCTCGTCCCAATGGAAATCGTCGCGGCGGATCGCCAAATCCACGCCTGAACGAGCGAAGTCGATCGGTCCGCCGGCCGTCAGCAATTGCACCTGCAACTGTGGGTGTGCGCTGTGGAAGTCAGGCAAGCGCGGGATCAACCACTTCATGGCGATGGTTGGCTCGCAGGACACCACCAGCACATCGTCGTGGACTTCACGCTGCAGGCGATAAACCGTGTTCTGCAATTGCTCGAACATCGGCGCGGTGACGTTGAACAGCAAGCGTCCCGCGTGATTGAGAAAAATCGCGCGGTTACGCCGCTCGAACAATTCGACCCCGATCGCCTCCTCCAGCAAGCGCACCTGACGGCTGACCGCGCCGTGGGTGACGTGCAGCAACTCAGCGGCCTTGACGAAACTCTGGGTCTGGGCGGCGGTGTTGAAGAAGCGAAAGGCAGCCAGCGGAGGCAGGTTCATATAGACGATGATTTCTCACAGTTTTTCGCGACTATAAATCGTTTTTTTTGCCAAAGACACTTCTCCATCATGTCGCCGCTCAGGGCCTGTTAATTCCATCCACGCTGTTGGCGGCGATGCTGCAGGCTCTGTATCTGTGAATTCAAGTAGCGCAAATAACGCGATGGAGCGTAGGGATGAATGAATTGTTTCTGGTAATCGCCATCACTGTTCTGGCGGTGATCAGCCCCGGCCCGGACTTTGCCATGGTCACTCGCAACAGTTATGCCTACGGGCGGCGCAGTGGTTTGCTGGCTGCGCTGGGCATCGCCTGTGGCGTGCAGGTTCATGTGTTCTACACGGTGTTCGGGGTGGCGCTGATCATCACCCAATCGCCGCTGCTGTTCTGGATGATGAAACTGCTGGGTGCCGGCTACCTGGTCTATCTGGGCATCAAATCCTTCACCAATAAATCTGTACTGACATTTGCCGAGGCGAGCGCTTCGGCACCCCGTGCCTGGAAGGTGTTCTGCTCAGGTTTTCTGACCAATGCACTGAATCCGAAAACCATGTTGTTCGTGGTAGCGGCGTACAGTCAGGTGGTGGAGCCAGGCAGTTCGCTGACGTTGAACTTCGCCTATGGCCTGTTCATGTCGGTCATTCATTGGCTGTGGTTCAGCCTGGTCGCGCTGTTTTTCTCCACCGAACGGTTACGCCGGCGCCTGCTGGAAAAACAGCGGCTCCTCGACAAGGTCATCGGGATCGCGTTGATGGGTCTGGCGGCGTGTTTGATCATTCCGGGGGTTGCGCAGTCTTGAGCTAGAGCGTTTATGCTGTCTGGTCTGATACCCGTCAGGTCATTCTCGGCAAGTTCACCATGAGGCCCATTTCATGAGTAAAGCGCCCTACGTACCGCCCAAAGTCTGGAAACACGAAGCCCCGTCCGGCGGCCATTTCGCCAGCATCAACCGCCCGATTGCCGGGCCGACGCATGAAAAAACCCTGCCCGTGGGCAAACACCCGCTGCAGCTGTATTCACTGGCGACGCCCAACGGCGTCAAGGTGACCATCCTGCTGGAAGAATTGCTCGCACTGGGGCACACCGAGGCCGAGTACGACGCGTGGCTGATCCGCATCAACGAGGGCGATCAGTTCTCCAGCGGTTTTGTCGAGATCAATCCGAACTCGAAGATTCCGGCGCTGCTCGACCGTAGCGCACAGCCGCCGATTCGGGTATTCGAATCCGGTTCGATCCTGCTGTATCTGGCAGAGAAATTCGGCGCCTTCCTGCCGAAAGATCCCGCCGGCCGCACGGAAACCCTGAACTGGCTGTTCTGGCAGATGGGCGCCGCACCTTATCTGGGCGGTGGCTTCGGGCACTTCTACGCGTATGCGCCGGAGAAGCTCGAATACCCGATCAACCGCTTCACCATGGAAGCCAAGCGTCAGCTCGATGTGCTTGACCGGCGCCTTGGCGAGAGCCGCTATCTGGCCGGCGACAGCTACACCATCGCCGACATCGCGGTCTGGCCGTGGTACGGGCAACTGGTGCGCAATAACGTGTATTCGGCGGCCGAATTCCTCGCAGCGCAGGAGTACACCCACGTACAACGCTGGGCAGAAGAAATCGCCGAGCGCCCGGCAGTCAAGCGTGGCCAGCGGGTCAATCGCACCTGGGGTGACGAGGCCAGTCAGGTTGCGGAGCGACATCAGGCCAGCGATCTGGACTGACGCCACATTCCCACAAAGATTTGCGCTGGACAGGGGCATCCCGGTTCACAGCAACCTTTGTGGGAGCGAGCTTGCTCGCGAAGGCGCCAAGTCAGTCAACACTGACATAACAGACCTACCGCTTTCGCGAGCAAGCTCGCTCCCACAGGGTATTTGGGTTGGATATGAGAATTTGTGAACCTCAGCAATTACATTGAGACCACACCACCACTGTCGTCAAAGGATCTGCAATGCCTGCTGGAAAACGAGAACTGGCGCGGATCGAGCGGCGCTTGATTGCCACGCTCACCGACGCATGTGAAGCCGCAAAAGCTGAAATCCAGGGCTTTACCTGGCTGACTCACACCGCTGACCTGAACGCATTGGCGGCGACCCTGAATGTCATTTGGGTGTTCGACACCGAAGCCGACAAAAACCTCGCCCTGACTGACGCCAAGGCACGCCTCTTCGAACTGACGGCCACTGCGCTGAGGGAAGCCGATATCGACCTGTCCCCTTCAGAGCGCAACGTGCGTTTCGACTCCGAGGAGGAATGCCAACGTACGCACGGTGGCAACTGGCGTGAGCGTCTGGCGCAAAATACGCGAGGGCAACGGTGACACCCTGCTTTCGATCAGGTTGGCTATCATCGCTCGCAGCAGGCTTCTCTCAGAGACAGTGAAACCATGGAACAGTCCAGACCAGATCCAGATTCCGATTGGGTAGTGCGCAGCACACAGCCGGGGCGGATAGAACGTATCGAAGCCCGGTTTGGCGGCCATGGCTACCACCCACATCGGCACGATACTTACTCGATCGGTCGCACACTCTCTGGCGTGCAAAGCTTTCACTACAAGGGCAGCCTGCGCCACGGCTTACCGGGAAACACCTTGCTCCTGCATCCTGATGAACTGCACGATGGCATGGCCGGGACCGAAGCGGGGTTTCGCTATCGAATGGCCTATATCGATCCGGCTTTGATTCAGCAGGTGTTGAAGGGTGAACCGCTACCCTTCATCGCCGGCGGTCTGTCCAGCGACCCACGCCTGTATCGCGCCAGCGAAGCATTCGTCCAGGCGATGGATTACTCACTTGATCCGCTGGAAGAACAGGACGCCCTGTTTGATCTGGCAATGGCTCTGCGCGCCGTGGCCGGCAAACCTCGCGGGCGCAAACTGCTCGATTACCCGGCAGCCGAGCGCGCAAGGGAATTCATCATGGCTCACCTGCACCAGAGCATTACGCTGGAAATGCTGGAGCACGCCAGTGGCCGTGAAAGATGGAGCCTCTCTCGGGACTTCAGAGTGCTGTTTGGCACCAGCCCCTATCGCTTCGTGACCCTGCGCCGCCTGGATGTATTGCGCACGCTGCTGCTTGACCGATTCTCACTGGTCGATGCCGCCCTGGCTGCGGGTTTTCACGACCAAAGTCATATGACCCGGCACTTCACCCGCACTTATGGGGTATCTCCGTCGCGTTGGCTGGAACGCGTCCTGGGGCAAAGGCAACTTGCAGGATCGTACAAGCATCGCCAATAACCCCTCCGCTAGGCTGACGACTTCTGTCTGATAGAGGATTTGTCATGCCACATACCAGCAAAGTACCAGCACTGCACGCCATCAATCTGGCGCAGAAATCCGCGCTGATCGATCAGCAGTGGAGCCCCCGTGTGGTCGCCGAACTGAATGACTACCAGTTCAAAGTGGTTCGCATCGAAGGTGAATTCATCTGGCACTCCCACCCGGAAACAGATGAGGCCTTTATTGTGATCGAGGGCACGCTGCGGATCGACCTGCCCCATGGCAGCGTATACGTCGAACCAGGTGAGCTGTATGTCGTGCCGCGCGGGATCGAACATCGGACGGCAGCGGAAGGAGAAGCGCGCCTGATGATGATCGAGCCTCGGGGTGTGCGTAACACCGGGCATGAAGGTGGCGAGCGCACGGCTGACAACGACGTCTGGATCTGAGCAGGAGGCGCCGTCAATCTACGATTTGACGGCGCTTTTTTTGAGTGGCGGGCCGTTGGTTGGCCGCTGATTGTACGGGCGTTTTTGTGCTGGGTTTACTGAGCGAGCGCCGCCTCAGACCACCTCTTCGTCAACCGGCATCGAAGCCAGCATTTCAGCGCGGCACACCTCAAGAATCTCGTCAGCCAGCGCGGAATCATCCGGACAGGCACGCGACAGCACAATCGCGCCGACAGCCCGCGACAACAGGTCGATCATTTTCTTCCTCCCCTCGCCCGCCACGGCGTCCGGCCCGGTTGGATATTTGTCTCCGAGGGTCTGCAGGGTGCGCTCGATCCCTTCGGCAAACGTCGTTTTCACCTCATCCGATTGACGCGCCGCGTCGCCACACAGCGCGGCCATGGTGCAACCGCTGCCACGTCCGTCGCGATGTTCTCTTGTCAAATAGACATCGATGAAGCCAGGCGCGTCGAGCGCTTCGGCACCTGCCAGCGACTTGGCGAGACTGCAGGACGCGGCTTCAGCCATCAGGTCGGCCTTGGAGCCGAAATGCTTGTAAAAACCACCGTGGGTGAAACCGGCAGCCGCCATGAGATCCGCCACACCGACGCCGTCAAAGCCACGCTCACGGAACAGCTCGGAAGCGGTCTCGACGATGTGTTCTCGATTGGCCTGCGCCTGGGCCTTGGTCACTCGCACGTGCAGTACCTCGTGTTCATTGGGAATGCTTGCGCCAATCATACATAGATGCTGGTCATAATCAAAACCGTTGACAGTTTAGATTTCGATCATCATCCTAATTGCACGCACACCGATCTCTACCAACGGGCACGGAAGAAATACCAGATGAGTAACCAGACGCTGTTCACCCCTTACACACTTGGCGACCTGACGCTGTCGAACCGCGTGGTCCTCGCACCGCTGACTCGCAACCGTGCAGGCGCAGGCTTTGTACCCAGCGAGTTCGCGGCCACCTATTACAGCCAACGCGCCAGCGCAGGCTTGCTGATCAGTGAAGCCACGCAGATTTCCCGACAAGGTCAGGGCTATCAGGACACGCCGGGGATCTACACGCCGGCACAGATCGACGGCTGGCGCCTGGTGACCGATGCAGTCCATGCCAAGGGCGGAAAAATCTTCCTGCAACTGTGGCATGTCGGCCGCGTGTCGCACGTTGATCTGCAAGAAAACGGCGCCACCCCCGTGGCCCCTTCTGCGCTACGCGCCGCCACCAAAGTCTTCGTCAACAATCGCTTTGAAGATGTCTCGGCGCCGCGCGCGCTGGAGACCAGCGAACTGCCAGGAATCGTCTCGGATTTTCGCCAGGCTGCGGCAAACGCGATTGCCGCCGGGTTTGATGGTGTGGAAATTCACGGCGCGAACGGCTATTTGCTCGATCAATTCCTCAGGGACAGCGCCAACCTGCGAACCGACGCCTATGGCGGCTCGATTGCAAACCGGGCGCGTCTGTTGCTTGAGGTGACCGCGGCCGTCGTCGATGAAATCGGCGCGAATCGCACCGGTGTGCGCCTGTCTCCGGTGTCGCCGGCCAACGGCGTCTCCAGCAGCGATCCGCAGGCGCAATTCGATTACGTCGCCGAGCAACTCGATGCCCTCGGCGTGGTTTATCTGCACGTGGTCGAAGGCGCGACCGGTGGCCCGCGCGACGTGGCGCCCTTCGACTTCGGCGCACTGCGCCAGCGCTTCAAAAACACCTACATCGCCAACAACGGCTATGACCTGGACCTGGCGACTTCGCAGCTCGCCGAAGACCACGCCGACCTGATCGCCTTCGGTCGCCCATTCATTGGCAATCCGGATCTGGTGGAGCGCCTCAAGCAGGGCGCGCCGTTGTCCGCGTTCAATCCCGCCACCCTCTATGGCGGCGGTGCGGCAGGCTACATCGACTACCCGACGCTGGCTGAATCAAGCGTCAGCGCCAACTGAGCGCGTTCTGTTTCTCACACCCTGAAAGAGAGATCCCCCATGAGCACTCGCCCTACTGTTCTGATCACTGGCGCCTCCACCGGCATTGGCGCGGTCTACGCCGAGCGCTTCGCGCAACGCGGCCATGACCTGGTTCTGGTCGCCCGCGACCAGGCACGCCTGGACGCACTTGCAGCTCGTTTGCGCAGCGAACACGACGTCTCCGTCGATGTGATCCCGGCGGACCTGACCCAACTCGCTGATCTGAGCACCGTTGAAAACCGCCTGCGCGAGGACGCCCGTATCGGCATCCTCGTCAATAACGCCGGCGCCGCCCTCTCCGGTAACTTCATCGACCAAAGCACCGACAGCGTTGCGCAACTCGTCGCCCTCAACACCACCGCACTGGTGCGCCTGGCCAGCGCCATCGCTCCACGACTGGTCAAAGCCGGTGACGGCGCGATCATCAACATCGGTTCGGTGGTGGGTCTGGCACCGGAGTTCGGCATGACCGTCTACGGTGCGACCAAGGCCTTCGTCCTGTTCCTGTCCCAGGGACTGAGCCTGGAACTGTCACCTCAGGGCGTCTACGTGCAAGCCGTACTCCCCGCCGCCACCCGTACGGAGATCTGGGATCGCTCCGGCATCGACATCAACACCTTGAGCGACATCATGGAAGTGGGCGATCTGGTGGATGCCGCTCTGGTCGGTTTCGATCGCCGCGAACCGGTAACCATCCCGCCGCTGCACGAAGCGCAACGCTGGGATGATCTGCAAGGCGCACGTCAGGGCCTGATCGGGCAAATCCGTCAGTCTGCGGTTGCCCAGCGCTACCTGGACCCACAGTGATTGTCTGGTAGCGAACACGCGCGGCGGATTCGATGCAGGCGCAAGTCACTGCTTCGAATCCGGCCCGCGATCCGGAGCAGAAATGAATCAAACCCTGGCAAATAACCACACTGGCGCGTCGACGCCATTCAGCAACGCGGCGAACCAGTCGATCACGGTCAACGGCGTGCGCTTCGCTTACCGCGACATCGGCCCTGCTATCGGCGTCCCTCTGGTGCTGTTCAACCATTGGGGCGCTGTGCTGGACAACTTCGATCCCGCGATCATTGATGGACTGGCACAAACCCGACGGGTCATTACCACTGACTATCGCGGTATTGGCGGCTCTGGTGGAACCGCGCCACTGACTGTCGGTGAAATGGCTGACGATGCCATTCAGTTGATCCGGGCGCTGGGGTTGGAAACCGTTGATGTACTGGGATTCTCGCTCGGCGGCTTCGTTGCTCAGGACATCGTCCTGAAGGCGCCTGATCGGGTGCGTCGCTTGATTCTGACCGGTACCGGTCCGGCCGGTGGCAGCGGTATCGACAAGGTCGGTTCGGTGACGTGGCCATTGATCCTCAAAGGCTTGCTGACCTTGCGCGATCCCAAGGTCTACCTGTTCTTCACCTCGACAGCCAATGGCCATCGATCTGCCGCGCAGTATCTGCAACGCCTGAAAGCACGCAAAAACAATCGCGACAAAGGCCCGACACCGAGCGCTTTTCTGCGCCAGTTGAAAGCGATCACCGCGTGGGGCCAACAACCGCCGCAAGACCTCGGACGCTTGCGCATACCCACGCTTATCGTTAACGGCGACAGCGACATCATGGTGCCCAGCGTCAACTCGATGGCGCTGGCCAAGCGTATTCCCAACGCACAACTGGTGATTTATGAGGATGCCGGCCACGGCGGCATTTTCCAGCACTGCGTTGATTTTGTCGCCAAGGCCCAGGCATTCCTCGACGCCTGACGACACGGCGCAGCAGCACCGCAACGCGCCAGCTACCCTCCTTACAACCGTCAAGAGCCGCACTACGATGAAAGCATTTCTGATTGATCGCTATGGAAAGAACACCGGGCGCATCGGCGAAGCGCCTGCCCCAGTGGTGGGTGCCCGTGACGTCTTGATCGAGGTACACGCCAGCAGCGTCAATGTGCTGGATTCGAAGATCAGCAGTGGCGAGTTCAAGCTGATTCTGCCCTATGCATTACCGCTGATACTGGGCAATGATCTGGCGGGTGCGGTGGTTGAGGTTGGCTCACAGGTGACGCAGTTCAAACCGGGGGACGAGGTTTACGCTCGCCCACCGGAAACGCGGATCGGAACGTTCGCCGAATGGATCGCCGTGGACGAAAACGCGGTCGCCCGAAAACCCGCCAATACCAGCATGGCACAAGCCGCGTCCCTGCCTTTGGTCGCGTTGACAGCGTGGCAAGTACTGGTCGAAACCGCACAACTGAAAAAAGGTCAGAAAGTACTGATTCACGCAGGCTCCGGTGGTGTTGGCAGCATTGCCATCCAGTTGGCCAGACACCTCGGCGCCTTCGTCGCCACGACCACCAGCACCGCGAACGTCGAATGGGTCAAGGCACTGGGGGCCGATCTGGTCATCGACTACAAGCAGCAAGACTTCGAAAGCGTCCTGCACGACTACGACGTGGTGTTGAACAGCCTCGGCGCGGACGTATTGCAAAAATCACTCAAGGTCCTGAAGCCCGGCGGCCAGCTCATTTCCATCTCGGGACCGCCCACTGCACAGTTCGCACAAGAACAAGGCTTGTCCTGGCCATTGCAACAGGTCATGCGCCTGTTGAGCTTCGGTATCCGGCGCAAGGCGCGCAAGCAGGCGGTCAACTACACGTTCGTCTTCATGCGGGCCAATGGTGCACAACTGCAAAAAATTGCCACGCTGGTCGAGGAGGCAATCATCCGACCGGTGATTGACCGCAGCTTCTCGTTTGCCTCGACGGCAGAGGCGTTGAAGTACGTCGAGCAGGGGCGCGCCAAGGGCAAGGTCGTCGTTACGCTCAAATGACAACGTGTCCCTCGTCAGCCGGCCGCGTTCGACTCGACCAGATGAACTTCAGTCGCACTGCGACCGGCGCACCAGGCGAGCACCGACGCAATCACCAACACCGCCGCGCTAAGTTCGAAGGTGGCTTTATAACCGCTCAGATCAAACGCCAGTCCACCGACGATGGCCCCTGCGGCGATGGCCAGTTGCACGATGGCCACGAGCAAGCCTCCGCCGGCTTCGGCATCCTCCGGCAGCGTCTGCGCCAGCCATGTCCACCAGCCCACGGGGGCCGCCGTGGCGACCAGTCCCCAGAGTCCGAGCAGCACCGCAGTCAGCAACGGCGAAGCACCGAAGTTGACCAGCGCCAGTGCAATGACCGCCATTATCAGCGGGATAACTGTCAGCGTGCGGTACAGGCCGGTGCCGAGGAATCTTTCGATCACAAAGGTCCCGATAAAACCGGCAAGCCCCAGCCCCAGCAGCATCAACGACAGGGTTGCAACGCTGACTCCGGTGACCCCCTCCAGAAAGGGCCGCAGGTAGGTGAACAGCATGAACTGCCCCATGAAAAAGACGCTGACAGCGACCATCCCCAAGGCGACCGGCCATTGCTTCATCAGCCGCAGGGCGTTGCCGCTACCGGCCTGACGCTCAAGCTTGAAGGACGGCAGACTGATCAGCAGCCACACGGCCGCCAGCGCGGCGACCGGCACCACACAGAAGAACGCGCCGCGCCAGCCTATCAACGCGCCGAGAAAACTCCCTGCCGGAGCGGCGATTACCGTCGCCAGCGCGTTGCCGCCGTTGACAATGGCCAGTGCCCGGGACACTTGGTCAGGCTGCACCAGACGCATCGCGGTTGCCGCCGACAACGACCAGAAACCGCCAATGGCGATGCCGATCAGGGCCCGCCCGAACATGAACGACGGATAGCCCGGCGCGAACGCGACCACCGTACCCGAAACGATCATCAGCAAGGTCAGACCCAGCAACAGCTTCTTGCGCTCGACACGAGCGGCGACCGCTGCAATCACCAGGCTGGTCACCAAGGCGAATGCTCCGGACACGGAAATCCCCTGCCCGGCCTGGCCCTCGGTGATGTGCAGTTCGGCGGCAATCGGCGTCAGCAGGCTGACCGGCATGAATTCTGAAGCGACTAAAGCGAAAGCGGCCAACGACATGGCCAGCACCGCGCTCCAGCCGCGTTGTTCTGTAGAAAGAGAAGTCATTGAAACTACCTGTATTGCGAGAGGCGTCCGGGCGATTGCCCGGACGCACTGTTTTTCACAGTGCCGGGATCGCATCGTCGAATCGCGTCAATCCCGTAATGGTTTGACACATTCTCCCGGTCGATTCACCTCTGCCCTAGTGCATTCCTCTTGAATGCTTGCCTGATCCTCTGAGGATGCAGGGTGGTGTATAGGAATCGCCTGTGCAGCGGATTAGAGTTCGTTCAACAGGAGTTGCCCGACATGATCCCTACCCCGCTGCGCCACCAATCACCTTTGGCGTTGAACATTGACTCGCGCGTGAGCGTAGCGGGCGACTTCGCCACGTCGATACCCGGCCTGTCGCTGTTTCGTCGCGATCAGCCGGCGCCACCGGCCGTGTGCATGATCGAGCCGAGCCTGATTCTGGTGGGCCGTGGGGAAAAGCGCTTGTGGGTCGGCGGTGAGGGTTACCGCTACGACCCTTCGCGGTTTCTGGTCACCTCGCTGGATCTGCCCGCCAATTCCGAAGTAATGCTCGCCAGCCCCGAACAGCCCTGTGTCGGGCTGGTGCTGAGACTGGATGTCGGCATGCTCGCCGAGATCCTCAGCAAAGGTGGCTTGCCTGCGAAACGGCAGCCGTCGACGAACACCGGCGCTGGCATTGGCAACATGTCTTCCGCTCTGGAAGGCGCGCTCGAGCGCCTGCTGACATTGCTCGACGAGCCTGAGGCGATCCCGGTGTTGGCGCCGCTGGTGCTGCGGGAAATCCACTATCGGCTGCTCCATACCGATCAAGGCGCGCGGCTGCGGCAGATCACGGCCGTCGATGGCCAGGGTTATCGCATCGCCAAAGCCATCGACTGGCTCAAGGTCAACTACACCGCGGCGCTGCGCATCGATGAGCTGGCGGCGCGGGTGCAGATGAGCGCACCGACCTTTCACCATCACTTCCGCCAACTCACCGGCATGAGTCCGCTGCAGTACCAGAAATGGCTGCGATTGAACGAGGCGCGCCGGCTGATGTTGATGGAGCGTCTGGACGTTTCGCGAGCGGCGTTTGCGGTCGGCTATGAAAGTCCCTCGCAGTTCAGCCGCGAATACGCGCGCCTGTATGGCACCGCACCCAGTCGTGATATCGCGCTGCTGCGTGGCGACCCCTTCGCCGCAGAAGCGCTGGGCAATACGGCCAGTTGAGCAAAAGAACACGCTTTACCGGTGAGGCGCCTCGCAGCGTTTCACCGTTTATAAAAATGCACGTCAACCGATGATCGAGCGGGTGAACCATGGAACTACGAATCAACCAGAAAACCTATCAGGTCGATGCCGACGCCGATACGCCCCTGCTGTGGGTGATCCGCGATGATCTGGGCATGACCGGCACCAAGTACGGCTGTGGATTGGCGCAGTGCGGCGCCTGCTCCGTGCTGGTGGACGGCAACGTGGTGCGCTCTTGCGTCACGCCAGTGGCCGGTGTGGTCGGCCGCGAGGTCACCACCATTGAGGCGATCGAGGCCGATGAAGTGGGCAAACGGGTGGTCTCGACCTGGGTTGATCTGCAGGTCGCCCAATGTGGCTACTGCCAGTCCGGGCAGGTGATGGCCGCCACGGCACTGCTCAAGCAGAACCCCAAACCAAGTGATGCGCAGATCGAGGCGGCGATGGTCAACTTGTGCCGCTGCGGCACGTACAACGCCATTCATGCCGCCGTGCATGAACTGGCCGGCAAGGGAGACGCCTGATGAACGTGCGTATCGATCCTGCTCAGGAAGCATCAGCACTGGCTCTGCACGAACCAATCAACGTGTCGCGCAGACGTTTCCTGGCCGGCACCGCTGTCGGCGCACTGGTGCTCGGTTTCGGCCTGCCGCTGGGCACGACTCGGGTGCAAGCCGCAGTGGCGGCCGCGACTGCCGAGCGCGGCACGCAGGTGCCGGCGTTTCTGGAAATTCGCCCGGACAACCGCGTGCGCCTGCTCTGCCCGTTCATGGAAGGCGGACAAGGTACGTTCACCGCGATGGCGCAGATCGTCGGTGAAGAACTGGATGCCGACCCGTCGACATTCCTGGTCGAAGCCGCGCCGCCCGGCGAAGCCTATGTGGTGATGGAGAACGGTATGCGCATCACCGGCGGCAGCATGTCGGTGCGCATGAGTTACCCGGTGATGCGCCGCCTCGGCGCCCTCGCCCGCGCCATGCTGCTGCAGGCCGGTGCGCAGAAACTTGGGGTGCCGGTCAGCGAACTGAGCACCGAACCCGGCAAAGTCGTGCACGCCAAGTCCGGGCGTTCGGTGGCCTACGGCGAACTGGCCGAGCACGCCATGGATCTGCCGGTTCCCGATCCGGCCTCGGTGCAGTTGCGTGATCCGAGCCAGTTCCGCTGGATCGGCAAACCGGTGAAGCGCGTCGATGCCTACGACAAGTCCACCGGCAAGGCGCTCTACAGCATCGACCTGAAGGTCGACGACATGCTCCACGCCGCCGTTCAGCATGCCCCGCGTTTGGGCATGACCGTGGGCAACCTGCGCAACGAAGAACAGGTCAAGGCGATGAAAGGCGTGCATTCCGTGCATCGTCTGCCGGGGGCCGTGGCGGTGGTCGCCGAGCGTTGGTGGCACGCCAAACGTGCAGTGGAAGCAATACAGGTCGACTGGCAAGAGCCAACGGCCGACAGCCAGGTACGCTCGATGCCTGCGGATTTTTCCAGCGACGCCTGGCTCAAGCGTCTGGCTGACGACAAAGGCCCGGCCAGGGATGATGAAAATGAGGGCGACGTGGCTGCAGTTCTGGCCAGCGCCAAGACCCGGATTGACGCTACTTACCACAACCAGTACCTGAACCACGGCCAGTTGGAGCCGCCGTCGGCGCTGGCCCGATTCAATCCCGACGGTTCGCTGGAAGTCTGGCTGCCGAATCAGGCGCCGGACATGTTCCGTGCCGACATCGCCAAACGCACCGGGCTGGATCCGTCGCGCATCACCTTGCATTCGCCATTGCTCGGGGGCTTCTTCGGTCGGCATTTCCTTTACGACGCCGCCAGTCCCTACCCGCAGGCGATCGAGTTATCGAAAGCGGTTGGCCGCCCGGTCAAACTGATCTGGAGCCGCGAGGAAGAGTTTCTGCGCGACGTGCTGCGTCCCGTAGCCGCCGTGAATTTCCGCGCCGCGCTGGACAACGACGGCTGGCCGCTGGCGATCGAAGCAATCAGCGCCACCGAAGGCCCGACCGAGGCGCTGGCCGGCAAACAGGGTGAAAAACTCGACCCGACGGCGCTTGAAGGCTTGTCGGGCAAGTCCTATGCGATCCCCAACAAGCGCATCGCGCAGATCTACGCCAAAGGCCCGGCGATGCTTGGTTATTGGCGTTCGGTGGGCAATTCGCTCAACGACTTCTTCTATGAATCGTTCCTTGACGAACTGGCTGACAAGGGCGGCAAGGACCCGTTCGAATTGCGCCTGCATCTGCTGCGCGACAACCAACGACTGACCACGCTGCTGCAAGCGGTGGGCGAGCTGTCGGGTGGCTGGAAGCGTGGGCCGTTCATCGCGACGGACGGCAGCAAACGTGCGCGAGGCGTGGCGATGGCTTCGCCGTTCGGTACCCAGACGGCGGTGATCGCCGAGGTCTCCATCGAGAGCGGTCAGGTCAAGGTGCACGACATCTGGCAGGCGATCGACCCCGGCAGCATCGTCAATCCGGCGATTGTCGAAGCGCAGGTCAATGGCGCGGTGGCGCTGGGCCTGTCGCAGACCCTGGTGGAGGAAGCCGTGTGGATTGATGGCAAACCGCGCGCGCGCAACTACGACTTGTATCCGATCCTGCCGCCTGCGCGGATGGCCCGGGTCCACGTGCGTGTTGTCGAGAGCGGGGAAAAAATGGGCGGCATCGGCGAACCACCGTTGCCCGCTGTCGCGCCCGCCGTCGCCAATGCGGTGGCAACGCTGACCGGGCAACGGGTGCGCAGCCTGCCCATGAGCCGACACACCTTCACTTGATCAGCGCCGGAGCGTCCATGAATAACAGCCGATTCGCAAGAACCGCTGGCTGGCTGGCAGTGCCGTGCCTGGTCGCGGCAGGCCTGCTGGCCTGGTATGTCACCCGCGAGCCTGTCTCGCGCCTTGAAAACAACCACACCGCCGTGGCCGATATCGACCCGGCGCTGGTCGCTCGTGGCGAATACGTCGCCCGACTCAGCGATTGCGTGGCATGCCACAGCGTGCCGGGCGGTGCGCCGTTCGCTGGCGGCCTGGAAATGGCCACACCACTGGGCGCGATCCACGCGACCAACATCACCCCGGAGCCGGAAACCGGCATCGGCCGCTACAGCCTCGCGGACTTTGACCGTGCGGTGCGCCACGGCGTGGCACCTGAAAGCCGTCGTCTGTACCCGGCGATGCCCTACCCGTCCTACGCCAAGCTCAGTGACGACGATGTGCGAGCGCTGTACGCGTTTTTCATGAAAGGCGTGGCACCGGTCAAGCAGGTGAATATCCCGAGTGCGATTCCTTTCCCGTTGAACCTGCGCTGGCCGATTGCGTTGTGGAACGGTGTGTTTGCCGATACCGAACCTTACGTGGCCAAACCGTCGCAGGATGACGTGTGGAATCGCGGCGCTTATCTCGTGCAAGGCGCCGGGCACTGCGGCAGTTGCCATACGCCGCGCGGTCTGGCGTTCAACGAGAAGGCTCTGGATGAATCCGCCACGCCGTACCTCGCCGGCGCCTTGCTTGATGGCTGGTACGCGCCAAGTCTGCGTGACGACCACAACACCGGTCTGGGCCGCTGGAGCGAACCGGAGATCGTGCAGTTCCTCAAGACCGGGCGTAACAAACATGCAGTGGTTTATGGCTCAATGACCGAGGCGTTCAACAACTCGACGCAGTTCATGAGCGATGACGATCTGACCGCGATCGCCCGCTATCTCAAGTCATTGCCGGGGGACCGTCAGCGCGACGGCCAGCCATGGCAGTACCAAACGGTTTCGGCGACGGAACGTCTGGACGCGCCCGGTGCTCATACCTACGTCACGCGCTGTGCTTCGTGCCACGGTTTGGACGGCAAGGGCCAGTCAGAATGGATGCCGCCGCTGGCCGGCGCCACGTCGGCACTGGCCAAGGAAAGTGCCTCGGCGATCAACATCACCCTCAACGGTTCGCAGCGGGTGGTGGCCGCCGGAGTACCGGACGCCTATCGCATGCCGGCATTCCGTGAACAGTTATCGGATCAAGAGATCGCCGAAGTGCTGAGCTTCATGCGCAGCACCTGGGGCAATCAGGGTGGTGCCGTTGAAGCGCAGGCGGTCAACAAACTGCGTGAACGCACGGATCCGGCCAGCAGCAGCCCGATCATCCTGCAAATGCGTTAGAGGAACGTTTGATGGAAAGCATCGACTTGCTGGTCCTGCGCACCGCGCGGGACTGGCTCGCCGCCGGCGAGCAAGTGTTGCTCGCCACGGTGGCGCGCACATGGGGCTCTTCGCCGCGCCCGACAGGGTCGATGATGGCCTTGCGTAACGACGGTCGCGTGGTGGGCAGCGTGTCCGGCGGCTGCATCGAGGACGACCTGATCCAGCGCTACACCACCGCGCATGGCGGCAGCGGCCTCAAGGACAGTGCGCCCGAGGTGGTGCGCTACGGCGTCAGTGCCGACGAAGCGCATCGTTTCGGTTTGCCCTGTGGCGGCACGCTTGAGCTGATTCTTGAGTTCAATCCCTCATGGCAGATGCTCGACGAACTGCTGGTGCAACTGGATGCCGGGCAACTGGTGCGCCGCTGCCTGGCACTGGACAGCGGTCGCGTCACGCTGGAAACCACGGCCACCCCGGAGCAATTCAGTTTCGACGGCCACCGGATGCTCAATACCCTCGGGCCGGGGTATCGGCTGCTGATGATCGGCGCCGGCGCGCTGGCCGAGTATCTAGCGACCATGGCGCTGTTCAACGGCTTCAAGGTCGCGGTGTGCGACCCGCGTGCGGAATACATCGAAACCTGGGCGGTGAACGGTGTGGAGCGGATCATTGGCATGCCGGATGACGTGGTGCGCGACTTCGCGGTCGATCTGCGCACCTGCATCGTCGCCTTGAGCCATGATCCGCGACTCGACGATCTGGCACTGCTCGAGGCCCTCCACAGCCCGGCGTTTTACATCGGCGCCATTGGTTCGCGGCGCAACAGCCAACTGCGCCGCGAACGTCTGATCGAGCATTTTGGTGAGACCCAGGCATCACTCGAACGGCTGCACGGGCCAATCGGTATCTACATTGGCAGCAAGACACCGGCGGAGATCGCCGTCAGCGTGATGGCCGAGATCCTGGCCGCGAAGAATGGCGCCAGCCTGCCGAAGGCGTTTTCGATTGCCAGAGCCAAGGCGCAACAGGGTCTGGCGCAATCGCATTGAGCCCCGTTGCTTGGCCCTGTGCCTATATCAGGCGACTTTGATCACCACTTTGCCAAACGCGCCCTTCGCCAGATGCTCGTACGCCTCGCGCGCGTTCTCGAACGGATACACCTGATCGATCACCGGGCGAATCTTGTGCTGGTTGAGGAAGACGTTCATCCGGTCGAAGGATGAGCGCGGTGCCACGGCGATACCGCGAATGGTGGTCTGGCGGAAAATCAGCGGCATCAGATTGAGTGCAACGGTCTGCCCGGTCAAAAAGCCGATCTGTGCAATGCGCCCGGAAGCCTTGGTCGCTGCAACCGACTGATTGATGCCGTTGCCACCGGCCACGTCGAGCAGCAGATCCACGCCTTTGCCGTCAGTCAGCCGCAACACTTCATCGGCCCAGTTCGGTGTCGTTCTGTAGTTCACGCCCGCGACCGCTCCCAGTTCCTTCACGGCTTGCAGATTGTGCTCGCTACTCGATGTGGCGATCACTTTGGCGCCCAGCGCCGTGGCGATCTGCACGGCAAAAATCGACATCCCGCCCGTGCCTTGTACCAGCACGGTCTGACCGGGCTGGATCTGTCCAAAGTCGACCAGTGAGTACCACGCCGTGAGCGCAGCAATCGGCAACGTCGCCGCCTCTTCGTCGCTCATGTTGTCCGGCGCGGCAACGGCGCTGTCTTCGTGGATGATCATGTATTCGGCCAATCCGCCGGGCAACGGCGAACCAAAGCAGTAGTCCGGTTCATTCGGCCCCGGCTCGCCATCCAGCCAGCGGGAATACAGATGCGAGTTGACCCGATCGCCGACCTTGAAGCGGCTGACGCCGTCACCCACCGCGACCACGGTGCCCGCTGCGTCGCTCACCGGAATCAACGGTTTGGGCACCATGTGCGGCTCGTAGATGCCGTCAACGATCGCCTTGTCGCGAAAATTGAGGGACACGGCGCCGACCTTTACCAGCAATTCGCCGGACTGTGGTTGCGGGGTCGCTGTCTCTTCCAGGTGCAGATTGTCGAGGCCGAACTCTTTCAGTAACCAGGCTTTCATTGCGAATCTCCAAAAACGGATCAATGGCTGCAAACCACCAAGGGTTTGCCTGGGCACATCTTTCGCTGTTGGGCTCGCGCAATAAATACGCAAAAAGGCACATGATTATTCTATCCTCAAGCAACAATTGAATTCCGTCAGGTCCCGATCATGGAATTGCTGCAATCGATGCGACTGTTCGCTCGGCTTGCCGAGCTCGGCAGCTTCACTAAAGCCGCCGAATCGCTGGACATCGGGCGCCCCCAGGTCACCCGTTACATCCAGGAGCTGGAAACATCCCTGGGTGTGCGTCTGTTTCAGCGCACCACCAGAAAAGTCGCGCTCACCACCGAAGGCCAACTGTTCTATGAGCGAGTGCAGGAAATTCTCGCGGATATCTCGGCCGCCACTTCGATGTTCGACCGCAGCGGAGCAACGCTCGAAGGCCGGCTTCGGGTCGATATCCCGACCGCGTTCGCGCAACTGGACTTCATCAAAAACCTGAAAACCTTCACCAGCGCCTTCCCCGGGATCGACATGGTGCTGGGCGTGACTGATCGGGCGGTCGACCTGATCGGTGAAGGCATCGACTGCGCGTTACGAATTGGCGAGTTACCGGACTCGACCTTGATCGCTCGCCCGATCGCCATGGCAACCATGGTCACGTGCGCAGCCCCCGAGTATCTGCAGGAACACGGCGAACCGCGGACACTCGACGATCTGAATGCCCATCGCGGGGTGAATTTTCTTTCCGGCCAAAACAACAGGACATTGCCCTGGCACTTCTCGGTCAAAGGCAAAGACCGCGCGTTCATCAGCAACGCCGGCATCACCGTCACCGAGTCGAATGCTTACGTGCAGTGCGGCGTAGCGGGCTTTGGAATCATTCAGGCGCCAGGCATCACCGTGGCCGAATATCTGGCCAGCGGCACCCTGGTGGAAATCCTCAGCGCCTATCGGCCCACGCCGCGCCCGGTATCACTGCTGTACCCCAGCCGCACGCACCTGGCTGCGCAAGTTCAGGTATTTGTCGAATGGCTGCAGCAGCACTTTGTGCAAATCTATCCTGATTGGCTGGAACAGTAGCGATCACGTCCGGTGGCGGGTGAATTGCTGTTCCGTCACCACGCTGCCCCACTGACTGCCCTGCTCTTCCATGGTCAATTCAAACCCGGCCGCTTCGTACAGTCGGCGCGCGGCGTCGAGGCCCTTGAAGGTCCAGAGCTGGATCGCATCAAAACCCTGCTGATCGCAAAACTCCACTGCCGCGCTCAGCAGTTGCCGGCCCACGCCACTGCCGCGGCAGCCGTCGTCGAGGATGAACCAGCGCAAATGCGCCTGATTGTTGCCCAGATCCTGGCCGTCGATTGCGATCGAGCCGACGATGCGCTCATCAAGCGTGGCTACCCAGATCTGGTTGCAGGGCTGATCGAGGCGCCCGACAAACTCCGCCGTTTCACGGGCGACGCGGCTTTCAAAGATCGCGCCGAAACCGGAATGCCGCGAATAATAATCCGCATGCATTTGCGCCACGCGGCCGATCAGCCCGGGGCGATAGCCGGCGCTGATGTGCAGGTTCGGCGTGAGTGGCCGGTCGGCGCCCAGACGGATGGTCTTGAGCGCATGCGCGTAGGTTGACAGGCCCTGCGCCACGCTCTGTTGTTGCGACGGATTGAGCGTGTCCAATGCCTTGCTGACCTGGGCCTGGCCATAGGCATGAATGTCGGCGACGGTCTGCCGGCCCTGCGCCGTCAGGTGCAGATGCTTGACCCGGGCGTCCTCGGCAGCACGCTCCTCGATCTCCCCGGCCTTGATCAGTTTGCCGACCATGCGGCTGACACTGGATTTTTCCAGGCCAAGGCTTTGCGCCAGTTGCGCAGCGCTGACGCCGTCCCCGGCCTCGATTTCCAGCAATGCGTGCACGCCGGAGGCTGAATAATCGGTCGCCGCCAAGGTGGCGCGCAGGAAACCGAACTCACGCACCATCGTGCGCGACGCTGTACGGATTTCTTCGATCAAGGCTGAAGGGATACTCATGACACATCACCGCTGAAATTTAGTTGTACCATACAACCATATTTCAATATGACGGCGCAAGAAGCCGACGACTCCGGGCGAGCGGTCGATTGTCGGCGTCGTCACAGCAGCAAACGTCAGACAAAAAAAGCCCCGCAACCGAATGAGGTGCGGGGCAAAGTATTGGTTGGTTGCGGCCAACCAAAGGAGCTCGGTTAAAACGGGTTGCGCAGCCGGGTCAGATGCAGTCCTGGGCGGCGCGTTCAAAACTGGAAGGCAGGAAGTTCGAAGCCAGCAAGTGGCGCTCGTAGATGAACACCTTGCCGCCGTTGCCGGCCTTGTAGGCTTCCAGCACGTTGTCTGCCGACACCTTGCTTGGCACCACGATCCGGTAGCTGCGCTGGGTCTGCGAAACGGTCGGGTTCAGCGCACTGCCCTGCAGCTTCGGCACCACGCAATCGGCGTATTGCGCCGGAGTCTTGTTGGTCTGCAAGGTCAGCGTCGGGTCGTTCGGTGCGGAGGCGCAACCGGCGAGCAGCAAGGAAGCAACGGCCAGGGTCGGGGCAAACAAAGCACGCATCGGGGTCATCCTGAAAATAAAGGTTCGGTTCATCTGGCAGCGATTCAGCGTCACGGCGCCGCCGCTGCCCTTTTGGTTTTGAGTGTTCAGCTGGAAGCCACCAGCGCCTTGAGCGAGGCATCGAACTGCTTCAAGGCATTGAGTTGCAGGTCACGTTGCTGCTCGATCTGCGCGGCAATCTCGTGCGCCGCTTTGTCGTGGACCCAGACCGCCGGGATCTGTTTCTCCACCGAGCCCTCGGCCTTGCCGATGTACTGCAGGTCGGCATCGTAGAAACGCGCGATAAAGTGCGCCTCGTACAGACTGTTCTGCTGGGTCAGCAAGCGGTTGAAGGTGTCCAGTTTCACCACGATGTCCGGATGCGCCAGAATCAGTGCATCGAGGTTGTCGTAAACGGTCACCGACATGAACTGGCGTTGCAGCGAGCTGAGCAACCAGTCGATCGCCAGTTCCGGGTCGGAGCTGCTGACAAAGGCGGCGCGGATTCGCGAATCCAGTGCATCCTTGGCCCCGTGCAGCGCCATGTCGTGGTAGCGCGTCAGGTATTGCAGGTTTTCCCGGGTGTTTTCGCTGTACAACACACCCACGGTCTGTGAATGCTGCAAAGTCGCGCTGCTGCCGGCGATTGGCTGAAGATGACACGCACAGGCGTCGTCGGCGTAAGACGGTGCCGTGGCTACCATGCCGCTCATCAGCAGAGCGGTCAGCGCCAGTCGGGTCAGTGTCTTCATCGCGCAATTTCCTTGAGCTGCGTTTTCAATGAGGGCAATTTTCCGCCTATTGCCAGCAAAGCTGAACTTGCGTTTCGTGATGGTCACTATTACTTCTAGCGATAGTTACCGACGATAAAGACGGGTACACACTCATCCACAATGAATAAAACAACAGTGAGGACGCCGATTTGAGAACCTTTGACCTGATCCGCGACGCGGTTTTGCAGGACTTTCGCGAGCGGGTGGCGGAATACCTGGTGCAGTACGAAAACGTGTTGCTGGACAAGGACATCACCGATGCGCAGCTCAAGCGCGATACCGCCAATCAGTTGCGTGGCTATTTGCGCGGGTTGAACACCACCCGGGTGCTGGGCATGGCGTACTGGGAAGAACTGGATCGGCGGGTCGTCGACACTTGGCTCACGCCTCACGAATGAGCGTGGACGCCGGTCGGTGATGATCGTATGCGGCGCCTGCCAAAACGGCCCCGAACGCTTACAATCGGCGGCCTTACCGACCTTCTGACAGGCTCCCCCGGAAATGCCGCTCGACCCACCAACGATGCTGACCATCTCGATCGCTCTCGCAGCCGCCGCCGCGCTGTATCTGGCGGTCGAGTGGCGCAGCATTCGTGAGCCTTCGCTGCTGTTCTGGAGCGCCGGTTTCGCCACCATCACCATCGGTTCCACCCTGGCCCTGCTGCGCAGCAACGGCTTTTTGCTGATCGGCATCTGGTTCGCCAACGGCTTGCTGGTGACCGCGCACTTCCTGTTTCTGCTGGGGGTGGCGCGCTTTACGCAGATCCGCCTGTCACCGGCCTGGTACCTGATCTTCGTCTGCTGGCTGGTGATGCTGTTGCTGCCGGACGGGCCGCTATGGTCGAAAGTCATGCTCGCCGCCAACTCGCTGCTGGTCGCTGCCTCGACGCTCAAGGCCAGCCTGCTGCTGCGCCCGCATGGCAAATCGCTGAGCGTCGGTGCGGTGCAATTGCGCTACGTGCTGCTCGGGCATGGGATTTTCTATGTGGCCAAGGCCCTGACCGTGGTGAGCCCCGGCACGCTGATCGACCTGGCTGCATTCCGTGGCGTAATCATCCAGATCTCGCTGGTCGAGGGGGCGATGGCGATCATGTTGATCGCACTGTCGATGACCGGCACCGAACGCTACCGGCGCGAGGAGCAGATCGCCCGACTGGCCGCCCGCGATCCACTGACCGCGCTCTACAACCGCCGCGCCCTAGACATGCGCGCGCCGGGCCTGCTGCGGGACGTGTCTGCGGCGCATCCCGGCGCCCTGCTATTGATCGATATCGACAACTTCAAATCGGTCAACGATCAGTACGGCCACAGCGCCGGCGACCGTTTGCTGGTGGCCCTGAGCGAAATGATCCGCGCCGAGACCGCCGATGAAGCGCTGGCCGCTCGCTTGGGCGGCGACGAGTTCGTGATTTTGCTGAGCAACGCGCCGAGTGATCACATCGTCAGACTGGGCGATGCCCTGCGCGATCAGTTTCAACGCAGCGCCGCCCAGGCATTCCCCACCGCCGAACCGGTGACGCTGAGTATCGGCGCCACCCTGTTCAACCAGCCTCCGGCCAGTCTTGCGGCATTGATCGAACAAGGCGACGCCGCGCTCTACGAATCCAAGCGCGGTGGGCGCAACCGCCTGCGCCTGACCGGGCTCACCACTTCAGGATGATCAGACCCATGACCCGTTCCGAAACGCCTCTGCAAGACCTCGCCGCCCCCGAAGGCGTCTGCTACGGCTGCGGCAGCCGCAACCCCCATGGCCTGCACGTCAAAAGCTACTGGCACGAGGACGGCGTGCACGTCATGGCCGAACACCTGCCGGAAGACAAATACTGCGGCTGGCCGGACCTGGTGTACGGAGGCCTGCTGGCAATGCTGGTCGACTGCCATTCCAACTGGACCGCGATGGCTTACCACTACCGCGCCGAACAGCGTGCACCGGGCAGCCTGCCGCGCATCGACTGCGTCACCGGCAACCTCGGCATCAAGTTCATCAAACCCACACCGATGGGCGTCACCCTTACCTTGCGCGCCAGGGTCGAAGGCGACGTCGGGCGCAAGACGCGGGTGATTTGCGAGGTGTATGCCGGGGAGGTGCTGACGGCGGTGGGCGATTCGGTGTTCGTGCGGGTTGATACCGGGCAACTGGCGGACGCGGCGCACGGGCGCTGACTCCTACAGGGCATGGTGCTCGAATTAACCCGGGCGCTGGCCCGAAAGACTGCATAACCGATTTGCGACCCACAGCAGCGATGGCAGACAGACGTCTAAACGCCTCGGCAATCGTAAGATTCACTTACATGTTTTTCCGCTTGTGGTGCACATTGCCAACCCCTTATAAGAGCGGCTCTCACTCGCGAATTGAAGGATGCACCCATGAGCAATGCCTGGAACGAAGGGTATTTCACCGACGAGGGTTACACCTATTCGTACAGCCGGGAAATCAACCCGGTGTTCCAGCGTTTTTGTTTGTTGTTGCGCGGTTTTGCCACCCTGGAAGGCAGCGGCGGTTACCACTGCGAGCTGGGCTTTGGCCAGGGTGTCTCGATCAACATCCACGCCGCCGCCAACCCGGGCAACTATGTCGGCACCGACTTCACGCCATCTCAGGCCGCGCATGCCATCGCACTGGCGAACGACTGGAACAGCCAGGCCCGTCTGTATGACGACAGCTTCGAGCAACTGCTGGCCCGCGATGATCTGCCGGCGTTCGACAGCATCAGCCTGCATGGCATCTGGTCCTGGGTCAGCCGCGACAATCAGCAACTGATCGTCGAGTTCGCCCGCCGCCATCTCAAACCCGGCGGCATGTTGTACGTCAGCTACAACTGCTTCCCGGGCTGGTCGCCTTCGGCGCCACTGCGCAATCTGTTCAGCCTGCACAATCGCTTTGCCAGCCAGACCTCGACCAGCCCGGCCAAACGCATCAATGCCGCGATGGAGTTTTCCGAAACGCTGCTGGCGGCCAATCCGAAGTACGCCAGAGCGGCGCCGGCCCTCGGTGCCCAGTTGCAGAGCATCAAGGGCCAGAACCGTCAGTACGTGGCCCATGAGTATTTCAATCGCAACTGGGACTGCATGTATTTCATCGACGTGGTCGATGCCATGACCGCAGCCAAACTCGACTACGCCACTACGGCCGTACCGCTGGACACCGTGGCTGCGCTGAATCTGAGTGCAGAAGGCATGGACTTTCTGCAAGGTATCGAGCACCCGATCATGCGCGAACAGGCGCGCGACTACTTTATCAATCAGAACTTCCGCCGGGATCTGTACGTACGTGGCGCCAATCGGCTGTCTGCCGCCGAGCAGCGCGATGGGCTGCTGAGAACGCGTTTTGTCCTGCTGCAAGCGATTGAGAGCATTCCCGGCACGGTCACTGGTCCCGCCGGCGAGGCTGCGCTGCAAACAGAGATTTACAGCCCGGTGCTCGAAGCGCTCGCTGCCAGTGCCTACGCACCGAAAACCCTGCAGCAGTTGTCGATGGCCGTCGGCTCCGTGTCTTACGACGACTTGGTGCAGGCTGTCACCGTGCTGATCGGCATGGGCGTCGCCGCGCCGTGCCAGAGCGAAGCCGCCGAAAGGCAGGTGCAGGAACATTGCGACACTCTCAACCTGCAACTGTGCAAACGCGCGCTGTTCAACAACAACATTCAGGTGCTGGCCAGTCCGGTCACCGGCGGTGGCGTACCGATCAGCCGCGTGCAGCAGTTGTTCCTGATTTCGATCAAGCAAGGCATGACCGACCCGCAAGACTGGGCGCAGTTGGCGTGGGCCGTCATCGGTGATCAGGGCGAAGTGCTGCACAAGGGTGACCAGCCGCTGCTCACGGCCGAAGAAAACCTTGCCGAGATGACCGAACAGGCCCGGGCATTTGCCCAGACACCGCTGGACATTCTCATGGCGCTGAAGATTGCTTGATCCAGATATACGCCGGACGACTGACCGCGATAGAACGCGGCCAGTCGTCTGCGTGTATGGCCCTGACTGCCGCCTCCTGAGCAATCCTGCCCCCGCCTGCCACGCAGCGCCCCGTTAAAAAAGCAAAATTGCCATGTGTTTCCGTCGTTCCTTCTTGCGTCGCACTGTTCATTGCCCGTTCCTGTCTGCCTGGAGTTTCTTCGATGCCGTCGCCCAAATCCCTGCCCTCTGCCCTGCTGGGCCTGGCCCTCGCCTGCCCGGTCATGGCCGAGGAACCCCAAAGCATGGAGTTGGAACAGGTGCTGATTTCGGCTGAAGAACAAAGCGGCGTCGACGCCTCTGTGGCCGAGGCCCAATCGCGTCTGGCGCAGGTGCCAGGCGGCAGCAACGTGGTTGACCTGCGCCAGCCGTTGCAGGGCCGGGTGGCGAGCAATCAGGATGTGCTGGCGTATCAGCCTGGGGTCTACGCGCAATCGGCGGGTAATGAAGGGGTGAAAATCTCGATCCGTGGTTCGGGGATCAACCGCGCACCGGGCGCGCACGCTTCGGGGTTGTACACGATGCTCGACGGCCTGCCGCTGACCGGCCCCGGCGGCACGCCCTACGAATTGCTCGAACCGCTGTGGCTCGACCATGTGGAGGTGCTGCGCGGCGCCAACGGTTTTGATCGGGGCGCACTGGCGCTGGGTGGCGCCATCGATTACGTCAGCCACACCGGCTATGACGCGCCGAAATTGCAGGTGCGCTATGCCACCGGCAGCCATGGTTATCAGCAGCGTCAGGTGAGTTCCGGGCAGGTGCTGGGCGACTTCGACTACTACGTGTCGCTGACCGACTCGAACGCCGATGGGTATCAGGATCACACCGCCAGCGAGAGCAAAGGCGTGATCGCCAACTTCGGTTATCGCTTCAATCCGAACCTGGAAACCCGCTTCTATTTCCGCTATCGCGAGACCGACAACGACCTCGCCGGCCGCGTGACCAAACACTCGATCGAGCACACTCCACGGGCGGCCAACCCGGCCTACGTGGCGCGCGACGACAGCCGCAAACAACCGGGCAGCACCTTCATCGGCAACAAGACCACCTACTACATCGACGACGATTCGAGCATTCAGACCGGGCTGGTCTATCACGACTACCCGATGGACCTGCGCGAAGGCCCGAACCGTCTGAAGGTGGCCTACACCGACGTCAGCGGCACGTTCGATTACAAGCGCCGCGACACCCTGTTCGGCATGGAAAGCCGCAGCACTGTGGGCCTGCGCACCACCAAACACCTGCCCAACGACGGCGCCAGTGAGTTCGTGCGCATCCCGTCCGGCAACACCGCCGCGTATGTCCCGGGCATCCGCATGCGCAACTTCACCTATCAGGGTTCGGACACCGTTCTGCACGTGGGCAACGACCTGGAAATCGCCGACGACCTGTGGCTGACCACCGGCCTCGCCGCCATTTACACCCGCCGCGAAAGCGCCGTCACCTACCCGCAAAGCGGCGGCAAGACCAGCATGAACGACTGGGATTACGCGCCACGACTGGGTCTGCGTTATCAGGTCACGCCGGACCTGCAACTGTTCGGCAACCTCAGCCGTTCGGTCGAAGCACCGCACCCGTGGTCGCTGATCTACAGCTCGAACATCCGCTTCCCGGCCGGCAACGGTGCGGCGACCGGCACCCAGAGCGACCCGATCAAACTGCAGAACCAGACCGCAACCACCTTCGAACTCGGCGGTCGCGGCGACAGCACCCTCGGCCAGTGGAGCCTGGCGTGGTACTACGCGCAGGTGCGCCACGAATTGCTGTCGGTACTGCCGGATGCCAACGCCGTCACCCCGTACGAACTCAACGCCAGCCCCACCGTGCACCAAGGCGTGGAAGCCAGTCTGCAGAGCACGCTGTGGTCAGCCGCCGACGGACGTAAATTGAGCCTGCGCCAGGCCTACACCTTCAGCGATTTCCACTACCGCGACGACCAGCGTTTCGGCGACAACCGCCTGCCCGGCCTGCCGATGCACTATTACCAGGGCGAACTGCGCCACGACTGGCCGCAGGGTTTCTTCGCGGCGGTCAACACGCAGCTGGTGTCCAAAGTCGCGGTGGATTACGCCAACAGCTACTACGCCGATCCCTACGCACTGTTCGGCGCCACCGTCGGCTACAACGCGCCGAAAAACGACTGGCAAACCTGGCTCGACCTGCGCAACCTGACCAATAAGCACTACGCCGCGACGGTGACGCCGGGGTATGACGACAAAGGCCTGGATGCGGCGCGGTCTACGCCGGGTGAAGGGCTGGGGGTTTATGTCGGGGTATCGTGGAGTTTGCTCTGACGGCATGCTCTGACCAGACAAACGCAGCGGGTCAAAACGGCCCCTGCGTCATCACCCGCGTCTCGATGATGCTGCGCAGGGCAACGACGCGCTTCTGATACAGGTCAGTCAGACACCCGACCTTCGCGCCACAGGCCTTGCGGTTTTTCAGGAAGGCTTGCTGCTCACCGATCAAAGCATCGCGTCCGCCCATCGGCAGCAGGCGTTTGTCGAGGCTGAACAGCTCGCCCATGGTGACGTCCAGATCGTTCAGCGTGCGGTTGGCGCAGACCGCTTTTTCGTCTGCGGCTTTGGCCTTGGCGCAGTCGAAACTGGCGGCGTGTGCCGAATTGGCAGCGATCAGCAGCGCACAGCCGAGGGCGGCAGCGGTCACCCGTGAAATTTCTCGAACTCGTGTCATGTCGTCGTATCCAACGTTGTAAGTCAATGGAGGTATGAGAAATGAAAAGCACCGACGACAGCAAGCCTGCAACCCCGCATAACGCACCATCGCTCGATTCCTCGGGCAAACCGGTGGATGTGGTGCGCCGCGATCTGCAGGACCGCGACGACGACACCCGCACCGTGGATGAGGTGATTACACCCACGTCCATTCGTGAAAAGGAACAGGATGCCGAGGAGCTCAAGCGTAAGACCGATGAAATCAAGCGCAAAGTCGCCGACGGCAACTGACGCAACACTCCCCGTCCTTGAAGTAGAAATTTTCATTGTCTGTCCCGGGTTTTCCTGCCCGGGACAACCCTCCCCTTGCCCTGCAAGCCGCGGTTTTACTGGCTTCATCCCTTCTGCTTCAGCAATTTGTATTCACATCCCAGCTTAATAATATTTTACCGATACCCCCCTCCTGCCTAGTCTGACCGCAAGCAAAACGGACAAGCCTGAAGCGATCCGAATCCACTTGCCTTGCCAGGAAGGATGTAGAAATGACCACTGAAATAATAAAAACAGACACGCTTGTCGTGGGGGCCGGACAGGCCGGTGTGGCGATGAGCGAGCACCTGAGCAAACTCGGTGTGCCGCATCTGGTGCTGGAACGCAGCCGCATTGCCGAACGCTGGCGCAGCGGGCGCTGGGACTCGTTGGTGGCCAACGGTCCGGCGTGGCACGACCGTTTTCCGGGGCTGGAATTCGATGATGTCGACCCCGACGGTTTCGCCCCCAAGGAGCGCGTCGCGGACTATTTCGAAGCCTATGCGAAGAAATTCAACGCGCCGATCCGCACCGGGGTCGAGGTCAAAAGCGTGGTGCGCAATGTCGGGCGTCCGGGCTTCACCGTCGAGACCTCCGAAGGCGTGATCGAGGCCAGCCGCGTGGTCGCGGCAACCGGCCCGTTCCAGCGCCCGGTGATCCCGCCGATCGCGCCGCAAGACCTACGTCTGTTGCAGATCCACTCCGCTGATTATCGCAACCCGCAGCAACTGCCCGCAGGCGCAGTGCTGGTGGTTGGCGCTGGTTCGTCGGGCGTGCAGATTGCCGATGAATTGCAGCGTTCCGGCAAGCAGGTCTATCTGTCGGTCGGTGCGCATGACCGTCCGCCGCGTGCCTATCGCAACCGTGATTTCTGCTGGTGGCTGGGGGTGCTCGGCGAGTGGGATCAGGCGGCGATGAAACCCGGTCGCGAGCACGTGACCATCGCGGTCAGCGGCGCGCATGGCGGGCGCACCATCGACTTCCGTGGTCTGGCCCATCGCGGCATGACCTTGGTCGGCGTCACCGAGTCGTTCAGCAACGGCGTGGTGACCTTCAAGCAGGATCTGCGCGACAACCTCAAGCGTGGCGACGAAAACTATCTGGCGCTGCTGGATGCCGCGGATGCCTACATCGAACGTAATGGCCTGGATCTGCCCGAAGAACCCGAGGCGCGCGAAACCTATCCGGATCCCGAGTGCGTGAAAAATCCGCTGCTCGATCTGGATCTGGCCGAAGCCGGTATCACTTCGATCATCTGGGCCACCGGGTTCGCCGTGGATTATTCCTGGCTGCAGGTTGCAGCGTTTGACGACAAGGGCAAACCGCAGCACCAGCGCGGCGTGTCCAGCGAGCCGGGGGTGTATTTCCTCGGGCTGCCATGGCAGTCGCGACGCGGTTCGTCGTTCATCTGGGGCGTGTGGCACGACGCCAAACACGTGGCCGATCACATCGCCACCCAGCGTAAATACCTCGACTACAAGGATGCCGAGCAGCGTGAAGCGGCCCTGCACTCGACCGCCAGCACCAAAGCCGCCGATACCGTCGACGCTTGATTGCCCTCTTTCGCGGCGGTGCCCGGTGCGCCGCTGATCACCTCGTCTGGAGCTGTACATGAGCAAGCCAACCCACACCCGCATCCGTATGTTCAACACCAAGGACACTTACCCGAACCAGACCCTGGACAACGATTTGTGCCAGGCCGTGCGCGCCGGCAACACCGTGTATGTCCGGGGTCAGGTCGGCACTGATTTCGACGGCAATCTGGTGGGCCTCGGGGATCCGCGTGCGCAGGCCGAACAGGCGATGCGCAACGTCAAGCAACTGCTGGAAGAAGCCGGCAGCGACATGAGCCATATCGTCAAGACCACCACCTACCTGATCGACCCGCGCTACCGCGAACCGGTGTATCAGGAAGTCGGCAAGTGGCTCAAAGGCGTGTTCCCGATCTCCACCGGGCTGGTGGTGTCGGCACTGGGGCAGCCGCAGTGGCTGATGGAGATTGATGTGGTGGCGGTGATTCCCGAGTAAGTCGGAAGACCGAGTCGCGGCCTTCGCGAGCAGGCTCGCTCCCACATTGAAATGCAATCCCCTGTGGGAGCGAGCCTGCTCGCGAAGAGGCCGGCCCAGACACACAAGGAGTTAGACCATGACCTTTTCAATCGCAGCCCGTTGCCCCGAAACCGGCCAGTTCGGTGTCGCTATCAGTTCCTCCAGCATCGCCGTCGGCGCGCGTTGCCCGTGGCTGTTGCCGGGTGTCGGCGCGGTGTCAAGCCAGAACATCACTCTGCCCTCCCTCGGCCCGGAAGTCCTCGCATTGATGGAGCAAGGCCACGCGTCCGACGCGGCGCTGGACCAGGTGCTGACGCGCAACGGCTACAGCCAGTACCGACAGATCACCGCGATCAACCACCTCGGCCAGACCGCGCATTTCAGCGGCGCGCAAACCCTCGGCGTGCACAACGCGGTCTCCGGCGAACAATGCGTGGCCGCCGGCAACATGCTCGCCGGGCGCTCGGTAATCGAAGCGATGGTCAGTGCCTTTGAGGACGGCGAAGGCCAGTTGGCCGACCGCTTGCTCAAGGCCTTGCACGCCGCCCAGGCCCTTGGTGGCGAGGCAGGTCCCGTGCATTCGGCAGCCGTGGTGGTGGTCGGCGATCAGACCTGGCCGATCGTCAATTTGCGCGTTGATTGGGCAGACGCAGACCCGATTGGCCAGTTGCAAAAACTCTGGGACGCCTATCAGCCGCAGTTGCAGGACTACATCGACCGCGCCCTCGACCCGGCCAAGGCGCCGGGTTATGGCGTTGCCGGTGATGATCGATGAACAGTGTCGGGTTGCTCAGGACGTTGGTGGGCTTCGACACCACCAGCCGCGAATCCAACCTGCAGCTGATCGAGTTCGTGCGTGATTACCTCGCAGGCTTCGATGTGCCGTGCGAGCTGATCTACAACGCCGAGCGCAGCAAGGCCAATCTGTTCGCGACCATTGGCCCGGCCGAGCACCCGGGCATCGTGCTCTCGGGGCACACCGATGTGGTGCCGGTCGATGGTCAACCATGGACAGTAGCGCCGTTTGAACTCAGCGAGCACGACGGCAAGCTGTTCGGGCGCGGCACCGCCGACATGAAGGGCTACATCGCTTGCGTGTTGGAGTTGGTGCCGGCGCTGGTCGCTGCAGAGCTGCGCATGCCGGTGCACATCGCCCTGTCCTATGACGAAGAAGTCGGCTGCCTCGGGGTGCGCTCGTTGCTCGCAGAACTGGAGCAGCGTCCAGTCAAACCTTTGCTGTGCATCATCGGTGAACCCACCGAACTGAAACCGGTGCTCGGCCACAAAGGCAAACTGGCGATGCGCTGCGACGTGCATGGTCATCCGTGCCATTCGGCTTACGCACCGCTGGGGGTCAACGCCATCGAGTACGCCGCCGAGCTGATCGGCGAACTGGGGCGCATCGGCCAGCAACTGAAGGCGCCCGAGCAGCAGGACGCACGTTTCGATCCGCCCTACAGCACGGTGCAGACCGGAGTGATCAGCGGCGGCAAAGCGCTGAACATCGTCCCCGCCGATTGCCGCTTCGACTTCGAGATCCGCACCCTGCCCTCGCAGGATCCAACCCAGGTCGCGCAGCAGTTGCAGGCTTACGCCGAGCAGCAAGTGCTGCCGCGCATGCGGGCAGTGAGTGAGCACAGCGCGATTCGTTTCAGTGAGCTGTCGGCCTATCCGGGCCTGGCTACCGATGCGCAGAGTCAGGCGGCGGAGTTGATCGCGGCGTTCTGCGGTTCGCAGGAGTTTGGCACCGTGGCGTTCGGCACCGAGGGCGGGCTGTTCGATGCGGCGGGTATTCCCACCGTGGTCTGTGGCCCCGGCAGCATGGATCAGGGGCACAAACCTGACGAGTTTGTCAGCCGCGCGCAACTCGATGCCTGCGATGCGATGCTGCAACGGATGCTGGCCTCGATTCGCGCCTGATCCTTTCGGCCTGACTGCCTGCCTTCAAGCGTGCAGTCGGGCCAATTCCTCACGGCAATGATCAACGAACAACTGCACCGGTTTGGTCAGTTGCACCCGACGCAGCCAGGCTGCCGACAAGCCCGAGCCGGTCACGGTTTCCGCCAGCGGCACGCACACCACTTTCTGCCCGTCGTAGGTGTATTCGCCGAACGGCCGGGTCACCAGAATCGAAAAGCCGAATCCACGCCCGACCATGCCGCGCACCATCTCGATCGACGGCGAGCTGAAGACGATATGCGGGGTCAGTCCGCGCTCCTCGAAAATGCTCACGAAGTAGGTACGGCTGGGCACCACGTCGAGCAGGATCATCGGCTCCAGCACCAGATCGTGCAGCGAGACTTTCGCCTGTTGCGCAAAACGGTGGTCGGCCGGCAGCAAGGCGTAAGGCTGCTGCGGCGGCATCAGCGGCGTGGTGTCGATGGTGGTGTCGAGGTCATGTTCGAAGAGCATCGCCACATCGATGCTGCCGGCGGTCAGCGCCTGCACCAGTTCCTGTTGTTCGCCATCGCGAATACGGATTTCCACCCCCGGCCAGCGCTGCTTGAACCCGGCGATCAGGCGCGGCAGGTACAGCGGCGCGACGGTTTCGAAACAGCCGATATCGATCTGTCCGGAAACCACGTCGTTGTCCGCCAGCGCGTTCTGCTCGAACTCATGCGCCACTCGCAGCAACTCCAGCGCCTTGCGATAGAACCGCGAGCCACTGGGCGTCAGCGACACACCCTGGGCGTGATGGCGGATGAACAGCTGCACGCCGAAGCTCTCTTCCAGATGCTTGATCGCGGTGGAGACCGACGGCTGGGCGATATAAAGCTTGCGCGAGGCTTCGGCGACGCTGCCGCAATCGGCGGTGGTGACGAAGTATTTGAGCTGGCGCAGGTTGTAGGCGGCCATATAAAACCTCTGCAAGTGAGACAACGCTTTTGTGGTGAGGAGATTTATCTGTTGTCAGGACATTTATCTGTAGTCAGGAGGCTCTGTGGTGAGGGGATTTATCCCCGATGGGGCGCGAAGCGGCCCCTGTTTCTAAAGTCAAAAGAGGGGCCGCTTCGCAGCCCATCGGGGATAAATCCCCTCACCACAAAACTGTGTAAATCCAGGACAGAGTGAAGCCTGAACATACCGGAGCTACGCATTACACGCGGCATATATTTTTTAAGGTCTGAAGCAACAAACTTACTAATTTATCTATCCCGGGCCTTTGCACATGATCGCTTCAACAAGAAATGCGCCGTCCGTGTCGGCGCTTACCGAAGTACGTCCACGTACTCATCCTTGCCTTGGAGTTCGTCATGTCCACCTCTGCAACAACATCCGCGCCGCTCATTGAAAAACACACGATAGGATACGTGCCCCCCGAAGATCGCCACGGAAAGGTCAGGGATCTGTTCACGCTGTGGTTCGGCGGCAACATCGCGCCGTTGCCCATCGTCACCGGCGCGCTGGGCGTGCAGTTGTTCCACTTGAATCTGGTCTGGGGCATCGTCGCGATTCTGGTCGGTCATCTGGTCGGCGGCGTGCTGATGGCACTGCACTCGGCGCAAGGCCCGCAGATGGGCATTCCGCAGATGATCCAGAGCCGCGCGCAGTTCGGCTCGCTCGGCGCGCTGCTGGTGGTGCTGATTGCCGGGGTCATGTACATCGGCTTCTTTGCCTCCAACATCGTGCTGGCCGGCAAGTCGCTGCACGGCGTGCTCGACAGCGTGCCGGTGCCGGTCGGCATCGTCATCGGCGCTCTCGGGTCGGGGATCATCGGCATCATCGGCTACCGCTTCATCCACGTGCTCAACCGCATCGGCACCTGGGTGCTGGGGATCGGCATCGTCGTCGGTTTCGGCTACATCTTCACCCATATTCAAACCGATGACTTCCTCACCCGCGGCAGCTTCAACCTTTCCGGCTGGCTCGCCACCGTGTCGCTCGCCGCGCTGTGGCAGATCGCGTTTGCGCCGTACGTGTCCGACTATTCGCGTTATTTGCCGGCCGACGTCAAGGTCTCGTCGACGTTCTGGACCACGTATCTGGGTTCGGCGCTGGGCTCGAGTCTGGCGTTCATCTTCGGTGCCGTCGCCGTGCTCGCGACCCCGGTGGGCATGGACACCATGGACGCGGTCAAACTCGCCACTGGCTCGATCGGGCCGCTGATGCTGGTGCTGTTCCTGCTCAGCGTGATCAGCCACAACGCCCTCAACCTGTACGGCGCGGTGCTGTCGCTGATCACTCTGGTGCAGACCTTTGCCTATCGCTGGATTCCGACCGCCAAGAGCCGTGCGGTGATTTCGATCATCGTGCTGCTGGCCTGCTGCTTCGCCGCCGTCGGCGCGTCGAAGGACTTCATCGGTCACTTTGTCGACATGGTGCTGGTGCTGCTGGTGGTTTTGGTGCCATGGACCGCGATCAACCTGATCGACTTCTACGCCATCCACAAGGGCAAGTACGACATCCAGTCGATCTTCCAGGTCGACGGCGGTATCTACGGGCGCTACAACCCGCAGGCACTACTGGCCTATGCGATCGGCATTGCGGTGCAGATCCCCTTCATGAACACCCCGCTGTACGTCGGCCCGGTGTCGGCGCACATCAACGGCGCGGACCTGTCGTGGCTGGTGGGGTTGCTGGTGACGTCGCCGCTGTACTTCTGGCTGGCCAATCGTGACAGCGCCTATCGGCGGCGGATGATGGGCGGGAAACTGGTGGGCAGTCACTGAGATTGATTCGATGTAAAAAGAAGGCCCGCCATGCGCGGGCCTTCTGCGTTGTGGTGTGGTATTTCTTGTTGCCCCGACAGGCACCCACGAGACAGGGAAAACTCATGCTGCGAATTCTGGGCAAGGCGTCATCGATCAACGTGCGCAAAGTGCTGTGGACCTGCGCTGAACTGCAGATCCCGTTCGAGCGTGAGGATTGGGGCTCGGGCTTCAAACCCACCGACACCCCGGAGTTTCTCGCCCTCAACCCCTGCGCCATGGTGCCGGTGATTCAGGACGGCGATTTCACCCTGTGGGAATCGAACACGATCATTCGTTATCTGGCGGGCAACTATGGCGGCGCAGACCTCTACCCCGCCGAGCCGCGAGTTCGTGCGCGGGTCGATCAGTGGATCGACTGGCAGGCCTCGGAGTTGAACCGGTCGTGGTCGTATGCGTTCATGTCGCTGGTGCGCCAGTCAGCGAATTATCAGGACAGCGCCGCTCTGGCCAAGGGCATCGAGCAGTGGTCGCAGACCATGGGCATCCTCGATCAACAGTTGCAGAAGACTGGCGCCTACGTCAGTGGCGACCGGTTTTCCCTCGCCGATATCCCCATCGGGCTGTCAGTCAACCGCTGGTTCGAAACGCCGCTCGCGCATCCGGACTATGCCGCCGTCAGCGCTTATTACGAGCGTCTGAGCCAACGTGAAGGCTTTCGCCTGTACGGCGGAAACGGTACGCCGTGACAATCAGATCAACAGATCTTCATAAAACGCGCCGAACGGTCGCTGCGGGTGGGCGATCTGGATTTCCAGAATCCACACCCCGGCATTTGGCGTCTGGTCGAAATCGCCGAGATTGCCGCCGCGATGGATCGCGTGCGGGAAATCGCTGACGCGGTGGCCCTTGATGTCGAGATTGAGTTTCCAGCCCATGGTTTCAGCCTGATCGCTGGCGTAACGGTACAACTCGACACCGCTCACGCCTTGGCGCCATAACGCCTCGACGCGCTTGAACAGCTCTTTGGACGCCGCTGCACAGGCGATCATTTCCGGATCGGAGCCGGTGGTGAAGGTTGCGCCGGCATCGCCTTCGTGCCCCTGCCAGACCACGCCCATGTCAATGAAGAAAATATCGTTGTCACCGAGCACCGGATCGCCTTCGGAACGCTCCTTGAACGCCTTCAGCGTATTGGCGCCGAAGCGAATCAGCAGTGGATGCCAGATGCGGTCCATGCCCAGTTCGGCGAGAATCTGCTTGCCCCGCTCCTGGGCTTCGGACTCACGCATGCCGGGCTTGATCACCTGGGCGATGGCGTCAACGGCGTTCCAGGTCAGATTCTGCGCGTGGCGCATCGTCTCCAGCACAAACCGCTCACCGACTGCTTCTTTACCGCTCAGGGCTGCACTCATTTGCTTGTTCCTCATGGCTACGCTGTGTAGTTTTTTATATTGCGAAACGCCGATCAAGATACAGCCATGACACAACGTGTCAATTACTCTTCCGCACGCACCACACCGCGCTCCTCCAGCAAACGCACGAACATGCTCAAGCTGCGCGACACCGTGCCCCGGCGCCACACCAGCCAGGTGGTCAGATAGCGAAAATCCGCCGCCAGCGGCCACACGCTCACGGTTGCGCTGCCAGGCATGCTCTGCAGCATTTTGCGCGGCATCAGCGCCAGCCCGGCGCCGGCACTGACGCAGGCGAGCATGCCGTGGTAGGACTCCATCTCGAAAATCTTGCCCGGCACGGCAGCGTCGGTGCTGAACCATTTTTCGAAGTGATGACGATAGGAGCAGTTGGAGCGGAACGCGTAGATGTTCTCGCCGTTCACATCCGCCGCGCGCCGCACCGGGGGGTGATTGAGCGGCGCGATGATGACCATCTCTTCCTCGAACGCCGGCACGCCTTCCAGCGCCGGGTGCAGCACCGGGCCATCGACGAACGCCGCCGCCAAGCGCCCGGCGAGTACGCCGTCGATCATTGTCCCGGACGGGCCGGTCGACAGATCCAGATCGACCTTGGGATGCAACTGGTTGTACGCCGCGAGCAGTTCAGGAATCCGCACCGCTGCGGTGCTTTCCAGCGAGCCAAGAGGAAACGCGCCCTGCGGCTCTTCTCCCGCGACCGTGGCTCGCGCCTCCTGCACCAGATCGAGAATGCGCCGCGCGTATTCGAGAAAACTCCAGCCGGCGGGCGACAGGCGCAGACGGCTTTTCTCGCGAATGAACAGGTCGACGCCCAAGTCCTGCTCCAGCTGTTTGATCCGCGTGGTCAGGTTCGATGGCACGCGATGAATCTGCGCCGCGGCGGCGCTGATGCTGCCGTGCTCGGCAACGGCCTTGAAGATTTCCAGCTGCACCAGATCCACAGTCATTCTCCAATCGTGAAAGAAACGATCTTTATTATTCAGTTTCCAGAAAACAAACGCCACCCTACTCTAGGCCCATCCACTGAACTCGCAGGAGCCAGCCATGAGCCAGATTTCCAGCCAGACCCACGCCATCTCGATCAACCCCGCCACCGGCGAACAAATCGGTCACTACGCCTTTGAATCCGCCGAAGCCCTCGACGCCGCGCTGACCCGCGCCGCATTCGGTTTCTCGAAATGGAAACGCAAGCCGCTGCAGGATCGCTCCCGCGCCCTCACCGCCCTCGCTGGCGCCCTACGCGAAACCGCCGAAGCCATGGCGACCATGATTACCCTGGAAATGGGCAAG
The DNA here is from genome assembly GCF_014200835.1 of Pseudomonas sp. JAI115. NCBI lineage: Bacteria > Pseudomonadati > Pseudomonadota > Gammaproteobacteria > Pseudomonadales > Pseudomonadaceae > Pseudomonas > Pseudomonas sp. JAI115. The sequence goes on from NZ_JACHCY010000001.1 coordinate 585,894, forward strand.
CCGATCGCCCAGGCCCGTGGCGAAATCGAGAAATGCGCCAAGCTCTGCGAGTGGTATGCCGAACACGGCCCGGCGATGCTCGACGCCGAACCGACTCAGGTCGAAGGCGGCAAGGCGCGCATCGAGTACCGACCACTCGGCCCGATCCTCGCGGTGATGCCGTGGAACTTCCCGATCTGGCAAGTGCTGCGCGGTGCCGTTCCGGCACTGATCGCCGGCAACACTTACGTGCTCAAACATGCGCCAAACGTGATGGGCAGCGCCTACCTGCTGCGCGACGCCTTTAAACGCGCCGGTTTTGCCGATGGCGTGTTTGAAGTGATCAACGTCACCCCGGAAGGCGTTTCCACCGCCATCGCCGACCCGCGCATCGCTGCTGTAACCCTGACCGGCAGCGTCCGTGCCGGCATGGCCATCGGTGCTCAGGCCGGTGCCGCGCTAAAGAAGTGCGTGCTGGAACTGGGTGGTTCCGACCCGTTCATCGTGCTCAATGATGCGGATCTTGATGAGGCCGTGCAGGCTGCCGTCATCGGTCGCTACCAGAACTCCGGCCAGGTCTGCGCCGCGGCCAAGCGCCTGATCATCGAAGAGGACGTGGTCGAGGAGTTCACCCGCAAATTCGTCGAGGCCACGCGTCAATTGAAAGTCGGCGATCCGCTGTCCGCCGACACCTACATCGGGCCGATGGCGCGTTTCGATCTGCGTGATGAACTCGACCAGCAAGTGCGCGACACCCTCGAAGAAGGCGCCACCCTGTTGCTTGGCGGCGGCAAGGCGCAAGGCCCGGGCAACTACTACGAGCCAACCGTGCTGGCCGATGTCACCGACCGCATGACCTCGTTCAAACAGGAACTGTTCGGCCCGGTCGCCTCGATCATCACCGCCCGCGATTGCGCCCACGCCATCGCCCTGGCCAACGACAGCGACTTCGGCCTGACCGCGACGATCTACACCGCCAACGTCGCACTGGCCCAGCAACTGACCAGCGAACTGGACACCGGCGGCGTGTTCATCAACGGCTACTCCGCCAGCGACCCGCGCGTGACCTTCGGTGGCGTGAAGAAAAGCGGTTTCGGCCGCGAGCTCTCGCACTTCGGCGTGCGCGAGTTCTGCAATGCGCAGACCGTGTGGCTGGATCGCAAATAATCAGGACTCCAACACGCACTGGTGGGAGTGGGCTTGCTCACGAAGGGGCCGGCATGTTCAGCATTGATAGTGACTGACCTGACGCCTTCGCGAGCAAGCCCGCTCCCACACTCGAAAATTCCGCACACACCGCTATAGCAAGTCGGGCGCTGTTTTTTGCGGCTGCGCAACCGCCCGCCCCTTGCTCAACAACCCGAGCACCACCGCCGCCGAGGCCAGGGTAATCAGCGTAAGGATGTGCAACAGGTACTGAAACGCCGTGGCATAACCCTGCACTAGACGCTCTTTGGCCAGCCCCGGAACGGTGTTGAGCGCATGCGCCATGTCCCCCATGGTGACCCGGTGCGCGGTCTCGGCAATCAACGCCGCATCGACACTGCCTGCCACTGCCCCCGTCAGATCGGTATGCAGCAGCGAAGTCAGCACTGCGCCCACCACCGCCAGCGCAATACCCTCACCCGCCACGCGCACGGTATTGAAGATCCCCGCCGCCATCCCCGCGCGCTCTTTCGGTACGACGCTGACCGACAGACCATCCATCAAGCCCCACGGCAAACCGGTGCCAATCCCGATCAACAGCATCGCAATGACCAAGGCGGATTCTGGCTCGCCGACGTTGTACAGGCTCAACCCGTGCAAGCCCACCGCAGCGATCAGAAAACCGATCCCCGACAGGATTCCCGCCGAGACAAACCGGGTCAGCGACGCCGCCAGCATCGGTACCACCAGCATGGGCGCCGACAGCGCCAGCAACAGCAGGCCGGCGTCGATTTCGCTCAAGCCTTCCACGCCGATAAAGCGCAATGGCAACATCACCACCAGCACGATGTAGCAAAAACAGGTGCCGATCGGCAGCATCTGCACGCCGATGAAGCGCGGAAAACGCAACAGGGTCAGATCGAGCATCGGATGTTTGACGCGCTTTTCGATGATCACGAACAACCCCAGCAACAATGCCGAAGCGCCCAGCAGACCGCCCACCAGCGGGCTGCCCCAACCGCTTTCCGGGGCCTGAATCACGCCGACGGTGAACAGCGCCAGCATCGCACTGAAGGTGATCGTGCCCGGCCAATCCAGTCCCGTGGCATCCGGGTTGCGGCTTTCGCGCATGCGGGGCAGGCCGAAGACCATGGCGATCACGCCGATCAGCGCGGTGAAAACAAAAATCGCCCGCCAGTTGAACACCTCGATTAATGCACCGGCCAGCAGCGGCCCGAAAGCCAGACCGATGCCGAATGTGGTACCGAGTACGCTGTACGCGCGGGTCCGCGCATGGCCTTCGAATTCCTGCGCCAGCGACGCTGAACCGCTGGCCAACGCCGCAGCACCGGCCACGCCCTGCACCGCACGCAGCCCATCCAGCCAGTACACCGACGGTGCCAGGCTCTGCGCAATCGATGCTGCGGTGAACAGCAACATGCCGAAGCTGAACAGGCGTTTACGCCCATAGACGTCGGCCAACGCTCCCGCCGCCATCAGCAAACTGCCGAACGACAACATGAACGCATTGGTGATCCAGGTCAGGGCCACGGGACTTCCGCCCAGATCACGGCCAATGGCGGGCGTCGCCACCGCGCCACCGGTAAAACTCAAGGGCAGTACCAATGCCGACAGGCACACGGCCGCGAGGATCAGCAGCTTGTTATGCGCGCCTGGTTGATGAGCGACCGTTGTCATGTATTCATCCTTTAAAGAAATTGCCAGGCTGCGACTTTAAGGCCGTTAGATTGATGCGATAATCCCAGCAATTTTGCATGACTTTGTGAAAGGGATTCACAGATGAAATCACCCTCAGCGGCAGACCTTTGCGTATTTCTCTGTACGGCGCAGCACTTGAATTTCAGCAAGGCCGCCGTCGAACTCGGGCTCACCCCGTCAGCCCTGAGCCATTCGGTAAAGGCTTTGGAGAATCGCCTCGGTGTGCGTCTGTTCAATCGCACCACCCGCAGCGTGGCGTTGACCGAGGCCGGTGAGCGCCTGTACGCGCGCCTGAAACCGGCTTTCCGCGACATTGACGACGCACTGGAAGACCTCAACCATTTTCGCGACAAACCCGCCGGCAACCTGCGTATCACCTGCGGACGCCAGGCGTGCGAACTGGTATTGCTGCCGATCGCCAGCGAGTTCTTGCAGTCGTATCCGGACATTCGCATGGAGGTGGTCGAAAGCGAAGCATTGCTCGATATCGTCGCTGGTGGATTTGATGCGGGCGTGCGCTTTGGCGATCGACTGCAGGCCGACATGGTCTCGCTGCCGATTGGCCCGGCGATGCGTTCGGTGGTGGTCGCTTCGCCGGCATTCCTCGAACGCCATCCTGCGCCGCAAAAACCCGAAGATCTGCACGACTTGCCGTGCCTGCGCCACCGCTACCCCAGTGGCGCCCTGTATCGCTGGGAATTCGAACGCGATGGCATTGCCCAGGAAATCGAGGTCAACGGCCCGCTGACCCTGGGCGACGTCAGCTTGATGGTCGGCCCTGCACTGCAAGGTCTGGGATTGGCGTATGTGTTCGATGACATGGTCAGCGAACACTTGGCATCGGGGCGTCTGGTTCAGCTGTTGGCCGACTGGTGCCCCTACTATCCGGGCCTGCATCTGTACTACCCGAGCAGGCGCCACGTACCGGCGCCGCTCAAGGCTTTTATCGACTTCGCGCGCGAGCGCAGTGGTCACTAGGGCTTACAGATATTTCAGCCAGGCAATATCGCGGCGCCGCGATTTCAGCGCGGAAAACCAGCGCACCGCCGGGTACAGCGCAACCGCCAACAGCACGGATGCCAGCCAGATTGCCGGTACCGAGTCGAATCCGAAATGGCTGCCCTGATTCAGTCCGAACAGCGCCAGCGCCATCAGGTACAGCACCTTCAGCATGTACAGATGCAACAGATAAAAGAACATCGGTGCCGAACCGAAGACCGTCAGCCAGCGAATCCAGCGGCGCGTCTGCAGCCGTTCGAACACCAGCAACAACAGCAATCCGATGCTCACCGTCAGGGTGATGAACAGCAGCGATGGCGGGTACTTGGTGATGTTGAAAAACGCCATCAGCGTTTGCACGGTCGTGTCTTCAACCGCCCAAGGCTTTTCGCCGTATCCGTTGAGCAACCGCAGCCCGACGAAACCCAGCAGTCCGGCGATACCAGCCAGCAACAGGCACTGCTGACGAACTCCGGCGTCGGCCGCACGGGCAAACCACGGGCCCAGCGCATAACCCAGACCGATCACGCCGATCCACGGCAACAGCGGATACGAAGTGCGCAAGCGCAGACTGTCACCGACCTCGATCCAGCCCCGATCATGCAGGATCGCCCATGGCACATGCAGTGCCGACTCCAGCGCGAAATGCAGCCCGTCCAGCAGGTTATGCCCGGCAATAATCGCCAGACTCAGCGTCAGCAACAGCCAGCGCGGCAACCAGACCAGCAGCGACAACGCGATCATGCTCAAGCCAATCGCCCAGATCACCTGCAGATAGATCACGCTCGGCGGCAACTGAAACGTCCATGCAAAATTCACCAACGTGAATTCCAGCACCACCAGAAACAGCCCACGCTTGAACAGGAAGGCACTGACATCGGCCTTGCCCGCGTACTTCTCGCCGAACAGCCACGCAGACAATCCGGTCAGCAACACGAACACCGGTGCGCACAGATGCGCCAACGTGCGACTGAAAAACAACGCCGGCTCGGTGTTGGCGATGTCCATCGGGTCGGACACCTGACGATGCAACAGGAACGTCTCGCGTACGTGATCCAGCAGCATGAACAGGATCACCAGACCTCGTAACGCATCAATGGACAGCAAGCGGCCGGTCGGCAGCGGGTTGGAACGGGTACACACAATCGTCATGGAGATTTCGCCAACGAGCAAATGAATCAGGGGATCGCAACCGCACGCCCCGCCAAAAATTCACGTTACTCTATAACATTAAAATGTCGATTCCCAACCCAAACGACATTTGCCCAATCACGTCAGGCTTCTATAGTGATCAGGCGCCCCCTGCGCTTTGCGCCTGCTGTCGAGCGTTGCCCATGACCTCAACCGAACACCTGATCATCTGCGAGCATTGCGACTGCGTGTACGAAAAGGTCGTGCTCGGCAAACACCAGAAAACCCTCTGCGTGCGGTGCGGCGGCGTGCTGCAGCGCTACAACGGCTTGACCGTCGAGCAGCGGCTGGCCCTGAGTTTCACTGCGGCGATGCTGTGGCTGTTCGCCAATTTCTATCCGGTGATGAGCATCAGCATGAAGGGCCTGAAGAACAGCGCGACGCTGTGGGATTCGGTACTGGCGCTGAGTCAGGGGCCGATCACCTTCATGGCGATGGTCGCGGCGATTTCGATCATCATCGCCCCGGCGTTTCAACTGGTGCTGTTGATCTGGGTGCTGAGTTTCGCCTTGTCATCGCGCCGGGCACCGGGCTTCAAGCTGTGCATGCGCTGGCTGGAAACCCTGCGTCCGTGGAGCATGCTCGAAGTGTGTCTGCTGGGGGCGATGGTGGCGGTATTCAAACTGGCCGGGCTGCTCGATGTGCTGCCGGGTATCGGCCTGTTCGCCCTGGCGGTGCTGAGCCTGATGATGATCCGCATTGCCGGCCGCGACATTCGTGATCTGTGGGACATTCTATGAAGCGACCCGCGACCGCCAGCGAACTGAATCTGTGCCTGTGCCACAGCTGTGGGCTGGCTTGTGACATGACCGACGAGCCGCACGAGTGCCCGCGCTGCGATGCACCGCTGCATCGGCGCAAGACCAATTCCCTCACCCGTACCTGGGCCTATCTGTTTGCCGCGCTGGCGTTTTACGTGCCGGCCAATCTACTGCCGGTGATGAACACGGTGATGCTCGGCAACGGCGCCGACAGCACGATCATGAGCGGCGTGCTGGAGTTCTGGGAGGGCGGCGCATGGGACATCGCGCTGATCATTTTCATCGCCAGCATCGCGGTGCCGGGGATCAAATTCGTCGCCCTGTCGCTGCTGCTGATCACCGTGCAGCGGGGCAGCGACTGGGCGCGCCGTGAGCGTTCGAAGCTGTACCGTTTCGTCGAGCTGATCGGCTACTGGTCGATGCTCGACGTGCTGGTGGTCGCACTGGTCGCGGCGCTGGTGAAGTTCCAGGCGCTGGGCGATATCGAACCACGCCCGGGCATCCTGTTTTTCGGCATGGTGGTGGTGTTCACCATGCTCTCGGCGATGAGTTTCGACCCACGGCTGATATGGGACAATGCCCCGGACGACGAACCGCTCAGCGACGCACCACCTCAAGCAGCACCTGCAACGGATGGCGCAGCGCCCGATCCGACTGGCGCTTGACCTGACTGCGGCACGAATAGCCGGTGGCCAGTGCTTCGCCCTGATCCGCCGGGGCTTCGACCTGCCGCGCCCACGATTGCTCGTAGATCACCGCCGAGGTTTCGCGGTTGCGCGCTTCATGGCCGTAGGTGCCGGACATGCCGCAGCAGCCGGTGGCCTGCGTCGCCAGTTTCAGCCCGACTCGCCCGAACACTTGTTCCCACTGGCGAGTGGCGGCCGGCGCGTTGGTTTTCTCGGTGCAGTGTGCCAGCAGACGGAATGACCGGGCCGCGTCGGCAGCGGCCTGCTCCGGCATCACCTTGAGCAACCATTCCTGCACCAGCGCGACTTCCGGGCAGTGGTCCATGCCGGGCACTTTCAGGTATTCCTGGCGATAGACCAGCGTCATCGCCGGATCCAGCCCCAGCAGCGGTACGCCAACGTCCGCCAGCTCGCGCAGTTGCCGGGCATTGCGCAACGCCGCGCGGTTGAACGCCGAGTGGAAGCCCTGCACATGCAGCGGCTTGCCGTTGGCACTGAAGGGTGCCAGATACACCTGATAGCCAAGTCGTGAAATAAACTCCAGCAGATCCGCCAGCAGCGGCGCCTCGAAGTAACGAGTGAAGGCGTCCTGCACCAGCACCACGCTGCGTTCGCGCTGGGCCGGGGTCAGCGCCGACAGCGTGGAAACCGTCGCCGGCTGCACCTTCCAACGGCGCAGCGCAGCGTGGAAATCAAAGCGACTGAGCAACGGCACATCGACCATGCCGCCAAGACGCTCCAACTGTTTGCGCACAAAGGTTGCGCCCATCAAACCGTTGTACAGCGCCGGAATCCGCGCCATGTACGGAATGCTGTACTCCAGCGAGGCAATCAGATAATCCCGCGCCGGGCGCAGATAACGGCTGTGATACAGCTCAAGGAAACGCGAACGGAATTCCGGCACGTTGACCTTGACCGGGCACTGTCCCGCGCAGGATTTGCACGCCAGGCAACCGGCCATGGCGTCATACACCTCATGGGAAAAGTCTGCATCCTGCGCGCGGCTGTTGCGCCAGCGTGTCCACAGGTTGCGGAAAAATGCCGGACGACGGATCGCCTCCGACAGCACATCCACCCCTGCCTCGCCCTGCAAACGCAGCCATTCGCGGATCAGCGATGCGCGACCCTTGGGCGATTGCGCACGCTCGCGGGTGGCTTTCCACGATGGGCACATGGCGTCGTCGGGATCGAAGTTGTAGCAGGCGCCGTTGCCGTTGCAATGCATGGCCGCACCGTAGCTTTGCCAGACTTTTTCATCGATCTGCCGATCGAGTTCGCCGCGCAGGGTCACTTCGTCGATTTTCAGCAACGCCGCACCGGTATTGGCCGGGGTGGCGATCTTGCCCGGGTTGAACTGATTGAACGGGTCAAACGCAGCTTTCAGTGCCTGCAACGCCGGATACAGCTCACCGAAAAACGCCGGCGCGTATTCCGAGCGCAGACCCTTACCATGTTCGCCCCACAACAGGCCGCCGTAGCGTTGGGTGAGCGCGGCGACACCGTCGGACACCGGACGCACCAGCGCCGCTTGCTGCGGATCCTTCATGTCGAGAATCGGCCGTACGTGCAACACACCGGCATCGACGTGGCCGAACATGCCGTACTGCAAACCGTGGCTGTCGAGCAGTTCGCGCAGTTCGGCGATGTACTCGGCCAGGTGCTGCGGCGGCACTGCGGTGTCTTCGACAAACGGCTGCGGCCGCGCTTCGCCGGCAACGTTGCCCAGCAAGCCCACCGCACGCTTGCGCATGCCATAGACCTTGTTCACCGCCGCTTGGCCGACGGCCAGCGTATGCCCCAAGCGTTCAACTGTTGCGTCGCTGCTCAGATGTTCGAGGAAGGCTTCGACCCGGCGTTGCAGATCCTCTGGATCGTCGCCGCAGAATTCCACCAGGTTGATCCCCAGCGTCGGCCGCTCGGCACTTTCCGGGAAGTACTCGGCGACGCCGTGCCAGACGATGTCCTGCATCGCCAGCAGCAACACCTTGGAATCCACGGTTTCAATCGATAGCGGCTTGAGCGCCATCAGCGCCCGGGCATCGCGCAACGCATCCATGAACCCGGCGTAGCGAATATTCACCAGCATCGTGTGTTTGGGGATCGGCAAAACGTTGAGCTTCGCCTCGACCACAAAGCCGAGTGAGCCCTCGGCGCCGCACAACACGCTGTTGAGGTTGAAGCGGTTGTCGGCCTCGCGCAGGTGCGCCAGGTCGTAGCCGGTCAGGCAGCGGTTGAGATCGGGGAAGCGCTGTTTGATCAGCTCGCCCTGCTCATCAATGATCTGCCGTGCACAGCGGTAGACTTCACCGACGCGATCTTCACGGGCGCACAGCGCTGTCAGTTCGTCTTCCGCAAGCGCTGCGCCGTGCAGGCGTTCGCCGCCACGCAGCACCATGTCGAGTTCCAGCACATGGTCGCGGGTCTTGCCGTAGGTGCAACTGCCCTGGCCGCTGGCGTCGGTGTTGATCATGCCGCCGACGGTGGCGCGGTTGGAGGTCGACAGCTCCGGGGCGAAAAACAGCCCGGCTGATTTCAGCGCGGCGTTGAGCTGATCCTTGACCACCCCGGCCTGCACCCGCACCCAGCGCTCTTCGACGTTGATTTCCAGAATGCGGTTCATGTGCCGCGACAGGTCGACGACGATGCCGTCAGTCAGCGACTGACCGTTGGTGCCGGTGCCGCCGCCGCGCGGAGTGATCACCACTTGCTGATAAGCCGGTTCGGCGATCAGCCGTGCGACTCGCGCCACATCCTCGGCATCCTTCGGAAACACTGCCGCTTGCGGCAGACGCTGATAGATCGAATTGTCGGTGGCGAGCACCACGCGACTGGCGTAATCGGCACTGATCTCGCCACGAAAACCACTGGCTTTCAGGGCTTTGAGGAACTTCTGGTAATCGGCGGTCAATGCAGTGGCGGGCGACAGCTGGGCAATCATCGGTCGGGAAATCTCGGTCAAAATCGGGCCGTGTGGCGGTGAACAGTTGTGCGCAATGAATGATTGCGTCACGCTCCCGCCATCTCATGGCGCTTATGTTCATTGCTTGGCGCTATCGGGACAAACGTAAAATCGACCCGCAATCCATGACTAAAACGAATGAATCCGCGAACCCTCACCCCTTCCATGTCGTTATTGCTGGCCTTCGAGGCTGCCGCACGCCATGAAAGCTACACCCGCGCCGCCCACGAACTGTCGCTGACGCAAAGCGCGGTCAGCCGTCAGGTGCAGATTCTGGAAAAGATGCTCGGCATGCGCCTGTTCAGTCGCGAGGGCCGGCAAGTGGTGCTGACCGATGTCGGGCGCATGTATCAGCGCGAACTGGCCGAAGCCCTCGGGCAGATCCGCAGCGCGACGTTGCAGGCCATGGCGTTCGGTTCCGGCATTCACAGTTTGCGTCTGGCGACGCTGCCGACCTTCGGCTCGAAATGGCTGCTGCCGCGACTCAAGGACTTCTACACCGCACACCCCGGCATGACCGTGCACTTGCATTCGCGCATCGAAGCGATCGACTTCGACACCAGCGAAATCGATGCGGCAATCTGTGTCGGTGCGGGGGACTGGCCGGGGCTGAGCGCCCTGCCCCTGCACACTGAAGAGCTGGTGGTGATTGCCAGTGCGCAGTTGTCGCCGGCCGAACGCGCCGACGCCGAGCAGCACATCGCCGGGCAGTTACTGCTCAATGTCAGCAGCAACGCCCAGGCCTGGGCGGAATGGTTCACACATCATGGTTTGCCACACCGCAGCATGCGCATCGGGCCGAGCTTTGAAATGACCTCGCACCTGATTCAGGCGGTCCGGGCGAATATTGGTGTGGGGCTGGTGCCACGGATTCTGGTGGAGGATGAATTGCTTAACGGCGAGCTGCAGCAACTGGGGGAGCCGATCACCAGCCGCCGCAGCTACTACCTGGTGTATCCGCCGCGTAATGAGGCGTTGCCGTCACTGAAAGCGTTCAGGGATTGGCTGGTACGATCGTTATGACAGATCGTCTCGCCCGAGCAACGTTCACCGCTTGGGAGGTGGTGGAGCGCTAGGACCACGGGCAGTTTGCGGCGAGTTCCTGTCGTTCGAGCCAAGGTAGCGTGCCACATCTGGCGGCATGGGTCTCGGTGCTTCGGCGGTCATGGCTGGCTCTCTTTTATGGTGGTGAATTCAACCCACTGAACTTTCGACGAATCTATCACCAACAGGTCGGCGTCAAAAGGCTTGGCAACGCCATCGTCACCCAACCATTTCGGGCTCTGCATCACAAACTGTCCATTCGCAGGTTCGGCAGGCCATTCACAAGGCCAGCCAAACAGGCGCCTTTCGTCGTTCAAATGCAGCGTAATGAGCCGATCGTGGCGTGCAAAGGTGCTGTACCACTGGCTGGGAAATGACGTTTTTCTGGTTACATTTCGAAACCGTAACCAAGCATGCAACTTGTCATTTGAAGCGAGATTGCAGGAAAGAAATCCGAGCGTCACTGACACAAAGAACGCCCATATTGTCTGCGCCTTGCCATCCCATATTCCTACAGAAAATCCCTTCGTCCCCACCCATAGACAGATTGCACCTATCCCCAATACAGCCCCATGAATCACAAACGTAAAGATCAACGCCTGCACAATCTGCCCAAACGTATCAGGCCGTTTGAACGCGGTGAGCGTGTAAAAAATCCAGGTCGAGACAAATCCGGGAATCAGATACTGCAACAACGGAATAACTTCTTTGACCAGATCATCCATGATCCGTGGCTCCTTGAAAGGCATGCCCCTCCGGTTACCGGGCGGCACTCAAAAGCCTAGCGCACACTGGGGATACGCCTCGTGCCGATCTGTCACAGCGCATTTCGCAAAGCAAAAAAAGCAGAAACCATTGATCCGGTTTCTGCTTTTTGTGGGGCTGGCTTTTGCAGCGGAGGCTGGGCTTTACAGGCAGTCACGCACCGATTTGCGCAACGACCCGGACTTGGCCCATGGCGGTCCCTGATACAGGGAAACGCGGCTGCCGTCCTTGTATTTGATGATGTCGAGAATCTCGTCGGCGGTGACGAGGCTCGGTGCCTTGATCCGGTAGCCGTTGGAAATGGACGTCTGCGTGGTCTTCGGAATGTCCTGCTGCCACAACGGCAACAGGCACGCGGCATAGTCTTTAGGCGCTTTGGTGGTGGTTTTGCTGAGATTTGGCTCGCCCGGCACCAGCGATGCTGGCAATGAGCAACCCGCCAGCAATGCCAACGCCAAACTCCCGATCCATATCCGCATGGTGTTTCCCTGATCTGAAAAAACGCGAATGTAACGTGTAACCGGGTGTACATCCAGCGCGGCACGTCGCCCACAAGGGAGATTGGACAAATATTTACATGCATGCGGCCCGGTGGCAGACGAGCTGCGCATCATCGAAGAAAAATGCGACTACTCTGTTCTACCGAGAATGTTCCGGAGGTGATCATGCGGCTCAATGAATACGAACACGAACTTCAGCGCGACCTGCAAGCCGTTGCATCGGATCTGAGATGGTCGGCGGTCGACCTCAAACGCATCGCCGAACAGCTGCGCAAGAGCGGCAATGAAGCGGATGCCCAGGCGGTACTCAGGTCCTGCGAGGTGCTGCAAAGTGATGAAGAACGCCTGCAGCTGTATGCCAGGGAAGTGAAGACGCGCTCCATCAGCCGGACCAAAGTCCACTGATACCACCCCCTGCCCCCAACAAAAGCCCCGGCAATCACCGGGGCTCTTTCGTTACATTTGCTTCAACTTGCAGTGTGACTTCGCGCTCGCACCGAGCGTTTTCTGTAACCCGGCAACGCAGCGGCATAGGCCAGCGCCTCCTCTCTGCTACCGAACGACGCAAGCCGATCGCCTTGAGTACAAACCCGCCACGGGCCGTTGTTCACGCTGAGTACGTCGTAGCCGTTCATGTGCATTTTGTTCAAGACCGGAATGCTCATGGGTACCTCCTTTTTGCCGACGGTGGATTCAGCTCTGCCTTTTTAACTTACACCCGGATGCCGCAGTTGTGCCGACCGGGTGTCGCCATCGCGATGCGCCAAGGCTCTGGCACTTTCCGCCAGGCCAAACACTCAAAACCCCGAGGGAACATTTGAATCCGGGCCCGGCTCGAATATTGCAGTTTTATTTCATTTATGTGACACGCAGTAAACAGGTAACAGATGAAAGTACGCGCCACCGTTATTTGCGAGCAGGATCGACACGTTCTCCTGGTGCGCAAACCCCGCTGCCGCTGGACATTGCCCGGCGGCAAGGTCGAGCCTGGGGAAACCAAAGCCGGGGCGGCGACGCGCGAGCTGCAGGAAGAAACAGCACTGGATGCCGAGCAGATGTTGTATCTGATGGAACTGCACAGCGGCAGCACCCAGCATCATGTCTACGAGGCGTCGGTGCTCGATCTTGAGCAGTTGCGCCCGCAAAACGAGATCACCGAATGCATCTGGCATCCGCTGGACGCGGTGCAGAATCTACCCACCAGCGAGGCGACGTTACGCATCGTGCAGGCGTTTCAGCGGCGCTTGTAAGGCATCAGCCGGCGAATGCCCGGCGCCCGGCGCTCATTTCCGTACGCAATTCGCCGATGAAATTGGAAATATCACGGATCGTCACCAAGTGTTCCGGTGAGACGCCATTGAGCAACAACTCGACTCGCCCGGAGTCAGGCTCATACACCTTGATCCGCAACAGTCCCTGCTCCACTTGTGTGCATTCGCATTCAAGCGACGGAAAGCCGGATTCGACAATCCGGCAGATGTCGGCAATGGCTAACATGGGCGCACGCCTCGCAGGCGATGAGTCGGTCGACCGATTCAGCATAGATGAGCGATCAATAATCTGCCGCCCAAGCAAGTGCCAACCCGATCACATTTTTCGCCCAGCCTCAGTGCGCGTCATGATCCCAGATCCAGTTCCACATCCCCGGCAACTGCACCGGCTGCGAACTCTGCTGAACCGTGCGCGCCAGCGCCGCTTTCTGCAGCGCCGCGTGATCATCGTAGAACGGTTTGTCCGCCAGTTTCACGCCAGTGGCGGCGGCGCTGTCGAGCAGGATTTGCAGGTATTCGCGGGTATGCCGCGCGGTGTAGCGGTTGAGGTCATGAAAGGTCACCACTACCGGAATCACCCCGTCTACGGTCGGAAATTCGCCGAGGGCAATGCGCTCGCGGACTTCCGATAGCTGGCGCAGCATATTCGCCCGACGTCGGGGACTGGCGTTGAAGCCCCAGATCTTGCCGTCATTGGCGCTCAAATCGGTCAACAACACGTGCAAGCCATGCTGGCGATACGCGACGAAGGTGCGCTTGTCGTAATTCCAGAATGGCGGACGCAGCAGGATCGGTGCTGCTCCGGTGATCGCGGCGATATCCGCCGTGCCGTTGCGCAACGACTGCTCCAGTTCTTGCGGATCGAGCGAGCGATGGTTGGTGTGCCAATGGGTGGCGGTGTGGAATCCGAGGATGTGCCCTTCGGCGTGCTCGCGCCGCATGATGCCGCGACCAATGTCACTGTTACCGGCGCGAGGCGCGCGGGTCTGGACGAAGAACACCGCTTTGATGTCCGGTTGCACCGGGTTGACCTTGAGGCTGTCGAGCACTGTCGCCGACGGATTCCAGAAACTCGAGGCGCTGGGGCCATCATCGAAGGTCAGCAAAAAGCGCACCGGCGCCTGGGCCTTGAGCCGGGTTTCGGTTTGCGCGGTCATTTCGATCGGCGCGGCAATGCAGCCGGCCAGCCCAAGCGCGATGGCCGCTGCACAGAGAAGATTGAACGCGTATTTCATGTTTTGCCTTGCGCCTGGCCGTTGCGGCCCTGTTGTCGACTGGCAAAACTCCCTCGCCCTGATCCATCCCTGCGCCCGGCTCCGCGAGCCAGGTTTGGATAGGTTACACAGGCTTTGGTTCCGGCGCTCGCTCAGTCAGCCAGAGCCTGTTGAAACGAGGTATCGATGACCCCGGCGGTGGCCAGCGGCGCCGGCAGTGCCTTGACCTTGAACAGGAAGTCCGCGGTGCCTTGCAGGTCGACCGCCGCCTGCTGATCCACCGGCCCGACAGTCATGTGCGCCTGACGCAACCAGTGCCGTGAAACCTGCTGATCGAGATTGGCTTTCTTCGCCCACAGGTCCGCGTATTCGTCGGTGTGGCTGTCGACCCAGGCCCGCGCCTGTTTCAAACGCCCGAGAAAATCGGCAATCGCGGCACGCTTGCTGTTGATCGACGGCGCTGACGCGGCAATCGCGCTGAGGCCTGGCATCAGGTTTTTCGCGGTGAGAATCGGCCGCGCACCGGAGAACACGATTTGCTGGGAGATGTACGGTTCCCACACCGGGAACGCGTCGATGCTGCCCTGTGGCAATGCCGCTGCCGCATCAATCGGCATCAATTTGACGAAGTCGACGTAGTTTTCCGGCAGACCGCCCTGCTCCAAGGCGCGCAAGGTCAGTTGCTGGCTCCAGGCGCCGGGCCAGTAGGCGACTTTCTTGCCCTTCAGATCCGCGATGGTTTTCACCGGCGAATCTTTCGGCACCAGCAAGGCGATAGTGTCCGGGTTCTGCCGCGACACACCGATCAGTTTCACCGGCGCCTGTTTGGCGGCGAGAAACAGAAAACCCGAATCGCCAAGAAAGCCCAGATCCAGCGAGCCGGTCTGCAACGCCTCGGCCAGTGGCGCGGCGGCCTGGAAGTGCTTCCAGTCGACGCTGTAAGGCGCGTCTTTCAACACGCCGGAAGCTTCGACCGAAGCGCGGATGTTGTAGTAGTTCTGGTCACCGACATGCAGGACCAACGGCTCGGCGGCGTGGGCAAGCGGTGCGGTGAATAACGCGGTCATCAGTGTGCTGCGGAGCAAACGAGAGAGCTTCATGGGAGGTCCTGCGACGGGATTTTGCATAGACCATAACGCTGTTGATAAACCTATTTTAAATTCGATTAATGCATAAGCTCATCGCCCGGGATGCTCACTGTCCGCTGCGCAACAGTGCCTTGCCACAATGTTTCCCAAGCAACAGTTGAAAGGCGCTAAAACCGGGGAAAACCCCGTAAACATGGGTCGAAACACACATGGCACAGAGCCTGCAATATTCCATTCATGCAGGACGCAGCCGATAAAAATATATTTTTGGACATAACAACCAGTGCCTTTGCCGGAGCGCCCCATGACATCGTTCTTACCGTTTACCCGCCTCAAAACGCTGCTGGTCGCCAGCGCCATGGCATTGAGCCTGCAACCGCTGGCCGAAGCCGCCGAAGCGCCGCCTGCGGAAGTCCATCTGGATTACGCTTACTACTCACCCGTGAGTCTGGTGCTCAAACATTTCGGTTTTCTCGAAAAGGCCCTGCCACAGTCCAAAATCAGTTGGGTGCTGAGCCAGGGCAGTAACCGTTCACTGGAATACCTGAACAGCGGTGGCGTCGATTTCGCCTCCAGCGCCAGCCTTGCCGCTGTGCTGAGCCGGGCCAACGGTAGCCCGATCAAGTCGGTCTACGTCTACAGCCGCGCCGAATGGACCGCATTGGTGGTACGCAAGGGTTCGCCCTACCAGAGCGTCGCCGACCTCAAGGGCAAGAAAATCGCTGCCACCAAAGGCACCGATCCGTACCTGTTCACCCTGCGCAGCCTGCAACAGGCCGGGCTGAAGAAAGACGACGTGGAACTGGTGCACCTGCAACATCCGGACGGGCGCACCGCGCTGGAAAAAGGCGATGTCGACGCCTGGGCCGGACTCGATCCGCACATGGCCGCCAGCCAGGTGCAGGCCGGTTCGCGTCTGCTGTATCGCAACCCGGCGTTCAACAGCTACGGCGTGGTCAGCGTCACCGAGCAGTACGCCAAGGAGCATCCGCAAACCATCGACACCGTGATCAAAGCCTACGAGCAGGCGCGGGACTGGGCGCTGAAAAATCCCGACGAGTTCGCCGCGCTGCTTGCCAAGAAATCCGGTCTGCCGCTGGACGTGGCCAAACTGCAGTTGTCGCGCACCGACCTGAGCAGTCCGCAACTGACCGCCAACGATGTGCAAGCGTCGAAAGCTGCGGCACCGATTCTGGTCTCCGAGGAACTGGTGCGGCGTGGAGTGAATGTCGATCAAGTCATCGATCAGTTGCTCGACAGCGGAGTGCAGCAAGCCGTCGCCCGCCAGTAATCGACCAGACTCACAGCCCATCCGCGCCCGGCGCGGATTCGCTGTGAGCGGAGCCCACGTATGAGCACTCGCAGTAACGAACTGCCCGCGCCGCCTCGCAGCTTGCCGAGGCCGCGTCCTTCATCTCTCAACCCGACATGGCGCCGGCGCCTGAAAGGTCTGGCCCTGCCGCTGCTGATCGTGGTCGCCCTGGAGTTCATCGTGCGTCTCGGCTGGCTTCCGTCCTATCAAATGCCGGCGCCCAGCGAGATCGCCCTGACCCTCACCGACCTCGCCGAAGGCGCCCTGTGGAAACACATCAGCGCCAGCCTGTTGCGGGTGTTGCTCGGTTTTGCAATTGGCGCCAGCCTTGCGCTGGTGTTCGCCGCCTGGGTCGGCCTGAGCCGTGAGGCCGAGGCGTATCTGGAACCGACGTTCGCCGCGCTGCGTTCGATTCCGAGTCTGGCCTGGGTGCCGCTGTTGCTGCTGTGGCTGGGCATCGATGAAACCTCGAAGATCGTGCTGATCGCCATCGGCGCGTTCTTTCCGGTGTACGTCAACGTGGTCGCGGCGATTCGCAACATCGATCGCAAACTGGTCGAGGTCGGGCGCATCTATGGCTTCAGCCGCTGGCAACTGGTGCGGCGGATTCTGCTGCCCGCCGCTCTGCCCGGCCTGTTCACCGGACTGCGCAGCGGCATGAGTCTGGCGTGGATGTTTCTGGTGGCCGCCGAGCTGATCGCCGCGACCAAGGGCCTCGGTTATCTGCTCAGCGACGGCCGCGAAACCTCGCGCCCGGACATCGTGCTGGCGGCGATTATCGTGCTCGCCTTGCTCGGCAAACTCAGCGACGGTTTGCTCGCAGTGCTGGAACGCCGCTGGCTGATGTGGCGCGACACCTTCACCGGTCAGGAGGCGCAGGATTGATTGGCCAGAGCCAACTATGCTGAAAGCGTCCACCCAGAGATTCGGCGCATGTGCGGAAGACTCTCGCAGTACCGCGGCATTCACGACTTCGTCGCGGTGCTTAGCATTCCCGATGCGCTGATCAATCACGTCGGCGACGCTGCGCTGGAGCGCTACAACGCGGCGCCGACCACGTCACTCGCGGTGCTCCATCAACATGATCAACGCCTGTATGCCGACAACCTGCGCTGGGGCTGGCGCCCGCACTGGGCCAAAGACCGCGCGGCGCCAATCAACGCGCGCGTGGAGAAAGTCGCCCATGGGCCGTTCTTCCGGGCGATCTGGCGTCATCGGCTGATCGTGCCGGTCGACAACTGGTTCGAATGGGTCGACGGCCCGGATAAAACCCGACAGCCGTGGCTGATCCGTCGTGCCGATCAAGGGCCGGTTTTCTGTGCGGCCATCGGACAGTTTCCGACACCCGGCAGCGATGGTCGGGACGACGATGGATTCGTGATCATCACCGCCGACAGCGTCGGCGGCCTGCTCGATATTCATGATCGAAGACCCGTGGTCTTTCGCGCCGACATGGCTGCCGAGTGGCTCGACAGCGCCACGCCTGTTGAACGCGCCGAACAGATGCTCCTGTTTGAAGGCGAACCCAGTGATGCCTTCGCCTGGCACAAAGTCGGCAAGGCAGTCGGCAATTCACGCAATCAGGGTGCAGGGCTGATTGAAGAAGTGGCTTAAAGATCCACGTTCTCACGCGTCTACCTTGTAGTTGACGCAAGATCTTTACAGCTGGTGTTTCATTGTTGAGACAGCCCGAGAAAAACAGTCGTTTGAGCGAACCAACCGCCTGTCTGACATTTCAACCGTCATACATACATTTACATGCACTACGGATAGCATGCGCGCCGCATTTCCATTTGGCATACCAGTTGACCAAAGAGTCAGCAAAACCAGGAATCCCCTACAACTTTAACAAGCCTTGCAGAGAACTAAGTTGCGCGACGATTTTGCAATCAAACAGGCCAACGGCCTGGAGTGTATTTATCTGTCCATGACAGAACGCTTTCAACTCGACTGTTTTATCGGCCACTACATCAAGACCCGAAACCTGCGTTCAGTGCCGGACATCGAACGCGTCTTGCGCACGACCCTCCAGAGCTATCCCGGGCACCCACCGGTGATGGTCAACGAGCTCAATGCGTGGCTCGACAAGACCCTGGGCTATCGGGCTTCACACCCGGACTTCCCGCACCTGGAAGACCTCTGAAAAAAAGCAGCCCCGCTATTGCGGGGCTTCTTGCAGATGGCTCTCAGAGTTTCACGTCAGGCCCGGTGAGCTCCTTGCCATCGTCGTGCTTCCACGTCTGTTCCTTGCGTTTCTCACGCTCGATTTCTTCTTCGCTGGGCTCGTCTACTTCTTCATCTTCATCCGCACGCTGTTGCTCGGTCGTCATGTGCACCTCGCTTTGTCGCAACTAGTCATCCAACAAGCGTAGAACAGTTTTTTCCCTCCAACTTACAGCCACCAGCGCAACAAAAAGAAAAACACCATGCTCAAGAGCATGCTGAGCAAGGTATTGCGGGTGTACAGCACCAGCCCGATCGCTACGAGCGAACTCAGCAAATACGGATTATCCCACTGCAAATTCAACTGTTTGTCCGGCATGAACACGATCGGCCCGCAGATCGCTGTGAGCATTCCCGGTACGGCAAACCCGAGAAATTGCCGTGCGTTGCTGCTCAAGCGCAGCGGCAGGCGCGGTTCGAGAAACACGTAACGGTTGAGGAACACCAGAATCCCCATGCCGAAAATCACTGCCCAGACCATCATGCACGCCCCCGATACAACTTGTTGCAGACAAATCCTGCGGTCATCCCAGCCAGGCCCGACAACACCAATGCCGAGCCCCACTGCCAATAACTGAACAGCACCGAGCAGAACAGCGACACCGCCACACACACCACGGTCGGCACGTTACGCACCACCGGGGTGATCAATGCGATGAAAGTGGCGGCAATCGAGAAATCCAGCCCCAAGTGCTCAAGCCCGGGAATGCTGCTGCCCAGCACGATGCCGGCCAGGGTGAACAGGTTCCAGGCGATATAGAACGTCAGGCCGACGCCCAAGGCGTACCAGCGGTTGAACTGCTGACGGTCATGCTGACTGGTCAGGGCGAACAGCTCATCGGTGAGCAAAAAGCCCAGGCCGATGCGCCAGCGCCCGGGCAGCGGCGAAATCACTGAGCGCATGCTCATCCCGTACAACAAATGCTGCGAGGTCAGCAACAGCGTGGTCAGCAGGATCGAGAAAATCCCGGCACCCCCCTTGAGCATACCGATCGCCACCAGTTGCGCGGCCCCTGCAAACACGATGCTCGACAGGCCCTGCCCCTGTAACGGCGTGAGATTGGCTTCGATCGCCATGGAGCCGGCCAGCAGCCCCCACGGCGCCGTCGCCAGTGATAACGGCATGATCGCCGCAGCGCCGCGAAGAAACGCACGGCGCGGCATAAGTGAGTCAGACATAACGCTCTTCAACCGAGGAAACGGTCGCAGACTCTGCCAGCAAGTGCCCCTTCGTGGCTTGAACAATCTTGCGCACTTGCGCTAAATCGCAGCGCCCCAGCGTCGCTGTCGGCGTACCATGGAGGCCTTCACAACCACGTCAGGGAGACGACATGCTGTACCGAATCGCAGCCGACGGGCTGGTGCTGTTCCATCTGTCATTCATTCTGTTTGTGCTGTTCGGCGGGCTGCTGGTGCTCAAGTGGCCACGCCTGATGTGGCTGCATCTGCCGGCCGCTGCATGGGGCGTGGCGGTCGAGGTGTTGCACCTGACCTGTCCGTTGACCTACTGGGAAAACCTGATGCGCCACGCCGCCGGGCAGACCGAATACGCCGGCGGCTTCATCGAGCACTACATCTGGCCGATCATCTACCCCGCAGGTCTGACGCCGCAGATCCAGTTGGCGCTGGGCAGCGTGGTGCTGGTGATCAACCTGCTGGTCTACGGGCGTCTGGCCCGTGCGTGGAAACTGCGCCGCGCCAGCCGTATTCCGTTTTAACGCGCGGCGGGTTTCAAGGTTTCCAGCCAGGCTGGATCCAGGCGCTTCTGGTCGATCTCTAGGCCCAACGCCTGCATCCGCTCTTTGTGCGCTTCGACTTCCCGGTGCAACTGCGCATGATCGCTGGAGTTACCGTCCAGTTCGTGCATCTGGGTCAGCCCCAGATGATAGAAGCGCAGCACCTTCATCGCGGTCGGATCGTTCTGTTCCACCGCAGCGGTCACCTGATGCATCACGTTGGTCACGCTCATCAGACTGCGTTTGAGCCGCCAGCTGTAGACCGCCGGTGCCATCCACGGCTGCTGCCAGAACTGCCCGCGCAGCAGCGCCGCCGTCAGCAGAAACGCGACGAACACCCCGCCGACATTGAACCGCAGGTTATCCCCGCCAGGCTCGCCGAACAGCGCTACCGCCGCCGTCGAAAGCACCATCGCCAGCACCAGGAACAGCACGGCAATGATCAACGTGCTGCGGCGCGTCTGCTGGCGAAACGTTGCTGGGTCCATCGGCTGGATCTCAAACATCAGGCATGACTTCCTTGAGCGATAAAAAGGGCAATGGAAAAAACTCGCTGCGCATTATCGCCTCTCTCGGGGATTTAGCTATGCTGGGGGCCCTTTTCAACTTTTCAGCGTCCAACGGGGACATGGCGGTACAGCGCAGATCTTGCCATCTTCATTCATGGATACACACTATTCGGATGCCATTTGCCTGCCACTGGAATGACATCGTTTTAAGGATCATTGCATGACCCAACGACACGTAATCAACGCCTCGGTCAGCCCGAAAGGCAGCCTGGAAACCCTTTCTCAACGTGAAGTTCAGCAACTGAGCGAAGCCGGCTCCGGCAGCACCTACACCCTCTTCCGCCAGTGCGCCCTGGCCATCCTCAACACCGGCGCGCATGTCGACAATGCCAAGACCATCCTCGAAGCCTACAAGGACTTTGAAATCCGCATTCACCAGCAGGATCGCGGCGTGCGCCTCGAACTGCTGAACGCCCCGGCCGACGCGTTCGTCGACGGCGAAATGATCGCCAGCACCCGCGAGATGCTGTTCAGCGCCCTGCGTGACATCGTCTACACCGAAAACGAACTCGACAGCCAACGCATCGACCTCAGCACCTCGCAAGGCATCAGCGACTACGTGTTCCACCTGCTGCGCAACGCGCGCACCTTGCGTCCGGGTGTGGAACCGAAAATCGTCGTGTGCTGGGGCGGTCATTCGATCAATACCGAAGAATACAAATACACCAAGAAGGTCGGCCACGAACTGGGCCTGCGCAGCCTCGACATCTGCACCGGTTGCGGCCCCGGCGTGATGAAAGGCCCGATGAAGGGCGCGACCATCGCCCACGCTAAACAGCGCATCCACGGTGGGCGCTACCTCGGCTTGACCGAGCCGGGCATCATCGCCGCCGAAGCGCCGAACCCGATCGTCAATGAGCTGGTGATCCTGCCGGATATCGAAAAACGTCTTGAAGCCTTCGTGCGTGTCGGCCACGGCATCATCATCTTCCCGGGCGGCGCCGGCACCGCCGAAGAGTTCCTGTACCTGCTGGGCATCCTGATGCACCCGGACAATGCCGGCCTGCCGTTCCCGGTGATCCTGACCGGGCCGAAACATGCCGCGCCGTATCTGGAGCAACTCGACGCGTTCGTCACCGCCACCCTCGGCGATGCGGCGAAGCAGCACTACGAGATCATCATCGACGACCCGGCCGAAGTCGCGCGGCAGATGACCGCCGGCCTCAAAGCGGTGAAGCAGTTCCGCCGCGAGCGCAACGACGCGTTCCACTTCAACTGGCTGCTGAAGATCGACGAAAGCTTCCAGCGTCCGTTCGATCCGACCCACGAGAACATGGCCAACCTCAAGCTGCACCGCGACCAGCCGCCCCACGAACTGGCGGCCAACCTGCGCCGCGCGTTCTCCGGGATTGTCGCCGGCAACGTCAAGGACAAGGGCATCCGCTTGATCGAAGAGCACGGGCCGTACCAGATCCGTGGTGACGCGGCGATCATGCAACCGCTCGATTCGCTGCTCAAAGCCTTCGTCGCCCAGCACCGGATGAAACTGCCGGGCGGCGCGGCGTATGTGCCGTGCTATAGGGTGGTGGCGTAACACACGTTCAGGCACACCCAAAACCTTGGGAGCTGTCTTGCCAGCGATCAAAGCAAGACTTCCATTGACATGCGGCGCCCTAAACGCCGGATGCCAATGGATTTTCCCGACAGACCTCTAACCTAATGAATAATTTTGTACTCCGTAAAAGGTGCGTCCACTTCATTTCCGCCCAAATTCACCACATAGGCAAACTTAGCGCCCTGCGGGCCTGCATGTTCTAGCAAGTCTTCGCGAGGTACTTTTATCTCGATAGTCTCCGAATAAGGAGTGGTACCGGAAAATCTTTCACCGATCCACGTGCCATCTAAAATAACCTGAACGAAAAATGGAATGTGATCACTCTCCGCCAAAAAACCCGGCGGGATCTGTGCAGTAGCACCCTCAGGGACATCGGTCATTTTTACGATGCCGCCTACAGCTTCTTTGATTACAAGTTGTTCAAGATTCTTAGCCATTTCTTTATTCCTCTAAAAACAGGTTGAGCACGCGAAGGTATCGCTGCGTAGCCATTAGGACCCTGCCGCCGGAGGTCCACAACTGTCAGAAATTACAGGCGGGGCCTTTATTCCGACCAACGGCAACCTCGACTTCACCGCACCAGTCTCAGAGCCAACGCCTTCGCCTGTGACGCCACATCCGTCACCGCCGTACTCTCCCACCACATCCCTCGCAACGGAGGGCCCATGGCGAACAGCCGGTTCGCTACCTGCCCGTGTTCGTTCAGCACCGCACCATCAATCGCAGCCGCGATCCCCAACGCCAACGGCCCCGACCGCACCAGTCCGCGCGCCAACAACTGCTGCGGCAATGGCCGCGCGACCCGACGCCAGTCATATTCAATGCCGCTGGAATTAATCAGCGCTGCGCCATGAACTAAGCAGGTTTCAGCTTCACCACGGCGACGAATGCGAATGCTCACGCCGCCCTCCGCGCCAGGTTCTAACCCTTTGAACGACGCTGCCTGAATCCGCAACCGCCCTTCGCCCTGCAACCGCTCGACCAATTGGGCACTCAGCGGCGGCGACCGGTGATGATGACTCTCCCACCACGGCCGCACATGGCGTACGAATTGTCGACGCTGCACGTCAGTCGCCTGACTCCACAGCCGTCCGATATGGGCCCGCACCGTGTCCAGCGGCGCCTGCCAATCGATGCCCTGAGCGATCGCATCGCGGCAATGCCTGCGCAGCTCGCGCAACAACTGTCGAGGTGTGCGAATGCTCTGATCTTCGGCAAGAAAATCCACCCACGCCGGCGGTTGCCGACGCACATGGGGCAACAGTCCGTGACGGGAAAACACTTCAATCGGCCCGCGATGACCGGCCTGCTCCAGTGAAACCACGGCATCGACCATGGTCAGGCCGGAGCCGATGATCAGCACAGTCGACTGCGGATCGAGCTGACGCATCGCCGCGACATCCCACGGATCAAGCGCTGCGGCATTCAGGCCGCTGGACTCTTTCTGCGGCGTGCGCGCGGCGGGGAACATGCCCGTAGCGAGCACGGCATAGGCGCCGCGCAGAGTCTGCCCATTGCTCAAGCTCATTTGCACCGAATCCGCATCAGTTTGCAGATCGACGACTTCAGCGCGAACGTGCTCGACGGTCGAACCATGCTGCGCACCAACGACGCGCGCCTCGGCCAGACGCCGCTGCACATACACGCCAAACAGCCCGCGTGGAGGGAACAGCTCACTGATCGGCACATCCTGCTCGGCAGATTCCGGCCAGCCACCGGCAGCGATGTGCGCGGTCAGCCATTGAGTCAGGTCATCGGGGTTATCGGGGTCGACACTCATGCGCGCCGCATTGCTGTTGAGCGTGTGGCCCAGTTCGACGGCGCTGTAAGCTTCGCCACGGCCGAGTTCGGCGCGCGGTTCGATGATCAGGATCCGACGCTGGCCGGGCAGTCGCAGCAACTGCACGGCCAGCATCGTGCCGCTGAGGCCACCGCCGATGATCAGGATGTCTGCGTTCTGACTCATTCAAATCACCACATTGCGCACAAAGCGCACCGCCACCGGCCCGTCATTGCGATAGCCATGGGGCTGGTTGCTGGCAAACATGAAAAACTCGCCGCTCGCAATGGTATTGGTCACATCACCCACCGTTAGCGTCAGGCAACCTTCGAACACATAAATCTGCTCGCTCCAGCCATCGGCGTCGGGTTGCGACGGATAGACCTCCCCCGGTTGCAGACACCATTCCCACTGTTCGACTTCACGGGTGGCGGTGGCCTTGGATAGCAGTACCGCTTTGCTCCCGGGAATCACCCCGGCCCACGCCACCTCGTTGATGCGGCTGGTATCGCGTGCGTCTGGGGCCTGGATCAGGTCGCTGAAGGCCACGTCGAGCGCTTCGGCAACGCGATCGAGAGTGGTCAGGCTGACATTCTTTTCCCCGGCCTCGATCGCCACCAGCATGCGCCGACTGACGCCGGACTTTTCCGCCAGCGCGGTCTGGCTC
Organism: Pseudomonas sp. JAI115; assembly: GCF_014200835.1. Lineage (NCBI taxonomy): Bacteria > Pseudomonadati > Pseudomonadota > Gammaproteobacteria > Pseudomonadales > Pseudomonadaceae > Pseudomonas > Pseudomonas sp. JAI115. The sequence continues at coordinate 611,058 of NZ_JACHCY010000001.1, forward strand.
ATGTCGGCAGCGTGGCGCAGGCGCCGGACGTTGTGACTGACGTGTTGCAGGACGGACGCCCGTTGGCTGGAATCTTTGTGCACTATATTGCTCACTCGGTGGGGTTGGGCAGTATACTGCGCAACGTTGGGCGCATTGTGCGTCCTGCCTTTTATAGTGCGCAAGGACATGACGTCAGTGAACAGCTCCCCCACGCCTCTTCGCTTCTCCCGTTTCAGCAAGGCCGAGTGCGTGCTGGTGCTGATCACCATGGTCTGGGGCGGTACGTTTCTGCTGGTGCAACACGCCATGACCGTCAGTGGACCGATGTTCTTTGTCGGCCTGCGCTTTGCCGCTGCGGCCGCCATTGTCGCGCTGTTCTCCTGGCGCCACTTGCGTGAACTGACCCTGTTCGAGATCAAGGCCGGATCGTTCATCGGCGTGGCGATCATGCTCGGTTATGGCTTGCAGACGGTTGGTCTGCAAACGATCCCGAGCAGTCAGTCGGCATTCATCACCGCACTGTACGTGCCCTTCGTGCCGTTGCTGCAATGGCTGGTGCTGGGCCGTCGGCCGGGGTTGATGCCGAGCATTGGCATCATGCTGGCGTTTACCGGTTTGATGCTGTTGTCCGGGCCGTCCGGGGCCGCGCTGAACTTCAGCCCCGGCGAAATCGCCACGCTGATCAGCGCCATCGCGATAGCCGCCGAGATCATTTTGATCAGCACCTATGCCGGTCAAGTCGATGTACGCCGGGTGACCGTGGTGCAACTGGCGGCGACCTCGGTGCTGTCGTTCCTGCTGGTGGTGCCGACCGGTGAAACGCTTCCGGATTTTTCCTGGACCTTGCTGGTGACCGCGCTGGGACTCGGCGCGGCGAGTGCGGCGATTCAGGTGGCGATGAACTGGGCGCAGAAAAGCGTTTCGCCGACCCGGGCGACGTTGATCTATGCCGGTGAGCCGGTGTGGGCCGGGATCGTCGGGCGAATCGCCGGGGAGCGCTTGCCGGCGATTGCGCTGGTGGGTGCGGGGTTGATTGTGGCGGCGGTGATTGTCAGCGAGCTGAAGACCAAGGGTAAGGTTGTCGAAGAAGACGCGGAGCTGGAGCGGGAGACCCAAGGTTAATCCGCAATATCTTTAGTGCCTGAACCGTAGCTATCGCGAGCAGGCTCACTCCTACAATTGAAATGCGTTTCCCCTGTAGGAGTGAGCCTGCTCGCGATGAGGCCATTCCAAGCAATATCCATCTACCTGAAACAATGCCAAACAGAAAATTCCAGACTACTTTGTAGGATTCTGAGACATCCTGGCGTTTGGTAATCAGGGAGCTGGCACGTATGATGCTTCACAAACTTCCGCAGATTAGAAGCCTATGTCCCTGATAGTTCTACTGCTTCTGCCATTCATTGGCAGCTGTCTGGCAGCGGTGCTGCCACACAACGCGCGTAATACCGAATCCCTGTTGGCAGGTCTGGTCGCTTTGATCGGCACCGTGCAGGTCGCGCTGTTGTACCCGCAAATCGCCCACGGCGGGGTGATCCGCGAAGAATTCATGTGGCTGCCCAGCCTCGGTTTGAATTTCGTCCTGCGCATGGACGGCTTCGCCTGGTTGTTCTCGTTGCTGGTGCTGGGCATCGGCGCTCTGGTCTCTTTATATGCGCGTTATTACATGTCGCCGGACGACCCGGTGCCGCGCTTCTTCGCCTTTTTCCTGGCGTTCATGGGCGCCATGCTCGGGCTGGTGATCTCCGGCAACCTGATCCAGATCGTGTTCTTCTGGGAGCTGACCAGCCTCTTCTCGTTCCTGTTGATCGGCTACTGGCACCACCGCTCGGATGCCCGGCGTGGCGCTTATATGGCGCTGATGGTCACCGGTGCCGGGGGACTATGCCTGCTGGCGGGGGTCATGATCCTCGGCCATGTCGTCGGCAGCTATGACCTGGACAAGGTCCTGGCCGCCGGCGATCAGATTCGCGCACATGCTCTCTACCCTGTTCTGCTTCCTCTCATCCTCATTGGCGCGCTCAGTAAAAGCGCCCAGTTCCCCTTCCATTTCTGGCTACCGCACGCGATGGCGGCGCCCACTCCGGTTTCGGCCTATCTGCACTCGGCGACCATGGTCAAGGCCGGGGTGTTCCTGCTTGCGCGCCTGTGGCCGTCGCTGTCCGGCAGTGAAGAATGGTTCTACATCGTCAGCGGCGCCGGTGCGTGTACGTTGTTGCTCGGCGCCTACTGCGCGATGTTCCAGAACGATCTCAAGGGCCTGCTGGCCTACTCGACCATCAGCCATCTGGGCCTGATCACCCTGCTGCTCGGCCTGAACAGCCCGCTGGCAGCGGTCGCTGCGGTGTTCCACATTCTCAACCACGCGACCTTCAAGGCGTCGCTGTTTATGGCCGCCGGGATCATCGACCACGAAAGCGGCACCCGTGACATCCGCAAACTCAGCGGCCTGATCAAACTGATTCCGTTCACCGCCACATTGGCCATGGTCGCCAGCGCGTCGATGGCCGGCGTACCGCTGCTCAACGGCTTCCTGTCGAAAGAAATGTTCTTCGCCGAGACCGTGTTCATCAACGCCACCGCGTGGGTCGAAGCGGCGCTGCCAATTGTCGCGACCATTGCCGGTACCTTCAGCGTCGCCTACTCGCTGCGCTTTACCGTCGACGTGTTTTTCGGCCCTACCGCCACCGACCTGCCGCACACCCCGCACGAACCGCCGCGCTGGATGCGTGCGCCAGTCGAGCTGCTGGTGTTCACCTGTCTGGTCGTCGGGATCTTCCCGGCGCAAGTGGTCGGCCCACTGCTCGCGGCTGCCGCGCTGCCGGTGGTGGGCGGGACGCTGCCGGAATACAGCCTGGCGATCTGGCACGGTCTCAACGCGCCGATGATCATGAGCCTGATCGCCATGTCCAGCGGCATCGTGGTCTATCTGCTGCTGCGCAACCAGCTCAAGCGGGGCCGCTTCAAATACACGCCGCTGGTGGGTCGCTTCAACGGCAAGCGCCTGTTCGAGCGCAGTCTGGTGCTGATGATGCGCATGGCCCGTCGGGTAGAACGCCGACTCGGCACCCGCCGCCTGCAAATGCAACTGTTCCTGATGGTCTTGGCGGCAGTGCTCGCCGGCCTGATCCCGATGTTGCACAGCAGCCTGAGCTGGGGCGACCGGCCGAAGATTCCGGGTTCCATCGTGTTCGTCACCCTGTGGCTGCTGGCGATTGCCTGCGCCCTCGGCGCCGCGTGGCAGGCCAAGTATCACCGTCTCGCCGCCCTGACCATGGTCAGCGTCTGCGGGTTGATGACCTGCGTGACCTTCGTCTGGTTCTCGGCGCCGGATCTGGCCCTGACGCAACTGGCGGTGGAAGTGGTGACCACGGTGCTGATCCTGCTCGGTCTGCGCTGGCTGCCGCGACGCATCGAAGAAGTCTCGCCACTGCCGTCGAGCCTGCGCAAGGCCCGCGTGCGCCGCTTGCGCGACTTGCTGCTGTCGATTGCCGTCGGCGCCGGCATGGCGCTGCTGTCCTACGCGATGCTGACGCGGCAAACGCCCAACGACATTTCCTCGTTCTACCTCAGTCGCGCCATGCCCGAGGGTGGTGGCAGCAACGTGGTCAACGTGATGCTGGTGGACTTCCGCGGCTTCGACACCCTCGGTGAAATCACCGTGCTGGTGGCCGTGGCGCTGACCGTGTTCGCCCTGCTGCGACGCTTCCGCCCGCCGAAAGAAAGCCTGCAACTGCCGGCCCAGCAACGCCTGCTCGCGCCGGACGTGGTCACCGATCTGGTCAACCCGCGCAGCGCCAGCGACACCGCGCTCGGCTTCATGATGGTGCCGGCGGTGCTGGTGCGCCTGTTGCTGCCGATTGCGCTGGTGGTGTCGTGCTACCTGTTCATGCGCGGTCACAACCAGCCGGGCGGCGGTTTCGTCGCCGGACTGGTGATGTCGGTGGCGTTCATCCTGCAATACATGGTCGCCGGCACGCAGTGGGTCGAGGCGCAAATGAGCCTGCGACCGCTGCGCTGGATGGGCACCGGGCTGCTGTTCGCCACCGCCACCGGTCTCGGGGCGATGGCGGTTGGTTATCCGTTCCTGACCACCCACACCTGGCATTTCGCCTTGCCGCTGCTGGGCGAGATCCATATCGCCAGCGCGCTGTTCTTCGATATCGGCGTGTACGCCGTGGTCGTGGGCTCGACGCTGCTGATCCTCACCGCCCTCGCCCACCAATCGGTGCGTGGTCACAAGACCGCGTCGCTGCCCAAGTCCGTCGCCAGCAAAGGAGCCGTCTGATGGAAGAAGTCATCGCAATCGCCATCGGCGTGCTCGCCGCGTCCGGCGTGTGGCTGGTGTTGCGGCCACGGACATTTCAGGTGGTCATGGGCCTGTGCCTGCTGTCCTACGCGGTCAACCTGTTCATCTTCAGCATGGGCAGCCTGTTCATCGGTAAAGAACCGGTGATCAAGGACGGCGTGACCCAGGACCTGCTGCACTACACCGATCCGCTGCCGCAGGCCCTGGTGCTGACCGCCATCGTCATCAGCTTCGCCATGACCGCGTTGTTCCTGGTGGTGCTGCTGGCGTCGCGGGGCCTGACCGGCACCGACCACGTCGACGGCCGGGAGCCCAAGGAATGATGGCGATGACTCACCTGATCGCGGCACCGATCCTGCTGCCGCTGCTGACCGCCGCCATCATGTTGATGCTCGGCGAAAAGCACCGACCGCTGAAGGCGAAAATCAATCTGTTCTCCAGCCTCGTCGGCCTGTTCATTTCGGTGATGCTGCTGCAGTGGACACAAACCACCGGCGTGCCCGGTTCCATCGGCGTGTACCTGCCGGGCAACTGGCAGGCGCCGTTCGGCATCGTGCTGGTGGTTGATCGCCTCTCGGCCTTGATGCTGGTGTTGACCGGGATCATCGGCGTCAGCGCCCTGCTGTTCGCCATGGCGCGCTGGGACGGCGCGGGATCGAGCTTCCACGCGTTGTTCCAGATTCAGCTGATGGGCCTGTATGGCGCCTTCCTCACCGCCGACCTGTTCAACCTGTTCGTGTTCTTCGAAGTGCTGCTCGCCGCCTCGTATGGCCTGTTGCTGCACGGTTCGGGTCGGGCGCGGGTATCGTCGGGGCTGCATTACATCTCGATCAACCTGCTGGCCTCGTCGCTGTTTCTGATTGGCGCGGCGCTGATCTATGGCGTCACCGGTACGCTGAACATGGCCGATCTGGCGCTGAAGATTCCGCTGGTGCCGGAAGCCGACCGTGGCTTGCTGCATGCTGGCGCGGGGATTCTTGCGGTGGCGTTTCTGGCGAAGGCCGGCATGTGGCCGCTGAACTTCTGGCTGGTGCCGGCCTACTCCTCGGCCAGTGCGCCGGTGGCGGCGATGTTCGCGATCATGACCAAGGTCGGCGTCTACACCCTGCTGCGCCTGTGGACGCTGCTGTTTTCCAGTCAGGCCGGAGCCTCGGCCTTCTTCGGTGGCGACTGGCTCATCTACGGCGGCATGGCGACCATCGCCTGCGCGGCGCTGGCGATTCTGGCTGCACAGCGTCTGGAGCGCATGGCCAGCCTGAGCATTCTGGTGTCGGCCGGGATTCTGTTGTCGGCGGTGGGTTTCGCCCAGCCAAACCTGATCGGCGCGGCGCTATTCTATCTGGTCAGCTCGACCCTGGCACTGAGTGCGCTATTCCTGCTGGCGGAGTTGATCGAGCGTTCGCGTTCGGCCAACGAAATCCCGCTGGAGGATGAAAGCGAGTTGCTGCCGCGTCCGCAGGAATCGCTGCAACCGCCCAAGGGCATCAACCTCGACGACGAGCAGAAAGCCGTGGTCGGTCAGGTCATTCCGTGGACCATGGCGTTTCTCGGCTTGAGTTTCATTGCCTGTGCGCTGCTGATCATCGGCATGCCGCCGCTGTCCGGATTCATCGGCAAGCTTAACCTGATCGGTGCGCTGCTCAATCCGCTGGGGCTGGGCGGCGAGGCACCGATCTCGAACGCTGCATGGGCGTTGCTGGCGCTGCTGATCCTGTCCGGACTGGCCTCGTTGATGGCATTCGCGCGCATGGGCATCCAGCGTTTCTGGACGCCCGAGGAGCGCCCGTCGCCGCTGCTGCGCAAGCTTGAATGCGCGCCGATCTTCCTGCTGCTGGGATTGAGCATCGCCCTGACCTTCAAGGCCGAGCCGCTGCTGCGTTACACCCAGGCCACCGCGGACGCGCTGAACAACCCGCAGCAATACGTGATGGCGGTGCTCGGCACCCGCGCCGTTCCCAGCCCTGAAGCCAAAGCGGCGATGCTGGAGGTGCAGCCATGAAGCGCGTATTTCCGGCACCGTTGCTGTCACTGGCGTTGTGGGTTTTGTGGCTGACGCTGAACCTGTCAGTCAGCCCGGGCAACCTGCTGCTCGGCGCAATCCTCGGCTTCGCCGCACCGTTGATGATGCGCAAGCTGCGCCCGAAACAGGTGCGCATCCGCCGTCCGCTGACGATTTTGCGCCTGTTCGTGATGGTCGGTCGTGACGTGATCCTCTCCAACCTGATCGTCGCCTGGGGCGTGATCAACGCCGGTCGCCGCCCGCCGCGCTCGCGCTTCGTCAAAGTGCCGCTGGACCTGCGCGACGCCAACGGTCTGGCGGCGCTGGCGATGATCTGCACCGTGGTGCCCGGCACCGTGTGGTCGGAGCTGGCGCTGGATCGCAGCATTCTGCTGCTGCACGTTTGGGATCTGGATGACGAGGCGCACTTCATCCACCACTTCAAGACTGCCTACGAGCAGCCGTTGATGGAGATTTTCGAATGAGCCCGCTGCTGTCGAACGCGATTCTGCTGACGCTGTTCCTGTTCTCGCTGGCAATGGTCCTGACCCTGATTCGCCTGTTCAAGGGGCCGTCGGCACAGGATCGGGTACTCGCGCTGGATTACCTGTACATCGTCGCCATGCTGATGATGCTGACCCTGGGCATTCGTTATTCCAGTGACACTTATTTCGAGGCAGCGCTGCTGATCGCGCTGTTCGGCTTCGTCGGCTCGTTTGCCCTGGCGAAATTCCTGCTGCGTGGCGAGGTGATCGAATGAATGCTGAATTATCGCTGTGGGTGGAGATTCCGGTGGCGATCCTGCTGGTGCTCAGCGGGGTGTTTGCACTGATTGGCGCGACCGGATTGCTGCGCATGAAGGATTACTTCCAGCGCATGCATCCGCCGGCGCTGGCCTCGACAATCGGCGCGTGGTGTGTGGCGCTGGCGTCGATCATCTGCTTTTCGGCACTCAAGTCCGGGCCGGTGATGCATGCCTGGCTGATTCCGATTCTGCTGGCGATTACCGTGCCGGTGACTACGTTGCTGCTGGCGCGGGCGGCTTTGTTCCGCAAGCGCATGGCCGGGGATGATGTGCCGGCTGAGGTGAGTAGTCGCCGCACCGAGAGTGGTAGTTAGTTTCTACATCCAGGGTGTCTGAACTGGCCTCTTCGCGAGCAAGCCCGCTCCCACATTTGGAATGCATTTCCCCTGTGGGAGCGGGCTTGCTCGCGAAGAGGCCGGCATTGCCAACACATGAACCGGGTCAGACCCAAGCCACCGCCAACAACCCCGCCCCCAACACCAGACACAGCGGCGAATACACCCAGGTATCCAGCCGCGCAAACCGCGACCCCTTCACTTCCTTGAAAAACCCCACCAGATTCGAATCGCCGATCGCCCGGGCGAACATCAATAACGCAATCGCACTGATCACCCATTGCAACGCTTTGTGATGCACCGCCGGCATGCCCCAGCCGACCCGCATGCACACCAGCGCGGCAATCACCAACAATGCTGCCGCTACCAGCAAGGTAATCCAGCCTGACGGTTTGAACGCCGGTCGCACCGTCGCCACCAGTCCTCGCACCGGCACTTGCGGTACCGCCGCCACCGCCGCCCATTGCCCACCCAGCGCCCAATACACGTGTACCAGGCTGATTGCCGCAAATATCGTCACCAGCCATTGAGCCAACACAAAGGTCATGGTCGAGAATCCTTTCGAGGGATTTGAACAAAACATCCTAGTCGGCATTTTTTGAAGTGCACGACCGATCAGCGGTACGGTAAAGTGCCGCCCCATGAAATTCACCCGTTCCGATCGTTCACTGCTGGCCTGGATGCTTTATTGCTGCGTCCTGTTCAACGTGTTCGCCTGCAGCATCGGTCACGGGCAAATGGTCGGGATGCAGCTCAACGGCATCGGCGGCCAGTTCTGTACGGTCGACCCGGCCACCCAAGCGCCACTGACCAGCAATCCCGGCGAAGAACAATTGCCGACCCTGTCCAAGGCGTTTGGCTGCCCGCTGTGCTCGGTCGGCGGCGGCATGGGTCCGGCGTTCAACTCCAGCCTGACCCTCGCGGTTCTGCCCGAGCAACACAGCCCGCCGCTGGCGCCCATCGTCAGTGCCGACCTTCCTGCCCGCTTCACCTGGCCTTCGGCCAACCCTCGCGCCCCGCCGCTCGCCTGAGTGTCTTTGCCTTTTTGATTTTTCAGCTCACTGCGCCAACGCGCGGCGTTCGCCTGTGCGCTGATTCCTAGACAAGCATTCAGGATTCAACGATGAAACATATTCCTCTGCTGGCGAGCCTGTGCGGCTGCCTGTCCCTTAACGCCTGGGCGCAATCCACCGTAGACCTGGCGCCGATCACCATCGACGGCGAATCCACCAGCGAACCAGGCCTGAGCCTCGATCAATCCAGCGGCATGGCCTCGCGCCTCGGCTTGAGCGTGCGCGACACACCGGCCTCGGTGGCCGTCGCCAACCGCAACGACATCGAACGCCACGGCGCACAAAACTTTCAGGACGCCGCCAACACCCTGCCTGGGGTCAATGCCAGCGCGCCGCCAGGCTTTGGCGGATTCGTCTCCTATCGCGGTTTCACCAGCAGCCAGATCACCCAGATGTTCAATGGCGTCACCGTCTCCGGCGGCCTCGCCCGGCCGGTGGATTCATGGATCTATGATCGAGTCGAACTGGTGGGCGGCCCATCTTCGCTGATCAACGGCGCAGGCTCGGTCGGCGGCTCGTTGAACTACGTGACCAAACTGGCGACCCGCGACGAACAAGCCGCCGAAGGTCGCGTCAGCTACGGCAGCTACGACACCACCGAAACCGCGTTCGGCCTCAACCACGCGCTGACCGACCCGAGCGCCGACGTGCAGCACTACGCGCGGCTCGATGTCAGCCACAACACCAGCAACGGCTACATCGACCGTCAGGAGCGCGATGCCTGGAGCGTGGCGTTCTCGTTGCTCAGCGACCTCACGCCGGATCTGTCGCACACCCTGGCCCTGGAATATCAGGACGAACACGAAGACAGCCCGTACTGGGGCACGCCGGTGCTCAACCCCAAAGCCGGCGAGTTGAAGATCGACAAACACAATCGCTTCAACAACTACAACGTCGAGGACGGGCGCTACGAACAGCGCACGATCTGGGTGCGTTCGATCATCGATTACCGGATCAACGACAGCACCACTCTGCGCAATACGCTGTATCACCTCGACAGCCAACGCGACTACCGCAACCTCGAAACCTATCAGTACAACGCCGACAACACGGCGGTGAACCGCTCCACCGCCTATCAAGTGCGGCATCAGGGTGAGCAGAACGGCAACCAGTTCGAGCTGCGCCACGACAACACCCTGTTCGGCCTCGACACCACCTGGTTCGGCGGTTTCGAGTACAAGGTCAACCAGACCACCAACTCGCCGTTGAATATCAAAGGCGCAAGCACGGAGGATCCGAACAACTACCGTCCGGGGCATTTCTACGACATTCCCGGCACCAACCCGACACTGATCAGCGACAAGACCAACGAGGTCACCACCAAGGCGCTGTTCGTGGAAAACCGCCTGGCACTGACCGACAAACTGGCGTTGCTCACCGGCCTGCGTTACGACGACATCGACCTCGACGTGACCAACCACCGCACCGTGACGGCCGCCAATCCCAAGCACCTCAAACGCAGTTGGGAACCGGTCACCGGACGCGTCGGCCTGACCTACCAGTTCATCCCATCCGCCAGCGTCTACGTGCAATACAGCACTGCCGCCGAGCAACCGAATGGCACGCAGGACTTCGATGTTTCCACCGGCAAGCAATGGGAAGTCGGCAGTAAGTTCGACTACCTGGAAGGCCGTGGCTCGGCGACGGTTGCCGCCTACACCATCGAGCGCAAGGACTTCGCCGTGACCGATCCGCTGGACCCGACCAGCAGCATCCCGGTAGGTCAGCAAACTTCGAAAGGCATCGAGATCGCGAGCTCCCTGCGGATCACCGACAAGCTGTTGGCCGAAGGCAACTTCGCCTGGGTCGATGCGCAATACGACGACTTCACCGAAAAGAACGCCGCCGGCGCGGTGGTCTCACGCAAGGGCAACACGCCGACCAACGTTCCGGATCGGGTCGGCAATCTATGGCTGACTTACGATTTTTCGCCGCAATGGCAAGGTGGGGTCGATGCGCGGTATGTGGCGTCGGTGTATGCGGACACGGCGAACACCATGACCGTGCCGTCGTACACGCTGTTCGGCAGCTTCCTCAGCTACAAGGTCGACTCGCACACCACCGTCACCGGCCGAGTGCGCAACCTGACCAACGAGGTGTATGCCGAGTTTGCGCATGTGTCGCCGGCTTACTATCTGGGTACACCGCGCACCTTTGAATTGGCGGTGCAGACGAAGTTCTAAAAGCCGGAAAGCTTCGCGAGCAAGCCCGCTCCTACAGAAAAACACGTTCCAATTGTGGGAGTGAGCCTGCTCCCACAGGAGAGCGCGTTCCAATTGTGGGAGCGGGCTTGCTCGCGAAGAGGCCAGCAGTCTCAACGTTTATTTCAGATCAGCCGCCACCTTCTCCGCCACATCCTTCGGCACCCACGCCTGCCACACCTCCGGATGCGCCTTCATGAAGGCCTCAGCCGCCTGCCGTGGCGCGGTGTGCTTCTCGCTCATCTCGGCCAACGCCTTGTTCAGCGGCTCGATCGGGAAATCCACCTTGCTGAAGAAATCCGCGATCTGCGGATACTGCTTCTGGAACGGCGTAGACACGCCAATCGACAGCTTCGATGCCAGCGAACGGGTCGGTTTCGGATTGGGGTTATCGGCATCGGTCAGGGTCTTCCACGCCTCGGCATCGAACGGTGGCTCTTCCAGCTGCACCAGTTTGAATTTGCCCAGCAATGGCGTCGGCGACCAGTAATAGAACAGCACCGGTTTGCCCCGACGGATCGAAGAGCTGATCTCGGCATCCAGCGCCGCACCCGAGCCACTGCGGAAGTTGGTGTAGTCGTCCTGCAGCCCGTAAGCGGTCAGTTTCTGCTTGTTCACCACTTCCGAGGTCCAGCCGATCGGGCTGTTGAGGAACCGACCCTTGCTCGGATTTTCCGGGTCCTTGAACACATCTTTGTATTTCTTCAGATCACTGACACTGCGCAGGTCCGGCGCCAGCGGCTTGATGCCCTTGGCCGGGTCACCCTTGATCACGTATTCCGGCACCCACCAGCCTTCAGTCGCACCCTTGACCGTATCGCCGAGACTGACGACCTTGCCCTCCGCTTCAGCCTTGACCCACACCGGACTGCGCCCGGCCCACTCTTCGCCAATGACCTGAATGTCATTGTTGGCCAGCGCGGTCTCAAGCGTGATGGTGGTGCCCGGCAGCGTATCGGTCGGCAGGCCATAGCCCTTCTCGACGATGATCCGCAGGACATCGGTGATCAGGCTGCCGCTTTCCCAGTTCAGGTCGGCAAAATGAATCGGTGCCTGTGCCGCCGCTGCCGGCTGCGCGGCCGTCAGCACACCGAACGAAACCACGCTGGCGGCCAATAGCCGTCGAATTCCTTTCATGCTTTGCACCTCGTGCTGTTCACAGCAATAGCAGGATGGCCTGGCAGAAGACCGCAAGCCTCTGAATACTCAGTCAACTGACTGTAGCCGAGGTTCCTGCTTTTTCCGGGGGCCAATCCCGGCGAGGTTATGTTTCAGACTTTTCCTGCAAGCTTTGCAGCTCGCGTCTGACCATGCTGGCGTATTCCGCAGGCCGCAAGGTGTAGATCTGCGCTGCCACCCAGTTCAGCCACGCGCCCTGCAATTCGGCTTTGGCGTTGAACAGGCGCAATGCCTCCTCACGCGCACGGTCAAGGTTTTGCGAATGGAAGTCGGCGCGACTCACACCACCAATCACTCGCTGGCCTTAAACGTGATCAGTTCGCCCTTGCGCCACTTCGCCGCTTTACCGGTAACGGCTTTCAGGGTCTTGGTCAGGCCTTCCTGCAGTTGCTGGTTCGCGGCGAACACCGTCACCACGCTGTGGCCTTCCTTGAACAGGATCGCGTGGCCGTCCGCTGTATCGACAAAGGCGTAGTCGCCCAGGCCGTACACCGTGAGTTTGATTTCGCGAAAGCGGATGTCCATCTTGCCGCCTTCACGGCTGGGCAGCACGGCCGCACTGAAATGATCGCCGACCTTGAGCTTGAGCCCCGGTTTGTCATCGACTACCAACGCACTTTCAGTGTCGATCTCGGCCACGTAAATGCCTTCGGCGTTCTGTTCGGTGATGTAAACAAAACGCGACTGGAACAGCTTGACCAGCTTTGCACGCAAATCACCCAACACGAACAAAGCATGCATATCGAGGTTACTGACTGCCAAAGAAACATCCCCACATCTGAAAAAGTACCCGGCGCCAAAACGCGCACGGCAAAAAAACGGCCAGGCCGATGCTGTTACCGAATGACTTCAGTACACCTGAAACAAGCGGAGCGCCCATACATCACAAGTTCGCAAGACTACTGGAAAGTCAGGCGAGAAACTTGCCTCGACGTTCGCCAGGCCTTGAAGGAAAAATCTTCATTGAAGCGCAACGAAGACTGACTACAAACTTTAGGGAAAAAACTGACGAAAAAAAGCCCTTTTCCGACATATCGCCGGTAAAAAATTGCTTTAGATAGGCACCTGTCGCCAGCAGACACTGGCGATTCTAGAGCAGCGATGCTGCTTCCGACTACCCGAACCGACCTGTAACCGTCGGCTATCTCATGAAAAGGACTTCATATGTGCACTCTGACTCACTTTGCCCAGCCCTCCAAACCAGTCATGGATACGCCTTTCGTGCTGCACGGCACTGATTTGCCGGAACTTGCGCAATACGCACAAAGCGTTCAGACCCCACGATTTCAGGTGGTCCCGGCAGGTAACGCGTTCTTTCATATCAAGGAATCTTCCACCGGTCGTGTAAGAGGTTTCCGCGAAGACCACAACGAAGCGTGCGCCCTCGCCCGCTTGCTTGAATCACGGATCGAACTCTTGTCCAACGGCTGCCTCAGATAAAGAGCGAGCGACAGCGCCATTCCGGCACACGCAAAAAGGAGTACACGATGGAACTGCCTGCATATGATCTGAAAACCCTGTTCGACCAACTGGGCCTGCCATCGGAAAACGGGGCCATCGACGATTTCATCGAAGCACATCCGCTGGATGCCAACACCAAGTTGATCGATGCCGAGTTCTGGACGCCGCAACAGGCGCAACTGCTGAAGGAGTGGCTGCGCGCCGACGGCGAAGAAGCGGTGATGGTCGATGAATTGAACGTACGCCTGCACGACGGACGTTAATAAATGTCAGTGCAGGCTGTCGCCAGGCTCGGCCATCAGTTGCGCGAGCCAGGCAGCCTTGCACTCCTCCGCCTCGTCGCGACTGGCGAACGCGGTGCCACGCCGCTCACCATTGAGCAACACCACCCAGCAGACGCTCTGGCCCATCGCGCGCAATCCGGCGGGCACACCACTGCCAATCATCACCGCGACATCGACTCTGCACATACTGACCTCTCGATTTCATTAGCTACCTAACTAACGGCCATGTTAATGACTTCATCGCAGAGGAAACAGCAACGCCCGTGCACAGATTCATTGCGCGAGCGGTAACAATCGATCAGTGCGGATTCTCCGGCTTGTAACCCAGGCGCAGACCGCCCCAATGCCGGCCCTTGACCATGATCGGCACCGACAAGTCGTGCATCAGCTCCCCGGTGTCACGGGTGTAGGTCTGCAGCAACACCGCCTGTTGATGGCTGCCGCAGCGGATCCCGGTGCGGTCGGCGAACTTGCGTTTGGTACGATTACCCACCGCGTCGATCTGCTGGTCACCAGTCAACGGCTGACTGAACGCCAGGTTGTGCGTCGGCACATAACCCTGCGGCGTGCAGGCGATGGCGAACACCAACCCCTCATGGCGCGGCAGCAACGGCTCCTGGATCGCCGGCAGCACCTGATCGGTGTAGCGGTCGAAACGGGTCTGAAACTTCGCCGGCTGCGTCCCGGGAATCGGTTGATATTGACGGTCGAACAAATCCTCAAGACTGATCCGCCCCTGCTCGACATCCGCCTCGAATCGCGCCGCAATCTGACTCGCGCCCTCACGCGCCAGGTCATAGACGCGCTGGTGATAGTCATCCAGACCGACTTCGGCCAGACGCTCGCTGATGGTTTCCGCCTGCCCTTCCATCTGCACAGCGGCCTCGGCCAGACGCCGGGTTTGTTGATCGCTGATCGCCAGATCACTGCGCATCTGCTCGATGGCCTTGAACAGACTGTCGAGCTGCTCGCGATTGGTTTCCGCGCCACGGGCGATTTCACCGACCTGGGTTTCCACCCCAGCCGCCAGCCGCGCGATGTTTTCCAGATGCTGGCCGGTGTTCTCGACCTGCTCGACACCGGTCTGCAGATCGCTGGACAGCTCGCGGATCTGCTCCACCACTTGCGCCGTACGTTGCTGAATATCGGCGACCATCTCCCCGACCTCGCCGGTCGCCGAGGCCGTCCGCGCCGCCAGACCACGCACCTCATCCGCCACCACCGCAAAACCACGGCCATGCTCACCCGCCCGCGCCGCTTCAATCGCTGCGTTGAGGGCCAGCAGATTGGTCTGGCTGGCGATGGACTGAATCACCAGCGTCACCCGTTGAATGTCATCGCTGCGCAGGCTCAGGGCTTCGATCAATTCACGGCTGGCGTTGGCGCGTTGACTGAGTTGATGCATGCGCGCAATCGAATCCACCAGTTCGGTGCGCCCCGCCGCGCTGCTGTGATGCGCTTCGCTGGCGGCGTCCAGCGCTTCACGACTGAGCTGCGAAGTAGCGTGTTCGGTGGCGATCATCACTTCGGCGTTGCTGACAATCTGCGCCGCCGCATCGAGTTGCGATTCGAGTTTGCTCGCCAGTTGCTTGACGGAAAACGCCACACCGGCGGCTGACAGTGCGTTATGACTGGTGGTGTAGGAAAGATCGCGGGTGAGTTCGGAAATCGCGCTGCCGGTATCGACAGGCGCAGCATCAGGGGTGACACGCGATCGCAGGCGCGGCAGCCAGACGATCAGCACCGCCAGCGGCATGCCGATGTACAGCGACCATCCACCCAGCGTCATGCCGGCGAGCAACAGCATCAGGGCGATGCTTTGCAGGGTCGGAGCGATCCAGCGGTTTTTCGGCAACAGCACTGGTGCGGGCAAAGCCCCAACCAGAGATCCATCTCTCGTCATATCAACACCCCACGCTTGTTCTCATTGTTGTGACTGCATTAAACGCCACTAGAACGCCATTATCCATGGTCCGTTAGTCGTGGAGTCTGCAGCAGGTCAATGGAACGGCGCGCAACATATCGCAGACGAGCAAAAGCAAAGATCGCAGCCCCGTCAGCTCGTGTAGGAGCTGACGAAGGCTGCGATCTTTTGCAGGCGCCCCCGATTCAGGGGGCAGCCATGGAATCAGGCCTGACGCTGGTGCTTGTCGATCTGCTCGTGACGCTCTTGAGCTTCGATGCAGTACTTGGTGGTCGGGCTGATCAGCAGGCGTTTCAGGCCGATGGCCTCGCCGCTGTCGTCGCACCAGCCAAAACTGTCTTCCTTGATGCGCTCAAGGGCTTGTTCCAGTTGCGGCAGCATGCGCTGGTCGCGATCGATCGCGTTCACCAGCCAGGTGCGCTCTTCTTCAACCGAAGCCGCGTCCGCCGGGTCGGCCGGAGTGTCCAGGCTTTCGATGGCGATACGGTTTTGCTCAATGCGCTCGTGGGTTTCGACTTTCATGTTCTGCAACAGCTCAGTGAAGAAAGCGTGTTGCTCGGCATTCATGTAGTCATCTGCCGGCATGGCCAGCAACTTGTCCTTTGTCATTGATATCTCTATAAAAAAACGTGCATTAAGGCGAAATAGGGAGCGTTCCGGCGAACCGTGTCCGGTCGACGAAAAGGCATCGTTTATTGCAAACGCCACCCGGCACTCAATTTACGAAGGGGCGGCAGTCTAAGGCCCGTTTGAGGCCTCAGCAACTGTAAATACCGGGAATTTGTCCGACAACAGCCGTAAACAGCTCTGACACAGGCTTCATGGCGGTCATCGGAGTGCGTTTATAGCAAGAAATTCAGTCGAGCGGCTGTATATAGAAGACAAACGGCTAGCCGCTGGTGCCCTCATCGCGAATTTTTCTACTCCCGGTGCATCGTTTCAGCCAAGCAGAACCCCAAAAGCCCTCCTAACATCAGCCACAACCCAGCACTTTGTGTGATTTGATCAGCCTGAAGGAAGACTTATGCCCCGCCCCGATCTGCCGGCCAACGACGAGCGCCCCCTCGCCAGCCCCCCGATCAATGCCGAGCGTCTGCTGCAACTGATCACCGACGAATACGACACCCTGCCGCGCCAACTCAAGCGCATCGCCAGCTACATGAGCCAGCAAAGCGACCGGATCATGGTCGATCGCATCAGCGACATCGCCCGGGAATGCGAGGTGCATCCGTCCGCCATCGTGCGCTTTTCGCAGCGCTTCGGCTTCAGCGGCTTCAGCGAGATGCAGGCGCTGTTCCGCGCCGCCTACACCCACAAAGCCTCGCCGGTGCACAACTACCAGCAACGCATCCGCAGCATGATCGCCAACCAGTCGCAGCAAGCCAGCGACGGCGACCTCGCCCGCGAATGCATCGACGCCACCCGCTCCGGCATCGAACGCCTGGGCCGCGAACTCGACGACGTCGCGTTCGAAAAAGCCGTCGACCTGATCGTCAACGCCGACAACATCTATGTCGTCGGCGTACGTCGCTCCTTCGCCGTCGCCGACTACCTCGTTTACAACTTGCAACACACTCACAAGCGGATTCATCTGGTTTCCGGACTGGGTGGCAGTTATCGCGAGCAGATGCGCAGCGTGCGTAGCGGTGATTTGGTCATCGCCATCAGCTTCACCCCCTACGCCAAGGAAACCCAACACTGCCTGCGCTACGCCCGCCAGCAACAGGCCAACACCCTGATCCTCACCGACAGCCACCTCTCGCCTTTGGCCAAAAACGCCAACAGCCTGCTGCTGGTGAATGAGGGCAGCGCACTGGCGTTCCGTTCGCTGAGTGCGACGTTGTGTTTGTGTCAGGCGCTGTTCGTGGCGGTGGCGTATCGACTGGAATTGAATGTGGATGAGATTCACGAACAAGCCGGTTTTGACGACTGACATTTGCCTCAGGCTCGGCTAGGTTATGCCTTCCCACCGGTTCGACTTGAAGGAACGCGTCATGAAACTGATCGGCATGCTGGACTCCCCTTACGTGCGCCGCGTGGCGATCTCCGCCAAACGCCTCGGCATCGACCTCGAACATGAATCGGTCTCGGTGTTCCGTCACTTCGAGCAATTCCAGCAGATCAACCCGGTGGTCAAGGCGCCCACGCTGATCCTCGACGACGGCGTGGTCCTGATGGATTCCACCCTCATCCTCGACTACCTCGAAGCCGCCAGCGGCAAAAGCCTGCTGCCGAGCGACCTCCAACAACGCGCCCACGCCCTGCGCCTGATCGGCCTCAGCCTCGCCGCCTGCGAAAAAGCCGTGCAGCTCTACTACGAACGCAACCTGCGCCCGGCCGACATTCAATACCAACCGTGGGTCGAACGCGTCGAAGGCCAACTCGCCGCCGCGTTCACCGCCCTCGAACAGGAACTGGAAAAAACCGGCCTGCCCACCGACGGCACCCTCACACAGGCCGGCATCAGCCTCGCCGTCGCCTGGAGCTTCACCGACCTCGTAGTCCCCGACCAGATCGACACCCGCCGCTACCCGCACATCGCCCAATACACCGCGTACGCCGAAACCCTCGAAGCGTTCGTCAGCACCCCGATGACCTGACCATGAGCACCACCGACACCGCCGCCCCGGCGTTAAAGGAAATCTTCAACGCCGAGCGCCTGCAACACATCGCCAGCGAAATGAGCGCCGTGTACCCGGCGTTCAAGGCCAAGGCGTTTCTCAAGCACGCCAACCATGGGCTGGCCGAACTGTCGGTGATGCAACGCATGGCCCGCGTCAGCGAAAGCCTGCACGCCGTGCTGCCACTGGACTACGAAGATTCCCTCGAAGTTCTGCGCGAACTCGCCCCCCGCCTCAACAGCGGATTCGTCAGCATGTGCCTGCCGCACTACGTCGCCAGCTACGGCGGCCACGCCTTCGATACCTCGATGCAAGCACTGAAATACTTCACCACCTTCGGCTCCTCCGAATTCGCCATCCGCCACTTCCTGCGCAGCGACCTCGAACGCTCGCTGGAACTCATGCACGACTGGACCCAAGACCAAAACCACCACATCCGCCGCCTCGCCAGCGAAGGCACCCGCCCCCGCCTGCCCTGGTCATTCCGCCTGGAAGCCGTGCAAGCCAACCCGCAACTGGTTGCCGGAATACTGGATCGGTTGAAAGCCGACGAGAGTCTGTACGTGCGCAAGTCCGTGGCGAACCATTTGAATGACGTGACCAAAGAGCATCCAGAATGGGTGCTGGACACGATTGAAGGCTGGCCACTGGAGAACAAACACACGGCGTGGATTGCCAAGCATGCGCTGCGCAGCTTGATCAAACAGGGCGATCTGCGCGCGCTGACGGTGATTGGCGCGGGGGCCAAGGCTGAGGTTGAGTTGCTGGATGTGCGGGTTGAGCCGGCGGCGGTGAGGTTGGGTGAGGCGATTACGTTGTCGTTTACAGTGAAGTCGACGGTGGCGCATGAACAGCGGTTGGTGATTGATTATGCGATTGACTATGTGAAGGCGAATGGCGGGGTTTCGGGGAAGGTTTTTAAATTGAAGACGGTGGAGTTGGCGGGGTTTGGGGAAGTGGTTGTGGGGAGGCGTCAGGTGATTCGGGATTTTACGACGCGGAAGCATTTTTTGGGGCGGCATGGGGTTAGGGTTTTGGTTAATGGGGAGGTTTTGGGGAGTGCCGCGTTTGACATCGTTGCTGGATGAGGCCGTGTGTGGATTCGTTAATCTGGCAATACTCGGACTGATAGAGAGTTACGGGTGGGGCGGCTTTCGGCCAATAGCCGAACCTCAAGGTATCTAAAAAAATCAGTAGCGACTCAGGCAGACGGTGACAGACGGTGACAGACGCCATCGTTTGCCTCACTCCCGACGACAGCCGGGTGTCACTACAACGGAGGCCCCACGATTCGACAGAAAATTTAGCCTCAATGATTCTTTCTATTCCTGTGGAAATACGCCAGCGGACATGCTACCAAATAGACTTCGACGGGACATTCGGATAACGCTATCTCGCAGAATTTTTACGCATCGTCGCAAGCGTCGACGAAAGGTCTAATTGGCGGCATGGAAAATAGAAATTTAAATGGGTGATTTGGCCGCGCTACCTTAACTATCAAGGATTGAAGTATGGAAACAGAAATTGCTTCCGAAAAGAGCGACGAAATCACCGCCACCTGTGAAAGCGATCAACTTCATCTTACGTTAGACCTGTTGCTGTCAGAGATACAAAACAACAAGACAATACTTAAAGATAATGTGTTTCGAAAAAAACTAAACACACTATTTAAAGAGTCAAACTCTAGAAAGCTTATAGCTTTAGACAGCAAAGAGCCTCTTGAGCTATTAGCCTTCCCAATTGATATCGACGCAGTATTACAACACTTAAATCAAGATATGCGCGATGATTGGTTCGTTGACGTACTGCAGCACCAAGATTTATTTTCTAACAAGTTACAACTGCACGACACACTAAAGTCACTCCTGCTTGAAGAAAATGGATGTTACTTAGGCTGTGAAAGACAGGCGTACGACATCCCCAAAAAAGGGCTAGGAGTTCGTTATTCACTAGAGACCGACTTCTATGATCGCTTCATATATCAAGCTATTTGCTCTTATTTGATGCCATTTTATGACCCGCTATTATCTCATCGGGTACTAGGCCATAGATATAACAAAAGGCGATCGTCCGAAAAATACATATTTAAAAGCCGTATCGATTTATGGAAAACCTTCGAGGGCGTAACGAAAACAGCACTTTCTAACGACCAATCGCTGCTAGTCACCGACCTAATTAACTATTTCGAGAACATTTCCCTAACGGCCATACGTACATCTTTTGAAATAATGCTTAAACAAGTGAGCGCATCAGGACCTGAGAAGACTTTAATTCGAAATGCAATACATACGCTATGTACACTTCTGGCAAGATGGGGATACAACGAGAGACATGGACTCCCTCAAAATAGAGATGCCTCTTCCTTCATTGCCAACGTAGTACTCAACGCAGTTGACCAGAACATGGTGGCTTTGGGATACGACTACTATCGGTATGTGGATGACATCAGGATAATTTGCTCTTCACCGCGAACAGCCAAAAAAGCGCTTACAGATTTAATAAATCAGCTCCGAAAATTCGGAATGAATATTAACTCAGGAAAAACCGCGATTCTTACAAAGGATACTTCAGACTCCGAAATCGCCGAATACTTCCCAACTACCGACGATAGAACACTTACAATCGACAGCATGTGGCGTTCCAGAAGCAGAAGAGTTATAGCAAGATCAGCAAAGTATATATATCAGTTACTAAAAGAATGCATAGACAACAAGCAAACTCAGTCACGACAGTTTCGATTTGCAGTGAATCGTCTAATTCAACTGAGCGAAGCGAAGATCTTTGATATCCACACAGAGATTTCAGACGATCTGAAACTGCTAATAATAGAAACGTTAGAAGATCACGCTGCCTCTACAGACCAATACTGCCGACTTCTTTCAGCCCTAAACTTAACAGAAGATGACCACGGAAAAATCACTCAATATTTGATGGATGATGAAAAATCCATTCATTCCTGGCAAAATTTTCATCTTTGGTTGTTGCTTGCGAAGAACCGCTACAAAAGTGAAAAAATTCTTCAGTACGCATCCGCAAAAATACAGACGGACGTTCTTCAAGCGGAAGCATCCGCGATCTTCATATACCTCCGCTGCGTTGATGAAAGTTCTGCATTAATTCCAGTCATCCCGCAATTCAAAAGTACATGGCCTTTTTACCACCAAAGAAATTTTTTGCTTGCCACTAGCGAATTTGGCAGGGAAGACTTACGACCTTTAATATCAGAGTTAAAAACAAAGATAAAGGGTACTGCCACGCGAGCGAGATCTCATTTCAAAGAAGGACGGCCTCTTACAGAACGCGAACCAAGAAGCCCAATGGAACTATATGAAGAGATAAGCCCATATGACTAAAAAGGCTCTAATTTTCATCAGGGATTACACAGATCAAGGAAAGGACAGGTTCTTTCTTTGGTCTGATAAAGTCCTGAAAGAGGTATCTGCTGAAGATACCTCTTCTCAAACAGAAGAGCTGGTTTGTCATGATTACTGGCTTATAGCCCCAATACTTTTCAGACTAACTGGGAGGCTCCCAAACATAATTACAGACGTTGAAGAGTTGAGGATTTCCATCTCTGGGAAGAGATCCGAGAGAGAGCAAAAAGAAAAGATAGACATCACCAATGCACTTCAAAGTCTTATACCCAAAGAGACCATACAAAAATATCTCGCGATTTTTAACAGGAAAGAAGAAATCTGCGAAGAAACTCTTTCCGTGTTCGCCGATGCTCTCGTATCGTATTCTAACCAAGTTGAAGCCGAGGCAAAACGCGAGCAGGAATGGGACAGGCTAATCCAAGTAGAACAGCCTGTCGCGCGCTACCTGATAGGTTCTGCTGCGGCTGGAATAAATATAAGCACGGAAGTACTCAGAGGCCACAAGAATAAGATAGAATTCGATTTTTACATGGCCCTAAAGCACTTTTCGTCCAAATACAGTGTGCCTCTGGAGGTCCCATCAGATGAGGATGTAGTGGAATACTTAGAGCCTCGCGGCTTTGATTTTTCTGGCGTAAATGTAGATTACGTACTCAATTTTGTCCCAATGCAGGACGAATATGCTGACGACTTATTAAATCTAAGAAAAATTCATAAATCTAGGATGGTATTGGCGGCAATACCGCTTAGCCAGAAAAAAATTTTCCCAATAGTAGATTCATTCGGTTCGATTACCTCGCGCATTTACTTTAAAGACCCATCATTGCAAAATCTTGCTAAGCAACACCGAGACATACTGGTCCCAGATGAAGGAAAACTCTTCTCCTACGTCGATTACGATCAGTACGAGGCCGGAATTATGGCCGCGCTATCCGGCGATTCACTACTTACGAAACTTTATGCGGAAGGTGATCTCTATGAAATAGCGGCGAAATCTATTTTCCGGGATGTAACAAAACGAAAAGAGGCGAAGCGGCTATTCCTATCTTACGCGTATGGAATGAGGCATCGTGACTTAATTGATGCGGCGTACGGGTACGGTGCAGACAGACAACATGCAAAAGTTTTTTTTAAACAATTCTCTGAATTTGAGGATTGGAAATCCAGAGTTTACACTCAATTTGAAACAGAGGGCAAAATTGGAACGACTCTTGGCAACCATATTAAGCGGGAGCGAACGGGAGTTTTAAGTGAAAAGGAGAAAAGATCTTCAATCAGCCAGCAAGTACAAGGTACCGCATCACTTATTTTTAAAAAGGCTTTAATTACGATGAGCGGTGATCCACGAGTCGAGCTAAAAGTGCCAATGCATGATGCCGTGCTTTTCCAGCATCAGGCAGGTTTTGACCCGCAAGTCGTAGTCAAAATTTTTGCAGAGGCTATGTCCAACCACTTTGAACACAAGGTGACAGGAAAAGCATCGTTGGCGCCGTTTGGTCCTCCTCCAGAAGCAGTCCAGATTGCCTAACGAATGAAAATAACAAAGCCTATGCTGGCTCCTTGTTTTTTGTGGCGCCAACAATCGACCGTTTCTGGTGCGGACCTTCGTTGAAGCCAGCGTTGACGCGGTAGCTGTCAAAGATTATTACTCACAACAACGCCACTGAAAGATAGGCAAGAGAAATGTCTCCTGCCGGTCTACTACCAACTCCCGTATGGTATGCCGAATTTATCGACATACCATTTGGACTTTTCACTGACAGGATACGCGTAACGCCCTTGGATCTTACCTTGACCAGGCCCCAGCGGTTCAATCTCTGCCTGTGCTCTGGCGACCTTGACAGGACGATGGCACAAGTCCCGAACAAAGACTTGTACAACGCCCCCTGGAGCCAACCCTAGATAAATAGATGCGCTATAGCTGGCCTGTTCCTCTGGTGTTTCCGGGCAGCGCTGACTGACCGATTGCACCATCAGTTGCCTCGCCTCTTCAGGCACATCCACCCAAACCTCATAGGTCTGCCGCTCGACAATGGATTGCCAGCGCACGTAAATGCGTTTGGGCAAGTCTGCGCCAATCACTGGTTTCGCAGCCGCGCCCACCGCATGCCAACCGCGCGCGGACTCTTTGCCATTCTCTGGTTCACCACCAGCGGCTGTGCCTTCGCCCGTGCGCGTGAATAGCTTGCCGTTTATGTCTTCGACGGCACTGTCCTCAACCCAAACCTTCATGTAATAGGGTTCGGTGAACGCAAGCTCCCATGAATCGGCTTTCGGGTCGTTTTTTACGGAAAGCGGAGAGGCAGACTGGCAGCCGCTCAGTAACAACATGCATACCGCCACAATGCATAGTTTCATTGGTTTACCGCTTACCAACTCCCGTAAGGGATGCCGAATTTCTCGATATATCGCTTGGACTTTTCAGTGACAGGATAAGCGTAACGCCCTTGGGTTTTACCTTGGCTTGGTCCTAGCGGTTCGATTTCAGCTTGGGCTTTAGCCACTTTGATTGGATGGTGGCAGGAGTCTCTAACCCACACTTGTACGACACCTCCGGGAGCCAATCCCAGGTAGACCGAGGATATATAGGTAGCTTTTTGGTCCGGGGTTTTCGCACAGCGCTGGTTGACCGAGGTCAGCATCATTTGTCTGGCTTCTTCGGGTATATCCACCCATGCGCGATAGGTCTGAGGCTCCACGATGGACTGCCAGCGAACGAAAATTCGTTTTGGGAGATCAGCGCCTACCACGGCTTTAGCGGATGCACCCACTCCGTCCCAACCTCGGGCCGACTCTGTACCGTCTTCAGGCTGCCCGCCCGATGCGATTCCACCGCCAGTGCGTAGAAACGTCTTGCCCTTTATGTCTTCCACGGCGCTGTCTTCTACCCAGACCTTCATGTAGTCAGGTTCGGTAAAACCCAGCTCCCACCATGGAGATTTAGGGTCGTTCTTTGCTGAAAGCGGATCGTTTGACTGGCACCCGCTGATCAACAGAACACAAAGCATCGTTGTAAGTAGTTTCATCAGGCGACGATTACCAACTCCCGTACGGAATACCGTACTTGTCGATATAGCGCTTGGCCTTTTCACTCACAGGGTAGGCATAACGACCACCGTTTTTCCCCCGCTCCGGACCCAGCGGGTCGATTTCGCCTTGCGCTCTAGCAACCTTGATTGGTCGGTGGCATGAATCCCTCACCCACACCTGAACAACACCACCCGGAGCGAGCCCCAAATAAACTGAAGCCATGTAACGCGCTGTTCTTTCGGGCCTTTCCGGGCATCGTTGATTTGTGGAGGTCACCATTATTTGTCTGGCCTCCTCAGGGATATCCACCCACGCTTGCCAAGTTTTCTGCTCGACGATCGATTGCCATCGGACATAAATGCGGATGGGTAGATCGGCACCCACCACTCTTTTTCCGCTGCCTCCCACCCCTGTCCAGCCGCGGGCAGACTCAGTACCGTCTTCAGGTTCTCCGCCAGCAGCAGTCCCCCCGCCGGTTCTGAAGAAGACTCTGCCGGTAATATCCTGCACCGAACTGTCCTCCACCCAAACCTTCATGTAATCGGGTTCAGTGAAAGCCAGTTCCCACCATTCGGATTTAGGATCGTTTTTGGCCGAGAGCGGATCAGCAGACTGGCAACCGGTCATGAACAAAGTAAGAAGTAAGGTGACGATTAGTTTCATTACCAGAGAGTCCAGTCAGGTACATGGGGATGTTGCACACGAATCATGTCTTCGGTGGGTGCGTTGATGTAGACGGCTCGGATACCACTGCCATCCCTTCTTCCAAGTGGATGATTCCAGTTAGCTGACATATGAATGTATTTCAACTTCAGCAATTTCTCCTCATCCTGAGTCGTGCTGTAGTCACCCGCCACAAATCGATCACACAGTGCCTGCAGTTCTGAGGGCACCGCCAGAGCGGCCGTTCCGGGAATCTCGTTGAATCGAACACCCTTTTCCTTTGCGAGGCTATACATCACTCGCAGGTACACCCTCGACAACAGACCGCTCACAGGACGTTTGAGTTGTACGGCGGCATAAACACGCTTCCTGCGAGGGCTGAGCCGATCTTGTTGATCTACAGGTAGGAGAAGCGCCTCAGGAGTAACAATCTCCAGCATGTCTTCAAACCAGCCTTTGGAGACCCACTGATTTTTCAAAGCCACAGCATCCCGGTAGATGGACGTGGTAGATACATCGGTAAACTGCGAGACCTCAAGCGTTTGCATCGGACTGACGAGTACACACTCCTCAACCTCATCGCGGTAGCCACCACCAATATCGGAATGCACACCTGGAAGAGTGATTTCCAGGTGATCGGCTTTGACGCGACTCAATGCAAAGTTGGCCCGACACTCATCACGCGCGGACAGCTGAACGACATCAGTAAAAAAACGACGGTCCAGGTAAAGCTTGATGCCCGTGGCGACTGGACTCTTTACATTCCCCAGATTGGACCAGCCAGCAATCGAAGGCACGGTGTCGAACAGACCAATGAATCCCATATTGATACTGCTTTTGTACTGGTCAATGAAGGTTCGACTGAAGTCACTCGCATTGCTGCGGAATATATTCCCTAAGGGGCCCTGTTTTCCGCGAACGACTTCATTTGCAAAGTGCCGTGCCGCCGCGGCGCCTCGACTGAAGCCGAACGTATCGAAAGTCAGAGACGTGATTTCACTGTTTGGATTGTTATCCAGAACATCTTCAATACGCGATTTGATCTCTTCAAAAGAGTGCTGGACACGTCCCGCAACACCCGTATCACCTCGACCTGTGCCAGCGCCGAATTTACTGTCCTCTTCACCTGACCGGGTACCGATCCCCTCGACGTAAATCATGCGGAATGCTTGCTTGTGCGAACCATCGCCCTCCGCCTTCTGAGGTGCGAAATAGAGCTCACTCAGTTTTTGCACATTGCTGATGTCGTTGGCGTAGCTGCTATCCGGATCACTCATGTACGGCTTGCAACTGGCATCGATATCCTGCGGCGCAATGGGATGATGAGCACCGCAGAGCACCCCCGCAGCGGAGTTGTTTGCGTTGTTACCAGTACCATCAAAGAAAACCCCAATCCTCAACGCAATGCCGATTTTCTCGGGCTCGCGCGCAGGTTCTTTCCCGTGCTTCTCATACTCAGCCCAACGCTGGGCATGGATGTCGACGGGTTTGGCTTCTTCGTAGCGGTAGTTTTTCGGGGGGTTGGGAACGTAGCCACTCAATCCTTGATTCCTTGTTCTGATCCTTGAAGAACGGGCCGAAGGGTGACAGCCGAGGCTTGGGGGCGCAAGGCGTGGCTCTGTGCCAGCACAGTTGAGAAAACCGTCTGTGTCGAAGGCTTCGCTGACGTAGGCAAGAATGGATTCGGTGTCGTACTTCAGATCATTTTTTAGCTTCAGAAAAGTCAGCCCAGCCCCCAATTAATGAGACCTACATTTAACGACCACCCACTGGATGACAGCACCATATCTGCATCTATGCCTATAGCAAAATAAATCTCTGCCGATAAGGAGAACTACCGAATTTTCGAAGAACAAAGGAGCACTAACATGGGGTACGATCCGATCATGCAAATGATGTTAATTGCATGCATCATCGCAGTAAGCATAGCCTTTCTATACTATGTTTTTTACTGGTGGCTTGTCAGGAAAACCAAGTACCTTCCGACGCGCCTGGATGATATTGGTTGGAAAAAAGCTGATTATTGGTGGATTACAATTGGAGCTTTTGGATTTGTCATCCAATCAATCCAAGCGGGAACTGCGATCAATCAATCCACTATAAACATGGAAGAAAGCATCGGTCGGCTCACGAGCCAAAATCTCAACATGGCAGCTGCGAGGCTTAGCGACCCCCCGATTTGTCTCCCACCGTCAGCAAACAATCACGTGACAGCTCTTTCCAAAGAGCTGGCTTCGGCGTGCGAGGAGTTTAGAAAAATCAGACCTGATGAGCCGACTAAAACGCAAATTGACTTGAAAATCGTCCGTTATTTTACCGATGAGAACAAAGGAATAATTAGATTTAACAACCCTTTGATAAAAGAAAGATTTGACGACCTAATCCAAGATCACGCCAAATATGTAATACAAAGCGACTCAATTGAGAAAGCAAGATCCGACTTCAGGCACTTCGAAAAAATCTTTGACATAATAAAATACGCAGCGTCAATTTTACTCGGTGCGGCAATCGCGTTGAGACTTGCAAAAGTCACGGGAGAAATAAGACTTAAAACAGACCCGATAAAAGAACAGCCACCCACAGATATAGCACTAAAGCGACCTGAAAAAGAACAAATACAGTTTGATTAATAGCTGACGGACAAAAACAACTTTTAGTAACCGGCAGCACTCCACTGTGGCGACGCTTACACCTTCGCCACAGTTGGCTAATGCCTATCCCTGTAATTCGACGTTGTCGAGGGCCTGGTTTACGGCGAGTTCGCCGAGCATGACGACCTGGGCGATACCCAGTGCGGTTTTGCGGTGGGAGGTGTCG
The DNA here is from genome assembly GCF_014200835.1 of Pseudomonas sp. JAI115. Classification (NCBI taxonomy): domain Bacteria; kingdom Pseudomonadati; phylum Pseudomonadota; class Gammaproteobacteria; order Pseudomonadales; family Pseudomonadaceae; genus Pseudomonas; species Pseudomonas sp. JAI115. Next base: position 639,118 of record NZ_JACHCY010000001.1, read on the forward strand.
AGTGTGGCGGCGAAGTTGTTGAGCATTTCGCTGGCGGAGCCGAGGGTTTCGCTGGCGTTGGCGAGCAGGGATTCGGTGTCGCACTTCGGGTTGGCGAGGTACATGGGTTCGGGTTTGTGCGGGCTGGCCATGATTTGGGTGGCCGGGGACAGATAGTGATCGAGGGCACGTTCGGCGGCTTCGTGGAGCTTTTTCGAATCGAGGGATTCCTAGGGCGATGCGAGGTCGGTTTCTGGCGGGTTGGGTGTTGGTTTGATCATGGTGAAGCTCCTACGTCAAAAAAAGGGAGCCATCACTCTCGCTACCAAACGAGGGTGGCGGCCATGCGCAGGTTGGTAGACCGGGACGTAGAAAACCGGCGCGCCCGAAGACGCCCTGTGCATGACCACCATGAAGCCGTGTCGAACAGACACTGCGGAACATGATGCTTATGCAATCTACGAGAACTCAGGGCTACCAAACCCGATCACTGTTTTTCAGCGACCGACAGACGATAGAACCCGCGCCCTAGACGCACAAGCCGGCGGATTCTGGCGTACTCGTAGGCGATGGCGCAAGGCGTTGTAGGGCGTCGGTGGTAACCGCAGGCTTCATATAAACATTCCGAATATTTCCTGTTTATCCACCGGTTGAACGGGCTACCGATCCAGCACCCACCCGGCAATGATCGGAATGCACTGTTCCGTTCAAAAAAGTCATTTACGCACCTACCTCGCCATCCCCCATGTCGCTAGAGTGCAGCGCTCTTTTCAACTGGCTGACGTACTGATGAATCTGTGGTTTCGATTGCTCTGCATGCTTTTTCGCCGGCCGTGGCGCAAGCCGGTCAATGCGCTGGAATCCACCGTGATCCCCATGCGCGTGTGGCCGCTGGATCTCGATTTGAATCGGCACGTCACCAATGGTCGCTACTTCACCATGGCTGACGTCGGGCGCATGGATTTTGTGTTGCGCAGTGGCGCGTTTCGGGTGGCGTTGCGCGCTAAAGCGTTGCCGATCGTTGGCGATACCTGGGGCAAATTTCGGCGTGAGCTGAAGCTGTTTGAAGCGTTTGAAATTCACAGCCGGATGCTTGGCTGGGACGACAAATGGAGCTTCATGGAGCATCGCTTCGTGAGCAAGGGACGGGTGATCGGCGTGGTGGTCATGCGTGGGCTGTTTCGTTCGGCGAAAGGCACGATTGCGCCGGGTGAGTTTGTCAGGGAGTTGGGATTGCCTGAACAGTCGCCGGAGATGCCGGAGTGGTTAACGTCGTGGTCGGCGAGTTGTGATCTGATGAGCCGTCAGCTTAGGGGTGAGGAGGTTTGAGTCATCGGGTGCCTGGATGATCGTGTTTATGGATGCAGCGCGGTGTCGTTTGGGCTGGCGTCTTCGCGAGCAAGCCCGCTCCCACAGGTTCGCGGTCAGGCTCGGGAACTCGTTTTGACTGGGCTGGCGTCTTCGCTAGCAGGCTAGCTCCCACAGGTTCTGCGCAAGGCTCGGGAGCACGTCTGGCTGGGCTGGCGTCTTCGCGAGCAAGCCCGCTCCCACAGGTTCGCGGTCAGGCTCGGGACTCGTTTTGACTGGGCTGGCGTCTTCGCTAGCAGGCTAGCTCCCACAGGTTCTGCGCAAGGCTTGGGAGGGTGTCTGGCCGGGCTGGCGCCATCGCGGGCGAGCCCGGCTCCCATAGGAATTGGGGGATGGCTATTGTCGGTGGCGGGTCATGTTGATCAGGGCTGCGCGTCTGCCGCCCGGTGCCGGGTGCTCTTCGATGGAGAACGGCACGAAGCCGAGTTTCGGGTAGAGCAGCAACCCTGCGGTGTTTTCGTTGAAGCAGGACAGCTGCACTTCCCTGGCCTGATACTTTTCAAAGCCGACCGCGGTCATGGTTTCGACGATGTAGCGCGCGACGCCCTGACCACGGGCGTAAGGCGCGACGATGACGTTGCCGATGCAGCAGACGCCGTCGTGCTCGGCACGGTAGAAGTTGGCGAAACCGACGAACTCGCCGTTGGCCAGAAAAGCCGGAGAGTCGAAGCGCTGGCTAATCGCGGTGTGCATCTGTTCTTCCGTCAGCGGGTACTGCGCTTTCGGGAACATGAAGTACAACTCTTGGACGCCCTGGGGAAAGCCGCACAGGGTTTTGACGTCGTCGGCCGTTACGGGCCGGTGGGTGAAGTTCATCGCTGCCCTGCCCTCACTGTTTGCCTGCGGCCAAATGGTGCGCGACCAGCGCATTGGCATGGCCGTGGCCCATGCCGTGTTCTGCCTTGAGCCACGCCACCAGTTCCATGTGTTTCTTGTCGGTGATGCCGGCGAGCAGGTTCAGCCAGTGATCGATGGGCTGGCCGTATTTCTTTTCGATGGAGGGGAAGTACGACGCCGGGCCTTTTACCTTGTTGTCTTCGCTCATGCTGCAAGCTCCCTTGGGTCACGACGGAGGGTCGGCGACGCTCCTTGTCGGCAGATCATAGAGTGGACGCGAAGTACGATTGCGGCAACTTTCCCGTCCTGTCAGACGCCACAAAAAACTGTGGGAGCGAGCTTGCTCGCGAAGGCGGTGTGTCAGTCAGCGATGATGCCGGCTGACACGACGCCTTCGCGAGCAAGCTCGCTCCCACAGGGATTGGGGGTTGAATAGGAAAGAGGTTATTCGGTGCGGCCCGGCAACATCCGAACCAGCGTGTTATCCCGCACCCAGTAGTGGTGAAACAGCCCCGCCGCCGCGTGCAAGCCGATCAGCCAGTAGCCGGCGCTGCCCAGCGTTTCATGCCAGTACTTGAGCTGTTTGGCGAAGTCCGGGTCGATGACGACTGGTGCCGGGACGTGGAAGCCGAAGTACGGGAACGGTTTGTCGGCGGCGGCGAGCATCAGCCAGGCGAGGATCGGCGTGGCGATCATCAGCACGTACAGTGCCAGGTGCATCAGGTGCGAGATGCCGGTCTGCCAGGCTGGCGGCTTGGGAGTGATCGGCGGGCGTGGGCTCAAGCGGCCGAGCAGACGCACCCACACCAGCACGAAAATGCTCGCGCCGAACAGGCCATGGAAGCCCATCAGCAGGCCGCGCGCTTCGCTGCCCTTGGGCATGAAGCCCTTGATTTCGACACAGGCATAGACGCCGACGAACAGCGCCAGCATCAGCCAGTGCAGGGTGATTGAGAGTTTTCCATAACGGGTGACGGCGGTGTCGCGAGTCATAACGTGCCTCGTGATTGTCGTGAGCGACGGTCTCGTCGCAATGGCAGGGCGAACCGATTGCACCACCCTGCCCTTGCAGCTTCAAGACCCTGCAGATTGCCCGCTCATTATCCTCACTTCACCTGCAAATTTTGTGAAAAAAACTTCGCTATCTCATTCAACGCATCGCCTCAGTTGTGCAGCAACGCAGCGGCGGATGACACCACCAGCAACACCGCCAGAATCCGGTTCAGCCACTGCAACTGCGCCGGATTGCTCAACCAGCGCGCAGCACCGCGACCGAGCAACGCCCACAGCGCCAGACACGGCAACGACACCAGAAAGAACGCCAGGCACAACGCGTTCAAGCCCTGCCCTTGCGCGGTAAATACGCTGATCACCGCAATCGCCATCATCCACGACTTGGGGTTGACCCATTGCAACAGCGCGGCGCCGAGCAGGCCCAGTTCGGCTTTTTCCTCGCCGGCGGCGGGATCGATGGCGGTGGCCGGCGCCGTGAAAATCTGCCACGCCAGCCACAGCATCCAGCCCATCCCCAGCACACTGATCACCGGACGCACGCCGGGCAGCATCAGCGTACTGGCGCCAGCGCCGGCCACCCAAACCAAAGACGCAGCGCCCGCCCCCGCGCCGAGAATGATCGGCAGGCACGGCCGCCAACCGCGTCGGGCGCTGGTGCTGAGGACGATGAGGTTGGTCGGCCCCGGTGTGATCGAGGCAACGAAGGCAAAGAGGATGAACGCAAGCATGGTACGGCCCTGTAGAAAGTCAGGGCCTACTCTGGCGGTTGCGAAGTGTGGCGGTCTTGAACGTTTGTTCAGCGTCGAAACGTGCCAATAGCGCGTTGCTGATAGGCGCCCGGCGTGATGCCGTAGGCACGCACGAACCAGCGGCCCAAATGGCTCTGGTCGGCGAAGCCGAGGCGGCTGGCGACTTCCACTGGCTGCATGCCGGCCGCAAGCATTTGCCGGCCACGACTGAGGCGCAGCTGGATCAGCCACGCGTGCGGCGCGAGTCCATAAGCAGCCTTGAACGCGCGGGTCAGGCGAAAGCGGTCGGTGCCGCAGACGTCGGCCAGGGTTTGCAGGCTGATGTCTTGCTCGTGGTAGGCCACCAGATAATCGCGTGCCTGCCGGGCGATCAATGGCGCGCGGTTGGCAGCGGTCGGTTGCGGTCGCCGGTACAGGTGAATCGCCAGTCGCTCCAGCAACGCATCCAGCGCCACATCGCGCACCATGCGCACGTCCTGCTTATGCAGCGCATTGAAGGCAAACAAGGTGGCCCGGGCCAGTTCGGGATCATCGTTGAGCACACTGCCGATTCCCGGCAAGCCGCTGCCGTAACTGCCCAGATGCAAACCGTCCAGCGCCTGCTCCAGCCATGCCGGTTGCAGGTAGAGCATGCGATAGGTGAAACCGTCCGGGCTCGGTGCATCGCCGTCATGGATGTCGCCGGGTTCCAGCATGAAGACCTTGCCCGGCGTGCTGTCATGCCGCGCCCGACGGCTGTTGAAGCGCTGCACGCCTTGCTCGGTGAAGCCGATCAGGTAGGTTTCGTGCCAGTGCGGATCGTAGGCGTGCGCGTGCCCGGCGAAATGCGCGTGCAGGGTTTCGATGCCGGTTTCCCGGTCGCGGGCAAGGTCGATCCAGTTGCTCATGGCGTGCGTACAGTGGTGGGCTGGAGCCAGTAATCCACAATTGGCGCGTTGAGGCTAGAAGGTTTGTGCATTTCAGATCGAGCGTTGATTGACCCGCGCCATAAGTTGCTCGGCACTTTCCTTGCGCTCGGAATAGCGATCCACCAGAAAATCCTGGCGCTCGCGCAGCAGCACGGTGAACTTCACCAGCTCTTCCATCACATCAACCACGCGGTCATAAAACGCTGAAGGTTTCATCCGCCCCGCCTCGTCGAATTCCGTGAACGCCTTGGGCACCGAAGACTGATTGGGGATGGTGAACATGCGCATCCAGCGCCCCAGCACGCGCAGTTGATTGACCACGTTGAACGACTGCGAACCGCCGCAGACCTGCATCACCGCGAGGGTTTTGCCCTGGGTCGGACGTACCGCGCCGAGCTCCAGCGGAATCCAGTCGATCTGCGCCTTGAACACCGCCGACATCGCGCCGTGACGTTCCGGCGAACACCAGACCTGACCTTCCGACCACAGCACCAGCTCGCGCAGTTCCTGGACTTTGGGATGGTCGACCGGGGCGTCATCCGGCAACGGCAGACCGGACGGATTGAAGATGCGCGTCTCGGCACCGAAGTGCTCCAGCAAGCGTGCGGCCTCCTCCACCAGCAGACGGCTGAAGGAGCGTTCGCGGGTCGAGCCGTAGAGCAGCAGAATGCGCGGTTTGTGTTCGTGCGAAGGTGATGTGATCGGGCCTTCGAACAGCGTGTGATCAAGATTGGGCAAGTGCTCTGACATATGTCCTCCGGCTCAGAGGGAGCCGATGCGATCCAGTTCGCGCTGAAGCTCAACGCGGCTGAGTGATTTGAAAGGAAGACCGAGGAAGGTTGCGCAGCGCCGCTCGATGATCGCCAGCGTGGCACGGAACGCGGCATCCACTGCGGCCTCGTCACCGCTCACATCGGAGGGATCTTCCAGCCCCCAATGACATTTGATCGCCGGGCCGAAGTACACCGGGCAGGTTTCGCCCGCTGCCTTGTCGCAGACGGTGATGACGATGTCCGGCGGGTTGCCTTCAAGGGCGTCGTTGCCTTTGCTGTACAAACCGTCGATAGCGATACCGGCTTGTTGCAGCGTCGTCAGGCTGCGCGGCAACACCTGGCCTTTTGGGAAACTGCCGGCGCTCACCGCCTCGAAACCCTCGCGTGCCAGATGATTGAACATGGCTTCGGAAAGGATGCTGCGGCAACTGTTGGCCGTGCACATGAACAGGACACGCATGGATAGCTCCGGGGATAGTTGAAGTTCAGCAGCACGCGGTTTCGCGGGCAGGACGGCCGTCCATGTTGTGCAAGCGACAGGCATTGTCCTTGAGCCAATCGGCGTTGGCCGTGGCCGTGACCTTGAGGATCTGGTGAACCCAATCCGGCAGATCCGGGTTGAGCCGGTAATAGACCCACTGACCCTGACGGCGATCGAGCAACAACCCATTGCTGCGCAGTTGCGCGAGGTGGCGGCTGATTTTCGGCTGGCTGTCGTCGAGGGCGCACATCAGCTCGCAGACACACAGCTCACCCTGCTCGGCAATCAGCAAGGTGGCGCGGACGCGGGTTTCATCGGCCAGGCTTTTGAACAGTTCGGTGGGGGTGAGCATGGGGGGCGGGCTCGAACATATGGAAAACCGAATATACGGATATCCATATATTATTCAACCCCAGATGCGATCCCTTGTAGGAGTGAGCCTGCTCGCGATAGCGGTATGTCTGTGAAGCAGAAGTCGCCTGATACACCGCTATCGCGAGCAGGCTCACTCCTACAAGGGAATTGTGTGGGCAGGATCAGTCGCGCAACAGGCCTTGCTCCGCCTCGCAAAGGCCGACGACATAGTCCCAGACCACCCGCAGCCGCACCGACTTGTGCAGCTCGCGCCGGGTGCTGATCCAGTAACTGCGCTCGATGCTGTCATCCGGCAACAACGCCACCAGATCCGGATCCGACGCGGCCATGTAGCAAGGCAACACCGCAATGCCCAATCCCGAACGTGCCGCTTCCTGCTGGGCGATGACGCTGGTGCTATGGAACACCACGCGCGGGCTGCGGCAGAAGCTGTTGAGGAACATCAGTTCCTGACTGAACAGCAAATCATCGACATAACCGATCCACGCATGCCGCGCGAGGTCTTCGCGGCTGCGCAACGGCGGTGCGTTGTCCAGGTAGCGTTGGCTGGCGTAGAGCGCCAACCGATAGTCGGTGAGTTTGCGCGTGACCAGCATGTCCGCTGCCGGGCGCTCCAGATGAATGCTGATTTCCGCCTCGCGGTTGAGGATGCTGACGAAGCGCGGCACGGCGACCAGTTCCACTTCCAGCCCCGGATAACGTTCGAACAGGCCGATCATCCGGCTGGCGAGAAACTTGATGCCCAGCCCTTCGGTGACGCCGACACGGATCTTGCCCAGCGGTGCGGTGGACTGGGTGATTTCTTCCTGGGCCAGCAGCGCGACGTTCTCCATGGCTTCGGCGTGCTTGAGCAGCGCCTCGCCTGCCGGGGTCATTTCATAGCCTTGGGCGTGCTGGACGAACAGCGCGGTGCCGAGGCTTTTTTCGATGGCCTCGATGTGTCGGGCCACGGTGGCGTGAGTAGTGTTCAAGCGCCGGGCAGCGGTGAGCAGGCGGCCGCTGCGTTGCAACTCCAGAAAGAACCGCAGGTCATTCCAGTCGAACATGGGGGGTCCTTGTCAGCTATCGTCAATCCAGGCTGTTTGAAAACGCACAGCGGCTGCGCAAAAACTAACATTCTTTTAACGAAAGCTAACAACTAGAGTGTCCGACAATAAAAACAAAAAGCGAGGTCAGGGAATGCAGACTTCCCTTGAAGAATACGACTACATCGTGGTCGGCGCCGGCCCTGCCGGGTGCCTGCTGGCCAATCGACTGTCGGCAGACAAACAGCAGCGGGTGTTGCTGCTCGAAGCCGGCGGACGCGACAACTACGCATGGATTCACATCCCCGTGGGTTACCTGTTCTGCATCGGCAACCCGCGCACAGACTGGTGCTTCAAGACCGAAGCGCAACCCGGCCTGCAAGGTCGCAGCCTGAGCTACCCACGCGGCAAAGTGCTCGGTGGCTGCTCCTCGATCAACGGCATGATCTACATGCGCGGCCAGGCTGGTGACTACGACGGCTGGGCCGCCGAGGGCAATCCGGGCTGGGCCTGGAACGAGGTGCTGCCGCTGTTCAAACAGAGCGAAAACCATTTTGCCGGCGCCGCTGAATTTCATGGTGCCAAGGGTGAATGGCGGGTCGAGCAACAGCGGCTGTCATGGCCGATTCTCGACGCGTTTCGCAGTGCCGCCGAACAGAGCGGCATCGCCAGCATCGACGACTTCAACCAGGGCGACAACGAGGGTTGCGGCTACTTTCAGGTCAACCAGAAGGCCGGGGTGCGCTGGAACGCGGCCAAGGCTTTTCTCAAACCGATTCGCGAGCGGGTCAATCTGACGGTGCTGACCGGGGTTGAAGTGGATCGGGTGCTGCTGGAAAACGGCCGTGCTTCAAAAGTCAGCGCGCGTCACGAAGGTCAGGTGAAAAGCTTCAAGGCGCGCAAGGAAATCGTCCTCTGCGCTGGCGCCGTGGGTTCGCCGAGCATTCTGCAACGCTCCGGGATCGGCCCGAGTCCTTTGCTGGAGCGTCTGGGCATCGGGGTGATTCATGAGTTGCCGGGGGTCGGCGGCAATCTGCAGGATCACCTGCAACTGCGCCTGATCTACAAACTGCAAAACGCCCGCACCCTGAATCAGATCGCCGGCAGCGTGTGGGGCAAGATGGGCATGGGCCTGCGCTATCTGTATGACCGCAGTGGGCCGCTGTCGATGGCGCCGAGTCAGCTCGGGGCGTTTGCCCGATCCGGGCCTGAGCAGACTTCCGCCAACCTTGAATACCACGTGCAGCCGCTGTCGCTGGAGCGTTTTGGCGAGCCGCTGCACAGCTTTCCGGCGTTCACCGCGTCGGTGTGTGATCTGCGTCCGCAGAGCCGTGGCCGCATCGACATCCGTTCGGCAGACCCGCAGGACGCACCGCTGATTCAACCGAATTACCTCAGCCATCCCGAGGATTTGCGCGTGGCCGCCGATGCGATCCGCCTGACCCGACGCATCGTCAGCGCCCCGGCCCTGCAAGCGTTCAAACCGGTGGAATACTTGCCCGGCGACAACCTGCAAAGCGAGGAGCAATTGCACGAAGCGGCCGCGCGCATCGGCACGACGATTTTCCATCCGGTCGGCACCTGTCGCATGGGCAATGACGCGGAAGCGGTGGTCGATGCGCAATTGCGCGTGCATGGCGTGCCCGGCCTGCGCATCGCCGACGCCTCGATCATGCCGCGCATCACCTCGGGCAACACCTGTTCGCCTACGCTGATGATTGCCGAGAAGGCGGCGCAGTTGATCCTCAACCCAACCGCTCCGAACTCCACCCTTGTAGGAGCGAGCCTGCTCGCGATGACGGAATAACGTTCAACATTTCCGTTGGCTGATACACCGCCATCGCGAGCAGGCTCACTCCTACAAGAACTGCGTCAATTCAAGACTCACCCGGACACGCAACACCAGTGGAACAACAAAAACAATCACTGTGAGGGATACCGATATGTCAGAACACGCTCAGCCGCTGGACGCCGCGAGCGGCGCCAGCACCAGCAATGCCACGCAGAAAGTCATCTTCGCCTCGTCTCTGGGGACGGTGTTCGAGTGGTATGACTTTTTTCTCTACGGCGCCCTCGCGGCGGTGATCAGCAAGCAGTTTTTCGCCGGGGTCAACGACACCACCGCGTTCATCTTCGCGCTGATGGCATTCGCCGCCGGGTTTATCGTGCGGCCGTTCGGGGCGCTGGTGTTCGGTCGGTTGGGGGACATGATCGGACGCAAATACACCTTCCTCGCCACGATCATCCTGATGGGTATCGCCACGTTCTGCGTCGGCCTGTTGCCGACCTACGCCAGCATCGGCATTGCCGCGCCGATCATTCTGGTGGTGCTGCGCATGCTTCAGGGCCTGGCGCTGGGCGGCGAATACGGCGGCGCTGCGACCTATGTGGCGGAACACGCGCCAATCGGCAAACGCGGTTTCCACACCAGCTGGATTCAGTCCACCGCGACCCTCGGCCTGCTGCTGTCGTTGCTGGTGGTGCTCGGTTGCCGCTACTTCACTGGCGATCAGTTTGAAGTCTGGGGCTGGCGCATTCCGTTCCTGCTGTCGATCGTGCTGCTGGGCATTTCCACCTGGATCCGCCTGAGCCTGCACGAATCGCCGGCGTACCTGAAAATGAAAGAAGAAGGCAAAGCCTCGAAAGCGCCGATCCGCGAATCCTTCGGCAAATGGGAGAACCTCAAGGTTGTGCTGATCGCGCTGTTCAGCATCAACGCCGGGCAAGCGGTGACCTTTTACGCTGCGCAGTTCTACGTGCTGTTCTTCCTCACCCAGTTCCTGAAAATGGACCCGGCGGTGGCCAACAGCCTGCTGATCATCAGTGTGGTGATCGGTGCGCCGTTCTTCATCATTTTCGGCTGGCTGTCGGACAAGGTCGGGCGCAAACCGGTGCTGATGCTCGGCCTGCTGCTGGCGACGGCGCTGTACTTCCCGATTTTCAAATCCCTGGCGCATTACGCCAACCCGGCAATCGATCAGGCCAGCCGTCAGGCGCCGATCACCGTGCTGGCCGATCCGGCGACCTGCACCTTCCAGTTCGACCCGGTGGGCAAGGCCAAATTCGACAGCCCGTGCGACAAGGTCAAGACCTTCCTGGTCAAGCAGGGCCTGCCCTACTCCAGTGTCGCCGCTCCGGCCGGCAGTGGCGTGCAGGTGAGCATCGGCGACGTGAAGATCGACGGCTACGACGAATCCGCCCTGCGCGGCGCGGTGACCCTCGCCGGCTACCCGCAACAGGCCGACCTGCAACAGATCAACAAACCGATGATCGTGGCGCTGATCGTCGCGCTGATCATCATCTCGGCCATGTGCTACGGCCCACTGGCGGCGCTGATGGTCGCACTGTTCCCGACGCGCATCCGCTACACCTCGATGTCCCTGCCGTATCACATCGGCAATGGCTGGTTCGGCGGATTCCTGCCAACGGTGTCGTTCGCGCTGGTGGTGTACACCGGGGATATTTTCTATGGGCTGTGGTACCCGGTGCTGATTACCGGGGTCAGCCTGGTGGTGGGGATGATTTGTCTGCGGGAAACGAAGAATATCGATCTCGATAAGAACTGAATCTGAAACATGATCCTTTGGTAAAAAAACCTGTGGCGAGGGGATTTATCCCCGATGGGGTGCGTAGCGCCCCCCGTGAAAAAGGGGACTACTACGTAGTCCATCGGGGATGAATCCCCTCGCCACAATTAAATCTCTTCCTCCAGGAACTAAGCGTCAGCCTTGATCACCTCGAACTTCACCTGATCCGGATAAAACGCCACATAGTCACGAATCGGCGCGACCGAGACTTTCGGATTTTCGTAAGTCCACACCGCATTCGCCCCCTCATGCCCCGGCACTTGCAGGCTGAAGTAATTGGCATCGCCCTTGTACGGGCAGTAACTGGTGTGGTCGGTGCGGGCGAAGTATTTCTCGTCGATGTCTTCGCGGGGCACGTAGTACACCGGCGGGTAGTTGGCTTCATGGAGAACCAGCACGTGAGAGGACGCCGCGACCTGGATGCCGTGGAATTTCACCAGCAGGCAACCGGGGAGTTCTTCGAGGGTGATGACGGGATTGAGGCCGGTGGTGCTCATTGGGGTTCTCCAGGGACAAATGAACAGTGGCGAGGGAGCTTGCTCCCGCTGGGCTGCATAGCAGACCCAAATCCGGAAATCGCGCTGCATCAGGTATAACGCGATTTCAGGTTTTGCGACGGCTTCGCCGCCGAGCGGGAGCAAGCTCCCTCGCCACAAGCGTCAGGTTGGCCCTGTCATTTCACATCAAACCACGATATCAGTCGCCACCGCCTGCCCTACCACACCCACGGCAAAGTCAACCTGCCCCTGCCCGGTCAGATCGACCAGCAGCCCGGTCTGACCGTTCTGCGCGTAGTAAGTCAGGATCGCATCGCCCGCGTGGCCGGTGAAACTGCTGACAAAGTTCAGTGACGCCGCCCCCGTGGCAAACGCGGCGATGCCCGAGAGGTCGATCTTGTCCACGCCGCTCTTGAAATCCATGATCCAGTCCGCCTGGTTGTCGGTCGAATCGCTGGCTGCGCCGAACACGAAGGTGTCTGCGCCCTCGCCGCCCCACAGCACATCCGCGCCGCCACCGCCGTAAAGGATGTCGTTGCCGGCTCCGCCGAACAGATGGTTGACGGCCGAGTTGCCGATCAGCAGGTCATTGCCCGAACCGCCAACCGCATTCTCCACGGTCACGCCATAGGCAATCGATACGTTGCCGACCAGCCCGCCAACGTCAGAGAACGAACCCTCATTGAGGTTGATCTTCTGGTTTTGGGTGAAGCCGGAGAAGTTCAGCGTATCGTTACCGCCACCGTCCCACACTGAGAACACAACTTTCGACGCCGCCGACGTGGCGCTGTAGAAATCGCGGCCGGCGTTGGAGCCGAAACCGTAGGTGGTGTCATCGGCGCGGGTTGCATAGTTGGCGCCGTAGAGTTTCTGCACCGCCACGATATCGTCGAGCAACGGCGCCGAGGCGTAGGCGCCGCTGCCGTCCTTGCTGAAGTTTTGGTCGGTGTTGGCTTCGCTCCAGTAGCTCATCAGGCTGTAGCCACGGGTGTCTTCGGCGTACTTGGCGTCGTTGTAGGTCGGGCTGCCGTTGCCGGCGTTGTAGGCGCCCGGGTGCGACAGGCCAAGGGTGTGGCCAATTTCGTGGGTCAGGGTCTGACGCCCGTAGTTGTTGGTGTCCGGGGTCTTGTTGACCTGATATTGATTGTTGATCAGGTACCACGACTGACCGTCATAGCTGCCGCCGCTCGGCAGGTAGGCGAACGCTGCGCCGCCGGTGCTGACGTCGTAGTTGCCGAAGGTCATGTGGCCGTCGCCGCCCTTGCCTTCAGTGAACGTGACCTTGGCCACGTCGGCCCAGGATTGCATGGCCAGTATGGCTTGAGCCTTTTGCTGAGCGCTGAACTGGCTGAAGTTGCCGAGGTTCGGGTTGTAGTTCGCCGGTTTCTCGGTGAGGAAGGTGTAGGTCAGGGAGATTTTGCCGTCACCGTTCTTGTCGTGCCACGACAGGTTTTTGCGCAGGATTTCGTCGGCTGCCTGGTCGGCGGTAAACGACGGTTTGCCGTTCACCAGTCCGACGCCACGGTCGTACAGGTGGCTGAAGGCGTTCACTTCGTCATAGGCGCTGCTGGATTTTGCTTTGGCTTGAGCCATGGTGGGACTTCCTTGTTTCAGAGTTGGCAGTACGCGTCGAGCACGGCGATCCACTAGCGAGATCGTCCGGTCACTCGCGTTTCTGAGAAGCCCGTTGAACCTGACACGGGCGTCAACTGCCTTGCCAATCGATTTCTCGATAGCCGCTGGCGACGTCCCGGTAATACCGGTCATCTCCGGCAATGTTTTGATCTGTATATCCATACAGATAAAAGTTGCCCCGAGCGCCAACTGCGGCCATCCTCTGCACCTCCAGTGAACTGATCGACGACGGTGGTTATGCGGCTGTACCTCTGTGAAAAACCTTCCCAGGCCAAAGACATCGCGGCCGTGCTGGGCGCCAGGCGTCGGGGCGACGGCTGCTGGCTGGGAACGGACGTCACGGTGACCTGGTGCATCGGCCATCTGCTGGAAACCGCGCCGCCGGATGCCTACGACGCGCGCTACAAGCGCTGGGTGCTGGCGGATCTGCCGATCATTCCGGACAAGTGGAAAATGACCGTAAAGCCGCGCACCGCCAGCCAGTACAAGGCGGTCAAGCGCCTGCTCGGCGAGGCCAGCGAACTGATCATCGCCACCGACGCCGACCGTGAGGGCGAGATGATTGCTCGGGAACTGGTCGAGCACTGCCGCTATCGCGGGCCGATCCGCCGCTTGTGGCTGTCGGCGCTGGATGAAGCGTCGATTCGCAAGGCTCTGGCCGCGCTGAAACCGGGGGCGGAAACCTTCAGCCTGTATCACTCGGCGCTGGGACGCTCGCGGGCCGACTGGCTGATCGGTATGAACATGAGTCGCCTGTTCACGTTATTGGGCCGTCAGTCCGGCTATCAGGGTGTGCTGCCGGTCGGCCGGGTGCAGACGCCGACACTGCGGCTGGTGGTGGATCGCGACCGCAGCATCGCCGACTTCGTGCCGGTGCCGTATTGGGCGATCGATGTGCAACTGCTGCACGATGGCACGCCGTTCACCGCGCAATGGCGTGCGCCCTCCGACGTTTGCGACGATCAGGATCGCTGCCTGAATCAGGCGCTGGCCCAGCAGGCAGCCGCCGCTCTGAACAGCGCCGCCAGTGCGCGGGTGGTCAAACTGCGCACCGAACGCATGCGTGAAGTGGCACCGCTGCCGTTCGATCTAGGCACCCTGCAGGAGGTCTGCTCGAAGAAACTCGGTCTCGGCGCCCAGGAAACCCTCGACATCGCCCAGGCCCTTTACGAAACCTACAAAGTCATCACCTACCCGCGTAGCGATTGCGGCTTTCTGCCGCTGAGCCAGCACAGTGAAGCGCCGGGGATACTGGCGGCACTGCGTCAGGCCGACCCGAGCCTTGACGTGTTGAACGGTCACCTCGACCCGCAGCGCCGCTCACGGGCGTGGAACGACGCCAAGGTCAGCGCCCACCACGGCATCATCCCCACCGCCGCGGCGAAAAATCTCGAACGCCTGAGCGGCAAACACCGGGCGGTCTACACGCTGATTCGTGCGCGTTATCTGGCGCAATTTCTGCCCAATCATGAATACGATCGCACCCAGGCCGACTTCGATTGTGCCGGTGAAGCCTTGCGCGCCGTCGGCAAGCAGATCATCGAACCGGGCTGGAAGCGCGCCCTGCCCGAAGCCCTGGCCCCGGCCAAGGGCCGCGAAGCGCCAGCCCCGCAAACCTTGCCGGCGCTGAGTCAGGGTATCGATTGCGCCGTGGCCGGCGTGAACCTCAAGGATCTGTGGACCCAGCCGCCGAAGCCCTACACCGAGGGCGATCTGATCAAGGCGATGAAGAACGTCGCCAAACTGGTGGAAGATCCGCTGCTCAAACAGAAACTCAAGGACACCACCGGCATCGGCACCGAAGCGACACGCGCCTCGATCATTCAGGGCCTGCTGGATCGTGGTTATCTGGTGAAGAACGGCAAGGCGCTGGCCGCGACGCCGGCAGCCTTCAGCCTGATCGACGCCGTGCCCCGGGCGATTGCCGATCCCGGCACCACCGCCATCTGGGAACAGGCGCTGGACATGGTGCAGAGTGGCGAAATGAGCCTGGAAGAGTTCGTCACCAAACAGGCGGCGTGGATGAGCAAGCAGGTCAGCCGCTGTTCTGCGCTGAGCCTGACCATCAGCGGCCCGCCACCGGCCGGCAAGGCTGCTGCGCCGTGGAAGAAAAAGCGTAAATCGACCCGAAGCAAAACTGCCAGCGCAGCCAAACGCACAGCGAAGTAATGATCAGTCCTGTGGTGGGGGATTCTGTGGTGAGGGGATTTATCCCCGATGGGCTGCGAAGCGGCCCCAGCTTTTACTTAAACTAGAGGACTGCTGCGCAGTCCATCGGGGATAAATCCCCTCGCCACAAGGTGTGAGTTCACATTATCGGGTTCATCACCGCAGGGAGTTAACCCAATGCCCACCATCGAACTGCACCCCGCCCACCGCGACGAACTGCAAACCATCGAAAACCTCATGCAGTTCTACATGTACGACTTCAGCCAATGGCTACCACTGAAACTCGGCGAACATGGCTTCTTCAGCATTCAGCAGAAAGACGATTACTGGCGCAATCCCGCTACCCAACCGTTCCTGATCCGCGTCGACGGTGAACTGGCCGGCTTCGTGACCGTGGATAACGACACCCACATCGACGGCGCCGAATACAACATCGGCTACTTCTTCCTCACCCGGCGCTTTCGTGGCCAAGGCGTCGCGCAGTTTGTCGTCTCTGCCCTCTTGAGCCGTCTGCCCGGTCAATGGCAGATTTTCCACATCGACGCCAACCTGCCTGCGCAGCGCTTCTGGGCCAGGTTGATCCCCGAATTGACTGGCGGCGCATTCACCCGCCAACAGCGCGCCGTGGACGGTTACCCCTGCACCTTCTACGTCCTGCGCGCCCCCGCATCCGTTGCCTGAACGGAACTTTTCTCATTCCAAAACCGCTTTGTCCGACAATATGTAGTGAGCAAAAATAATCACTACAAAACCGTTGACGGCACCGTTTTGCTTTTGCATGATGAAGACGTTCCCTGATCGGGAACATCGGTAACACGCTTGAGCAAACTCGTCTGACCGCCGAGTTGTTTTTTCCGGATACACGCTGCCCACAAGGCAGATTGAAGAAGCTGACCTGGCCTGAACGTCCAGTACAAGGACGAGAAGCGCTGGCGAAAATTCTCAAGACGCTTGTGGTCGACCCTGAAAACGTCGTCAAGGAGCCTCCCGGTTTTCGCTGCTTCTCCTCGTTGTGACGCTATTGCGTAGCAGTTATTCAACACGACTACATGCAACAGACGCATGACCCCGTACTTCACACGGGCGACCGCTGACGTCCTGGTTTCGGTGCCAGGGATCAACTAACCGATGGGCTACCTGTATTAGCGAATCAACTTTGAAAGATCACCAGACTGGTCAAGGGGCAAACATCATGAATCTGAACAATCAACCTACTATCGAAGAACTGGCTCGTATGTTCGCTGCACAAAAAGACAGCCACGACAGCCACATTCTCTGGATCAGCAAGTCGGGTCAGGTGCATATCGACTGCCTGTCACCCCACGCTGGTGAAGAAGAATTCGACCGCAGCCACCAGAACCTGCTGGCCCGCCTGAAGATGTACCGCCGCGGCCACGGTTATGTCGGCAAGAAAGCTGCGGCCGACAAGGACTTCATCGGCAATGTGCTGCAGACGCTGAAACAGGCGTGGGATTCGATGCAGAACAAGAATGAAGTTCGGGTGATTGACCGGTTCT
The DNA here is from genome assembly GCF_014200835.1 of Pseudomonas sp. JAI115. Classification (NCBI taxonomy): domain Bacteria; kingdom Pseudomonadati; phylum Pseudomonadota; class Gammaproteobacteria; order Pseudomonadales; family Pseudomonadaceae; genus Pseudomonas; species Pseudomonas sp. JAI115. The sequence continues at coordinate 656,032 of NZ_JACHCY010000001.1, forward strand.
ACTGATTTACAACTTCAATAAATAAAAGGGGCCTGCTTCCAACAGAAGCAGGCCCTTTTTATATCCGCAATTCACCACACAATCCTGTGGGAGCGGGCTTGCTCGCGAATGGGCCGGGTCAGTCACCATCACCTCAACTGAGACACCGCATTCGCGAGCAAGCCCGCTCCCACAGGGGGGCTGTGTCGTTGATCAGGTTTTTGTTTCCAGTATCAGATTCATGAACGCCAGCGCCGCCGCACTGTGGTAATTATTCTGCCGCCGCAACAACGCCGCCCCACGCTGCGGCGCTTCGTTCTCGACGCTCAAGCGACGCAACGCCCGGTCTTCGCTGGCAATCGCTTCGGGCAACATCGTCGCCATCGGCGAATGCCGCACCACCTCCAGCAACGTATTCACCGAGTTCACCTCGATCCGTACCTGCGGCGTGATCCCCTGCTGACGGAAATACTCATCGATCGATAACCGGGTGATGAAATCTGGCGCCAGCAAGGCGAAATCCAGTTGCGCAAGATCACTCGATGTCAGCACCGCGCTGCTGTCGTACAGCGGATGCTCGCGCCCGACCATGATCCCCAGGGTTTCAGTAAACGCCGGAATACACTCGATGTCCGGGTGGCGCACCGGGGTAAAGGCAATCGCGATGTCCAGCGAATCGTCCGCCAGCCCCGCCTCGATGTCGTCCATCGACAGCTCGAAAATCTGCAGATGGATACCCGGATAGCGCGCCGCAAAATCGCGAACCAACGGCCCGACCAGATAGGCCATGAAGGTCGGCGTCATGGCCAGCCGCAGGCTGCCACGGGACAGATCCTTCACGTCATGCAACGCCCGCTTGCCCGCCTCCAGTTCCACCAGCACGCGCCGCGCACACTCAATGTAAGCCTCACCGGCATCGGTGGGTTTAACGGTGCGTGAAGTGCGGTCGAACAGATTCACCCCGAGGCTTTCTTCCAGTTGGCGGATCTGTTGCGACAAGGTCGGCTGCGACACATGCAACGCCTCCGCCGCCCGGGTGAAGCCGCCGTGATCGGCCACGGCCAGCAGATATCGCAAATGTCGCAGCAGCATGGGATCACCATCTATAGGCAGGACTTATGCGAAGTATTGTATATCGGTCTTGGACGCTATGGATCAATCGGCAGAAGATGGCTCCCACACAGCAAGCCAACCTTGAAAGGAGTGACACCATGCAACAGTCCCACGCCTATAACGATGCCAGCCTGGCCCTGACCACGCGCATTCTCGACATCAAGGCCCGCAAGAATTTGTCATGGCAGGATCTTGCCGATGGCACCGGCCTGAGCCTGGCCTACGTCACCGCTGCCCTCCTCGGCCAGCACCCGCTGCCACAAAACGCCGCGCAAGTGGTTGGCGACAAACTCGAGCTGGACGCCGACGCCGTTGCCGCCCTGCAGATCATCCCGCTGCGTGGCAGCCTCAGCGGTGTGCCGACCGACCCGACCATCTACCGCTTCCACGAGATGATCCAGATCTACGGCACCACCCTCAAAGCCCTGGTCCACGAGCAGTTCGGCGACGGCATCATCAGCGCAATCAACTTCAAACTCGACATCAAGAAAGTCGAAGACCCGGAAGGCGGCTCCCGCGCCGTGGTCACCCTCGACGGCAAGTTCCTGCCGCTGCGTCCGTTCTGATCCGCCGCGGCCCGCACCCCGCGTGCGGGCCCATCCAAACCTCAATTGCCAAGTCGTCACCACATCTGCCTGGAGGCTGCCCCATGCACAAAATTCTGTTGACCCTGACCCTGCTCGCCGGCCTTGCCGCCCTGGCCCAGGCTGATGAAGAGGCGATTGCCTACCGATACGGCATGACTCTGGATATTGCTGAAATCGTGAACATCACCCCGGTAGCCGACGTCTGCGGCGTTGTACCGGTCGAGATGACCTACCTCGACAGCCACGGCGCAAAACACATTCTTCAATACAGCGAATTCGGCACCGGCTGTTCGAACTGAGAGGACAACACCATGAAAAACCTGATCGAAGGCTTCCTGAAGTTCCAGAACGAGGCGTTTCCGCAACGCACCGAGCTGTTCAAGCACTTGGCGACCACTCAAACCCCGGGCACCTTGTTCATCACCTGTTCCGACAGCCGCGTGGTGCCGGAACTGCTGACCCAGCAAGAACCCGGCGAGCTGTTCGTGATCCGCAACGCCGGCAATATCGTGCCGTCCTACAGCCCGCATCCGGGCGGGGTTTCGGCAACGGTGGAATACGCGGTGGCGGTGCTTGGGGTGACGGACATCGTGATCTGCGGCCACTCGGATTGCGGCGCGATGACCGCGATTGCCCAATGCAAATGCATGGATCACCTGCCCGCCGTCAGCGGCTGGCTGCAACATGCCGAGTCGGCGAAAGTGGTGAACGAGGCGCGGCCGCATGCCAATGACGCGGCGAAATTGAGTTCGATGGTGCGGGAAAATGTGATCGCGCAACTGGCGAATATTCAGACCCACCCGAGCGTGCGCCTGGCCCAGGAGAAAGGCCTGCTGAATCTGCATGGCTGGGTGTATGACATCGAGACCGGCTCGATCGATGCGCTGGCGGCGGATCGGCGCACGTTTGTGCCGCTGGCTGAGCAGCCGGCGACGTGCGCCGTTCAGGCAAACGCCAGCGCAGCCGCCTGATACAAGTCCGCTGAGGTGAAGAGGAACTTGTGGCGAGGGGATTTATCCCCGATGGACTGCGCAGCAGGCCCGATCTCTTGGGGCCGCTTCGCGCCCCATCGGGGATAAATCCCCTCGCCACAGGGCCGGTGTGCATCAATGGGATAACGCGTTTTCAGCGCTTTACGCTGAGGTCGATCTGGGTCATGCGACTACGCACCGTAAACACCCCATCCCCCGAAAGAATCGCACCGCGCGCAAACAAGCGACCGCTCTCCCAGTTCGAAAGCCCCAGTTCCGGCTTGTTCAGCGCGTACTGGCCATCGACCCAACGGGTAATCCCGTTACCCACAAACGGCGCGTTCACAGCGTTGTAAAAACGCTCTTGCGCAGCAGCATCCTCGCTGATCAGCGACACCGTGAACTGTGGGCTGTAGCGGTTGAACAGTGTGATCGCCTGATCCAGCTCGTCGACAATCATCAGGCTGACTTCCGGGGTTTCTTCCCATTCCCACTCGCGGCCCAGTTCGGATTCCGCCAGCGCTTCGGCCAAAGCTTCGGTCTGATAACCCTCGGCGCGATAGACCTCGACTGTCGCGTTCTGCCACTCGGCCGGCAGGTAACTTTCGCTGCCTGCGACGATGTGCAATTTGCAGCCCTGACCGCGTGCGGTACCGGCCTTCTGCAGCGCATCGAGGAACAGCGGGATCAGCTCGACGGCACGATCACGTTGAATCAGGCAGACGTTCAGCGTGTTGCAGACTTTGCGATCCAGCGAATTACGCACCACGGCGGCGAAGCGCGTGGCGTCGGCGTCACGATCGGCAATCAGCCACGCGCCACCAGTGCCGTGCAGGCTGACCGCCGTGCCCGCCTGCTGGGCGATGCTGCCCAACTGGCTGACCGCGCGGCCCGAACCCCGGGCCACCGCCAGCGACAAACGCCGGTCGGCGAACATCGCCCAACCGGCGGCGTGATTGACGCTTTCCACCAGCGACACCGCACCCGCCGGCAAACCAGCATCGGCCAGCGCCGGATTCAGCGCGTGAGTGACGATTGCTTGCGCGGTGCCCAATGCATCGCTGCCGATGCGCAGCACCGCGGTGTTGCCGGTGCGCAGTACACCGGCGGCATCGGCGAACACGTTCGGCCGTCCTTCGAACACGAAAGCCACGATGCCCAGCGGCGACACCACTTGCTCGACCTTCCAGCCGTCGTGTTCGACGCTGCTGATGACCTTGCCGCGCGTGGCCGGCGCATCCCGCCAGGCGCGCAGACCGGCGATCATGTCGCGGCGCATGCGTTCGTCGGCGAACAGTCGGGTGGTCGAGCGGCCACGGGCCTTGGCGCGTTCGATGTCGGCCAGGTTGGCGGCTTCGATCAGGTTCCAGCACTCCGCGGTTTCCAGGCGTTGCGCGAACAGATCGAAGAAGTGGCTGATGGCTTCGTCGGAGACTGCCGACAATGCAGTGAATGCCGCTTCAGCACGCTCGATTGCCACCGCAGCCGCTTGTTGATCGACCACCGGAATCAGCAACAGCTCGCCACTCACCTGCTCGACCAGCAGGTGGTCACCGGGCTGAAACCGCGCCGCCAGTTCGGGGCTGACCACGGTCACGCGGTTACCAGCGAAAGGGATCGGCGTGCCAGCGACTAGACGTTCGAGCGCAAGAGACATGAAGCGGATTCACCATATGAGGGGCGGCCGGAAAATGTATAGGAACTGCGCTCTCCGAGGCAACACAAAACCCTTGTGGGAGCGAGCCTGCTCGCGAATGCGGTGGGTCAGCGAGAGATGCATCGACAGGCACGACGCTTTCGCGAGCAGGCTCGCTCCCACCGGGTTTTGCAGTGTTTGGAAGATTGGGTCAGAACACCGACCAGCCAATCCGCGAACTGAGCATCTCCAGCGCCGCCATCCCCGCCAGCGAGTTGCCGGCAGCGTTGAGTTCCGGCGACCACACGCACACCGTGAACTGCCCCGGCACCACCGCGACGATCCCGCCGCCTACCCCGCTCTTGCCCGGCAGGCCGACGCGATAAGCGAAGTTGCCGGCCTCGTCGTACAGGCCGCTGGTGGCCATGATCGAGTTGACTTGTTGGGTCTGGCGCCGGGTCAGGACCTGTTCGCCGCTGTGCTTGCAGAAACCGTCGTTGGCGAGGAAGCAGAATGCGCGGGCCAGATCGATGCAGTTCATGCGCAGTGCGCAGTGGCTGAAGTAGCTGCGCAGCACCGCTTCGACGTCGTTGTGGAAGTTGCCGAACGATTGCATCAGGTACGCCATGGCCGCATTGCGGGCGCGATGCTGGTATTCGGACTCGGCGACCTTGCCGTCGACGATCACCTGTGGATTGCCCGACAGGCGCCGCACGAAGTCGCGCATCGACAGGGCTGGCGCGGCGAAACGCGACTGGTTGATGTCGCAGATCACCAGCGCCCCGGCGTTGATGAACGGATTGCGCGGGCGCCCGCGTTCGAACTCCAGTTGCACCAGCGAGTTGAACGGCTGGCCGGACGGCTCGTGCCCCAGGCGCTCCCAGATCGCCTCACCGGAATGCTCGATCGCCTGCACCAGGCTGAACACCTTGGAAATACTCTGCACCGAGAACGGCGTCTCGGCGTCGCCGGCGCAATACATTTCGCCGTCGTTGCCATACACGGCGATGCCCAGCTGATTGGCCGGCACGGTGCCGAGGGCGGGAATGTAATCAGCCACTTTGCCCTGCCCGATCAAGGGCCGGACAGCGTCAAGAATCTCGTTCAACAGCGCTTGCATGCCGGGTTCCGAAGTCTCGCCCCATGGGATTGCGGGGACACTGGGGCTAGACGCTGCGCAAGCTTGCGGAATCACACAAACCCCTTTGTAGGAGTGAGCCTGCTCGCGATAGCGGTGTATTTGTGAAGTTGATCTTTCTGATACACCGCTATCGCGAGCAGGCTCACTCCTACAGGGTTGTATGTATGACTGCGATTCAGTGTGCGCCGTCGAGACCGGCGAGCAGCGCGCTGTCGCGGCTATAGATATCCGGCGCATAGCGCACCTGCCCATCCTTGCCGACCTGCGCCGTCCAGTAGGTCATCAGGATCGGAACCGGTGCCGACAGGCGGAATTCGTGGGTGCTGCCGGTGGCGAGCAAGGTGTCGGTGCGCGTACGTTCCGCCGGGGTCAGCAACAGGTCGCGCAGTTGCATCGGGTGCTCGACCCGCACACAGCCGGAGCTGAAGGCGCGCGGGCCTTTGTCGAACAGGGCCTTGCTCGGCGTATCGTGCAGGTAAACCGCGAATGGGTTGGGGAAGCGGATCACCAGTTGCCCCAGCGGATTACGCGGCCCGGCCTCCTGGCGCAGCATGATGTTGCCGGGGTTGTCCCAGTCGATATCCGCTGCGGCCAACGGCTGGCCATGGGCGTCGAGCACCTGCAGATTCTGCCGGCTGAGGAAGGTCTGATCCTTGCGGATCGCCGGCAGTTTGTCTTCCTTCCAGATGGTCGGCGGCACGGTCCAGGTCGGGTTCAGGGTCAGACGGGTGACCCTTGATTTCAGCAGCGGGGTCTGCCGCTCGGCGCGACCGACCTGGGTACGGGTCTGCCAGACCGGCACGCCGGCCTGATATAGGGTCAACTCGGCGGCAGCGACGTTGACCAGCAAACCGTCGGGCTCCATGTCCTGCGCCAGCCAGCGGAAACGTTCAAGGTTGACGCGCAATTGTTCGCGGCGCGTCAGCGGGCTGATGTTGAGCTCGGCAATCGTCCCCGGCCCGACTACCCCGTCGGCCTGCAACGAATGGTTGGCCTGAAAGCTCTTCACCGCTTCCACCAGCACGCCCTCATAGGCATTGCCGGGCGTACCGATGGCGTGAGTCAGATAGCCTTCGTTGAACAGGCGTTGGGCCAGTTCCGGCACGCGTTTGTCTTCCATCGCCGGGCGCAGCAACGGGCCGTTGCCCACCGACTGCCAGTGCGGCAAGGCCTGCAGCCGCTGGCTGGCGTAGAGGTGGCGCAGGCTCTGGTATTGCGCCAGACGCGGACGCGCCAGATCGAACGCGGTCTTGATGTCGTGCAGACCGGGCACGGCGATCGCCAGCAATTCCGCCTGACGATCACGCGGGGTGTCATCGGAATGCCACAGCGGCTCGAAATGCGATTGCAGCAGACGACCGTAATGCAGGTCCTGCAGCGCTTGCAGATACGAGCGGCTGATATCGATATCGGCACACAACTCGCCGTCCTGCGGCGGATTGGCCGCCACCGGGTAGCGCTTGGGATTGAGGCCATCATCGGCCAACAGCTGCAACTGCGCGCGCAAGGCCGGCAATCGCCCGGACTCGCTGGCCCACACCGGCAGCCAGTCCTGCTGCTGATAAAACGCCTGCAATTGCGTCAGCGCCGCGCCGCTCAGGTGCGCGGCAATCGCCGGGCACGCCTGGGGCAAACCGATCAGCACCGCTTGCAGCGGACTTTGCGGCTCGAGCGGCATTTCCGCCGGCGGCGTCGGCAGGGTCTGCAACGGTGGCAGCGGCTCATCGGCGCAAGCGACAAACGGCGCAGCGAGCAAACAAATGCTCAAGTAGCATGCGTACTTTTTGAACAACTGCTTTACTCCAATCCGTGGCCGTCTGAATGACGGTCAACCTTACATCAGGTGCGCTGAACAGTCAGGCTCGAAACAGGGGTCTGTCGGGTATGACTGGGAGTCAGGAGCCAAAGTGCCAAATAAGTAGCAAGTGAGGACACTTTATAAATGTTGACGTATTTGCGCCGACTTCTGCTGACCACCGCGACCCTCGTCGTCGTGAGCAGCCCAGCTTTCGCCGCCGGCAAACCATCGCCGGTTCTCTTCACCAGCCTCGCCCACGCCGCGCCGGAACTCAATCCCCAAGCGCTGAAAGGTGCCTTGAGCGCCATGCAATGCGCAGTGAACAATGGCGCGAGACCCTCACGCCACTTGGCGATCATCGACTATTCGCAGCCCTCCACCGCCCGCCGGCTGTGGATCTTCGATCTGAACAGAAAGAAACTGGTGCTGCGCGATCTGGTCGCCCACGGTTCAAATTCCGGGGAAAATTTCGCTACCCAGTTCTCCAACCGCGAAGGCAGTTACCAATCCAGCCTCGGTCTGTTCCGCACCCAGGAAAGTTACGAGGGGACCCACGGTTATTCGCTGCGCATGGACGGTCTGGAGCCGGGCTTCAATGACCTGGCCCGCGACCGGGCCATCGTGATCCACGCCGCCGACTACGTGAATCCGTTGTGGAGCAAGCGTCAGGGCCGTATCGGTCGCAGCCAGGGTTGCCCGGCGGTGCGCCCGCAAGTGGCGAAGCAGGTGATCGACAAACTCAAGGACGGCCAGTTCATGTTCTCCTGGTACCCGGACCAGCGCTGGCTGAAGTCCTCGCCGTACCTCAACTGCCAGCCGCAGCAAGTGGCGAGCATCTTGAGTACCCACGCCAGCTGACGATCAGGGCGACGACCATCAGCGCCGCCGCAACCCCGAACGTGTAGTGCAAGCCACTGCCGATGACCTCGGCCGGGGCTTGCGTCGGGTCACCCGTAGCGAAGGCGAACACCGCGCCCATGACCGCCGCGCCGGTGATCAGTCCGAGATTGCGTGACAGCCCGAGCAGGGCCGACACCACGCCGCGCTGATCCTGACTGACCGTCGCCATCAACCCGGTATTGTTCGCCGCCTGGAACAACGCGTAACTGCTGGCAACCACAGCCATCGGCAGCAGATACGCCGGCAGACCGAGACTCATCGGCAACAACGCCAACAAACTGCAACCACCGGCCAACCCGAACAACGCCCCCGGCACCACCCGCCGCGCACCGAAGCGATCCACCAAACGCCCCGCCGGCACCCCGCCGCACGCCGCCAGCAGCGGCCCGACCGACAATGCCAGGCCGACCACGGTGCTGCCCAGTCCCAGGCCCCGGCTCAGGTAAAACGGCCCGACCACCAGCGTGGTCATCATCACCGTCGTTACCAGCAACGTTAGCGCCAGGCTGCTGCTCAGACGTGCGTCGGCAAACAATGACAGGCGAATCAGCGGCGCCCTGGCGTTCATCTCGACCGCAACAAACACCCCTGCCCCGCACAGGCTGACCAGCAGCAACATCAGCGTGTAGCCATCGAGCGTCATCGCCAGCGCGTAGGCGGCCAGCGTCAATACCAGCACCACGGTGCCGAGGTAATCAAACGCGACTGCCGATTTGGCCGGGCGATCCGCCGGCAGATATCGATAAACCAGCCACGCGTTGAGCAGGCCCAACGGCACGTTGAGGACAAAGATCGACGGCCAGCCGACATGCGTGATCAGCAGACCGCCCAGCGATGGCCCGAGGCTGGTGCCGGTGGCCGACATGGTTGCCAGCAAGCCCATCGCACTGCCCGCCCGCGCCTTGGGCACCGCATCCGCCACCAGCGCCACCGTCAAGGCGAACATGATCGCCGCGCCAAGGCCCTGCACGGCCCGCGCGCCGATCAACCAGCCCAGCCCCGGCGCCAGCGCACAGCACAGCGAAGCACTGGTAAAAATGCCGATGCCGATCAGCAGCAGGCGTCGCCGCCCGAACACATCGCCCAGACGCCCGACACTGACAATCAACGTGGTGACCGCCAGCAGGTAGGCCAGCACGATCCACTGCACCTGTTGAAACGTCGCATCGAACGCTGCAGCCAAGGTCGGTAATCCGGCATTGGCGATGCTGGTGTCCAGCGACGGCATCAACATCGACAGCGCCAGACTGGTCAGCGCCCAGCGGGCTTGAGGGGGCAAGGGGGATCCGGGCATCGGGCGCTCCTGGTGCAAAGGTCAGACGGCATAGCCTGCGTCTCGACAAGGCAAGGCGCAAGACGCATGCTTTGCACTTGATACCTGCACGGAACGCCATGTCATGAGCACACCGGATCTGAACCTGTTGATCACCCTCGACGTGTTGTTGCGCGAAGGCAGCGTCGCCCGCGCCGCGCACATTCTGCGGTTGAGCCCGTCAGCGATGAGCCGCGCCCTGGCCCGGCTGCGCGAAACCACTGGCGATCCGTTGCTGGTGCGCGCCGGCCGAGGTCTGGTGCCGACCCCGCGTGCGCTGGAATTGCGTGAGCGGGTCAGCGCTCTGGTGCAGGAAGCCGAGGCGGTGTTGCGCCCCGCCGAAGTGCTCGATCCCGGCCAGTTGCAGCGCACCTTCACCCTGCGCAACACCGACGGTTTTGTCGAAACCTTCGCCGCCGCGCTGCTCGCGCGCATCGCTGAAGAAGCGCCCGGCGTGCGCCTGCGCTTTGTGCAGAAAGCCGACAAGGACAGCACGCCGTTGCGCGAAGGCCGGGTCGATCTGGAGACCGGCGTGGTCGACGACAGCACCGACCCGACGCTGCACAGCCGCATTCTGTTTGAGGATCACTGGATCGGCGTGGTGCGCGAAGGCCATCCGTTGAGCTCGGGCAAGATCAGCAGCAAACGCTTTGCCGGCGGCCAGCACATTCTGATCTCACGGCGCGGGCGCAGCAGCGGCCCGGTCGACGAAGCGTTGCTCGCCGCAGGTCTGACGCGGGATATCGTCACCTCGTTCGGCGGCTTTTCGGCGGCGCTGACGCTGGTCCGCGAATCGGACCTGATCGCCACGGTTCCGGAGCGTCACACCAGCAAGCTGCGCATGGGCCTGCACAGCTTCGCCCTGCCCTTCAGGATGCCGCCGATCAGCGTGTCGATGCTCTGGCACCCGCGTATGGACGCCGACCCGGCGCACCGCTGGCTGCGCAACTGTGTACGGGAAGTCTGCGTCTAACGCGCATCGCCGCCGGCCGGTTTATAGAACAGGAATTTGCCGACCGCGGCGGTCTTTTTGTACTCCTTGGCCCAGCTCGGATGCACCTGGCGATCATGGAAGTACAGTGCGCCATGGGTGCGATCCGGCAACTGGCGGTTGAGCGCCTTACCGGCGATGTCCTTGGCCAGGGTGTATTCGGCGTCTTCCTTGACCTGATCGGCCTTGCCATCGCACCACCAGGAGAACTGGCAGCTCTTGGTTTCCGAACCTTGCTTGACGACTGCACACACGGTGTCGGGGAAGCCGTCATGGCCGAGGCGGTTCATCACCACGTTGGCCACCGCCTCCATTTCCAGCGTGTCACGGCCTTTGGCTTCCCAGTAGATACTGCGTGCCAGGCAGGTGATCGGATCGTCCAGCGGCGCGGTGCCGGCGGGGTCAACCGCCTGCACTTCAGTGGGGGTGATCGCTTCGGATTTGGGTGCTGGCGCCGCGCTGACTTTGTCGGCGGCCTTTTCTTCCAGCACCTGGGCTTTCTCTTCGGCCTTGGCCTTGATCGGGGTCTGATCGGTGGCGTTCACAACGCCGGCCATAAGGGTTAATGCGAAACAGCCAGCCAACCATTTCAATCCCATGTCAGTTCTTCCGGCAACGCCCGTTCCGGGCAAGGTGTTTCGTGGGGGAGACGCCCGGTTCCCGGGGCCTTCGGAGAGTGTAGACGGCAAATACCGACGTAACGTTCCACAGAAAAAACCGCTCGATGAAGAAAAAGACATTGCACTGACCGGGGGCCTTTCGCGCATCATGAGCGCACTCAGCTCAAGGGAGATTTCCATGCGCTTCATGCCATCCGTCTTGCGTTTTGCCGCGCTGTCCGTGGGCCTGGCTGTGGCCGCCTCGGCCATGGCTGCCGACGAGTCGCAACTGATCGAGTCGATCAATGCCTACCGCAGCCAACCGCAGCGTTGCGGCAGCCAGGCGTCCAGTGAACTGCCACCGCTGTCGGCCGATCCACGGCTGAGACTGCCGGCCGCCGGTGCGGTCGATCTGCAACAGGCCATGGCCAGCGCCAGTTACCCGATGGTCAACGTGCAGGCGATCACCCTCAACGGCCCACGGGATGCAGCGTCGGCGATGAAGGCGATTGAGGAAAGTTTCTGCCAGGTGGTGCTGGACCCGCAGTTCGTCGATGTCGGGGTCAGCCGTGCTGATCGTGACTGGCGTATTGTGCTGGCGCGACCTCTACTGTCGGCGAAGCTCGGCGATGCGCAAAGCGAAGGCCAGAAGTTGCTCGAACAACTCAACGCCGCCCGCGCCCAGCCGCGCCAATGCGGCGGCCAGGCCTTTGCCGCTGCCGGGCCACTGGCGTGGAACGCGAGCCTGGGCACGATCTCCCAGGATCACAGCCGCGACATGGCCAACAACAACTATTTCGACCACAAGGACCGCGACGGCCGCACACCCGGTGACCGCGCCGAACTGGCCGGCTACAGCGGGCAACTGGTCGGCGAAAACATCGCCGCCGGGCAAGACACCGTGCGCAAGGTCGTCGACGGCTGGCTCGCCAGCCCCGGCCACTGCGCTAACCTGATGAACCCGCAATACAAAGAACTCGGCGCCGCCTACGCGACCGATCCAAAGAGCAGCGCCGGGATTTACTGGACCGCGATGTTTGGGGCGCAGTAACTCCCAAAAACACTAGTGTTCCCTGTGGGAGCTGGCTTGCCAGCGATGAGGCCAGCACAGTCAACCATCGATGTCGTCTGACCTATCGCCATCGCTGGCAAGCCAGCTCCCACAATGATTGGCAGTGTTCTCACCTCTTCCAATAACCCCCATCCCCTGTGGGAGTTGGCTTGCCAGCGATGAGGCCTGCACAGTCAACCATCGATGTCGTCTGACCCATCGCCTTCGCTGGCAAGCCAGCTCCCACAATAATTGGCAGTGTTCTCACCTCTTCCAATAACCCCCATCCCCTGTGGGAGCTGGCCTGCCAGCGATGAGGCCTGCACAGTCAACCATCGATGTCGTCTGACCCATCGCCATCGCTGGCAGGCCAGCTCCCACAATGATTGGCAGTGTTCTCACCTCTTCCAATAACCCCCATCCCCTGTGGGCGTTGGCTTGCCAGCGATGAGGCCTGCACAGTCAACCATCGATGTCGTCTGACCCATCGCCTTCGCTGGCAAGCCAGCTCCCACAATAATTGGCAGTGTTCTCACCTCTTCCAATCAGCCCCCAGCTCCCACAGGTTAATCAGTCATCCGAAGGATGGGGAGGCACAAAAAAAACCGGAGCCATGGCTCCGGTTTTTCAGGGTCAGTGGGTTCTCATCCCCGCTGCATACATCGCCAGTTTCAGTACACTCGCCACCACGGCGAGTGACACGACACTGCCGAACCAGATCAGCAACAACCAGCCCAGGCGCTTGTACCAGCGGCTGGTTTTGACCTCACGCGAATCAATGGTAGCCATCGCCAATCCTCACTTTGCCGCGGAATACGTAGTAGCTCCAGAAGGTGTACATCAGGATCACCGGCAGGATGAACAGTGCGCCGATCAGGGCGAACAACTGGCTCGATGGCGGTGACGCCGCGGCCCACAGGCTCACCGATGGCGGGATGATGTTTGGCCAGATGCTCAACGCCAGGCCGATGTAACCGAGCAGCATCAACACCAGAGTGAACACGAACGGCCAGTGGGTGTGACGCTGACGCAAGGTACGCAGCAGCCCGAACAACGCCAGCAGTGCCAGCACCACCAACCCGGCGAACACCATCAAGTGCCCGCTGGTCGACCAGCGAGTGGCCAGCTCCGGGTGCAACTTCAGTGTCCACGCACCAATCACCACCACCATCGCCGTCAGCAACCACGCCAGCGGCCGGGTGAACAGACGCATCCGCGACTCGAGCATGCCTTCGGTCTTGACCAGCAACCAGGTGCTGCCCAGCAGCGCATACGCCACCACCAGACCGACGCCGCACACCAGCGGAAACGGCGCCAGCCAGTCCAGGCCGCCACCGGCAAACTGCCGATTCACCACGGGAATGCCCGACACGTAGGCGCCGATCGCCACACCCTGGGAGAACGTCGCCAGCAGCGAACCGCCGATGAACGCCTTGTCCCACCAGTGACGCTTTTGCGCTGACGACTTGAAGCGAAACTCGAACGCCACGCCACGGAAAATCAGCCCGCAGAGCATCAGGATCAGCGGCAGGTACAGCGCCTCCAGAATCACCCCGTAGGCCAGTGGAAACGCGCCATACAACGCCGCACCACCGAGCACCAGCCAGGTTTCGTTGCCGTCCCACACCGGGGCGACGGTGTTCATCATCACGTCGCGCTCCTGCTCATCCGGGATCAGCGGAAACAGGATCCCCAGGCCCAGATCGAAGCCGTCCATGATCACGTACATCATCACCCCGAAGGCGATGATCACACCCCAGATCAACGAGAGATCGATACCTTGAATACCCATGACTCAATGCTCCTTCATCGGGGCGGTCGCCGCTGAAATAGGCCGGCGCGGGGTCTGCAACTGATCGCCCTCCGGCGGATGTTCGTGATGCGGCTGCGGACCCTTCTTCACCAGTTTCATCATGTAGCCGATGCCCACGGTGAATACCGAGCAGTAGATCACCACGAACAGCAACAGCGAGGTGCTCATCTGCGCCACCGAGTGGTGCGACGCGGCGTCATGGGTGCGCATCAGGCCGTAAACCACCCACGGCTGACGCCCGACTTCGGTAGTGATCCAGCCGGCCAGCAACGCGATCAACCCGCTCGGCCCCATCAGCAATACCAGACGCTGGAAGCCGCGATGCTGATAGAGCTTGCCGCCACGGCGCAGCGCCAGACCGAGCACACCGACAAGGATCATCAACATGCCCAGCCCAGCCATGACGCGGAAGCTCCAGAAGATGATGGTCGAGTTCGGCCGGTCCTCTTTCGGGAAGCTCTTGAGCGCCGGGATCTGCTTGTCGAGGCTGTGAGTCAGGATCAGGCTGCCGAGGTACGGAATCTCCAGCGCATATTTGGTCTTCTCCGCCTGCATGTCGGGGATGCCGAACAGCACCAGCGGCGTCGGGCCGTTGTCGGCGTTTTCCCAATGGCCTTCGATGGCGGCGATTTTTGCCGGTTGATGTTCCAGGGTGTTCAAGCCGTGGGCGTCACCGACCACCGCCTGAATCGGTGCCACGATCAGCGCCATCCACAACGCCATGGAAAACATCCGGCGCACCGGCGCGGTATTGTTGCCGCGCAGCAAATGCCAGGCCGCCGACGAGCCCACGAAGAAGGCCGTGGCGACGAACGCGGCGATCGCCATGTGCGCCAGACGGAACGGAAACGACGGGTTGAACACAATCGCCAGCCAGTCCAGCGGCATCACCCGCCCGTCGACGATTTCGAAGCCCTGCGGCGTCTGCATCCAGCTGTTGGAGGCGAGAATCCAAAAGGTTGAAATCAGCGTGCCGATAGCGACCATCACCGTGGCAAAGAAGTGCAAGCCACGGCCGACGCGGTTCCAGCCGAACAGCATGACCCCGAGGAAACCGGCCTCAAGGAAGAACGCCGTCAGCACCTCATAGGTCAGCAACGGCCCGGTGATGCTACCGGCGAAGTCGGAAAAGCCGCTCCAGTTGGTGCCGAACTGGTACGCCATGACCAGCCCCGAGACCACGCCCATGCCGAAGTTGACGGCAAAGATCTTCGACCAGAAGTGGTAGAGATCGCGGTAGGTGTCGTCACGGGTTTTCAGCCACAGGCCTTCGAGTACCGCGAGGAAACTCGCCAGGCCGATAGTGATCGCCGGGAAGATAATGTGGAACGAAACCGTGAACGCGAATTGAATTCGCGCCAGGTCCAGTGCCTCCATGTTGAGCATGATGATGTCCTCATCCAGGCTGAAAAGCGGCAGCACGTCGCCGGGCCACCGCCAGGCGCGAACGCCTGCAGCCAGTGAAATTGTCAGTGTTTTTATAGGTTGCGGGTCAGGCCAGCGATGACGGGATCAGGTTGCTGACCTTGGCCGCTTCGAGGCGAATCGCGACGAATTTCGAGGTCGGCGTGTAGGTCCGGTCGCCGTAGCTTTCCAGCGGCACCAGCGGATTGGTTTCCGGGTAGTACGCCGCGGCCTGACCGGGCGGAATGTCGTAGGCGATCAGGGTGAAACCGCTGACCCGACGCTCGCGCTCGTCATCCCACAGCGCCACCAGATCGACCTTCTGCCCCGGTTCGAAACCGAGGCGCTGGATATCCTGTTCGTTGGCGAAGATCACGTCGCGCATGCCGTAGACCCCGCGATAACGGTCGTCGAGGCCGTACAGCGTGGTGTTGTACTGGTCGTGGGAGCGCATGGTCTGCAGGATCAGATCCGGCTTGACCGGCAGGTTGCGCACGCCTTCGCTGATCAGGTGTTCCGGCAGCACGCACGGGGTGAACTGGGCTTTGCCCGACTCAGTGTTCCAGACCCGATCCGAGGCGTCGTTGCCGAGGTGGAAGCCACCCGGGGTCAGCAGTTTTTCGTTGAAGTTCTCGAAGCCCGGAATCACATCGCCGATCAGATTGCGAATGCGCCCGTAGTCGCCCACCACCCACTCCCAATCGATTGGATGCTTGCCCAACGTGGCGGCGGCGATTCCGGCAATGATCGCCGGCTCGGATTTCAAGTGCGCCGACTTCGGTTTCAACTGACCGAACGACAAATGCACCATGCTGAAGGTGTCTTCCACGGTCACGCCTTGCGGGCCTTCGGCCTGGATGTCGATGTCGGTGCGACCGAGGCACGGCAGGATCAATGCGTCGCGACCGGTGACCAGATGGCTGCGGTTGAGCTTGGTCGAAATGTGCACGGTCAGGTCGAGTTTGCGCATCGCTTCGTGGGTTCGCGGGGTGTCCGGCGTGGCTTGGGCAAAGTTGCCGCCCAGACCGATAAACACTTTGGCTTCGCCACGCTCCATCGCACCGATCGCCATCACCGTGTTGTGGCCGTGCATGCGCGGCACTTTGAAGTTGAAGCGTTTTTCCAGCGCGTCCATCAGCTCCTTCGGCGCCAGTTCGTTGATGCCCATGGTGCGGTCGCCCTGCACGTTGCTGTGACCACGCACCGGCGACAGACCGGCACCCGGACGGCCAACGTTGCCGCGCAGCAGTTGCAGGTTGATGACCTCCTGCAGGGTCGGCACCGAGTGCACGTGTTGGGTCAGGCCCATGGCCCAGCACATGATCACGCTCTTGGCGCGGCCATACATGCGCGCCGCCAGTTCGATGTCGTGCAACGGCACGCCGGACTGCTCGAGGATGTGCTCCCAGGTCGTGGCGTCGACTTCTGCCAGGTAACTGTCCAGACCCGAGGTGTGCTCGGCGATAAACGCATGGTCGAACACCGGTTCGCCACCGCAGGCCTGGGCTTCACGTTCCCACTGCAGAAGGAATTTGACCATGCCGCGAATCATCGCCATGTCGCCACCCAGGGCCGGGCGGAAGTACGCGGTGTTGGTCGCTTCCCAACCGTTGCTGAGCATCTCGATCGGGTTCTGCGGGTTCTGGAAACGTTCCAGGCCACGCTCTTTCAGCGGGTTGATGCACACCACCTGCGCGCCGCGTTTCACCGCTTCACGCAGCGGTTCGAGCATGCGTGGGTGGTTGGTGCCGGGGTTCTGGCCGATGACGAAAATCGCGTCGGCATGATGCAGATCCTCGTAGACCACGGTGCCCTTGCCCACGCCCAGCGTCTCGCCCATGCTCACCGCACTGGCTTCGTGGCACATGTTCGAGCAGTCAGGAAAGTTGTTGGTGCCATAGGCGCGGACGAACAACTGATAGAGAAACGCCGCTTCGTTGCTGGCCCGGCCCGAGGTATAGAACTCGGCCTCGTGCGGCGATTTCAGACCCTTGAGGTGTTCGGCGATCAGCGCGAACGCGTCTTCCCAGGTGGTTTCCACATAACGGTCGATCCGCGCGTCGTAGCGCATCGGGTGGGTCAGACGGCCCTGATATTCCAGCCAGTAGTCGCTCTGCTCGGCCAGGCTCGATACCGTGTACTTATTGAAGAACGCCGGGTCGACCAAACGCCCGGTGGCCTCCCAGTTCACCGCTTTGGCGCCGTTCTCGCAGAACTTGAGCATGCTCGCACCGGGTGCCTCACCCCAGGCACAGCCCGGGCAGTCGAAGCCGCCGTTCTGGTTGGTCTTGAGCATGGCGCGGATGTTTTTCAGGGCGTTTTCACTGCCCAGCCAGCTTTTGGTCAGGCTGATCACAGCCCCCCAACCGGCAGCGGCACCCTTGTAAGGTTTGTAACGGTCGACTTGTGACATGGGACATCTCCATGACGATGCACACAGGCATGAACCTGATCTTGGTTAAACAGCGACGGCCGACTTTGCACAGCAATAAAGTGGTCGTTTCAGTTGCCGGAGCAAGGATATGAACCGTTACAAAACATTGTCTAATCGCTATTTATGACCACATTATCGAAACCCTCTATCACGGCGAAAAACCCTTTATTTACGGGGCGTTGCGAAACTAAAGCGGTAACTTTCCAGAGAAAATAATTGATCATCGACGCGCTCAATCAAGCAGTCATAAACAGTGATTGGACGAGATCTGAAGTTGCCCATAATCTGCGCTAACCGGTTCCGTCCATGCGGACTTCCCACTTCTGCGAGGCTGTCATGTCAGAGCGTGTCTTGATCGATGGTTACAACCGCCGCGTCGACTATCTGCGCATGTCGGTCACCGACCGCTGCGACTTCCGCTGCGTGTATTGCATGGCCGAGGACATGCAGTTTCTGCCGCGCCAGCAAGTGCTGACGCTGGAGGAGATCTATCAACTGGCGCAGAGCTTCGTGGCGCTGGGCACGCGCAAGATTCGCCTGACCGGCGGCGAGCCGCTGATTCGTCCGGGCGTGGTCAAGCTGTGCGAGCAGATCGCCGCCCTGCCCGGCCTGCGTGAGCTGTGCATGACCACCAATGGCTCGCAGCTGGGCAAACTCGCCGCGCCGTTGTTCGACGCCGGGGTCAAGCGGCTGAACATCAGCCTCGACAGCCTCGACCCGGATCGTTTCAAGCAAATGACCCGCACCGGTGATCTGGCGCAGGTGATCAGCGGCATCGATGCGGCGCGCAAGGCCGGTTTCACCCGAACCAAACTCAACGTGGTGGTGATGCAGGGGCGCAACGATCAGGAGATCAACGATCTGGTGAGCTTTGCCATCGACCGCCAGCTCGACGTCTCCTTCATCGAGGAAATGCCGCTGGGGATCATCAGCGAACACAGCCGCGCCGAGTCGTTTTTCTCCAGCGCCCAGGTGCGCGAAAAAATCGCCGAGCGCTACACCCTGATCGACTCCGCCGAGTCGACCCAGGGCCCGTCGCGCTACTGGCGGCTGGCCGAGGCGCCGGACATTCGTCTGGGCTTTATCTCGCCGCACAGCCACAATTTCTGTGGCACTTGCAACCGCGTGCGACTGACCGTCGAAGGGCGCCTGCTACTGTGTCTGGGTAACGAGCATTCGATGGATCTCAAAGCCGTGCTGCGCGCTCATCCGGGGCAACCAGAGCGGCTGGAGAAGGCCATCATCGAAGCGATGAAACTCAAGCCGTATCGGCACAATTTCGAAGTGAACGACGACGTTCAGGTCGTGCGCTTCATGAACATGACCGGCGGCTGAGCCGCCCTCACCCTGCGTAACCGGGATCGCCCAGCATGATCATCAGACCCAAGGTCAACCAATTCGCCATCCTCTTCACCCTGAAGGGTTCGATCGCCAAACGTATCGCCCTGCGCACCTTGATGGTCACCCTGCTGGCTTCTGCCATCGTGCTGATTGAAATGCTCCACCCGAGCAACTTCACCAAGGTCAACGCCACGCCGTTCACCCTGCTCGGGCTGTCACTGTCGATCTTCATGAATTTTCGCAACAACGCCTGCTACGACCGCTGGTATGAAGCGCGCAAGGCCTGGGGCGATGTGCTGGTGCACATTCGTTCGGTAATTCGCGAAACCCATGTCATCCGAGAATCGGCGCAGCGCAAGCCGTTGCTGCTCAACCTCTGCGGGTTTGCTCATGCGTTGAACGCGCGGTTGCGCCGGGAAAGCGAAGCGGCGGCCAGCAGCAAGTGGATCACCCCGCAACACGATGCGCAGGTGCCGGACTACAGCGGGCGGATTCTGCAGCAGGTCGGCCAGCAATGTTCGGATCTGCATCAAAGCGGTGAACTGAGCGAGTGGCGCTACATGCTGCTGGCCAATCACCTGACCAGCCTGACTCAGGCACAAGCGGTGTGCGAGCGGATCAAAAACACCCCGCTGCCCTTCCCCTACACCTTGCTGCTGCACCGCACGATCTACCTGTTCTGCGTCCTGCTGCCGTTCGCCATGGCCGAACCGCTGGGCTGGCTGACCCCGCTGTTCACGGCGATTGTCAGCTACACGTTCTTTGGTCTGGATGCGATTGCCGATGAACTGGAAGACCCGTTCGGCCGCGACGAAAACGATTTGGCGACCGACTCGCTGGTGCGCACCATCGAGCGTGACATTCTCAGCGAACTGGGCGAAACCGACCTGCCGCCGATGTTGCTGCCGGTGGACTATGTGCTGAGCTGAGCTCGCTCCCTCTGTAGGAGTGAGCCTGCTCGCGATAGCGGTCGCCCAGTCAGTAAAGATGTTGACTGTGCCGCCGTCATCGCGAGCAGGCTCACTCCTACAGGTTCCAGGTACACCCCGCAGAATGGCTGATCATCACAAATCCAAATGTGGGAGCGAGCCTGCTCGCGAAGAGTGCCTGTCAGTCAACATTGATGTTGTATGACACGCCGCCTTCGCGAGCAGGCTCGCTCCCACAGTTTTGATTCGTGTTGGGGTCAGAAGAGTTCACTGAAGGGAATGAAGCGCAGCTCATCCCCGATGTTGTGAGTACTGTTTTCCGGCACCTCAACCAGCCCATCGGCCCAGGTCGCTCCGAGCAAAACGCCGGAACTCTGGTTCGGATACAACACCGCACTGCCCGCCTCCAGCCGCACCCGCAGATACTCTCGACGGCTGCCCGCCTTGCTCCAGGCGAACCCGGCATTCACCGTAAAGCTCAACGGCATGACCTCTTCCACGCCTTGAATGCGCAGCAGATACGGTCGCGCCAGCAGGCCAAAAGTTACCAGCGCCGAGGTCGGATTGCCCGGCAGGCCAATCACCGGCACCGTGCCGAAATGGCCCACGGTCAGCGGTTTGCCAGGCTTGATCGCCAACTTCCACAGCAGCGGTTTGCCGTCCTCGCGCAGCACCTGCCCAAGGCAATCGGCATCGCCGGCAGACACCCCGCCGGTGGTCAGGATCAGGTCAGCCGCCACTTGCAGTTGCTCAAGTTTGAGCCGCGTCTGCGCCGGACGATCCGGCAGGATCCCGGCGTCGATCACCTCGCAGCCCAGTTCCCTCAGCCAGTGGCCGAGCAACACGCGGTTGCTGTTGTAGATGCTGCCGGGACGCAGCGGCAGGCCCGGCTCGACCAGTTCGTCACCGGTGGACAGCAGCGCCACGCGCGGGCGACGCACCACGTGCACCTGTGCCAGCCCCTGCCCGGCGGCGACCGCCAGTTCGAACGGCCCGAGGCGTTTGCCGGCGCGCAGCAGGATGTCGCCGACGCGGTTTTCCTGACCCTGCGCGCGAATGTTCTGCCCCGCCTTCAACGGCTGCAAAAAACGCACGCGGCCGTCCTCCAGCACTTCGACGTTCTCCTGCATCTCGACGCAGGTAGCGCCGGGCGGCAACGGTGCGCCGGTAAAGATCCGCGCGCAGGTGCCGGGCAATAGCGCGTCCGGTGCCAGACCGGCGTAGACCTTCTGCGACACCTTCAGCGGCTGACGATGCAGATCGGCCAGGTTCAAGGCATAACCGTCCATGGCGCTATTCGGCCACGGCGGCAAGTCGAGCGAGGCGACCAGATCACTGGCCAGCACCCGCCCACGTGCCTCGTCGAGCGGCAGAATTTCGCTATCGGCCAGACGTTGCTCATTGGCCATGCCGAGCAACTGGTCGAGGGCGTCCTCGACCGGCATCAACCCTGCCTTGCTCATCCGCGCGGCCCACAGGCAGCGACTGATTTGAGGTGCGGCACAAAGTTGCACGGGCGGTGGCGGTTATCCAGTTGCTCGGCGAGGATACCTTCCCACGCTGTGCGACAGGCACCGGTCGAACCCGGCAGGCAGCACACCAGCGTGCCGTTGGACAGCCCGGCCAGCGCGCGGCTTTGCACGGTCGAGGTGCCGATGTCGAGAATCGAAATGGCGCGGAACAACTCGCCAAACCCGTCGATCTGCTTGTCGAGCAGACAGGCCACCGCTTCCGGCGTGCTGTCGCGCCCGGTGAAACCAGTGCCGCCGGTGATCAGCACCACCTGAATGCTGTCGTCGGCAATCCAGTGCGCGACCTGGGCGCGGATCTTGTACAGGTCATCCTTGAGCAGGTTGCGTTCGCTCAAGGTATGACCGGCCTCCAGCAAGCGGCTGACCAGCAATTGGCCGGACGTGTCGCTCGCATAATCGCGAGTATCGCTGACGGTCAGTACGGCTATGTTCAGGGGGACAAACAGGGCATCCGCTTTCGCACTCATGGGAATCTCCGGCAGTAGTCAATCAGATTGCCGAGCAGCCTAAGTGCCACTTATGAGTACTGTCTAATCACTCTGGCCAACCACATTATCGAGCTGCTCTATCGGCGCCGTTGACCTCGGCCAACGCCTTTGAAACCATGGGCGATAGAGCTGATCGATAGGCTTTTCAATTCTTCCGATTGGACGCAGATACAGGCAGGTGAGATCGTCACACCTCGCGTTTTTCGTGCGCTGCGCGCATCTGCGTCAGTACTCCATTCAATTTCTCAACGAGCAGGTGCCTTCGTGGACATCAAACAACTCAAGTTCCTGATCGCACTGGACGAAACCCGACACTTCGGCCAGGCCGCCGCCCGCTGCCACATCACCCAGCCGACCCTGTCGATGCGCCTGCGCAATCTGGAAGATGAGCTGGATCTGGTGCTGGTCAATCGCGGTCAGCGCTTCGAGGGTTTCACCCAGGCCGGCGAACGGGTACTGGCCTGGGCGCGCACCCTGCTGGCCGCGCATGACGGTCTGTTCGCCGAAGCGGCGGCGTGCCGCGGGCAACTGGTCGGTAGCTTGCGCCTAGGGCTGGTGCCACTGAGCAATTTCAACCCGGTCAATTACATTCAGAGTTTGTCCGGGACCTATCCCGAGCTGAAATTCAGCCTGTCGTCGGGGAGTTCCGACGAGATCATCGCCGGTTTGGGCAACAACCAATTGGATCTGGGCGTGTGCTACCTCGACCACGTCAACCCGAACTATTTCGATTTTTTCGAGATCGGCGAAACCCGCGTCGGTCTGCTTTACGACAACCGTCACTACCATTTCGAAGGCTCGGAAATGAGCTGGGAAGACGCCGCCGAACTGCCGCTGGGGATGATCACCACCGGCATGCATTACCGCAAATCCATCGACCTGAGCTTCCGCAGTCGCGGGCTCAATCCGCAGCCGATCATGGAAAGTGATTCGACCTACCAGTTGCTGCAGGCGATTCACCAGGGTTTCTGCTGCTCGATCATGCCACTGGACAGCGGGCTGGAAGAGCCGATCGAACACCTGTCGTTCATGCAACTGCCGGATGCCAGCGTGCTGGCGCCACTGGGGCTGGTAATGCGCAAGACCGAGCCGCGTTCGGCGATAGCCGAGAAGTGTTTTGCCGAGGCGCGCAAGTTGTTCGGGGTTGAGTTGCCGGTTGCTTGAGTGATCTCTCCAGACATTGATGCTGGCTGTCAGACCGTCTTCGCGAGCAAGCCCGCTCCCACAGGTTAAATGCATTTCAATTGTGGGAGCGGGCTTGCTCGCGAAGAGGACCGCCCAGCGAATACACATTTCGGATATAACAGCGGTGATCGACCCACCCAATCACCAGATCAGAACAAGCGATTG
The DNA here is from genome assembly GCF_014200835.1 of Pseudomonas sp. JAI115. Taxonomy (NCBI): domain Bacteria; kingdom Pseudomonadati; phylum Pseudomonadota; class Gammaproteobacteria; order Pseudomonadales; family Pseudomonadaceae; genus Pseudomonas; species Pseudomonas sp. JAI115. Next base: position 679,401 of record NZ_JACHCY010000001.1, read on the forward strand.
GACGCACTTTCACCACCCCCGTAGCCTGAACCCACTTCAGCGCTTCGGGACTTTTCAAGATGCTCTGCCACGTCGAATCCAACACTGAACCCAACGCCCCCGCCCCTCAACCGTCACAGGTGGCGTTTCGCGAATACCTGCCGCACGCCCTGCTCTCGCACGCCGCCCTGGCTGCGGAAATTGCCTTGGCGATCACCTTCAATGGCCTGAGCCAGGCGGTGATGATGGTCTCGCCCGGCAACCTCGAAGACTTCATCCGGGGCTTCGCCCTGAGCAACGCGATCATCGACAGCGTCGACGAGATCTACGACATCCGCTTGAGCCATTTCGATCAGGCCTGCCAGGCCGATGTGCAGATTTCCAGCCGCGCGTTCTGGGCGCTGAAAGATCATCGTCGGCAGATGGCCGGCACCAGTGGTTGCGGCATCTGTGGCGTCGAGGCGCTGGAGCAGGCGTTGCCGCAACTGCAGATCCTGCAACCCTGCGCCCTGCCGCCGGCCGCGCATTTTGACGGTATCCGCCAACGCATCGAACAGGCTCAGCAACTGGCCCGCAGCAGCGGCGCCCTGCACGCGGCGCTGTACTTCGATGCCAGCGGTGAGGCGCTGTTGTGCCGCGAAGACATTGGCCGGCACAACGCCCTCGACAAGCTGATCGGCGCGATGCAAATCGCTGACGTCGATGCGCGCCAGGGCTTCGTGGTGGTCACCAGCCGTTGCAGCCTGGAGCTGATCCACAAAGCCGTGCGCGCCCGACTTGGCACCCTTGTCAGCCTGTCCGCACCCACCGCGTTGACGGTGCGTTGGGCGCTCAAGCATCGACTCAATCTGATCCACGTGCCGCACCGCAACGCCCCCCGAATCTACAGCCCGATCCAGGAGCTTTTGCCATGAGCAACACCCTCACCCACCTTGATGATCAGGGCCGCGCCAACATGGTCGACGTCAGCGACAAAGCCGCGACTCGCCGCGAAGCCACGGCGCAGGCCTGGGTGCAGATGCGCCCGGAAACGCTGCAGATGATCCAGGCCAACGGTCACCCCAAGGGCGACGTTTTCGCCGTGGCGCGCATCGCCGGAATCCAGGCGGCCAAACGCACCCACGAACTGATCCCGCTGTGCCATGCGCTGCTGCTCAGCTCGATTCACGTTGAACTCAAGGCCTGCGAACCGGACCGCGTGCAGATCACCAGCACCTGCCGCCTCACCGGCCAGACCGGCGTCGAACTCGAAGCCCTGACCGCCGCCAGCGTCGCCGCATTGACGATCTATGACATGTGCAAAGCCGTGGACCGGGCCATGGTCATCGGCGACATCCGCCTGCTGAGCAAACAGGGCGGACGCTCCGGGCATTTTCAATGGGAGAACGCGCAATGATCCTGATCAACTACTTCGCCAGCTACCGTGATCGCCTCAATCTGGGCGGGGAAAAAATCCCCCTGAGCGACGATCTGACCTGTATCGAGGACGTGCGGCAGATGCTCATGGCCCGTGGTGAGGAATGGCGCGAAGTGCTTGGCGCCGGCAACCTGATGTGTGCGTTGAACCAAGAGCTGTGCCAACCGAGCGCGGCCATCGAGGACTTCGACGAGATCGCGTTTTTCCCACCGGTCACCGGGGGCTGAGCATGACGGTTCGAGTTCAGTACAAAAGCTTCGACGTCGGCCAGTTGACCGCCGACCTGCATGCGCGCAATCCGCGGATCGGCGCGGTGGTGAATTTCATCGGCTATGTGCGTGATCTGAACATTGGCCAGAGCGTGAACGAGCTGTTTCTCGAGCACTATCCGGGCATGACCGAAAAGGCCCTCGAACAGATCGCCGACGAGGCGCGCGAGCGCTGGCCGCTGCTGGGTGTGGAGATTGTGCATCGGGTCGGCGCACTGGCGGTGAGCGAGCCGATCGTGTTTGTTGGCGTCAGCAGCAAGCACCGGCACATGGCGTTCGAAGCCTGCGCGTTCATCATGGATGTGCTCAAGACCCGCGCGCCGTTCTGGAAGCGTGAGAGCACAGCGCAGGGTTCGCATTGGGTCGAGGCGCGGGAGAGTGACCAGAATGCGGCGTTGCGCTGGAGTCTGGCGCATGCCTGATCCTGCGAGGGAGCCTGGCGAATCATCGCACCGTCCCGCTGGGGCGCTAAGCGGCCTCAAAAAAGCGGGACTGCTTCGCAGCCCGGCGGGAGCAAGCTCCCTCGCCACAGGTTCAGCTTACCGATAGCACTTTTTCATAAAAGCCTGATTAGATAGCGGCTCCGACAGCATCTACCGCAGGAGCCGCGTTTGAACCCCTCATCTGAAGACCTGCCCAAACCCGCTCCCGTCACCCTGCGCCAGGCCTGGCGCTTCTGGCTCAAGCTCGGCTGCATCGGTTTCGGCGGCCCGGCCGGGCAGATCGCGATCATGCATCAGGAACTGGTCGAGCGCCGGCGCTGGATCTCCGAGCGGCGCTTTCTGCATGCACTCAACTACTGCATGTTGCTGCCCGGCCCCGAGGCCCAGCAACTGGCAACCTACATTGGCTGGCTGTTGCATCGCACCTGGGGCGGGGTGATCGCCGGGGCGCTGTTCGTGCTGCCGTCGCTGTTCATCCTGATTGCGCTGTCGTGGCTGTACATCGCGTTCGGCGATGTACCGGTGGTGGCCGGAATTTTCTATGGAATCAAACCGGCGGTGACCGCGATCGTCTTGCACGCCGCGCACCGTATCGGTTCGCGGGCGCTGAAAAACAGTTGGTTGTGGGCGATCGCCGGGGCGTCATTCGTGGCGATTTTTGCCTTGAATATGCCGTTCCCGCTGATCGTCCTCGGCGCGGCATTGCTCGGCTATTTTGGTGGACGCTTGGCGCCACAGCGCTTCAACAATGGCGGGCAGCGCAGCAGTGCCAAATCCTTCGGCCCGGCGCTGATCGATGACGACACACCGACACCTGAGCATGCGCGATTCAGCCTGCCGAAACTGTGGCGTCTGCTGCTGGTTGGCGCAGCGCTGTGGTGTTTGCCGATGGGCCTGCTGACCGCGCTGTTCGGCTGGGATGGCACCTTCACGCAAATGGGCTGGTTCTTCACCAAGGCCGCGTTGCTGACGTTTGGTGGCGCTTACGCGGTGTTGCCCTACGTCTATCAGGGCGCGGTCGGGCACTACGGCTGGCTGACGCCGACGCAGATGATCGACGGCCTCGCCCTCGGCGAAACCACGCCCGGGCCGCTGATCATGGTGGTAGCGTTTGTCGGTTTCATCGGCGGTTATGTGCAACCGACGTTCGGTGCGGAACATGCATTCGCCGCTGGCGCACTGGCGGCGACGCTGGTGACCTGGTTCACCTTCCTGCCCTCGTTCCTGTTCATCCTCGCCGGCGGACCGCTGGTGGAATCGACCCACAATGAATTGAAATTCACTGCACCGTTGACCGCTATCACCGCGGCGGTGGTCGGGGTGATTCTCAACCTGGCGTGTTTCTTCGCTTATCACGTGTTCTGGCCCAACGGATTTGCCGGGCACGCGGATCTGTTTTCGATCGGACTGGCGCTGCTGGCTGCGTTGGCGCTGTTCCTTTTCAAGCGTGGAGTGATCGAAGTGTTGATCGTTTGCGCCCTTGCCGGGCTGGGCTTTCATCTGATGCGCTGAATCCTGGCCTGCGAATCTCCCGTTTACACGCCCGCGAATTCCCCCTTACTATCCGGGCACACCGGTCGGCGGGCCTGCCCCGCCACCGACGTTTTCCGCCAACGGAAACACGCGTTATGAGCACGTCACCACAACAACCAGAAACGTTGAACGTCTCTCGCTCGCGCGCCCTCTCCCACGGGGGCTGCGTATGAATCGTATCGTCAATCTCCCCATGGCCCTGCGCCGTTCCAAGCTGCGTCACTCCGCACGCCCGCCGGATATCGCCTGCTGATTTCCATCAGTCAGAGAAGATCCATTGTGGTGAGGGGATTCATCCCCGATGGACTGCGCAGCAGTCCCTATCTTTTTGGCCCGCTACGCGCGCCGTCGGGGATAAATCCCCTCACCACAGGTTCAGTGTCACTTCCGACTGCCGGGCATTAGCGAAATACTTTTTTCTTTTTGATATCCCTGCCAGGACACCCACGCCTATTTACCGCGTCGTGTCCGGCCCGATTCTGCGCGCCCATGCGGCGCTATCGTGAGTGATTGACCATGAAATTCGCAGCCATCGAAGACGCACGCCTGTTCCTTGAACAGAACCCCGATATCGACATGATCGAGCTGTTCATCCTCGACGCCAATGGCGTGCCACGGGGAAAGCTGTTGCACCGCGAGGAACTGCTCGCCTTATACGAAAGCGGTCGCCCGCTGCCCAGCACCATCCTTGGCCTGACCGTGCAGGGCGAGGACGTGGAAAACTCCGGGCTGGTGTGGGACGTCGGCGACATCGACTGCCGCGCCTACCCGCTCGAAGGCAGTCTGGTGCGCCTGCCGTGGCGGCAGATTCCGACCGCTGCAGTGCAGGTCAGCATGCACCCGAGCGAGGGAATGCCGGCGAGCATCGCCGACCCGCGTCATCTACTGATCAAGGTGATCGACGGCCTCAAGGCCGAGGGTTATCACCCGGTGATGGCGTGCGAGCTGGAGTTCTATCTGCTCGACGCCAAACGCGATCACAACGGTCGCCCGCAACCGGCGCTGGACGCCGACGGTGGCCGACCGCGACACACCCAGGTCTACGGTTTGCGTGAACTGGAGCAGATCGAACCGTTCCTCGCCGACCTCTACGGCGCCTGCAAACTGCACGGCATTCCGGCGCGCACGGCGATCTCCGAATACGCCCCGGGCCAGGTGGAAATCACCCTCGAACACGGCGACGCGTTGCTCGCGATGGATCAGGCAGTGCGCTACAAACGCCTGGTCAAAGCGGTGGCGCACAAGCACGGCATGCAAGCGACGTTCATGGCCAAGCCGTTCGATGATCTGGCCGGTACCGGCATGCACATGCACGTCAGCCTTGCTGATGGCGAGGGGCGCAATCTGTTTGCCGCTGAGGACCCGGCGGGCACCCCGCTGCTGCGTACGGCGATTGGCGGCATGCTCGCCTCGCTGCGCGATACGTTGCTGCTGTTCTGCCCCAACGCCAACTCCTACCGGCGCTTCCAGGCCAACAGCTACGCGCCATTGGCGCCGACCTGGGGCGTCGACAACCGCACCGTCAGCCTGCGCGTGCCGGGAGGCCCGGCCAACACCCGGCACATCGAACACCGCATCTGCGGCGCCGACGCCAACCCGTATCTGGCGGCGGCAGCGATCCTCGCCGGGATCCATCGCGGGATTCGTGAAAATCTTGATCCGGGCGCGCCGGTCGAGGGCAACGGCTATGCGCAGGCCAAGGAATTGCTGCCGACCGATTGGCTGACGTCGCTGCAGGCGCTGGAAAATTCGGTGTGGGCACGGGATGCCTTGGGGCAGGAATTTCTCGGGGTGTACCTGGCGGTGAAGCGTGCCGAGTACCGGCAGTTCATGGCCGAGGTGGGTGAACAGGATTGGCGCTGGTATCTGACCGAAGCCTGAAGCCTCACCACTAACCCCTGTAGGAGTGAGCCTGCTCGCGATAGCGGTGTGTCATTCAGCAATAATGTGTCTGACATGGCCTCATCGCGAGCAGGCTCACTCCTACAGGGGACCGCGTACAACCGAAGAATTTGTGTGGACACCGACATGACCCATCGCTGCAATTCCTACTACACCGCCACCCTCAACCAGGACACCGACTACCCGACCCTGCAGGGCCGGCATCAGGTCGATGTGGTGATCATCGGCGGCGGTTTCACTGGCGTCGCCACCGCCGTCGAACTCGCCGAAAAAGGCCTGAAAGTCGCCATCGTCGAAAGCCACAAGATCGGCTGGGGCGCCACGGGACGCAATGGCGGACAAGTCACCGGCAGCCTCTCTGGCGACGGTGCGATGCGCAAACAGATGCGCCCGAAACTCGGTGATGAAGTCGACGATTTCATCTGGCACCTGCGCTGGCGCGGTCATCAAATCATCCGGCAGCGGGTCGAGAAGTACGGCATCCAGTGCGACCTCAAACACGGCCATCTGCACGCCGCCTACAAGCCAAGCCACATGGACGGTTTGCGCCAGGATTACGACGAAGCCGTGCGCCGGGGCATGGCCGACGAGGTCAGCCTGCTCGACCGCAGCCAAGTGCGCGACCTGCTGCAAAGCGATCTCTACCACGGCGCAATCAAGAATACCCGCAACATGCACTTGCACCCGCTCAACCTGTGCATCGGCGAAGCGCGGGCGGCGGAAAGTCTAGGTGCCTTGATCTTCGAGAACAGTGAGGTGTTGGAGATCATTCACGGCAAAACCCCAGGCGTGCGCACCGCCCATGGCCAGATCGATGCCAATCAGGTGATGCTCGCCGGTGACGTCTATCACAAGCTCGAACCGGGTCAGCTCAAGGGCAAGATTTTCCCGGCCATGGGCGGCATCGTCACTACCGCGCCGCTGGGTGATCTGGCGCGGCAGATCAACCCCGAAGACCTCGCGGTGTACGACTGCCGTTTCGTCCTCGACTACTACCGCCTCACGGCCGACGGGCGCCTGCTGTTCGGCGGCGGCGCCAACTACAGCGGCAAGGATTCACGGGACATCGCTGCCGAACTGCGCCCGTGCATTGAGCAGACCTTCCCGGCGCTCAAAGGGGTGCAGATCGACTACCAGTGGAGCTGCGCGATGGGCATCGTGATCAACCGCATCCCGCAACTGGGCAAGCTCTCGGACAACGTCTGGTATTGCCAGGGTTATTCCGGACACGGCATCGCTACCACCCACATCATGGGCGAAATCATGAGCCGCGCGATCACCGGGCAGATGGAACAGTTCGACACCTTTGCGCAATGCCAACACATCCGGGTACCGATGGGGGATTGGCTGGGCAATCCGTTGCTGGCGGCGGGGATGTGGTATTACCAGATGCTTGAAAAGTTGCGTTGACCGGACTGGCCCCATCGCTGGCAAGCCAGCTCCCACAGTGTCCGTGTCGTACTAAACCTCATGTACACCACCAAAACCTGTGGGAGCTGGCTTGCCAGCGATGGGGCCATCAGCCTCAGCACAAAATCTCAATCAGGCAACTGCTCCACCACAATCCCCAACCGCCGATAATCCTCAACACTCCCCGACGCCAGGTGCCGCTCGGTAATCAGCGTATGCAGGCGCGTGCACGACGCCACCACAAACGGCTCCACCGCGCCGAGCTTGTCCGCCGTGGTCACCGCAATCACCCGCGTCGCGCTGTCGAGCAGCGCCTGTTTCACAGGCACTTCATCGAAGTGCAGCGAGGTGATGCCCACCTCCGGGTGAATCGCACAGACCCCGGTAAACGCCAGATCCGCCTTGATCCCGGCCAGCATGCGCACCGCCTCGTGCCCGCTGGCCGACATCGTGCGCGGGTTCAGTTGCCCTCCGGCCAGAATCACCTTCACGCCCTTGTATTCGGACAAGGCAATCGCTGTCATCGGCGCGGCGGTCACCGCAGTGATCTGGATATCCGCGCGCAACGAGCGCGCCACCTGCAACGCGGTCGAACCGGAATCGAACAGCACAATCTGCCCGTCCTCGACCTTTTGCGCCGCCAACTGCGCCAGCCACACTTTTACCTCATCGGTCTCTTCCAGGCGGGTGAAGTAATCCTTGCCGCTGTCCTTGGGCCTTGGCAGCGCCCCGCCATGCACGCGCTGCACCAGCCCGGCGTTGTCCAGTTCGGCGAGGTCGCGGCGGATAGTGTCTTCGGACACGGCGAAGTGCTGGCTCAACTCGGAGGCCATGACCTTGCCGTCGCGTTCGAGGATCAGGAGGATTTTCTGCCGGCGCAGGGATGGCAGTTCGGTGACCGAATGATCGTGCATGGTTTTGCCTGTTTATGCTTGTAGTTGCAGGTTTTGCCGAGACTAGCGAAAGCTTTGGGCAAACACAAACCGGCGGGTATCAATTGTTTCGATCATTGGAATCAACATGCCGAATTTTTTCTTTGCATTCAGCCTGTTCAGAATGGCCTCACTTTAAAAAGGCTCAGGATGAACAGCTGATGAATCTCAATTTTGCGTTTGCGTGCATGATCGTGGTGTCTTTTGCGATTGCGTTGGGCCACGCCTGATCCGTCACACCGACGCCGCCAGATGCTCACGCAACCATTTGTGTGCCGGGTCGCGATGCGCGCGCTCGCCCCAGAACATCGCCATTTCGTAGCCCGGCACCGGCAACGGCGCATCGACTACCTGCAACGCCGGGTTGTCGCGAACCAAGCGTGACGGCAGCATCGCCACCAGATCGGTACTCGCCAGCACCGACATCACCATCAGAAAATGCGGCACCGACAGCACCACTTTGCGCGCCAGGCCGACCTCGGCCAGCGCCTTGTCGGTCACCCCGAAAAAGCCCCCGCCCTCGCGCGACACCATCACGTGTTCCAGCGCGCAGAATTGTTCGCGAGTCGGCTTACGCTTCAACCCCGGATGCCCGACGCGACCGGCCAACACGTAATGCTCGGTGAACAGCACCCGTTGATGCAGATCCAGCGGCGCCTCTTCGGTGATGTGCAGCGCCAGGTCAAACACGCCCTGCTCCGCCTGCCTGGCCAACTGTGCCGGCATCAGATCGAGCACTGCCAACCGCGTGCCCGGCGCCTGAGTGCGCAAACCGCTGAGCGCTGGCAGCACCACCGTCGATTCGCCGTAATCCGTCGCCGCGACTTTCCAGATGTGGCGGGCCTGAGCCGGATCGAACGCGCTGGCCGGCGCCACCGCGCGTTCCAGTGCTTCCAGTGCCTCGCGCAACGGCTCGCGCAGCTTGGCCAGGTGCACGCTCACTGACGGCTGCGACAGGCTCAACCGCTCTGCGGCGCGGGTTACGTTGTGTTCTGCCAACAACACGTCTAGGGTCAACAGCAAGTTGATATCCAGACGTCGTAAATTATTCATGGCTATACCTGACATATCAGACATTCATTTCCAATATACCGATCAAGGATTGATCCTGCCTGCATTCAACCAAGGAGTTGCCACATGAATGTGCTACTGGTCTACGCCCACCCCGAACCCACTTCGCTCAACGGCTCGCTCAGGGACTTCACCGTCCAGCGCCTGCAAGCCGCCGGCCACACCGTGCAGGTCTCCGACCTGTATGCGATGAACTGGAAAACCACGATCGACGCCGATGATGCCCCCGGTCGCGATGAAAGCCGGCCATTCCACGCCTCGATCGATTCGAAACTGGCTTACCAACAGGGCCGGCAGTCCGCCGACATCGCCCGCGAGCAGGAAAAACTGTTGTGGGCCGACGCGCTGATCCTGCAATTCCCGCTGTGGTGGTTCACCATGCCGGCGATCCTCAAAGGCTGGGTCGAGCGCGTGTATGCCTACGGATTTGCCTACGGTGTCGGCGAACACTCCGATGCGCGCTGGGGCGAGCGCTACGGCGAAGGCAAGATGAAAGGCAAACGCGCGATGCTGCTGGTCACCACCGGAGGCTGGGATTCTCACTACAGCCCGCGCGGGATCAACGGGCCGATTGATGATTTGCTGTTTCCGATTCAGCACGGCGTGCTGTTCTACCCCGGTTTCGACGTGGTGCCGCCCTTCCTGGTGTACCGCGCCAGCCGCATGGATCAAGCGCGGTTTGCCGAGACCTGCGAGGCGCTGGGCACGCGTCTGGATGAATTGTGGAGCACGCGGCCGATAGCGTATCGGCAGCAGAATGCCGGGGATTACGAGATTCCGGCGTTGACGCTCAAGGATGATATTGCTCCGGGTGAGGAAGGCTTCGCCGCCCACACTTTGTAAAGATCACTGAACCTTTGTGGCGAGGGAGCTTGCTCCCGCTCGGCGACGCAGTCGTCGCAAAACCTGCGATTTTGGTACACCTGAAACACCGCGGCATCGGGGTTTGGGGCCGCTGCGCAGCCCAGCGGGAGCAAGCTCCCTCGCCACAGGGGGATGTGCTTCAGACTTCCTCCCGCGCCCGCCGCACCTGCACCAACAACGCCGGCGCAAAGTGCAGCAGCACCATCCGCGCCAAGTGGTGAGTCAGGATAAACACCACATTCAGCCCACCGGCAAACGCGACAATCGCAATCGTCTCGATCGCCCCCGGCATGTACGCCAGCCACAGCGACAGCGGATCACTGCCTAGCCAGCGCGCCGCCACTTCGGCAAACGCCGCCGCGACCACGATCATCAAGCCGACCGACACCAGCGCCGTCCGCCCATGCCGGCCCAATTCCGCAAGACCGAGCCCCTGAAAACGCGAGCCGATCCGCACACCGAGAATCAGCGACGCTAGATTCAGGCTCCAGTCCGGCATGTGGAAGCCGTGCAGCCATCCTGATTTCACAAACACCGCAGTGAGCAGAATTGCCGTCAACATGAACGGCGCAGGCACGCCGATCACCAGCAGCAAGCGCCCGAGCACCACGCTCAGGCCAATCAGAACGAATACGGTCAACGCCATACCCGTGCTCAACGGAGCGCTTTCAACCACTGTCAACGAGGCTTGCCCGGGAATCAAAAAGCTCACCAGCACCGTGATCAGCAACAAGCGCATCAGGTGCACGATGATGACCTTGCTCGAGGCCTTTTCCGACTCCAGCAAATCGAACACTGCCGCCAGTGCGCCGGGGTACACCGCGAGTAGCGCATCGGTGCGATTCCATCCCGCGCCGCGAGTCAGCCACCATCCGGCGAGGGCGATCTGTACAGTCAGGCATAGAAGCAGGACGCCGAGGCTTGGCAACATCGCCGAAGCCGTCGCACTGTCCCACGCTTCGAACATCAGCCCGGTGGCGATGCCCAGCGTGACCTGGATGTAGCCCAAACCATAAGGCGTCGCAGGGGCAAACCCGAACTTGGTGGCGACCAATGCGGTGACAAGAATCGCCCCCAGCAACAGGCCATGAGGAACACCGCTGACCTGCAATGCAGCGCCAACGGCGGCCGCGATCAACAAACACAGAATCGATTTCATATTCTTCGCCTTCCTGGCTATTCAACTGACCCGACATCAATCCCATGTAGGAGCTGCCGCAGGCTGCGATCTTTTGACTTTGATTTTTAGAAGCAAGATCAAAAGATCGCAGCCTTCGGCAGCTCCTACAGGGGGGTATTCCTTCTTACGTGCGCAACCGCCCAATCGCCCGCCGATACTTCTCGACCCGTTCCAGATCCTCCCAATTTGGCGAGGCAATCCGCGACAGGTCGCTGTTCTCTTCCAGATCCGCCAGTTTCACCACCCGGCCAATCGGGTTCTGCGCCGCGCGCTCGACGAAATCCTCGTAGGACTCGCCCGGCACTTTGGTCACCGACTCAATCGCCGTCAGCACCTCTTCGCTGAAACCTTCCTTACGCAAATCATCGAGGCTGATGCCGCAATCCTCGACCACATCGTGCAGCACGGCGACGATGCGTTCTTCCAGCGTGGTCATGCGCAACATGACTTTCAGCGGATGCAGAATGTACGGCGCACCGCCCTTGTCGACCTGCCCGGCATGGGCGGTGGCGGCGATGGAGATAGCGCGTTCGAGAGTCTGGGTCATGGAAGTCTCCGTGGTTTAAACGCCATAGCGGCCGCCAACGTGGATGTTGCGTTTGAGCCAGTTGCGGATCGCTTCAAGCCGTCCGGTTGGCTTCGCTGGCCCGGAATGACGTTGAAGAATCAGCGAGACCACGGTGGACTGATCGGCTTTTGGATGGGCATCGATCAACTCGGCAACCCACGCGCAGTCAGCCTTCCTCAGGTGTTCACGCCACTCGCCCGGCCAAGCGTCCAGCTCATCCAGCGCCAACCACCGCGCACCGCCGTGTTCCATGTGCCCGCCAGACATCGACTGCTCGAAACAGAAAGGCGAGTCTGGCTTTGCAGGGTCAATGTGAAACAGATAGATGTCGTGAAAGGGGTGTTGCGAGGGGAGCGCGTTATTGCGGCTGCCGATTTCGATCATGGGCAATGTTCCAATCCTTGGGCGCTGAATGTTTCCGATTGTTTCGCAGTGTATGCCGCGGGAGCAAATCAAAAACCCGATGGAACCTCCCTCCTCCACGCCTTCTCGAAACTATAAAGCGCCAAAAGCTTCGATCAGACCCGGCGCCCCTGAAGAGGAAACCCCGATGAACGTTCGCCTCCTGCTTCTGATCGCCACCTTCGCCGTCATCCCCACCTGCGTCATGGCCGAGGGCTGCGACGTCCAGACCCAATCCTCCAGCGCTTCGGTGCCAGCGGTGGAAACCCACAGCTGCTACGAATACGAAGGCATGCCCGTCAGTTCCATCGACTGGTCGTGCAGCAATGAAAGCAAAGATATGCTCAACAGTAAGAAAACCAAGGTCGACCACTGTGCCGACCACTATCAGGCCACGTGTATCGCCACGATCACCCAGGAATCCCTGGCCAACCCGCACTCCACCAGCAAAGACAAAAACGCCAAGGCGCTGAACATCCCCGATAACGCCCAAGTGACCACGTATTACTACGACGTGGATCATCTGGCCCAGGCGCGAATTGATTGTGAGAATGGTGGTGGGCATTGGAAAGCAAAGTAAGCGTTTGATATCTGTGTTTGCGACAGGCAAAGAAAAGCCCGGCTCTAAAGACCGGGCTTTTTAGTGCGCGACATCCGTTAACCACCGCCGTTACCCCCACTGCTGCTACCGGACGGTTGACCCGCGGAGCTGGGCTTGGAGGCAGAAGGCACCGGCCCATTGTCGGTCTTGCCACCATCCCCACCTTCAGGTAGCGAATTGGCATCCGGATCGGCATGGGTGGCAGGGGACGCCGGGTCGCGAGTCTGGCTGTTGCCGTCGTTTGCCGTTGGGGTGGGCATATCGCCGGCCGCGATCGCATACAGCGAGCTGCCGGACAGCAACGCCGCGAGGGTAAACACCGCGATTTTATGGTTCAGCATGGTGGCTCTTCCTCTGCGTGGGGAGTTACAGCATTGGAAGAAGGTGTGTGGCGAAGGTGCGGTGTGTCGGACGAATGGTTGTCGCCCAGTCATTTCGCGCAGTTTCGATATCTGAAAACTTCGTAGGAAAACACTTCATGTGGCGAGGGAGCTTGCTCCCGCTGGGCTGCGAAGCGGCCCCAAAACCGGATGGTCCGTTTTGCTAGCGGTACCGTCGAGTCAGTAAACGTGAAGCGTTATAACTGATTAAAAGGCAGATTATTAGTTTTTCATTTAAAAACCTGTCAGTAATGACAGGTTAGAAAAAACGGCTACTGCGATAACCTATGTTTTCGGCAAGATCAATATTTATCGTTCAGGAGATTATCCATGAGTGCGTTATATGCCTACTACAATAAGTCCAACGAGTTTTCTGCCCATTGCATAATAAAAGTTGGACTCATGAGAGGGGCAGAGGCGATGCATTTTGAAGGTGAGAGCGTTTCATGCACGGAGGAAATAAAAGAGGGTTGGTATTACGATGAAAATAGTCAAAAGTTCATCACTGCGCAGGAATTTGAAATCAATCGCGAAAAATACCGGACTTCACCTGATCCCAAGACACTCCCCCCTATAAAAATAAAGTTGCCAGAATACCCCCCTCCATCATCGGATAATAAAGATACTACCTGGAGAAAACCCTAAGCACGAAAAGCAATAACTTCGAACTTACTGATCTATAAAAAACTGCTCTACACGCCTTAAAGAAGTACCGCTGTCTCTTTCGAGTTCAGCGGTACACTTTCAGCAAACATGCTCAAGCACAATTAATTAAATTGAATTTCAAAGTGAAACAAATCAAAAATTCGCCGGCGTATTAGCACTAATAATCTCCGCCTCATCCGCCCCGATATTCCGGAACTTATGCGGCAACGTCGTAGGAAAATAATACCCATCCCCGGCATTCAACACGCTCACCTGCCCATCCACGGTCAACTCAACAGTGCCGCGCGTAACAAGCCCACACTCCTCACCTTCCGCATGCACGATCGGCTCTTCCCCGGAGCTCGCGCCCGGAGCGTACTGCTCACGAAGCAAGCGCATCTGACGGCTCGGCACCGAGGCGCCAATCAGCAGCAGGCGCAGGCCGTGGCGGCCGAGGTCGGGTTGTTCGTTGGCGCGGAACACGTATTGGTGTTCGCGCGGGGGCTGGTCGAAAGTGAAGAAGTCGGCCAGGGACATCGGGATGCCTTCGAGCAGCTTTTTCAGCGAGCTGACGGAAGGACTGACGCGATTCTGTTCGATCAGGGAGATGGTGGCATTGGTCACGCCGCTACGCCGGGCCAGCTCGCGCTGGGAGAGTTTGTAGCTTTCGCGTACTAGTTTGAGTCGAGAACCCGTATCCATGACAGCCTTATGTGAGTAGTACTTAAGGGTAATGGGGGTGGGTGGCGGGTGCCGCGCAAGGCGCGCGGATCACGTTGCTCCCGTGTCCCGGAACCGTGAAAGGCGGCTATTAAATCACGTTTGCCGGTGTTGCTCAGCAGGTTCGATGGACGGTGGGGCAAAAGTCCTTCTGGCCTTGTTAATACAGTCACTGTGGGAGCGAGCCTGCTCGCGAAAGCGGTGTGTCAGTCGACAACGATGTTGGTTGATATGGCCTCTTCGCGAGCAGGCTCGCTCCCACAGTTGGATCACTTTTGTGTCAGTTGGCTTTGTGGCGGTTGTCAGGGAGTCATCGCTGGCAAGCCAGACTCCCACAGGGTTTGCAGTGTTTCTGTGGGAGTGATGGTGCCTGTACTGGCGCCATCGCGAGCAGGCTCACTCCTACAGTGGTCACCTTGGTGTTTCAGGTAAAAAACCGGCGGGGTCTTGGGGGCCGCCGCCGGGGAGGTAACTAGATGCCGAAACGGTCGCGCAGCGAGTAGTAGACGGCGCCGAGGGCGGTCAACGGGGCGGAGAAGGTGCGGCCGCCGATCATTGGCATGTGCGGGAGTGAGGCGAAGGCGTCGAAGCGTTCGGCGTCGCCGCGGATCATTTCCGAGATCAGTTTGCCGGCCAGGTGCGAGCAGGTGACGCCGTGGCCGCTGTAGCCCTGCATGTAATAGGCGTTTTTCTCGATGCGGCCGAACTGCGGCATGCGTGACATGGTCAGCAGGAAGTTGCCGGTCCAGCGGTAGTCGATTTTCACGTCCTTGAGCTGCGGGAAGGTCTTGAGGATCTTCGGGCGGATCAGTTGTTCGATGTCGTCCGGTTCCCGCGCGCCGTAGACCACACCGCCGCCGTACAGCAGACGGTTGTCGGCCGTGAGACGGTAGTAATCCAGCAGGTAGTTGCAGTCTTCGACGCAGTAGTTGTTGGTGATCAGGCTGCGCGCCTGCTTCTCGGTCAGTGGCTCGGTGACGACGATCTGCGAGCCGCAGGGCATGCTTTTCGCGGTCACGCGGTTGTCCAGACCTTGCGGCAGGTAGGCGTTGCCGGCGATCAGCAGATACTTGGCGCGCACCTGGCCTTTGGCGGTGCGCACGACGTTCGGCTCGCCGTACTTGATTTCCACGGCTGCCGATTGCTCGTAGATCTTGCCGCCCAGACGCACGATGGCCGCGGCTTCACCGAGGGCCAGGTTCAGCGGGTGAACGTGGCCGCCCTGCAGGTCCAGCAGACCGCCAACGTAGGCGTCGGAGCCGATTTCGCGACGGATATCAGCGGCATCGAGCATCTTCAGGTTCTTGTTGCCGTAACGTTCCCAGCTGCGCTTTTGTTCCGCCAGGCCGTTGAGCTGTTTCTTGTTCATCGCTGCGAAAATGCCGCCCGGGCGGTAGTCGCATTTGATGTCGTATTCCTTGATCCGCGAACGGATGATGTCGGCGCCCTCGAAGATCATGCTGCCGAGGATTTCCGCCGTCTTGTCGCCGTAGCGTTCTTCGATCACATCGACGTCGCGGCTGTAGGAGTTGACCAGTTGCCCGCCGTTGCGACCGCTGGCGCCGTAGCCGACTTTCGCCGCTTCCAGCACCGTGACTTTATAACCGGCCTCGGTGAGGAACAGCGCCGAGGACAGGCCGGTGTAGCCGGCGCCAATGATGCAGACATCACACTCGACCGACTCTTCAAGGGTCGGGAAGTCGATGACTTCGTTGCGGGTGGCGGCGTAGTAGCTGTTGACGTGTTGTTGTTTCATTTTATTGTTCTCCGAGGGTCGCTCATCAGAAGCGACCACCGCTGTAGAAAATCAGAGCTTGATCCAGGTCGCTTTCAGCTCGGTGTACTTGTCGAACGCGTGCAGCGATTTGTCGCGACCGTTGCCCGACTGTTTGAAACCACCGAACGGCGCGGTCATGTCGCCGCCGTCGTACTGGTTGACCCAGACGCTGCCGGCCCGCAGGCCACGGGCGAAGGTATGCGCCTTGCTCAGGTTACTGGTCCAGACGCCGGCGGCGAGGCCGAAGATGCTGTCGTTGGCGATCTGCAGCGCTTCTTCAACGGTGTCGAAGGTGATCAGCGACAGCACCGGGCCGAAGATTTCTTCGCGGGCGATGGTCATCGCATTGGTCACGCCGTCGAAGATCGCCGGTTGCACATAGAGGCCACCGGTTTCTTCGAGGGTGCGCTGGCCGCCGGCAATCAGCTCGGCGCCCTGCTCACGGCCGATGCTGATGTAGCGCAGTACGTTGTCCAGTTGACGCTGATCGACCACCGCACCGACGGTGGTCGCCGGGTCGAGGGCGTGCCCCGGTTTCCACGCTTGCAGCGCTTCCACCAGCAGCGGAATGAATTGCTCGCGGATCGAACGTTCGACCAGCAGACGCGAACCGGCAGTGCACACTTCGCCCTGGTTGAAGGCGATGGCGCCGGCTGCAGCCTGGGCGGCCGCGCGCAAGTCCGGAGCGTCGGCAAACACCACGTTCGGGCTCTTGCCACCGGCTTCGAGCCAGACGCGTTTCATGTTGCTCTGGCCGGCATAAATCATCAGTTGCTTGGCAATCGCCGTGGAGCCGGTGAAGGCCAGCACGTCGACGTCCATGTGCAGCGCCAGCGCCTTGCCGACGGTGTGGCCGAAGCCCGGCAGCACGTTGAACACGCCTTTCGGGATGCCGGCATCCAGTCCAAGCTGCGCGATGCGGATCGCGGTCAGTGGCGACTTTTCCGAAGGCTTGAGAATGAACGAGTTGCCCGCGGCCAGGGCCGGGGCGAATTTCCAGCTGGCCATGATCAGCGGGAAGTTCCACGGCACGATCGCGGCGACTACGCCGGATGGCTCGCGGGTCACCAGACCGAGTTGATCGTGCGGGGTGGCGGCAACTTCGTCGTAGATCTTGTCGATGGCTTCGGCACTCCAGCGGATCGCGTTGGCGGTCGCCGGGATGTCGATGCTCATCGAGTCGCTGATCGGTTTACCCATGTCGAGGGTTTCCAGCAGCGCCAGTTCTTCCTGGTGTTGCAGGATCAGATCGGCGAAGCGGATCAGGATGCGTTTGCGCTCGGCCGGGGCCTTGTGCGCCCATACGCCGGAGTTGAACGACTGACGGGCGACTTCGACGGCGAGGTTGGCGTCGGCTTCATCGGTGCTGGCCACGGAGGCGAGAAAACGGCCGTCGACGGGGCTCAGGCATTCGAAGGTGGCGCCGCTGATCGCCGGGCGATATTCACCGTTGATGAACGCGCGGGATTCGATGGTCAGGGACTGGAAGCGTTGTTCCCAGTCGTTGCGTGTGGTTGTCATTGTTGTGGCTCGACAAGGGGGTGGATGACGGGCAAACACCCGTCAATCGAATTGGGTAACCGAATCCCCTGTGGGAGCGGGCTTGCTCGCGAAGGCGTCGTTACATCCAACGTCTTCATTGCGAGATACTCCGCTTTCGCGAGCAAGCCCGCTCCCACATTGGGTCGGTGTTGGTCTGCAAATCAGACGGTATGCAGATACCAGTTGTACTCAAGGTCGGAAATCGAGTTCTCGAACTCGGCCAGCTCGCTTTCCTTGCACGCGACGAACACGTCGATGTACATCGGGTCGATGTACTTGGCCATGACTTCGCTGTCGTCCAGCTCGCGCAGTGCGTCGCGCAGGTTGTTCGGCAGGCTCTGTTCGTTCTGCTCGTAGCTGTTGCCTTCAACCGGCGCGCCCGGCTCGATCTGGTTGGTCAGGCCGTGGTGAATGCCGGCCAGTACCGAAGCCATCAGCAGGTACGGGTTGGCGTCGGCACCGGCCACGCGATGTTCGATGCGCACGGCGTCAGCCGAACCGGTCGGTACACGTACCGCAACGGTGCGGTTGTCGATGCCCCAGCTCGGCGAGTTCGGCACGTAGAACTGCGCGCCGAAGCGGCGGTACGAGTTGACGTTCGGGCACAGGAACGCCATTTGCGCAGGCAGGGTCTCCAGCACACCGCCGATCGCGTGTCGCAGCGCGGCGTTCTGCTCGGGATCCTCGCTGGCGAAGATGTTGTTGCCTTCTTTGTCCAGGATCGAAATGTGAACGTGCAGACCGTTGCCCGCCTGGCCCGGATACGGCTTGGCCATGAAGGTGGTGTCCATCTCGTGGTCATAGGCGATGTTCTTCACCAGACGCTTGAGCAACACCGCGTAGTCGCAGGCCTTGATCGGGTCGGAGACGTGATGCAGGTTGACTTCGAATTGCGCCGGGGCGCTTTCCTTGACGATGGCGTCAGCCGGAATGCCCTGCTCTTTCGCGCCTTCGAGGATGTCTTGCAGGCAGTCGACGTATTCGTCGAGATCGTCGATCAGGTAGACCTGAGTCGACACCGGGCGCTTGCCGGACACCGGCGAACGTGGCGACTGCGGACGGCCGTTCACGTTGTCCTGGTCGATCAGGTAGAACTCCAGTTCGAACGCGGCGCAGATGGTCAGGCCCAGTTCATCGAACTTGCGCACCACGTTGGCCAGCACTTCACGCGGATCGGCGAAGAACGGCTCGCCCTCGATCTCATGCATGGTCATCAGCAACTGTGCGGTTGGGCGCTTCTGCCACGGCTCGATGCTCAGGGTGCCCGGGATCGGGTAGCAGATGCGGTCGGCGTCGCCGATGTCCAGACCCAGGCCGGTGCTTTCCACCGTGGAGCCATTGATGTCGAGGGCGAAGAGCGAGGCCGGCAGGTTGATGCCTTTCTCGTAAACCTTGTGAAGACTGGTGCGCTCGATGCGCTTGCCGCGCACCACACCGTTCATGTCTGCAATCAGAAGGTCGACGTACAAAACCTCAGGATGTTTCTTAAGGAATGCGTTTGCTTCGTTGAGTTGAACGGCACGCAGAGGGACCGACATGATGCACCTATTTAGCTGTTAATTATTATGTTCACCGCTGTTTCGCCGAGCCAGTCAATCCGAAAGGCAAAGTGAAGTCAATAGCGAACACCTGGCCGCTCAGCGTTTATTTTTCGGGCTTTTTTTAACACTCACGTGCCAATGCAGGCGCCGCAAGGCCTGAAATCATGAAGATTGGATGAGCGGCGTTTAGAATTTTTTACATGGCAGTTGTTAATTAAAATCAACGAGGCTAAGCTCCGGAAAAGCTCGTTCAAGTGTCAAACTTCGAGGTGAATAAAAATGGCATTCAAGCCATTGATCGGCGTTACTGCGTGCGTCAAACAGATTGGCCTGCACCCCTATCACATCAGCGGCGACAAGTACGTACGTGCTGTCAGCGTTGGCGCTCAGGGTCTTCCAGTGGTCATTCCTTCCCTTGGCAAACTGACTGAAATCGAAGACCTGCTCGGTCAACTCGACGGTCTGTTGCTGACCGGCTCACCCTCGAACGTGGAACCCTTCCACTATCAAGGCCCGGCCAGCGAACCCGGTACGGATCACGATCCGGCGCGGGACGCCACTACCCTTCCTTTATTGCGTGCAGCCATTGCGGCGGGCGTTCCGGTGCTCGGCATTTGCCGTGGCTTCCAGGAAATGAACGTGGCCTTCGGTGGCAGCCTGCACCAAAAGGTGCACGAGCTGCCGGGCATGCTCGATCACCGTGAAGCCGACAGCCCGGACGTGGCCGTGCAATACGCACCGGCGCATGCCGTGAGCGTGTTGGCGGGCGGTGTGTTCGAAGCGCTGGCGTTGCCGGGCGAGTTCCAGGTCAACTCGATTCACAGTCAGGGCATCGACCGCCTCGCGCCCGGCCTGCGTGCCGAAGCGGTGGCGCCGGATGGCCTGATCGAGGCGATCTCGGTCGAGCACAGCCCGACCTTCGCCCTCGGCGTGCAATGGCACCCGGAATGGCAGGTGCTGGACAACCCGAACTACCTGAAGATTTTCCAGGCGTTCGGCGAGGCCTGCCGGCAACGGGCGGCGCGACGCCACCAACGCTGACATAACCCAGGATTTCAAAACTGTTTACTGCCCCCACGGGGTCGGCGGCGGCGCGTGTGCGCATCCGTCATCCGTGACAACAACAAACCGTAATAACAACAAGTACGACCCAGGCAGCCAGGACGGCGGCGCCGAACAAGCCGGATCGGTACGGGTAATGCCAGTCAGTAAACGCATTTCCCCTGTGGGAGCGAGCCTGCTCGCGAAAGCGGTGTATCAGCAAACAATGATGTCGACTGACACTCCGTATTCGCGAGCAGGCTCGCTCCCACAGGTTCTGCGTCCTGGCTGACTGACATCCGTACAGGCTTGCAATCCACTTAAGCCCGGCCACGTTGGCCGAGCGAACGAAACCTGTTGGGAGTTTCACATGGCAAACGCCTCCAGCACTTACCGGAAGGCACTTGAAGGCCACCAGCAACCGAAAAAGGTTCTGGTGAAAGTCGACCGTGTCACCAAGAAGTTCGACGAAACCACGGCAGTGGACGATGTGTCCCTGGAGATCCATCAGGGCGAAATCTTTGCCTTGCTCGGCGGCTCCGGTTCGGGCAAATCGACCCTGCTGCGCATGCTCGCCGGTTTCGAGCGGCCGACTGAAGGGCGGATTCTGCTCGACGGCGTGGACATCACCGACATGCCGCCCTACGAGCGGCCGATCAACATGATGTTCCAGTCCTACGCGCTGTTCCCGCACATGACTGTGGCGCAGAACATCGCCTTCGGCCTCAAGCAGGACCGTTTGCCGGCCAGCGAAATCGACGCCCGCGTCGAAGAGATGCTGCGCCTGGTGCACATGACCCAATACGCCAAACGCAAACCCCATCAGTTGTCCGGCGGTCAGCGCCAGCGTGTCGCCCTCGCCCGCTCCCTGGCGAAACGTCCGAAGCTGTTGCTGCTCGACGAGCCGATGGGCGCGCTGGATAAAAAGCTGCGCTCGCAGATGCAACTGGAACTGGTGGAGATCATCGAGCGCGTCGGCGTGACATGCGTGATGGTGACCCACGACCAGGAAGAAGCCATGACCATGGCCGAGCGCATCGCGATCATGCATCTGGGCTGGATCGCCCAGATCGGCAGCCCGGTCGACATCTATGAAGCGCCGGTCAGCCGCATGGTCTGCGAATTCATCGGTAACGTGAACGCCTTCGACGGCACCGTGGTGGAAGACCTTGAAGGTCACGCGATCATCCACAGCCCGGACCTGCAGCAGAAGATCTACGTCGGCCACGGCGTCAGCACGTCGGTGCAGGACAAGTCGATCACCTACGCGATCCGCCCGGAAAAAATGCTCGTCAGCACGCTCAAGCCAGAGACCCGCTACAACTGGTCCGAAGGCAAGGTGCATGACATCGCCTACCTCGGCGGCCACTCGGTGTTCTACGTCGAGCTGCCCGGCGGCAAGATCGTCCAGTCGTTCATGGCCAACGCCGAACGCCGTGGCGCGCGTCCGACCTGGGACGACAAGGTCTACGTCTGGTGGGAAGACGACAGCGGCGTGGTACTGCGCTCATGAGAACCTTCAATCAGCAATTCCTGCGCCTGGTGCCCAGCGGGCGAAAATTCGTCATCGGCATCCCGTTCATCTGGCTGTTCCTGTTCTTCATGCTGCCGTTCTTCCTGGTGATGAAGATCAGCTTCTCGGAAGCCGCGCTGTCGATCCCGCCGTACTCGGAGATCTACACCTACGCCGAACAGAAATTCCAGCTGATGCTCAACATCGGCAACTACACCATGCTCGGCGAAGACGAGCTGTACCTGTCGGCCTACCTCGGTTCGCTGAAGGTCGCGGCGCTGAGCACGCTGATGTGCCTGGTGATCGGTTTCCCGATGGCCTATGCGATCACCAAAGCGAGCAAGGAAGCGCAAAACGTCCTGCTGCTGTTGATCATGATGCCGACCTGGACCGCGATCCTGATCCGTGTTTACGCGTGGATGGGCATCCTCAGCAACAACGGTCTGCTCAACGCGTTTCTGATGTGGACCGGGCTGACCGATCACCCGATCGAGATCCTCAACACCAACACCGCGGTGTATATCGGCGTGGTGTATGCGTACCTGCCATTCATGGTGCTGCCGCTGTACGCCAACCTGGTGAAACACGATGGCAGCCTGTTGGAAGCCGCGTCAGATCTGGGTTCGAGCAACTTCAACAACTTCTGGAAAATCACCGTGCCGCTGGCCAAGAACGGCATCATTGCCGGCTGCATGCTGGTGTTCATTCCAGTGGTCGGCGAGTTCGTGATTCCGGAACTGTTGGGTGGCCCGGAGACGCTGATGATCGGTCGCGTGCTGTGGCAAGAGTTCTTCAATAACCGCGACTGGCCGGTGGCGTCTGCGCTGGCGGTGGTGATGCTGTTGATCCTGATTGTGCCGATTCTGCTGTTCAACCGCAGCCAGGCCAAAGAGATGGAGGCACGGGGATGAAACGCTTCGGTTTTTCCAAGTTCATGTTGATCTTCGGCTTGATGTTCATCTATCTGCCGATGCTGATTCTGGTGATCTACTCGTTCAACGCCTCAAAACTGGTGACAGTATGGGGAGGCTGGTCAGTGAAGTGGTACGTCGGCCTGCTCGACAACACGCAACTGATGGGCTCGGTGGTGCGCTCGCTGGAAATCGCCTGCTACACCGCGATTGCCGCCGTCGCACTGGGCACCCTCGCCGCCTTCGTCCTGACGCGAGTGACGCGCTTCAAGGGTCGCACGCTGTTTGGCGGTCTGGTGACGGCGCCACTGGTGATGCCTGAGGTGATCACCGGTCTGTCGCTGTTGCTGCTGTTCGTGGCGATGGCGCAGTTGATCGGCTGGCCGCAGGAGCGTGGCATCGTCACGATCTGGATCGCCCACACCACGTTTTGTGCCGCCTATGTGGCGGTGGTAGTCTCCGCCCGCCTGCGGGAGCTGGATCTGTCGATCGAAGAAGCCGCGATGGATCTGGGGGCCAAGCCGTTCAAGGTGTTTTTCCTGATCACCATTCCGATGATCGCGCCGTCGCTGGCAGCGGGCGGCATGATGTCGTTCGCCCTGTCGCTGGACGACCTGGTGCTGGCGAGCTTCGTCTCCGGCCCGGGTTCGACCACGCTGCCGATGGAAGTGTTCTCGGCAGTACGTCTGGGCGTGAAGCCTGAGATCAACGCCGTGGCCAGCCTGATTCTGCTGGCGGTGTCGCTGGTGACCTTCCTGGTCTGGTACTTCGGTCGCAAGGCAGAAGCCAGCCGCAAGAAGGCGATTCAGGAAGCGATGGATCAGACCGCGAACGAGGCGTGGCAGCCTCAGCGCGCAGCCACCGCCTAAGCAACACCGATGAACACTGTGGTGAGGGGATTCATCCCCGATCGGCTGCGAAGCAGTCGCCAAACCATTGCATGCGGTGTCCCTGTTACACCGCAAGTGCCTGGCTTGGGGCCGCTTCGCGACCCATCGGGGATAAATCCCCTCACCACAGCAAGCTCCCTCGCCACAGGTTTTATGTGCACCGATTTTTTATGTTGGGTTTTTGAATAAAAAAAATGGAGTTTCACCGATGAAAATGCTTGGCAGGACTCTGCTGACACTGTCCTTAATGGGCGCAATCGCCACGGGCGTCCAGGCCAACGACAAGGTGCTGCGTGTTTACAACTGGTCCGATTACATCGCGCCGGACACCATCAAGAAGTTCGAAGACGAGACCGGCATCCAGGTGACCTACGACGTGTTCGACAGCAACGAGACCCTCGAGGCGCGTTTGCTGGCGGGTAAATCCGGTTACGACATCGTCGTGCCGTCCAACAGTTTCCTGGCCAAGCAGATCAAGGCCGGGGTCTATCAGCCGCTCGACAAATCCAAGCTGTCGAACTGGAAGAATCTCAACCCGGTGCTGCTGAAAAACGCCGCCGCCAGTGATCCGGACAACGCTCACGCGTTCCCGTACATGTGGGGCTCGATCGGCATCGGCTACAACCCGGACAAGGTCAAGGAAGTGCTCGGCGCCAAGGCCCCGACCAACTCTTGGGACTTGCTGTTCAAGCCGGAAAACGCCGAGAAGCTGAAAGCCTGTGGCATCAGTTTCCTCGACTCGCCGACCGAAATGATCCCGGCCGCCCTGCACTACCTGGGCTACCCGGTGAACGACAAGGACAAGGCGCACATCCTCGAAGCCGAAGCACTGTTCATGAAGATCCGCCCGTACGTGGCGTACTTCCATTCCTCGAAGTACATCTCGGACCTGGCCAACGGCAATATCTGCGTGGCGGTCGGTTACTCCGGTGACGTGCTGCAGGCCAAGGCCCGCGCGGTGGAAGCCGGCAACAAAGTGCAGATCGACTACAGCATTCCGAAGGAAGGTGCCGGCAGTTTCTACGACATGGTCGCGATCCCGCGCGATGCGGCGAACGTCGAGAACGCCTACCTGTTCATGAACTTCCTGATGCGCCCGGACATCATCGCCGAGATCACCAACAGCAACGGCTACAGCAACGCCAACTCGGCGGCGACGCCACTGGTGGACGAAGCGATCCGCAACGACCCGGGTTCTTACCCGTCGCAGGCGGTGATGGCGACGTTGTATGCGGTGCCGGATCAGCCGATTGCCACCCAGCGGATCATGACCCGCGGCTGGACCCGGGTGAAGCTCGGTAAATAACTGACACCGCCCCCTGTAGGAGCTGCCGAAGGCTGCGATCTTTTGATCTTGCGTCTAAAAAACAAAGTCAAAAGATCGCAGCCTGCGGCAGCTCCTACACAGGGATGTGGCGTAGCTTTTCCGTTCACGCAGCGCCTTACCACCGCTGCACCCTGCAATGAACGGCCTCACCTGGCTCCCTCGGCTCAGGTGAATTTCAGGCGCCCTCGGGCGCCTTTTTTTCTGCGCTCAATTCAGCGGCCAATCCTGAAGGATCCGGTAGCGGCCCTTGTGCGATTCGAACAGGGCGAAGCGCTCGGCACGCAGGAAGAATTCCGGCGGTGTGGCGGCTTCCGGTTCCGCTGCGCGGTAGTCCCGGGCCAGGGTCAGGTGCGGGCGAAACTCGCGTGGTGATTCTTCGAAGCCGAACGGCAGCATCGCCTGCTCCAACGCATACACCAGACGCAACAACCCCGGCGGTGCCTGCTCCGGCGCCAAAGACAGAATCCCGGCCCGATGCCAGACCTGCAGACGATCCAGCGCAATCTTCAATGGCTCACCCGGCGTGCGCACCTTGCCAGCGGCTTCGCAGACTTCATGGATCTGCGCCAGCGGTACGGCACCGAGGAACAGCAGCGTCAGGTGAAAGTTATCCGCCGGCACCGCCTTGCCGGTGCGCAACCCCAGCTCGCCGCGCCACTGGGCAATGGCCTTGCGTTGCGGTGGTGGGCAGTCGAGGGCAAAAAACAGTCGCTTGAACGGTTCATCCCTGCGCGCATCATCGGTCATGTGCCAACTCCTTCGCTCGTCGATCAGCCGATTCTACACAGGCTTCTCTGACGACTAGCGACGCCCGGCTATAGTTCAAGGATTGCCATCGAACCGGAGGTCGCCATGCGCGAGATCCTCAGCAAAGAACCGTGGTGGGCCCGGCCACCCAGCCCAGGGCAGGATGAAAGCGAGCTGGAATGGGGCTGGCTGGTGCATTACAGCGAAGGTGAACCGCGTTTCGAATTCGTCCGCGAACGGCCCACGGAAGAAGAAATCCGCCACCGCAAAAGCTGCCGGATCACCCCCTCTCCAGAGTGATCACCCTCCCATGTGGGAGCGAGCCTGCTCGCGAAAGCGTCCGCATTCAGCCTCACATTGCCTGACACGCCGCTTTCGCGAGCAGGCTCGCTCCCACACTGGATTTGTGGCGTGCCCATGATCGTCGCCATCCGCAAAACCCTGTGGGAGCGTGGCTTGCCCGCGAAGAGGCCGGCACATTTTGCAAACCCGCTGACTGACACACCGTCATCGCGAGCAGGCTCACTCCTACACGGAATCTGGTGAGTTTCAGGATTCAAGAAGGTTCTTGAAGCCCCCAAAGATCATCCGCTGCCCATCAAACCCCATTGGGTTGACGTCCGGTTGCATGCGCGGGTCTTCCATCATTTTCGCCATGCCGGCATCGCGGGTGGCTTTGTCGGGCCAGATCAGCCAGCCGGACGACACCGTCTCGCCGTCCTTGAGTTTTACCGCCATCGGGAATGACGTGACTTTGCCTTCCGGCACGTCATCGCCCCAGCACTGAACCACCTCCTTCGCTCCGTATTCCTTGAACAGTTTCGCGGCGATCTCACAGTGTTTTTTGTACTGTTCGCGATTGGCATTCGGCACGGGTGCTACAAAAATATCGATGTAAGCCATGATCACTCTCCTTGCACGTTGGGTTCGATCTGCCGGGTAGTCGATTGCGGCGGTTGCCATTCGACACGATTCACGCCCTGCCCGACCGACGGTTGTTCGCCCCCGCCAAGGCTGCCCTCGACCTGCCCGGCGATATGCAGGGTTCCGGCCATGACCCCGGTGGTCGGGTTCTGCAGCAGTTTCGCCCAGGCCTTGTCGAACGTGCTGCCCAGGCTGCTGCGAATCAGCGCTTCGCTGTCGGGCCGGTCGTTGGCCTGGATGATCGCGCGGATGCCCGCCACGCCGATCGAGATCACCCCGCCGACCAACTTGCCCGCCGCAGCCGCCACGGCGCTGGCGGCACCGCGTGGAGCCATTTCCGCCTCCATCCGCTGGCTGGCGCGTTTGGCCACGGGGGCCATGCCGGCGTCGGTCGAAGCGATGCCCTTGCTGCCGCCTTCGGTGTGGATCTTGTCGATCAGCGCGGCATACGCCGGCAAGGTGTTCAGCGGCTCGGTGCTGATTATTTGATACAGCGACGCATCCCGCGCCGGCGGCGGGCCGAGGGCAATCGCCGGGACCTTCTGCAGACGCCCGTTGAGCTGGGCCACCGGCACACCGTAACGCTGGGCGATGAGCGGCATCTGCCGGGCCATCAGTTGCGCGTAGAACGCCGTGGCCTGACCGAGGATCGCGTCCGGATCGATCTCCACCGCCACCGGTGCCAGCACCCTTTCCTGATATTGCTCAAGCAGATAGCTCGCCAGGCGCTTGGCCGAAGCGTCCTGTTCGCCGCCGGCACTGATGGTGTACCAACTGACCTTCATCGACAGCCATTCCTGGGTCCAGTAGCTGCTGAACCACGGAATGAAATTTTCTTCAGTTTGCTGATAGACGCGAGTGCGCCAATGTTCCATCGAACCCCGGGCAAATACTTTGACTTGCTCGGTGGATTGCTGCGAGGCGCTGACGATGTCGCGATCGATCTGCTGCCAGGTCGCCGGGGACACCACCACCGCTCGCGGCGCCACCGGGGCCCGCGCCGAGGAGGCGCAGCCAGCCAGCAGACACAGTGCGGCGACGACCAGCGCACGCAGGTTCACGGTGGTGGAGTCCTTGAATGGAGGAAAACAGATTTGAGTATAGGTGCGGGTATTGGGCCATTTGTCGGTTGTGGCCAGGCTGGCCCCATCGCGAGCAGGCTCGCTCCCACAGGGGAACGCATTTCAAGGTGGGAGCAAACCCACTCCTACTGGGGAGAACATCAACCATCAACGCCGTCGATATTCACCATCGCCACGATTGCCTTCCGCCCGCCGCCCGGCGAAGGCACGATTCACCCATCCGAGACGCAACGAGGAGTACCCATCATGATTCGCACCATCACCCTCTCCGTGAGCTTCCCGGTGTTCGGCAGCAACTACTACGACCAGCAGGTCGTCTCGCGCAAGACTCAAGCGCTGCTGTTCAACGAAGATTTCGACAATGTGCTGATGCCCGCCGCAAGCAATCACTTCAGCAATGAAGTGGTCGGCATCAACGATCAGTTCCGCTTTCTGAGCGACATACTCGCCACCCATTTGCTGGATCTCGAGGCCACCGCGCCTGCGCATTCCAGCGTCCGGGCGAGCGCTCATTTTTAATCGCCGAGGGCGTTCCCGTTGCGCGAACGCCCTTTTGATTTCTACTCAGTCATCGTCGCGATCACGATCGTAACGACGCCCGTCGCGACGACCATCGTCGCGGTCATCCCAACGCCGGTCATGGTCGTAATAGCGACCGTGATCACGGTCGTAATGTCGTCCGTGGCGATGATCATCATCAAAGTCCGCCACACAGCCAGCCAGCAAAACAGCGGCGGATATCGTCAACAGCAAGGTTGTTGCACGCTTCATTCAAACTTCCCTAACACCAAGGTCTTGACCACGGAACGGCTGTCACTGCCCGCGCCTTCAGGACGCAGTGCGCGCAGCCGCTGATACGACCGGACAAAAGGACTTTGATTCACTGCCCGACCACGACCGTTGATCGGCCCGCCGCCAGCATCCGGGCAGCGGCGAAATGCCACCTATACTGCTGCTTAGCGACTCCCACGCAACGGATCTGCGCCTCGATAACAACAAGCAGAGGTGGACCATGGTCTGGCAGCAAATTTACGACCCGTTCGGCAACCCGTTGATCTCCACGCTCATGGCTGCAGTGCCGGTGGTGGTGATGCTCGCGGCGCTGGCGTTCTTTCACGTCAAGGCGCATCTGGCCGCCCTGTTGGCGTTGGCGTCGGCCCTGCTCATCTCGATCTTCGCCTTCGGTATGCCGGCGAGCATGGCCGGCTCAGCCGCGCTGTTCGGCGCGGCCAATGGCTTGCTGCCGATCGGCTGGATCGTGCTCAACATCATCTTTCTGCATCGCCTGACCACCGAGAACGGCTCATTCAAAGTGCTGCAGGACTCCCTCGCGCGGATCACCGATGACCGGCGTTTGCAGTTGCTGCTGATCGCCTTCTGCTTCGGCGCGTTTTTCGAAGGCGCGGCCGGGTTCGGCACGCCGGTGGCGGTGACCGGGGCGATTCTGATCGGCCTCGGTTTTTCGCCGTTGGCCGCCTCGGGGCTGGCGCTGATTGCCAACACCGCACCGGTGGCGTTCGGCGCCCTCGGCACGCCGATCATCACCTTGGCCAAGGTCACCGGGCTGGACGAGATGGAGCTGTCGATGATGGTCGGTCGGCAGCTGCCGTTTTTCTCGGTGCTGGTACCGTTCTGGCTGATCTGGGCGTTTGCCGGGTGGCGCAAGATGCTGGAGATCTGGCCGGCGATTCTGGTGGCCGGGGTCAGCTTCGCGGTGCCGCAATTCCTCGTGTCGAACTTCCACGGGCCGATGCTGGTGGACGTGATCGCCGCACTGATTTCCATGGCCTGCCTGACCCTGTTTCTGCGGGTCTGGAAACCGGCGACGGTGTACACCTCGGCCGCCCTGTCCGGGCGGGTCGACAACTCCCGGGTCGAGGAAGAAAAAGTCACTGCCAGCGCCGCCTTCCGCGATCAGGCGCGCCCGGCGGTGATGCGTGCGTGGATGCCGTGGATCATCCTCACGGTGTTCGTGTTTGCCTGGGGCACCCAGGGCTTCAAGAACATCTTCGACGTGCGCCCGGCGCTGGATCCGGTAACCCATTCGGTGAAACTTGATGCGCAAGGCAAACCGCTGAATGAGGCCAATCCGATTTTCTCGCCGGCGCTGACCTTTACCACCCTGCACCTGCAAGTGCAGAAAGTCCCGCCGGTGGTGCCGGCGCCGAAAGCCGAAGAGGCGATCTACAAGTTCACCTGGTTCACTGCCACCGGCAGCGGCATCCTGCTGGCGGCGATTGTCGGCGGGCTGCTGATGGGCTATTCGATCCCGCAACTGATCAAGCAATACCTGCGCACGTTGTGGGTGGTGCGCTTTTCGCTGATCACCATTGCGGCGATGCTGGCGCTGGGGTTCCTCACGCGTTATTCCGGACTGGACGCCACCATGGGTCTGGCGTTTGCCGCGACCGGGGTGTTCTACCCGATGTTCGGCACCCTGCTCGGCTGGCTCGGCGTCGCGTTGACCGGTTCGGATACGGCCTCGAACGTGCTGTTCGGCGGACTGCAACGAGTGACCTCGGAACAGCTCGGCATCAGCCCGGTGCTGATGGCAGCGGCCAACAGTTCTGGCGGGGTGATGGGCAAGATGGTCGATGCGCAATCGATCGTGGTCGCCTCCACCGCGACCCGCTGGTATGGGCATGAGGGCGAGATTCTGCGCTACGTGTTCTTCCACTCGATCGTGCTGGCCATCCTGGTGGGCGGGCTGGTGACATTGCAGGCGTATGTGGCGCCGTTTACGCACATGGTGGTTGGCGGGAATTGATCACAAACCCTGTGGGAGCGGGCTTGCCCGCGATGGCGGTGTGTCATTTAAGCGAAAGGCTGACTGACACGACCTCATCGCTGGCAAGCCAGCTCCCACAAGGTTAAGCATTGCCCAGCCAATTGATGAGCCATGCGCATAACTCTATAGCGCAAATCCGCAAAAACCTTTTCCCCTCCGCGCAGGTCATTCCAAGAACGAGACCGGTAAACATGCCGGCGCGCCCGTTTGGGCCCTTCAATCCCTGCCGTCCTGATTAAGCCAGAGAGGAATCGAAGCATGACGATTTCCCGACGAAGATTCCTGATCCTCGGCGCGGTGACCGCCACCGCGTTTGCAATGCCCCCCTTCATTAGCCTCAAGGCCTACGCGGCCAGTCTGGAGCAACCCGCCATGGCCAAACTGACGATCAACGTCAACGGTAAACCCCAAGCCCTTGAGGTGGACAACCGCACCACCCTGCTCGACGCCCTGCGCGAGCACCTGCACCTGACCGGCAGCAAAAAAGGCTGCGACCACGGCCAGTGCGGCGCCTGCACCGTCATCGCCAACGGCCGCCGGATCAACTCCTGCCTGACGCTTGCGGTGATGCATGAAGGCAGCGAGATCACCACCATCGAAGGCCTGGGCATGCCCGACAACCTGCACCCGATGCAGGCCGCGTTCATCAAGCATGACGGCTACCAGTGCGGCTATTGCACGCCGGGGCAGATCTGTTCGGCGGTGGCGGTGCTCAAGGAAATCCGCGAGGGCATTCCCAGCCACGTCAGCCCGAGCCTGACCGAAGCCCCGCAACTGATCGCCAGCGAATTCCAGGAACGCATGAGCGGCAACATCTGCCGCTGCGGCGCCTACTCGAACATCATCGAAGCCATCACTGAAGTCGCGCAGGTGCCAGCATGAGAGCGTTCAATTACAGCCGCGCCGATTCCCCCGCCGCAGCCGCAACGCTGGCGGCGCAGATTGAAGGCGCGAAGTTCATCGCCGGTGGCACCAACCTGCTGGATCTGATGAAACTCGACATCGAAACCCCGTTGCACCTGATCGACGTCAACCACCTGGGCCTCGATCAAATCGAAGCTACACCTGAAGGCGGATTGCGCATCGGCGCGCTGGTGCGCAACACCGATCTGGCCGCTGACAGCCGCGTGCGCAAGGATTACGCGTTGCTCTCCCGCGCCCTGCTCGCCGGGGCCTCGGGCCAGTTGCGCAACATGGCGAGCACCGCCGGCAACCTGCTGCAACGCACCCGCTGCCCGTACTTCTACGACGTCAATCAGGCCTGCAACAAACGCCAGCCCGGCAGCGGCTGCGCGGCGATTGGCGGGGTCAGTCGGCAATTGGGGCTGATCGGCGTCAGCGACGCCTGCATCGCGACCCACCCCAGTGACATGGCGATTGCCATGCGCGCCCTCGATGCGCAGGTTGAAACGGTGAAGCCGGACGGCAGCACACGCAGCATCGCCATCGCCGATTTCCATCAACTGCCAGGCAATACGCCGAACATCGAAACCAGCCTCACGCCCGGCGAGTTCATCACTTCGGTAACCCTGCCGGCCCCGGTTGGCGGCACGCACATTTATCACAAGGTGCGCGATCGCTCGTCGTACGCTTTCGCGCTGGTGTCGGTCGGTCTGATCCTGCAAAAGGACGGCAGCGGCCGTGTGGCGGTCGGCGGTATTGCGCCGAAACCGTGGCGGGTCGAAGACGCCGACGCGTTGCTGCCCAAAGGCGCAAAAGCCGTCAGCGAACGCTTGCTCGACGGTGCCACGCCAACCCACGACAACCAATTCAAACTGACCCTGGTCGAGCGCACGCTCGGCTCGGTGTTGGCGCAAGCGAGGGATGAAGCATGAAGTTCGACACGCCCGCCACCACCAACCCGATTGACCAGCTCAAGGTCGTCGGCAAACCCACCGACCGCATCGAAGGCCCGCTGAAAACCAGTGGCCAAGCGCCCTACGCTTACGAGCAACATCAGGCCGTGGCGAATCAGGCTTACGGTTTCATGGTCGGCTCGGCCATCGCCAAGGGCCGCATCAGCCACATCGATCTCGACGCTGCACAAGCCGCGCCCGGCGTGCTGGCGATCGTCACCGCCGCCAATGCCGGCAAGCTCGGCAAAGGCCAATACAACTCGGCGCCGCTGCTCGCCGGGCCCGAGGTACAGCACTATCATCAAGCCGTAGCGCTGGTGGTCGCCGAGACCTTCGAACAGGCCCGCGCCGCA
This sequence comes from Pseudomonas sp. JAI115, assembly GCF_014200835.1. Lineage (NCBI taxonomy): Bacteria > Pseudomonadati > Pseudomonadota > Gammaproteobacteria > Pseudomonadales > Pseudomonadaceae > Pseudomonas > Pseudomonas sp. JAI115. The sequence continues at coordinate 712,009 of NZ_JACHCY010000001.1, forward strand.
GCGCAACTGGTCAAGGTCGATTACGTCGCGGCCAAAGGCGAGTTCGAGTTGGCCAACGTGCGCGACCAGGGTGTCGAAGACGACGAATTGCCCGACGTCACCCACGGCGATTTCGACAAGGCCTTCGCCGCCGCGCCGGTGCAGTTCGACCAGACCTACACCACTCCCGATCAGTCCCACGCGATGATGGAACCGCACGCGACCCTGGCCGCGTGGAAAGGTGATCATCTGACCTTGTGGACCTCCAACCAGATGATCGCCTGGAGCGTCGGCGACGTCGCCACGACCCTTGGCCTGCCCAAGGAAAACGTGCGCCTGATCTCGCCGTACATTGGCGGCGGCTTCGGCGGCAAACTGTTCATTCGTGCCGACGCAATCCTCGCCGCCCTCGGTGCGCGCCTGGCCAACCGCCCGGTGAAAGTCGCCCTCGCCCGCCCGCAAATGGCCAACAACACCACCCACCGCCCGGCCACGATCCAGCGCATTCGGATGGGCGCGACGACGGACGGCAAGCTCAGCGCCATCGCTCACGAAGGCTGGTCGGGCAACCTCAAGGACGGCAAGGTCGAAGTCGCCGCGCAGCCGAGCCAGTTGCTTTATGCCGGGGAAAACCGCCGGGTGACCATGCGCCGGGCGCCACTGGATCTGCCCGAGGGCAATTCCATGCGCGCGCCGGGTGAAGCGCCGGGGCTGATGGCGCTGGAAATCGCCATGGACGAAATGGCCGAACAGCTCAAGCTCGACCCGGTGCAGTTCCGCATCCTCAATGACACCCAGGTCGACCCGGTGAAAACCGAGCGTCCGTTTTCCCAGCGACGCCTGATCGAATGCTTGCAGACCGGTGCCGAGAAATTCGGCTGGAACCAGCGCAATGCTACTCCCGGCAGCCGTCGCGAAGGACGCTGGCTGATCGGCATGGGCGTCGCCGCCGCGTTTCGCAACAACCTGCTGCTCAAATCCGGCGCGCGGGTGCGGCTGGAGCGCGACGGCAAGGTCACGGTGGAAACCGACATGACCGACATCGGCACCGGCAGCTACACAATCATCGCCCAGACCGCGGCCGAGATGATGGGCGTGGACCTGGCGGACGTCAGCGTGCATCTGGGGGATTCGACCTTCCCGGTATCGTCCGGCTCCGGTGGCCAGTTCGGCGGCAACTGCTCGACTGCCGGGGTGTATGCCGCGTGCATGAAACTGCGCGAAGCGGTGGCGACGAAGCTGGGCATGAGCGGTAGTGACGTCGAGTTCGCCGACGGTCAGGTGCGCGCCGGCGGCAAGACCCTGCCGCTGCGTGATGCGGCAAAAGATGGCGTGGTCGAGGCCGAGGACAGCATCGAGTTCGCCGACCTCGCCAAGCAGTATCAGCAATCGACTTTCGGTGCGCATTTCGTGGAGGTTGCGGTGGATGCAGCGACCGGCGAAGTCCGCGTGCGGCGCATGCTCGCGGTGTGCGCGGCGGGACGGATTCTCAACCCGAAAGCCGCGCGCAGCCAGGTGATCGGCGCGATGACCATGGGCGTCGGTGCGGCGCTGATGGAAGAGCTGGCGGTGGACAAACGGCTGGGCTTTTTCGTCAATCATGACCTGGCCGGATACGAGGTGCCGGTGCATGCCGACATCCCCCATCAGGAGGTGATTTTCCTCGATGAGACCGATCCGATTTCATCGCCGATGAAAGCCAAGGGTGTGGGGGAGCTGGGGATTTGCGGCGTGAGCGCAGCGGTAGCAAATGCGATCTACAACGCCACCGGGGCGCGGGTGCGTGAGTATCCGATTACGCTGGACAAGATCCTCGATTCGTTGCCGGAGATGACCTGAGCAACCTGGAAAAGCCCCTCACCCTAACCCTCTCCCAAAGGGAGAGGGGACTGACCGAGTTGTCTTATGCGATGCGCCGACATGAGAGATCGCGTCGATTATGGACTCAGCGTAGTGCTCACAGACATCCCCAATCGGCCCCCTCTCCCTCCGGGAGAGGGCTGGGGGGAGGGAACCGCGTGACTCGGATCGCAAATACTGCTCAGCACTCACCTGCTCCATCCACTCCACCACTTCACCGTCCAGCACTTCGGCAATCGCAATGTGCGTCATCGCCGTGGTCGGCGCGGCGCCATGCCAGTGCTTCACCTGCGGCGCGATCCACACCGTATCGCCGGGACGGATCTGTCGAACCGGCTGACCCCACTCCTGCACAAAACCTGAACCGGCGGTGACGATCAGCGTCTGACCCAACGGATGGCTGTGCCACGCCGTGCGTGCGCCGGGCTCGAAGGTCACCGTGGCGCCGCTGACACGCGCGGCATCGCTGCCCTTGAACGGCGCGTCAACACGCACAGTGCCGGTGAACCAGTCTGCCGGGCCTTGGGCCGAGGGTTGCGAGCCGTTGGGAGTAACAATGACGCGCGGGGATTCGTTGGCCTGGGCCTCACCCGCCAGTAAGGACAGGGTCAGTGCAGAAGCGGCAATCGGGTTCATGGCGATGGTCTCCGGTGATCAATAGCCGCACTTTAGCGAGCCGTACTCTTTAGATAATCGACTAGAATTCGAAAAAACTTATGCAGGACACTCATCAATGCTTCGAGAAAACGCCAGTGACCTGCTCGCCTTCCTCGCCGTGGCCCGCGAGCGCAGCTTCACCAAAGCCGCGGCCAGACTCGGCGTCTCGCAATCGGCGCTCAGCCATACCATCCGCGCCCTTGAAGCGCGCCTGGGCCTGCGCCTGCTGACCCGCACCACGCGCAGCGTCTCACCCACCGAGGCTGGCGAACATTTACTGCAGACCATCGGCCCGCGCTTCGAAGAGATCGAACAGGAACTGGCGGCCCTGAGCAACCTGCGCGAAACCCCGGCCGGCCGGATCCGCATCAGTGCCACCGACCATTCGCTGAACTGGCTGTTGCGACCGGTGCTCAAGGAATTCCTGCCCCAATACCCGGACATCGCCGTCGAGGTGATCTGCGATTACGGTTTCGTCGACATCGCCGGACAAGGCTTCGACGCCGGCATTCGGCTGGGCGAAGACGTGGCCCAAGGCATGATCGCCACCCGCATCGGCCCCGACATGCGCATGGCGGTGGTCGGCTCGCCGGCCTATTTCGCCAACCGTACACACCCGCAAACGCCAAGAGACTTGACTGACCACGCCTGCAACAACCTGCGTCTGCCCACCAACGGCGGGCTGTACACCTGGGAATTCGAGAAGGGTGACGAAAGCCTCAAGGTACGAGTGTCCGGGCAAGTCACGCTGAATGGCGTCTACCCGCTACTCGACGCCGCAGTCGACGGTTTCGGCCTCAGCTACATTCCGGAAAACATCGTCGCGCCGTATCTGGCCGACGGGCGTCTGGTGCAAGTGCTGGCAGACTGGTGCCCGACGTTTGCCGGTTATCATCTGTATTACCCGAGCCGACGGCAGGCGGCGCCGGCGTTTGCTCTGTTGGTGGAGGCGTTGCGTTATCGCGGTTGACCGCCTACCCCAGCAGCGCAATCAACTGATGCCGCTGCGCATCGGTGAGCATCGGCCCGAATCCGGCGCCAGCGTTGTCGGCCATGTAGCGCGGATTGCCGGTGCCGGGAATCACGCAAGTCACCGCCGGGTGCGACAGCAAAAACTTCAGCGCCAGTTGCGGCCAGCTGTTGACCTGCACGTCCGAGACCCAGGCCGGCAACGGCTTGACCTTGAGACGGGCGAGCAACCCGCCGCCGCCAAAAGGCCGATTGCAGATCACCGCCACCCCGCGTTCACGGCACAGCGGCAGAATGCGTTTCTCCACGCCACGGTCATCGAGGGCGTAGTTGATTTGCAAAAAATCCAGTTGTTCGGCCTTGAGCACTGCTTCGACTTCATCGTAGGCCGACGGCGTGTAATGGGTGATGCCGATGTAGCGAATGCGCCCCTGTTCTTTCCATTCGCGCAGGATTGGCAGATGGCTCTGCCAGTCCAGCAGATTGTGGATCTGCATCAGGTCGATGCGTTCGGTGCGCAGCAGACGGAAGGATTCCTCCATCTGCGCGATACCTTCCTTGCGCCCTCGGGTCCAGACCTTTGTCGCCAGAAACGCGGGTGAACGCGGTTCGTGAATCGATAGCAGCTCGCCAGTAGTTTGCTCGGCGCGGCGATACATCGGCGAGCTGTCGATCAACGTGCCACCCTTTTTGAACAGCTCGTCGAGCACTGCTGGCAATAGCTTATAAGCCGGATCGCCGGGGGCAACGTCAAAGCCGCGATAAGTGCCCACGCCCACTATGGGCAACAGCTCGGAGCTGGAAGGGATGGCGCGGGTCTGCATGGTCTGGTCTCCTGACTGGCTCGGCGAAGTGGCAGTCGGCGTGATGGCAGTGGCCAACGCCCGGTCAAAGGTCAGGACCGCCGAAACCCCGGCAGCCAGCGTGAGCAAGCGGCGCCGGGAACAACCCTCAGTGTGGCTCATGCGGGTTCCCCTGCTGCGTGAATCTGTTGCACCTTGTGTGCGACGACGGCCAGCCGGATTCGCTGGACTACACTGCGACTGCGAACACCCGCGCCCCGTTAAAGTTAGTCGAATGTCCAGAAAACTGATGTCACTCGTCGCCTTGCTCATCGCCCTCTACCTGTTGCTGTGCGGGGCGCTGTTCATTTTTCAGCGCTCGCTGATCTATTTCCCCCAGCCTGACAACGCCGTGACTACGGAAGATTCGCGGCTGAAACTGGCGATGCCGGAGGCCGATGTGTGGGTGACCACGCGCGCGCATGCCGGGCCAAAAGCGCTGATCTACTTTGGCGGCAATGCCGAAGATGTGTCGCGCAATCTGCCGTCGTTCAGCGAGGCTTTTCCCGACTACGCGGTGTTTTTGCTGAACTACCGGGGCTTCGGTGGCAGCGGCGGCTCACCTTCGGAAGAAGCGATTGCCGAAGATGCGCTGGCGCTGTTTGATCAGGTGTACGCCAGCCATCCGCAGATTGCCGTGATCGGCCGCAGCCTGGGATCGGGGGTGGCGGTGCGGCTGGCGAGTCAGCGTCCGGCGACCAGATTGATTCTGGTGACGCCGTACAACAGCCTCGAAGAAATTGCCGTCCGCCAATACCCGTGGTTTCCGGTCAAATGGTTGCTCAAGGATCGCTTCGAGTCGGGCCGCTATGCCGCGCACATTCGCGTGCCGACGTTGCTGTTGGCGGCCAGCGATGACGAAGTGATTCCACGAGACAGCACGCAGCGGCTGCTGACGCATTTCCCCAAAGGCGTGGCGACGCTGCGCGTGGTGCCGGATTCGGGGCACAACTCGATTTCCGAGCGGGTGCAGTATCTGCAGTGGATGCAGGAAGTGCTTGATCGCTGATAGCCGATTATTGCGTTGGCTGAACTGGCCCCTTCGCGAGCAGGCTCGCTCCCACCTTAATAATGCAATCCCCTGTGGGAGCGGGCTTGCTCGCGAAGGCGCCAGTGCGAACAACACAAAATCCAAGGATCGCCCTCCCCTTCATCACCCACCAAAAAAGCCAGATGGCCAGCATGAACCAAGTGCAAAAAGCCCAGTCCTAGTGGCGCCGTATTCCGCGGCTCCCCACTTCAGCACTGTCCTTTTCCCTGAGTCTGCCGTCCCATGCGCCATGTCGTTCGCTCATCACGCTTCGTTTCGCTGTGCCTGCTGATCCTTGCCCCATTGTTCACCGAGACCACCCACGCCAGCGAGGAGCGGCAGCTGGTGGCCGCGATCAACGACTACCGCGCCCATCCGCAACGCTGCGACCGCCGCCCGGCCCAGCGCCTGGCGCCACTGTCGCTGAAATCGAATCTGGCGCTGCCGATCGGCTATGGCTACGGCGGTGGCTTGCGCGAGAGATTGAAATCTTCGGGGTATTCGGCGGTGGCGGTACGCAGTATCCGCATCATTGGGGCCGGGGATGCCGAGGAAGCCTTCGAACAGCTGCAAGACAGCCACTGCAGCGCACTGCTCGACGCTCAGTACGCCGACATCGGCGTCAGCCGCTCCCGTGGTGAATGGCAAGTGGTGCTGGCGCAACCGGTGCTCGACAGTCGTGTCGGCGACAACCGCAGCGTCGGCAAGGCCTTGCTTGCGCAGGTCAACGCCGCCCGGGTACGACCACGGATGTGCGGGCGCCAACGCTTTGCCGCCGCCCGCCCCCTGAGCTGGAACGCCGCGCTGGGCGCCGCCGCACAAGGCCACAGCAAAGCCATGGCCTACGGCAACTACTTCGCCCACCGCGACCCGGACGGCGATATGCCGGCAGATCGCGCGCGGGCGGCGGGTTATCGAGGTCGGCAGATCGGCGAGAATATCGCCGCCGGCCAGAGTTCACCGGGCAAGGCGATGGCCGGATGGCTGGCCAGCCCCGGCCATTGCGCCAACTTGATGAACCCGATGTTCACTCAGGTCGGTGCCGGGTTCGCCAGTGAGGCGCGCAGTGATGAAGGGGTTTACTGGACGATGGTGTTTGGCGCGCCTTGATTCGCTTGAGAGCTTTTCAGTGACGCTACTGGCCCCTTCGCGAGCAAGCCCGCTCCCACACTGGATCTGTGTTGTTCACAAATCCATGTGGAAGCGGGCTTGCTCGCGAAGAGGCCGGTACAGACACCTCAATCGCTTGCGCCGCCTCCCGGTTCAGTCCAGTTCGGTGTGATGCGAGAAGTTACAGCGCAGTAGAAACAGTTGCGCCCTTCGACAAAAAGGGCGCTGGAGTCTGGTGTAAAACGACCGGGGTTCAGACCGGAGAAATCGTCGCAAGCATTCCGATCAGAATGGTCAACGTCAGAAACCCACCGAGGAAAATCGCCATCTTGTTCATGCTGCTCTCCTTAATGTTGAGCTTGCGGTGCACCGGGCGCTTCGGGATGAAGGGCTGCCGCGGGTGACCGAATTGCCGGGCTATTCTGAGCGCCTGACTGAGCCGGTTACAGAGGCAGATCCAACAGAAAAATACGGATCAGATGCCCATCTGATCCGCTCCGGACATGATCTGGTATTCAGATCGGCACACAACGGTTCGTGATCCGCCGCTTTGAACTAGAGTGATTGCCGTCGCGCGCAGAACAATAACAATCCCAGGAGTGGTCAATGTCCGAACTGAACCTGCACCCCAACGCCGCCGAATCCCTAAAGCACTGGCACGAGATGATCCGCACCGGCAATCTCAAGGCCTTGCCCGAACTGCTCGACCCGAACGCGGTATTCCGCTCGCCCATGGCCCACTCGCCTTACCCCGGCGCGCCAGTGGTGACGATGATCCTCAACACCGTGTTCGACGTGTTTGAAGATTTCAAATATCACCGCGAACTGGTGACTGCCGATGGCTTGAATGTGGTTTTGGAGTTCAGCGCCAAGGTGGGGACGAAAGAACTGAAGGGGATCGACATGATTCGCTTCGATGAGAGCGGGAAAATTGTAGAGTTCGAGGTGATGGCGCGGCCGTTGAGCGGGTTGCAGGCCCTCGGCGAAGAGATGGGGCGGCGGCTTGGTGCGTATCTGGCAAGCGCGAAACCAAAGTAGGATCAGGCGCCACAAAAAAAGCCCACTGACCGTTACCGGTTCAGTGGGCTTTTGCGTATCTGGCGTCTAGTTACAGCGCCATGTCACGTGCAGCATTTTCCTTCGGTGCGTCAGCTTTTTCAGCTGCAGGTGCAGCCGGGGCAGCAGCCTGACCGATCACCGGTGGAGTTGGCAGTTCGAGGATCTTGGCGGTGTACGCCCACTCTTGTGCCACTTTGGCCGGATCGCTGTTCAGCTGAGTGCCGTAGCTTGGAACGATCTGGTGCAGCTTGGCCTGCCACTCAGGGGTGGCGACTTTGTCTTTGAAGACTTTCTGCAGCACGCTCAGCATGATCGGTGCAGCGGTCGACGCGCCTGGCGATGCGCCCAGCAGGCCGGCGATGGAGCCGTCTTGTGCAGCAACGATTTCGGTGCCCAGTTTCAGCACGCCGCCAGCGGCTTCATCACGCTTGATGATTTGCACGCGCTGGCCGGCTTGCCACAGACGCCAGTCTTCGGCTTTGGCGTTCGGGAAGTATTCCTTCAGCGCGTTCAGACGATCTTCATCCGACAGCATCAGTTGACCGGCCAGGTACTCGACCAGCGGGTATTCCTTGATGCCGACCTTGGTCATCGGCCAGATGTTGTGGGTGGTGGTGCTGGTCAGCAGGTCCAGGTACGAGCCTTCTTTGAGGAACTTGGTGCTGAAGGTCGCGAATGGGCCAAACAGGATGACGCGCTTGCCGTCCAGAACACGGGTGTCCAGATGCGGAACCGACATCGGCGGTGCGCCAACCGAAGCTTTACCGTAGGCCTTGGCCAGGTGCTGCTCGGCGATGGCCGGGTTATCGGTCACCAGGAACGAGCCGCCGACCGGGAAGCCAGCGTATTCCTTGGCTTCAGGAATGCCCGACTTCTGCAGCAGGTGCAGAGCGCCGCCACCAGCGCCGATGAACACGAACTTGGCGTCGGTTTCGGTCTTGGTGCCGTCTTTCAGGTTTTTGTAGCTGACGCGCCAGGTGCCGTCGGCGTTCTTGGTGATGTCTTCGACTTCACTCGACAGCTTCAGGTCGAAGTTAGGCTTGGTCTGCAGGTAACCGGCGAACTGGCGGGTGATTTCGCCGAAGTTCATGTCGGTACCCAGCGGGCTCCAGGTGGCCGCGATTTTCTGGTTCGGGTCACGCCCTTCCATCATCAGCGGGACCCACTTCTTGATCACAGCTGGGTCTTCGGAGTACTGCATGCCGGCGAACAGCGGGCTCGCTTGCAGGGCTTCGTAGCGCTTTTTCAGGAACTTGATGTTGTCATCGCCCCACACGAAGCTCATGTGCGGCGTGGTGTTGATGAACGAGCGAGGGTTCTTCAGAACGCCTTGCTGAACCTGCCAGGCCCAGAACTGACGGGACACCTGGAACGCTTCGTTGATCTCGACAGCTTTCGGGATCGTCACGTTGCCTTTGTCGTCTTCCGGGGTGTAGTTCAGCTCAGCCAGGGCCGAGTGACCGGTACCGGCGTTGTTCCAGCCATTGGAGCTTTCCAGGGCGACGCCATCGAGGCGCTCGACCATTTCCATCGACCAGCTTGGCTCCAGCTCATTGATCCACACACCCAGGGTGGTGCTCATGATGCCGCCGCCGATCAGCAGAACGTCGACTTTCTTTGCTTCTGCAGCATTGGCGGACGACATCCCCATCGCCAAAGCCAGCCCGAGCAAGGCTGTGTTCACTTTCTTAAACATCCGTTGCACCTATGATAAAACGCCTTCCGCCCGCCGCTGTTATCTGTATGCGATCCGCTTTGATGACGCTCAGGCTCGCGTCGCAGATTCCGGCACACTTCAATTTTGACGGGTGGGCACACAAGGCCGACGTACCGCATCGACCTCAGTTAATGTCCCTTCTGAACTGACTTCTTATCATTATTGGCTTCAGCTACTTGAGCGACAGGGATTCCGTCAGCCCGCCCCAAAGGCAGGCAAACCGAATAAGGTCAAACCAAGTTGGCGCGAAGAATATCACGTCAGGGCAAACCCGCGCGTCTGTTCCCGACTTGAGAGTCTTTTTCCGCTGTGGGCGTTATCGGCCGGTATGGGCTGAACATGATCCCGAAACCTGTGGTGGCTGGGCTGGCCCCATCGCGAGCAGGCTCGCTCCTACAAGGAATGGGCTGCTCGCGATGGCGGCGTTACAACCGAAACCGATCCACCGACAACGCCAACGCCCCCGCCAGACTCGACAGTTCATCGGTGGTATTGGCCGTCTGCCCGATCACTTTACTGTTGCCCTCGGACATCCCGGCGATCATTTCCACCTGATGAGCGATTTCGTTGCTGGCCTGGCTTTGCTCGCCGATGGTGCGGGTGATGTCGTTGACCAGTTGCGTGGTGCTGAGGGTGGCGTCGAGGATTTCGCGAATCGCCCGTTCGACTTCAGCCGTGACCGCCATGCCCTTGTCGACTTGGGCCACGCCGGCCTCCATGCTGCTGACCGCCTCCCGGGTGCTGTTTTGTATCCGTGCAACCATCGCGGCGATTTCCTGGGTTGAGGCACTGGTGCGTGCCGCCAGGCTGCGCACTTCGTCGGCAACCACGGCAAAGCCCCTGCCCTGCTCGCCGGCCCGCGCTGCCTCGATGGCGGCGTTGAGTGCCAGCAGGTTGGTCTGGTCGGCGATGCTCTTGATCACCTGAATGATGTTGAAGATGCCTTCGGATTCCTGATCCAGCGTACGGATCACCTGCGCCGACTGTTGCGCCGAGCGAGCGATGTCGTCCATGTCGCTGACCACCTGATGGATCACTTGCCCGCCGCTCTTGGCCAGCGACTCGGCCTGATTGGCCATGCCCAGCGCGCGTTCGGCATGACGAGTGATTTCCTCGATGCTGGCGGTCATCTGGCTCGCGGCGGCGGCCATGGTGCCGGCCGCGGCGCTTTGCTGTTGACTGCTGTCAGCGACCTGATGGCAGCCGTGGCTCAGTTGCTCGCTCATGCCGCTGACCCCATGGGCGTTGCGCCGAACGACGTCGATCATGTTGCGCAGGTCGCGCTGCATGGTCGCCAGACTGCGGATCAGCGTACTGGCCTCGTCCTTGCCGGTCGGCTCGCTGATCGGTTCGCTGAGGTTGCCGTGGGCAATGCTTTGCGCGATCTGGTTAGCGGATTTCAGCGGCCCCATGATGCTGCGGGTCACCCAACGCCCTTGCCCCAATAACAGCAACAGACTGGCGAGCAACACCACGCCGAGGGCGATGTTGGCGTTGCGAATGGCGTTTTCGGTGGCCTGGCTGGTGTCACGGGTGTTGCTTTCGATCAGTTCGCTGAGGGCCGCCATCTGCTCTTCGAGCTGACTGAAGGCCGCATTGAACGTGCCCAGCTCCCGTTGCGCGCTGTCCGGGTTGTCCAATGCCAGGCCGACAATGCGCTCGGCCGCTGCAATGTAGGTGTCCAGGCTGGGTTTTATGTGTTCCAGCGCAGACTTGATCGTCGGGTTGACCGGCAATTTGAGGTTTTCTTCCAGCACTTCGCGAAAATGCGTGGCGTGCTCGTTGATCGAGTCCCGCACCTCTGCGGCCGTGCCGGTACTTTTGCCCAGGCCGACCAGCATCGCCGAGTACACGTCGGCCCGCAGCGCGTCGTGCATCATGTCGGCTTCCATGTGATTGCGCAGCGCGGTCATGCTCACCGCGTTGTCGTTCACCGCTGCGGACATGCGCGTATTCCCCACATAGCTGACCAGACTCACGATCAGCGCCGTCAACAGACTGGTGGCAATCAGCAGCAGCAAACGCAATTTGATCGACACGGTGGGTTCCTCCCCTGAGGCGCGCCGGAATGCGCCTTTCAGGATTTCAGTTAAGCTTATTTGTGCAGATGTGCCGCTTCAGAGCGTTTCAGCAAGTATCCGCGTGTTCGGACGGAACTCCGGCAAAGGTCGCACCTCTGAGATTATGTAGTCCTTCCTTTTTGCTTCGCGCTTGTGGAGGAACATCGTCATGCGCAAGTTAGTGCTCATTTCTTCTCTCCTGCTCTGCCTCCCTGTCGGCTCGGCTCTGGCCCGTGTCGACGCCGGCGATGTCGCCACCTCGGCGGGCGTTTCCGCGTCGCTGTACTCGACCTTCAAGGATCACAAAATGGTGATCCCGGCGCGCGACGACCTGTCAGCGTTCGTCGCCAGCGGCGGGGCCATCCGCGGGGTTTATCTTGAGTCGGTACTGCAACAGGTGCGGCACGACAACCCCGGCCTCAATGCCAGAGATGAAGACCTCGCCAACGCGATTCTGGTGCATTACGAAGGCCTGAATCAGTAGTTGCCAGGGACGCAGCGGCCGATGGACGGCAGCTGAGGGCGCATAGGCAAAACCGTCTGACGGCCTCTATGATGGAGGCCATGACGACTCTTGCGCCTCCTGCGCCTTTGCGCTCACCCTGCCCGCCCGGCGCCTGCGATTGCGGGCGCGACGCGTTGCTGGAAACGCCGGGCACGGATCTGCGCATTCTGCGCCTGACCCGCGAGCAGGAAAAAATCCTCCTCTCCCGGCTGGAACAACTTAAAGACCTTGCGGACTTGCGGCATCTGCAACAGCGCATGCACGAACAGTTGGGCCTGCGGGTGGAAATCTCCCCGGGCTTTCATGAAGTGCGCAGCATGCTCGGCATCGAGATTCAGATCGAGGCGCTGCCGGGACTGTGCCGCAAGACCCGCAAGTCAATTCCGGCGGCGATTCGTCGGGGCTTGAACAACCACCCCGAAATCGCCTTCGAACTGCTCAACGCTCACGACTTGCTGCGCGACACCTGATCATTTTTTCATGCCAACCCGTTTGCGCATCTCGGCAGTGATGCTCTGGCGGGTTTTCTTCAGGTCGGCCCACGGCTCATCGCCGACTTCGTTCAGACGCTCATGGACATTGCTGATGTTCCACTGATTGCCACCCTTGATCTCCCCTACTTCTTCGCGAAACAGCGGTACCGACACCGGCAGTCCTTCACGGGTGCGCGCCGCGTAGGCACAAATGGTGGTGGCGCCCAGACCGTTGCGCAGGTAGTCGATGAAGATCCGCCCGACACGATTTTTCGGCCCGGACACCGCGGAAAAGCGTTCCGGCAACAGCTTGGCCATGTGACTGACGATCGCATGGCTGAAATCCTTGACCTCGTCCCAGCCATGCTTGCGGGTCAACGGCACCACCAGGTGAATGCCTTTGCCGCCGCTGGTCTTGAGAAACGCCTTGAGCCCCAGTTCATCCAGCACGGTCAGGGTGAGCGCCGTGGCTTCGACCATGCTTTTCCACGGCAGCGCAGGGTCTGGGTCGAGATCGAGGACGAAGCGGTCAGGCTTGTCCAGATCGACGGTGGTGGCGTTCCAGGTGTGCAACTCGACCGTGCTCATCTGCACTGCGCCGATCAAGGCCTCGGCATTGTTGATCAACATCACCGGTTGCCCGGTAACGTCCTTGTCCAGCGTGGTGATGCCGGGAATCGCCAGGCGCTCGGCGTTTTTCTGGAAGAACAGCTCGCCGGCAATGCCGTCCGGCGCCCGCACCAGCGCAACCGGGCGATCCTTGAGCTGCGGCAGGATCCACTCGGCGACGCTGGCGTAATACTCGGCCAGTTGCATCTTGGTGGCGCCGCTGACCGCATCGATCACCCGGTCGGGGTGGGTGATGCGCACCTTGCCGCTGGCCAGCCCCAGCTGGGACGGCGCCGGTTCGGCTTTCTTCGGCTCAGTGGCTTTCTTTGATTCTGCAGTTTTCTTCGTCGAGGCAGCTTTTTTCGACGGGGTGGCTTTCGCTGAAGTCTTCACGGGTTTCGCGCGCTCCTCGGTAATTGACTTGGCCGGTTTGTCATTGCGCAGCCCATGGAACACAGCGTGGCGCACCGAACCGTCCTTGGTCATTTCGGCGAATGCCACTTCTGCCAACAGATTGGGTTTGAGCCAGTGCACACCTTTGGCCTCGAAGCCGCTGGGCGGATTGACCACGGCAGCCTTCTTCACCTGCAACGGCTTGAGCTGAGCGAGGATGCTTTTCAGTGTGGTTTCGTTGAAACCGGTGCCGACCTTGCCGGCATAGCGCAACTCGCCACTGTCGCGATCATGCAGGCCCAACAACAGCGCACCGAAAGCACTGCGCGCACCTTTCGGATCGGTGTAGCCGACAACCACGAATTCCTGCCGATGCTTGCACTTGAGCTTGATCCAGTCGCTGCTGCGCCGCGACACGTAGGGCGAGCCGAGGCGTTTGCCGATCAGCCCCTCCATCTGCATCTGGCAGGCGCTGTTGAGCAGTGCGTCCGCCGTTTCATCGAAGGCTTCGGAGAAGCGCAGCAACGGCTGCTCATGCCCGCCGAGTACCGTGGACAACGCCGCGCGGCGCTCCTCGACCGGCACTTCGCGCAGGTCAACGCCGTTGAGGTAGGGCATGTCGAACAGGTAGTACATGATGCTGCCGCTGCGCCCGGCTTCGAAGGCGTTTTGCAGCGCCTGAAAGTCCGGCACACCCTGCTCGTTGGTGACCACCACTTCGCCGTCCAGCCATGCCGATTCCAGCCCCAGCTCAGCGAGGGCTTGCGCCTGTTGCGGCAGTTTGTGCGTCCAGTCGTGACCGTTGCGGGTGAAGAGTTGCACCTGGTCGTGATCGATGCGCGCCAGGATCCGGTAGCCGTCGAACTTGATCTCGTAGCTCCACTGCCCTTCGGGTGCGCTGTCGACCAGGGTCGCCAATTCCGGCTTGAGTTGCGCCGGCAGTTTGGCCTTGCGCGCACCAGTGAGTGTCCCGGATGCCGCTTTGCGCGGTTTCGCCGGGGTCTTTTTCACGGGTTTGACTTGTTCGGCGGCGAGCTTGGGTTTGCTGATCAGGGTGCGTTCGCTGAGCACGCTGTCCGGCTCGGCGCTGAGCACATCGTAATCGTCCTGCGGGCGCGCCGCACTGTCCTGATGTTTGATCAGAAACCAGTTTTCCTTCTTGCCCGGCATGTGCGTGCGCACCAGGTTCCAGATCCCGGAGAGCTTTTCGCCTTGCAGCTCGAACTTGAGTTTACCCTTGGCATAGGCCTTGGCCGGATCCTCCTGCGGAATCCATACACCGCGATCCCAGACAATTACATCTCCGGCGCCGTAATGCCCTTCGGGAATGCTGCCCTCGAACGTCGCGTAATCCAGCGGATGGTCTTCGACGTGTACCGCCAGACGCTTGACCTTGGGATCGAGTGACGGCCCCTTGGGCACCGCCCAGCTCTTCAGCGCGCCATCGAGTTCGAGGCGAAAGTCATAATGCAGGTGCGAAGCGTCGTGCTTCTGGATGCAGAACTGCAGCGCATGTTCACTGGCCTTGCTGCGGCCACGGCGTTTGACCGCGGCGGGTTCCGACGTCGCGGAAAAGTCGCGCATACGATTGTAGTCGTCGAGGTTCCTGTTCATGGCGCACCTGCCTTGTGTCAGCCAATGCGGGTCACGGTCAGCGCGACCACGGCGATCCGGTCCACGCGCTGGTAACCGGGGTTCAACAACTCTTCACCGAACACGTCGGGATCCAGCTCGCGATAGGTCCAGCCGAATCGCGTCGAATCCAGGCGCGGCACCACGGTGTCGAAAAAAGGATCGCCGCCATCGACCATCGCCACGCCGGTGTACAGCAACAAGGAGCCACCGGGTGCCAGCCGATTGAGCGCCTGCTCGACGATACGCAGCGACAATCCGGCGCCGAGCGAGCCACCGCCATGCCGATAAGCACGCCCGGCCGGGTCAGCCATGTACGGCGGGTTGGCGACGATCAAGTCGAAGTTGCCTTCGGTGCCCTGCAGCACATCACTGGCCTGCACCTCGACATTCGCGACTTCGGCCAATGCCGCGTTGATCGCAGTCAGGCGCAGCGCGGCGGGATTGATGTCGACCGCCAGCACCTGCGCTTCACGCCGTGCGCGGGCAATCAGGATGGCGCCGACGCCGGCGCCGCAGCCAATGTCCACCGCACGCTGAATCGGCGCGAAGCTCTGTTGCAGATGCGCGTGAATCAGCTGTGCAAACCGGTAAGTGTCCGGGCCGAAAAACACCGAATCGGCGGCATCGGTGGGAAAGCCGGAATGCACGAACAACAAGTCATCAAGACTCGACCAGCGCACCCGGCTTTTCAAGCGGCCGTCGTAGACGTCAATCACTCGCGCATCCTGCAACTGCCGCTGTTCATCGGCGGACAGCAAGCCAGGTTCGAACGGACGCGACCAGCCGAACACGTCGCGCAGGGTATCGGCGACCTGCCCTTCGTCACGCTGGTTTACGCGCTGATGGGTCAAGGGCGTCGGCGTGATGAAACGGTAGCCGTCAGCCTGCAAGCGCCGGCCGAGTTGTAGCAGCGTCAGGTCGTTGGCGGACAGTTGTTCTTCCTGATTCATGGGGATTTCCTTAACGCAGACTGGATTTGAGTTCGATGAAGCGACGCGTCGCCAGAAGCCCCGCCGGGTGGGCATGGCGGGCCGGTGCCAACCATGGGATCAGCGTGGCCATTTGCGCGTGACCGTCCTGACCTTGCAGCGCAGATGTCAGGCGCTGCACATCGGGATCGTGTTCGGGCACGGCGGCGTCCGGGGTGGCGACCTGATGGCTGCGTCGTGGCGCTTTGCGTTGGTCGGATGGGGTCCAGTCACCGGCAATCCAGTCGTGCAGCAGCTGCTTTTCATACGGACTGAACACGCCGAACATCGCCGCACCGTCGCCGTCGATCAACTGCCAGAAACGGCTGGCTTGCGGATCTTCATTGCGTTTGATCCAGCCTTTGTCCTGCATTGCCTGCAGGAAACCCGGTAGCTGTTCGGGAGTGGCCAGCCACTGATTGACCGTTTTGCCTTCGAAACGGCAGTAGTCGGAATGCATGTGCTGACCGAACGGGCGCTTGCGCTCTAGCATCGCCAGCACTTCCTGCTCCAGGTCAAAACCTTCGATGATTGCGCGGCTGCCCTGCCCCAGGTCGTTGAGTCGATAGCCCAGCGATACCCGGCGCAGGAATTCGCCGCGATCGGCTTCCAGCGGCAACAGGTCGAGCACCGACTGCACGGCTTTTTGCGCATGGCCGGTGCTGGCATTGTCGATGGTCACATGCAGGGTGAAGTAGTAAGGATCAATGCCCAACTCGCTAAGTTCATAGGCACTGATCAGCAAGTGCAGCGGCAGTTGTTCGTAGCCGAGGTTGTAGCCGATCACTTCCGGCAGCAAGCTTTCGCCACAGGCGCCAAGTGCCAGTTGCAGTGCACCTTGCAGGTAGCGTTCATCGGCGATGGCGCTGGCGTCCTGCAAACCGTGCTCCGCGAGCAGTTTGCGGTAGATCACTACGTGGTTTTGCGCCGGATTGCCGTCGCCCAATTCTTCCAGATAGGTACACAGCAACCCGTCGAAACGCGGGTCGCGCCACTGCGGCAACAAACCGTACAGCCACGCGCCATCCACCAGTTTGGTCGGCGCCACGGCTTGCAGAAAGTACAACGCGTGAGCCTTGTTGCGGAAGAACTGGCGCGGTCCGCCGGCCTGGCGCTGTTGCAGGTAATCGGCGTACTGCCGGGCAACTTCTGTGCAGTGCTCGGCGACCCAGCCCTGCCACGCCGACGGATCCTGCGGAAGTTCTTCGGGCAACAGCGCGGCGCGCTGCAACTGCTCGGCGAGAAAATCCTGCGCGAGGGTTTCAGGCGCATCCTCAAGCAGCAGTGCCTCATAAATACGCCGCAGGTCACCGTCGGCAGTGATGGGCTGTTGCTGCGCGCTCGGCGCCTGCAGAGGGGTCAGGGCAGTCATGTCAGTGTTCTCGTTCGGTTGGCCGGTCAGGGCGTTGTTTCACGCCTCTACATCAGCAGAGCAACCGCTACGGAAAAAAATTCAATCGACATGAAAATCGCCCTGACGGACGGAGCATCGTGGTCCCGGCAAGGGCTGCCCGAGACCGCGATTTTTGACGGTGCTTCAGGCCCGACCTTTGGCCTGAGCCTCCAGGTGCACCTGCAATTGCGGGTCGATCTGCAGCGCGGCAGCCAGTTCATCCAGGTAGTTGCGTTCGGCGTCTTGCTGATCGTCCACCAGGATCACGCTGACCAGGTACATCTCGGCGGCCATGGCCTGGTCGCCGTTTGCAGCCGTGGCGACTTCGTTGGCGTCCAGCGATTTGGCGACTTCGCTTTCGAACCACTGCTGCAATTGCGGATCGTCGGTGTGCTTGCTGATTTCACTGTTGATCATCTGTTGTTCCCGGGGGTCGATCTCGCCGTCAGCCTTGGCTGCCGCGATCAGCGCCCGCAGCACAGCATGCCCGTGCTCCTCGACTTCGGGCCCGGCCAGCAGATTTGCGGTTGGCGGAATCTGTTGTGGCGCCGCCGACGCCTGACTGCGCTGCCAGGCCTGATACGCCTGGAAAGCCATCATCCCCAGAGAGGCCAGTGCCGCATAATTGGTGCCTCCGGAACGGTTTTGCGTACCGCCGCCGAGTGCTCCGCCAAGTGCACCGCCCAGGCCACCACCGCTACCGCCGCCGAGCAAACCACCGAGCAAACCGCCCAAACCGCCCAGCCCTCCGGACTGCACCGCACTGCCGCCGGGGCCTGCACCGCCACCCAACAGACCGCCAAGCAAACCGCCCAACCCACCCAGCCCACCGCCGGCCGAACCAGCACCTTGTTGTCCCGCCGAGGCCTGGCCCCGCAGCAGTTGTTCGAGCAAATCGCTGGTGTTCATGATCTCGTCCTCAGCCATTGGCAATAAATGCGTCAGGCAACAATAGACCGCCGACGCCGGCGCGCCAGCACCGTCTGGCTGACGCTGGCAGATTTCGCCGAGGTATTTTTTGTGCGGGCAGCTAAGATTCAAAGGTGGTGAACCTTATCCCGGCCAAACCGGTCGATAGCTGCAACCCCGACCCGGTTTGCCGGCGCCCTTTGCCCAAGGGTGATACCCGGCATGCTTCATTTTCTGGAGAACGCCCCTGTGATATCGACCGTACACATCGCCAGGCTCAAAGCATGGGGCGCCCATGGTTTTACCGCGACCGGCGTGGTCACAGCCTTTCTGGCGACCCTCGCCCTGCTGGAAAACCAGCCGACTCACTGCCTGATGTGGCTGGGCGTGGCATTGATCGTCGACGGTCTCGACGGGGCGTTGGCGCGTAAGGTCAATGTGCAGTCGGTGCTGCCGAGTTTCGACGGCTCGATCCTCGATCTGGTGATCGACTACCTGACCTACGTGTTCATTCCGGCGCTGTTCATCTATCGCTACATTCCCCTGCCCGACTACACCCTGCTGCTGAGCGTATCGCTGATTCTGGTGTCGTCGCTGTTCTGTTTCTGCAACGTCAACATGAAGAGCAAGGACAACTATTTCGTCGGTTTCCCCGCCGCGTGGAACGTGGTTGCCCTGTGCCTGTACATCATCGACCCGGGGCCGTGGATCACCTTTCTGACCATCATCGGTCTGGCGCTGCTGACCGTGACCCGAATGAAGTTCCTGCATCCGTTCCGGGTACGCCGGTTCATGCCAATCAACATCGCGGTGACGGCCATCTGGCTGCTGTGCAGCCTGTCGCTGGTGCTTAATCACCCGGTGATCAATCCGCTGGTGATGGGTTTGTGGTTGCTGGCGTCGGCGTACTTTCTGGGGATCTGCATCTGGCGTACGGCGCTGGAATGGTTTGATCGGCCGCACCTGAAATAGGCCTGATCGCCACACCTAAAACCTGTGGGAGCGGGCTTGCTCGCGAATGCGTCTGTCCAGTCGATAACTCTGTCTACTGACCCACCGCATTCGCGAGCAAGCCCGCTCCCACAGGGGTTTGGCATGGTTCTGAACATTCAGCGCTTGGTAATGACCACCTCCAGATACTCGCTCGGCACCACCAGCGACTTCTCTCCCACCCGGTTCGAGCGGTTCAGCAGATCCGCCAGATCACTCTCCAGCGCTTGCCCGCTTTCCGGCGGCAATGCCGCAAAGGCCTTGTGCACCGGCCCGTACCAGTGACGGAAAATGTCGATGAAATGCGCCGCCGAGCGATAGCGGAAATTGAAGGTGCGGCGGGTGACCTGCAGCAGAAATTCGCGCTCATTGAAGTGGCTGTGCAACCACGCTTCAGTGCCCCAGTTCGACGGCGGCTGGGCCACGGCGGGGGGTGGCACGTGGCGACCAAGCACCTTGAACATCTGGCCGACGAAGCCTTCCGGCGTCCAGTTTGCCAGACCGATGCGCCCGCCCCTTCGGCAGACCCGCGCCAGTTCCGCTGCGGCAGTCGCCTGATCCGGGGCAAACATCACGCCAAAGGTCGACAGCACCGCGTCGTAACTCTCGTCGGCGAACGGCAACGATTCGGCATCGGCGACCTGAAAAATCACATCAAGATGCTCGGCCCGCGCCCGATCCTGTCCACGCTCCAGCAGCGCCGCCACATAGTCGGTCGAGGTCACCTGACAACCACGTCGCGCCGCCGCCAGAGTCGCATTACCGTTACCGGCGGCGACATCCAGCACTTCCTCATCGCAGTGCAGGTCGCAGGCCTCGGCGAGGTTTTCGCCGACGATCTGCAAGGTGGTACCGATCACCGCGTAATCACCGCTGGCCCAGGCGACTTTCTGGCGCTCTTTCAGACCCGTCAGATCAATGGGAGTACTCATCAATCGTGCTCCGCAGCAGGTAGAAGGACTTCATTCGGCCGTGGTCGGGTCGATGACCGTCATCACCCGCGCCACGCTGTTGGCCGGGAATCCACCCAGCCTGGCGTGCTCGCGCACCTGCTCTTCGTCAGGGGCGATGTAGACGCAATAGATTTTGTCGGCGGTGACGTAACTCTGCAGCCACTGCACCTGTGGCCCGAGTTCACGCAACACCTGGCAGGAGGTTTGCGATACGGCTTGGAGTTCTTGCGGCGACAGCTTTCCGGCCCCTGGAATCTCGCGTTCAATCACGAATTTCGGCATGGCAACCTCGCGTTCTTTTTATCAGTGACAGGGCCGACAGTGGCCCTGCTCATCCACTATCGCGCCGAGGGTCGATGGCGTCCCTGCCAATCGTCCGAAGAGCCGGCAAAACAACGGCCGGGCCGATGAGTGGCGGTTTTTTGTAAAGGCCTCGAGACACTCCGAGATTGCCATTGCGTGGGGCAATCGGCTTTTATGCCTTCCCGTCTTCCGTGAATGGATTCCATCATGTCCCTGCGTCTTGAATGGCTCGTCGATCACCCGCAGCACAGCGACACTTACGCCGCGTGGATTCACCGCCAGTTCCCCTACGAATATGCCGAGCAACCCTTGACCGATTGGCAACGCGAGTTCGCTGCCGGCCAGAACAATGGCGACTGGTCATGCCTGATTGCGCTGGACGGCGAGCGTCTGCTCGGCGGTGCGGCGCTGGCCCGGGCGGATCTGGCCCTGCGTCCGGATCTCGGCCCTTGGCTGGCGTGCGTGTTTGTCAGCCCGCAAGCTCGTGGCCAGGGGTTGGCAGAGCGGTTGATCGATGGCATCAGCCAGGCGGCGAAACAGCGCGGTTTCGCACGTTTCTATCTGCACACACAGAACAAGCAGGACTACTACGCCAAACGCGGCTGGACAGTGCTGGAGCGCTTTCGCGCCAGGGACAACGAGCAATGGCTCATGGTGCGCGACCTGTGAGCCATTGATATGCGCGGGCGGTGACTGTCGATGCATCTGAGCACTCAGTTCTGGTTGTTACAGCCATCGGCAAATTTGCGGTAATCCAGCACCTGGGTTTTTCCGGCCGAATCCAGGTACGTCATGCGCGCATCGATAATGCCGCAGTTCACCGCGTTGTCCTCGGTCATCGACAGCACTTTCTGGATGTCCAGGTGCGTGCCGTAGGTGTAGGTGTGCGGGCTGACATCGGCTTCGGCCCGGGCCGACAGGGTGCAGATGTTCAGGGCGGCGAACAGGCAGGCGGCGACAACGGTTTTGTGCGTCATGGTGGTTTCCTCAAGGCTTGTATGGGTTGAGCCGAGGCAAACTGTGTGGGCCTCGATGGAGCCTATTTGAGGCGCGTGAGGTATCGCGTCTGTGTCAGGAAACGACCGCTATCAATCACTGTGTATCCCCACCGCCCGGAGATACACAGCGATACAAAACCCTGAAAAAATCGCGTTTTTGCATGTGTGTGTATCCGCCATTACGCCAGATACACTGCAATACAAACCCGGGCAGGCAAGCCGGCGCAGGCTCGATAGACTGCATGGCATTGCCCTTTGATAGAGGTTCTGCACCGATGGAACATGTCGATCACATTCTCATCGTCGACGACGACCGCGAGATCCGCGAGCTGGTCGGCAATTACCTGAAGAAGAACGGACTGCGCACCACCGTGGTCGCCGATGGTCGGCAGATGCGCAGTTTTCTCGAAGCCAACACCGTCGACCTGATTGTGCTCGACATCATGATGCCCGGCGACGATGGCCTGCAGCTGTGCCGCGAATTGCGCGTGGGCAAGCACAAGGCCACGCCGGTGCTGATGCTCACGGCGCGCAACGATGAAACCGACCGCATCATCGGCCTGGAAATGGGCGCCGACGATTACCTGACCAAGCCGTTCGCCGCCCGCGAACTGCTGGCGCGGATCAACGCGGTGCTGCGGCGCACGCGCATGCTGCCACCGAATCTGGTGGTCACCGAAAGCGGTCGCCTGCTGGCCTTCGGCCGTTGGCAACTGGACACCTCGGCCCGGCATCTGCTGGACAATGACGGCACACTGGTCGCCCTCAGTGGTGCCGAATACCGTTTGCTGCGGGTGTTCCTCGATCATCCACAACGGGTGCTCAGCCGTGATCAGTTACTCAACCTGACCCAGGGCCGCGAAGCCGATCTGTTTGATCGCTCGATTGATCTGCTGGTCAGCCGTTTGCGCCAGCGCCTGCTTGATGATGCGCGTGAGCCGGCCTACATCAAAACCGTGCGCAGCGAGGGTTATGTTTTTTCGCTACCGGTGGAAATCCTCGGGGCCTCGGCATGAGCCTCAAGCTGCATTGGCCACGCACCCTGGCTTCGCGGTTGTCGCTGATCTTTCTGATCGGGCTGATCCTGGCCCAGGCCCTGTCGTTTGGCGCGCAGTATTACGAGCGTTTCCAAAGCGCCAGAAGCACCATGCTCAGCAATATGCAAAACGACGTTTCGACGTCGGTTGCCATCCTCGACCGCCTGCCCGCGCAGGAACGCCCCGCCTGGCTGCCACGACTGGCTCGCACCAACTACGATTATCGGTTGAACGACGGCGATCCCGGCGCCCCGCTCGACGCCGAGGAGGTACCGGTGGCCGCGACCTCGATCAGCGGTGCGATCGGCGGCGCCCATCCGCTGTCCTTCAGCCGATTTTCCGCAGAGAAAAAACACTTCCAGGCCCATTTGCGCCTCAGCGACGGCAGCCCGTTGACCATCGATGTGCGTCCGGCCATGCCGCCGCTGTCGCCGTGGCTGCCGGGGGTATTGCTCGGGCAACTGGCGCTGCTGATCGCCTGCACCTGGCTGGCGGTGCGCATTGCCATACGCCCCCTCGCCCGCCTCGCCAATGCCGTGGAATCCCTCGACCCCAACGCGCACCCGGTGATGCTCGACGAACACGGCCCGACCGAAGTGGCCTACGCCGCACGGGCCTTCAACGCGATGCAGGCGCGCATCGCTGCGTATCTGAAGGAGCGCATGCAACTGCTGGCGGCGATTTCCCATGACCTGCAAACCCCGATCACCCGCATGAAATTGCGCGCAGAGTTCATGGACGACTCGGTCGAGAAAGACAAACTGTGGAACGACCTCGGCGAGATGGAGCATCTGGTGCGCGAAGGCGTGGCGTACGCTCGCAGCATCCACGGCTCGACCGAGGAAAGCCGGCGCACCGACCTCGACTCGTTCCTCGACAGCCTGGTGTTCGACTATCAGGACATGGGCAAGGACGTGCAGCTGAGCGGCAAGAGCGCGGCGGTGATCGATACCCGTCCCCAGGCCCTGCGCCGGGTGCTGGTGAACCTGACCGACAACGCACTGAAATTCGCCGGTGCCGCGCAGTTGCAGGTCGATATCGACGATGGTCTTTGCATCAAAATCCTCGATCGCGGGCCAGGCATTGCCGAAGCCGAGTTGCAACAGGTCATGCAGCCGTTCTACCGGGTGGAAAACTCGCGCAACCGCAGCACCGGCGGCACCGGCCTGGGCCTGGCCATCGCCCAGCAACTGGCCATGGCCCTCGGCGGATCACTGACCCTGAGCAACCGCGAGGGCGGAGGCCTGTGCGCGGAGTTGAAATTGCCCCTGCGCTGATCCCCACACCAATCACCTGTGGGAGCGGGCTTGCTCGCGAAAGCGGCGTATCAGCCCCTGATGCATCGACTGACACACCGCGTTCGCGAGCAAGTCGAAGCTTCGTACCGCCGCTCCCACATTGGAATTTGCATGGCGCACAAACACTGCATCTTGCCCCAGCCCGGCTAGACTGATTCATTACCCAGTCGAGGGGGATTGCAGGACGACGTCAGCTGTGCCCTGCCCACTTCTGTGACCACCGCCCAGCGGCCCATGCCTCGACAACGTTTTGCCACCGGACGGTGATCCTGTATCAGGAGCACTCGTGATGGACGAAACACGACTCAACGCCTTCATGGGCAAACTGGTCAACGACATGGGCGGCGCCGCGATGCTGGCGAACGTCATCGTTGGCGAAGAACTCGGGCTGTACCGGGCGATGGCCGACAGTCAGCCGGTCACCCCGCAAGCCCTCGCCGAAAAAACCACCTGTAACCCGCGTCTGGTACGCGAATGGCTCAGCGCGCATGTCGCGTCCGGCTATATGGAGCATCACGATGGCCAGTTTCGGTTGCCGGAAGAGCAGGCGCTGGCACTGGCCGTGGAAGACTCGCCGGTGTACGTCGCCGGCGGACTTGGTGTGGTGGCCTCGTTTTTCCACGACAAGGACAAACTGGTCAAAGCCATGCGCGGCAATGGCGCCCTGCCCTGGGGCGATCACCATCCGTGCATGTTCAGCGGCACCGAACGCTTCTTTCGCCCCGGCTACAAAGGTCACTTGATCGCTGAATGGCTGCCGGCGCTGGACGGCGTGGTCGCCAAACTCGAAAAAGGCGCCAAAGTCGCCGACATCGGCTGCGGCCACGGCGCCTCGACGGTGATCATGGCCCAGGCGTATCCCAACTCGCGCTTCGTCGGTTTCGATTATCACGCGCCGTCGATCACCGTCGCCACCCAGCGCGCCGAAGAAGGCGGCGTCAGCAGCCGGGCAAAATTCTTCCAGAACAACGCCAAAAGCTACCCCGGCGACGACTATGACCTGATCTGCTATTTCGACTGTCTGCACGACATGGGCGACCCGGTCGGCGCCGCACGGCATGCGTTCGAATCATTGAAGGACGACGGCACGGTGCTGCTGGTCGAGCCGTTTGCCAATGATGCGCTGGACGACAACATCAACCCGGTCGGACGCCTGTTTTACGCGGCCTCGACCTTTATCTGCACGCCGAATTCGCTGTCCCAGGAAGTTGGCCTGGGGCTGGGTGCGCAGGCCGGTGAAATGCGCTTGCGCAAGGTGTTTACCGAGGCCGGGTTCAAGCATTTTCGCCGGGCGACGCAGACGCCGTTCAATCTGATTCTGGAGGCGCGCAAATAAATCACCGCTATCACCGGTGGCGAGGGAGCTTGCTCCCGTCGGATTGCAAAGCGAGCCCAAAACAAGCCTGCTGCGCAGTCCAGCGGGAGCAAGCTCCCTCGCCACACGGTTAATGCTAACCTGCGGGCATCGTCCTCCCCGGAGTGCTGACCATGCTCGACAGCCCGACCCGCGAACACCTCGACATCCTGCACCAGGCCATGGCCGATGGCGATTTCCTGGTGCTGACAGGCGCCGGTATCAGCACGCCGTCGGGCATCCCTGATTACCGCGACAGCGAAGGTGTGCGCCGTGGCCGGCAGCCGATGATGTATCAGGAATTTCTCGCCGCTCCGGAATCCCGTCGTCGCTATTGGGCACGGGCCATGCTCGGTTGGCCACGGGTGCGCCAGGCGCGGCCCAATGCGGCGCATACAGCACTGGCCGAGTTGCAGCGCCAGGGGCGAATCAGCGACTTGATCACGCAGAACGTCGACACCCTGCACGATCAGGCTGGCAGTCAGAACGTGATCGAATTGCATGGCAGCCTGCACCGGGTGTTGTGCCTGGATTGCGGCCAGCGCAGCGCGCGTGACGACATTCAGCAGCGGATGGTCGAGCAGAATCCCTATCTGGCCGGGGTCGACGCGGTGCAGGCGCCGGACGGCGATACCCTGCTCGATCCGGCCTTCGAAGCACGCTTCCAGACTCCGCAATGCCCGTATTGCGCCGGTGAGCGGATGAAGCCGGACGTGGTGTTTTTCGGCGAGAACGTAGCGCAACCGACAGCGGCGCGGGCCATGGCGGCGGCAGAGAATGCTGCGGGATTGCTGGTGGTGGGTTCGTCGCTGATGGCCTATTCGGCGTTTCGTCTGTGCCGGGTGATCGCCGATCGGGGCAAGCCGTTGCTGGCGATCAATCTGGGCAAGACTCGCGCCGATGACCTGCTGGATCTGAAGATCGAGGCGTCATGCGAACAGCTGCTGCCGTTGCTGGTGCAACGTCTGACCACCTGAACCGATGATTCCCCTGTAGGAGCGAGCCTGCTCGCGATAGCGTCCTTTCAGCCAAACTTTCCTCGACTGATACCCCGCCTTCGCGAGCAAGCCCGCTCCCACAGGATCAATGTTCGGCTTTGAGAATATCGAACAGTGCCTGCGCCGCCGCCGACAGTTCATTGCCCGGCTCAGTCAGCACACCAATCGCCCGCTCCACTGAATCATTCAAGGTCAGGCAATGCGCGCCCAGCTCCAGCATCTGCTCGGCGCACAACGCTGGCACCGCACTCACCCCCAGGCCACTGGCGACCATGCGCCCGACGGTTGCCAGTTGATGGCTCTCGAATTCCACCGGCAGTTTCATGCCCCGGGCCTGCAAGTGTTCTTCGAGCATCACCCGCACTGTCGACGGCCGTTGCAGGGTAATGAACGGTTCCTGCAGCAAGGTCACCCAGTCGATCTCTGTGCACCCGGCCAACGTGGAATCCTGCGGCACCACCGCGACAAAGCGATCGATGTACAGCGGGGTAAACGTCAGCGAGGTGTTTTGCATCGGTTCGAATGCCACACCCAATTCCACCTGGCGGTCGCGAACCATTTCCAGCACTTGCTCGTTGATCACGTCGTTGACCGTGACATTGACGTTCGGATAGCGCGCGCGAAAGGTCTTGAGGATCGGCGGCAGCAGGTTGCCGGCAAACGACGGCATGGCCGCCAGCGTCACCCGCCCGCGTTGCAGGCTGAAGCGCTGACGCATTTCGTCTTCGGCGTTGTCCCAGTCGGCAATCAGACGCCGGGCCAGCGGCAGCAGCGATTCGCCCTCGGCGGTCAGCGCCACATTGCGCGTGTTGCGACTGAACAACCGCCCGCCCAGCCCCTCCTCCAGCGCCTTGATGGTCAGGCTCAGCGCCGATTGCGACAAGTGCAGACGCTCGCAGGCCACGGCGAAGCTCAGGCTCTGAGCCACAGCGAGGAAAGCACGGATCTGTTTGATGGTCATGAGCGCTATGCTTCCGTATCTGCAATCAGTCAATTGTTGAGCTTTATCAATCAATCAACCTTAAAAATCAACTTAACAAATATATTCTCCAGCGCGACACTCCAGTCATTCGGCTAGCCAGCCGCCCGACAAACAATAAAAGAGGTGCATATGGCAGGTTTCGACAAGCGCGTGAGTTCCTACGAGGAAGCTCTGGCCGGTCTTGAAGACGGCATGACCGTGATCACCGGCGGCTTCGGCCTGTGCGGCATTCCGGAAAACCTGATCGCCGAGATCAAGCGCAAGGGCACCCGCGACCTCACCGTGGTTTCCAACAACTGCGGCGTCGACGGTTTCGGCCTCGGTGTGCTGCTGACCGACCGCCAGATCAGCAAAGTCATCGCCTCCTACGTCGGCGAAAACAAACTGTTCGAAGAGCAACTGCTCAAGGGCGACATCGAAGTCATCCTGACCCCGCAAGGCACCCTCGCCGAGAAAATGCGCGCAGGCGGCGCCGGCATCCCGGCCTTCTTCACCGCCACCGGCGTCGGCACCCCGGTCGCCGAAGGCAAGGAAGTGCGGGAATTCAACGGGCGCAAGTACCTGATGGAAGAGTCCATCACCGGCGACTTCGCCATCGTCAAAGGCTGGAAAGCCGACCATTTCGGTAACGTCGTCTACCGTCACACCGCGCAGAACTTCAACCCGCTGGCGGCCACCGCCGGCAAGATCACCGTGGTCGAAGTCGAAGAAATCGTCGAGCCCGGCGAGCTGGATCCGTCGCAGATCCACACCCCCGGCATCTACGTCGACCGGGTCATTTGCGGCACGTTCGAAAAGCGCATCGAACAGCGCACCATCCGCAAATAATCCAGGCTGACGGAGAATAAAAACATGGCACTTACCCGCGAACAAATGGCTCAGCGCGTCGCCCGCGAAATGCAGGACGGCTACTACGTGAACCTCGGCATCGGCATTCCGACCCTGGTCGCCAACTACATTCCCGAAGGCATGGAAGTCATGCTGCAATCGGAAAACGGTCTGCTCGGCATGGGCCCGTTTCCGACGGAAGACACCATCGATGCCGACATGATCAACGCCGGCAAACAGACCGTCACCGCACGCATCGGCGCATCGATTTTCAACTCCGCCGAATCCTTCGCGATGATTCGCGGCGGGCATGTCGACCTGACCGTGCTCGGCGCGTTCGAAGTCGACGTTGAAGGCAACATCGCCTCGTGGATGATTCCCGGCAAGCTGGTCAAGGGCATGGGCGGCGCGATGGATCTGGTGGCCGGTGCCGACAACATCATCGTGATCATGACCCACGCCTCCAAGGACGGTGAGTCCAAACTGTTGGCCAGGTGCAGCCTGCCGCTGACCGGCGCCGGCTGCATCAAGCGCGTGCTGACCGACCTCGCCTACCTGGAAATCGAAAATGGCGCTTTTGTCCTCAAGGAACGCGCACCTGGCGTCAGCGTCGAGGAAATCGTCGCCAAAACCGCTGGTAAACTGATCGTCCCGGATCACGTACCGGAAATGCAGTTCGCTGCCCAGTGAGGAATTCGAAAATGCAAGACGTCGTAATTGTTGCCGCCACCCGCACCGCGATCGGCAGTTTCCAGGGTTCGCTGGCCAGCGTGTCCGCCGTGGATCTGGGCGCTGCGGTGATTCGCCAGTTGCTCGAACAGACCGGTCTGGACGGTGCGCAGGTCGATGAAGTGATCATGGGCCAGGTGCTGACGGCCGGCGCCGGCCAGAACCCGGCGCGTCAGGCCGCGATCAAGGCCGGCCTGCCCCACGCCGTGCCGGCCATGACCCTGAACAAGGTCTGCGGCTCGGGCCTGAAAGCCCTGCACCTGGGCGCGCAAGCGATCCGTTGCGGCGACGCCGAGGTGATCATCGCCGGCGGTCAGGAAAACATGAGCCTGTCCAACTATGTGATGCCGGGCGCACGCACCGGCCTGCGCATGGGTCACGCGCAAATCGTCGACACCATGATCAGCGATGGCCTGTGGGATGCGTTCAACGATTACCACATGGGCATCACTGCCGAGAATCTGGTCGATAAATATGAGATCAGCCGCGAACAGCAGGACGCCTTCGCCGCCGCTTCGCAGCGCAAAGCCGCTGCGGCCATTGAGGCCGGACGCTTTGTCGATGAGATCACCCCGATTCTGATCCCGCAGCGCAAAGGTGATCCGGTGGCGTTCAAGGTCGACGAACAACCACGTGGCGACACCACCGCCGAATCCCTGGCGAAACTGCGTCCGGCGTTCAAGAAGGACGGCAGCGTCACCGCCGGTAATGCTTCGTCGCTGAACGATGGCGCCGCTGCAGTCATCCTGATGAGCGCCGAAAAGGCCAAGGCCCTGGGCCTGCCGGTGCTGGCAAAAATCGCCGCATATGCCAATGCTGGTGTGGACCCGGCGATCATGGGCATCGGCCCGGTCTCGGCCACCCGTCGCTGCCTGGACAAGGCGGGCTGGAACATCGGCCAACTGGACCTGATCGAGGCCAACGAAGCCTTCGCTGCACAATCGCTGGCAGTGGCCAAGGATCTGCAATGGGATCTGGACAAGGTCAACGTCAACGGCGGCGCCATCGCCCTCGGTCACCCGATCGGTGCGTCGGGCTGCCGCGTGCTGGTGACGCTGCTGCACGAAATGATCAAGCGTGATGCGAAAAAAGGTCTGGCGACCCTGTGCATCGGCGGCGGTCAGGGTGTGGCGCTGGCGCTGGAACGCGCTTAACCCCCGAGTTCACAGCGGGCGGCGGATCCACGACATCCGCTCGCTGCCTGGTTTCATCGCTTTTGTGGCGAGGGGATTTATCCCCGATGGGATGCGCAGCAGCCCCAGTTTTTATTGCCTCGACACACATCTTTGCCAGCGCTTCGCACTGGATCGGGGATAAATCCCCTCGCCACAGGGTGCTTTGAAAATCACACCACCATCTGCAGAATCAACCAGGCATTCGCGCCACTGATCACCGCAAACAAGCCCCACGCCAGCACCCGGGTCGGCAGCCGGTTCACAAACGGCCCCATCAGTTGCTTGTCGCTGGTCATGCGGATCAGCGGGTACAGCGCAAATGGCAGTTGCAGGCTGAGCACCACCTGACTCAACACCAGCAACTTGCCCACCGCGTTATCCCCCATCAGCCACACGCCGATGAACGCCGGGATCAGTGCCAGTCCGCGAGTGATCAACCGCCGCTGCCAGCAGGGAATCCGCAGGTTCAGATACCCCTCCATGATCACCTGTCCGGCGATGGTCCCGGTGAACGTCGAGCTCTGCCCCGACGCCAGCAACGCCACGCCGAACATCACACTGGCCAGCGCGCCGCCGACCAGCGGGTCGAGCAGGTGGTAGGCGTCCTGAATGTCGACCACGTCGGTATGCCCGGACTGGTGAAACGCAGCCGCCGCCAGAATCAGGATCGCCGCGTTGACCAGCAGCGCCAGGGCCAGCGAACCGATGGTGTCGATGCGCGCCAGGTTGACCGCGTCCTGCTTGCTGGCCAGGTCCTTGCCGATCATCCGCGTCTGCACGATCGAAGTGTGCAGGTAGAGGTTATGCGGCATCACCGTCGCGCCGAGAATACCGATCGCCAGATACAGCGGTGCGGCATCGCTGATCGCCGAGAGCGACGGTTTGAAACCGGCGAACACATCCGGCCAGTAGGGTTTGATCAGCACCAGTTCAACGAAGAAACACACGCCGATGGTCGCCACCAGCACCAGCATGATCGCCTCTAGCCGACGGAAGCCACGGTTCTGCAAGGCCAGCACCAGCAGCGTGTCGAAGGCGGTCAGGGCAATGCCGAAGGTCAGCGAACAACCCAGCAATAAATGGAAGGCCAAGGCACAGCCGAGCACTTCGGCCAGATCGGTGGCGATGATCGAGATTTCCGCCAGCACCCATTGCAGGCGAGCAGTCGGGGTGCTGTAGCGCTCGCGGGACAATTGCGCTAGATCGCGACCGGTGGCGATGCCCAGACGCGAGCACAGGCACTGCACGACCATTCCCGCCAGACTTGCGAGCAACACCACGAACAGCAGGCTGTAACCAAAACGCGAACCGGCCTCGATCGCGGTCGCCCAGTTGCCCGGGTCCATGTAGCCGATCGACACCAGCAAGCCAGGCCCGGCAAAACGCAACACGCGTTTGAAGAACGAAGCGCTCGGATCCACCGCGACGCTGCCGGCCACCTCCGGCGGGCAGAACGGCGCGGTGGCGATTTTGGGTAAGCTGAATTTCACGCACACATCCAGAAACAAGTTCGAAAGACGCAGCTTAGAGGTTTCAGTCAGCGCCTTGAAGAACAAAAACTCTATCGGCTCATGCCCAACAGTTGCTCACGCAGTTCGGGATTGCGCGTACGCGGATCCAGCCAGATATCGAAAAATGCCCGGGCAAATTGCGGATCATCGATTTCATGCTGCAACTGCTGACCGACAAAAAACCGCGCGCCCAGCCCCGGCAGATACACGCCCGTAATCCGCGTGCCGGCCTGCACATCGACGAACGATTGCTCCATTTGCCCTTGCCACCTGGCCAGTTGCGCGGGACTGACGCCCGAGCCTGCCAGCCGTTTGATTTCATCGACACTGGCCTGCACCAGATCATCGCGGGAGATCTTGCGCCGATAGATCAGCTCCAGAGCGAAGGGCTGTTCGGTGGACAACGGGCGTGCCGCGCTCCACAACCGGGCGTTGTAGACGTCGAAGCCGAACACACTGAAATCGCCGGTGCCGATGATTTGCGCGCCGGGCACGGCGTCCTGCCAATTGGCCCAGGTCGGCGTCAGCAACAACGCCCACAAGCCGATGCCACAGCACCCACGCAGCAACTTCGATGGTTTGCTCATCGCGGTATCGACTCCGGTAAACCCTGATCTTCAGAGCATAGCGGATATCACTCGCACACTTTGTATACAAAAATTGTCGATCAATGCAGCAATCGGTTACCTTGGCCATCCCATCCCCGGAGGCCTCCCGCGTGCTGATCCTCAAACTGCTGCTGATTCCCGCTTTTCTGCTGCTGATTTCTCTCGCCGGCAAGCGCTGGGGGCCGAGCGTGGCCGGTTGGCTGTCGGGGTTGCCGGTGGTGGTCGGGCCGATTCTGTTTTTCCTCGCCATCGAACAGGGGCCGCAGTTTGCTGCACAATCGGCGGTGGCGGCGCTGTCAGCGATGTTCGCCATGATCGCCTTCTGCATCACCTACGCGCAGGTGGCGCAGCGGGCGAACTGGCCGTTGGCGCTGACGGCGTCACTGTCGGTGTGGGCGGGACTGGCGCTGGTGTTGTCGCTGATTCCGTCGTCACTGACGTTCTCGGTCGCTGCGGCGGCGATTGCCCTGCTCGCCGCGCCGTACCTGTTTCCCGACGTGCAGCCGGTGCTGAACGGCCCGGCGCCGAAGTCGGACAAACTGCTCTGGCGGATGATTGCCGGTGCGGCGCTGACGCTGCTGGTGACCATGCTCGCGAGTACTGTGGGCGAGCGCTGGAGCGGCTTGCTCGCGGTGTTCCCGGTGCTCGGCAGTGTGATGGCGGTATTCTCTCAGCAGACTCGTGGCCCAGCGTTTACCGCGGCATTGCTGCGGGCGACGGCGACCGGCATGTACTCGTTCTCGGCATTTTGCCTGGTGACGGCGCTGACCCTGCCGAGTCTCGGCCTCAGCGGATTCATCGCCGGTGTCGCGGTGTCGGTGGCGATGCTCGGGGTCACCCGCAAGTTGCTGGCCCGACCGACTCCCGCCAAAAGCCCACAACCTCAAGGCTGAGGCAGCCTGACAAACCGCGCTGGAATGCCAGGCATGCTCCGTGGGATCATCGCCGCCCTGGCGCGACCATCCCTCGGAGATTCACATGTCATTGCTCAGCAAGAAAGCCGTCGTCCTGTTGCTTGCGGCGGTCGCCGGCCTCGGCGCCCTCAACGCCCAGGCAGCCAAGCCCAAGGAAAAGGCCTCGACCAACAACGTGTCGATGCTCGACGGCAAGTTCACCTTCGTCCTGCCCAAAGGCTTCACCGCCGACCCGCTGCCGGCCGGGCCAACCGGTGCCAAGGGCACGATGTACACCAATCAGGCGACCAAGACCGTGGTCATCGCCGCGGAAAACCAGATCGCCGGCGGCGCCAGCGTCAAGGACAACGACAACGAATTTCTCGATGGCAGCCTGGCGAGTTTCATCGATGACCAGCGCAAGGCCCTGCCGGACTTCAACAAGCTCAGCGAAAAAAGCCTGACCCAGAAAAGCAGCGGCCTCGGCGTGCGTCAGGTCGACAGCACCGCCACTCAGGGCGGCGGCCAGACCCTCAATACCACCCTGCTCGCCGCCTCCGGCAAGCGCATGGCGCTGGTTCAGGTGATTTCCCGGGCCAGCGACAAGAGCGGTCACGATGCGCTGGTGAAAACCATCCTCAAGGACAAGTGATCCTTACGGATTGAGCTGCTGCAGCCAGGCGTTCAAGTCGCGCAGCTCGGCAGAACTGATGCTGTGGCCGACACCGGGATAAGCGTGAAACTCGGGGCTGT
Source organism: Pseudomonas sp. JAI115 (assembly GCF_014200835.1). Lineage (NCBI taxonomy): Bacteria > Pseudomonadati > Pseudomonadota > Gammaproteobacteria > Pseudomonadales > Pseudomonadaceae > Pseudomonas > Pseudomonas sp. JAI115. The sequence continues at coordinate 745,587 of NZ_JACHCY010000001.1, forward strand.
AGCCGAGTTTCTGCAGCCGCGCATTGGCTTCGGTGCCGTCGCGGTATGGCACCCGATCATCGGCGGTGCCATGGCCGATGAAGATCTTCAGCGGCAACGGTTGTTGCTGCGCCTGGAGCTCGGTTTTCAATACCGGCAACAGGCGTCCGCTCAACGCCGCAATGCCGCCGACCGCCACGGGCGGACGCAAGCCCACCTCGTACGTCATCATCGCGCCCTGGCTGAAGCCGATCAGGTACACCTTGTCCGGGCTGGCGTGATATTTCTTCGCCGCCTGGGCGACAAACTCCCGCAGTTTCTGACCGCTGGCCTTCAGATCATCGGTCTCACCGTTGTAGGCGCCTTCGCCTTTTTTGCGAAACCACTGGAAACGCCCTTCGCCCAACGCCAACGGCGCCTGCACCGAAAGGTAGTTGTACTGCGCCGGCAGCTGAAACTTCATGCCGATCAGATCGGCTTCGTTACTGCCGTAACCGTGCAGAAAAATCACCAGCGGCCGAGTGTTCGCGTCCGGGTGAACCTGTTCGATGTATTTCAGTGGCAAATCGCTTTGCAGCGTGGTTTGCGCGTGGACGGCGCTGGACGCCAGCAGGGTTAACAGGGTAAACGCCTTCAACATAGAGCCTTCCTTCACAGAGTGTCGGGTTCGTCGGTGAGCCTAACACTCTCTGAAGAGAGTGGTGCTGGCGAGACCGCTATCGCGAGCAGGCTCACTCCTACAGGGACAACGCATTCCAAATGTAGGAGTGAGCCTGCTCGCGATGAGGCCGGAAAATCCAAGGAAATCTGTCAGTCGTTGATCAGCTTGCCCACCCGAATCGGCTCGCGCCCCGCCACCTTGGCCTGCCAGATCCCCGGCTGGGTGTAACGCCCACGATCGATCGCAAACAACACGCCGCTGGTGCCTGCACAAACAGTGGTGAGGCGGTCATTCAACGGGTCGACCACTTCGAACAGCGCGTCGCCCCGCTCGACCCACTCCCCAGCATTGCGCAGGAAACTGACCACGCCATGGTGCGGGGCGAACAGATATTCGGTGCCTTCGAACGGCATGCCTTCGCAGCACTCGCTCGGTGCCGCCGGCCATTCGCCGCTGATGAAACCCTGCTCGGCGAGAAAGCCGAGAATCGCTTCACAATTGGCCTGCGCCTGATCGACCCGCGTGTCGCCCATGCTGCCCAGCTCAAGGGTGGTGGCGAGGTTCGCCGGGGGAATCGCCGCACTCGGAAACGCTCGCGCCAGACGCAGCCACGGCAACGAGCACGATTCATCGAACGAACTGCCACCGGAGTCTTCGCACAACAAGGCCACGCCGGCCTTCAGTCGCGCCGCCAGCGATTGCCAGCGCGGCCAGTGTTGCGGCAATGCGTAAATGTGAATCGCCGCGTCGAAATCGCAATGCAGATCGAGGGTGATGTCGGCGTCGCAGGCATGGCGCAGCAGCAAGCGGTGCAGCGCTTCCAGTTGCGAGGCCGGGGCTGGCAACTCATCGAGCACCTGGCCCATGGTCTGGCGGATCAGCGCGATGTTGGCCTCGGCGTCGCTGCCCAGTTGCTCACCGATTCGCGCCGCCACCGGCGCACTGAGTTCAACAAACGCGCGGTTGAAATTCTTCCCGCTGCCCAACTCGAAGCGCCCCATGTGGCTGCCTTGCAGATGCTGGTCGAGGCCAATCGGGTTGGCCACCGGTACCAGCTCGATCACGCCTTGCAGACGGCCCTGCTGTTCCAGAGCATTGAGGCGTTGCTTGAGTTCCCACGCGGTGCGCATCCCCGGCAGCTCGTCGGCGTGCAGGCTGGCCTGGATGTACACCTTGCGGCTGCCCGCGCCGTAACGGAAGACGCTGAGGGAACGTTCGCTGCCCAGATGGCTCCAGGGCAGGACATGGTCGATGCGTTGCATGGGTAACTCCTGAATGGCTGGATCACGCAGATCCCCTGTAGGAGTGAGCCTGCTCGCGATAGCGGTGTGTCAGGCACTAAAGCGGCTGAATGTTAAACCGCTATCGCGAGCAGGCTCACTCCTACAGGGTTCTCCTATGAAGCAGAGCATAAAAAAAGTGGCCACCGCGCAAACGGGACCACTTTTTTCTACAGCGTATTAATGGCCGTACACGTCGAAGTCGAAGTACTTGTCCTGGACTTTCTTGTACTCGCCATTGGCGCGGATTTCGGTGATGGCCTTGTTGAATTTCTCGGCCAGCTCGGTATCGCCCTTGCGCACCGCGATGCCCGCGCCGCCGCCGAAGTACTTGGCGTCTTCGTAGGTCGGGCCGACGAATTCGAAGCCTTTGCCGGCGTCGGTCTTCAGGAAACCGTCGCTGAGGTTGACCGAGTCGGCGAGCATCGCGTCGAGACGACCGGATTTCATGTCGAGGTTGGCTTCCTGTTGCGAGCCGTAGCGCACCACTTCAAACCCGGCGTCCTTGGCCATGTCGGTGGCGTAGCGGTCGTGGGTACTGGCGCGCAGCACGCCGACTTTCTTGCCCTTGAGCTCGGTCAGCGGGTCTTTGACACCGGAGCCTTCCTTCATCACGAAGCGCGCCGGGGTGTGGTAGTACTTGATGGTGAAATCGACGTTTTTCTTGCGGTCGTCGGTGATGGTCATCGAGGACAGGATCGCGTCGATCTTCTTCACTTTGAGTGCCGGGATCAGGCCGTCGAATTCCTGCTCGACCCACACGCATTTGACGTCCATCTGTTTGCACAGGGCATCGCCGATATCGACGTCGAACCCGGTGAGTTTGCCATCAGCGGTTTTCATCGAGAATGGCGGGTAAGCGGCTTCGATCCCCAGACGAATCGGTTTGGCATCTTCGGCCACAGCGGTCAGGGACAACATCGACAGTGCCAGGGCACCGAACATCACTAGCTTCTTCATTTATTACTCCTGTGTGCGGAGGCTTTTATTGGCAGCTTTCGATTGGCGTTCGGTCATGGCCATTGAGCAGCAAAAACCGACGTGGCCGGCAGTCTATGGCGGCGCGCACAGGGCAAATTGTGTTTAGGCGACAAATACTTACAGAAAATCGGCGCACGCGTTGACCGGGATCAACAGTGCGCCGACATGGTGCAAAGGCTGTAGGACAAACTCCGATTCTGCTCAGGAAATGGCTGAAAAAACTGTCAGCATTCGCAGGCAATGACAACTCGGGCAGGCTGTTCGACACTCAGCGAAAAACCCTCATCCAGCCAGCCGGTCACGCCGCCGATCATCTCCTTGACCGGGTAACCCAACGCCGCCAGTTTCACCGCAGCCTTGTTGGCGCCGTTGCAGTGCGGGCCGGCGCAATAGACCACGAACAACGTGCTCGTCGAATACTCCGCCAGGCCTTCGGCGGTCAGCAAGCGGGTCGGAATGTTGATCGCGCCCGGCACGTGACCGCGCTCGAACGCCAAAGGCCCGCGCACATCGACCAGGACAAAATCGACTTCACCGGCTTCCTGGCTGCTGTACACGTCAGAACAATCGGTTTCAAACGTCAGACGGTTGCTGAAATGCATCAGGGCAATCGCCGACGGTGCAGCAGGAATGTCGCGAACCAGGCTGGTCATGTTGTGTGGCTCCTTCATCTGTTGGGGTGTGAGCAGACTTTATCGGGCCGGCACTTGGCGCTACAGTGGCGCGCAAGACACTCACCGGGAATTTTCCGCCAAATGCCTGACTCACCTGGATTGGTTGCGATTCTGGCCTACGATGGCCTCTGTACCTTCGAGTTCGGCATTGCCGTGGAGATTTTCGGCCTGCCCCGGCCGGAGTTCGATTTCCCGTGGTACGAGCACTGCATCGTCGCCGTCGATCAAGGGCCGATGCGCGCCATGGGCGGGATTCACGTATTGGCCGACGGCGGCCTGGAGCTGCTGGCGCAGGCGCGCACCATCATCATTCCCGGTTGGCGCGACCGCGCGGCCCCCGTACCACCGGCATTGATCGACGCCTTGCGACAGGCCCACACCCAAGGTGCGCGGCTGTTGTCGATCTGCTCCGGGGTGTTCGTGCTGGCCGCCAGCGGCTTGCTCGATGGCCACGGCGCAACCACCCACTGGCGCTACACCGATGAACTGGCGCGACGCTTTCCGGCAATTGCGGTCGATCCGGATGTGCTTTACGTCGACTCCGGACAGTTGATCACCTCGGCGGGCAGCGCCGCCGGGATCGATGCCTGCCTGCATCTGCTGGCACGGGACTTCGGCACCCAGGTCGCCAATTCAGTGGCCCGGCGTCTGGTGATGTCGCCGCAACGCACTGGCGGTCAGGCACAGTTCATCCCGACGCCGGTCAGCGCGACGCCGCGCAACGACTTGTCGCGGGTGATGCAGTGGGCCCGCGAGCGCTTGCACCAACCGCTGGAAGTGCGCGATCTGGCCAGCGAAGCGGCGATGAGCGAGCGCACCTTTTTGCGCCGTTTCACCGAAGCCAGCGGACAATCGCCCAAAGCGTGGCTGCAACACGAGCGACTGGCCCGGGCGCGGGAATTACTGGAGAGCAGCGTGCACAACACCGAGCAGATTGCCCTGCGCTGCGGTTATCGCTCGGTGGAAAGTTTTCGCGTGGCGTTTCGCAGCGTGGTCGGGGTGCCGCCGTCGGTGTATCGGGAGCGGTTTGGGCGTGGGGTCAAAGCGATTTCCTGAGGTGGCTGTGATGACCCCTTCGCGAGCAGGCTCGCTCCCACATTTGAAATGGGTACCCCTTTGGGAGCGAGCCTGCTCGCGAAGAGGCCAGCCCAGACAGACATAATCTAGGGCTTGCGCAACAGATAGGTATCCATGATCCACCCATGCTCGGCCCGTGCAGCCTTGCGCACCCGCTCGATCTCGGCCGCCACATCCTTGAGCTTGCCGCTGATCAGAATCTCATCCGGCGTGCCCAGATAAGCCCCCCAATAAATCTCGGTCTGCTGATCCGCCACATGGTGGTAGGAATCTTCCGCATCGAGCATCACCACCAGGCTGTCCGTGTCACTCACCTGCCCCGCCGCCAGACGCCGGCCAGTGGTGATTTCAATTGACCGGCCAATGCTGTTCAACGGCACTTTATGCTGCGCGGCCAGCGCCTGAACACTGGTAATCCCGGGGATCACTTCAAACTCGAAAGCACAGCGGCCTGACACCCGAATCGCCTGCAGGATACGAATCGTGCTGTCGTACAACGCCGGGTCGCCCCACACGAGGAAACTGCCGCATTCGTTGTCGGCCAATTCTTCATTGATCAGCCGTTCAAAGGTTTCCTGCTTGGCACGGTTCAGATCATCGACCGCGCGGGTGTAGTCCACGTCGCCGCGCGCGCGCTCGGGGCTGTGGGATTCGACGAAGCGATACCCAGGGTCGGTGATGTAGCGCGCACAGATGTCGCGCCGCAGATCGATCAGTTTGTCCTTGCTCGGGCCTTTGTCCATCAGAAAGAACACGTCGACCTGATTCAGCGCCTTTACCGCCTGCATCGTGATGTAGTCGGGATTTCCGGCGCCGATGCCAATCACTAGCAGTCGTTTCATTACAGTGCTCCCGCAAGATCGATACCCGGCAAGCGTAGCCGCCAGATGCCGTTGAACCGCAGTTCAATCACGGACAACGGTTCAACATCAATGGCGTTGAACGCCGCGCCCTGTAACACCTGCATCAGTGCCGCACGCACCACAAACGGATGGGTGACAGCGACGATGTGCCCCGATACGCCTTGCAGACTGGTCAGCCATGCCGCCACGCGTTCGCTCAACTGCATTACCGACTCGCCACCATGCGGTGCCGCCTGCGGATCATTGATCCACGCCTGCAAGGCCTCGGCCTCGCGCACTTGCAGATCCTTGATCGCTTGCCCGTGCCAGCGCCCCCAATCGCAATCGCGCAGCGCTTCGTCCACTTGCGGCGCCGCACCGAACCACTCGGCAGTCTGGCGCGTACGCAATTCCGGCCCGCACAACAAACGACTGGCGCTGGCGAACTTCGCGGCCAACGCGCCGATCGCGAATGGCGAATTTTCAACAGGCTCGTTCGTAGGAAAGCGCGACAATTTCTGTGCGACGGTTCGCGCGTGGCAAATCAAAGTCAAACGGGTGGACTGCACAGGATTTCACTCGATGAACATCAGCTGAATCGGCGGTAAATCGCCGGTCTTGTGGCAATTGTGCCGTAACCCGGTCGCTTCAGGGGATCTCGTGAACCTCCAGCCCAGTACTCTGAAGTAGAAAAAGCGGCAATGTCTGACACGCTTGGAGGCAATGGACTACAAGAGGCACAGACTCAGGTGTAGCCCTTGTTACTCAGGGTTGTGAGCTTATTTAAACGTCGAATCGCCAACGCTAAAAATTCACTAGACATGTAACCCGAGTTACATAAATACTGTTTTAACGGATTGTGAAACGAATTCAACACCCCCCCCTTCATCCAGCAGGAGCCCGGATGCCCCCTCTCAGAGACTTGATCACCGACCCCGGCCTGGAACTGACGCCGTCGGAGCGCAAAGTGATTCGCGCCCTGCTCGACCAGTATCCACGCAACGGCCTGGGTCCGATGGCGCGTCTGGCCGAACACGCCGGCGTCAGCGATCCGACCATCGTGCGGCTGGTGAAGAAGCTCGGATTTGGCGGTTATGCCGAGTTTCAGGACGCCCTGCTCAGCGACATGGACCACCGCCTGCGTTCGCCGCGCACCCTGTTGCAGCCACGCTCGCACCTCAATAAAGACGATGCCTGGGGCCATTATCTGGCTGACAGCCAACGCCTGCTGGTGGAAACCCAGGTTCTGACGCAACCCGAAGACGTGCGCATTCTGCTCGACTGGCTGCTCGATACCCGGCACCAGATCTACTGCTTCGGCGGGCGCTTCAGCAGCCTGATGGCCAACTACCTGCTCAACCACTTGCGCCTGCTGCGACCCGGCTGCTTTGCGCTGGAAGACAACGCGCAACTGCCCGACCGCCTGTTCGATCTGCAACGCCAGGACGTGGTGCTGCTGTTCGACTACCGCCGCTACCAGTCCCAGGCCCTGCGGGTGGCCTCGGCGGCGAAGAACAACAACGCGCGGGTGGTGCTGTTCACCGACATCTATGCCTCGCCACTGCGTGAACTGGCTGACCTGATCATCAGTGCTCCGGTGGAATCGGCCTCGCCGTTCGACACCATGGTGCCGGCGCTGGCCCAGGTCGAGGCGCTGATTGCCTGCCTGACCCTGCGCAGCCCCGATCTGGCCGATCGCCTGGAAGGCATCGACGCCCTGCGCAACGACTTCAACACCCATCTGCTGGAGGATAAATAAGGATGTTCAGTCTTCCCCACCGCTCGCCGCGGGATTTGCCGTTCGTCACCGGTCACACCGCTCTGTTGCTGGTGGACATGCAGCGTGCCTGGCTCGAACCGCAGTTCGACCCGCACCTGAACGGCCCGGATGCCGAGTATTTCCTGACCCGCGCGCACATGCAGGTGGTGCCCAACCAGCGCCGCTTGCTCAGTGCCTTTCGCGAAGCGCGGCAGAATGTGCTGCACACGATTATCGAAAGCCTGACCGCCGACGGTCGCGACCGCTCGCTGGATCACAAACTGTCGGACATGCACTTGCCCAAGGGCAGCACCCAGGCGCGGATCATCGACGACCTGACCCCGGTGGAAAACGAAATCGTGTTGCCGAAAACCTCGTCCGGGGTGTTCAACTCGACCAACATCGATTACGTACTGCGCAACCTCGAAACCCGCCACCTGATCATTGCCGGCATCGTCACCGACCAGTGCGTCGACATGGCCGTGCGCGATGCCGCCGACCGTGGCTATCTGGTGACGCTGGTCGAAGACGCCTGCGCCACCTACACCCCGGCGCGGCATGACGCCTGCCTGAACGCGATCAAGGGTTACTGCTGGATCACTGACACACAAACCGTGCTCGGCCGCTTGCAGGAGATGCGTCCATGAGTGAGCGCCTGACGCCGTTGCCGATGACCACCATCGTCACCACCGACCTGATCGGCATCACCCGTGGCCGCTCGTTTCCCACCGATCAGCTGGAACATTATCAAGCGGCCGGGTGCGGCTGGGTGCCAGCCAACAGCGCACTGACGCCTCAGGACATCATCGCCTCGACCAACCCATGGGGCGCTTATGGTGATTTGCGGTTGATTCCCGATCTGGCCAGTCGCGTGACGGTCGGTAATGGCCCGGACGCCGCAGCACCGGCGCTGGACTTCATCCATGGCGACATCCGCGAGACCGATGGCCGGCCGTGGAGCGCTTGCCCGCGCACGTTGTTGCGCGATGAAATCGAGCGCTATCGCGACGACCTCGGTTTGCAGGTCAACGCGGCGTTCGAACACGAATTCAACCTGCATGCCGGTTTTGCCGAGCATCTGGCGTTTTCCCTTGAAGCCCAGCGGCAGGGGGCCGAGTTCGGCGGCTGGCTGCTCAGCGCGCTGCGCGCGGGTGGCGTTGAGCCGGAAATGTTCCTGCCCGAATACGGCAAGCACCAATACGAAATCACCTGCCGGCCGACCCTCGGCGTGGCGGCGGCGGATCGTGCGGTCAACGTGCGCGAGATCACCCGCGAAATCGCCCGACAAATGGGCGTCGACGTCAGTTTCGCGCCGAAAACCAAGGCTGACGCGGTGTGCAACGGCGTGCACCTGCACATCAGCCTGCTCGACCTGCAAGGTCTGCCACTGCTCTACGACGCCGGCACCAGCAACGGTCTGTCGACCCTCGGCCAGCATTGGGCCGCAGGGATCCTGCATTACCTGCCGGCGCTGTGTGCGTTCACCGCGCCGACACCGGTGTCGTACGAGCGTTTGCAGCCACACCACTGGAGCGCGTCCTATGCGTGTCTGGGGCAGCAGAACCGTGAAGCGGCGCTGCGCATTTGTCCGACCGTGAGCCTGGGCGGCAAATCCGTGGCGGCGCAGTACAACCTGGAATTTCGTGCCATGGACGCCACCGCCTCGCCGCATCTGGCGATGGCCGCACTGCTGATTGCCGGACGGCTGGGCATCGAACAGCGTCTGGCGCTGAACGCGATCACCGATGAAATTCCCGATTCACTCAACGACGAGCAACGCAAGGCCCGGGGCATTGTGGCCCTGCCCGCCTCGCTGGCCCAGGCGCTGGATTGCCTGCGTGACAGTGCAGCCTTCAATCAATGGCTGCCCAAGCCGTTGCTCGACACTTACCACGCCCTTAAAACCGAGGAACTGGCGCTGACGGAACAGCTCTCGCCCGCTGACCTGTGTGAGCACTATGCACGCCTGTACTGAATCCGCCGAGCTGGGGTTGTACACCCGCCCGGTCTACAACCTGAGCCGCGAAGAGTCATCGCATCCGTTGATCCTGGTGTGCGAGCACGCCAGCCGCTACATCCCCGAGGCCCTGAACAATCTGGGCCTGGACGATGCCGCCGCGCGCGAACACATCGCCTGGGACATCGGCGCACTGCAACTGGCCGAAAAGGTCTCGGAGACACTCGGCGCGACACTGTTGAGCGCCAACTATTCACGGCTGCTGATCGACCTCAATCGGCCCCGGCATGCCCCCGACAGCATTCCGGCGCAGAGCGAGATTTATCAGGTGCCCGGTAACCGCGAGCTGGACGAAGCAACGCGCGAATACCGGCGCCAGACCCTGTTCAAACCGTTTCACGCCCGGCTGCAGACCCTGATCGACCAGCGCGTTGCACAAGGCCAGGCGGTGCGGGTAGTGGGGATTCACAGTTTTACCCCGGTGTATTACGGCCAGCCGCGCCCGCTGGAAGTCGGCGTGCTGTTCGGTCAGGCCGGCGCCTATGCGCAACGGGTGATCGATGGCCTCGGTCAGCACCCGCTGAAAGTCGCGGGCAACCAGCCGTACCGGGTTGATCCGCTGGGCGACATGACCGTGCCGGTGCACGGCGATGCCCGGGGGCTGGAGTCGGTGCTGATCGAGGTGCGCAACGATCTGCTGCGCAGCCCGGAAGCGGTTTCGCTGTGGGCCGAGCGCCTGGCACCGCTGCTGTAAAGAATGCTGCAAGACTGCTGACGCTGTAACGATGGATCGACATAACAACTAAAACGCTGGATAGGCTGACAAGGAGTTGCGCTTCATGGAAATAGAAGAGTTCGGCTACAAACAGGAGTTGAAACGTAGCCTGACACTGACCGACCTGGTGGTGTACGGGATGATCTTCATGATCCCCATCGCCCCCTTCGGCGTGTATGGCTACGTGAATGCCGAGGCGCCCGGAATGGTGCCGCTGGCCTACATCATCGGCATGGTCGCGATGCTGTTCACCGCGCTGAGCTACGGCAGCATGGCCAAGGCGTTTCCGATCGCAGGCTCGGTGTATTCCTACGCACAACGCGGCCTCAATCAACACGTCGGTTTCATCGCCGGCTGGCTGATGCTGCTCGACTACCTGCTGATTCCACCGCTGCTGTACGTCTACGCGGCGATGGCCCTGAACCATCTGTACCCGGACATTCCGAAGGTCGGCTTCATTCTGGCGTTTCTGGTCAGCGCGACATTCGTCAACCTGCGCGGCATCACCTTCACCGCACGGATGAACATCATCTTCCTGCTGGCACAGCTGGTGGTGTTGGGGATTTTCCTGTTCTATGCCTGGAACGCTTTGCACAACGGTGGCGGCAACGGCGAGCTGACCCTGGCGCCGCTGTATCACCCGGAAACGTTCAATTTCGCCCTGCTGATGCAAGCGGTGTCGATTGCCGTGCTGTCGTTCCTTGGCTTCGATGCGATCTCGACCCTCGCCGAAGAAATCAAAGGCGATCCGGGCCGCAGCGTCGGCCGCGCAGCGTTGATCACGCTGGTGGTGATGGGCGTGATTTTCGTCGTACAGACCTGGATCGCCACCGATCTGGCCGCCGGCATGGGCTTCAAGTCCGCCGACACCGCGTTCTATGAAATCGCCGAAATCGCCGCTGGCAGCTGGCTGGCCACCCTGACCGGGGTGGCGACCGCGCTGGCCTGGGGTGTCGCAGTAGCGATCACCTCGCAAGCGGCAGTGTCGCGCCTGCTGTTCGGCATGGCCCGCGATGGCAAGTTGCCAAAAGTCCTGGCCAAGGTGCACCCGAAGCACAACACCCCGTACCTGAGCATTTATCTGGTGGCGGTGCTGTCGCTGGTGATCTGCTACCTGTTCATCAATTCGGTCGACACCCTGACCTCGCTGGTCAACTTCGGTGCCCTCAGCGGTTTCATGCTGCTGCACCTGACAGTGATCAACTACTACTGGCGTCGGCAGAAGTCCGGTCAGGTCGTACGCCATCTGATCTGCCCGGTGATCGGCTTCATCATCGTCGCCGCCATCATGTACAACATGGGCGTCGATGCGCAGAAACTCGGCCTGATCTGGATTGCGCTGGGTCTGGTGTACCTGTTCTTCCTGAACAAGCTCGGCGCCAGCACAGCGCTGCCTGACCCGAGCAATGGCTGACAAGAAAAAGAGCGGCGTCTGACATCAAATCAGGCGACCGCCGCTTTAAAGCGTGGCAACCGACAGTGATAGTCAGGTTCGGTGGGGATCACCGGACCCTTTGATACAGGAGTGCATCCATGCTGGTCTTACGCCCAGTCGAGACAACCGACCTGCCGCAATTGCAGCAGCTGGCCCGCGACAGCCTGGTCGGCGTCACGTCGCTGCCTGACGACAGCGAACGCCTGCGCGAAAAAATCGCCGGCTCCTGTGCCTCGTTCGACAACGACATTCAGGCGCAAGGCCCGGAGAACTACTTCTTCGTCCTGGAAGACCTCGACACTCAACGGCTGGTCGGTTGCTCGGAGATCCTCGCCACGGCCGGTTTCAACGAACCGTTCTACAGCTTGCGCAATCGCCACTTCACCAGTGCTTCGCGGGAACTGAACATCGAGCACGGGGTGCCGGCGCTGTCGCTGTGTCACGATCTCAGCGGACACACGCTATTGCGCGGTTTTCACATCGACAACGCGCTGGTGCGCAGCGCCTTTTCCGAATTGCTGTCGCGGGCACGGCTGCTGTTCATCGCCGCTCACGCACAACGCTTTGCCGATGCGGTGATCACCGAGATCGTCGGCTATAGCGATGAGAACGGTCATTCGCCGTTCTGGGACGCACTGGGCAAACACTTCTTCGACCTGCCCTACGTCGAGGCCGAGCGCCTGTGCGGCCTGCAAAGCCGCACGTTTCTCGCCGAACTGATGCCGCAATACCCGATTTACGTACCGATGCTGCCTCCGGCAGCACAGGAATGCATCGGCCGAATTCACCCGGACGGTCAGGAAGCGTTCGATATCCTCGAACGCGAAGGCTTTGAAACCAACAGCTACATCGATTTGTTCGACGCCGGCCCGACCCTGTATGCGCGCACCGCGAACATCCGTTCGATCGCCCGCAGCCAGACCGCCAGCGTGCGCCAGCAAGCGCCGATCGACGCCCGTGGCCATTACCTGCTGAGTAACGACGCGCTGCAAGGTTTCCGGGCCATCGTCGCCGAACTGGATTACCAGCCCGATCAACCGCTGTCGCTGACGCCGGCCCTGTGCGCGGCGCTGAAGGTCACCGATGGCTGCACGATCAGGCTGACCGCCCTGTGAACCGCGCCCGGTTGCATACCCAACGACAGTGCCCGAACCGGCGCGTACAAGGAGTTACCGCATGATCGTCCGTCCGGTCAAAGTCAGCGACCTGCCAGCACTGATGACTCTGGTGCAACAGGCCGGCCCGGGGTTCACCACCCTCCCGGCCAATGAGGATCGCCTCGCCCACCGGGTGCGTTGGGCCCAGCGCGCGTTTTCCGGACAAGTGGAACGGGCCGACGCCGATTATCTGTTCGTGCTTGAAGATGACGACCTGCGGGTGGTCGGCGTCAGCGCCCTGACCGGCGCGGTAGGCCTGCGCGAGCCTTGGTACAACTACCGAGTCGGCCTGACCGTGAGTTCGGCACCGGATCTGGGCATTTCGCGGCAGATCCCCACACTGTTTCTCAATAACGAGCTGACCGGCCAGTCGGAACTGTGTTCTCTGTTCCTTCAGCATGAGCAACGCCATGGCAACAATGGCCGGCTGCTGTCGCTCGGGCGGCTCCTGTTCGTAGCCGAGTTTCCGCAACTGTTTGGCGAGAAGATGATCGCCGAACTGCGCGGCAGTGCCGATGAACTCGGCTGCTCGCCGTTCTGGGACAGTCTGGGCCGGCATTTCTTCCAGATGGACTTCAGCCATGCTGACCACTTATCGGGTCTGGGCAACAAGTCGTTCATCGCCGAACTGATGCCGCGCCAGCCGTTGTACACCTGCATGCTCACCGAACAGGCACAGGCGGCCATCGGCCAGGCGCATCCCAATACCGAGCCCGCGCTGAAGATCCTGCGCGAAGAAGGATTTGTGCATAAGGGCTACATCGACATCTTCGACGGTGGCCCGGTGATCGAAGCACCGATCGGCAACATTCGTACCGTGCGCGACAGCCTGGCGCTGACCCTGAGTCTCGGCACGCCGGACGATCAGGCACCGTTGTGGCTGATCCACAACCGGCGCCTGGAGAACTGCCGCATCACCGTGGCCCCCGGTCGTCTGGTCGGCAATACCCTGGTGGTCGATCGCCTCACCGCCAAGCGCCTGCAACTGCAACCGGGCAATTCGGTGCGCGCCGTGCTGCTGCCCAGGCAACAGCAACAGGCGGTAGCGGCCTGATCTGCGGTTTAGCCAGTGAAAATCCGCTGACTGCCGATGAAACCTTTCAGCCGCTGGATCCTTCATCAACGCCTCACTCGCAAATTCGTCATGAACCTTGACCCATTCGCGTGATAGCCTTTTCATTCTTCGGCGTTGACACCTTTGCTCAAGCCGTTCCATTCCTTTGTATTGGTGGAACTCGTATGACCAGGCTTTCCCATCAAGATTTGCGCCGTAACTTCCGTCAATTGCTGGCTTCCGACACCTGCTACCACACCGCCTCGGTGTTCGACCCGATGTCCGCGCGCATTGCCGCCGACCTGGGTTTTGAAGTGGGGATCCTCGGCGGCTCCGTGGCCTCGCTGCAGGTGCTGGGCGCCCCCGACTTTGCCCTGATCACCCTCAGCGAATTCGCCGAACAGGCCACCCGCATCGGCCGCGTTGCCCAGTTGCCAGTGATCGCCGACGCCGACCACGGTTACGGCAACGCCCTCAACGTGATGCGCACCATCGTCGAACTGGAACGCGCCGGCGTCGCCGCCCTGACCATCGAAGATACTCTGCTGCCGGCGCAATTCGGCCGTAAGTCCACCGACCTGATCTCGGTCGCCGAAGGCGTCGGCAAGATCCGCGCGGCGCTGGAAGCCCGGGTCGATTCGGAAATGGCAATCATCGCCCGCACCAATGCCGGGATTCTGCCGAATCAGGAAATCATCAGCCGCACCAAGCAGTATCAGGCCGCCGGTGCCGACGGCATCTGCATGGTCGGGGTGCAGGACTTCGATCAGCTCGAGCAAATCGCCGAACACCTGACGGTCCCGCTGATGCTGGTGACCTACGGCAACCCGGCGCTGCGCGACGACAAGCGCCTGGCCGAACTCGGCGTACGCGTGACCATCGATGGCCACGGCGCGTACTTCGCCGCGATCAAGGCCACCTACGACAGCCTGCGCGAACAACGCCAGATCTTCACCCAGGCCTCGGACCTGAGCGCCACCGAACTGACGCACACCTACACCCAGCCTGAGGATTACATCCTGTGGGCGAAGGAATACATGAGCGTCAAGGAATAATCTGCGGTCAGGTCTGGCCCCTTCGCGAGCAAGCCCGCTCCCACAGTGGATCTTCAGTGAACACAGCATTGGTGTTCGGCACAGATCCATTGTGGGAGCGGGCTTGCTCGCGAAGGCGTCAGTTGCAGCACCGCCAATCCGAGGAAGTCAGCGCTTGGCCAGTTCCATGATCATCCGCGACAACAGATAAATCCGCGGCGCCACGCTCGCCACTTCGGCGTATTCCTCAGGCGTATGGATATTGCCGCCGACAATCCCGAAACCGTCCAGCGTCGGCGTACCCACCCCGGCGGACAGGCTGGCATCCGCCGCCCCACCACTGCCCTCCTCGGTCAGCTTGCGGCCGATCTCGCCGTAAATTCCTTGCGCCATGGCCATCAAGCGATCCGACTCCGCCGTTTGCGGCATCGGTGGCAGTCCGCGTTTGAGGCTGGTGGTGACTTCGGTTTCGGCGATCAGCTTGTCCTGCGACACTCGCGCCAGGTCTTTCTCGATCCGGTCGAACTCTTCCGGCACCGCCGCACGCACGTCAGCCTTGGCGGTGGCGTGATCCGGGATCACGTTGGTGCGATCACCGGCCTGGAGCACGGTGAAGTTGATGGTGGTTTTCTTCGCTTCGTCGCCGAGTTTGCCCAGTTGCAGAATCTGGTGCGCCGCTTCCATCGCCGCGTTCCGCCCCAGTTCCGGCGCGACTCCGGCGTGCGCCGCCTTACCCTTGACCTCGACCAGCGCGGTCGCGCTGCCTTTGCGCCACACCACCAGTCCATCGGCCGGACGCCCAGGTTCGAGGTTGAGGGTCACGTCGTGAGCCTTGGCGGTTTTCTTGATCAGGTCGGTGGCGACGTCGGAACCGGTTTCCTCGCTGGCGTCGAGCAAAAAGGTGATTTGCGCGTAATCCTTGAAGTCGAGGTTCTTCAGAATTTTCAGCGCGTAGATCCCGGCGACGATGCCGCCCTTGTCGTCTATCACCCCCGGCCCGTAGGCGCGGCCGTCCTTGATGTGGAACGGGCGCTCGGCCGCGGAGCCTTCCTTGAACACCGTGTCCATGTGCGCCATCAAGAGGATTTTTGCCTTGCCGGTGCCTTTGAAGGTCGCCAGCACGTGGTTGGATTTTTCCGGGGTGTTGGGCACCAGTTCGATGGTGGCGCCGAGCTTCTTCAGCTCATCGATGGCGATCTCGCTGACTTGTTTCAGGCCCGGTTCATAACCGGAACCTGAGTCGATGTTGACCAGCCGTTCCAGCAGTTTCAGAGCTTCGGGTTGATACTGCTCGGCATCGGCCAGTACTTGCTTGTGCGGTTCGGCGAAGGCGCTGGCGGAGCTGAGGACGAGGGACAGGCCGAGGCTGGCGGCCAGCAGCGAGCGGGAAAATGAGAACGTCATGAATCGATCCTTGTTTCGCGTCGGGGGGGATTGAACCGTACCTGACATCGGCGCAAGGCTCTACACCGGATGCGACATCTCTGCGGCCGACACCGAACACCTGTAGGAGGAAATTGTGCTGGGCCGTCAGACCGAATCGAGCAGTTCCTGCTTCGGCAGATCATCACTGTTGCAGATCACCCGATTGCGCCCGCTCGCCTTGGCCTCGTACAGCGCCTGATCCGCATCATTGAGCCAACGGGTCGCGTCGCCGTGCGCCGGTTCGTAAGCCGCCAGACCAATGCTCAGACTGACCTTGAGTGCCGGGTTCTGCTCGTAACCCAAGGTGGCGAAACGCTCGCGCAAGGCTTCCATGGCCTGCGCGGCATTGAACAGCGGCAGGTCAGGCAGGATCACGCAAAACTCGTCGCCGCCATAGCGCCCGGCGACGTCCGCAGCGCGCAGGTTCTGCTTGAGCATTTTGCTCAACTGGCGCAGCACGATGTCACCCGCCACATGCCCGTAGGTGTCGTTGATCGCCTTGAAGTGATCGATGTCGATCAACGCGATCGCTGCGCCCTGCTGCTGCCGGCGGCAACGTTGAAAGGCGATTTCCAGTTGATCCTTCCACGCGCCGTGATTGAGCAGTCCGGTGAGGCTGTCGGTGCGACTCAGGGCCAGTAGCTCACGCTTGTGCAGGCCCAGCGTGTAGGCTTGGCGAAAGCAGATCCAGCCCAGCGCCAGCGGGTACAGCATCAGCAACGGCAGGCAGGCATAAAGCTGCAGAGGCGAGGTTTGCGGGATGAACGCCGGGGCGAAAACCACCAGGCCGACGCCGATACCAAGAACCTGCGCGGCAAGACCCGCCGCGAGAAAACGTAATCCGCCGATGGCGACGTTATTCATCGCCATCATCGAAATGGTGGTGGCACTGGGCAGCGGATTGAACTGCATGGCGGCGACCCAGAAGCCGCCCATAAAGGCGTCAACCAACAGATTGCGGTGTTCCGCATGGTAAGGAACGCTGGCACGACGGGCCCATTGAAACGCCAGGTGCGGCCAGAGCAGGCCATTGAACAGCATCAACGCCCAGACCCACAGCGGCGGGTCTAGCGGGTACATCGCCGCGCTCACGCACAGCAGCCCCAGCACCAGACCGAGGGTTCGCGATGTATAAAGCCTCCTGGCCAATGAAAGTCCCTTTCCCCCCTTGTTTCGCATAAGGGCCTCGACCACTCAACGGAACCTGCGAACACCGTCAGACGGATGTGCTGGAAGTCTAACAGGCAGCCGTTAAATAGCTATCACCGGCCAGCCGCTGAATACCGCGCCATCGCCGTCGCGCACAGCGCAAATTTTTAGCTATACCTGAAAGGACGAAAACGGAAAAACGACTATAAGAAGGAGGCCCATGCAGACCTACCGAGTGTTGATCATCGGCAGCGGATTTGGCGGCCAATGCGCGGCGGTCAACTTGCTCAAGGCCGGAATCGACGATTTTCGCTTGCTGGAAAGAAGGGACTTTTTCGGCGGCACCTGGTGCCAGAACACCTACCCCGGCGCGGCGGTGGATGTGCCGTCACCGCTGTACTCGTTGTCGTTTGCGCCATTTCCCTGGACGCAGATGTTCGCCGCCCAAGCCGAATTGCATCGCTATACCGAACACGTCATCGAGCGCTTCGGCCTGCGCGAGCGCGTGGAGTTGCAAACCAACGTCGAACGCATCGAATGGGACGACGCCGAACAGCGCTGGGCGGTGCACACCAGCAAAGGGATTTTCTACGCGCAGTTCGTGATCAACGCCTCCGGGCCGTTGAGCCAACCGGTGATCCCGCCCTTCCCCGGCCAGGATCGCTTTGAGGGCAAGACTTTTCATACCAACAATTGGGATCACAGCTACGACTACCGCGGTAAACGCGTGGCCATCGTCGGCAGCGGCGCCAGTGCCGCCCAGGTGATTCCGGCGATTGCCGCCGAAGTCGAGCAATTGCACGTGTTCCAGCGCACGCCGCATTGGGTGTTGCCGCGCGCCGATCGCACGTTCGGGCCTTTCCAGCGTTGGCTGCTGGGGGTGAAACCGGCTTACAAGCTGCTGCGCTGGCTGCTCTACTGGCAATTCGAAACCCGGGTCATCGCCTTCAAATATTCGAAACCGGCGATTCACCTGGTCCAGCGTCAGGCGCTGCGTTTTCTCAAGCAACAGGTGCCGGACCCGCTGTTGCGCGAAAAACTCACCCCGGACTTCACCATCGGTTGCAAGCGCATCCTGCTGTCCAGCACCTATTACCCGGCGCTGACCCGGCCCAACGTCACGTTGCACAGCCGTGAGCAAGGCATCGCCGAAATCGATGACACCGGGATCACCACCACGGACGGCCAGCACATCGACGTCGATCTGATCGTCTGGTCGACCGGCTACGACGCCACCGACGGCGTGGTCTCCTACCCGGTGACCGGCAGGCACGGCGTGCAACTCAAGGACGTCTGGGCGCAGTACCCACGCGCCTATCTGGGCACCAGCCTGCCGGACTTTCCCAACCTGTTTATCGTCACCGGGCCCAACACCGGCATCGGGCATACCTCGGCGCTGTTCATCATCGAAGCGCAGATGAACTACATCCTCGACTGCATCCACACCCTGCAGTCAAAAGGCCTGCGCAGCATCGAAGTGCGCCCCGCAGCGGAACGTACCTACACTGCAATGATCCACCGTGAGATGGAACGCACGGTGTGGAAGTCCGGCGGCTGTCACAGTTGGTATCAGAGCAAGAGCGGTCATGTGATCGCGATATTTCCGGGCTTCAGTTTCAGCTACTACCGGTTGACCCGGACGCTGAAACCGGCTGACCACATTCTGTCCTGAACACGTAAAAGGAAGACGTCGATGCTTGTGCTGTTTGTCGCTCTCGCGGTTTTCGTGGCCTGGAGCTGGTTGAGTTATCCAGCAATCGGCCATTGGTTGTACGACCTGAGCACGGCGCTCGAGGCCAAGTTGTACAAGTTGCACAAAATCGAGGTGCCGATTGCCGAAATGACCGTCTCGACCTGGCAGGGTGGTCCCTATGAAGCAGCCAGCGCGATCCTGATGCTGCACGGCTACAGCGCCGAGAAGAATCTGTGGCTGCGCTTCGCCAGGCATTTTGTCCGCCAGTACCGGGTGATCATTCCGGACATCGCCGGTCATGGGGAAACCGGGTTCAAGGCCGGTGGCGGCTACGACATTCCGTTGCAGGCCAAGCGCATGATCCAGCTGCTCGACGTCTGCGGCGTGGAGAAAGTCCACGTGATCGGCAACTCCATGGGTGGCTACATCGCAGCATGGCTGGCCGCAACTTACCCGGAGCGGATTGCCTCGGTGGCACTGATCGACCCGGCCGGCGTCACTGCACCGCAGGCCAGCGACATGGAGCGCCACCTCGCCCGTGGGCATAACCCGTTCCTGATCAACTCCCGGGAAGAGTTCCGCCAGTTTTATGCGATGACCATGGCCTCGCCGCCGTGGGTGCCCGGGCTGGTGCTGGACGCCATCGCCCAGCGATACGAACGCCAGCGTGATGAACTGGAAGAGATCTTCCGCGACTTTCGCGCCAGCCCACCCATGGAGCCGAAACTGGCCGAGATCAAATGCCCGGCGCTGCTGCTGTGGGGGCGCAAGGACCGCTTGATCGACGTCAGCAGCGTGCCGGTGTGGAGCAAGGGCATCGCCAATCTGCGGGTCGAAGTGTGGGATGGCGTCGGGCACATGCCGATGGTCGAACAACCGGGGAATACCGCGCGGTTGTATCGGGAGTTTCTGGGCAATCAGCGATGAGTCCCAACACTATCCTTGTGATGAGGGAATTTATTGTGGTGAGGGGATTCAGCGAAACGTCGCACCGCCCCGATGGGTTGCGCAGCAGCCCCAGTTCCAGCACTAAGCTGAATCAGACACACCGCATTCTCTGGGTTGGGGCTGCTGCGCAGCCATCGGGGATAAATCCCCTCACCACAGGTAATCACGTCCGCCGATGGGGTCGAAATGAACATTCTCTACGACGAACGCCTCGATGGCCCGCTACCGGAGGTGAACAAGGCCGAGTTGCTGAAAACCCTGCAGCGCGCCCTCCCGGACCTCGACCTGCTCTGGCGTGAAGACGAACTCAAGCCTTACGAATGCGACGGCCTCTCGGCCTATCGCACCACGCCGATGCTGGTCGCCCTGCCCCGACGGCTCGATCAGGTGCAGGCCCTGCTCAAGCTCTGCCATCAACACAACGTGCCGGTGGTGGCCCGGGGTGCTGGCACCGGGTTGTCGGGCGGTGCGCTGCCGCTGGAAAAAGGCCTGCTGCTGGTGATGGCGCGTTTCAATAATATTCTGCACATCGACCCGACGGCCCGTACCGCGCGGGTGCAACCTGGGGTGCGCAATCTGGCGATTTCCCAGGCGGCCGCGCCGTTCGGCCTGTATTACGCGCCGGATCCGTCGTCCCAGATCGCCTGCTCGATCGGCGGTAACGTCGCGGAAAACGCCGGTGGCGTGCATTGCCTCAAGTACGGCCTGACCGTGCACAACCTGCTGAAAATCGAAGTGCTGACCATCGAAGGCGAGCGCCTGACACTGGGCAGCGACGCCCTCGACGCGCCGGGTTTCGATTTGCTGGCGCTGTTTACCGGCTCCGAAGGATTGCTCGGGATCATCACCGAAGTCACGGTCAAATTGCTGCCCAAACCGCAGCTCGCCAAAGTCTTGCTGGCCAGTTTCGACTCGGTGGAAAAGGCTGGCCGCGCCGTGGCCGACATCATTGCCGCGGGGATCATTCCCGGGGGCCTGGAAATGATGGACAACCTGGCGATCCGCGCCGCCGAAGACTTCATTCACGCGGGTTACCCGGTCGATGCCGAGGCAATCCTGTTGTGCGAACTCGATGGCGTCGAAGCCGATGTCCACGACGATTGCCTGCGGGTGCGCGAGGTCATGCTCGAGGCCGGCGCCAGCGAAGTGCGTCAGGCCCGCGATGAAGCCGAGCGCGTGCGCTTCTGGGCCGGGCGCAAAAATGCCTTTCCGGCGATCGGCCGCTTGTCGCCGGACTACTATTGCATGGACGGCACCATCCCGCGCCGCGAGTTGCCCGGCGTGCTGCAAGGCATCGCCCGCCTCGGCGCCGAATACGGCTTGCGCGTGGCCAACGTGTTCCATGCCGGTGACGGCAACATGCATCCGTTGATCCTGTTCGACGCCAACCAGCCCGGCGAACTGCATCGCGCCGAAGCGTTGGGCGGGAAGATTCTGGAATTGTGCGTGCAGGTTGGCGGCAGCATCACCGGTGAACACGGGGTCGGCCGGGAGAAAATCAATCAGATGTGCGCGCAGTTCAACAGCGCTGAACTGACCCTGTTCCACGCGATAAAAGCCGCGTTCGACCCGCAAGGCTTGCTCAACCCCGGCAAGAATATCCCCACCCTGCATCGCTGCGCCGAGTTCGGTGCGATGCACATTCATGCCGGGCAACTGCCATTTCCCGAACTGGAGCGTTTCTGATGGCTGATTTCGACGCCAGCGACGCGCTGCTCGATCAGGTCAACCAGGCCCGGGCCAACGCCACACCGCTGAGAATTCAGGGCGGCAACAGCAAGGCGTTTCTCGGCCGCGAAGTGGCCGGTGAAGTGCTCGACGTCCGCGCGCATCGCGGCATCGTGCGCTATGAACCGACGGAACTGGTGGTCAGCGTGCGCGCCGGTACGCCGTTGCGCGAGCTGCTCGCGGCGCTCGACGCGGCCGGGCAGATGCTGCCCTGTGAGCCGCCGGCATTCGGTGACAGTGCCACCGTCGGCGGGATGATCGCCAGCGGACTGTCCGGGCCACGGCGGCCATGGTCAGGTTCGGTACGCGATTTTGTCCTCGGCACCCGGGTCATCACCGGCCTCGGCGAGCACTTGCGCTTCGGTGGCGAGGTGATGAAAAACGTCGCCGGCTACGACCTCTCGCGCCTATTGACCGGCAGTTTTGGTTGTCTTGGGGTGCTGACCGAAGTCTCGCTGAAAGTCCTGCCGAAACCGCGTCAATGCCTGAGCATCCGCCTCGATATCGATTGCGCACGGTCGCTGGCCAGGTTGGCCGAATGGGGCCAGCAACCGTTGCCGATCAGCGGCGCCTGCCATGACGGGCAAAGCCTGTATCTGCGCCTTGAGGGCGGCGAAGGCTCGGTCACCGCCGCGCATCAACGGCTCGGCGGCGAGCCGCTGGATTCGACGTTCTGGCGCGACTTGAACGAGCAACGCCTGAGCTTTTTCGACGAAGGACTGCCGCTGTGGCGCCTGTCGCTGCCGAACAATCTCGGGCCGCAGGACTTGCCCGGCCAGCAGTTGCTCGACTGGGCCGGCGCGCAACGCTGGCTGAAATCCGATCACCAACACATTCAAATCCTCGCCCAGGAACTCGGCGGCCACGCCACCAGCTTTACCCATGGTGCCAGCGACACACCGTTCCAGCCGCTAGCCCCGACGCTCATGCGTTATCACCGGCAACTCAAGGCGCAACTCGACCCGCAAGGGCTGTTCAACCCCGGCCGGATGTACGCGGAGTTCTAGCCATGCAAACCACCCTCAGCGAAGAGTCCCGACAACTGCCGCGCGCGGCCGAGGCGGAAAAAATCCTCCGTACCTGCGTGCATTGCGGTTTTTGCAACGCCACCTGCTCGACCTATCAGTTACTCGGCGATGAGCTTGACGGGCCGCGCGGGCGCATCTATCTGATCAAGCAAGTGCTTGAAGGCGCTCCCGCTACCGAGCAGACACAACTGCATCTGGATCGCTGCCTGTCCTGCCGCAACTGCGAAACCACCTGCCCTTCCGGTGTCGACTATCACAACCTGCTCGACATCGGCCGTGCAGTGGTCGATCAGGCGGTGCCGCGCCCCGCTGCCCAGCGCTTGTTACGCGAGGGTCTGCGCGCACTTGCGCCGAATCCCGGGGTGTTCAAGGGCTTGTTGCGGGTCGGCACGACGTTCCGGCCTTTGCTGCCGCGCCTGTTCGAAAGCAAATTGCCCCAGCGCTCGCCAGCGTCTGGCACACGCCCAGCGCCGCGCCATGCACGGCGGGTGCTGCTGCTCGAAGGCTGTGTGCAACCGGGCCTGTCGCCGAACACCAATGATGCGACGGCGCGGGTGCTCGATCGGTTGGGGATCAGCGTGACGCCGGTGGCCGAGGCCGGTTGCTGCGGCGCGCTGGACTATCACCTCGACGCCCAGGCCAAAGGCCTCGACCGCGCCCGGCAAAACATCGACGCCTGGTGGCCACACCTGCAAAACGGTGCCGAAGCGATCGTGCAGACGGCCAGCGGTTGCGGCGCGTTCATCAAGGATTATGGGCATCTGCTGGCGCAGGATCCGCGCTACGCCGACAAGGCGCGGCAGATCAGCGAACGGACGCTGGATCTGGTACAGATCCTGGCCCGGGAACCCTTGGAGAAACTGTGCGCCGCCAGCCAACGCCGGATCGCCGTGCATTGCCCCTGCACCTTGCAACATGCGCTGAAACTCGGCGGCGCGGTGGAAGCGCTGCTGACCCGGCTGGGCTTCAACCTCACGGCGGTGCCGGACGGGCATTTGTGCTGTGGTTCGGCCGGCACCTATTCGCTGACGCAACCGCCCCTTGCCCGGCAACTGCGCGACAACCGCCTCAATGCCTTGGAGAGCGATCGCCCGGACCTGATCGTCACCTCCAACATCGGTTGCCAGAATCATCTGGCCGGCGCCGGGCGCACCCAGGTTTTGCACTGGATCGAACTGGTGGATCAGTCGTTGGCAGAATGAAGTTCGTAGGATTCTTCGTTTGCCGCCGTCGGCGAAGGCTGCGATCTTTTCCTCCATCCAAACCGTGACCGTGGCAGGAATTTTTTTCATGACCGTGCAGCCTTTCGTCAGCCCCGACTTGATCCGCCAACGCTTCTCCAAAGCGATGTCCGACATGTACCGCGAAGAAGTGCCGTTGTACGGCGCGCTGATGGAACTGGTGGAACAGACCAATCGCGAAGTGCTGGCGGCTCAGCCGGACATCGCACGGCAGCTCGACAGCACCGGTGAAATCCAACGGCTGGACATGGAGCGCCACGGCGCGATTCGCGTCGGTACCGGCAAAGAGCTGGCGACCCTCGCCCGTTTGTTCGCGGTGATGGGCATGCAACCGGTGGGTTATTACGACCTGACCCCGGCGGGCGTGCCGGTGCACTCCACGGCGTTTCGCGCGGTGCATGAAGCGGCGCTGCAGGTCAGTCCGTTTCGGGTGTTCACTTCGTTGCTGCGTCTGGAACTGATCGAAGATCCCGAGCTGCGCGCGTTTGCTGAATCGGTACTGAATCAGCGTTCGATCTTTACCCCTACTGTTTTGCACCTGATCGAGCAGGCTGAGTCAGCGGGTGGGCTGAATGAGCCTGAAGCGGAGGAATTTGTCCTGCAGGCCCTGGAGAGCTTTCGCTGGCACCACAGCGCAACCGTCACCGCCGCGCAGTACCAGACCCTCAGCGCTCAGCACCGTCTGATCGCCGATGTGGTGGCGTTCAAAGGCCCGCACATCAATCACCTGACCCCGCGCACGCTGGACATCGACGGGGTTCAGGCGCAAATGCCGGTGCACGGCATCACCCCGAAAGCGGTGATCGAAGGGCCACCGCGTCGGCACTGCCCCATCCTGCTGCGCCAGACCAGTTTCAAAGCGCTGGATGAGCCGATCACTTTCACCGACCAGCACAACACCCGTGGCAGCCACAGCGCGCGCTTCGGCGAAATCGAACAACGCGGTGCGGCGCTGACTCCCAAGGGGCGAGCGCTGTATGACCGTTTGCTGAATGCCGCCCGCGATGAACTCGGTGACTTCCCCAACGAAGGTAACGCCGCACGCTACAACGAGCTGATGACCCAGCACTTTGGCGAGTTTCCTGACAGCGTCGAAGGCATGCGCGAACAGGAGCTAGCGTATTTTCGCTACTTCCCTACCGAAAAAGGCCTGACAGCGGGTAGCCTCACGTCGGCATCGCTGGAGGATTTGCTCCGCGAGGGTCATGTGAAAGCTGAACCCTTGGTGTACGAAGATTTCCTGCCGGTGAGTGCGGCGGGGATTTTTCAGTCGAACCTTGGAGATGCAGCGCAGACGCACTATGGCGAACACTCGAACCGTCAGGCGTTTGAACAGGCCTTGGGGCGTGCGACCATTGATGAGCTGGGGCTGTATGCCGAGACGCAGCGGCGTTCAATCGAGGAGTGTGCCCAGGTTTTGGGCCTGAAACCGCTCTGACTGTGGCGAGGGAGCTGGCTCCCGCTGGGTTGCGAAGCGGCCCTCGTTTTGGGAGCGCTGCGCACTCCAGCGGGAGCAAGCTCCCTCGCCACAGAATCAAATGTTGCTTCTAGCACAACCGCGACGACAAGACGCAACGCTCGACGCTGGCCCTTGGCCTTACTGCGCAACTTCTTGCGCACTTGATCGGTGAAAAAGGCGACTCATCGCGCTGCAGGCCTTGACTGGCGTGGCTTACAGCCAAGTGCGCAACTTCTTGCGCAGTACTGCGCAAGAAGTTGCGCACTTTCCCTCTCGATTCAGCAAAAAACATCGGCTAAACCGCACGCCAGAGCCACTCCACCCCCGGTTGCCGGGACCTTCGACAAACCTGGCACGCTCCTTGATAACAGTCAGGCACCCACCGGGCGATTTCGCCTCCCGGGCACCCTAAATTTATCCGCAAGGAGAGCACCCCATGGCAACACCAGCGTACATGTCGGTTACCGGCGAAAAACAAGGCCTGATCACTGCCGGCGCCTTCACCGCCGACTCCGTTGGCAACACCTACCAGGAAGGCCACGAAGACCAAGTCATGGTTCAGGCGTTCAGCCACGACGTGATCATCCCGCGTGACCCACAATCCGGTCAGCCAACCGGTCAGCGCGTTCACAAGCCAGTGATCATCACCAAGGTCTACGACAAGGCTTCGCCTCTGCTGCAAGCTGCTCTGACCTCCGGCGAGCGCATGAGCGAAATCGTTATCCAGTGGTACCGTACTTCTGCTCAAGGTACTCAAGAGCACTACTACACCACCAAACTGGAAGACGCGATCATCGTCGCCATCAACAACAAAATGCACAACTGCCAGGATCCAGGCAACTCGCACTTCACCCACCTGGAAGAAGTGCAGTTCACCTACCGTAAAATCACCTGGACCCACGAAGTATCCGGTACTTCGGGTTCCGATGACTGGCGTGCTCCAGTCGTTTAATTACGGCTGATCGTTACAAGCATCGACCAGCCCTGCTGGTCGATGTTGTTTACGCCCCTCCAGAATTTCGCGTACGTTGAGCCGCTTTTTTTGCGGCCGTCGACGAGCGCCGCTGTACAGCACGAGGAACAAGGGATGTTCGCGCCGGCCAATGAAACCCACTTTGCCCTGACCATCGAAGGGCTCTCCGCCGATTTTCAGGTATTTACCCTGACCGGCCGGGAAGCCATCAGCCAGCCTTTTGTGTTTGAGGTGGAGCTGGTCAGTGAGCAGCCGTCGCTGGACCTCGAAACCCTGCTGCACAAACCGGCCTTTCTGCAGCTGTCGCCCGATGGCAGCGGCATCCACGGCCAGATCTATCGCGCCGCGCAAGGCGATTCCGGCAAGCGCCTGACGCGCTATTCGGTGACCCTGCGCCCGCAACTGTCGTACCTGGCGCACCGCGTCAACCAACGGATCTTCCAGAACCTCACGGTGCCGAAAATCATCGGCATGGTTCTCGAAGAGCACGGCATTCAAAGCAACGCCTACGAATTCAAGACCGGTTCGATCTATCCCGAGCGCATCTACTGCGTGCAATACGATGAATCGGACCTGCATTTCATCCAGCGCCTGTGCGAGGAAGAAGGTATTCACTACCACTTCCAGCACAGCGCTACAGCGCACAAGCTCGTCTTCGGCGATGACCAGACGGTGTTCCCGAAACTCAAGCCTGTGGCCTACCAGCAAGACTCCGGCATGGTCGCCAGCAACCCGGTGATCAAGCGTTTCGACCTGCGCCTGGAAACCCGCACCAGCCGCACCACGCGCCGCGATTACGACTTCGAAAAACCACGCCTGACGCTGGAAAGCGAAAACCGCGGCGACGCCCTTCCCGACCTCGAAGACTACGATTACCCGGGCCGGTTCATCGACCGCGAGCGCGGCAAACACCTGGCCAAACGCGCCCTCGAACGCCACCGCAGCGACTTCCAGCTCGCCGAAGGCAAGAGCGATCAGCCGCTGCTGGTCAGCGGCCATTTCCTCGCCCTGACCGAACACCCGAAAGCCAAATGGAACGACCTGTGGCTACTCACCGAAGTCCTGCACGAAGGCAAACAGCCGCAAGTGCTGGAAGAGTCGGTGACCAGCGACACCACTGCCCTTAAAGACGATTTCCATCAGGGCTATCGCAACCGCTTCCAGGCGACCCCGTGGGACGTGCCGAACCGTCCACCGCTGCGCCACCCGAAACCGCGCATCCTCGGTAGCCAGAGCGCAGTGGTTACCGGCCCGAAAGGCGAAGAGATCCACTGCGACCAGTACGGCCGGGTCAAAGTCCAGTTCCACTGGGACCGCGAAGGCCAGGCCGACGACAAGACCAGTTGCTGGCTGCGCGTCTCCAGCGCCTGGGCCGGCGCCCAGTACGGCGGCATCGCCATCCCGCGCATCGGCATGGAAGTGCTGGTCACCTTCCTTGAGGGCGACCCCGATCAACCGCTGATCAGCGGCTGCCTGTACCACAAGGAAAACACCGTCCCGTATGAGCTGCCGGCAAACAAGACCCGTAGCACCTTCAAGACCCTGAGCTCGATGGGTGGCGGCGGTTACAACGAACTGCGCATCGAAGACAAAAAAGGTCAGGAGCAGATCTTCCTCCACGCCCAGCGCGACTGGGACGAGAACATCGAGCACGACCAGAAGATCCGCGTCGGCAACGAACGCCACGACACCGTCGAGCAGAACAGCTACACGGAATTCAAAGCCGAAGAACATCACACCGTCTACGAAGACCGCAAAGTCGAAGCCCGCGCCAACGACCACCTGACCGTGGGCGTCAACCAGCACATCAAGATCGGCACCGGCCAGTTCATTGATGCCGGCCAGGAAATCCACCTCAGCAGCGGAATGAAAGTCGTGCTCGAAGCCGGCGCCGAGTTGACTCTGGTCGGCGGCGGCAGCTTCATCAAGATCGACGCCGGCGGCGTGACCATGAGCGGCCCGACGATCAACATCAACTCCGGCGGCAGCCCCGGCAGCGGCACCGGGGCCGCCCCGCTGATGCCCGGCGTGCTGAAACAGGCCGACGCCGACAAGGCCGGCCAGGTCCTGACCCCGGCCCAGATCAACACCCTCAAACGTAACGCGCCGTTCTGCGAAGAATGCGAAAAATGCAAGGCAGGTGCCTGTGCCATCTGATCGACTGACACCCAAGGACTGGCTGGCACAACAGCCGCTGCAGAGTGGCGAGCGCCTGTACCTGATCGTCAGCGCAGCAAGCGATGCCGACGCGCTGAAAACCCTGTACCTGACCGAACCCACCGCCCAGCTCCTGCCAATCTGGGGCGGCACGCCCTACTCCACTTGGCAACCAGTGATGCCCTACGTCACCGAACTCAAACCGAACTCGGCATTCCTGCCGTGGATCGCCGAAACCGACGCCCTCGACTGGGGCTGGCTGGCCGTCTCACGCGCCGAACCGAACGAGGTGTTCGAGCACCTGCGCAGCCTGACGCAGGTGAAGATGCCCGACGGGACTGAGGTGTTTTTCCGGTTCTGGGATGGGCGGCATATCTACCCGATTCTGAAGGGGCTTGGGGAGAAGGCTGGGGAAGTACTGCCGGTGTTTGAGCGGTATCTGATTAATGAGCAAACGCTGGAGGTTGGGACGCGGGTGTTGCCGAAGGTGAAGGATTGGCCGTGGTGGGAGGTGCCGAAGGATTTGCTGGATGGCTTAGCCAAGGACAACCCGACGACACTGATCAGCAACCTTATGCAGTGGCTGGAAGAAGACCGCCCGGACATTTACAACGCTTGGCCTGAGAACAACCTGAAGCTGAAAGTCAGCCGTTTCGTGCGCCGCCCGGATGCGCCGAAAAACCTTAAAGAAGCACTGTTAAACCACCTGATTCTGGAGCAAGGCTGATGGATCGCGTTGCCTTTGTTGATAAACAACTCTCTACCTTCCCGGACAGTTTGAAGGACTACCGAGAACTGACTGAAAGCAAATATGCGGAATGGCTGGACAAGGGGCCTCAATTTCTCGATAGACCAGCATTTTTTGGGTTGAGCAGATCCATCAAGCTCGGGAGCGCGAACGCTACTGTCAGTGTGAAAGACGATGAGTTCGAATCCACGGTTGCACAGTGCCCCAAGGATGGCAGACTGCTGATCGAAAGTAAGTTTGTCTCCGTCAACGACATTCCCGTTGGCAATATAACGGTCGAGGTCACTCCCAAAGAAGGCGGCACAGCAACTTCTATCACTCTCGATGCTGATGGAAAAGGTGTTTACAAGGGCGTACCAGGAAAAAAATACTTCGTTCGGGTACAAAGCTCAGTAACAAAAAATCAGCTAAATCAGCTATTTAGCTCCTACGACGGGTTCACCGCACAGTTAAAAGACTGGCTCGACTTAGAATGGAGAAAATACAGACCACTTTGGCCGAAGGAAACACTTGCCTCCCCCTACCTCGCCCAGATGAAGGGAACGCTCATTGGAAGTTGGGAGGCGATCAAGGCAGCATTTGACGGCATTAAGCGAATCTTTGAGATCCTGAAGGATCCGAAACAATTCGCAAAGGAATTGGGAGAAAGCGCGAGCGATTTGTTGAGACTAGCGAAAGAAACACCAGCGATGATGGAAAAGCTGATGTTGCTAGCCAGCGACCAAGCGGCACTTTTTCTTATTCTGAAGGCGTCAGGAATCTGGCTACTACAACTCCCTCCCAGCGTAATATCCGGAAAAACCGCAGAACAAATATCCAGCGCCATCGTAACTATTTTAATAGATATTCTTCTGGCGATCGTTCTCACGTTCGCTGCAGAGGGCTCAGGTATTGCCTACCTCGGCGTGCGCTTGGTTAACTACGGTGCAAGAGTTATCGAAGCTGTCTCTGGGTTTGTAAAATCCATATTCAGTATTGTTAAAAAGTTCATGGAAGCGATCGAGCACTACAAAAAACTCGCTACAAGGGCGATCGCTGGGACTTTTGAAAAGGGCAAGGTCAAACTTGGCTGGGACCGACAAGACCATGCAAAAGTTGGCAGTTCAGAGCATGTTGATGACAAATCAAAACAGTCAACCAACCACGACGATAAAAACGTCGCCTGCACCAGGGAAACTTGTGTTAACGGCTGCCCAGTATCGATGGTTACAGGGGAGGAACTGCTAACGCTTACTGACGGCCAGTTAAATGGACTGTTTCCATTCGAATGGACCCGCCTATATCGTACTAGCGCAGCAGAAGTAGACTGTGGACTAGGCTACGGGTGGAGTCACGCTCTTGCGCAGCGAGTCCAAGTGAATGACGACGGGATTGTCTGGACAGATCATGAAAATCGCATCACCAACTTTCCGCTTCCTAGCGAACAACGGTCAGCAATAACCAATAGCCTAGCAAAAGCGGCTATCTTTATTGGTGATGATCCATCTGAACTCATTCTGACCCAGGCAGGCGAGCGCCCGCTGTTCTATCACTTCAGGTACAACAGCGAAGGCGCAACACTTATTGCAATTACTGACCGGTATCGTAATCGGCTTCATATTACTCGCGATATTCATGGACGAATCAAACGTGTAGATAACGGTGCGGGACGAGCATTATTAATTCGCTATAATCGCAAGCATATTGTATCTGTCGATTATCAGCAGTTCATCCCTGCAGACAACCTGGAAGATGCTTGGGCCACCATTCAAACACTTGTCACTTATCGATACGACGAGCACAGTCGCCTCGTGGAAGCGAAAAACGCCGCGGGTGAAAGTGAGCTTTATTCCTATAACCACCAAAACGTAATTCTCGAAAGGCAACTAGCTGGTGGTGCGAGCTTCTTCTGGGAATGGGAGAACGAAGGAAAATCCTCTCGATGCATCCATCATTGGGCAAACTTTACACAGATGGATGCCCGCTATACTTGGGACGATAATGGAAGCGTCACTGTTACTAACGCTGATGGCAGTGAGGAAATCTACACTCATGACGATCACGCCAGACTCATCAGCAAAGTCGAACCGGGTGGAGCGGAACACAGCAACATCTACGACGAAAAGGGCCGTCTTGTTGCCGAAAAGAATCCATTAGGCGCAATCACGGAATACCAGTACAACGACGCGGGTCGATTGGAAGCAGTAATTCCGCCAGAGGACACACCTACACTTTACGACTACAAATTCGGCTTTGTGTCCGAAGTTCGTCGTGGCGATGCGATCTGGAAATATATACGAAACAAACAAGGTGATATCACTCAACAAATTGATCCCGACGGTAATTCAACGTATTACTCTTACGATGATCAAGGTCGTCTTTTAGAGATTCTAAACCAGGATGGCAGCCGCCATAGGTTAGGTTGGAACAACCTCGGCGAATTGCTTGAAGAGCAGTTACCGGATGGTGGGAAACGTAAATACCGTTACGATGCACTTGGGCGGCAAATCACTCGCCAAGATGAAACGGGCGCCATTACTCAATACCAATGGGATGCCGTTGACCGTCTGATTCAGGTGATCCTACCCGGTGGCGCCAGCCGTGCCTTCACCTATAACCCGTATGGTCGCGTCACCGCCGAGCGAGACGAACTTGGGCGCATTACCCAGTACGAATATGCTGACAACCTGCATCTTGTCAGTCGTCGCATCAATCCGGACGGCAGCCAACTGCGCTACCGCTACGACAATGCGGGACTGCTGCTTACCGAAATAGAGAACGAGCGCGGCGAGCAATATCACCTCGACTACTACGCCAACGGCCTGATCCAACAGGAAACCGGCTTCGACGGTCGTCGCACTGCCTACGAGTACGACCTCAACAGCCAGTTGGTCAAGAAAACCGAATTCGGCGATGACGGCAGCGAACTCGTTACCGAATACCAGCGCGATGCTTCTGGCCGCCTGTTGGTAAAAATCCTCGCCGATGGCGAAGAGATTCACTACAGCTACGACGGACTGGGTCGTCTGGTAAATGTCGACGACGGCAATTGGCCACTCGCCTACGAATACGATGTGCAAGATCGCCTGATCACTGAACACCAAGGCTGGGGCACCACACGTTACGAATATGACAGCGTCGGCCAACTGAACCACTGCCGCCTGCCCGATGGCAGCAAACTTGACTACCGTCACCTGCCCGGCGGACGTCTGAGCAGCATCGACCTCAATGGCTCTCGCCTGACCGCTCACCAGTTCAGCGCCGGACGCGAACAGCAACGCCAACAAGGTCTGCTGCTCAGCCAATACCAGTACGATGAGCAGGGTCGCTTGCAAGCCCACACAGTCGGCCAGCGAGACAAGAACCTGTTTCAGCGTCGATACAACTACGACGCCAACGGCAATCTCGCCGGTATCGATGACAGCCGCAAAGGCAAGCGCAGCTACCACTACGACCCGCTCGACCGACTCATCAGCGTGCGCGGCGCCACACCGGAAAGCTTCGCCCATGATCCGGCCGGTAACCTGCTGGGTCAAAACAACGAAGGCACAGCGAACCTGGCCAACGTCAAAGGCAACCGCCTGCTGATGCAGGGCGACCGCCATTACGACTACGATGCCTACGGCAACCTGATCCGCGAACGCCGTGGTGCCGGCCAGAAACTCGTCACCGAATACCGCTACGACTGCCAGCACCGCCTCATCGGCGTCAGCCTGCCGGGCGGCAGTACCGCATCCTACAAATACGACGCCTTTGGTCGCCGTATCGAAAAAACCGTCGACGGCCACACTACCGAGTTTCTGTGGCAAGGCGAACGATTGATCGCTGAAAGCGCGGAAAACCGCTACCGCAGCTACATTTACGAACCTGGCAGCTTCCGCCCTCTGGCAATGCTCGACGGCGAAGGTCCACGCAAAGCTACGCCGTTCTACTATCAGCTTGATCACCTCGGCACGCCGCAAGAACTCACAGATTACAGCGGCGAGATCATGTGGTCGGCGAAGTACCGCGCCTACGGTAATCTCGCCGCGCTGGACGTCAGCGAGATTGATAATCCGCTGCGCTTCCAAGGTCAGTACTTCGATGCCGAGACGGGGTTACATTACAACCGGCACCGCTACTACAATCCGGGTACTGGGCGTTTTTTGACGCCGGATCCGATCAAGCTCGCGGGTGGGTTGAACAACTATCAGTACGTGCCTAATCCTACGGGTTGGGTGGATCCGCTTGGTCTGAGTACTTGTCCAGGCGGCGAGAATTGTACGCCTGGAGTGGGGGCTGACGATGCTGCAACAAAACCACAAGTAAATGAGGGCGATCAAAAAGCACCTGAGACAGGAGGCGCAGCTCGAGCTGCTCAATACTCTGCAAATTGGCCTAAAGCAAATTTAAATAATGCTGTGGAAAAATTCGCCGGCAACAATCCTATAATCAGCACCACTGATAAGGGTAAGAAAATATACAAAAACCCTCAAAACGGAGTAGAAGTAGTAGAAGACATGAATGGAAACTATTTTAGAGTTTACGACCCCTCACTTCCCGGAAAACGTAAATATCTGAACCTTGACGGAATTGTACCTAGCAACAAAACGCTTCCGAACGGAAAGCAAACAGGCAGATCGCAAAGCGAATACAACGAAGTTACGCACTTTAACAAGGAACCATAGAAGTGAAAACAATTTCAGTGCCAGTAACCGTGGAAGCAATGAATCGATTAGACTTTGATGAATGTTTACCGGGAGATCTGGAAGAAATTTTTCTTTCCGAAGATGAATTCTCAACCCTTGTAAAGACCGGAGCAATTGAAAAAATCAACTCAACACTAGGAATACTTATAGACGAGTACGAAGACGAAAAAATACAAGGAATCTCAGAATTACAAACATCTCTCAACATATTTCAAGAAGCATTAAAAACCACCAACACTGAAATAATAAACAAAATCTTAAAGCTTAATGAATCAGCAATAAAACATAATACTGGATTGTTTTTTTACTTCTGAGTTTTTCCCAGAAATATATAAACTGATAAAAACTACAAATCCATATTTAATACTCAACTCAAAGAATATCGAAAAAAACCACTCTTTATTCGATAAAATGGCAACTCAATATAACTGAATGACATAAACACATAAACACTTTCAATTTATAAAAAATAATGGATTTCTATTTCTGGTGAAATCACTCACCAAGAAACTGAGCATACCTATACTGCTTCAGCTTGCCACTTTTTGATCAAAAGGGATTGAACGCCTTCCCTTTGGCCTTCTTTTCAGAAAATAAATCCGCCCCCTTTTTCATTGAAAAATTTCGATGACTGGGAAAATCTTCAATGAAGACCACTTTTGAAACTGCTTTAGACCCTCACGAAATATCTGATTTCTTTAAAGGAAATGGACAATATTTTGCTCGAGGCTCCGACTGGGGAGACCATCTTTTTATTAGCAACTGGCAGGAAATGTGCAGCGTTTTAAAAAATCAGAAAGCCGCACAAAATTTACTCACATCGATATTTGAAGATTACGCAAAATATTTGAAGGAAGATTATTCAGATGCCGAAGGATTATTCTCCAATATAAGCACCTACTACACACTTAAAAATAAAATAGCCTTTTTATCGAGCAATAGTTACGACTTAATCGAAAGTCTTGACGAGAGAAGCAAGAAAAATATAGGAAAACTATTTCGTCTGCTTAGGCAACAGTACGATTTAAAAAACAAAGATCTGCCAAAGTACACATTTGATGAGAAAATCAAACGATTAAAGCTAAAGGGATGCACCCTTAATCTTGAACAGCTTTGAAAAAACATGCAGATCAGGACTTCGGCACAACTGATGATAGCCATTTAAAGAATTCAAAGTTTAAAAACTCTGCTACTCCCATAAAAATATCGCATTAAAATTAGCGAACACCCGACACGATAGAAAAACGAATAAAGGGCACAGATTTTTTGTGTAGGCAGCCCAAAAAAGCAATCAAAATAAATCTGTTCCCTTCCGCTTTGAAAAATAATCCGAATTTATTGGCCAAATCGGTTCTAGGGTCGAAAAATGACAACCCAGAAATGTATCCCACGAAGTGTATGGTTTGGGCTCGACGGAACAGGCTACAACAACATTGCGCAAGAGCTAGAATCCGAAAACCCTTCACTAAGAAAATGGATTTCAGTATACGCCATTTACAAATACCCCTTTACCAATGTTCCATATAACCATTATGACTTCATCCATCAATCAAAAAATTTCCGATATGCAACAGTGATATTTACAATCTCAACCGAAACACTTGAAACAAGTGACGGCGTGGACGACCGAGACATCAACATCTTAAAAATAGAAACCATGAACTCTGAAGCGGAAATCAACGCCTTTCTTGAAAAGCTTAACGTCGATCCAGAACTTTTCACTACTCCATGGCGGTGTGAATATCCTCTCTAGTTGCTGAACTGCAATGAGGAGAGGGACGGATTGTTTTCGTTGAAGGAAATAAATCTGCCCCCTTTTCAGCCCCATTTTCACGCAAACAAATACATAAAAATCACTAAAAACAAAAAATTAATTAGGTCTAAGAATAGCTTTATAAACAAAACTCAACCCAAAACACCATAAAACAACTGATGGCAACCAAATCGATTCAAAAAAACTTGATCAATTTTTTATCGAGAGAGCAAAATGAACTTTTCAATTGACATTACAGAATCCTTTGGCGCTATCGACTTCGATAATGCAGGCGGACTTATCTCGTATATAAACATACCTCCAAACGAAAATATTCAAGACAAATTCCAACTAGAACTATTTAATTTTGTCCTTAACTTAATAGAAAAATCGGTAGTTTCTTCAATAAAAAACCAGAACCCAAGCTTTCTAGAAAAGATGGACGAGGACGGTTTCCTGGTCATTAAGCAAGCCATCATCACATTTGAAAAAATAAAAGGTCACGAAAAATTAATACGCTTATTAAACCAGGACAGTGGCTACTTGACGCACGAATCTTACGGCCCAAAATTAGAGAACAAAGATAAAATATACGATATCGGCGGAAGATCATTCTCAACCCCTGAATTATTAATCAACCTTGCCATCATCTCACCAAAAAAAGTAACCCTCGACTTCACTGCTTCAAACCACACTTATATACCCACATACGACGAACTTCAGAAATCAGTAGGGATATTAAACTCACAGGCAAATCGCGTTCAACCTGAAATTCAGGGTATATTCGATATTAGCTACAGCAATTTGCATACCATATGCGATTTTGATGCAGGCTATCGATTGCACTCAATATAAAATAGTGGCGAATCGGGAGAAAGAAAAATTGTTCAGAATTCCTTGCAGAGATTTTCAATCAAAGAAGCACTCTAGGAAATTGGCCAACATAAAAGAATTGCAGTGCACACAACAAAAACCTCAACCGCTCGATAGAGCTTTCAAAAACAATGAAACAAAATACTTTCCGAAATATGAACAATGAAACTAGACCCCTGCCTCGACATATTACCTTTACTATTACTTCCTATTGAGACAAAAGGGGACAGATTTATTATTTATGACAACCCAAAAGATATTGAAAACAAATCTGGCCCTTTTGCCTCTTTTACCTTCGATGACACTAGAACCTGAAAGGTCCCCGGCACCAAAGAACACTACCCCTTCAAGAAAAAAAAATGAAAACCTGGAATGAACTTGATGGCTACACCTTATTCAATAGAGTGTTCACCAAACCTATTAAAATTAGCACGATAAAGTTATTCCAAATAACAATCGACAACAACAGACCTAACATAACCTTCGAATTCGATATCCCAGAAATCCCCGACTCCGCACCTGAAAAATGGATAAAGATGGGATTCAACACTTGCCGCATTGGCTTGAGCTGCAACGGAGTCAAGGAATTACTCTTAAAAAACATACCTACTCGAGAGAGCCTCACTATCAAAATAGAGAAGATTGACGAGTATTTTTTTATCCGCGCAGAAAATGAAAACTCTCTATTAGAGTTCAAAACAAAATACCCATTACTTTGTGGCCCTTCTGTTTACATGAGCACCCATGAATAAACATCAAATCACACTCGCCAACAACTGGACCGCCACCTTCGAAAACAACGGTGAGTTCCGCATGGGAGCCGAAGGCTGGAGCTTGCTCCTGCAAGGACCTGACGGCAGAAATATCAATTACTTCGCGGACAAGATCATTTTGGTCAACGATGACGACGGCACCCAGGCTAATTCGTGCATTCGTCTATCCAGCGACGGTGTCTACGGTTATTTGAGCACAGCCGTTGACAGCTGCTGGGTGATCGATTTCTCGCGGTGCATGATCGCCCCGCACCGAGTGAGCATCCATCACTACCATGACGCCTATGACGAAAGCGTGGCAGCTTACGAACAACCCGCCTTCAAGCGTGTGAGGCAATACATCAGTGTGGTTGGAAGGCACATCTATCTGACCTTCCCGCTGACCAAAGATGAAGACTTCCCCAAGGTATGGGAAGAGTATCTGTCCATACGCAAACGCCAACTGGATGAGCTTTATTTCAGAAACTGACCAGTGGGCGCCAATATCATGTTGCTATTGGTGCGCCCTACCCGATCAACTCGTCCATCACCTCATACTTAACCACCACCCGATTCCGATACAACCTCACCCTCTCCACCAATTCCCCCACCTGCCCCTTCTCCCGCACTTCCCGCCAGATCTCATTCTCCCGATACACCCGCTCCCCCTCCCGCACAAACCGGTGACCTTTCTGAAACACGTGATACCGATACTCCCGCACCCGATCGCACAACAACTCCCCCTCCAGCTGCGTGTCCCCCACATTCAACTTCAACTGAAACGTCCGATCCGTCGGGTTGTGCAGTACCAGATCAACGTAGTTGTAGAAAATCGCCGCGCCGGAACCGAATGGCAGGACTCGTCCTTCGTCCGGGAAGGGATCGAAGCTGTGGTTGGAGCGTTCAACGACTATCAGTGGCGAGTGAATCGCCATCCAGTGGATCAGGTTGCTCAGTTGGCAGATTCCGCCGCCGATACCCCGTCGTGCTTCGCCGAAGGACAGTTCCATGCCTTCAACGTAGCCGCGTTTGCGGGTTGGGCGGCCGACGAGGCGGCAGAAGGAGAAGTGTTCGCCTGGGGCGATGATGAGGCCGTCGATGGCGGCGACGGCGAGTTTGAGGTTGATGACTTTGTTGTGTTGCAGGGCGAGGTCGGAGTCGCCGAGTTTGCGGATGAGTTTCGAGGTGTGTTTCAGGTAGCGGAATGGCAGACGGTCAGCGCCGGCAACCAGGCGTGCGTAGCGTTTGCTGGAGCAACGCCAGGCGATCTGGCGGAACAGTCTTTTTTGCCACACGCGCAGCCAGTACAGGGCCGGGTGGTAGAGGGAAAGTGGTTTCATCCGTGAGGCAACGGCAGGCGCCGTTTTGTCCTTGAAGCGTGTTAGGGGCGCGCAGTTTAGCCTGTGGGACGGCTTGCGTCGTGCGCGAGATGTCGTGGCTCGACACACTTCGAATTGCTTGCTGAACGGCGAATTAAGCTTCAACTAAGCTTGCGTCGCTAGCATCCCGGCCCGAGAGACACCTGTCGCCGATCAACCGCGGATGAGCTTACCGAATGAGCCAGTTTGATTTACCAGCCGTTACGCAGCCGAATTTCAGTCTTGTATTGGTAAATTACAAAACCCCGGACATCACCCGGATGTGCCTGGAGTTATTGCGTCAGCACGTTCAGGCGCAGCGCATTCCGGTTTGGGTGGTGGACAATGATTCGGCGGATGCCAGCCTGGATTACTTGCGTTCGCTGGACTGGATCAATCTGATCGAACGTCCCTCCCCCGGCAAAGAAGCGGGACATATTGCGCATGGCAAGGCGCTGGATCTGGCGCTGGAAAAAGTTGAAACCGACTATCTGTTTCTGCTGCACACCGACACCTTTGTCTACGACAAGGAAGTCTTCGCGATGATGCTGCGTGAGTGTACAAAGTCTGCGGACATCGCCGCAGTCGGGTGTGTCGAGCAAATCAATCGAGGGATTCTGAGAGACACCTGGCGACTAACTTCGCGGTTTTGCAAACACTATATTCGCCGGGCGAAAACTGCGTTGGGTTTGCGCAGTAAAGAGCCGAAACCTTATCGGGAAACTCACCTCAAGAGTTTCTGCACTTTGTGGAACGCCAAGTTGATGAAGTCCCATGGACTGCACTTTTGCATGGATGACCGAGTGCCCGGTTATACCCTGCAGGATCGAATGGTCGGTCTGGGCTATGGCATCAAGCTGCTGTCACCACGCAAGATTTTCCGCTATCTGGATCACATCCAGGCAGGAACCGTCGCCGCCGCCGGCACGTACGGCAAAAACCACCGCCGCACCAAGATGTATGAAGCCACCCTCAAACGATTTGAGGGGCAGGCATCGGCATAATCGCGAACACAAAAAAGGGCGACTGCAAAGTCGCCCTTTTTTTATCTGAAATTGTATACATCCGCTCCGAAGAGGTGTTCGCCCAGTGTAATGGCCTGGCAATCC
Source organism: Pseudomonas sp. JAI115 (assembly GCF_014200835.1). Lineage (NCBI taxonomy): Bacteria > Pseudomonadati > Pseudomonadota > Gammaproteobacteria > Pseudomonadales > Pseudomonadaceae > Pseudomonas > Pseudomonas sp. JAI115. The sequence goes on from NZ_JACHCY010000001.1 coordinate 785,313, forward strand.
ATGCACCGGTAAAGAGCCCTGACACTGGGCGAACGGGAAGGATTTTAATAGAAGTTGGCAGATATGTCGTCATACACAAAGGTAAATTTTATGTACGAAAAAGTTAATAGATATTTATCGACGAAATCCTTTCGTGAAACTTTCAAAGCACGGCTCAGCTCATTTCAGATGATTGTTCTCATACAATAATCTGTACAAGAACAATCATCTTGTAGAGTTAATACTCAGCTTTCATGCTGACTGGTCACTTTTAATACATCGGTATAAGTGACAACTACGCTCTGCCCGACTTTCAAATCTTTCAGCTTGGCCTGAATTTCAGGCTTTTTGACGTCGAGGATTTTCGACTTACCTTGAGGGTTTTCCAGGGTCACCTGATTATTCTTCAAATCAATTTTGGTGATTTTCAGTTGCACCTGAATCTGGCGATAAGCCTCGCCGCCCGGGTTTTCGCTGCCCGGTGCCTTGCGCAGCTCGCCGCTACGCTCGACGGTGCCAGGCAGACCTTTATCCACATCGGTATCGAGGTAAGCCGCCACCGAGCGTTGTACTTCGACTTTTACCAGATCGCCGACCTGAAGATTGGCGAGGTTTTTCGCCTTGTCGCTGAGCTGAACGTGAACCTGACGACCTTCGGCGCCTTCGAGCACGACCTGATGGTTGGCCGCATCGACGGCCAGCACTTTGGTGGTGACCTGATCGGCCTCGACGGTAGCAGAAAGCGGAATATCGGCCGCCATGGCGCCGAAGCTGGTGGCGGACAGGACGGTTGCGAGGGTGATGGCCTTGGCCAGAGCGTGGAACTTCATAAGCGGTACTTTCCCTGTAATGAATGGCAGCAACCGGCGCCAACGTGTGATTGGCGCCGAATGTGCCACTGAGCATAGTCGCTGTTCAGGGCTTGGCTTTCGTTTCTGCCGCGGCGGTCTCCTGCGCGGTGGATTCGCCACTGGTGGTGCCCTTGCCGCTGTCCTCGCGCTGTTTGGGGTCGGTCGGGCGCAGGGCGTCGTTGTCGCGCTCGGTTTCTCCCGGTGGCCGGGGTTCGTCGGGGTGTTCGCTGGGGGATACGGGTTTCATGGGAGTGTTCCTCAGGCTTCAGGGTCATCCAGTTCATTGGTGACGTTCGCGGCAGGCGAATCCTTGTGCAGATCGTCGGCCTTGGCACGCAGGATCTGCCACTGCTCCAGATCGATCGCGCCCTGGCCGAGCAGATCGTCGGCGATGCGCTGCAGGTCGAAGTAGTGAGCGTCGGGCGATTGCTGCCAGTAGGTCTGATCGTCGAACAGGCGCTGCCAGGTGGTGAGGTCTGGGGGTTGCAGGTCGTCGCTCATGGGCGGGCTCCTCGCCGGGGTCTCGGAAATGGGCCGGGATTGATCGGTAGAGGGTGGTAGACGGGGCGGAGTTCCGGGCAATTGCTCGGTGGGTGACTGTACCGGCGCTTTCGCGAGCAAGCCCGCTCCCACGGGTTTTGCGTGTGAGCGTCAGTACCCGGTCATTTCCAGATAGCCGCGCCCGCCATGGCTGCCGCTGATCCGCACCGGCCCTTCCCAGTAAGGGATGCGCAGGTTCATCCAGGCGGCGGGATTGAGCGCGTCGAGGCTGATGTCGAGGTGTTTGTCGGGAATGCTGATCGACCAGCGCACCGGCATCTTGCGTCCTGCGACTTTGGCGGTGTCCTGAGGGGTGAGTTTGATCTGCTCGCCGTGCAGGGTTTCGGTCCGGCCGTCGGCGTTAATCCAGGTGCCGGTCAGATACGGCGCGCCGTCGGTTTGCCGGGTGCGGAACAGCATCAGCGACTCACCACTGTCCAGGTGCAGGGAAAACCAGTCCCACCCGGTCTGATTGGCCGCCAGCGGCTGACTGCTCCATTCACGATCCAGCCACGCCGGGCCGTTGACGGTGTAGGTCTGGCCGTCAATTTGCAGGGTGCCGCTGGCCTGAAAAAAAGGCTGACTGTAATAGTACGAAGCCTGGCCTTGTTCGGATTTGCGGCTGAAGCCCTTGTCACCCTGCAACACCAGCGGCCGACTGGAAGTGAGGTGCAGTTGATAGCTGAAAGCTTTGTCGCTGGCACTGAGTTGCAGATCGGTCAGCGGATCCTGCGCCTGACTGGCGAAGCGCCAATCATCGATCCACGCCTCGAACGGCGCGACGTTCACCCCGGCCTGCCCCACTCCGCCTCGGGCATAGCGCTCGGCGGCATGGTGCGCGGTGGCCGACGTCACCGCGGCATGCCCGAGCCAGATCGTCTGATTGCCCCAGCCCGGCTGCTCTGCCGCAGGCTTTAACGCACTGCGAAACAGAGTCCATTGCACACCGAAATCGTGACCCTGCCGGTCCTTGAGATTGGCGGTGACGTACCACCACTCGATACGAAAACCGTCATGCGCGCCGTGATCCGCCGGAAAGCTGAATACCCGCCCCGGCACCACAGCGGTGAACTGCGCAGCCTGATCGCCAAGCCCGGCGAAGCCCTTCTGCTCAGGCACAGGCTGATCGCAACCGGCCAACAGCAGCAGCGCGAACAGCAGCGCAACCCGGTTAATCCTCATGAGCAAACGTCCTCAGCAGATCCGCCGGTTGTGTGCGGTACAACGAATACAGCGGCCACGCCGAGGCCAACAGCGTCGCCAGCAACGCCAGCCCGAGCAACTGCAGCAGTTGCAGCGGAAAAATCCGCAACGGCAGACGCCAGCCGAATGCCTGCACATTGATCACCGCGTCCAGACACCACGCCAACGCGATCCCCAACGGCAACGCCAGCACCAGCGTCAACACCGCCAGCAGCCACGTCTGGCCAAGGTTGAGCAGCATCAACTGGCGGCGCGTCACGCCCAAGGCCCACAGCGGCGCCAGTTGCCCGAGGCGGCTCTGGCTCTGAGTCAGCAGGCTGATGAACAGCGCCACACCGGCCACCGCCAGGGTCAGGCTGTTGAGCGCGGCGGTGGCGGCGAAGGTGCGCTCGAAAACCTGCACCGACCAACCCTTGAGTCGCGCCTGATCGACGATGCGGCTGTCATCAAGCTGAAAGCGCGTTTGCAGTGCGCGCAAAAACGGCGGGATGTCCGGCGGCGCGATGCGCAAGTTGAAACGGTTCGGTGTCAATGATGGCCACAGCCGCAGCAGATGATTGCTGTTGACCAGCACGTGCCCCTTGGGATTGCCGTAGTCGGCGTAGATCCCGACGATCCGCGGTGACCACGCCCCGCCCGGTGTCGGCACGTTCAAATGATTCCCCACCCGCACCTTCAGCCGTCGTGCCAGTTGTTCGCTGAGCATCACTGAATCGTCGTTCGCCAGATGCGCCCACGGATCTCCGGCAATCGCCTCGAGCAACGGCCAGTGCTGCCGGTAATAAGGATGATCGATCACCCCGAAGACATCCGCCGGCCAGCCTTGCAGGGTGACCGCGACTTGCCAGTTGGGCAGCACCGCGCTGACGTTCGGCTGTTGCTTGAGCCAGGCGTACATCTCGCGCGATTGCGCCGGATTGACCGGGTTGAGGTACAGCTCGGCACTGAGGCGTTGTTCGAGCCAGTCGTCGAAGGTCTGGCGAAAACCGGCGGTCATGCTGCCGGCGCCGATGTTGGCCGACAGCGCCAGCAGCAACGCCATCAGCGCCAGACTGAGTGCCGGCAGTTGCTGGCGGCAATCGGCGAGAAACCACTGACCGAGCACCGAACGACTGCGCCCGAGCAAAGGAGTAAGCACTGCGCTGAGCACCACCGGCAACGCCAGCGCGGCGCCGAGCAGCAACCCGGCCATCAACACAAAACCACTGCTCAGGCTGTCGCCGAACAGCAGCGCCAGCAACGCGATCACGCCCAATAGCGCCGCCAGCCACCCCTGACGGCGCAACCAGCGCGCATGCTGCTGATGCCACGCCTGCGGATCCGCCACCGCCAACAGCGGCAAGCGTGCCGCCCGCAACAGACTGTTGGCGCCGGCCAGCAACGCGCCGAGCAGGCTCAAGCCTATACCGCTGAACCACCACCACGGGCTCAAGCGCAACTGCCCCGCCACTTCCGCGCCGTACAGACCGCGCAGGCTGGCGGCGACATCCGGCAGCAACACGCTCGCCAGCCAGTAACCGCTGATGACCCCGAACACCCCGCCAGCCAACGCCAGCACACCGAGCTCGACGACCAGACAGCCGATCAACATCCGCGCACTGACCCCGCAGGCGCGCAACGTGCGCAGCAGACCACGACGCTGTTCCAGCGCCAGACCGATGGCCGCGTGCACGATGAACAGTCCGACCAGAAACGAGAGAAAGCCCAAGGCATCGAGGTTGAGGTGAAAGCTCTCGGTCAGGCGCGCCAGATTGTTTTCCTCGGCGCTGCTTTTGAGCTGCAGCCGGCCATTGAACGCGGCCGGCAGCTCGGCATGAAAATCCTTCGGCAGTAACAAGCGTGACAGTTGCCCGGGCTGTTCGAGCAGGGTTTGCGCAACACCGATGTCCACCAGCAACACGCCCGGTGCCATGTCCTTTTGCGCGTGCAGCGGCGGCAGCGTCTGGCCGCTGGCGGTTTGCGGCGTGGCGCCTTCGGTCAGGCCCAAGGAGTGCAGGGTTTCCGGGGAAATCCAGGTGCTGCCCGGCGGTGAGAAGAACGCGACGATGCGCTCGATCGGCATCGCCTGCCCGGCCACCGCAGCGTCCATCGGCAGCGACACCGGTTCGATGCCCATCAGTTGCAGGCGCTGGTCTTGGTGATCCTTGAGCAGCAGCCGTCCCTGCAGCAGCGGCGACACCGGCCAGCCTGCGCGGCGCAGATCGATGAACCACTGCTGGGTGAAGGTCGCACCGCTCGGTGTGGCCAGACTGGCCTGGGGTTCGCCACCAATCATCTGACTGGCCCGGGCGTAACTGTCGCGGGCCTGACTGTTCAGTGCCTCGACCCCGGTCAGCAAACTGGTGGCCAGCCACAGCCCGGTCAGCACACTGAAGAACTGCACCGGATGCCGCCGCCAGTGGCTGAGCAGCGCACGCAGGGTTTGCCAGAACACGTTCACGTCAGACGGCCATTGGACAACACCACCCGTTGCGCCAGCCGCGCTGCAACCCGCGGGCTGTGCGTGACCATCAACAGCGTGGTCGGCGTGTCATCCAGCAACTCGAGCAACAGGCGCAGCACTTCGTCGCTGGTGGCTTCGTCGAGGCTGCCGGTGGGTTCGTCGGCCAGCAGCAGTTTCGGCCGCGACGCCAAGGCCCGGGCCAGCGCCACCCGCTGCTGCTGACCGCCGGAAAGTTGTTCGGGATAACGCTTGAGCAAATCGCCCAGCCCCAGACGCTGCACCAGATGCGCCTGCCAGCGCGGCTCATGGCGCCCGGCCAGGCGCGCCTGGAACGCCAGATTGTCCTCGACCCGCAGGCTGCCGATCAGGTTGAACTGCTGGAACACCAGACCGATTTCCGTGCGGCGCCAGTCGGCCAGTTGCGCTTCGTTCATCTGCTCCAGCCGATGCTCGCCGCTGTGGATGCTGCCGCGATCAACCTTGTCGAGGCCGGCAATCAGGTGCAGTAAGGTGCTTTTGCCGCTGCCGGATTCGCCCATCAGCGCCAGACTGCTGCCGGCTTCGAGCGTCAAGTCGACGCCTTGCAGCACCGGGAGCGGGCCTTGGGGGGTGAGGTAACTTTTGAACACGCCTTGAACCTGAAGCATGCCGCCATCCGTTGGGTCAGTGTGGGGCAAGGATAGCGGATTGCGGCCTGAGCAGATCAGCGTTGAAACCAATGGCCCCATCGCTGGCAAGCCAGCTCCCACAGGAATTGAGGTTGTCCACAAATATCAGCTTCACCATCAAACACTGTGGGAGCTGGCTTGCCAGCGATGGGGCCATTGAACCCCGCGCAAATCTCACTGCCCGGTCGCCACACTGGTCGCCGCCGCACCCGGTGTGACGATGGTCTTCAAATCAATGTGCTTCCACTCAGGCTTGGCCCCCAGCCGCGCATTGAAGCGGTAGTTGAAGGTGAAGTCGTCCGCCGTCGGCAGCGTCAACGGTTTGCCGTACAGCGCCTCGACTCCAGCCAGGTCATAACCCATCAACTGCAGCAGCGTCGGAAAAATGTTGTAGTGACTGGAGCGATCCTTGTTCGCCGGCAACGCTTGCGCCCAGTCCGGCCCGTGCAGTTGATCGCCCTGAATCACCACCAGTGGCACCAGCCCTTCTTCCTCCACCGGATCGCCGCCGCAGTGGGTATTGAGCCCGGGGTTGCCGCGTTCATGCAGGTCCTGACCGTGATCGGAGGTGTAGATGAGCAGCGCATTGTGCAAATTGGCCTGGGCAAATACCCGGGCGAAGAACTCGCCGACATTCCACAGCACGGTGTTCTTGTAGGCGTTGCGGTACAGCACCCAGTCATCCGGCTGGCCGTTGAAACCGTCGCGTTTGCCGGTGTCGGCGACTTCGGTGAATTGCCCGCGCGGCAAGGTCGGACGGTAGGCCATGAAGGCGTCGGGGTATTTGTCGTGCACCGGGAAATGCGCGCCGACCTTGTTGATCACCACCAGCTCCGGCTGATCATCGTTGAGCAATTCGATCAGCTTGGCGGCGGCAGCCATGTCGCGGTCACGCACGCTGGTCTGGTCAAACTGGACGAATTCATCGATGTCTTTTTTCTCGGTGTCGGTCATCAGGTTCTGCAGATTGCCGGCAGTGCGCTGAGCGTCGATGTACACCGTGCGCAACCCGGCCTTTTTCGCGTACTGCCAGATCGACGGCAGCGTGCTGTTGATGCGCATGTAGTCGGCGCGGGTGCCGCCGTAGCGCAACGTGACGTTGGTGTCGGCGCTGCAATTGGCGATGGATGCGGCGTAGCCGTAGTTGAAAATGTCGACGCCCGGATGCGCCTGATTCAGGTTGCTGTGCACTCCGAACGGCGCGTTGATGTCCAGGTAATTGCCGGAAATGCTTTCGTCGATGATCAGCACGATGTCGTGATTGATCGCCACTGCGTTGCGCGCCAGCGTCACCGGCTCGCGCGGGCCGACCGTGTTGTGCAGCGCTTCATAAGCGAACAGGTTCAGATAGGCCAGCGGCGTGTACATGATCGGCAAACCGCGCGCGCCCTCGCCCGCCCGCAGGAACAACACCGCGCTCAACAGCAGCACACCACACACCGGCGCCGCCACACGCAACGTGTTGGGCACCACCAGTGCATGGCGCGGTTTCAGACCGATGCCGAACAGCAACAGCAGACCACTGAGCGCGCCATGAATGATCGCGTCGCGATACTGGTAGGCGGCCTCCTGAATGAAGCCGCCGGAGTACACCAGCGAGACAAAACTGCTGTAGCTCAGGTAATCCGCGGTGACCCGGGTATAGACATCGAAAAACACCGCCGAGACAAACAGTGTTATTGCGAATAAGTGGCGAATGAGAGCCTGACGAATATAAGCCGTTAGATATAACGCTAAAGTAAGCGCCAAAAACATCGCGCCAAAAAGAAGTACAGCAAAACCGACGCCGATAGCATTTAACCGATCAACGTAATATTCGGAATAAAGCAGCAAATAAACAATTAAAAGTACTTCTTTGGCATATCTGAACATGGCGATACCGCTCGTGCAAAACGGCAGGGAGTCAAAGGTTTGTCGGTCAGAACCTGACACTAGCACCCAGCCATCAAAGCGCAAGAATTGACTGTTTTCTTTAGAAAGCGTCAAAAAACCGGTGACTCAAATCTGACACACACCAAACGCTAGAAGCCTTTAAATTAAAGACTTACAACCGTTTATCGCTTATTTTGAATCTGAACAAATCTGCAAAAAAGCAACAAATCCAATCGCAGCAATGACTTGATGGCCAATCGCCAAAAAGCGCTCAAGTGTTATACAGGTGCAACATGTCATTTTGCTGACACGCTTTCTAAACCCTGCGCTATACCCCTTTTACAGTCTTCTTCCGAACTTCTTCTTTTCGCTCTATCGAGGGTGCGCAGATGGACGTGAGCGTATTTGGCACCGGCTATGTCGGATTAATTCAAGCCGCCGCACTTGCAGATGTAGGGCATCGGGTTTTATGTGTCGATATTGACCCCAACAAGATCAAGCAACTGCAACAAGCTGTGCCACCTATTAGTGAGCCTGGTCTTTCCAGCACCCTCGAAGAAAACATCAAGGCCGGCCGCTTGCTCTTTAGCACTCAGGCCAGCGACGCGGTGGAGCATGCCGAGCTGATTTTCATCGCCGTGGGCACGCCGGCCGATGAAGACGGTTCCGCCGACCTGACCCATGTGCTGAACGTGGCTCGGGAGATCGCCTCGCACATGGAGGCCGATCGCACCCTGATCATCAAGTCCACGGTGCCGGTCGGCACGGCCGACCAGGTCGCCGCCAAGGCCAGCGAAGAGTTGCTCCGTCGCGGCAAAAGTTCCCTCAAGGTCCGCGTGGTGTCCAATCCCGAATTCCTCAAGGAAGGCAGCGCCCTCGCCGATTGCATGCGCCCGGACCGGATCATCGTCGGCACCCGCGATGACGAAGCCCGCGAACAGATGAGCGAGCTGTACGCGCCGTTCTGCCGTAACCACGAAAAACTGATGTTCATGGACAACCGCAGCGCCGAACTGACCAAGTACGCGGCCAACGCCATGCTCGCCACGCGCATCAGCTTCATGAACGAACTGGCCAACCTCACCGAACTGCTCGGCGCCGACATCGAAGCGGTGCGCAAAGGCATCGGCTCCGACCCGCGCATCGGCTACCACTTCATTTACCCCGGTTGCGGCTTCGGCGGTTCATGCTTCCCCAAGGATCTGCGCGCCCTGCTGCACACCGCCGAACACAACGGCATGCCGCTGAAATTGCTGCGCAGCGTCACCGACGTCAACGACAGCCAGCGGCACATCCTCTTCGGCAAACTCAAGGCGCAGTTTCCGCAGGGTCTGGCCGGCAAGTCGATTGCGATTTGGGGCCTGGCGTTCAAACCCAATACCGATGACATGCGCGAAGCCCCCAGCCGCTACCTGATGGACGCGCTGTGGGCCGAAGGCGCCAGCGTGCAGGCCTACGATCCGGAAGCCATGTCCGAATGCCGGCGCCTGTACGGCTATCGCAACGACCTGCACCTGTGCGCCACCCGCGACGACACCCTGGAAGATGCCGATGCGCTGGTGATCTGCACCGAGTGGAAGAATTTTCGCGTAGTGGATTTCGAGCTGCTGGCGAGCAAGCTGCGCTCGAAAGTGATTGTCGACGGTCGCAACCTCTACAACCCGGAACACGTGGCCGCCGCCGGTCTGCATTACAGCGGCATCGGCCTGCGCCACATCGCTCCGGAAGGACTGCGCCCATGAAAATCCTGGTCACCGGCGCAGCCGGCTTCATTGGCGCCCATTGCGTGTTGCGGCTGATGCGCGACGGGCATGCGGTGGTCGGCCTGGATAACTTCAACGGCTATTACGACCCGCAACTGAAACACGATCGGGTGCAATGGGTGCGCGATCAGGTCGGGCATTTCCCGCTGGCGCGGATCGATCTGGCCGATGCCGCCGCGATTGAAGCGCTGTTTGTCCGCGAGCAACCGCAAGTGGTGATCCACCTCGCGGCGCAGGCCGGGGTGCGCTACTCGCTGGAAAATCCGAAGGCCTACCTCGACAGTAACCTCTGCGGTTTCCTGAATATTCTCGAAGGCTGCCGGCACCATCCGGTGGAGCACTTGATCTACGCCTCGTCGAGCTCGGTGTATGGCGCCAACCAGCACACGCCGTACTCGGTGCATGACGGGGTGAATCATCCGCTGTCGCTGTACGCCGCGACCAAAAAAGCCAACGAGCTGATGGCCCACAGTTACAGCCATCTGTTCGGCATTCCCAGCACCGGTCTGCGCTTTTTCACCGTGTACGGGCCATGGGGTCGGCCCGACATGTCGCCCATTCAGTTTGCCCGGGCGATCACCGAAGGCACGCCGCTAAAACTGTTCAACTACGGCGAGCACCAGCGCGACTTCACTTACATCGACGACATCGTCGAAAGCATCGCGCGCCTCACCGACCATCCGCCGCACAGCCACCCGGAGTGGGATCGTGAACATCCCGACGCGGGCAGCAGCATGGCGCCGTGGTGCCTGTTCAACATCGGCGGCCACCACCCGGTGGAGCTGAAAACCTATCTGGCGCTGATGGAAAAACACCTCGGCCAGAAAGCCATTGTCGAGCTCTTGCCCCTGCAACCGGGCGATGTGCTCAACACCTGTGCCGAGACCGATGATCTGGCCCAGGCCACCGGGTTCCAGCCCCGGATCGAGCTGGATGAAGGACTGGGGCGTTTCATCGCCTGGTTTCGCGACTACTACCCCACTGCCTATCGCCCACGCGCCGCTCGCGGCTGAACATCAGCGGAGGACCCCATGACTGGACATGAACAAGGTGTACCGATCAATCAGATGCGCCGCGACAAGCGCATGGATCCCGAGCACCGAATGCGCCTCGATAGCGCCATCCACCGGCAGGGCCGTGGCTGGCTGACCGGCCGCGACGGCGGCCGGCCATGGACGCTGTCACGCACCAACCGGGTATTGGCCTGCTTCGGTGCGCTGCTGATTCTGGTGGTGTTTTCGCCGCTGCTGCTGGGCCTGGCGCTGGCCATCAAATTCACCAGCCCGGGCCCGGTGATGTTCGTGCAGAAACGCACCGGTTATCGCGGCCGCACCTTCGGCATGTACAAGTTCCGCACCATGGTCTGCAACGCCGAAGAACTGAAGGAATCGCTGCGCCACCTCAACAAGCACGGGGTCGACGCCATCGATTTCAAGATCGACAAGGATCCACGCATCACCGGCATTGGCGGTTTCCTGCGGCGTACCAGCCTCGATGAACTGCCCAACCTGTTCAACGTGGTCAGCGGTGACATGCGCCTGGTCGGCCCGCGGCCGACCTCGTTCAACGCCTACCGCTACAAGGACAACCACCTTGCGCGCCTGAGCATCTACCCCGGCATGACCGGCCTGTGGCAGATCTCCGGGCGCAGCAACATCGACTTCGACCAGCGCGTTGAGTTGGACCTCAGCTATATCGCCGAGCAGAGCCTCCTGCTTGATCTGAAGATCTTGTTGAAAACCCCCTTCAAAGTATTCAGCGGCCACGGAGCAAGCTAATGGACGGTTCAACCAACAAAAGCCTGAGCATTGCCAACCCCAGCGAATCGAACCTGATTTCGACCGTGCTGGATCTGGATCTGCGGATCCTGTTCCTGACCGCCGCCAACCCCGGCGCAGGCACCACCACCAGTGCCCTCGCATTGGCCAGCCAACTGGCGCAGATGAGCAGCGGCCAGGTGTTGCTGGTCGATGCCAGCCAGTCGGCAGGCAACCTCACGCAGCAATTGAACCTGGGCAAGGAGCGCGGCCTGCGCGACCTGCTGTTCAACCCGGACAACCCGCCACTGTTGCAGGACTGCGTGGTGCAGGTTTCCAGCCTGCCTTTCCATGTGCTGCCCAACGGCCGGCCGATCCGCACTCTGGAACACCTGACCGCCGAGCGCCTGAGCCCGCTGCTCGACCGACTTGGCACCCAGTACCGCTTCGTGGTGATCGACGGTGACGCGGTGTATTCCGCCGCCGACACGCTGGTGCTCGCCACTCAGGTCGATGGCGTGGTGTTCGTGGTGCGCGCCGAAGACACCCGCTGGGAAGTCGCCCAGGCCGCCGTGCAACGCCTGACCCAGGCCGGCGCGAAAGTAGTCGGCAGCGTGTTCAACCGGCGCAAGTACTACATGCCCAAGTGGCTCTACAAAAACCTGTAAGCAAACGCGAGGGATGACGCCATGAACGCCAAGATACTGGTTCTGCTGATGCTGCCGCTTGCAGGCTGCTCGAGCAATTCCGAAACCCAGAACATGCCGGTGAACATTCTCACCGCCACCCCGGCTAACGCCCAGGCCACCGACATGCCGAAGATCGAGCAGACCTTGCGCCCGCAAGACGTGCTGGATGTGATCTTCCACATCAGCACCAGCGGCTCGGACGCCTACCGCGTGCAGTCGGGTGACCAGATCGGCCTGAACTTCACCGCCGCCAGCCAGCTCAATGGCAACCAGTTGGTGCTGCCCGACGGCACCATCAACCTGCCCGGCGCCAACACCTCGGTGAAAATCGCCGGCCTGACCGCCGATGAGGCGCGCGATGAAATCCAGCGTGCCTACCAGCGCAAACAGCTGTTCCAGCCCAACCGCAATCAGTTGACGGTGCAGGTCATCAGCCCGCTGACCAATGAGCAGAACCTGAAAAGCGCACTGAATCACCCGGCCACCGGCATGAGCCGCGAGATCACCGTGGGCAATGACGGTTATGCGAGTTTTCCGGAAATCGGCGCGGTGCCGCTGCAAGGCATGACCATCAACCAACTGGAAACTTTCCTCAACCAGAAGTACGCGCAATTGCCGGGGCGGATGAGCGTCGATGTGATGCTCAAGTCCACCGCCGGCAACGAGATCTACGTGCTCGGCGAAGTCGGCCAACCGGGTTCCTACCCGATCCGCCGTCCAGTGTCGGTGCTTGAAGCGCTGACCCTGGCGCGCGGCACCAATGTCAAGGCGCGCCTCGACTCGGTGGTGATCATGCGGCGCAACGGCAACCAGGTGCAGGCCGTGCACTACGACGTGGAAAAAGCCCTGTCGGGCGATGCGTCGCAGATCGCCTACCTGCAACCGGACGACATGCTGTTTGTGCCGAAAACCAAACTGGCGAGTGCCGGTGAGCTGGCTCGGCAACTGGCGGACGTGGTGCTGTTCCAGGGCGTGGGCTTCAGCTTCGGCTACCGCGTCGACAACAAAGACAGTAACAACAACTGACTCTCAGGTGACCGATCATGAATCCAAAGGAAAACTACCTGCATGAGTTCTTCAGGATCTTCTTCGCCAACAAGCAATTGGTGAAACGGGTCTTCCTGATCTTTGCAGTCATCGCGTTGCTGCTGCCGCTGGTGCTCAAACAGAGCTTCGATATCACCGCTCAGGTGATCGTGCAGTCGAAAAAACTCTCCCAGGGTGACGCCACCACGTCACTGACGGTCGATAACGCCACCTTCATTCCGCCGTCGCTGGCGGACATGGAAACCGAAAGCAACATCCTGCGGTCCCCGGCGCTGATCCGCCAGACCATCAGCGAGCTGCGCGACAAGGGCGAGTACAACCCGCCGGTGGGCGTGTTCGCCAAACTGGTGAGCGAACCGTTCCGCCGCTATGTCACGTCGCCGCTGCGGCAGTACCTGATCAACCCGCTGCGCAACATGCTCGGGCTGCAAACCGATCCGGTGCGTGACACCGTGCTCGACGGCCTGACGCAAGATGCGATCAACAGCCTGAAGATCGAGACCCTGCCCGGCTCCAACGTGATCTCGATCGTCTACAGCTTCCCCGATCCGCATCAGGGCACGACGTTCGTCGCCACTCTGCTGCAGAACTATCTGGGCAGCCGTCAGGCGCTGCAATCGATCGACTTGCCGCAATCCTTCTACGAAACCAAGAAGCACCTGTATCAGGTGCGTCTCGACGGGCTGGAAGGTAATCGGCAGGCGCTGCTGGAAAGTGTTGCTTCGTCCGATCCGAAGGAAGAAATCACCTTCCGCCTGAACGCGATCAACACCGAAGAGCAAGCCCTGAACCTGTACCAGGATCGTCTGCTACAGAGCCAGCGCTGGCTCGAATACCTGAAAACCGCGCTGACGGCCGCCAGCAGCAACAAGCTCAACGACTACACCTTCCCCTTCACCTTCACCACCACCGTCGATAACGTGGCGTTCGAGGATCGGGAAATCAAACAGTTGGGCGAGCAACTGACCACCCAGGTCAGCCGCTACATGAATGACCTCGCGGTGTTCCAGCCCGGCAGCGAGCCGATGCTGCTGACCCGCGAACAGATCGCCCGCACCCGCCAGCAGTTCCTCAAAGTGGTGAGCAACCGCATTCAGGAACGCACCAACGACCTGGCCGTGGTGCAACAGGTGATCAATCAGAAAACCGCGCGCATCGCCGAGTTCAAGAACCGCATCCACACCTTGCAACAGACCCAGAGCAAGCTGCGGCAGATGGACACGGAAATCGACGCGCTGCACACGGCGTTCTCGACCTATGCGCAACGCTTCGCCGAAAGCAGCACCGCCGGTTCGCTCAACGACGACCTGTCGAACGCCAAGGTGCTCAGCCCGCCGTTCGAGCCGACCGAGCCGGCGTTCCCCAAACCGCTGCTGATCATTCCGTTCGGGCTGTTCACCGGTCTGCTGCTGGCGATTGCCCTGGTCTATGTGCGTGAGTTCTTCGATCACCGTTTCAAACACCCGGCGCAAATCACCCACGAACTGGGCCTGCCGGTGTTGCTGGTGATCAACGACGAAAACGTGCTGCCGAGCAATCCGCACAAGAACTGGACCGTGCCAAGCTTCGTGCACTGGGTGCGCAATTGAACACGCTGTCCACCCCGAACGCCGCGCTGCCGATCATTCACTTGCTCAGCAGCGGCGGCTTCTATGGGGCCGAGCGCATGCTGCTCGATCACTGCCTGGCGACACCGGGGCAGCACCAGGTGCTGTTCCTCGATGCACCACCGGCGTTGATCGCGCGCTTTCGCGAGGCCGGGGTGGACTGTCGTGGTTGCGCCGGGCTCGGCGAGTTGTTGCGCCACCTACGGGCGCGGCGCAGCGAACGGCCGCTGATCAATACGCACAACTTCAAAGGGCTGTTGTTCGGCTGGGTCGGCGCGACGCTGTTGCGTTTGCCGCTGGTCATTACCCAACACGGCTTCACCCCGCGCAGCCGCAAACAGAAGTTCTACACCTGGCTGAGTCTGCAGTTGTGCCGCACGGCGTCGGTGGATCGGGTGGTGTGCGTGGCCGAGAGCATCGCCGTATTGCATCGTCAGGCCAGCGTGCAGGCGGAAAAGCTTCAGGTGATCCCCAACGGATTGCCCGCCGCCGACGCGCTGATCAGCACCGTTGACCGCCAGCGCTGGCTGGCCGGTTACGTCGGGCGCCTGAGCAGCGAGAAAGGTCCGGACCTGTTTCTCGATGCGCTGATTCCGCTGTGTCACCAGCATCCGCAACTGGACGCGGTGATGCTCGGCGACGGCCCGGAACGCGAGGCGCTGCAGGCGCGGATCGACGCCGCAGGTTTGCAGCAACGGATTCGTCTGCCCGGCTACCAGACCGCCATGCAAACGTGGTGGCAGCGCCTGGATGCGCTGGTGATCAGCTCGCGCACCGAAGGCACGCCGATGATTCTGCTCGAAGCGATGCAGAGCGGCGTGCCGGTGGTGGCGTTCGCCGTCGGCGGCATTCCCGATGTGCTCGAGCACCGGCATAACGGTCTGCTGGCGACACCCGCCGACAGCGCCGACCTCGCCCGTCAGCTCGACAACCTGTTGAGCGAGCCGAAGCTGGCCCGGCATTTGTGCGACAACGCAAAGCGTACGCAACAGGATCGCTACGACCTCAAGGCCCTGGCCGAACGCTGGTCGCAGCTGTACATCCGCACGGCACGGGAGGCACGCGCATGATTTTCCCGCTCTCGATCGTCACGCTGCTCGGTCTGGTATGCATCGGACTGCTCGCCAGCCCTTATCCGTTTCTCGCACCCGGCGCGGTCATTGGCCTGGTGGGGTTCACAGTGTTGTATCGCAAGCCGGCCTTGGGCCTGCTGGGCATTGCCGCACTGGTGCCGTTCGAAGGTTTCTTCAAGGACAGCGCATTGTCCGGGAGCAAACTGATCGGCGCCTCGCTGGCGGTGATCCTGATGCTGCAACTGGCCATGCACCAGATTCCGTCCGAGCGCCTGCGCAGCAATATCTGGCGGTTTCTGCTGTGGTTCCTGGTGCTGTATTTCCTCAGCCTGTTCAACACCGATGATCTGGGCATGTCGCTGGGGCATCTGCGTGAACTGAGCGTCGGGCTGATCCTGTTTGTCATCACCCTGCTGATCGGCCGCGAACTGAATCTCGACTTGTTCGCCCGCCTGGTGACCCTGAGTGTCAGCGCCACCTGTGCCATGGCGATGTTTTCAGTCAAATTCCAGGATCAGGGCCGCGCTGCCGGTCTGCTTGAAGACCCCAACGCCTTCGCCCTGCTGATCGCCTTCGCCATTCCGTTGGCGCTGCTGCTGGTGATTCGTGGGCCGAATCTGTTGCACCGCTTGTTCTGGGGCGCTTGCTGCCTGCTGCTGCTGGGCGGCATGACCAAGACCGAGTCGCGCTCGGGACTGGTGGTGGTGGCCTTGAGTCTGCTGATCGGCTGCTGGCACTACCGCGCGCAACTGACCCGCATTCGCCCACGGCACCTGGGGTTCGCCATGCTCGGCGCAGCCATCGTGATTCCGCTGGCGATCTACGCCATGCCCGCCGGTTACCTCGCACGCATTCAGTCCCTGAGCGTGTTGAGCGCCGGCGCCAAGGGCCACGACGACGAATCCCTCGGCCGGCGCGCCTCGTACATCGTGGTCGGCGGGCAGATGATCCGCGAGAACCCGCTGCTCGGCTCCGGCCCCGGCACCTTCCCGCTGCACTACGCGACCACCGGCTACGCCAAGGCGTTTTCCGCCAACCGCAAGATCGGTGACCTGTACCGCCGCGCCCACAACACCTATCTGGAAATTTTCAGTGAGCTGGGGATCCCCGCCGGCCTGCTGTTTGTCGGCATGCTCGGCCTGGGCCTGTACAACCTGATCCGCGCCCGCGCCGCGTGGATGCTGCGGCGCGATTGGCAGCAGGCGGACCTGATGACTCACCTCGGGGTGAGCTTTCTGTCGCTGACCCTGTTCCTGATGTTCCTCAGCGCACCGAACCAGAAGTACGTGTGGATCATGCTCGCGCTGACCAGCGTCCTGCGCCTCAAGGCCGAACAGGCGCCACTGACCGAGGCCAGAACATGAGCCGGATCAGCATCATCATCCCGATGTACAACGAGGCCCGGCACATCGGCCGTACGCTGCTGGCGGCGCAAAAAGCCGCACATGCGGCCGATGTCGAGTGCGAGTTGATTGTGGTCGACAACGGTTCGAGCGACGACGGCCCGCACATCGCCCGCCAGTTCGGTGCACAGGTGCTGGTGCTGCCGGGCCTGCTGATCGGTGCGCTGCGCAATCGCGGTGCGCTGCTGGCAAGCGGCGAGTGGATCGCGTTTATCGATGCCGACGTCGAGATGCCCGAAGACTGGCTCAAGCCCTTGTTCGAGCTGCAAGCCGAGGGTCAGGCCGACGTGTTCGGCCTCGACCTGCACACCCCCGCTGCCGCGCCGTGGTACGCCGCCGCCTGGCAACGGCGCACGCTGCGCCCGTCCAGCCAGAGCTCGCACCCGGTGGACTGGCTGCCCAGTTCCAACCTGCTGATGCGCCGGTGCTGGTTCGACAAGGTTGGCGGCTTCAACGAACACCTGCGCACCGGCGAGGACAAGGAGTTCACCCTGCGCCTGCACGAACAAGGCGCGCGGCTGCTGTCGGTGAACAGCAGCGTGGCCCTGCATTGGGGCTATGAGATGAACTGGCGCGAGTGGATGGGCAAGGAAATGTGGCGTCAGGGCAGTCATCTGCAACTGCTGCGTACTCACGGTTTCAGCCTGCGTCTGTTGCGCTTTCCGCTGCTGTCGATTGCGGTGTGGATCCTCGACTTTCTGGCGATTTCAGCGTTGCTCGACGGCTTCCCGCATCACGCCGCGTTCATGGTCGCGTTGACCCTCCTGCCGGGGCTGGTGCTAAGCGTGCGGCAGAGTATCAAACACCACGACATCGGCCTGACCGTGCAACTGTGGGGCCTGCACTGGGTGCGTCTGCACCTGGCGGGCGCCGCGTTCATTCTCAGTCTGTGTCATTGGAACGCCAGGAGGCCTGCCCGTGGCTGAATTCATTTTCTGGATGTGCCTGTTGCTGCCGGTGTATGCCTACCTTGGCTACCCGCTTCTGCTGACTGTGCTGGCGCCGCTGTTCCCGGCCTGGCGCCACAGCCCGGCGCCGCCGCTGAACATCAGCATCGTGATTGCCGCGCACAATGAGGCGCGGCACATCGAGCACAAGTTGCGCACGCTGCTGGCGCAGGACTATCAGCCGGCCACGCTGCAGATCATTCTCGCCAGCGATGGCTCGACCGACGACACCGTGGCCCGCGCGCACAAAGTGGTTGATTCGCGCATCACTGTCCTCGACCTGCCGCGCCAAGGCAAAGCCGCGACGCTGAATGCCGGCGTAGCCCTGGCGACTGGCGATATTCTGGTGTTCACCGACGCCGACAACCAATGGTCGCGGGAAACCCTCGGCTACCTGCTCGCACCGCTGAGTGACGCGAATGTCGGCGCCTGCGCCGGGCACATGGTGATTCCAGTGACCGGCGGCGGCCTCAGCGTCGGCGACAGCCTGTACCGGCATTACGAAGGCTGGCTGCGTCGGGTGGAGAATCGCACCGGCTGCATGGTCTCGGCCGACGGCGCCCTGCTCGCCCTGCGCCGCGAGCTGTTCCAGAGCGTGCCGGCGGAGGTCAACGACGACTTCTTTCTCAGCACCTGTGCACCGGTGGCCTTCAAGCGCATTGTGTACGTGCCCGAGGCGCAAGTGATCGACCACGGTGTCGACGAAGCGGACAAACAGTTCCGCCGCCGTCAACGCGTCACCGTCGGTGGCCTGCAAAGCCTCGCCCAGCGCAGTGAGCTGCTCAACCCACTCAAACATGGCCTGTATTCGCTGGCGCTGATCAGCCACAAACTGATTCGGCGCCTGGCACCGATCCTCCTGCTGCCGCTGCTGCTGAGCAACTTCTGGCTGTGGGACGACCACGGTTTCTATCGACTGGCCCTGATCGCCCAACTGTTCGGCTACGCCATTGCGCTGGCCGGACTGCTGGACTCGCAACATCGCTTGCCCAAACCGTTTCGTCTGGCCGCGTTCCTGCTGGTCACCCTCGCCGGGATGAGTCTCGGCCTGTGGCAGTTCCTGCGCGGCCACCGATATGCCCAGTGGAACCCTGAACAGAACCGTTGAGAGGACCGAAGCCATGGCGATCAAACAATTAATAAAACGCACCAGTGGCTGGCTTTACCTCAACTCGCCCGTGGGACGAAACCAGTTGCACGGCGCCGGGGTGATCCTGATGCTGCACCGGGTGCTGGCCAACGACCGCGCCGCCGACTTGCCGCACCGCAATGAGCTGTGTGTCGGGCCCAAGGCGTTCGAACACCTGCTGATGTGGCTGCGCCGGCACTTCGATTGCGTGCCGCTGATGGACATCCTCACGCCCACCGTACTGCGCAGCGAACGCCCAAGGGTGGCGCTGACCTTCGACGATGGCTGGCGCGACAACGCGGTCAATGCGTTCCCATTGCTGCAAAAACATCAGGTGCCAGCGAGCATTTTTCTCTCCACCGATTTCATCGGCAGCCGTCAGCGCTTCTGGTGGGAAAGCCTTGGCGAAACCCTGTGGGGCAGCCACGGCGAAAAGGCCCGCATGCATCTGATCGAATGCCTGCACATGATCCACCATCCGGTGCCGGTGCTGGTGGATGACATCGACGTTGATCGCCGCAGCCTGTCGCTGCTGCATTACCTGCAAAGCCTGAAAAACCTTGAACCGGCGATGCTCGAACGCCTCACCGACGAATGCCCGCCCGAAGCGCAGCCGCAAGCGCTGGACTGGCATCAGGTACGGGCGCTGGAAGCCTCGGGGCTGGTGCGCTTCGGCCCGCACGGCGCCAGCCACGCGATCCTCACTGAACTGGACGATGTGCGCCTGAGCGAAGAAATCAGCCGCAGCCGCGACGCCTTGAGCAACGGCTGTAACCGGCCGTTACCGGTGTATTGCTACCCCAACGGCAACAACGACGAGCGAGTAAGAAAACAGATTGCCGCGCACGATTATCCGTTCGCGCTGGGCACCGGCACCGGCATCTATCGCGGTGAAGGCGATCCGCTGAACCTGCCGCGTTTCGGTGTCAGCCAGCGTACTGCGCGCAATCCTGAGCTGCTTTCGTGGCGCATCTTTCGTGGCAACCGCCCATGAGCCGCAGCCATTACCTCAAGCATCTGGCGCTGAGCATGGGCACCAAACTGGCGATGATCGCCTTGCGCCTGCTGCGTAACGTGTTGCTGGCGCGGATCCTAGGGCCGAGTGAGCGCGGGTTGTTCGCGCTGCTTAGCACCCTGCCCGATCTGATCAGCGCTGCCACCAGTGGCGGGTTGAATTCAGCCGTCGGTTATCAGGCCGCCAAACAACGGCCGATGGGCCTGCTGCTGAGTCAGGTGCTGGTGTTCGGTTGCTTGCTCGCGGGTCTGCTGACCCTGCTGGTGGTGGCGCTGGTACGTGAGTTCGGCAGTGAACTGGATGTCACCGTGCAGCTTGGTCTGCTGGCGTGGCTGTTGCTGCTGGCGGTGCCGCTGACCGTGCTGAAAAGCGGCCTGCTGACCCTGCACAACGCCTCCGGCGGCGTGGTCGCGTTCAACGCCTTGCGCCTGACCGAATCACTGGCGCCGTTGCTGCTGTTTCTCGCGCTGTTCTGGATGTGGAAAAGCGCGGCACTGGAAGCGGCGCTGATCAGTTGGCTGGCCGGGATCAGCCTGGTGGTGCTGGCCGGTTGGGTCTGGCTCAAACGCGCGCAACCGCTGCAACTGCAATGGGATCGCGCCAGCCAGAACGAACTGCTGCGCTACAGCGCGCGCAGCCATCCGGATCTGCTATTCCAGCAAGTGATTCTGCGCTCGGATTACCTGTTCATCGGCGCCCTGCTCGGCAGCACCGCGCTGGGTCATTACGCGATGGCCAGCGCCGCCGCCGAACTGCTGCTGATCGTGCCGGAAGCGGTTACCACGCCGCTGATGAAACGCCTGTTGCAACAGGACGAAGGCATGGACAAGGTCACTCCGCTGGCCCTGCGCCTGACCGCCACGGTGATGCTCGGCGCGTGCCTGAGCATGGCCGTGATCGGCAACTGGCTGATCGTCACCCTGTTCGGCATCGCCTACCAACCGGCGTTTCCAGCGCTGCTCGCCTTGCTGCCGGGGCTGCTCGGCCTGTGCTACGCGAGCATCCTGCGTCTGGACCTGCTGGGGAAAAACCGCCCCGACACGGTGTCGCTGCTGATGGGCCTCGGCGCCCTGCTCAATCTGGCGCTGAACCTGGTGTTGATTCCGGCCTACGGCATCGTTGGCGCAGCGGCGGCTTCATCGATTGCCTATCTGGCGGTGACGGTGGCGATGCTGGTGTTGTACTGCCGTCTGAGCGGCGTGGCGTTCTGGCAAACTTTGATCATCCTGCCCAGCGACATCGCGCCGATGTGGCAGATGTTGCAACGGAAGGCCGCATGAAAGGCCTGGTCCTGCTGCTCGGTCTCGGCCTGTCGCTGGATGCCTTTGCCGCGTCGATGCGCTGGGGCGAGATCCGCGACGGCAGCCTGTATCTGCAAACCGACCGCCCGGACACCGTGACCGTGCGCTGGACACCCGCGTGGCAGGCCGACGCCAACGAAGAGCATCTGTACCTGCTCGACGGCCAGGGCAAATTGCAGGGCGAACGCTTGATCAAGGCCAGCGAAACCCGCGGCACCCAGAGCTGGGCGTTGCTGCCGGGTGCCGCCAGTTATCGCCTGGAAATTCCCGGCTACAGCTTCCGCAATTACCGGGTCGAACACGACGAGCACACGGTGGCGCTGTTCGAACCGGCCAAGGTGCATTTCAGCGCGCAGACGCAGAACGGCGACGAGTTGTATTTCAAGGTCGCGCCGGGGGAACACGCGGTACTCGCCGGCAAGTTCCATGGCGGAGTGAATGCTCTGCAAGCGCAACGGGTCGGCGACGATAAGCCACTGACGCTAACGCTCAAACCCTATCGCGCCTACTGGCAGTTCGATCAACTGGCGTTACCGGTCAGCGAGCGCGAACAGGTCTGGCGCCTGCGCCTGCAAGGCAGCGGCAAAGCGGCGTTCTGGCTCGACGGCACGGCCAATCGGTTTGCGCAAACTCCGCAGCAACTCAAACCCGTGCGCGAAGAGACCGGCCAGATCCACTTGACCCTGCACGACAAAATCCTCGGGCGCACCCCGGATCTGGGCATCGCCCTGCCCTACGTGATGCCGCCCGCCAGTAGTCACGCGGTGCTGGATGCGCTGAAAGCGACCGCCGCCAGCTACTACAGTTTTGTCGATGTCACGGCGAAGAATCCGCACTTCGAAGACGCGTTTCGTCTGGCTTATCAGGAGCGCTTCGGCATTCATCAGGACATCACCCTGCTCGCCGGCAGCCAGCGTCAGGCCGATCTGCGCGCCGACGTGCAAAGCAATGGCGGCCTCGATGCATGGCTGGCCGGCACCCGCGCCTTGGGCGGCAAAGGCACGCACTACATCGGTTTTGCCGATGAGCCGAACCTCAACTATTCGAGCTTCGAGCAATACCGGGCAATTTTCGCCAGCATGGCCAGGCAAGTGCGCAGCGATCCGGCGAATGCCAAGGCTGGCGTGCGCATCGCCATGCCGGCCAGTTCACGGCTGGTCAACGGGCCGTTCGCCGATAACGCGGCAGACAAGCGTGGCATCGACTGGGCGCGGCGCTTGCTCGACGAATCCGCCGAGCAGATCGACGCACTGGCGTGGCACGAATGGATGATCCGCGACCTGCTCGCCACCCGGGTCTACCGCGACAGCGTGCACCGCGCCGCCGAACTGGTCGGCCTCGACGCCCACGGTCAGCCGCGCAAAGCCTTGCTGCTGGATCAGACCAATATGTCCAGTGGTTCCAGCCTCAGCCCCTACGATCAGGAGACGCACTACGCCTCGCTGTGGTGGGCGTCGGTGGTGATCAACGCTTCGCAGGACGGTTTGCTGACGATGCTCAACTGGTTTCAGGCCGCCGATGAACCGCAGTATCCCAAGGGCATGATCCGGGTTTTGGGCGATGAGCGTTTTGAGCTGAAACCGGTGGGTCTGGCCCAGCAGTTCATCGCGCAGCATTGGCTGCACCAGGTGCTGTGGCTGGAGAACGATGGCTTTGAAGTCGATGTGCTGGCGATGGCCGGCGACGAGCAGCGGGGCCTGCTCGGTTTGAACAAAGGCACGCGTTTGCAACGTGTTGACCTGAGTGGCGCCAAGTGCCCGCTGAACAACGGTGCGCTGCGTTACTTCGGCACGGACAACCGCAGCCGCGACGCACCATTCGCCTGCCGCGACGGACGCGTCAGCTTCGACTTGCCAGGGGAAACCCTGTTCGCCCTGAGCTGGAGCGCGTCATGAACCCAATTCCGAATATCAGAAAAGGTAAAGCGAACAAAGATTTGTGGGTAGGGAGTTTTTGTGGCGAGGGGATTTATCCCCGATCGGCTGCGCAGCAGTCGTCGCTTTTAGCCTGTAAATGCGGGGCCGCTTCGCAGCCCATCGGGGATAAATCCCCTCGCCACAGAGCCCCTCGCCACAGTTGTTCGCCCTGCCGGAACGCCGGAGTACAGAACATGGGTACCGTCAGCAAACTCAGCCAGCACATCAAACAAAAAGGCCTGCGCGCCACCCTCGCCAAGGCGTGGAAGCACTACGTGTTTTTTCATCAGGAATTGCTGTGGATGGAGCGCGACCTGGTCAGTCCGGTGCCACCGCACAGCCTCAAACCGTATCCGCCACTGCGGGTGGTGAAGATCACCGCCGACAACGCCAGCGCCTTTGCCCGCTACTTCGGCGATCGCGTCGGGACCATGGCCGAGCTGGCCAACGAAGGCCACACCGGACACATGCACCTGGACGATCAGGGCGATGCCGTGGCGTTCATCTGGGGCAGCGCACGGGACTACTTCGACCGGCATTACTACGGCTGCCTGTTCCCGGTGAAACCCGGCGAGTTCTTCGAATTCGGCGGCGAGCTGACCCGTGCCTACTGGGGCACCGAACTCTCGGTGGACCTGCAACTGGAACTGTGGAAAGCCATGGCCGCCCAGGGCTGCGACAAGGTGGTGGACGTCTGCGAGTTCCACAACGTCCCGGCGCTGAAACTGCACTTGCGCATGGGTTACACCGAGCAAGGCCGGATCATGAATGTCTACACCCTGTTCGGTCGCTGGCGCTTCTACCGCGAAACCCGCTACAGCGGTTCGCGACTGGATGCGCTGCGCAAACCGTCCCGTCCACCTGTCACAGCCACGGCGGTCTGAGCCTATGACGGCGCGATTCGAATGGCGCACTTCACTGTGCGCCGCCGACTTCCCGGCAGCCGCCTATGAAGCGCTGCGCCTGCAGGTGACGGATCACACGCCGTTCAACCACCTGGGCTGGTTGTGCGCGGCGGAGCAGGCACTGGGCGCGGGTGAGCGCCTGCACATCCTGCTCGGTTGGGAAGCGGACGAATTGCGCCTGTGCCTGCCGCTGGTAGCGGGCCGTGAGCGCTTTGCCGGCGTGCCGTTTCGTGTACTGCACCACTTGGGATATCCGCTGGCGGACCGGCTGGCGCTGCTGTCATTGCTCAAGGGCGAAGACATGCGCGAAGCCTTGCACCTGATCCGCCGACAGCTGCCGCACGCCCTGCTGCAACTCAACGAATTGTCCGAGCCGGCGGGTGAGGAAAGCGCCCTGACCGAATGGATGGCCCACAGTTCTGCGGGCGAACGCCGCCTCAGTTGCCGGGTGCCGGTGCATCTGATCAGCGACGCAGATCACCAGGAGGTCTCCGGCGACCCGCGCTACAAGCTGCGACGGGCGCGCAAACGAATTGTCGCGTGTGGCGCCCAGGTGCGGCGCATCTGCCCCGACGCGCTGAGCATGGGCCCGCTGTTGCGAGCAATCAGCGAAGTCGAAGCGGTGAGCTGGAAAGGTGACGAAGGCGTGGGGATCTTTGCCAGCGAGCGCAGTCGGCAATGGATCGAACGCGCCTTCACCGCCCTCGCCGGCCAGGGCCTGGTGCGGGTGGTGACGCTGGAACTCAACGGGCGTTGCATCAGCTATCGCCTCGGCTTGCTGGAACAGGGTCGACTCTACGATTACAACCTCGCGTTCCTGCCGCAATACGCCGATCTGGGCAGCGGCCGGGTGTTGCTGGAGGAATGGATTCGCTGGGGGCTGGACGAGCATTGGCGCTGGATCGATGCCTCGCGGGTCAGCCTGGAAAACTCCAGCCACCAACTGCACGAACGCATGACCGGACAACTGGAACACTGGCGCTGGAGCTTCTATTCCTGGCGCCCCAGCGGGATGTTGCTGGGGCTGGGGTTGCGCCTCTGGCAGCGCTTGAAACCGACGGTGCAGCAATGGCGTGCGCGACGTGCGGCCAGACCGGCATCGGCGCCCACACCTGTCGTCATCACCACGGAGGGCGATCATGCCTCGCCAAGTCATAGTCAACGCTGACGATTTCGGTTTGAGCCCGAACGAAAACGCGACGATCTTCGCCGCGTTTCAGGCCGGGGTCATCAGCTCGGCCACGGCCATGGCCAACATGCCGGCGTTCGAAGCAGCCTGCGCGATGGCCCGGCATCCGTCACTGCAAGGTCGGGTCGGGTTGCATTTCAACCTGACCTACGGGCGACCGCTGAGTACCTCGATCCTGCGCAGTCGAACCTTCTGCGACGGCCACGGCGTGTTCGACCTCAGCCTGCCACGGCACAACTTTTGGCTCAGTCGCGAAGATCGCGACGCGGTGCGGGAAGAGTTGCAGGCGCAGTGGCAGCGCTGTGTCGAACATGGCGTGCGACCTAGCCATATCGACTCGCATCAGCACGTACACAACATCTGGCCGATCGGCGAAATCGTCGCGCGCTTTGCTGCCCATCAAGGCGTGCCGATTCGCTTGGCGCGCAACCTGGGGCAGAACCTCAGTCTGCCGAAACGCATATTCAAAAGTTTGCTCAACTGGCGCTTGCAGAGTCTGGCCGGAGCCACGGCGGACTATGTGTGCACGCCGGTGGATCTGCGTAACGACCCCGCGCCGAGCGACGGCGTGCTGGAAGTCGTTGCCCACCCGAATCAGCTTGGCAACGATTTCGGTGATGCCTACCTCAATCCCGGAGAATCCCTGAGCCGCGTGCTGGAGCAGCGACTGCCGGGTGTGCCACGGGTGTCCTATGCCGATCTGCACAAGGATTTTTTACGGGGTGCCGCGGCACTCGATCGACCTACATAACTCGCAATACTTTCGAAGATGGCGCTTCGAAACGGCATTGCAGGTGTGATCTATACCCACAAAAGCAACATCCACTACACCGGGCCTCGGCCACGGAGGGCAACATGAGTGTTATCGAAAAACTGCGCGAACGCATTCGTCAAAAGGGCCTCGGCCGACTCTTCGCCACCCTGTGGAAGCGCTACGTGTTCTTTCACTGGGAGCTGCTGTGGATGGAGCGCGATCTGGTCTCCCCGGTACCGCCACACAAGCTGCGCCCGTACGAAGGCTTGCGCAAAGTCGATATCACACCGCACAACACCGGGGCCTTCGCCAAGCACTTCGGCGACCGCGTCGAAACCATGGCCGAACTCGCCGCCGAGGGCCACACCGGGCACATGTACCTTGATGCCGACGGTCACGCGGTGGCGTTCATCTGGGGCAGTATTCGCGACTACCACGACCGCCACTATTACGGCTGCTGGTTCCCGGTCAAACCCGGTGAGTTCTTCGAATTCGGCGGCGAAATGGCCCGGCCGTATTTCGGCACCAGCCTGTCGGTGGACGTACAAGTCGCCCTCTGGGAAGCCATGGCCGCCCAGGGCTGCCACACCGTCGTGGACACCTGCGAAACCCGCAACATCCCGGCGATGAAACTGCACCTGCGCATGGGCTACCACGAACAGGGACGCATCACCCACGTCTACGGCCTGTTCGGCCGCTGGCGCTTCTATCGCGAAAGCCACTACGAAGGCTCACGCCTGGAAAAGCTACGCAAACCGGAGCGGTCGGTGGTGAGTGCGGTGACGCAGGCTTGACTCAATCTGAGGATTTGTGACGTCTTCAGGCCGCCATCGCTGGCAAGCCAGCTCCCACAGGGTTTTGAGTTGTACCGGTTATTTCTGTATGACACAAAATCCTGTGGGAGCTGGCTTGCCAGCGATGAGGCCAGTGGCAACGACGATGAATTTCAAATCTTGGTGGCGACCAAGGTAAAACACATCGGCATCTGCGCCTCTTGATTCAAATACCGGTCATACACTTCTTCCCGATTCGAATGCGCATATTCCTTGAAATGCGCGATGTTCAGCCCGGCCGCGATGGCGCCGCTGAAAATGGCGCCGAGGGTGTGCACGAACCAGTAGGACTTGGCGGCCTGCTGCTCGACCTTGCCGACGTAGACGATCGGCTCTTGCTGCACGAATGGCTCGGCGCGGAAGTAGGAGCTGGCGAGGCGGTACGGGTCTTCGGCGTCGGGGTCGACCATTTCCAGAAACGGATGGGTTTCGTAGATCACCAGTTTGCCGCCCGGCTTCAGGGTCAACGCCACGTGGCGAAAGAACTCGCCGATGTCCGGCATCCAGTTGAGAACGCCGATGGTGATCAGCGCCACATCAAAACGGTTCTGCAAAGACGTCGGCAAATGATGGATATCGCTTTCGATGAACTCGGCGTTGTGCGGTGAACGCTGGTTCAGCTCGCGGGCCTGTTCGAGAAATGCCGCCGATTGATCGACACCGACCACGTTTCTGGCACCGAGCGCAAACAGAGAGAGACTCTCACGGCCGTTGTTGCAGCCCAGTTGAATCACCTCCTTACCGTCAACCTCCAGCAACCCGCTCAGGGTCTCATCAAGACAAGAGAAATCCGCCTGCGCGACTTCGCTGAGCAGCGCCCGCCAGTCAGGCGAATCCTGATGATGGCGGGCGGAATCGTTCCACGCCTGTCGATTGCTCTCGATAGCGGTTTTATTATTGGGCACTTCCATGGCGCACTCCGGACGAGGCTCGTGATTGAGCGGCCCCGAGTCTAGATCAGCCCGGCAATTGCGGTTGTTGCAAACTTGTAAGCCAATTCGTGTAGGAGCTGCCGAAGGCTGCGATCTTTTGATCTTGTTTTTAAGGATCAAGATCAAAAGATCGCAGCCTTCGGCAGCTCCTACAGGGATCCGATGTGGATCGAGCGTTGGGGGGCGTGGGCAGCTATAGTTAATAGCCTTGGGGAAAACCGCACTCGCAGGTGCCGCCATGCAAATGCTCGACCGGCTGTTGTTGACCGGCTGTCTGCTCGCTGCCACACAGGCGCAAGCGCTGGACAGCAATTTTGTTTACTACGGGCCCAACCAGCCCTTCGCCCACCCTGCTCCGTATTCACTGCAGGCCACGCCGCCGAGGCCTTACGAGGATACGGCGCCACAGGATTTCGTGGTGATCCCGGGCGGCAAAGAGTTCTCCGACTCGCAATTGCCGACGGTGGCGGATGCGACGGTACGGGTGTTTATCCGCACTTACGATGCCGAGCGCGGGATCTATGTGAATGACGAGGTGCTGGATCCGACTTGCGTGCTGGAGTGCCTGAGCCGGCAGCAGCATTGATCCTGATTACCAAGTATTAACCAGACGCCACAAAACCCTGTGGGAGCGGGCTTGCCCGCGATGGCGTCCTGTCAGCCGATCCATCTGGTGACTGACACTGCCTCATCGCGGGCAAGCCCGCTCCCACAGGGTTTTGGGTGTCCAGGCGGTCACCACTTTTACCACTGGCGTTTGTCCGGGCGCGCGAGGCCGAGCTTTTCGATGCGGTAGCGCAGCATGTCGCGGCTCAGGCCCAGCAGGCGCGCGGACTTGGTGACATTCCAGTCGGTCTTGTCGAGCATCTTGCGCACCATGTCGCGCTCGACTTCCGGCAGATTCATCGATTCGGTGTTGCTCGCCGGCCGGGGTTCGTAGTGCATCGGGGTTTCATGAATATGCAGCGGCGGTTCGTCGACCAGGCTCATGCATACGTTGAGTTGATGCGCGGCAATCGTGTCGCTCGGTGCCAGCAGCACGGTTTGCTCGAGCATGTTGCGCAGCTCGCGCACATTGCCCGGCCAGGTGTAACTGAGCAGCAGCTCTTCGGCCTGCTGACTGAAATGCAGGTTCGGTTTGCCATAGCGTTTGCCGTGGCTGGCGAGAAAGTGCCGCGCCAGCAGCAAGATATCGTCGCCACGGGCATACAACCGCGGCACTTTGATCGAGATGATTCGCAGACGGAAAAACAGATCACGACGGAATTTGCCCTGCTGGACCATCTGCTCAAGGTTGCAGTTGGTCGCACTGATCACCCGCAGATTGACCTTGCGCTCCTTCACCGAACCGACCCGGCGAATCGTCCGGTCTTCCAGAAGCTTCAAAAGCTTGGCCTGCAAAAGCAGATCCATTTCGCCGATCTCATCGAGAAACAGCGTGCCGCCGTCCGCCGCTTCCACCAGCCCGACACGACGATCCTTGGCATCGGTAAACGCACCTTTCTCATGCCCGAACAGCTCTGACTCGACCAAGTTCGACGGGATCGACGCGCAGTTGAATTCAATAAACGGGCCTTTGCTCCGTGGCCCATCGAAATGCAGCGCGCGCGCCACCAGTTCCTTGCCGGTGCCGGTCTCGCCTTCGACTAAAACCGGCGGCAGATCGGTGTTGGCCATGCGTCGCTCGGCGTCGAGCAACTGGCCGATGGTATTTTTCAGGTACTGCATCGGCGCCGAGTCGCCGATCAGCGCCTGCACCCCGGATTTCTGCGCCTCGCGGTCCTGATAGAACGACAACGTGCGTTCCATACGTTCGGTGGCCAAGGCCTTGTCGAGCAGCAGTTTCAGCTCCGGCAGCGCCACCGGTTTGGTGACGTAATGAAAGGCGCCCTCCTTCATCGCCACCACGGCATCTTCGACGTTGCCGTAGCCGGTCATCATGATCACTTTCAGATCCGGCGCGCTGATGCGCAGCTTCTGGATCAGGTCGTGACCACTCATGCCCGGCAGCGAGTTGTCAGTCAGCACAATGTCGGGCATGAAGGTTTCCAGTTGCCCCAACGCGTCTTCGGCCGAATGGCAGACCGTCACCTCGAAGTCCTTGCGCTCCAGGTAGGTCTGAATATTTTCGGCCAGCAGTTCGTCATCCTCGACCAGCAGAATGCTGTGTTCCATATTCCCCTCCCGATGCCACTTTGAAGTTGAGACTGACGCGGGTTCCTTCCTGCTCGCGGCTGGTCAGCACGACCGAACCTTCGAAACGCTCCATGATGCGTTTGACCAACGCCAGGCCAACCCCGAGGCCGCCCTGTTTGGTGGTGAAAAACGGTTTGAACACCAACAGTTGTTGCTGCGCGCTCATGCCCTTGCCGGTGTCACTCACGGTCAGGCGCACGCTGTCAGGCTGCGGCGATTCGAATTCGACGCTGAGCACACCGCCCTTGGGCATGGCTTCCAGGGCATTGGCAAACAGGCTATTGAGGATTTGTGTGAGCAACACCTTCTGGCTGACCACCAGCGCGCAATTCTGCGGTGTGAAGCGCACTTCGACGTTGCAGCGTTTGATCAATGCTTCGAAGGCGCCAACGGTGTCTTCGACCGCCATCACCAGGTCCACCGCCTCGCCGTCGTCGTTCATCGGCCGCAGCGACACCAGCAACTCGCGGACCCAGCGCGACATGCGATCAACCTGGCTGATGATGTCGCCGATGTTGCGTTGCGCGCCGGGGCTGGCGACTTCCTGGGCCAGTTCGGCGCTGGAACGGATGGTCGCCAGCGGATTGCGCAGGCTGTGCGCCACCGCCGAGGACATTTCGCCGAGGGCGACAAAAGTTTCATTGCTGATCAACTGTTGCTGTTGGCTCTGCAGCAGCTTCGCCGCGCGGCGGACGATCCAGAACAACGCCAGAAAAATCGCCGCACCGCCGAAACACGTGGCGGCCCAGATCGAGGCAAATCCACGGTCGATGCGGTCGACCAGATCCGCCGGCTCTTTGTAGATTTCGA
Organism: Pseudomonas sp. JAI115; assembly: GCF_014200835.1. Lineage (NCBI taxonomy): Bacteria > Pseudomonadati > Pseudomonadota > Gammaproteobacteria > Pseudomonadales > Pseudomonadaceae > Pseudomonas > Pseudomonas sp. JAI115. The sequence continues at coordinate 816,135 of NZ_JACHCY010000001.1, forward strand.
CCATGGCAACGACTTTACTTTTGTCGGCGTTGAACATCGGGATGTAGTTCTCGATGAACAAATACTTCGGTTCGCGCAGTAACTGCTGCTCGGGTTTCTCATCGTCAATCTTGTGATAACTGGAGGACACCGCGACTTTCATCTCGAACGATTCGTCGAGTTCGTCGTCATCCTCGAATTTGATCCCGATCAGTTCGGGATTGGTCGACCAGATCACCGTGCGGTCCAGTGCATACACCGTGGCCAGGAGAACGTCGGGCAGATGTTCGACATGGTCAAGAAACTCGGCGCGGGCCGCTGCATGGGCAACGGGATCGACATCTGGAAAGTTGTCGTCCTGACGCGGATCGAGCATTTCGCCCATGGTCCGCGCCGGGGTGATGCCGGCGTGGCGTATTTCCGCCGAGCCGATGGCTTGAACGAATTGTGCGGTCAGCAAGGCGTCGCGCTCGACACTTTCGGTGACGACAAAGCGCGTCGAGATGTACCCCAGCCCCACTGCCACGGCGGCGATGATGAAAAAGCTCGCGAGCGAGAACCAGCGCAGCAGATTGAACCGTTCGCGCCAACTTTTGCCCATTGCTGCCGGCGTGTCCGGCGCAGGGGATTTTTGTGCTTCCAGTCGCTGCATGGGAGTGCCCTGGAGGTTTTGTATCGAGCCAGTTACAGCCATCAGTGTAGGTGGCTCTGACCGCGACACACGGTTCAATGATGCTATTTCGCCGCTACCGCATCTGACTCACCGTCGCGGCTGGATCGCCCGGTTTTACTGGCGTCAAAGCACCGTCGGCCACAGCCGTGGTGGACGGTTGCTGGCGCTCAGTTTCATCGCTGAGGAAGTCGATGATTGACTGCGCAGACTGTTCGTCGAGGCGCAGATTGGGCATCGGGATTCGCTCGAATTGTTCGTAGAGTTGCAAGGCAATCGGGTCTTTTTCCGCGAGCAGGCGATCCGGTTCGCGGATCCAGCGATTCAGCCACTTGGGATCGCGGTTGCGGGTCACGCCGATCAGATCCGGGCCGATGCTGCGCATGCCAAGGCCCTGGCCATCCTGCGGGCCTAGGCTGTGGCACGAGGCGCAGCGCGTGCGGAACAATTCTTCGCCATTGCTCGGCGGACGAATGTCCGGTGCGTTGGCGTAACTTTCTTCGATGCTCGGCTGTTTCCAGTTCTGCAAAGTGTTGGCCAGTTGGTCGGCGAGGATCCACGGATTCTCGAATGGCGAGGCTTTCATCCAGCGCCCGGTGGTCTGGTTGCCGACGATCAGGCTGAGGTTGTGATCCTTGCTGCGGCCGTTGTCGACGCCTTCAATGAACAGCCCGAGTTTCTTGCGCAAATCGGTGACATCGGCGAATTCGCCAGTGAGAAACTTCCAGCCGGGGCCGACCTTGAAGCGCTGCGCATAGGCCTTGAGCACTTCGGGGGTGTCGCTGAGCGGGTCGATGCTGATCGAGTAGAAGAAAATGTCCTGGCCGACCCGATCTCCGAGCAGTTTTTGCACTTGGCGCAGGCGCGCGGTTTCCAAGGGGCAGGAATCGCTGCACGAAGTGAAGATGAAGTTGATCACCACCACCTTGTCTTTAACCAGATCATCGAAGAAATGCACCTGCCGACCGTCCTGATCGGTCAGCACGGTGTCGGGGAAATAGTCGCCACCCCACGGGGTGGCAGATTCGCTGGTCGCTGCTGCGTCGACGCTGGCCTGGTGCGCCAGCAGCACACGGCTGCCGAGCACGCAGACCACCAGCACCAGCACCAGGTGCATTCCCAGCGCCCGGGAGCGCGGGGTATGCACGGGTTGGCTGTCACCGTGGCGGCGGTTCATGGCTTGACCACCACTTGCGGGCCGTAACCGTCGCCATTGCGGAAGGTTGGCAGCGCGGCGGAGTTGACGTAGCGCACACCGTCCCAGCTCGGCAGAGGCGTCGGCATCAACTGCAGTTGCCCGGGTTTCTCCAGGTCCCAACGCAGCAGCATCGAGTTGTCTTCATGCTGGGTGTTGTGACAGTGCTCCATGTACGTCCCGGCGAACTCGCGGAAGTTGATCGCCATTTCGACGTTGTCCAGGCCATCGGCTTCGGAACCGATCCGGTAGACGTCCTTGCGCGCCCATTTCTCCCATTCCGGTGGTGCCTTGCCGCCGCGACTGAGGATGATCCCTTCTTCGAAGTGCACGTGCACCGGATGGCTCCAGCCCTTGCCGCCGGCCTTTATGTTCCACACCTCCAGCGTGCCGAACCCGGTGACACCGGCATCGGTCGGGCCGCTGGACAGCTGGGTCGAGGCGTTCAGGCGCCGTGGATCCATGTGGTAGCCAAAGCCACCATCGGTCTTGACCGTCCACGGTGCTTCATCGGTGCCGTCGGCGCGGCCAAAGGTGAAGGTGCGGTGACGAGCCTTGGCCAGCAGCGCTTTATCGGCAGCGTTGTCGCGGTGAATTTTCAGCGGGATCATCACCAGCCCTTCAGCCTTGCCCGGTTTGGCCGGTTCGTAGGCCGCCGGGTTCATCGCCAGATCCTGGCCGGTGTAGGCCTTGACGTTGAGCTGCAAGACCTTGCCCACCGCCGGATCGCCCTTGTCCCACTGCGGGCCCTTGCTGGTTTGCTTGATCACCGGCAGGTATTTCTCCGAGAGCACGTCCGCCAGCGGGATCACTTCTTTCGGGCCTTTGCCGTCGTCCTGCGCCTGCAGGTTGAGGAAGAACAGCTTGTCGCCAGGCTTGATGCCGTTTTTCGAGAAGTTGACGATGATGTCGAAGCGCTCGGCGATGCCTTGTGTCGGCAGGATCGCGTTGTGGTTCTGTTTATCGCCGTCGGCGTCGAGGTCCATGCTGCCGTCGAACGGTACGCTGTGTTCCATGATGTTGCCGTCGTTGGCGATCATGTGGAACGGCACGCGGCTGTAGGTCACGCCCGAGTTTTTCGGCCCCTGGAACTCTCCGCCACTGCCTTTGATTTCCCGCACCAGCGCCAGTTTGAAGTAGCGCGACACCGAGCCGTTGAGAATGCGGAAGCGATAGCTGCGTGCGCGCACGTCGAGGGTCGGTTTCCACTGCCAGTTGACCAGCACCTGATCGCCAATAAAGCCATCGGTGTTGAACGGGTTGAACCACAACTGACCTTCCTGATCCCACGCTTTGTCGGCGAACACCAGGTTGACGTCGTAGTCACGGTTGCCCCACGGCAAGGCGCTGCCGCTGGGGAAGCGCAGGTTGACGCCGTCGTTGACCGACTCGTTGCCGCGATCCAGCGCGCTGTAGTAGTTCATCATCGCCGCGTTGCCCTTGTAGACATTCTGCGCGGTGAAATCGAGCATGTGGTCGTGGAACCAGTGGGTGCTCATGGTTTCGCGCCAGTCGCCCCGGATCTTGATGGTGCCGTTATTACAGGTCTTCTTCGCCGGGGTCAGATCGTTGACCCACAGGGTCTCGCCCGGTGCGCAGGGGAACGCAGCGCGCGGGTCTTCGGCCTTGGTGTTGATGCTGTCGTAACCGGCGAGCTGGATCGGCCAGCGGTAATCGTAGTACTGGCCAGGAAAGAAGAACGCGTTGGCATAGCCATCGCTTTCTGCCGGCGCGTGACCGTTGTGCTCGTGGGTGCTGATGGTGTGCAGGCCGAAACCGCGGTTGGCCGACGGGTCGATCGGCAAGCCGTTGTAGTGGCGCATCATCACCGGTTGGCCGTAGCGCACCATCAACAGTTTCGGCGGCAGCGTGCCGTCGAAGGTCCATACCGCGTTGTGGTTCTGCACGGGCATGTTTGGGTGGAAGCGCGGGTCGACGCCTTTGGCGGTGCCATCGGTCGCCGGTACACCGGCGACGTTGTGGTACAGACCGCCGGGGCCGAACTCGCCCATGGCGTAGCCGTGCATTTGCCGACTGTCACGCAGGCCGCCGTTGAGGCGCGCGCCGGTCTGCACGGTTTTGTAGGCGACTTGTGGGTAGAACTCGTTCCAGCGCTGGTGCGACCAGCCTTTTCCTGGCGGCCGTCCTTCAGCGGAGGAGCCAATGTGGCGGTTGAGGAACACTTCGATCTGCGCCTGCCACGGGTTGCGATCGACCACGTTTGAGAACTGACTGGGAAACGGCGTCAGCCCCGGTTGACGCAAGAACGCGTCGAGCACCGTGCCGGGTGGCGCACTGCGAGCGATGTTGTTCGGGTCCTGCGCGGGTGCCGGGCCAATCGCAACCGGCGGAAAGGGCAACGGCGCGGCCGGGGTGGTCGGGTCGAGTTTTTCCGGGCCGAATTCCTCGAACAGCAGCAACTGCTGGCTGAACGGCTGTGCGCCATAGAGCGGGCTGGGTTTGCCGTTGGTGGGGTAGTTGAAACTGGTCTGCACGGTGGGCGGTAGAACGTTTTCGGTGCGGGTCGAGTCCCGCGTACCTTTGACCCCGTCGGGCAAATCGAAGGAATCTTCGTTGGCCTCGGGCATGGTCAGGATGGCGTTGAGTGCGCTCGGTTCATCCGCCGGCTCGTCGTAGTACGCCGACGGGTCGGAGGTTTCTGGCTGTCGCTCGTCATCGATCGGACTGGCATGAACGCCGGCCATGGTGCTGAGGGTCAACATCAGAAAGACGCTCAGTGGCGTCAACCGGAAGGTATTGCTTGGGTCACGCGTTGCTCTGTCCATCACCAGCCGCCTCATCAAGGAAGGGGTGATGGTGTTTAGCAACTAGTGCGCCAAGAATTTATTTCCAGTTGTTACAGGGGCTTGGGGACGCTGTGGGTTCCCCCACTCCCCGGTGACCGGGGCTTGACACCCATTGATGGGGGAAGTTCATAAATTTTTGCGGCGTTTATAAACCTGTGTAGGAGCTGCCGAAGGCTGCGATCTTTTGATCTTGGTTTTTAAGATCAAGATCAAAAGATCGCAGCCTTCGGCAGCTCCTACAGGGGGAAAGTGTGAATCAGGGAACCCGTTGAAAGGCCAGGCGAACGGTAGTGCCCTCGCCTTCGCGGCTGTCGAGGGTCACGCCGCCGCCAAAGCGTTCCATGATGCGTTTGACCAGCACCAGACCAACGCCCAAGCCACCTGATTTGGTGGTGAAAAACGGCCGGAACGCCATGGTCCGTTGTTCTTCGTTCATGCCTTTACCGGTGTCGCTGAGCACCACACACACGCCGCGGTCGTCGCTCGGTTCCAGGCTGACGGTCAACGTGCCGCCCTTGTCCATCGCCTCCAGTGCATTGGCCAGCAGGCTATTGAGGATCTGCGTCAGTTGCACCGGCTGACTGAGCACCATCGGCGTGTGCTGCGGATGAAACACCACTGTCACCCCGGCCCTGGCGATCTGTTGTTCGAAGGCGACGAGGCTTTCGTGCAACGCGGCCACCAGGTTCACCGGTTCCGGGTCATCGTTGAGCGGACGCAACGACTGCAGCAGTTCGCGCACCCATTTCGACATGCGGTCGACCTGGCCGATGATGTCCTTGATGTTCTTTTCGGCCGGGCCGGCATCGAACTCCAGCGCCAGTTCGGCACTGGAGCGGATGGTCGCCAACGGGTTGCGCAGGCTATGCGCGACAGCTGAGGACATCTCGCCCAGCGCAACAAAGGTTTCATTGGCGATCAGTTGTTTTTGCTGGGCGGCGAGCAGGATCGCCGCGCGCCGCACGATCCAGTACAGGCCCAGATAAATCAGCCCGCCGCCGAGCGCAGTGGCCAGCCAGATCAAGGCCAAACCGCGCTCCATGCGCGCGATCAGGTCTTTGGGTTCCTTGTAGATCTCGACCATCGCTGTGACGTTCTTGCCCTCGGCGTCGAACAGCGGAATGTAATTTTCGATAAAGATGTAATCCGGCGGGATGACGAACTTCTGCTCTTCCCGGGCCTTGTCGACGTCGTGGTAGCTGGCCGACACGGGAATCTTTTCATTGAAGGCGCGATCGAGGTCTTCGTCGGCGTGAATGCTGGTACCGACCAGCGCCGGATTGGTTGACCAGATCACCTGCCGGTCCGGCGCGTAAATATTGGCGAGGATCACGTCCGGCAGGTGTTCGATGTGGTCGAGAAATTCACCGCGCGCCCCTGCCCTGGCCTGTGGGTCGACATCGGGAAAGTCCTTGTCCTGACGCGGGTCGAGCAGTTCGCCCATCGTGCGGATATTGGGAATCGACACGTGGCGCACTTCGGCGGACGCGATGGCCTGGATGAACTGCGCGGTGAGCAAGGCATCGCGCTGCACGCTCTCATCGATCACGAAACGCGTTGAAACAGAGCCAAGTGCGATGGCCACGGTGCCGATCACCGCCATGCTGATCAGCGAAAACCAGCGCAGCAGGTTGAACGGTTGCTTGTGCGAGCCCAACCGTAGATTGCCCTCCTCGACCGGTAGCGATTTCGACTGCATGTTCATGGCGGCGACTTCCCGATACGTCCCTATAGGGTTATAGCCCACGGGTGGGGGTTTGCCCGGATGCGGGGAAATCGACCCGATAGCACACCTCCCAAACCCACTCCAGATACCTGTAGGAGCTGTCGAGTGAAACGAGGCTGCGATCTTTTGATCCTGCTTTTGTGAATCAAGATCAAAAGATCGCAGCCTGCGGCAGCTCCTACAGGGGTTCTGCGTACGACGGGCCATTAAGAGCATCCCCACCGTCCCCGATTCTGGGGAATGACGCCCTTTCCCCGCAGGCCACAACCTTCGCCAAAACGCCCGCCAAACCCTCTAAACCGGCCCTCTCCCGCCCATTCACCACACCTTGGCATGGAAGGTGTACAGGCCCTCTGCAACTGACCCACCCCCAAGGGGCAGGTACTTTGATAGAGGGATTAACTCATGCACCCTTTACTGTCCAAAACCGCGACCGTCCTGGTCGTGAGCGCCCTGGCCCAGGGCATTGCCCAGGCCGCTTTGTTTGCTGTTGACCCCGGTCCTTATGCGGCGGCCAACGGCGGTTTCGCCAGCTGGTATCAGGACACCCACGGTCGCACTCTGGATCTGTGCCTGTCCAAAGCGCTCAGCTCGCGCGTGCCGAGCACACCGGGCGCGCCTTCGTATATGTGCTCGTTGCTGCCGACTCCTGGCGTGTTCGACGACACCCAGCCGATCGTCTTCCCGAGCAACTTTCCCGATGAAGCGTTCTGGTTTACCGGCGAGACCACCCTCGTTGACGCCGCGCGCGGAATCGACCTGACTTACGTCAGCGCCGTCGAAGCCGCGTTCGCTGCCGAAGAGCCCGTCGAGGGCGATCAAGTCAGCTTCGCGCGGATCCGCATTCGCGTCGATGTGCCCACCGCCGGCACCTACGTCATCACCCACCCGTACGGCGTCGATGTGTTCAACATCGACACCCCCGGTCGCCGCGCGATCAACATGACACGTGACATCGGCATCGGCACGCCGAAAACCTATGACGGCGCGCTCAAGGGTGACATCGGCCCGTTCCTGCGCAGCGTCAACGGCCCGTACACCGAAACCAACCCGGTCACCGGCGCCGCCGAACAATTTGTCGGCGACCCGAACCTCTCCGAAGCGGTGACCGGCAGCCCGTTCAATACCAACTTCGTGCGCATCGAAGGCCCGAACGGGCTGGACTTGCGCACCACCGCATTCGCCGTCTCCGGCAAATTGTCGACCGTGGTTCGACCCACGCCGATGATCACCCAGCGCAGCACTTACTCGCGCAAAGCGGGGACCAGCGCGCCGGTGGCTCAGCAGGACGTATTCGTCCTCGCACCACCAGCCCCCGGCACCGTCGCGGTGACCAGTTTCACCCCGGTGCTGAACATGACCGAAGCCAACTCCACCGGCGCCTGGTACGCGCAATCGTCGGCCAACCCGAGCGTGCCGAGCGTGCTGCAAGTGACCGCCGACAACCACCTGGCCATCGCCAGCAGCACGCCGACTACCCTGCCCATGACCCTGACCGACCTGGTGGTGATCCAGAGCGCCCAATACAGCTTGAGCTCCGGACAACTGACCGTAGTGGCCTCGACCAGTGACGAAACCTCGCCCCCCGTACTCACCGCCACCTCCGGCAGCGGCGCCGCCATCGGTGCGCTGAGCGGCGACGGCGCGCTGAAAAGCCTGGCCACCGGGATCTCGCCGATACCGCCAGCCAAGGTTCGCGTGACGTCGTCCAACGGCGGCAGCGATACCGAAGAAGTGGTCATCGTGCAATGAACGCTCACATGCCCAGATCCGCATCAGGAGGCATCATGAACAAGTGGCCACGCTTTGCGCTCAACGCGCTCGGGCTCGCTCTCTCGCTGACCGGCAGTGCCTATGCGCAACTCGCCGCCGTCGACCCCGGCCCCTACACCTTCGCCACCGGGAAATTCCCGCTGTGGTATCAGGACAGCAATCAACTGTCGATGGAACTCTGCCAGTCGCGCGCCGCCAGCTCGCGGGTAGCGGCCAGCACCCCACCGGCCTACATGTGCACCCTGCTGCCGGAACCGGGCATCTTCGATGACAGCCTGCCCATGGTGTTCCCGGACAACTGGCCGCCGGAAGCCTTCTGGTTTCTCGCCGAAACCACGATCCCCAACAACGGCGCCGGCTTTGGCATGGACGCTTATGTCGCCGGGATCGAAGCGGCGTTTGCCTCGGAAAACCCGACGGATGGCGATCAGCAAAGCTTCGCGCGGGTCCGCATCCGGGTGAACGTCCCCGTGGCCGGTACCTACACCATCACTCACCCGTATGGTGTGGAAACGGTCAACGTCACCACCCCCGGGCGCCGCGCGATCAACATCACCAAAGACATCGGCATCGGTGCGCCGGGCGATTTCAGCGGCACGCTCAACGGCGCCATCGGGCCGTTCCTGCGCAGCATCAATGGCCCATACACCGAAGTGAACCCGGACACCGGCGGCGTCGAAACCTTCGTCGGCGACCCGAACCTCACCGAAGCGGTGACCGGCAGCCCGTTCGACACCAACTTCGTACGCATCGTCGGGCCGTCCGGCGCCGGTACGATCCAGACCAACCTGTTCACCGTCGCCGGCAAGGTGCTCGACAGCCGTCAGCAAACCCACGTCGACATCGACCGCGCCACCTATCGCCGCACCTCGGCCGGGGTGCGTGCCGAAGTGTTCGCCAAGGCTGACAGCAGCTCGACCCTGTGTTTCCGTGAAACCGTGGCGCTGCTCCCCGGCCCACCGCCAACGCCTTGCCAGACCAGCCTGACCGGTGACAACACCGGCCTGTTCTTCGGCCAGCGCCTGGGCAGCGGTGCCGTGCCGCCCGTCGTGGTGGTGACTGCGACCAACCCGGCCGGCACCACACGTCCGACCTCTGTGTCGGCCAAGCTCACCGACGTGGTGAAAGTGCAGACCGCGCGTTACAGCTGGGCCAATCACAGCCTGCTGATCGAAGCGACATCGACCGATGAAGTGGCAGTTCCGGACATGGTTGCCCAAGGCTACGGACGCCTGTCGAAGACCGGCACCCTGCAGCGCATTACCGTCGCCGACCTGACTCAGCCACCGGCCACCATCACGGTGAAATCCGCCGCCGGTGGCAGCGACACCGAGCCCGTTGTTGTCGTCGGCACCGCACCGGACACCGGCGCCAACCAGGCGCCAATCGCCAACGCCGACACCGGCAGCACCAGCTTCGGCGTGCCGGTGACCGTCAACCTGCTGGCCAACGACAGCGATCCGGACGGCAACACGCCGCTGAGCATCACCGCATTGACTCAACCGCCAGCCGGCCAAGGCACCGTCGTGCTCAGTGGCACCACAGCCGTGGTCTACACCCCGCCAGCGGTGGTCAACGCGCCACTGACCACAACCTTCACCTACAAAGCGCAGGACGCCAAAGGCCTGGCCTCGGCCAATCCGGCCACCGTGACCATCACCGTCGCCCCGAACCAGGCGCCGACCGCCGTCGCCGACAGCATCGCTACGGCTGGCCTGACCGTGCCGATCAGCGTGCTGGCCAACGACACCGATCCGGAAGGCAACGTGCCGCTGGCCGTGGCCAGTGTCACCCAACCGGCACTCGGTCGCGGCAGTGTCACCACCGACGGTACCGTGGTCACTTACACCCCACCAGCCGTCATCCTGACCGCCTTCACCACGACCTTTACCTACGTCGCCCGGGACAGCTTCGGCGCCCTGTCGACACCGGCCACGGTCACCGTGCAGGTGTCGCCAAGAGCGCCAGCGGAGAACTTCGCCGTCACCACCGCCACCGTGACCGCACGGGCCGGTAATCGCTTCACCTGGGACTTCTCGGGAACGTCCTCGGTGATCCTCGGCAACACCGTCACCGTGCAGGTCACCACACCGACCGGACTGGTGACCCTCGGCACCACGACCGTGCCACTGACCGGTCGCTGGAGACTGACCGTCACCAACACCACCGTGGTGCCGTCGGCCAACCCGACCGCAACGATCCGCACGACGCCTGGCACCGTGCGCACCGTCCCGGTCACCGTGCAGTAACCCTCCGCCCCCACCACCCGGTCATCGCGACCGGGCCGGTGGGCCAGTTTTCATGACCCGGGATTTTCGCCATGAACACGCCGACCGCCGCCCTGCTTTGCCTGCTCCTGCTGTGCAGCAATGCAGGCGTGCGCGCCGACGACCTGATGGACAACGACGACCTGGCCCCGACCAGCAGCGACCTCGGCGAACTGCCCCCACCGGTGGGTCAGCAAGCCCTGATCGACCAGCTCGGCCAGGCCAACGTCGCCCTGCTGCAACAGAACGGTCAGTCGCTGCTCGGGCAGATCGTGCAGTCGGGCAGCAATCAGGAGGCGTACATCCTGCAACAGGGCAGCGACCTGATGGCGCTGATCAACCAGAACGGTTCCGGCAACGCCGCCTCGATCACGCAGAACGGCAGCCACAACCGCGCGCAGATTTCGCAAAACGGCAACAACAACGACGCCAGCATCGAGCAGGCCGGCACGGGGCTGCAAAGCGCCGTGACCCAGTCGGGCAACGGCATGAGCGTTTCGGTCAAGCAATACCGCTAAGCACTGCAAATCATCGGAGAGTTCAATCATGTTCAAACTGACGCCCATCACCGCCGCCCTCCTGGTCATGATCAGTGCCCAGGCCATGGCCGACGACAGCCTGTCCAACCAAAGCCAGGCCGGTACCGCCAACATCGCGGATGTGAAACAGACTCAGGCCCCGTTCAGCACCGCCACCCAGACCCAACTGGGCCAAGGCAACGACGCCGCCGCCGTGCAAGACCACGCCACCAGCGTGATCACCCAGGACGCGGTCGGCGACTACAACGCCGGCTACGCCGAACAACTTTACGAAGACAACGCCACCATCACCCAGCAACAGATCGGCGCCTTCAACACCGCCCACGCCAGCCAGTCACTGGGCTTCGGCTCACCCAACAATGCGCTGCAACAGCAGCAAGGCACTGGCAACTTCTCGTTCGTCTATCAGGACTCGCAAAACGGCAGCGAAGGCAAAACCTTCCAGTACGGCGACAGCAACGAAGCCAACATCGAACAACTCTATGAAGGCAGCGGCAACAGCTCGGTGATCACTCAATTCGGCACCGCCAACTACGGCACCGCCGAACAGGTCACCCATAACGGCGGCCAGATCGGCATCAACCAGGCTGGCGAGAGCAACTACGCCTACGGCGACCAACGCAACGGCACCGGCGGCAACATCACCATCAACCAGTTCGGCAACCTCAACGGCACCGAAATCTGGCAAGACTCGCAACTGGCCAGCCAAGCCACCATCAACCAATACGGCGACAGCAACGAAACCGTGGTCGACCAAAGCTTCGGCGAAAACAACAGCGCCGCCGTGACCCAGGTCGGCAACACCAACGCGATCTACGCCGACCAGTTCGAATCGGTCAACTCGACACTGGCGCTCTATCAAGTCGGCAACGGCAACGTGCACTTCACCTACCAGAACGGCGAGGGCCACGTGCTCAGCGCCACCTCCGTGGGCAACGACAACAAGGTCTACGCCAGCAACTGGAAAGGCCCGCAATCGGGCGGACAGTTCGGCAGCAACCAACGCGCGACAGTGACTCAGGCGGGCAATGGCAACATAGCCAACTTCACTCAGGATGGCGTTGGGCATGTGATGACCACGCATCAGACCGGGACCGGCAACAAGACCACGGTCAGTCAGGCCGAGTCGTATAACGAGCTGTATTTTGATCAGAATGGTAGCGACAACATTTTGATCTCGGATCAGCGCGGAACCGGCAACCTGGTGCAGGGTTCTTCGAATGGCACGGGGAACAGCGCCGAATTTGATCAGTCCGGATCCGGGAACCAGGCGTATACCGCGCAGTTGTATGGCAGTGACAACCAGATCACTGTGAAGCAGGCTGACACCATGAACGTGGCGTATGTGACCCAGGGCGGGACGGGGAACATTGCCAATGTCGATCAGAGTGGAGTTACGCAGACGGCGAATATTCAGCAGTTCGGGTCGGCTAACCAGGCGACGGTTTTGCAGCAGTAGGGGTTGGGTGTTGGAAAACCGCGACCTGCTGAGGGTCGCGGTTTTTTTTGCGCTGACGCTTGAGTTGCGTCCTACGGAAAACGGAACGTTTTCAGAAATTCAGGGAGTTTTCTGACAAGTTCTGGCGGTTGGCCGTCGGAAGTGCAGGCTCTAGGATTTGCCGGGACAACTTGATCCTCATGGAGCTTGGCCTACATGCAATTCATCCAGACAGCGACGACATCGATACCGTTAACGAATAGACTTCGAGGTACCAAACCTGGAGGTTCTATGATCGACCCGTCCTTGATCGACCCACTGTGCCCGGTTGTTTCGGATCTTGATCCCGAGGAGCAGGCTGCGAGTTATGACCGTTGGTTTCGGGCCGAAGTACAGGCCTCTCTCGATGATCCGCGTCCGAGTATTCCCCATGAGCAAGTGATGGAGGAAATGGATGCCTTGATGGAATCAATGCGCAAAAGCGCTGATGCAGATTAAGTGGCGACCCAAGGCCCGGGTCGAACTCTCGAAAATCCTTAAGTACATTGGCGAGCGAAATTTTGTAGCGGCGACTGCACTTCACAAGTCCGTCGTAAAAACTACATCTGCGCTTTGTTGGCATCCACACCTGTATCGCAAAGGCCGCTCTCCCGGCACTCGAGAGATTGTGGTAAGCCCGAACTATCTCGTCGTTTATCAAGTGGCGGACCAAATTGAGATTGTGAGCATCTTGCATGCGCGTCAGGAGTACCCTCGACGCGACCCCGGTTGAGATCGCTTCCTCGTCTCAACACAAGAAACCGTGCTTCCCGTGGAGGTACGGTTTTTTTGTATCTCAGTACTCAGTTAATTGAGATGAAATATGCGATTTATTGCAGCTCGAGCCTTCTTGCCGTCAGCCTCGTAAAGCCCCTGTAACAAAACCTGATCGTTTAACCGATGGAGGCGAAAATGGTTGTAGAAGGCTTGTCCCAATCGCTGGTTATCAAAAGAACCCATTTCCCACAGAACTGAGAATTCTGCATAGGCTGCGCTGTCGATTTCGAGTGGTGGTGAAAGGTCCATACGCTCCTCAAAAAATAGTTAGCCGTCAGGAAGCAGTAGAGTAGCCAAAATCGGCATTACGCTTCTCTACTTCTCACATTGCCACCGCCAGGCACTTGCCCCGCTTCATACCTTCTTCGTTTTTCCTCAATCAGGGCCGACATTTGATCGTTCCCACGCGCAGCAACGGAATGCCTCTCGGGACGCTCCGCATTCCAACTCGCGAATCTGACGCAGAGCGTCAACGGCTGCATTCCTTTGCTGCGCGTGGGAACGAGCAATCAAGAGCGATCAGTTCTTGAGTTCGACGTGATCCAAGGCCTGGTTGACGGCCAGTTCGCCCAGCATGACGACCTGTGCGATACCCAGTGCAGTCTTGCGGTGTGAGGTTTCCAGCGAAGCGGCGAAGTTGTTGAGCATTTCGCTGGCCGAGCCGAGGGTTTCGCTGGCGTTGGCCAGCAGGGATTCGGTGTTGTACCTGGGGTTGGCGAGGTACATGGGTTCCGGCTCGTTGGCGCTGGACATGATGTGGGCGGTGGGCTTGAGGTAGAAATCGAGGGCGCGGTCGGCGGCGTCGTGGAGTTTTTTGCTGTCGACTGAGGCGTAGGGGGATGTGGTGTTGTTGTCTGGTTCTGGGGGGTTGGGTGTTGGTTTTTTCATGATTATTTACCCTGTATGAAGGTTATAGCTGGCCCCCCCATTCGGTTTCCAAGCGAATAGGTGGCAGCTGTACGCAGGTTGGAAACCCGGGACAGAGGCAACCCGGCAGACACAAGGTCTCCCACGCACAGCCGCCATAACAAAGTGCACACAGTGAAGGTGCGCAAGGATACGTTATGAATGGCGCTAGTGCGCTCTGTAGTTACTCGGGTTTCCATGCCCGGTCGCTGAATTGGCAGCGACGAACACAGGCTAGAGACCGGACGTCCGACGGACAACCTGAAAACATTGTGGGAAGGTTCCGCAAAATCGAAACAACCTTTAAACATTCCGAATTGAAATACGCATGTGTAGGAGCTGCCGCAGGCTGCGATCTTTGATCTTGATCTTGATCTTGATCTTGATCTTGATATTCATCTTAAAAAATCAGAGTCAAAAGATCGCAGCCTTCGGCAGCTCCTACAGTGAATGTGTGCAACCGGCGGGAATTGGTCGGCTCGTAGATCGCCATCGCTGGCAAGCCAGCTCCCACAAGGATTTGGGTACATCCACAATGGCAACTGAGTCTGAGAGATAGCTATCGCGAGCAGGCTCACTCCTACAATTGAATCGCGCTCTGTCAGCAAGAGATTGGTCGGCTGTCAGGCCGCCTTCGCGAGCAAGCTCAGCGCCTACGAAGATCAAAAGCCGAGCACGCTGTGCTCCTCACCACTCAACAGGATGAGCGTTAGCTCGGCTGCAGCTCTTGATCTTGATCCACGGGCGACGTCGGAAGGCTGAGCGGAGGGATTGATCCGGGCGTGGGAGCGCAGCGACCGTTTGGCGCAGCCAAACACAGCGAGAGGAGGTGCAGCGAAGCAAACCGTAGACGCTGCGCCCGGATCGATCCCGGAGTGAAGGAACCCCGAGCCTCAGCGAGCGGGCCGCACGTAGGAGCAAGCGTTTTTTTGCTTACTTTTTTTAGGCGTTTGTAAAAAAAGTGAGTCGCCGTAAGGGCGAAACCCTAGGTAGCCGTTGCCGCAGAAATGGATATGTACTCAGCCAGAAAGAACCCCACCGCCTGACAAAAAGCCTTCGCGAGCAGGCTCGCTCCCACAGTTGGAACTGAGTACATCTGCCAGAGATTGGTCGGCTATAAGACCGCCATCGCTGGCACGCCAGCTCCCACAAATTTCTGGTACATCCGCAAAAGCATCAGTGTTTGAGAGATAGCTATCGCCAGCAGGGCTAGCTCCTACAGTGGGAACCGAGTACATCGGCAAAACCTGGTCGGCCCGAAGGCCGCCACGTTCACTCGGCATCCGGATCAACCTTGTTCTGACTCAAATACCGATTCAACACATCATCCTGCCCAGGCGTAGAAGCGTCCCCCGCCACCTGCCACAACCGCCGCTCAATCCCCTGCGCCACCATATGCCCCACCGCCGCCTCAATCGCCGACAACACACACAACTGCGCCGGCTCGTTAGTCGTATAACCCACTTCAGCTTCGAGCAACTTCTTGAACTCGATAAATTTGAAAATCCCGGCACTGCGCGCCACCGAATAAATCGTCTTGCTGGTCATCACATTCGCCAGCACCTGCCCACTGCGCACATCCACCGCACGCAAGTTGACGGTCACCTGATCCACCCGATACTCACGCTGCAAATCAATCCCCAGATACCGCGCCCCTTCTCCACCGCTACGCACATTCGTGTCATAAGCGATGATCCCGCCCTCGAGCATCATGTTCGCCGCCTGCAACGGTGGCAGCTCACCCTGAATATTCACCGGGGTATTCGGCTTCTTCTGCGACGCGCGAATGATCTTGCGCTCGGTCAACAGGTTCTGCAGCCCTTCCCGCTCCAACACCACAAACCAGCCACTGGCCTGCATCGCGTCCATCAACATCGACGCCGCGCCCTGGGTCACGCTGGTGGAAAACGAACTCGCCGGCGTCGGCTTGTACTGCCCGGTCTGATCACGGAAGCCGTACACCACCGCCATCAGCCGCCCCTTGGGGCGTGGCATCTTCAGCAAGTCGTAATAAGTCGAGGCCCTTGGAGTCAGGGTCGGGGTTTCAGTGTCCTGCTCGGCCGGCATCGGCTCGCGCAGACTGCACCCTTGTAATGTCGCCAACAGCAGCCCTAACGCGATGATCTTTTTCATGTCCGTTCTCCCCGGAACCGTCAGCCCGTCATGGGTTGAGGCCGTTCACCTGAATTTCCGAAACCTCACCGGTCGCTCGATCGGTCACTTCAATGCTCAGTGCCCCGGAGTCGTCGATGACGTTGACGATAAAAGAGTCGGTGGACAGGCTCCCCGTGTTGCCAGTGGAGATGTTGTCCAGCAACTGCCCTAGCAGCCGCGATTGCAATTGACTGGTGAAGCGCTCCAGCGCCGAGGTGCCGGCCACGCTCGAACGGCTTTTCAGGTCCGGATCGTCGTGATCGTTTTGTGCCTGGGCGTTGTTGAGCAGCCAGGTGCCGTTGAGCGGGTTGCCGCCAAACGATGGATTGACCGGCGTGTAGACCAGTTCAGTGGCCTGGACAGCCGCGGCGCTGGCGAGCCCGATCAACAACCCCGAGATCCAGAATCCGCTGCGCCGTGAGAACGTTGTGCTGTTCATAGTTCGTCCTTCTCAAGGTCGGTGGTGTCCTGCAACAGAGCCTCCAGCTTGCGCTGGACAACCTGGCGTCGAACCCAGTCGGCGGCCGCATAGGCCTCGTCCTTCAGTTCCACGGTGTTCGGCGGCAGGAAGCGCCGATACACCAGGCGTTGCTGATATTCCACGGTCACCAGGCTGCCCCAGCGCGCGTCGGGGCGCTCGCGCACCACCAGGTTGAAATCCATCGGGCTGGTGTCACGCAGGCGTTCACTGAACGAGTAGTAAAAGTCGTGGCCGATGTGCGAGATCGTGTCGTCGACGATGAAGCCCATCATTTCGTCTTCTTCACCGGCGTGGGCGCAAAGCGTCGCCACAGCGAGGACCAGCGCGCAGAACCATTGGCGAGTCATGGCTGCAATGCCTGTGGCAGAACCGATTGCCCTTTGGCCGGGCCATTGGTGCCCTCAAGGAAGGCCTTTTCGGCAACAAACTGCCAATCCGAATAACGCTGCATGCCTTCGAAATCCGACCACTGCGTCGGGAAGTCCGCCTGCTTCAATGGCAGCTCGGTCGACGGGCTGTTGAGGCCGGTGATGCGTCCGTCGAAACCGCGTTGCAGCGCCCATTCGCCCTGACCGATCGGGTCCGGATAGAGCTGACGCAAGTGATGTTTGGCCTCGGGAAAACGCTGATCGTCGAGCAGGTCGACCAGTTCTTTCGGGTACTGCGCCAGCCCCGGCGAACTGCGGTAGTAGCTGCGCAACGCTTGTGCGTATTGAGTACCGACCCAGAGCAACTGGCGCTCCCGGTCACGGCGCGACGCGGTCGACCACAATTCACCAGCACTGGCCAGGCCCATGCCCATCACCACTATCAGGAACAGCACGCCCAAGTAGGTGAAGCCACCCTGCTGCGCGCGGTTACCACTCGGCATACTGACTGCCATCACGCGCCCTCCCGGTAGCACCGCTTTTGATGTCCGCCACGCCACCGGCGACGCCGTCCGGTGGCGCGATCAGCACCCACTGGTCTTTGCGTTCGGTGATTGGGTCCAGTGGTGCGCTGCGCAAGTAACGTTGTTCGATCAGTTGTTCAATGGAATCGGGGTAGCGGCCGGTGTCGCCGTAAAAGTGATCCAGCGCCTCACGCATCGCCGACAGGCTTTGGCGCAGCGTGGTTTCCTTCGACGCTTCAAGGCTGTTGAAGTAGCGCGGCAGCGCGATGGTCATCAGCGTGGCGATGATCGCCATCACCACCATCAGCTCCAGCAAGGTAAAACCTTTTTCCCGGCGCATGAGGTTCACCACTCGCGGTAAGCGACACCGTTGAGGCCCTTGCCGCGGGCGTGGGAGTAGACGTCGAACACGTCCTCGCCATCGCGCGGATTCTGAGCCGAACTGTTGTAGGCGCGTACGCCCCAACCCCCTTCATCGTCACGTTTGGCCGGCACCAGCGGATCGCGTGGGATGCGGCGTAAAAAGTAGAACTTGGCGCCCTTCGCGCTGCGCACATCGCGCACGCCATCGACCAGCACTTTCAGGTTCGGCGGGTAGCCGCTGCTGTTCAGCGACTTCTCGATGTAGCCGGCATCGAACGCGCGTTTATAGGCGTCGATGCCATCGCGAATCTGGTACAGCGCGTTGCGCAATTCCTGCTCCTTGCCACGCCGCACCAGGGTTTCGGTCAGGGGCGCGGCCATGCTCGCCAACAGGCCGATCAGGGCCAGCGTCACCACGACTTCGATCAGGGTGAAACCGCGTTGGGAGGCGTTCATGATCAAGGCTTCTCGACAGTGACGCGGGTGGTGGCCACGGCCGCTTCACCGACTGCACGCGGCTGCGCGGCAGGCGATGGCATCACGTAACTCTGCGAGCGATCCGGGGCCTGGATGTGCATGCTGGTTTCGGTGCCGGTGGAGAACTCCATGTCCGACGGGCTCTGGTATGGCAGGTTGCGCACGATCCGTGGAGTGATCGACAGCACCAGTTCCGATTTGCCGATGGTGTCTTTGTTGCTGCCGAACAAGCGGCCGAGTCCGGGAATGTCCCCCAGGCCGGGAATCTTGTTGCCGGTGGCGCCATGATCGTTGCGCACCAGCCCGGCGAGGATCTGCGTTTCACCGTCGTGCAGACGCAGCGAGGTTTGCGCATTACGGGTGTCGACCTGCACCGGGATCGTGCCCTGGCGGGTCGGCTCCAGCGGCGTGGCGTTACTCACCTCCAGGGCAATCTTGATCGCCACTTCGTTGTTCAGGTGCACGGTGGGGGTCACTTCCAGCTTCAGACCGACATCCAGATAGGTCACGCTTTCGGTGATCACCGGCCCCTGTGTCGACGGCACCGAGGTCGCGCTGATGATCGGCACGCGCTGACCAATGTGAATGCGCGCCTGCTCACGGTTGCTGACGCGAATCACCGGACTGGCGAGGGTGTTGATGTCGTTGTCCTGCGCGTTGATCTTGGCCTGCGGCGATGGGCCGATGGAGATGCGGTCGGAGTTGATGCCCTTGAGTTGCCCGAGCAGCGTGACCGGCGAACCATCGGAGTTGACCACACCGAAGGTGCTCGGCCATTGCAGGCCGAGGTCGAGAATGCGCTGAGTGGCGACTTCCATCACCTCGACTTCGAGCACCACTTCCGGATTGGACTGGTCTTGCGATTGCAAAAGCTTTTCCGCCATGCGGATCGCGTCTTCGGTATCGCGCATGGTCAGGGTGTTGAGGCGTTCGTCGACGAATACATCGCGGGTCTTGAGCATGGTTTTCACCATGTTCAGCGCGGTGTTGGCGTCGATGCTGGTCAGGTAAAAGGTGCGCATCACCAGTTCCTGGTAATCCTTCACTTTCTGCGGCGAATCCGGGTAGATGAGCAAGGTGTTTTCGTTCACCACTTTCTGGTGCAACTGGTTCTGTTGCAGCAGCAGGGTCACGGCGTCTTCGATGCGCACGTCACGCACGAAAATCGTCGCTTTCATGTCCGGGCGCAGGTCTTTGTCGAAGATGAAATTCAGCCCGGCGACTTGCGACAGCACTTCAAAAATGGTCTTCAGGTTGGCGTCGCGAAATTCCAGGGTGACCGGGCGATCGAGCTTGGTGCGCAGTTGCGGGTAGGCAATCACGTTGCGGCTCTGCACCAGGCGGATGTTGCCTTGCAGCTCCAGCGCGCCTGCGTTGGCCGGGTCGAGTTCGAGGATCTGCTTGACCTGACGATCAGCGCCGTAGATGTCGCCGCGACGCAGATCGCCACGGGCCAGCTCGAGTTTTTCGTCCATGGTGCGCAGGTATTCCAGTTGCTTCAGGGCATCCTGGGCGCGGCGGTTGTTCGGTTCGATGGTCAGCACGCGCATGTAGGCGGTGCGCGCCGAAGCAAAGTCGCGGCGCGAACGGTCAGTGTCGCCGGCCGTCAGCAATGCCGTGATCGCTTTGGCGCGGCCGCTGTTGAGCAGCAGGTGCAATTCGGTGTCGCGAGGATTTTCACGCAGACCTTCCTCGATCCGGGCCAGCCCCGCCTCGTACTGCCCCTGATCAATCAGGTCGGCGGCTTCCTTGTTGGCCACCTGCGCGGAACTGCACGCGGCCAGCCCGGCACACAGGCCCAGGCTCATCAGCAAACGGGAACGGTTCATTGCGTACTCCCCACAGACAAGGTCTGCGACAAATGCAAAGGCAGGTAAACCAGGCTCAATTCCAGATCGGAAATGCCGGTGATCTTCCAGGTGTCGTCGATCACATCCCCGTTGCGCACGACGTAGATCTTTTCGCCGTTCTGCAAAAACACTTGCAGGTCGCTGCGGTCATGCAGCCTGCCGACGAACTGAAACGGCACCGGTGGCAGGCTCGGGGCTTGCACCACTGGGGCCGGGTTGATCGCTTGTTCGGTAACCGTGGCCAGGGTCGGCGCGGCCTTCCAGGATTTCGCGGCGAACAGGTCGCCGGCCGGGCTCAGGTCCTTGATCGGCGCGTCTTTGGCCTTGGCGTTGCTCGCCGGCAGCGCGCCACGGCTGGCGGTTGTGGCCGGGACGGCCACCGCCACTTCGTTGGCGTCGGCGTCATCACTTGGCGAGAAATACTCCGGCAACCATGCCAGCGCCGCCGCCACGCCGAAGAACGCCAGCCACCCTGTCACGCGCTTGGTATTCATCACGACCTCGACAGGTAAAGGGTCATACGGATCCGGCCATTGAGGTCGGTGTCGCCAATCTTCTTGCGTTGCAACTCCAGGTCTTCCACCACCACCGCCGGCAACTGGCCGAGCAAGGCGTGCAGAAAGCGGCGCAATTGCGGGTAGCTGCCGCGCACTGGCAGGAGAATCTGATAGCGCGCCAGGTGGGTTTTCGGGTCGACGCCGAGGGCATATTCGCCGCGCGCCAAGGTGATGTGCTCCTGGGCTGCGAGAGCGTAGATGCGGTCGATGGCGACGGTGGCTTGCGGCTGCGCCGGCAGTTTGTTGCGGAAGTCATCGAGTTGCCGTTGTGGGACCACCGGCGGCGCGATGCTGCCGTCTTCAACCTTGGCGAGGTACGCGGTGGCTTCCTGAGTTTGCTGGCTCAAGTGCTGCAACGATTGCCAGCCCGGCAGCAAACCACCGAGTGCCCAAGCGGCTGCGACCAGCAGCAATGCCAGCCCGGCGAGGCCAGGAACGCCGAGGCCTTGCAGGTATTCGTGGACGATCAGCCTAGGGATTCGCATCGCCAATCTCCCAAGTCGCCGACAGGTTGAATTGCACCGGTTGCTCCGGCGATTTGACGACGATCTCGTGGCTCAGCAGCGAGACGTCCGACAGCTCGTCGCTGGCTTCCAGACGCTTGTGGAAGTCGAGCATCGCTTGCAGATCACGTGCTTCAGCGCTGATGCGTACCTGGCCTTTGCGCGCATCCGGGGTCAGGGTCAGTAGCGCGACGTCATCGCGCGGCATCGCTTCGAGCATTGCGAACAGGCGTTCCCACGGCCGGCGCAACTGCTGCGAGACCTTGCGCATCTCGGCGAGGTTTTGCGCCTGTTCGCGGGTTTCCGCCGGGCTCAGGGTGGACTTGCCACCGCTGTCGCCGGTGAGCTGACGCTGGGTAGTTTGCAGGTGACCTTGTTGCTGTTCGGTGTGCGCGTCGAGGTGCTGTTGCACGCTGAAGCACAGCAGCGCCAGCAGCACACCGCCGCCGAGCAGGCTCCAGCCCAACGGGCCGGAACGTGGGCGTGGCTGAAAATCGAGATTGAGCGCGCGCATGTCAGGCCACCGCCCGGGACATGACGTACAAGCCGTCACGCACGCTCATCGCGTCGTCTTCAAGGGTGCGCAGTTGCACCCCCGCCACGTCCGGATGCCCATCCAGGCGCGCCGGTGCATGCAGATAAACGTTGAAGGCGCGTTCGCTGGTCGAAGCTTGCAGCTGCCGTTCGCGACCGATCAATGCGCTGAGTGCCACATCGCTGTCGCTGCCACCCACCGAACGCACGCCGGCCCAGCGCCCTTCCCTTGCCAGCAACAACACACTGCGTTGCGGCTCGGCGACGACGAACAGGAAGTCGCCGGCGTCGAGGCTTTTGTCGAAGCGGTTGAACGCCGCCATCAGATACGGCTGTACTGAGCGCAGAAGCAAACCGCGACCGCTCACCAGCGTGCGCAGGCGTTCGAGCAAGTCTTGCGGCAAGGCGCTGGCGATGCGGTCGTAACCGCCAGGCTCAGCGGACAACACCAGACTCCACGGCTGGGTCGGTGCACCGAACAGGTCTTCAAAACACAGCTGAGCAAAGCCGCGCAGTTCTTCAGGGCTGCTGATCTGCGCGCTCCACGGCACCAGGCAGAAGCGGCTGAAGTGCCCGGAGATGACCACGCTCAATTCGGCACCGGCACGGGCATGTTCACCGAGCAGGCGATCGAGGGTGTCCAGCGCCACCGCGTAGCTCTGGAAGCCTTCATCGATGTAACCGACGCTGCCCAGCCACAAGGTGTCGCTGCCGCGCCGCTGACCAAGGCCGACACCGCTGGCGCCGAGCACGGCGACAAAACGCTCACGAGATAAAAGTGACACGATTGATCTCCTCCAACGTGGTGCGACCTTGTTCCACCAGCTCCAGCGCCGATTCGCGCAGCAGGCGCAAACCACGGGCACAGGCCAGGGCTTTGATCTGGGTGATCGGTTGGCGCTCGACGATCATCTGGCGCAACTCGTCATCGAGGTGCAGCAGCTCGGCAATCGCCGTGCGCCCGCGATAACCGCTGCCCCGGCAGTGGCCGCAGCCCTTGCCGTGGACGAAGTGGTAGTGATCGACTTTCTGTGGATCGAGGCCCGAGGCGCGCAGTTCTTCATCGCTCGGATTGACCGGTGCGCTGCAACTGCTGCACACCAAACGAATCAGGCGCTGAGCGAGAATCGCGTTGAGCGCCGAGACCAGGCTGTAGGGGTCGATTTCCATTTGCGTGAAGCGGCCGATCACGTCGAAGACGTTGTTGGCGTGGATGGTGGTGAACACCAAATGGCCAGTGAGCGCCGATTGCACGGCGATCTGCGCGGTGTCCGGGTCACGGATTTCGCCGACCATGATCTTGTCCGGGTCGTGGCGCAGGATAGAGCGCAGGCCGCGGGCGAAGGTCAGGCCTTTTTTCTCATTGACCGGGATCTGCAGCACCCCCGGCAGTTGATATTCAACCGGGTCTTCGATGGTGATGATCTTGTCCACGCCGTGGTTGATCTCGGTGATCATCGCGTACAGCGTGGTGGTTTTGCCGCTGCCTGTCGGGCCGGTCACCAGCACCATGCCGTAGGGTTCGGCGGCAAGGCGGCGCAACTGGCGCAGGGTTTCGTCTTCAAAGCCCAGCGCCTGCAATTGCACGCCGCAGACCTTGTCGGCCAGATCCTGTTTGTCGAGCACACGGAGTACCGCATCTTCGCCGAAGATGCTCGGCATGATCGATACGCGAAAATCGATCTGGCGACCGCTGATGCCAATCTTGAAGCGCCCGTCCTGCGGCACGCGTTTCTCGCCGATATCCAGTTCAGCCATGACCTTGACCCGCGAAATCACCTGCTCGGCGAACTCGTTGCCCTGGACTTTGCTGATGTTGTTGAGCACGCCGTCGATGCGGTACTTGATCACCAGACCGTGGCCGGTGGTGCCGAGGTGGATGTCGCTGGCGTGCATTTTCAGCGCGTCATACAAGGTCGAGTTGACCAGTTTCACCACGCTGCTGGCGTCTTCGCTGATGCTGGTCAGCGACAGGCTTTGCAGGGTGTCGATTTCGTTGTGGGTGTCGCCCTGGGCGTTCAGTGATTCAACGGCGTGGAAGCTTTCTTCGTGGCGGGCCAGATAGGCCTTTAGGTCATCGGCATGGACCAGATGTAGCGGTGCACCGTGCAGGCAATCGTCGATCCAGGCCAGGCGCGCCGGGTCGAAGGGGTCGGCGAATACTCCGATGACTTCGTCATTGTGGCGCAGCAGGATGAATTCACGTTTCAGGCATTGTGCGAGGGTGACCCGGTCGAATACCGGCGTCGCTTGAAACAGGCTGTCGGTATCGAGCACCGGGTAATGCAGGGTGGCGCCGAGGGTGTGAATGAACGGCATCGGCGCCAGTTCACAGAGCACGCCGAGGGCTTCAAGTACGCGTTCGCCAGAGGTGGCGGCCCGCGCCCGGGCCTGGGCCAGCTGCTCACTGGAAAAGCGCTCGGGGGCACTTGCGGCCGGCAGCGGTTCGACGACAACGGACAGACGTTCCATGGCTTGCTCTCCAACCGGGGCTCAGAGCCCTGTCGGCGCGGCAAACCTTGGCGGCAAGTGCCGGAACGTCTGATCGCGCCATTACTCCCCGGTGAGCATTTGATCGTCGTCCGGTGCCATGGCGTGCGACTGTCGTCGCCGATCCGCCAACACCCAACTGCCATCGTACAACTGCAACGGGAAGCTCTCGGTCCTGCTCTGGCGTCGTTCGACAAACCCTTCGGAAGGGCTCGCACCGGGTTTCGCTTCGCGCTTGATGCCCAGAAGGTCGCAGACCGCCCGCGCCAGTTCCGCCAAGGGAAACGGTTTGAACAGGATGTGGCTGACCCCCAGTTGGCGCGCCCGCTCACAGACTTCGGCGGTCGGGTGACCCGTTATCAGCACAAAATGGCACGTCCTGTTCTGGCGGACCGCGTCGAGCACCTCAAAGCCTTCCATATCAGGCAAGCGGTAATCGAACACCAGCACGTCGGGGGCAAAGGTTTCGGCCAAACCGATAGCCGTCGCTCCGTCATGTGCAATCGTGACGTCCAGCGCCTGCGCCGACAGATAATTCTGAAGGTTTTGCGCAAGCAGCTGTTCGTCTTCGACAACCAGTACTTTGTTAACCAAGGTCGACTCCTTGAAACAGCAGGTCCGATGACCCCGCCCTGAGAGTGCGCCTTACCAGGGGTAACGCACACTTCATGCCAGGCTGAGCGCCGGTAATTTTATGTCTTCATGTCCTTGAATTTAATGACAATGCCCGCTCGTCCCGGCACCCCGTTCCCCAGAAACGGGGAAGCACCTGAATGGGCATCGAAGCCATTCCCCACTATTGGGGGGGAACCTTCAGTCGTCGTCAATTCGTTCGATCCTGTTCTGCACCCGTAATTGCGCGAGCACCTGACGACGAGCCTGGGTCTGTTGCTGTCGGGCGAGCTGCGCCCTGACTGTGTCCAGCCCCTGCAAATCTGGGACATCGGCAGCCTCCAAGTGGTTCGGCAAATAAATCACATGCCAGCCGAACGGTGAACGCACCGGAGCGCTGGCAAACGTCGCCCCGCTGACAATCGCGGCGCGCATTTGCATCAAGCGTAGACGCGCTGCAGCAACTGTGACTGCATCCGCTTGCGCGGGCACGCGCATCAACAGGTGCCGAGGCTGCAAGGTGTTGGCGCGGATCAGTTCGGCGAACATCTGCTGCGCCGCCAGTTCGCGGCGGGTGTACTCGGTGAACGACGCCTCATCGAAACCGGCATCCTGCAATCGACGAAGGAATTTATCCGCGCCGCCGATGGCCATGCGGGTTTGCTCGATCTGCTGACGCAGCGCTTGCTCGTCGATCTGCCGACCGCGCTTCTGCGATTCCTGCCACAGCAATTCTTTGTCGATCAGCATTTGCAGCGCCGCCTGCCGCAGTTCCTTGTAGGCCTTGGGACTGCGAATGCTCGCCACCGCGCGGCCCTGATCTTCCAGGTATTCGGCGAAGAAGCGCTCGAAGCGAAATCCGGAAATCTCCTTGCCATTGACCCGCGCCACGGCCGTTTCGTTATTCGCCCACGCCAGCGGCAGCCAGCAAGTCAGCAGCAAGATCAGCGTTATGCGTTTCATGATCGGGCCCTCCGTTCAGGGGCTGGCAACAATCGGTTTATAGGGTGCGACCAGATAGAAACGCTGATCGGGCAAATCCACGGTAACCACATGCGCGCCGCTCAAACCCAGGCGTCGGCCGGGGCCGAAACTCAGGCGCGGGGTCAAGCCGGTGTCGAAGTCGTGCAGGCCTTCCAGCGCCGCCACCAGTTTCTCGCGGCTGGCGTCGCGGCCGGCCTGCTTCATGCCTTCGCTGAGCAGCAACATCGAGGCGTAGGCGCCGACTTGCAGCACCGCGTGCTGAGCACCGAGACCTTGACCTTCGCGCAACAAGGTCAGGGCCATGCGCCCGGCCTGGGTCCAGTCGCTGGGCACGAACGGATAGGCGAGGAACACCCTTCGGGTGAAGCCGTCGGGAACTTGCAGCAGATCGCCGGCCACCTGGCTGGAGGCGGCAAACAGGTAAGGCACTTGCCCGGCGCTTTGCAGCCGCGACGCCAGCCGACTGAAGCCGCCGCCATTGCCCAGATAGAACACCGATCGCGAGCCTAACGGCAGCCCATCCGCCGTAGAGTCGTAGGCTTGCAGATGGACTTTTTGCCAGCCGTGATCCTGCAAGTACTGGCCGAGGTTTTGCGCGGCCAGCGTTTGTGCCGGGTCATCGGGATAGGCGATCAGCGTCGGCCCTTGCAGCACGCGCAAACTCGCTGTGGCGTAATCGGCCAGCGCGATCAACTGCTCACGCAAGCCGGGCAATGGCTCGAAGATCTGCGGACTGGCTTGCAGGCTGCCGAGGATCGACATCGGTCCTATCAGCGGCACACCGGCCTGTTCCAGGCGCGACCCGAGTTCGCTGTCGAGAGCTGGTGCCAGCGGTGCGATCAGGGCGAACACCTGCTCCTGCTCGATCAACTGCTGCAAGGCTTGCTCGGCACTGGCGCGGTCCGGGCCGGGATCGATCACCGTCAGGCGCAGTTGCCGGCCATGTATGCCGCCGGCCTGATTGATCCGCGCCACACTGCCGTTGAGTACCGCCGCCACCGTCGCGCCCTCCTCGGCCAGCGGACCTTGGCTGGGCAGCAAGGTGCCGAGGTGCAAAGTCTCGGCGTCAAGGCCGGGGTCGCGCTCATCGGCGAGGCGTTTGAGATAGGCGGTGAGGTTGCGCTGATCTTTCATCGACAGCAGAAAGCGCGGCATGCTCGGGTCGAGGCGATTGTCGCCGGGGTCGCGGCCCTGCTCGATAGCCGTGGCCAGACTGCTCTCGCTGTAGGCCGGATAGCTGCGGCCGTTGACCTGTTGCTGGCCGTAGGTGCTGGTCAGTCGCGCCCAGTTCAATTCAGGTGGACGCACGCCACCTTCAGGTCGGCCGAGACCATCGGCGCCATGGCAATTGGCACACGGCAGACGGGTCGCCGGCAGCAACACATCCGCCGCGCCAACTCGCGCCATGATCGCTTCGCCACTGGCCGACAAGCCTTGGCGGTACAAGCGTTTTCCCGCCGCCTCTTCGGGTGTCAGCGGTGCAGCGCCCGCACCCAGGCTGACGCCGGCGAGCAGGATCAGGGCGAGGACGCGGCTCAGGTTCATGGCGCGTACTCAACGGCCAGCCACGGGCATTGTCAGCAACTGCAGGCGCTGGGCAATGGCGGCGGCCGGGGCGTCGGGACGGATTTTGCTCCAGCGTTTATTGGCGACATCGCCGACGATCAACTGCGTGGAGTGTTGCTCGGGCGTCGGCACGATCTGGCCAATGCGGCTCAATACCAGGTCCATCTGCGCTTTGTCGCCGGTAAGAAAAAGCCAATGAGGGTCATCGGAACCCTGCTTCAAGGTGTAAGCCTTGAGCACCGCTGGCGTGTCGCGCAGCGGGTCACTGGTAAGGGAAATGAAGGTGATGTCCTGCGCCTTGTCGCCCAGCAGTTCGCGGACTTCCTTGAGCTTGCGGGTGATCAGCGGGCAGGCATCGTTGCAACTGGTGAAAATCACGTTGAGCAGCACTATGCGATTTTGCAGTGCGTCGCTGTAGAAGCGCAGGGTTTCACCGTTTTGATCCTGCAACGGCGTGTCGGTGAACCAGGTTTTCGCGTCGTGAGTGCCTTTGGCCGGAGCAGCGGCAACCACGGTGGGCGGCTCAGAGACATGGCCTTCGTGAGCGAACGCAACGTTACCGAGAAGCCAGAAACACACGGTCAGGGAGATCCAGTCGAGCAGTCTCATGGCTGTTGCTCCATGGCGATGGCGGTATGTTTGGCGTGGGTGCGCAGGCCGCTGAGTTTTTCCACTTCCTTGGCCAGCAGTGCCGGATCGGTGAAGCCGTAGTAGCGCATCCAGTGGCGGCTATCGCCGTCGCCGACGAGGATCAGCGGCTGATGATTCTTCAGGTCGCCACTGAAACTGCCGAGGCCCTTGAGGGTTTCATTGATCGACTGCGGCGAGCCGGTCAGCCAGCTCCAGCCCGGGCCGCGCTGGAACGTGCGCGCGTAATCCTGCAGACGTTTCGGGTCGTCGCGCTGCGGGTCGATGCTGATCGACACCAGTTGCACTTCTTCGCCGACCCGCGCGCCGAGCTGCTTCTGCACCTTGCCCATGATCGACGAGACCACCGGGCACACCGTGGTGCAACTGGTATAGATAAAGCTCATGACGACGATTTTGCCCTGCACCAGGTCTTGTTCAAGGCGCACGGTTTTGCCGTTCTGATCGAGCAGCGGCACGTTGGCGAACTTCACCTGAGCGTGTTCCTGAGTATTGCTGGCCGGGGCTTTGTGCCCGGCGTGTTCGTCCGCCGAATGGGCGTGGGCTTGTTGGAGGCCGAGGCTCAACAGACACAGGGTCAGCAGGCCAGTGGATGCAAATCGGTTCATGTCGAAACTCCTCTTCAACGGGCCAGGCCGGGGGTTACCCGAACACTGGCAAAGGTCTTGTCATCGAAACCGGCGCCCAGCGATGCCGCACGCACATGCAGGTACCAGGCGCCGCCGCGGTCGAGGGTGATCGGCGCTTCGTACACGCCGTCGGCGACTTCCAGCGCCGCCACTTCACGCGGATGCGAGGTGGGCGCGAGGTAGTAGCGCAATTGCACGTCTTTGACGCCGCTGCGCTGGGTTTTGTCTTTGCCTTGAACGATGCGGAAACGCACGACGTAGGGGTCGTTGAGCGCCACGGCAGTCTTGTCGAGGAGGAACTCGACTTTCGGCTGGCCGAGGTGTTTTTGCTGTTTGCCGTCAGGCTCAATCTGCGCGGTAAAGCAATGAATGATGTTCGGCTGATTGAGCAGAAACGCCACGTCAAACCGCCCTGCCGTCGGCAGCCTCACCCGCGCGCTGTACAGCCCCGGCGAAACCTCGCGCAGGCTGCGGTCGATGACCATGGCGGCACGGGCGATCTGGCCACGGTTGGGGTAACCGGACATCGGTGCGTTCATGCCTTCGGCGTAGAAGTAGGTGGTGTTGTCGACCGGGTTGACCACGAACACCGCGTTGTCGTCCCGTGACACCGCCAGGCTTGAGGCCAGCGGTAAATCCCCGGCCATACGCGGTGGTTGCGGGCCGGCTTCGAAACCCTGACTGATTGGCTGGCGGCCTTCGCCGAGGGAGGACAGGTTGATCATGGTGACTTTCGGTGAAGCCAGTCCGCGGATGTAGGCGTAGGCCTGGGTGAACACCACTTGGTAGGGCTCGGCGGAAACGTCCAGATCATGGATCGCGCTGTTGGTCGCGGCATCAATGATGCTGGCGCGGTTTTCCACGGTGTTGAGCACCACACCGAAGCGGCCGTCGGCGCTGAAGCCCATGGGGCCCAGGCCTTGTTGCAACTGGATCACCCGGCGGATGGCGTGGGTGCTGGCGTCGATCACGCTCACGGTGCCGTCCTTGCCGTCGGCCACATATACCGCGCCGGACAGTGGCGAATAGGCGACCGACAACGGATGCGAGCCGGTTTTGATCTGCTGGACGATGTTCAGGCTGGCGATGTCGACCACGCTGACGGTGCCGTCGTCGCGGTTGCTGACGAAGGCGAAGCGGCTGTCCTTGCTGAAGCTGATTTCGTGGTGGCCGCGCCCGGTCTGCAAGTGTTTGAGGGGTTTGAGGCTTTGGCTGTCGATCACCGAGACGCCGGAGTCTTCGGTTTTGCTGGCGTTGTTGCCAACCCACAGCAGACGCTCGTCCGGTTGCAGCGCCACGCGCAACGGCTGGCTACCAGCGGCGATGACATCGATGACTTTGAATTGCTCGCTGTCGATGACCGCCACTTCGCCGGCCGTCGGCATCGAGACGAATACGCGTTTGTTGTCTTTGGGGGTGACCCAGTCCATCGGCGGTTGCTTGAGTTCGATCCGCGCCAGGGTGCTGGTGATGCCGCCCACTGATACCGATGGATCGACCACGGCGATGCTGGCGTCGCGGTTCATCACCAGCAGGAAATAGCTGTTGAGGTCGAGCAACGGTCGCGCGCCGATGTTGGATTTGAGAAACACCCCGACCCGGGCCTTGCAGCTCTGGTCACGGCCCTGGGCTTGATCGGCGGCGAGGGTTTGCGGATCCACCCAGGCACCCGGCGCCACCCCGGACAACGGCTGGCCGGAGGCGCTGTCAGTGACGCGAAACTGCACATCGGCGAATTCGCCTTCGCGCAGCTTGCCGTCGACGGCCAGTGGCTTGAGGTTGAAATCCACCGCCACACCGTCACGGTTCAGCGTCTGACCCGTACCGGTTTGCGCCAGCGCAATCTCACTCAGCTTCAGCAACGCCCCGGCCAGGGCCAGCGTGCAAATACCGATGATGTTGGTGATCCTGTTCATACCATCCTCCCCTCATTTGCAAACCCATTCCCTGTAGGCCTTCGCCTGCTCGCGATGGCGTCATCTGCATCACCATCCGAAACCGAGTTGCCCCAATCGCGAGCAGGCGAAGGCCTACACGGGATTTGCATTCATCCCACCAACCTCACTGCCAACCACCATCCCCTGTGGGAGCGAGCCTGCTCGCGAAGGCGTCATCTGCCGCACCGTCCAGAATCGAGTCGGGCCCATTCGCGAGCAGGCTCGCTCCCACAAGGTTCTTCGTTCTGCCTACTGCCCCTGCGGCGCCGGTTCCGGTTCGTTGGTCACGCGCAGCAATCCCCACAAACCGGAGGTGTTGCCGTAAGCGGCGTAATCGCGGAACAGGTAATCCCCAGGGATCGCATTGCTGCCGCCGGCGCTGGGGATCATGAAGCTGAAGTGCGCGGCCGGCAGGATGCTTTCGTGGGCACCGATGTACATCGACATCGGGTTGTAACCGAAGCGCACCGAGCCCACGCCCGGCGAGCCCATCGGATAACCCCCGGTGTCGCTTTTCTCGGCCTGGAACGGGTTCACCGACCAGACATGCCCGTCGAGCTGGAACGTGGTGCCGCGACTGCCACCGCTTGGCATCAGAATGTGCGTACGCAATGGCTGCCCGGGTTTGGCATACAGCACCGGCGTCTGCGGATCGCCGCCCACCAACGCGTTGCTGTAGGCCATGTGCGCATTGCTCATGTCGCCGTAACCCGCGCCGTCGGCATGCCCGAACGGTGCGTCCGGAGCGAGGCCGAAGCGATACCACAGCGGCTCGGTCTTGTAGTTGATCGCCATGCTCGAGTTGTCCTGCGGATCAGTCGGCACGCCGAAGCCCTCAGCAGCAATCCCCTCCACCGGCCGGCCATTGGCCCAACGGGTGTTCAACGCCTTGTGCCAGACCATCGCGAAGTCGCGGTAGCTGGTTTGCCCAGGCGCGGTGACCGTGGCGTTGACCTTGCGCGCATCGTCAACCCAGGTAGCGCCGATCGGCAGGATGCTCATCGCTCCGCCAAGACCTTTTTGCGGCTGCTTGATCACGTCCGCCGGGGTGATGTTCAAGCCGCCGAACTCGACCGCCGTGGCGTTGATGTTGTCGACGCTGCGGCCCAGTTGTGTCACCGGTTTGCCTTCACGCTCCAGGTGCCCGGCGTAGTACTGATAGGTCCGGGTCGGGTACGCGCCGCTGTTGCCAACACGCGGTGGCACGGTCTGGATCGGGTTGGCACCGACGTTGGCGCCGTCGGATTTGGTGATGTCGTAGGCCAGCAGTTGCGCGTGCAGACCGACATGGCTGGACGGCCGCATCAGGTTGTTACTGAACGTGGTCGAACCCAGACCGCTGTTGCGATCACGCTTGACCATGCCTTGCATCACGGCAGTCTGGGTCAGGTCAGGCATCACGCTCGGCAGACGGTTTTCCAGGGTGATGTTGATGCAGTCTCCTGCCGCTGCACGCAATACCAGTGGTTCTACCGGGATGCCGGGTTTGAGCTTGCCGCTGAGCGGATCCAGATCGGATTTACGCACGTACAGGATCGCAGTCGGATCATGCAACGGCCCACTCTGACCACCGATGGTGATGGTTTCGCCATCTTCCGGGTCGGTCACGGTAACTTGTGGAATGCTCACCGTGCGCGAGTTCAGCACCAGGGTGCCGCCCGCCGGATTGAGCGGCCCGCCGACATGCTGACCGAGCCCTTGCGGATCGCCGATGGTCAGGCCCAGCGCATTGCCGAGGATGTCGTTGGCCAGCGCCGCGACCACTTCATAGTTGCGCTGCACCGTTGGCCGGGTACCGATGCCATTGGGATTGGCACTGATCCGTGGGCAACTGCCCTCGAACGCCACGGTGTTGCGCATGCCCGCCGGGCTTGGGTTGTTGGGGATGGCGAACAGATCACTGCGCTTGGCGGTGTAGTTGCGCATCACGCCCCAGATACCGCTCCAGTAGCCTTCGATCGAAGCGTCCATCGAGTAGAGATAGTCGCCCGTGGTCGCGGCGGCGCTGGAGAGCATCGACACCGGCGCAATGAAGCCCATCTGCTCGGAGATGCCGATCATCTGCGATGCGCGCCAGCCGGAGTTGGAGCTATTGCCGAAACCGGAACCGCTCTGCAGCCATTTCACGCCGTGCAGGGTGACGTTGTGCTCTTCCTCATGGCCGCCGGCATGCACCCGCAGCCGCACGTTGTCGCCGGTATAGGTGCGCAGCATCGGCGTGAACGGATCACCGGGTTCTGCGCCGCCCTTGTTGATGTGCGGCGGAAACAGCGTGGTGCCGCCGGTGGGGCCGGTCGCCGAGGTGAGCAGATTCGGCGCCAGGTTCATCGCCGGAATCGCCCGGTCGGTACGGCTTTGCATGGCGAACGCCAGATCACCGCCGAGGCCGTCAGCCTGCATGCCGCGCTTGCCGTCCGGGCCGACCTTGTTCGGGTCGTACACGCGCAGGGCCAGCGGTTCGTTGCGATAGTTGACGACGAACATGCCCGGATCATCCACCGAAATCGCCTGCGGACATGGCCGGCTCGGGCAGCCCGGGACCTGACCGCCCTGCACTTCCAGCACCCCTTCAAGCAGATTGCTGGCGTTGTTGCGCACTGGCGGATTGATCGCGTAACGGAAGCTGTCGGCGGTGGCCGGGAACGCTTGCGCATTCGGCACGCCGTTAGGGCCGGCCCCCACATAGACGCCGGCTTCATAGGCGTGCTGGAAGTCGCTGTATTCGAGGAAGAACTCGCGGAAGCTGTCGTTCTTGCCATCGCCATCGAGGTCGCCGGTGTTGATCACCGCCTGCCATGACGTCGGCCCACCGTCCTGGCGCGCGCCGCTATAGAGAGGCTCGCCGGTTTCGGCGTGGAACCAGGTGGAACCGGCCGGTTCGGCCAACACGGTGGCGTACAGACCAATCTGCTGGTGCGTCGATGGGCCTAAGTGGTCGTGGGTGAAGATGGTGCCGAGGCCGCGATCGACGCCTTTGGCGTTGACCACCGGATCGACGAACCAACGCTGCATCGCCGTGCGCGCACCCAGCCAGTCGGCCCGGCCGTACTGGCCGAAGAACGGATGGTTCCTGGCTTTCGGGCAGGCCTGAGTGCCGTCACGCGGATCAGTGCTGGCGCACTGGTTGAACTCGCGAATCGCGTGAATGCGTTCCTGCACGGCGCCAGGCGAGAGCACGCCGTCCTCGTAATTCCAGCCGTTGGACGAGCCGTCCGCCGAGGTCAGATCCCACTTCGGCAAATGAATGTGCTGGCCGATCACGTCGGTCGGCGTGCGCACCTGATAGTCGTCCATCTCGTAGGTGGCCGGCACCAGGTTGGTTTGCTGGTATTGCACGCAATCGAAGGTATTCATGCGCATCACCAGCGGCTCTGGCGGACGCTGTTTGGTGATCACCGGCCAGGCGTCTTCCCACAGCGCGAGAATGCGCGCCTGCGGAAAGTGATAACCGACTTTGTTGTACACCGCGTCGAACTGGATGTTGGCGGCTTTGTAGATCCGTGGGCGGTCGGCGGTGAAGCTCGAGGCGCCGACAAAGGACATGCCGTCGATGCGCTCACCGCTGGCGAACT
The DNA here is from genome assembly GCF_014200835.1 of Pseudomonas sp. JAI115. Classification (NCBI taxonomy): domain Bacteria; kingdom Pseudomonadati; phylum Pseudomonadota; class Gammaproteobacteria; order Pseudomonadales; family Pseudomonadaceae; genus Pseudomonas; species Pseudomonas sp. JAI115. Next base: position 850,500 of record NZ_JACHCY010000001.1, read on the forward strand.
CGCCGCTGCCGGCGTTGCTGGTCAGACGTTTTTGCCGATCGTCCATGCACGGCTCGTAGTACGGCGCGCCCGCCATCGGCAAGGCACCGTTGGTGCGGAACGCCTTGGCCACCACTTGATTGCCGGGCAGCAAGGCATAGCTTGGGTGATCCTTTTTCGCGTGGAAGGCCATCGCGGCCTGTTCGACTTCGGTGCCTTCTTCCGGCAGGTAAATCGGTTTGGCGCGGGTGACTTCCTTGGAGAAGTCCAGCGAAGTGGTCACGGTGTGTGCCTCGCCACCGGCCGCGACACCGTCGAGTGCGTGCCGCTGCAAGCCGCCATCCCAACCGCCGGACTGTGCCGGGTCGAGGTTGGCCCACAGCGCTTTGCCGCTGGCCTTGAGCGATTGCGCGGTGGCGGCGTCGAGCATGTCCAGTGGCGGCGTTGGCGGACGCTGGCCCACGGAGCTTTCCATGCCGCCGATCCAGAACGGGTAGCCGGGGTTTTTCAGGCTGCCGTCGGCATTGCGGTTGGCTTCACTGCGATCGACCAGCGCCAGCGAGCCGATGGCTTGACCGGCCGCGTTACCGCCATGGTGTTCACCGTCATCATCGCCCTCTTCTTCCTCATCGTCGTCATCATGACCGGCGACCAGGGTTTCACCGATTTTCGGCACCACCACCACTTTGCCGGGCATCGGCGCCATGGCTTTGCCCGGAAGCGGCACGATGGCCGGAATGGGCGTACCGGCGACGATTTCGCCATCGGGCAAGGCCCGTGCACCCGCCGCCGGTTTGCCGCTGCGCAAGGCAAACGGTTCGCTGTGATAGCCATCGGCGCCCTGCTGCGAAACATCGAGGCGGGTGCCTTCTTCGAACACATCGTGCACCCGCCACATGGCCCACATGCCTTGGGCGAAGTGCGGATAGAAATGACAGTGATAGATCGCATCACCGGCCACGCGATTGCGGTTGCCCGAACCACCGTTGGCGATTTCATAGGTATAACCGGCGCCCGGCCCGATTCCTTGGGCGTCGACGTAATCGGAGTTGTCGTCGTTGGGATTGAACAGCCACTGATGGCCGTGCAGGTGGAAGATGTGCTGTTCGTGGCCATTGTGGGTATTGCGGAATTTGACGAAGTCACCGATGTAGCTGTGGTTGACGTTCGACGGCTCCGACGGATACAGGGCCATGGTCGCTTTCACACCGATCTGATCGGCGCGCGGTGTCTGGCCCGGGGCGATGTTCTCAAGCCCGGTGTTGGCCGGCACATCCACCAGCATCGCCACATCACCGACGGTGTGCGAGCTGAGGAAGAATTCTTCGTAGGCACACGACAGGCAGTCGTGCATCGGCCCAACGCCCAAACGGTTGGCGACCACTTCGGCGCCCATGCCGCCGGAGCCATAGTTGATCATGAACGAGTCGCGGGTCGGCTCCAGCACATGGGCCATCACCGGATCGGCCCAGTACGCGGGGAATGCTTGGGTGGCGGCGGTTTCGTCCTGGAACTGCGAGGCAAAATCGCGGAACGGTTCCAACCGGTTGGGGATCGCCGGGTTACGTTTGCCCATCGACTCCAGCGGATAGGTGCTGGACGGGAAACTGCCGTCGGCGTTGCTGCCCATGACGATCGCATCGCTTTCGCTGGAAATGATTTCACTGCCATCGACCATGTTGATGATCGGCGTGCCGGCCTTGCCTTCGCGCAGCCACGGTTCGCGCTGCGGGTAGCGCGCCTGGTAATCGACGATGGGTTGGCCGGTGGGTGCGCGGCCGGTGGTGGCCAGGCGCATTTCTTCTTCGGTGAGGGTGTTGCGATAGCTGCGACCGCCCTTGGGCACGACGACGACCTGGCCGAACAGTCCGTTGGCAACGTTGCCAGCCGCGCCCTCGCCGCCAAACGTCGCGCCACGGCTGCTGACGGCAAACGCGCCTTCACGCTCGGCGAACAAGGTGTAGGAACGGCTCGCGCCCGGTGGCACCAGACTGTTGGCGTTACGCCCGGTGAACGAGGAAATGTCATCGATGCTGTTCACCGCTTGCAGGCCGTTGACCTGGAAACCGACGTGCCGATCAGCCACCTGCTCGTCGACTTTGAAATCCTCCGCGCCGTTGGCGTTGGCGCCCTCCTCCTCGCCCTCGTTTTCAAAGTGCTTGTTCGGGTTGGCCTGATAGTCGAGCAGGTTCTGCAGATTGATCGTCAGGCAATCGCCGGCGGCCACGCGCAACACCAACGGCCGTGGACGCTTGTCCGGGCGCAGCGAGACTTTGCCCGGCACCGCAGCGCCACCGTAAGCCAGCGACTGCTCATGTTCATCGACCACATCGCGGCGCAGGGCGTACATCATGCCGTTGATGTTCTGCGCACCGAGGCGGTTGAACATCAGCGGTTGATCGAAGGCGACGACGTTGGCCACCAGGTTGCGCTCGCAACGTACGGCTGCGCCGGCCAGCTCGACGCTGAGCATCGAGGCCAGAATCAGCAGCCAGTTGAACAGAGACGGAGCGTGATGAATGCCAACCATGATCAGTAACCTCGTAGTGGGTGCTCTTGCGAACACTTCTCGACAAATGCCTTGGAGCAATCCGCGTGCCACAAAAAATCTCATTAGTGTTCAATCAGTTACCGCGAGCACTTGAGAATCCGGGGGATATTCCCCACCCGTTTCCCCCACTTTTCGGGCCTCTGCGGCTTGCCCCGAATGTGGGGAAAACCGGGTTGAGCTCACAACGGCGCATCCATGGCCAGGCCCTGCAAACGCCGGTACTGACGCAATACGTTCGGCACATATCGCTGGGTTTCAGCGAACGGCGGAATCACCCGGCCACGGCTGAGCACTGCGTCGGGGCCGGCGTTGTAAGCCGCCACGGCGAGGGCGATGTCGTTGTCGAACAAGGTCATCAGGCGCTTGAGGTATTTGGCCCCGCCCTGGATGTTGGCCTTGGGGTCGTAGACGTCGGTCACGCCCATTTCCCGCGCGGTGTCGGGCATCAACTGCATGAGCCCGCCCGCGCCTTTGGCTGAGGTCGCGCCGGGGTTGTAGTGGGATTCTGCGTTGATCACCGCGTGCAACAGCGCTTCGGGTAATTGATTGACCTTGGCCGCCGCCGACACCAGTTCCGCGTAAGGCTGGTTGGCGATCATTTGCGGCTGCTGATCAAGGCTGGCCACTGCGGCGTCAGCCTCGTGAATTACCCGTTCGTAGGTGCGTCCGGGTCGGTGAACGTTGGACAGCACATAGCTGCCCTTGGCGTCCACCGAGATGAATACATCGGCCTGCGCGGCGCCGCTGAGCAGCACACAACCGAGCAATCCGCTGGCAAGGAATTTCATGTCGGGCCTCCCCGGATCGACCCCGATAAATTGGGGGAAATGCCCCAATGGCCGATCACGCTTGAGCCATACGCAAGCACTGTGCCGACTCTCGAAACGCCCGGATTACAAGGGTTGCAGCCTAGTCGGTAGTTTTCAGTGGGGACTGAGCATGGCAATTGCATAAGCCCTCCTGGCGACACGGCTGCCACTCACGGGAGGTCATCATGAAGCTGCAATTTCGTCCGCGTGGCCAACGCGGTTTTACCCTGCTCGAATTGCTCGTGGTGCTAGTGGTACTCGGCCTGTTGGCCGGGATCGTCGCGCCGAAATACTTCGCCCAACTCGGTCGCTCCGAAGTGAAAGTGGCCAAGGCGCAGATCGAAGGGTTGAGCAAGGCGCTGGATATCTATCGACTGGAGGTCGGTCACTACCCGTCCACCGAGCAGGGCTTGCAGGCCTTGGTCACCGCACCGAGTGACGAAGCGAAATGGACCGGCCCGTACTTGCAGAAAAAGCTGCCGCAGGATCCGTGGGGACGTAATTACACCTACCGCTATCCCGGTGAAAACAGCGAGTACGACTTGCTCTCGATGGGCAAGGACGGCCAGCCCGGCGGCGAAGGTGAAAACGCCGAAGTGACCAATTGGCAGTGAACGGAGCGCGGTCCATGCGATTTCATTTGAAGGCAGTCGGCAAAGCGGGCGTGGTGTCCTTGAGCGTGGAAGCACCAGGCGACAGCGAAGCGCGGCGCATTGCCGAGGATCAGGGTTTGCGTGTGCTCAGCTCGCACGCCGACAAGCATTGGCGTTCGCTGAAACTGCGTCAGCGCGAGACCTTCAATCTGGTGTTGTTCAGCCAGGAACTGACCACCTTGCTCAATGCCGGCCTGCCGTTGATCGATGCGCTGGAAAGCCTCGCAGAGAAAGAAACCGCCCCCGCTGCCCGCAAAACCTTGAGCGAGCTGGTGCGCCTGCTGTACGAGGGCAAATCCTTCTCGCAGGCGTTGGGCCAGTTGTCGGCAGTGTTCCCGCCGCTGTACGTGGCACTGGTACAGTCCAGCGAGAAGACCGGCGCGGTCGGCGATGCACTGGGCCGCTATGTCAGTTATCGCCAGCGCATGGACGAGGTACGGCAGAAGATCATCAGTGCCTCGATCTATCCCATGCTGTTGCTGATCGTCGGCGGTGGCGTGGTGCTGTTCTTGATGGGTTACGTGGTGCCGCGTTTCAGCCTGGTGTTCGAAGGGCTGGGGAATAACCTGCCGTGGCTGTCGCAGGTGCTGATGAGCAGCGGCATGTTTTTGCATGCGCATCAGGCTGAGTTTTTCGGCGGGCTGGCGGCGCTGGTCATTGCCCTCGCCGTGCTGCAGAAGCAACCGGCGTTTCGCCGTGGGCTGGATCGGCTGGTGGAGAAACTGCCAGCCGTGCATCAACGGATTTTCATGTATGAACTGGCGCGGTTTTATCGCTCGCTGGGGATCCTGCTGCAGGGCGGGATTCCGCTGGTGACCGCCATGAGCATGGTACGCGGCTTGCTCACCGTGGCGTCGCGGGTGCGCCTGGATCAGGCTTGCGAGCGGGTGCGCGAGGGGCAGTCATTGTCTACCGCGCTGGAACTCAATCACCTGGTGACGCCGGTGTCCTTGCGCCTGCTGCGCGCGGGCGAGCAGTCCGGCAACCTCGGACAGATGATGGAGCGCAGCGCCGATTTCTACGACGAGGAAATCAGCCGCTGGCTGGAGTGGTTCGTGAAGTTGTTCGAACCGCTGCTGATGACCTTCATCGGCCTGCTCATCGGGGTCATCGTGATCCTGATGTACATCCCGATTTTCGAACTCGCTTCGAGTATTCACTGACCACGGGAACGGGTCGGCGCCCTGCAACCACGCACTTGTACGTTCCCAAACACAACCACAAAGACGGAGAACGATATGCACATTAAAAAGCTCGTGCTCGCAATGGCCATCGGCGCAGTTCTGTCAGCGTCTACGGTGCTGATTCCGGACAGTTTGTCCGGGGTATCCAGTGCTCATGCCAAGGATGGGGGAAGCGGTGGTGGTAGCGGCGGTGGTGGTGGTGGTGGTGGTGGTGGTCATGGCGGCAACGGCGGCGGGGGTGGCGGTGGTCATGGCGGCAACGGCGGCGGGGGTGGCGGGGGTGGCGGTGGTGGAAGCGGCGGCGGTGGTAGCGGCGGTGGCAACGGTGGCGGTGGCAGTCATGGCGGCGGCAACAGTGGCCACAGCGGCAGCGACCACGGCTCCGGACACTCGGGCGACAGCACCTCATCCGGCCGCAATGGCACGCACGCCGAAGCGGGGGATGACCATGGCGTCCATCGCGCTGGCGAAGTCGGTGATGACCACGGAGTCCACCGTGCCGGTGAAGTCGGTGATGATCGTGGCGCGCATGCAGCGGCTGAAGCCGGCGATGATCGCGGCGTTCATGTCGGCGGTGAGCCGGGCGATGACAAACGCGCCAACTGATCCATCCTGAAACACCACAATCCTTGTGGGAGCTGGCTTGCCAGCGATGAGGCCCGGTCGGGCAAAGCTATATTGCCTGACACACCGCCATCGCTGGCAAGCCAGCTCCCACAGGATTTTGCAGTGTTTGAAAAATCCACTGCAGGGTTCAGAGGGCGACGTGGCTCTCATTCAACCGTTCACGCAAAAACTCGACCAACGCCTGCACCGGACGCGAAGCCTGGCGATGCTGCGGGTACACCGCCGATAACGTCAGCGGTTCGGTGCGGTAGTCGTCGAGCACCGGCACCAGTCGCCCATCCTGCAGCGCCGCGCCGACAATGAACGTCGGCAGATAGGTAATCCCCATCCCCTGCACCGCCGCGTCCCTGAGCAACTCGCCGTTGTTCACGCGCATGCGCCCGGTGACATTCACCAGCAGCGGCTTGCCCTGCCCCGCATTGAACCGCCACTGCACCGAACGACCGTGGCCGTACGGCAGGCAGTCGTGGCCGTGCAGGTCTTCGGGGTTGAGCGGCGTACCGCGTTCGGCCAGATACGCCGGGCTGGCGCAGTACACCCGTTCGATGGAGGCAATGCGCCGGGCGATCAGCGTCGAGTCTTCCAGCACGCCGATGCGCAGCGCCAGGTCGTAGCCTTCGCCGAGCAGGTCCACCGGACGGTCGCTCAAGTCCACTTCCACGGTGACCTCGCGATAGCGCTGCAGGAACAGCGGCAGCAAACAGCCCAGATGCGCCACAGCGAACGACAGCGGCGCACTGATGCGAATCGTCCCCCGCGGCTCGGCGGTCTGCCCGGCGATGCCCTGCTCGACCTGTTCGACTTCGCCCAGCAGGCGCAGCGCCGACTCGTAATAACTCTGGCCCAGTGGCGTGACATCGAGGCGCCGGGTCGAGCGGTTCAACAGCCGCACGCCGAGGCGCTCTTCGAGCTGCATCAAACGGCGGCTGACGAACTGCTTGGACAGGCCCAACTGATCGGCCGCAGCAGTGAAACTGCCGGAGTCCATGACCTGGCAAAAAATACGCATGTCTTCGAACGGGTTCATTGTCACTCTCTGGTAGACAGTCAAACGCTTTATAGCCGCTTTTTCACTTTTCGACAGCTCATTAATCTGTGCTCACGGTTTGAAAACAGCCCGACACAACACCAATAACTTTCGAAAATGGAATTGAGCATGAACATCAAAAAAACCCTGACCGCATCCCTCCTCGCCCTGTCCATCGGCAACGCGTTCGCCGCCGGCAGCCCGGGTGTCGAACACAACACCCAGGCGTTTCTCGAAGCCCTCGCCGCCGGCGGCGGCAAACCGCTGGAGCAACTCAGCCCGAAGGATGCCCGTGCAGTGCTGACCGGCGCTCAGGCCTCGGTGAAGGTTGATCTGTCCGGAGTTGAAGTCAGTGACAAGACAATCAAGGTCGATGGCCAGACGATCAACCTCAAAGTGGTGCGTCCGGCCAAGGTCAAAGGTGAATTGCCGGTGTTCATGTTCTTCCACGGCGGCGGTTGGGTGTTGGGCGATTACCCGACGCACCAACGCTTGATTCGCGATCTGGTGGTCGGTTCTGGAGCGGTCGCGGTGTACGTCGATTACACGCCGTCGCCGGAAGCGCAGTACCCGACAGCGATCAATCAGGCTTACGCCGCGACCCAATGGGTCGCGAAAAACGGCAAGCAGATCGGGGTCGACGGCAAGCGTCTGGCGGTGGCCGGCAACAGCGTCGGCGGCAACATGGCAGCGGTCGTGGCGCTGATGGCCAAAGAAAAGCAGAGCCCGGCCCTGCGCTTCCAACTGCTGATGTGGCCGGTGACCAACGCGCAGTTCGACGACGGCTCGTACCAGCAATTCGCCGAGGGCCACTTCCTCACCAAGGGCATGATGCAATGGTTCTGGGACAACTACACCACCAACCCGGCCGAGCGCGCACAGATCCACGCCTCGCCACTGAACGCCAGCAGCGAACAGCTCAAGGGCCTGCCCGCCGCGCTGGTGCAGACCGCCGAGTTCGATGTGTTGCGTGATGAAGGCGAAGGCTATGCGCGGCATCTGGATGCGGCCGGTGTGCCGGTGACGTCGGTGCGTTACAACGGGATGATTCATGACTTTGGCTTGCTCAATCCGCTGAGCCAGATTCCCGAAGTGAAAGCGGCCGTGCGCCAGGCCGCGGCTGAGCTGAAAACACATCTGAACTAAGCCCCCTCCCTCGCCACACCTGACGGTGTGGCGAGTTTTTTGTCTGCAGGAACCCTTGTGGTGAGGGGATTCATCCCCGATGGGTTGCGAAGCGACCCCGCCGCTAACCAGAAAGGCAGGGGACTGCTGCGCAGTCCATCGGGGATGAATCCCCTCACCACAAAAGCCTCTTCAACACCAACGTTCATGCAGTTCCGGAGATCGCCATGTCCATCCTCCTCACCCATCCACTGTCCTGGAGCGCCGCCCTGCTGCTGCTCGATGCGCTGCTCTGGCACCTCGCGCCGTTCAAGCACCGCGCACCGAGAGTCGGCATTCGCCTGGCGCTGTTTCTGGCGTTCAGCGCACTGATCATCAACGCCGAGATCAGCCCGTTGCAGGCGCCGCTGTTCGCCGATGACCGGGTGATGCAACTGGGCGCGACCGCGCTGGCAATTGTCTGGTGGCTGTACGCCGCGCGGGTGCTCACCGAGGTGATCGGTCTGGCACTGATGCGGCGCATCGGCCACAGCGGTCGGCTGTTGCAGGACGTGATCGGCGCGCTGGTGTTTCTGGCGGCGATCGTCGCGGCCGCCGGCTATGTGCTGGAACTGCCGGTCAAGGGCTTGCTGGCGACTTCCGGGGTAGTGGCGATCGTCGTTGGTCTGGCATTGCAAAGCACCTTGAGCGACGTGTTCTCGGGGATCGTGCTCAACACCACCAAGCCGTATCAGGTGGACGATTTCGTGGTGATCGACGGTGTCGAGGGCAAGGTGCTCGACATCGACTGGCGCGCCACGCATCTGTTGACCAGCAGCGGAACCCTGGCCGTGGTGCCGAACTCGATGGCGGCCAAGGCGAAGATCGTCAATCTGAGTCGCCCGACCAACTTGCACGGGGTGTCGATCAGCATCAAGGTGCCGAATCACATTCGCCCACGGCGGGTGCTCGACGCCCTCGACCGCACGCTGCAGGGCAGCAGCAGTCTGCTGCTCAATCCGCCGCCCAAAGCCGTGTTGAAAGAGGCCGGCGAGGAGATGTCGGAGTACGTCGCCAGCGGCTTCATCAGTGAACTGAGCAAGAAAGGCGAAGTGCGCAATCAACTGTTCGACCTCGCCCATCGGCATCTCGAAGCCGCAGGTATTTCCCGCCATCCCGATGGCGTGATCGAGCCCTCGACCCGCGCCCGGGCGTTGCTCGATGAAGTGAAAGTTTTCCGCTCGCTGAGCCATGAGGAACGTGATCGCCTCGCCGAATCGATGGTCGCGCAGCAATACGCGGCCGGTCAGGTGGTGCTGGGGCTGGATGAAGTGCCCGACAGTCTGTTTGTCATCGCCACCGGGGTGGTCAGTGCGACCGTGCCCGACGGCAACGGCCAGACCGAAGCCGGACGCATGGGGCCGAGCGAGGTCATGGGCGAACAGAGCATCCTCGCCGATACCCCGTCGCAAGCGACGTTCACCGCGCTGACGTCGAGCATCATCTATCGCCTCGACAAAGCGCTGACCCGCCAATGCATGGAGCAGCGCAGCGAAGTCGGCCAGGCGCTGAACAAATTGCAGGCGGTGCGACAGCAGAACAGCCGGCTGGCGTTGATGGCCAAACCGGTGGCGGTGCGCAAGGGTGGTTTTTTGGGTTGGCTGCAAAAGCGCTGATGCGAGAGCAAGATCAAGAGCCCCCCTCACCCCAACCCTCTCCCCCAAGGGGGCGAGGGGGAAAGGGAGCCGATCTCCGTGTACTTCAATTTCGGAGATCGGCTCGGTATTGCAGGTCGGCGTATCGCGAACAAACCCCTCGGTCGGTCCCCTCTCCCTCTGGGAGAGGGCTAGGGTGAGGGGCTTCAGGCATCACTTGGCCGTGAACTTGGTATAGCTGTTGATCAGGTTGCGATAGTTCGGCAGGCGTTCGGACAGCAGATGCGCCAGGCCTTCCATGTCGTTGCGCCAGTCACCTTGCAGCTCGCACGCTACCGAGAACCAGTTCAGCAGGTGTGCACCGGCGGCCGACATGCGCGCCCACGCGGCTTGTTGCACGGTGGTGTTGAAGGTGCCGGAAGAATCGGTGACCACGAACACTTCGAAGCCTTCAGCAATGGCCGACAGGGTCGGGAATGCCACGCAAACGTCCGTCACCACACCGGCGATGATCAGTTGCTTGCGGCCGGTGGCCTTGATCGCCTTGACGAAGTCTTCGTTGTCCCAGGCATTGATCTGGCCAGGGCGCTGAATGAACGGTGCATCGGGGAATTGCTCGCGCAGCTCAGGCACGATCGGACCGTTCGGGCCGGCGTCGAAGCTGGTGGTGAGGATGGTCGGCAGCTTGAAGAACTTGGCGATGTCGCCCAGTGCCAGCACGTTGTTCTTGAACTCGTTGGGGGTGAAATCCTGTACCAGCGAGATCAGACCGGTCTGGTGGTCGACCAGCAGCACGACCGCATCATCTTTGTTCAGACGCTTGTAGGGAACGCTCATGGGAAACTCCTCGGTGGATGGTTGTTGCGTGAGGCGCCGACCGGATGGCCGGCGCTTTTTTGTAGTGATCAGAAAGCGAAACAGGAACAGCCGAACGCGCCCCAGAAACCGGCAAAGTCGCTGACTGGTGCGTTCGACAGTCGAGCCTTTTCATGGCTGTGCGCGTGCACTGCGCAGGCACCGACGCACTGGTGCACTTGCGCCTGCAAAGGCGAGTTCGGGCGCCAGTGGCCCGGCACCTTGACCACCGGCGACCAGTCCGGCAGCACGGGGATCGAGCGTGGGCCGAGGTCTTCGAAATCGCCGGCGGCGTAAACGATCTTGCCGCCGACCACGGTCAGCACCGACTCGATCCACTTGATCGCTTCTTCTTCGACGTGGAAGAAGTCCGCGCTCAGCGCCGCCAGATCCGCCAGTTGCCCGACCTTGATCTGGCCCTTCTTGCCCTGCTCCGACGAGAACCAGGCGCTGCCGTGGGTGAACAGTTCCAGTGCGGTAGTGCGTGGCAGACCTTCTTCGTACAGGGCCAAACCGCCGACGGTGCGACCGCTGACCATCCAGTACAGAGATGTCCACGGGTTGTAGCTGGAAACCCGCGTGGCATCGGTGCCGGCGCCGACCGGTATGCCTTCGGCGAGCATGCGTTTGATCGGCGGCGTGGCTTCGGCGGCTTTCGCGCCGTAACGGTCAACGAAGTATTCGCCCTGGAACGCCATGCGATCCTGAATCGCGATGCCGCCGCCCAGCGCCCGCACCCGCTCGATGTTCTGCGGGGTGATGGTTTCAGCGTGGTCGAAGAACCACGGCAAGCCATTGAACGGAATGTCGCGATTGACCTTCTCGAACACGTCGAGCATGCGGCTGATCGATTCGTTGTACGTGGCGTGCAAACGGAACGGCCAGCGCTGCTCGACCAGATGGCGCACCACCGGTTCCAGCTCCTGCTCCATGGTCTGCGGCAGGTCCGGGCGCGGTTCGAGGAAGTCTTCGAAGTCGGCCGCGGAGAACACCAGCATCTCGCCGGCGCCGTTGTGCCGCAGGTAATCGTCGCCCTGGTGCAACTTGACGCTGCCGGTCCAGTTCTGGAAATCAGTCAGCTCTTCTTTGGGCTTCTGGGTGAACAGGTTGTAGGCGATGCGCACGGTCAACTGGTCGTCCTTGGCCAGTTGCTCGATCACCTGATAGTCGTCGGGATAGTTCTGGAAACCACCGCCGGCATCGATCGCGCTGGTCAGGCCGAGGCGATTGAGTTCGCGCATGAACTGCCGGGTCGAGTTGACCTGATAGTCCAGCGGCAGCTTCGGCCCCTTGGCCAGCGTCGAGTACAGAATCATCGCGTTGGGTTTTGCCACCAGCATGCCGGTCGGGTTGCCGTTGGCATCACGGACGATCTCGCCGCCCGGCGGGTTCGGCGTGTCGCGGGTGTAACCGGCGACGCGCAGTGCGGCGCGGTTGAGCAGCGCGCGGTCGTACAGGTGCAGGACGAACACCGGGGTGTCTGGCGCGGCCTGATTGAGCTCTTCAAGAGTCGGCATGCGTTTTTCGGCGAACTGGAATTCGTTCCAGCCACCGACCACACGCACCCATTGCGGAGTCGGCGTACGGTCGGCCTGCTCCTTGAGCATGCGCAGTGCATCGGCCAGCGACTGCACGCCTTCCCAACGCAGTTCGAGGTTGTAGTTGAGGCCGCCACGGATCAGGTGCAGGTGCGAGTCGTTGAGACCGGGGATCACGCAGCGCCCGTGCATGTCGATCACTTGCGTGGCCGAACCACGCAGGGCCATGGCTTGGGTGTCGTTGCCAACGACGACAAAGCGGCCGTCCTTGATCGCCACGGCACTGGCCAGCGGCTTGCTGCGGTCTACGGTATGAAATTGGCCATTGAACAGAATCAGATCGGCGTTCATCGCAGTTCCTTTCGAGTAGATGAATGGGTGTCAGCGTGACGGCTGTTTCGCCGGCTCGACGTGAGCATGGGCCTGACCGGCTTCCAGCCACGGCGCGAACAACCGGGTCACGCGGGGCATGAACACGTACACCACCGACAGGACGATGGTCAGGGTGATCAGGAACGTGGCGACCACGTAGTTGGAAAGCAGCGGATGCAGCTTGAGCAGCGGCCCCCAGATCAGCGGCACCAGCAGCGTGTGCGGCAGAATCACCAGCAGGGTGATCACCGCTTGCTTCCAGCGCGGCGGCGGCTTCGCGGCATCGGCCAGCGGCGCGAACCAGAATTCGTTGACCGGTGCGACTTCGGTCTGGTCGCCATCGGCGAGCATCGGCGCCGCTTCATCCACCAGCGCCTGACGCTGCGGCGACTCCAGCCACAGTTGCATGGCCTCGGTGGAGGAAAAGCGCAGGACGCAGGTGTACGTGTCGAGACCGGCCAACTTGCCGCGCACCACGTCGACCCCGAGGTGACCGTCGCGCTGCCCGGCGACCCGGACGATGTTGCGCAACCACGCCTCGTATGGCTGTTCAAACCCGGCCTTGACCCGGTGCTTGACGATCAGGGTCACGGTTTCACCGACCCCCGGTGCTTTTGGACTCAGGGCTTCAGGCATAACGCAGCACTCCGGGCAGACGAACATTGAGCGCCAGGCGTCCCGGCCCGGCGATAAACACAGTGGCGAACAGGATCAACAGCAACCAACCGAATTGCCCCTCGGCCACACTCCATTGCGGATGCACGACCAGCAGCGCCACCAGCAGAACAAAAAGAATAGGCAAGCAGGCCAATCGCGCCAGCACCCCGGCGACGATCAGTAGCGGACAGAGGACTTCAGCGAAAATCGCCAGGCAGAGTGTGAGGTGCGCGCCGAGGTGGAACGGATCTTCGATCTGCTGCAATTGCGCGTTGAAGTCCAGCAGCTTGGGCAAACCGTGGACCCACAGCAGGAACAGCCCGCCGCTGACCCGCAGAAACAGCAGACCGATATCCTGTGCCTGTTCATCGTGTTGTGATGCGCTCATGACCCTACCCTTAAATCCTTATCGGGTTGAATCATGCTCGGTGCGGGCGAGGGAAAATTGAATGGATGTGCTCTCTTTCAGGCGAGTCGGATTCCTGTGCGAGCGAGCCTGGTGCGGGCGGCGATCCGACAGTGGCGTCCGGTCAGCCAGCATCATTGTTGAATGACATACCGTTTTCGCGAGCAAGCCCGCTCCCACAGGGAAACTTGGCGCGTCAGGCAGGCGGGATATCCAGCGGCGCCGCCATGAACTGGCTGATCCGCGAGCGCAGCCAGCGCTCGGCCGGGTCGTTGTCGTGTACCCCGCTCCAGGCCATCGACAGCTGTGCGGCGTCGATCGGGAACGGTGGATCTTCAGCGCGCAACGCGCAACCTTCGACCAGCGCACACGCGGCATAGTCCGGCACGGTGGCAATCATTTCGGTGCCGGCGAGCAACGCGCGCAAACCGCTGAACTGCGGCACGCCGAGCACCACGCGCCGACGCCGGCCAACCTTGGCCAGGTCCAGGTCGATGTTGCCGCTCAAGTCACCGGAGAACGAGACCATCGCGTGCGGGCGCTCGCAATATTCGTCCAGCGTCAGCGGCCCGGGGCGGTCGTCGCCGCGTAGCACCTTGCAGGGAATGTCGCGCAGTTTCTTGCGCTTGGCGTTGGCCGGCAGATCAGTGGTGTAACTGACGCCGACCGAGATTTCCCCGGACGCCAGCAGCGCCGGCATCAAGAGATAATTGGCACGGCGCACCACCACGACAATCCCCGGTGCTTCCTGCTGAAGCTGTCGCAGCAGCGGCGGAAACAGACCGAACTCGGCGTCGTCCGACAGGCCGATGCGGAACACGTCGCAACTGCTCGCCGGGTCGAACTCCTTGGCCCGGCTGACCGCGCCGGAGATCACGTCCATCGCCGGTTGCAGCTCCTGCAGAATCGCCAGCGCGCGGGCGGTCGGCTCCATGCTGCGACCGTTGCGCAGCAGCAAAGGATCATCGAACAGGTCGCGCAAACGACCCAGCGCGGCACTGACCGCCGGTTGGCCCATGAACAGTTTTTCGGCGACGCGGGTCAGGTTCTTTTCGAACATCAGCGCTTCGAAAATCACCAGCAGGTTCATGTCGACGCGACGCAGATCGTTACGGTTCATGGGCTCGTGTTCCTTGCTTGAGAAGTCGTGTTCAGTCGGGTGCGATAGCGCCGTACTTTACTTGATCAACGGTACGCTGGCCGCACGTTTGTATGGGCCGTATTTCACCGGCAGCCATTGGAAGTGTTTGTCGATGGCGACGACTTGCAGCGATGTGCTGAGTTCAACGTTTTGCGGCGCAATTAACAACGTTTAACTCGTCAGTCTTCCGGCCCCGTCCAACAATGAAACCCTCTGCGAAACATTGTTTTTTTGACCAGAGGGAAACGTGCCGAGCGTGCGTTACCCCCCCGACACGGACATTGGCCATGGCTCACTTACAACAAACAGTCGCCCTCGCCCCCTTCAGCGAATCCCGCACACCGCGCATCGGCGGCCTCAGTCCGCAACGCGAACGGCGGGCCAAACAGTTGATCCTCGATCGCCTGGGTGAAAGCCTGGAAGTCACCGAACTGGCAGAGGCCTGTTCGTTGTCACGCAGTCATTTTTCCCGGGCGTTCAAATGCAGTACCGGACTCTCGCCACAGGACTGGATCCGCACCCAGCGCATCGCTCGCGCCAAGCAGTTGATCCGGCTCACCCACTTGAGCCTGACGCAGATCAGCCTGGAATGTGGCTTCTGTGATCAGGCACATTTCTGCCATATCTTCACCCGCAGCGAAGGGATCAGCCCTTTCGCCTGGCGGTGTCGTGAGGTGCCGGGCATGAAGGCCGAAAAGCCACCAGCGTCGGCCGCGCCTGTCGGCATACGCCTGGCGGTCTAGACGCTGTCGCGCGCCAAGCTCATTTCCCTGCGCTTCATTGCTGCCTCAACCGCTGCGCCACTTGCGCCACCCGCTCGCCCAGGTGTGCCGCTGTGCGCCGGTCTTCGAGCGGCGGCGCCTGCTCGGGGGGCTGTTCGACATTGGATTGCGACATGGCCCCGAGCGCGCTGCCCAGACGATTCAACTGTCCATCGAAGCAGCCCGCCACCGAGCGCGCCGGGAGCAGGTCGAGCCCCACCCAGATCATCGAATGCTGCGCGGCGAACACCGCCATTTGCAGCAATGTATTGAGCTTGTCCCCGCACAGGCTTCCGGAATTGGTGAACCCGGCGGCAACCTTGTTGCGCCATGGTTTTGCCAGATAGAACGCCGCGCTGGCCTCCATGAAATGCTTGAAGCCCGCCGACGCGCTGCCCATGTAAGTCGGCGCACCGAAAATGATCGCGTCGGCGCGGTGCAACTCATCCCAATAGAACTCGACCTCTTCTACCGCCACCAACCGGCAGGTACTGCCCAAGTGCCGTTCGACGCCCTGCGCCACGGCTTCTGCCATGACGCGAGTGTGGCCATAGCCGCTGTGATAGACCACCACCACGTTGCTCATTGCGCCGTCCTCCGCTCGGGTGCACTCCATTGCAGCCATCAGGTCCTGGCCTGAGGCCAGGCTCGATTCAGCGGATTTTTGGGCTTGAAGCGAACACAGACGAGTTAATCGTTGTTAATTGTCCGCGAGACAAAGCGCTGGTCTGAACATTGCAGCGGGCAAAAATGCCGATCGCAGCATCACTTTCGAGCATTGCCGGCAATCTGCACGTTGCACTGACGCCAGAACCTGCGGAATATGTCGGCAAAACTGCGGATTAGAAGGCTTGCGTGCCGCTGACGCTGATCCGCGCTGCCCTTCACGGAGGCTTCACACGCCGTGGGCAGGATTATAAAAATTTCGCAGGAGTGAGCTGTTGAGTCTTCCCCCGAATCAGGCCCTCGGTTTCGGCCCCTATCGGATTCAGCCCGGCAAACGGCTGCTGCTTGAGGGCGAGCAGCCGTTACGCCTGGGCCGACGTGCCATGGACATTCTGCTGATCCTGCTGGCGCATGCCGGCGATGTCGTGAGCAAGCAGCAACTGATTGCCGGCGTGTGGCCGGACAGCGTCGTCGAAGACATCAATCTGCGGGTGCACATGGCGGCGTTGCGCAAAGCCCTGGGCGATGGTCAGGGCGGGCAGCGATACATCGTCACGGTGGCGCAGCGCGGCTACAGCTTTGTCGCACCGATCAGGCTGCAATCGATCGAACAGCACACCTGCGCAGAGACCGGCACCCGGCATAACCTGCCACTGCGCCGCACGCGAATGATCGGCCGCCAGCCGCTGGTCGACAGCCTGATCAGGCAGTTGCCACGCCAGCGCTGCATCACGCTGGTCGGCCCCGGCGGCATCGGCAAAACCACCGTGGCCCTGCGCGTTGCCGAGCAGATGATCGGCCACTATCGGGACGGTATCCGGCTGCTGGATCTGTCGCCGATCAACGACGCACGAATGATCTG
Source organism: Pseudomonas sp. JAI115 (assembly GCF_014200835.1). Lineage (NCBI taxonomy): Bacteria > Pseudomonadati > Pseudomonadota > Gammaproteobacteria > Pseudomonadales > Pseudomonadaceae > Pseudomonas > Pseudomonas sp. JAI115. Next base: position 867,347 of record NZ_JACHCY010000001.1, read on the forward strand.
CTCGCACCTGGCGGCCCTGTTGGATGTGGTGCCGCATGACAACGATCCGCTGACCCACCTCGTCAATGCGCTGCGCGAGCGCCAGATGCTGCTGGTAATCGACAATTGCGAACACCTGATCGACGCCATGGCACTGCTCAGCGAGAGCATTTTGCGCGGTGCGCCGCAGATCCACATTCTGGCCACCAGCCGCGAGAGCCTGCGTGCCGAAGGCGAGTATGTGCAACGCCTTGAATCCCTCGATTACCCGCCGCCGATTGCCGTGCTTGATCGTGCGCAGGCGTTGAGTTTTTCGGCACTGCAACTGTTTGCCGAACGCGCCCTGGCCGCGCACGAGGGCTTTGAATTGAGCGATGCCGAGCTGCCCGACGCGCTTGAAATCTGTCGACGCCTGGACGGCATTCCGCTGGCGCTGGAGCTGGCGGCGGCGCAGGTTGGAGAACTCGGCCTGCAGGGTTTGCTCAGCCAGCTGCAAGGGCGTCTGCCGGTATCGGCTGCCGGCAATCAGAGCAGCGTGGAGCGCCACCAGACGCTGCGTGCCACGCTGGACTGGAGCTTCAACCTGCTGACCGATTGCGAACAAACCTGCCTGCGTCGACTCGGTGTGTTTCGGGGTGGCTTCACGCTGGAGTCCGCCGCTGCGGTGATCGGTGGACAGCACATCCAGCCCGGCGAGGTGTTCGGTTCAATCACACAACTGGTCGCCAAATCGTTGCTCAACGTCGAAGTCGGTGACGAAGAAGTGTTCTATCGGTTGCTCGACACCACGCGTCGCTATGCCCTGGAAAAACTCGAGCAAGGCGCCGAACTCGCCGAAACCCGCGAACGCCACGCTGAACGTTGTCTGGCGCTGATGTATCAGGCGCAGACCGATTGGGAAACGACCTCAACCGCCCTGTGGATCGAACGCTACGCACGCGGTCTGGAAGACCTGCGCGCGGCACTCGACTGGAGTCTGAACGGTGCAGGCCCCAATGATGTGGGGATTTATCTGGCCGCGACCTCGGCGCCCCTGTGGCAAGAGTTGTCGCTACTCAAGGAATACGGCGGTTACGTGCGTCAGGCGCTGGCCCTGCTGGAAAACGCTGCCGAACCTTGCCCTCGGGTGAAGATCGCGCTGAAACTGGCGCTCGGCAGCGCCTGCTACCACACCTGGGGTGGTACCCCGGAAACCATCGCCGCATTCGTCGATGCCCATGCGCTGGCGCAAGAGTACGACGACGTGGCCGGCCAGCTGCGTGCGGTGTCCGGGCACATGGCGGTCAACCTCAGCTGTGGCCACTATCGGTCGGCGCTGGAACAGAGCGAACAGTTCGATCGACTCGGCCTGCACGGCGACCCGCAGTTGTCGCTGAGTACACATCGCCTGCGGGTGTTGGCGCTGCATTACGCCGGCGACCAGCAGCAGGCACGCCTGCATGCCGAGCAAGTGATTCAGCACATGGCGCAAAACGGCAATCCCAACCGTTTCACCCATGGCTTCGGCGTGCAGTACGACCAGAGCGTCGCCTCGCTGACGGTGCTGGCCCGGGTGTTGTGGCTGCAAGGTTTCCCTGAACAGGCCTGGCGTACGGCCAGGCAGGCACTGGACATCGCCGTGCAAATCAACCACGGCACCTCGATCTGCTACACCCTGGCGCTGGCCAGTTGCCTGATTGCTCATTACAACGGTGACCCGCAAAACGCCCGTGCTTTGCTGCAGCTGTTGCTGGAGCAGGCGCAGAAGCATTCCGTATTGCTGTTCTATCGCTGGGCACGGCAATACGCGCAGGTCCTCGACGCCGATGCCGCCGTGCCGATAGCGACCGATGACAGCGGTCTGATCAGAGAAATCATGGTGACCCTGGACAGCCGCTTTGTTGATGATGCGTTGCTTGAGCGGGCACACAGCGGAGCTGCAGGCTGGAGCACGGCGGAGATTCTGCGGGCTCGGGCCGATCGCATGTTGCTTGAACAATCGGCTTGCCCCGACAGCAGCACCCGGCAAGCCGAAAAGGTCTTGCTCCAGGCACTGTCGATCGCGCAAACCCAGGGCGCCCTGGCCTGGGAACTGCGCAGTGCTACTTCGCTGGCGCAGTTGTGGCAACGGCAGAACCGCTACCGCGAAGCACTGGAGTTATTGAACCCGATCTATCAACGCTTCACCGAGGGCTACGCCACCCCGGATCTGCGCAAGGTGCGCTGGTTACTCGACGAGTTGGGCCGCCAACTGCGAGCCTGACACCCAACGACTGCGGCTGACGAAGCGCGCATGCCGACGCTCGTACTCGTTGGATTCACCGCTGCGTTCCAGTTGTTCGCGGGCGTAACGACGGGTGGTGTTGAGCATGCGATAGCGCAACCCGGCACTGCCCCGCTCCACCGCCAGCAAAGACTTCTGCGCCAACCGATCAATCATCAGGGCCAACGTCGACGGGGGTAATAGCGCGCAACTGATGACACCCATCGCCGCATCAATGGCAAACGCCGTTTTGAAGACCGACAGGCGTTGCAGCACCCGCTGTTCCTGCTCACTCAGGTGCTGATAGCTCCAGTCCAGCGCGGCTTTCAGGGTTTGATGGCGTGGCACGGCAGTACGCCGACCATGGCTGAGCAGCTGTAAACAATTGTCGAGTTGTGACTGCAAGCCGACCAACGCCAGCGCATCAATGTGCGCCGCCGCCAGTTCAATCGCCAGTGGCAGCCCATCGAGCCGCCGACAGATGTCGCGCACAGCATTGAGATCCTGTTCACGCAGGGTAAAACCCTGCTGCCGGGCTCGGGCACGACTGACAAACAATTGCACGGCCGAATAGCTCATGGTCTCTTCGACACTGCCCAACGCTGAGGACTTGGGAATGGCCAGTGGCGGCAGGGTTTGCACGGTCTCCAGACTGGCCTGCAATGCTTCGCGACTGGTCGCAAGAATCGACAACCGTGGCGCGGCCTCCAGTAAACGTTCAACCAGAGCCTTGCAGGCTTCACGCAGATGCTCGCAGTTATCCAGCACCAGCAAGCTGTGACGCGCTGCCAGCGTGACGAGATCGGTTTCGAGGGTGTGCAACAGATAATCGAGCAGTGGCGTGGCGTCGTTGACTACCGCCAGGTCCACCAGCCAGACCCCGTCGCGAAAATGCTGTAACAGCAACTCTGCAGCACGCAACGCCACCGTGGTTTTGCCGACACCCGCAGGCCCCGTCACGGTCATCAATCGGCACAGTGGCAATTGCCGCACCATCGAGCCCACCACTGAATCGCGACCGGTCACCGGCGTCAGCCGCACAGGCAAGTTGTGTTGTGGCGCTTGCAGGTGTTCCAGGGCCACGTGCTCGAAATTGTCGCCGTGCACCGGAGCAACGAAGCTGTAGCCACATTGCGGCACATTGACGATGTAGCGTTGGCCGTTCTCACCGTCACCGAGCGCCCGGCGCAGGGCGGCAATGTGGACGCGAAGATTGATCTCCTCGACCACCGAAGTGGGCCAGACCCGTGCAATCAACTCTTCCTTTCTGACCACTCGGCCTGCACGCTCGACCAGCACCTGCAGAATGTCCAGCGCACGCCCGCCCATGCGCAGTTGCCGATCCCCGTCGAGGATCAGCCGTTGGCGCAAATGAAAGGCGTAAGGGCCGAAATACAGGACTGACGCCGAGTGCAAATCGTTGAGGCTGTTCATGCCAACTATCTTGGCAGCCTGCGATGACGGCACAACCTTCACACAGGGCGCAGCACGGACATCCGGGTGCGCACAACGGACAGAACCGCTCTAGCTGAACTGTTCGCGGTATTGCACAGGCGTAAGGCCGAGTTTTTCCGCGAACAACAGACGCATGTGCCGAACACTGCCAAAACCACTCTTGTAGGCCACGGTTTTCAAAGGCAGGTCAGTGGTTTCCAAAAGATTTCGTGCGCAGTCGATACGCGCACTTTGCAGGAACTCCATCGGCGTCATATTGATGTCGCGGACAAACGTCCGCGCGAAGTGCCGTGCACTCATGTTGGCCAATCCTGCCATGCGCTCGACAGTGAACACTTCATCGAGATGGTCCAGGACGTAATTCTGTACTCGGGTGATCGGTGTTTCCTGAGGCGCCACCGCCGCCATCAAGGGGCTGAACTGCGCCTGTCCGCCTTGACGTTTCATCACCACCAGCAGCACTTTGGCGACGTCCTGGGCCAACTTCTTGCCGTGATCCTGCGCCACCAGCGCCAGCGCCAGGTCGATGCCGGCCGTGACCCCGCCAGAGGTGATCAGATTGCGATCCTCAATGAAAATCTGGTCGGTGGCGACGCTCGCCTTTGGAAATGCCTTGATCAGGCGTTCGGTGTAGTTCCAGTGAGTGGTCACCCGATAGCCGTCGAGCAACCCGGCATGGCCGAGCACGAAGGCGCCGGTGCAGATCGAACCATATCGCTCGGCACAGGGCACCGCCGCTTTCAGCCAGGCCAGCAACGCCGGGTGTTTTTCGTTGTAAGCCCCCGGCCCTCCTGGCACCAGCAGCAAATCGTAGCGCTCAAGGGCTTGTTCGATATGCCGGTCGGTGTGTACCAGCACACCGTTGGACGCACGCAACGGCCCGCGCTCGGTGCCAAGGGTCGTCAGTTGATAGTGCGACTCCGGTTTCAAATAGCGATTGGCCACCGAAAACACTTCCAGCGGCCCGGCCATGTCGAGCAGCAGAAAGTCGGGGAACAACACCATGGCCACGGTTTTCATGGGGTACACATCACTGATAATGAAAAATGGACGGACAAGACTGGCTGAGCATTATGGCCAACTGCGACACAATCGTCGGAAAAAAATACGTGATCAAGCGCACACAACTGTCAACCAGAAAGGGACAGTATTTCAATTTCCATCTACTTATTACCCCGAAGAGTAAACAGTAACCTTCTCCTCACTCGGACGAATTCACGTCCCCCCAGGAGATTTCATCATGCTGACTCTTCGCAAAGCCTCCGATCGTGGCCTCGCCAATCATGGCTGGTTGAAGTCGTTCCACACCTTTTCCTTCGCCAGCTACCGCGACCCGCGTGAACAGGGTTTTTCCGACCTGCTGGTGATCAACGATGACCGCGTTGCCGCCGGTAAAGGTTTCGGCCAGCACCCGCATCGTGACATGGAGATCTTTTCCTACGTGCTCGAAGGCGCACTGGAACATAAAGACACGTTGGGCACCGGCTCGGTGATCCGCCCTGGCGACGTACAACTGATGAGCGCCGGCAGCGGCGTGGCGCACAGCGAGTTCAACCATTCGGCCACCAAACCCGTGCACTTTTTGCAAATCTGGATTGTGCCGAAGATCAGCGGCGCCAAACCGCGCTATCAACAGGAGCACTTCAGTGCGCAAAAAAAACGCGGTCGTCTGCAATTGATCATCTCGCCGGACGGCAGCGATGGTTCGCTGACAGTGCGCCAGGATGCGCGGGTTTACGCCGGGTTGTTCGACGGCAAGGAAAGCGCCACCCTGAAACTGTCCGCCAACCGTTACGCCTACGTGCATGTGGCTCGCGGCAGTGTTGAACTCAACGGCCAGTTGCTGCAGGAAGGTGACGGCGTGCGGGTTCGCGAGGAACAGGCGTTGACCCTGAGCAATGGCGCGGATGCAGAAGTGCTGGTGTTTGACCTGCGTCCGCAAGAGCTGCCGCAAATGCCATGAGGCAGGGTTTCCAAAGCCAACAAAAACGGCCCTCGATTGAAGGCCGTTTTTTTATTTTGGCAACACCGGTGATGGCTGCTCGGCAGGCTTGGCTGCGCCGACTTCTTTGCCCGCCTGAACCGCCGCCAAGGTTGTTTGTATCGCTGCATACAGGTTGGCCTGACTGGCGAAATAGCCGCCCACGACAATACTGACCACACCAAACAGATGCACAGCCGTTGCCATCCAGACGTTGGCATTCACGGAACCCGCCTTTTTGAGTGCCTCTCTGGACTCGATGGCAATGCCTTGAATCATCGAGTCGTAGCGTTTATCCCGTTCGACCTGAATGCGCTCGTTCGCCTTGTCTCGCTCTGCCTGGGAGCAAAGGAACTCTCGGATATCTGCATGCACTCGCTCTACCCGAGCATCCATCCTTGCCTCGATGGTCTCGATCCTGGCGTTGAATTCTTCACGGCTGATAGCGTTCATGGCTTGTGTGTTACGACCTTTGCTCAATGTGTCGAAGCTTTGATATTGCTCGAATTCCCTGGCTTTCAATCCGATCCCCTTCCCTGGGTTAGCGATACCTTCTCTGGCGCACCGATTTCCTGGCGCTGCGAGTTGCATCAACCTTAGGACTGGCGCTCCAAGCCCACAAGCCGGCAGATTCTGCTGTGGATGTAGGGCGTTTCATCAGACGATGTAGCTTCTCCAAAGCGCTTTGAGCCGTCACTCATTCTCCAGTGCAAACGCCTCGACAATCTGCTCAATCACCGCCCTGACCCGTGCGGTGTGGCGCAAGTCCGCGTGGGTCACCAGCCAGACCTCATAGGGTTGCGGGCGATTGCGCTCCGGCCAAAGCCTTATCAGGCCATCGCGCTCGCCCATGTACACCGGGATTTCTCCTACGCCCAGGCCAGCCGCAATCGAGCGCCGTACCAGCAGACTGGAGCTCAGGCTGGCGACAATCCGCCCGCGATGCAGCGGTTCGCAAACCAGCGTCATGTCCTTGTGCGTCTGCAAATACGGTTGGTAGACCACCAGATCATGGCCTTCGAATGCCGTACCCTGCGGCGGGATGCCATGGGCGTCGATATACGCCTGTGAAGCGAACAATCCCACGGGCCAGCGCGCAATCCGCCGCGCGATCAGATCGGGATTGTCAGGCCGGGTATTGCGCACGGCGATGTCCGCCTCGCGCTTGGCCAGGCTAAGGATCTGAGTGGAGGCGTCCAGTTGCACACGCACGTCCGGGTGCTGCGCGTGCAGGCGGCTAATGGCCGGGATCAGGAAGTCGATGGCCAGCGAGTCGGTGGTGCTGACGCGTACGGTGCCGGTCAGACGATCATCCAGGCCCTGAATCTGCCGCTCAAGTTCCAGCGCCGAATGCTCCATTTTTTCCACGCTTTTGAGCGCGGCCTCGCCGACCGCGGTCAATGCGTAGCCGTCGGAGGTGCGCAGGAACAAGGTCGCGCTCAGGGACTTTTCCAGCGCCGTGATCCGTCGCCCGACAGTCGCCTGATCCACCCCCAAAACCCGCGCTGCGCCGCGTAAGGTCGACTCTCTGCATACCGCGAGAAATACCCGCGCATCATCCCAGTTCATGCTGCCCCCAACCGATGCGAATTTGCATCACTATAAAGCCAAATCGCTGCATTACCGCAGCAAAGATAGCCGATATCCTGAGCGCAATAGACCTTCCTCAGGAATGCTGTCATGCGTACATCCACCTCAGCGTTACCGATTTTCTCGGGACTCTGCGCCAGCCTGGTCGGCATTGGTCTGGCGCGTTTTGCCTATACACCGCTTATTCCCTCGCTGATTCAGGCGCAGTGGTTTTCTGCCAACGACGTGGTCTACCTCGGCGCAGCCAATCTGGTCGGCTATCTGATCGGCGCCCTGCTCGGCCGGCCGATAGCGCGGCAACTGGGCAATAAAAACGCCCTGCGACTGATGATGCTGCTGGTCACCGCAGCGTTTTTTGCCTGTGCATTTCCATTGTCGGTGAGCTGGTTCTTTGGCTGGCGGTTGCTGTCGGGGATTACCGGCGGTGCAATTATGGTGCTGGTGGCGGCGACTGTACTGCCCCATGTGCCGGCATCCCGCAAAGGACTGGCCAGCGGTGCGATTTTTCTCGGTATCGGCTTGGGCATCGCCGCCTCCGGAACCATCGTCCCGCCCTTGTTGAACATGGGCCTGCACGCCACCTGGCTGGGGCTGGGCGGATTGTCCTTGTTGCTGAGCGCTATGAGCTGGTTTGGCTGGCCTGTTGATCTACCACACCCGACCGCCATTCACGCAGGCGCGACGGTTGAGCCAACGCCCTCCGCCGTCTATTTGCTGTTCGGCCAATACGCATTCATGGCCGCAGGTCTGGTGCCGGCCATGGTGTTTCTGGTGGATTACGTGGCTCGCGGGCTCGGGGCCGGGGCGCAGATTGGCGCACTGGTTTGGGTGATGTATGGCCTGGGCGCAATTGTCGGCCCGGTAAGTTACGGCTTTCTCGCAGATCGGCTTGGCGCGCGGATGGGTATTCGGCTGGTATTGCTGGTACAGGCGATTGCGCTGGGACTGCTGGCGGTTTCCCACTCTTTCATGGCGTTGGCCGTGCTGGCAGTGATCATCGGTTCATTCCCGCCCGGCATCGTCCCGCTGGCCTTGGCCCGCGTGCATGAACTGGTGCCGGATCACCATCGCCAGCAAATCGCCTGGAGCCGCGCCACCGTATCGTTTGCCACGTTTCAGGCGCTGGCCGGATTTGCCTATTCGGCGCTGTTCAATGCCACGGGCGGTCAGCACGCAATGCTCTTCGTGATCGCCGCAGGGGCGATTGTCGTGGCGATTTTGTTGGAGCACGCCCTGAAATGGCTGCCCTCAGTGACTGAACCACGCGTCTGTGAAAATTGAAGGGAATCATTGCCCGCGGGCTGCGCTCCCATCTTCAGAACCTCAAGCAACAGGAATCGACATGACTTTGCCCAACGAAATGACCCGGATCGAAATCACTCAACCCGGTGGCCCCGATGTTCTGCAAGCCAAACGCGTGCCGTTGCCGGTCGCTGCAGCCGGTGAAGTACTGATCCGCGTGCATGCCGCCGGGATCAACCGTCCCGACGCCCTGCAACGGGCCGGCAAGTATCCAATGAAGCCGGGGATGAATCCGATCCCCGGTCTGGAAGTGGCCGGCGAAGTAGTGGCGCTGGGTGCCGGTGTCAGTCAGTTTGCCGTCGGAGACAAGGTCTGCGCGCTGACCAACGGTGGCGGTTACGCCGAATACTGCAACGTCCCGGCCGGGCAAACCCTGCCGATCCCCGATGGACTGGATTGGGTGCAGGCCGCCGCTATCCCGGAAACCTTCTTTACCGTGTGGGCCAACCTGTTCGGCCTCGGCGACGCCCAGCGTGGTCAGCGCGTGCTGATCCACGGCGGCACCAGCGGCATCGGCACCACCGCACTGATGCTGTGCCGCGAATTCGGCATCGAAGCCTTTGCCACCGCCGGCAGCGCCGATAAATGCGCAGCGATCAGCAAACTGGGTGGGCAGCCGATCAATTATCGCGAGCAGGATTTCGCCACGGTCATCGCCGAAAAAACTGCTGGCCAAGGCGTTAACGCGATTCTCGACATCATGGGCGCTTCGTACCTCAACGGTAATGTCAGCGCGCTGGCGATGGATGGCCGGCTGGTGATGCTGGGCTTTCTCGGTGGCGGCAAGGCCAACGACATCGACCTGCTGGCGATCATGGCCAAGCGTGCGGTGATCACTGGCTCATTGCTGCGTGCGCGAACCGCTGAGGAAAAGGCCGAAATTGCCGAGCAACTGCGCGAACACGTGTGGCCGGCGCTGGCCGCCGGACGCTGCCTGCCGATCATCGACAAGGTTTATTCGCTGAACGATGCGGCCCAGGCGCATGCGCGCATGGAAGGTGGCGACCACATCGGCAAAATCGTTCTGCGCGTGGGCTGAGCCGCAGCATTTTGTAATCGTTGCGAGTAGACGGTGGTCGAAAAAGTCACGCGCAGACCGAGCCTTCTGGTAAAAAGCCTTCTTTGTCTGCGCTGTGGTGAACCGTTTAATGTTCCTGTCCTTCATGACCCGTTTGCGTCGTCGCCGTCTGGCGTTCGCCTGCACGGCTGCGCTGATCATTGGCGTGCCGACGAGTTGTGCGGTGCTCGAGCACACCGAGCGCAAACTGCTGTTTCGCATCGAACCGGGCACGGCCGGCTGGTATCACGGCTTGCCGGGCAGCGTGCAGGAACTCGACTTGCAGCCCAAGAGCTTCAAGGCCGGGCAGAATATTCATGCCTGGTGGTGGCCTGCGGAACGACCGAACGCTCCGGCGATTCTCTATCTGCATGGCGTGCGCTGGAACCTCACCGGACAGCTGTTCCGCATCGAGCAATTGCGCGCGGCCGGCTACTCGGTACTGGCCATCGACTACCGTGGTTTCGGCCAGAGCAAGGGCGATCTGCCTTCGGAAAGCAGCGTGTATGAAGACGCCCGTGTGGCGTGGGAGCGCTTCAAACTCCTGCAGCCCGACCCGAGCAAGCGCCTGATCTACGGCCACTCACTGGGTGGCGCCGTGGCTATTGATCTGGCCGCCGAACTCGGCCAGGACGCCGCACGGGACAAGACACCGCTGCCGGCCAAAGGTCTGGTGATCGAATCGACCTTCACCTCTCTCGCCGACGTGGCTGCCGCCGTGGCCAACACTTCGCTACCAGTGCGCTGGCTGCTGTCGCAGAAATTCGACTCCATCGACAAGATCGCCGAGATTCACATGCCATTGCTGGTGGTGCACGGCATGGCCGACGCATTCGTGCCGCCACGTTTCAGCGAGCAACTGTTCAACGCCGCCCGACAACCGAAACGACTGCTATTGGTGCCGGGTGCCACCCACAACAACAGCATGGCGCTGGGCGGGCAGAATTATCGCAAGGCGATCGATGCGCTGATGCAGTCCAAACCCACGCCGCGCGTGGCCGGCCCAGCATTGGTGCGCAGCGCGCAGGATTCCTAGCGATAGCCGCGAGCCTGCAGATCGAACAGCTTGGCGTAGTGCCCATTGGCGGCGATCAGGCTGCTGTGATCGCCCTTCTCCAGTATCCGTCCGCCCTCCAGCACCATGATCTGATCGGCATTGCGCACACTGGAAAAGCGATGGGAAATCAACAAGGTCATGCGCCCTTCGGTGTGTTGGCTGAAATGCTCGAACACTGCCGCTTCCGCCGCCGGATCCAGCGCCGAGGTCGGCTCGTCGAGAATCAGGATGTCGGCATCGCGGCGCATGTAGGCCCGGGACAAGGCAATCTTCTGCCATTGCCCGCCCGACAACTCCTGACCGCCAGCGAACCATCGGCCTAATTGCGTTGCATAGCCACGGTCGAGCCCTTCAATGAACGGCGCGGCCATGCCTTCGGCCGCTGCGGCCTGCCAGCGCGATTCATCATTGAACGCCGAGGTATCCCCCACGCCGATGTTTTCGCCCACGGTGAACTGGTAGCGAATGTAGTCCTGAAAAATCACGCCGATACGCCGCCGCAATGTGTTCTCTTCCCAATCCTGCAAATCGCTGCCATCAAGCAGAATCCGCCCCTGATCGGGCCGATAAAGGCGCGTCAGCAATTTGATCAGCGTGGTTTTGCCTGAGCCGTTCTCCCCCACCAGCGCCACACTCTTGCCCGGCACCAGGTGCAGGTCGATGCCTTCCAGTGCTGCACGGCTGGCCCCCGGATAGCGGAAACCGACGTTCTCAAAACGCAGGCCATCACCCGGATGCGCGCCGACGGTGAGATGACCGCAATCAGCCAACACCGGTTCGGCCAGATACTCATACAGGCTCGACAGGTACAGACCGTCCTCGTACAAGCCGCTGATCGCACTCAGGCTGCTGCTGACCGCACTCTGCCCCTGCTTGAACAACACCAGGTACATGGTCATCTGACCGAGACTGATATTGCCGTGCACCGCATCGATCACCACCCAGGCATAAGCCAGATAGAACGCCCCTGTACCGAGCAAGCCGAGACCGAAACCCCAGCCATCACGCCGCAATGTCAGGCGCCGATCTTCGGCGTAGAGCTTGGCGAAGGTGTCCCGATAGCGCTGCAACAGCAACGGCGCAAAGCCGAACAGCTTGACTTCTTTTATATAGGCCTCATGGGACAGCAAGGTTTCGATGTAATTTTGCTGCCGACTCTCCGGAGCGCGGCGGGTGAACAAGCGGAAAGCGTCGCCGGAGAAGTGCGCCTCGGCAAAGAACACCGGCAACGCGCCGATCACCAGCAACAGCAGTGCCCACGGCGAAAAATGCACCAGCAGCACACCGAAGCTGATCAGCATGATCAGGTTCTGGATCAACCCCAGCGACTTCATCACCAACGCCAGCGGCCGGGTCGAGGCTTCGCGGCGTACGCGCACCAGTTTGTCGTAGAACTCGGAATTCTCGAACTGCACCAGCGACAGGGTCTGCGCTTTCTCCAGAATCAGCGTGTTGACCTTCTGCCCCAACTGCACCCGCAACAACGACTGCTGCACCGAGAGCGCCCGTTGCGTTCCGGATAACAGCGCCAACACCCCTGCCTCCATCAGCACATAACGCAACACCGGCCACAGCGGTGCATCGCCCTGCTGCGCGTGCAACTGCATCGCCGTCACCACCGCATCGACAATGCGCTGACCCAGCCATGCGGCCAGCGCCGGCAGCACACCCGCTATCAGGGTCGCCAGCACCAGGCCCAGAAATAACCCGCGTGAAGTTGCCCAGACCAGCAGCAAGGCGCGCCGGGCCTGATCGAACAGGGCGTTGAAGCGGGAAATCAAAGGCATGGCAGAACAAGCTCGATAGGTCGTACAGAGTGTCATGGTACTCCGCAGGTTTTATCCGTGCTGAAGCGCGGCGTTTTCAGAAGAAAAACATCTGGAAAAACTCCGGCCGTTGCGACGTCCAATGCTTTGCTATGGTTTAACCGCCTTTCGCGGAACCTGGCGAACATCGCCTCTCTCCGCGCCTACTGCCAGGAACGCCATCATGCGAATCAATCCCTACCTGATCTTCAACGGCAACTGCCGTGAAGCCTTCACCTTTTATGAGCAAGCGCTGCAAGGAAAACTCGAAGCAATCATGACCTTCGGCGAAACACCCGCCGCCGAACACGTACCGAAAGAGCATCATCATCTAGTGATCCACACCTGCCTGAAAGTCGGCGACCAGATGATCATGGCCTCGGACACTACACCTGACCGGCCGACCGGGGGCATGAGTGGTTGCTCGATCTCGCTCAACGTCGACAGCGTTGCCGAAGCCGAGCGAGTGTTTAATGCGCTGGCCAAGGACGGTCGCGTCGATATGCCGCTAGAGGCGACTTTCTGGGCCGCCCGGTTCGGTATGCTGGTCGATCGCTTCGGTGTGTCGTGGATGGTCAATTGCGAGACTGACAAGTAACGCCGACGCTTCGTCAGGCATGAAAAAGCCCAACCTCTTCAGGTTGGGCTTTTTGATTTATCGTTGGGCCAGCTCATGCCGCACGCATTGTTCGTAATAGGTCTGCTTGACCGCTGCAGGTTTGAGCTTCGACGTGCTGTTGTAGGTCTGCTCGGTAATCCCCATTGCCGTCATGCGCATCCACGGTTGCTGGAACTTGCGCACCTGCAACTGCTTGCGCGCGCCATACAACGAGATCCCCGAGAGCTTCGACTGTTGTGCGCCGGCGGCGATGTCCGAGCCCCACGTACAGGCAAACCGGTGACTCTTGCTCAACTCCCTCGCTTCAATGGCCGAAGCGAAAGCAGCCAGGGAAAGCGTTGCAACGGTTATGACAATCGTCCGCATATAGCCAACCTAACCTTTTGAAAAAAGGCGATTTTGCCGGGGAAGCCCAAGCCTGGGGGCCAGCAAATTGCCGCATTCGCGAGATTGATCCGGGCTTGCGACGTGGTCAGCGACCGTTGCGGACCTCAACCCGCAGACGCTCGGGGCCCGCTTCCGAGCATTCGATAGTGACCGGCAAGAAGCGCTCGATCACCGCGATGTTGCTGTGCAGATGCTCGGTCATTCTTGGGGTAGTGAATGATCCGCCACCGGCCAGCGCCATCGGCAGCAGCAACTGGTCGGCGAGGTGTTCCGCCACCGCTGCGTCACTGCGTAACCAGTCTGTCGCCTGATTGATTGCGCTATCAGCGACCTTCTCCGCCCGTAACAACACCTGGCCAAAGGCACTGAAGACTTCGGTGACCTGCTCGAACACGTACTCCAGTAACAGCACGTTACCGGGGCCACGCGCCGGGTCGAGCGTGATCGGATGCAAAGTTTCCGCTGCCCAGCGCAAGCGTTTCGCCACCTGATTCAGTTCACGCTCGGCGACGCTCGGTGCGAGACCGGCCGTCAGCGCCAAGGCTTGCTGCGACAGCAGCGCCCCACGCTCACACAGGTCCAGCGGCGTCAGTTGCGACGGCTGCACCGTGACGTCGATTTCACCGCCACCGGCCGGGACAAAGCCGTGACGCAGCAGATCCAGCTCAATGCCGGCACCCATGCGCCGCATCAACGGCAACCAACTGCGTGTAAGGAAATCGACAGGCGGCGCCAACGGATTATGCGTACCGCCGCTGATCCGCACGCGACTTGTGCCCGGCGCCTGCAACAGTGCTGGCAGCAGTGTCTGCAACACCAACGTGCAACTGCCGGCCGTGCCGATCGCAAACCGGTAATCACCCGAACGAATCGTTCCCGGCTCGAAATACAGCGCCTGCGAGCCCAGTTCCGCTCCCGCGATCCGTGCGCCGCAGACTTCGGCGGCCGCCATCACTGCCGTCAAATGCTGGCGTAACAATCCCGGCCGACTGCGGCGGGCACGAATCTGTTTAATGCGAAACGCCTGGCCCGTCACCATCGACAGGCTCAGCGCGCTGCGCAACACCTGACCGCCGCCAATCGCGCCGTCCAGTTCAATCACTTGCTGTTCCATTTCATTCCTTATGCGTACAACCCGACGGTCTCCCTGAGGTAGTCATCCAGTCGTCGCGAGTTTTCCTGAGTTCTGAGTAATGTGGGCACATCGCGCTCGAGTTCGGCAGTGATGAACCTGTGCAGCGCCGGACGACGCGGACCGTAGGCGCGCTCGTCGGCATTGCGTTTGAGTGCCAGCAGTTCGTCGACTTCAGCCAGCAGTGCCCGGTCGTCGATTGTGGTCAGCAGGTCGGCGAAGGTCATCGGTGGACGCCCACGCCCCTGATCGATCCAGCGCACCGCCAGCAACGGCCGCAGCACGTAGAAGTACTTCTTGAACCGTACGCTGTCGCCTTGCAGGTACTGGCGAAAGTTGTTTTTCGCCATCGACAGATAGTGGTTGCGGGCTGCCGGCGGGCTGTAGAACGCTTCGGCCAGTTCCCGCAGTTGCGCAACCTGCGCGCTTTCGCTGCGGTACACCAATGGCGAGTCGAGCCACTCCAGCAACGTCGGATTGGACTTGCGCAATAACCCGAGGGTCTTGCGCAGTTCCCAGCCGCTGACGTCCAGCTCGTCGTCCAATGGCCGCTCGATCACCGCGCGCGGCGTGTCGACCTGAACGAACCACTGCGGTTTTTCCACGTACACGAACCGCACGTCGTAGTCGCTGTCGGTCGAAGCAAAGCCCCAGGCCCGACTGCCGGACTCACAGGCGTACAACACCGTGACATTGCGCTCGCGCTCTATACGCGCCAACTCTTCCAGTACCCGCGCACGCATCGTGGCGCACAGCGGGTGGCGTTCTGCAAATTCCATGACTGCTGATCCTTTTATCCTTTGACGCACACCACTTGCCGCAGGGTGTGCAGCACTTCCACCAACTCGCGCTGGGCGTGCATGACTTTGTCGATGTCCTTGTAGGCCATCGGAATTTCGTCGATCACCGCTTCGTCCTTGCGGCACTCGACATGCGCCGTGGCGCGGATCTGGTCTTCGACGGTGAATGTATTCTTTGCCTTCGTTCGGCTCATGGTGCGGCCGGCGCCGTGGCTACAGGAGCTGAACGACTCTTCGTTGCCCAGGCCGCGCACAATGAAACTCTTGGCGCCCATCGAACCCGGAATGATCCCGAGTTCACCTTTCTTCGCCGACACCGCGCCTTTGCGGGTGACCAGGATTTCTTCGCCGAAATGCCGCTCTTTCTGCACGTAGTTGTGGTGGCAGTTGACCGCTTCCAGCGCCACCTCGAACGGCTTGCGAATGATCTGGCGCGTGGCCTGAATCACCGCGCGCATCATCAATTCGCGGTTCTGTCTGGCGAAGTCCTGCGCCCAGCTCACCGCTTCCACGTAATCATCGAAGTGCTGGCTGCCTTCTTCGAAGTACGCCAGGTCACGATCCGGCAAGTTGGCGATGTGTTGCCGCATATCCGCCTGAGCCATCTGAATGAACAGGTTGCCAATGGCGTTGCCGACACCGCGAGAACCACTGTGCAACATGAACCAGACCCGGTTGGCTTCATCCAGGCACACTTCGATGAAGTGGTTGCCGCTGCCGAGCGTGCCCAGATGCCCACGGTTGTTGGTGTTGGTCAGTTTCGGGTACTTGTCGGTGATCAGTTTGAAACGTGGCTGAAGCCCCGCCCAAGCCTGATCGGCTTGCTGCGGAATCTCGTCCCATGCGCCCTTGTCGCGCCGAGAACGGTTCGAACTGCGGCCATGGGGCACCGCTTGCTCGATGGCGCTGCGCAGACCCTGCAGGTTGTCCGGCAAGTCGGCTGCGGTCAGCGACGTGCGTGCGGCGATCATGCCGCAACCGATGTCCACGCCGACGGCCGCAGGGATGATCGCGCCCACCGTCGGAATCACGCTGCCAATAGTCGAGCCCTTGCCCAGATGCACATCCGGCATCACCGCCAAATGCTTGAAGATGAATGGCATCTTTGCGGTGTTCATCAGTTGCTCGCGGGCCTCGTTTTCCACCGGGACGCCTTCGGTCCAGAGTTTGATCGGCTTGCCGTTGGCGACTTCGAGCAGTTTGTAAGTGTGTGCTTTCATTTCTCTATTCTTTATTCGTCGGCCGATGATTCGGCGTTGTTCCGTCATGTGCAGCGACAAAAAAACAGACACTGTGGCTCTGCCAGTCGAGCCCCCGTTGCCGGGGCGGGATTCGAACCCGCGTTCCGATGGAGTACCTGTTGCATTCGCTGCCTTCTTTTTCAATAAGGTGGCACGACAAAAGTTGATGACTGTTGCGCGTCGCCGCGCACCGGGGTTAACCGGCCTCAGATGTACAGCCATCAGGCATTCGTGCCGTCACACACGCTGACAAGGGTTTGATGAGACGTCTTGGATGTAGTCCCACCGGCATTCAGCGCCTGTGACAAATCAATTCATTGCATCTTCTCGATCGCTTCGACCCAGTGCTGGGCACCGTAACGACCGCTGGTGAACTGCTCGACCACATCGAACACCGCATCGCTGAAACCGCCGACATTCAGAATGTCGTCGCGGTCGGCTGCCTGCGTTGCATAACCCGGCTGGATATCGATGCACACCAGCCGTGCCTGCGGGTTGATCCGCTTGATGCGCTCCCACTGGAGCATGGTCTCACTGGCACCACGGCGCCGCGTGTCGATCCAGGACTCGTTGTCCGATACCAGAATCAACGTATCGACCCTGGCCTTGCTATCTGCCAGTTTCTTCAATGGCGCCGAGCAGTTGGTGCCGCCGCCAAAGGCCCTGGCCAGTTTCTCCGCGTTGCTGATCACGCTGTCCCGTGGGTTGAGCTTGATATCCACCACCTTCACTTCGAACGGCATCACCCGCGCCGCTGGCTGTTTGCGCAACACCGCCGCCGCGACCAGTGCCGCCACATCAATGCAACGCACTGCGGTGGTTGCACCCTGACGATAACCGGTCGCTGGGCTGCCCATTGAACCCGATACGTCCGGGCATACCACCACCGCGCCTTCCAGCTTCGGCACGTTGGCCAGCGATAACTCAAGTGCGTCCTGCAATGCCTCGCGGATCTGCAGCGGAACGTTATCGCCAACCATCCGGTAGGCCGCCAGCAACTGGTACGGATAAACCCGCGCCTTGGCCACTTCTTGCGGATCTGCAAGTCGCGCTGCCACGTACTCGACGCAACCCGGAACCTCGAACGCGCCATGCCGCGCCAGGGTGTTGAGGTTGATGCGCAACCCCTGCCAGCCCATGTTGCAGGCCTGCGCCGCCCATTGCTCTTTGCTCAGGGTTTCATTGCCGAGCAGTTGAAACGGTACTGCGGGTACTTCGTGACTCGCACCGCTGCGAAATGCCAACAAATCGCGGGTCAGTTGAGGCAATGCCTGCACATCCACCGGTTTGCCGATCAGCCAGGCGAAGAACGCTTCGCGCCAGGCCTCAGCCGGCTTTGGGTGAACCATCTTCACCACATCAGCCAGCGATGGCTGGTTGCCAATCGACGCTTGTAGCAGTTGACGTTCGGTCGCGCCGTTCAGCCAGTTCTGCACCAGACGTTTGGGTTGCGAACCAAGGGATTTGCGCCCGGTGGCGCCACTGCGCAGGATCTGCACGTAGTTGCGCAACATCTTGCCGCTGTCGATCACTTGTTCAAACACCTCAGGCACCAGCGTCGAACGGTTCGCCGTCAACGCCGCGAGCAACAACGCCGGCATGTCTTTCATGTGGCCCTTTTGGCGAGCGTAGACAGCAGCCTTCGCCACGAAACGGCTGTCGAGTTCAGCCACCAGCTTCAACACTTGATCCAGCTGGCTTTCAGCGCTGGCGTAAAACGTCTGGTTCAGGCAACCGGTGACCGCCAGCTGGGCCAGCTGATGCTTCGGCGTGTAGGCATATGCCGAGGCACCGGAGGCATTCAAAGTGTCGCAGGCTGGCAGCTGTTTCGATTGCGTGTTGAAGAGTTTGAAGTTGGCCATCGTGGCGTCTCACTGTGTTGTCCTGTTCGTTGCGATAGGTATTGCAGCGGCTGTGCCAGTTTTTGAGAGGCGCAAAATTTATTTTTTATCTTATTGATTTATATAGTTTTTTTATTTTTTATCGATTTCTTTGAGCTGAACCGAAGACAAACCCAGCGTGAGAAACCTATCATTTGATATCGTCATTTATCTTTTGAGATAGCCATGCCCAACAAACGCACCGTCGCCATCGGTTTTATCGGCGCCACCCTGGACCGCGTTGGCAAAGGCGCCAATCGCTGGAGCCACTGGCGACCGAGCGTTGGCCTGTGCCAGCAACCGGACGTGTTGATCCATCGTCTGGAACTGATTCACGGTATCGACGCGCGCGACATTAGCCTCGCTGAACGGGTTCGCGCCGATATCCAGCAGGTCTCGCCGGAAACCGAGGTACACCTGTACCCCATGGCACTGCGCAATCCGTGGGATTTCGAAGAGGTCTACGGCGCACTGCATGACTTCACGACGGCCTACAGCTTCGATACCGAGCACGAGGACTATCTGGTTCACATCACCACCGGCACCCACGTCGCGCAGATTTGCTGGTTCTTGCTGACCGAAGCACGCTATCTGCCGGCGCGCCTGATCCAGACCTCCCCCGCCCGACGCAAAAGCGAAGATGAACAAGCCACCGGCACTCACGCGCTGATCGACCTCGACCTGTCGCGTTATGACCGCATTGCCTCGCGTTTCGCCAACAAACGCCTCGAGGGCCTGGAGTTCTTGAAGTCCGGCATCGCCACCCGTAACGCGGCGTTCAACCGCTCCATCGAACAGATTGAACGCGTGGCCGTGCGCTCCAAGGCGCCCATGCTGCTGATCGGCCCGACCGGCGCCGGCAAATCGTTTCTCGCCCGACGCATCTATGAACTCAAACGCAGCCGCCATCAAATGCAGGGCCGGTTTGTTGAGGTGAACTGCGCCACCCTGCGGGGCGACGGTGCGATGTCGGCTCTGTTCGGTCACGTCAAGGGCGCATTCACCGGCGCGCAGAACGCCCGCGACGGCCTGCTGCGCGCCGCGGACGGCGGCATGTTGTTTCTTGATGAAATCGGTGAACTGGGCGCGGACGAACAGGCGATGCTGCTCAAGGCTATCGAAGAAAAGCGCTTCTTTCCGCTTGGCTCCGACAAGGAGGTCGACAGCGACTTCCTGATCATCGCCGGCACTCATCGCGATCTGCGCAGCCGCGTCGCCGAAGGCCTGTTCCGCGAGGATCTGTACGCGCGCATCAACCTCTGGACATTTGATTTGCCCGGCCTGGCCGGCCGCCGCGAAGACATCGAGCCCAACATCGATTTCGAGCTCGAACGTCACGCTCGCGATCACGGCCAACTGGTGCGCTTCAACCTCGAAGCGCGGCGGCGCTACCTCGCCTTCGCCAGCTCTCGCGAAGCGGCATGGCTGGGCAACTTTCGCGAACTGTCAGCGTCGATTACCCGGATGGCCACGCTGGCGGACAGCGGACGAATTGATGAGGCGCAAGTGCAGGAAGAAATTGATCGACTGCGTTATGCGTGGGGACTGGCGCAAGCGGACGGCGTGTCGGATGACCTCCCGGGAGACGCCGATAGCCTCGACCTGTTTGATCGATTGCAATTGAAGGCGGTAATTGAAGTATGTCGGCAAGCGGACAGCCTGTCGGATGCCGGACGCAGACTGTTCGGCGTATCGCGCCAGGCCAAGGCGCAGCCGAATGATGCAGATCGCTTGAGAAAATACCTGAGCCGCTTCGGGATTGAATGGGCCGACTTGCAAGGCCGCTAAATATAGCGCGGTGCTTTCGCGGCGCTCTGTCGCAGTCATGTTTGTGGTCGGCTTGGTAGAAATCTTTCTGCTTTCACATTGGGCCGGGTATCTGTGACCTTACCGCTCGTCCAACGGCCAGCACCTTAAGCCTGTTCATGCCTCCAAAGAGTTACCCCCATCGCGCGGAAGACTCAGATCATGAACAAGTCGATTGCAACCCTGACGCTTGCAAGCCTGCTGTTGACTGGCTCGCTCTTCACGCAGACCAGTTCGGCAGCAACACCGACAGCCTCCTCCGGCACAAATCAGGCGCAAAGCTCAGAGTCCAACGAGGAAAAAGCCAATAAAAAAGGCGAAGAAGCGTCAGGCTCAAACTCCGGCGCCGAACCGCAAGAAACGCAGAAGGACGCCGCAACCTCCAGTGACTCGGAGGATATTCAGCAAGATTCGAAACCTTAACACTTGGGCGACTGCCGTCGCCCCACTTGACTCACCTGACACGAATCACAATTGTTGACGCAAGCATGTCGCCCAGGCGTTTGCGCGAGCCAAAGAAGATGAAAATCCAGTCGAGGATGTTCAGAAACGGCGTTGTGATATTGCGTATGAACGATTGATACAGATTGCAGTTCAAGTAGCTACGCTCATCAATCACCGACATCCCCAGCAGCTTTTTACCCAGGCTTTGCCCGTTGGGCATTGCGTCGGAAAACAGGTAATACGCCACACCCGTACCAAGAGCCAGGACAGCCACCACATTTGGCGGCAAACCAATAAACTCCGCCAGCCGTCCTACGAAGAGGATCAAAAAGTAGGTGATCAACGTATCGATGATCTGCCCACCCCAGCGACGGCCCAGCCCGGCAAGATTTTTCGGCTTTTGATATTCACTGCTGGTATTGCTGATGTCCATGCGCCTTCGCTCGATCGGAATTTAGATGACTGAGTATCGGCACCCGATCGCCAATATTTAGTGGCGCTTCAGAGGCGAGCGCACTGACAGTACGGTCTATCAAACCCCGCAATACTGCTGCACATGGCTCGGCTCGCTGAAGGTAAAGAAGTAGAAGGAAATTTTTTCGTCCTCTACGTCTCTTAATTCATATCTGATTCTGTCGAGCCCACGATCGATTCGGGTAACGACGAGCTCCATGAATTGAGTCAATCCGCCGCCAAATCCACTTAGATCAAGCGCACTGACATCCTGAAAATTTATAGTGATAGCGCTTTCTGCTGCGTCATCGAGCGACGACATCGTCAAGGCCAGGTTGTACTTGAAGTCTTGAATTTCGATATTCAGCGAAACGACCGCATTGTGCTGAATCAAAAGCGAGTTCAAGCGAGATAACTTATCCATTTTCTTATGAACCAATGACGGAAAAGATGTGGCCTGCAACATTCGTGTATTTGAGCGAGCATCTTCAGCCCTGGCAGGCAGAGTATCAACCCGACATCAAATGGCTGCGCAGCCGGACTCCCTTGTCTATCAAGTGATCCAAACTTTTCATCCAGCGACCTTTTTTGCGTGGGTTTTGCGCAGGCACAAAAAAGCCGATCTAGATGATCGGCTTAGATGAATCCCGAAAAACTCCCTACGCATGAAAAAGCCCAACTGGCTAGAGCTGGGCTAAGTCATTGAAATATATGGTCGGGACGGAGTGATTCGAACACTCGACCCCTAGCACCCCATGCTAGTGCGCTACCGGACTGCGCTACGCCCCGACTAGTTTGAAACCCGCCCCTCGTCTCGAAGAGCGCTCAAGAATATATCGCAAGCTTTTGAAAACTGGAAGTATTCAAACGCAGCTTTTTATTTCTTGAGCACCACCAGTACATCTTCAAGCTCAGCGATCATCTGGCGGATCATTTGCTTGTACTGGGTGGTGTCGTCTTTGGCTTCATCACCGGACAGACGCAAGCGTGCGCCGCCGATGGTGAATCCCTGATCGTAAAGGAGCGCGCGGATCTGCCGGATCATCAGCACATCCTGGCGCTGATAATACCGGCGGTTTCCGCGGCGTTTGACGGGGTTGAGTTGAGGAAACTCCTGCTCCCAGTAGCGCAGCACGTGTGGTTTTACCGCACACAGCTCGCTGACTTCACCAATGGTGAAGTAGCGTTTGCCCGGGATGACGGGTAGTTCGTCGTTATGACTTGGTTCCAGCATAAGCCTCAACTCGGGCCTTCAACTTCTGCCCTGGACGAAAGGTGACCACACGGCGAGCCGTGATCGGGATTTCTTCCCCCGTTTTCGGGTTGCGGCCAGGCCGCTGGCGTTTGTCCCGAAGGTCGAAATTGCCGAAACCGGACAATTTGACCTGCTCGTTGTCTTCAAGAGCGTGCCTGATTTCCTCGAAAAACAGTTCAACCAATTCCTTGGCTTCCCGCTTGTTCAGGCCCAGCTCTTCATACAGACGTTCCGCCATCTCAGCTTTCGTCAAAGCCCCCATACGTCACTTCCTTAACGTGGCGTTCAACCTTTGTTCGAGCGAGGTGAGGATATTTTGCGTCGTCGAATTCACCTCATCGTCATTAAGAGTGCGCGATGGATGCTGCCAGGTCAAGCCAACTGCAAGGCTTTTTCTATCAGGATCAATGCCTTTACCCTGATACACGTCAAACAGCCTGAGATCCGTGAGCCATTCGCCTGCATTTTCACGGATTACGTCCAGTACAGCCGAGGCCGCGACGTCTTTGTGCGCGATCAGTGCAAGGTCACGACGCACTTCAGGAAAACGCGACAACTCATGGAATTGCGGCATTTTTCCGGAAGCGACTTCAGCCAGAACCAGCTCGAAGACGAAGACCGGACGATCCAGGCCCAGGGCTTTGGACAGCTCGGGGTGAATCGCACCGATAAAGCCGACTTCACGCCCGTCACGTTCGATGCGCGCGGTTTGCCCCGGGTGCAGCGCCGGGTGTTTACCCGGAGTGAAAGTGAAGGTATCCAGTGCACCGGCAAAGCCCAACACCGCTTCAACATCAGCCTTCACGTCGAAGAAATCGACGGTGTCGCGACCCTGCGCCCAACCTTCCGGCAGACGGCTGCCGCAAACAACACCCGACAGCATCGGTTCTTGCTTCAGACCTTCCAGCTGACCGACGAAGCGCAGACCGCTTTCGAACAGACGCACGCGATCCTGCTGGCGGTTCAGGTTGTGCTGCAACGCCTTGACCAGGCCCGGCCACAGCGAGGAACGCATGGCAGCCATATCATTGGAAATCGGGTTGGCCAGCAACAGCGGCTCAACGCCCGGGTTGAACAGTTCGAACTGTTTCGGATCGATGAAGCTGTAAGTGATCGCTTCTTGATAACCACGGGCTACCAGCAGACGACGCAGCTCAGGCAATTCGCTGCGTGCTTCAGCCTTCGCTTGCGGCGCCAGACGCGCTTGCGGGTAACGAACCGGCAGACGGTTATAGCCGTACAGACGCGCCAGCTCTTCGATCAGATCGACTTCCAGACTGATGTCGAAGCGGTGACTTGGCACTTCTACGCGCCACTGCCCTGCGCCGTCAGCGGAAATCTTCAGACCCAAGGCGCTGAGCAGACGCTCGACCTGCGCCGAATCCATTTCCATCCCCAGCATCTGGGTGATGCGCTGCGCACGCAGGGTGATCGGCGCGATCGACGGCAGGTGCTGTTCAATGACGGTCTCGATGATCGGGCCGGCTTCACCACCGGTAATTTCCAGCAGCAGGCCAGTGGCGCGCTCCATGGCTTCACGGGCCAGTTGCCAGTCCACGCCACGCTCGTAACGGTGCGAGGCGTCGGTGTGCAGGCCGTAGGAACGAGCCTTGCCCGCCACAGCGATCTGATCGAAGAACGCACTTTCCAGGAAAACGTCGCGAGTGGTTGCGGACACACCGCTGTGCTCGCCACCCATTACGCCGGCAATCGCCAGAGCGCGGGTGTGGTCGGCAATCACCAGGGTATCGCTACGCAGGCTGACTTCCTGACCGTCGAGCAAAACCAGCTTCTCACCCTCTTCCGCCATACGCACGCGGATGCCGCCATTGATTTCGGCGAGATCGAAAGCGTGCAGTGGCTGACCCAGCTCAAGCATCACGTAGTTGGTGATGTCGACGGCAGCGTCGATGCTGCGCACATCGGCGCGGCGCAGACGTTCAACCATCCACAGCGGGGTTGGTTTGGACAGATCAACGTTACGGATGACACGACCCAGGTAACGCGGGCAGGCGGCAGGCGCCAGCACTTCTACCGGACGCACTTCGTCGTGCACAGCCGGAATGGTCATGACCACCGGGCGAGTGACCGGCGTGTCGTACAGCGCACCCACTTCACGGGCCAGACCGGCCAGCGACAGGCAGTCGCCACGGTTCGGGGTCAGGTCGACCTCGATGCTGGCATCTTCCAGATCCAGGTACACACGGAAATCTTCGCCCACCGGCGCATCGGCCGGCAGTTCCATCAGACCGTCGTTGCCTTCACCGACCTGCAGCTCGGCTTGCGAGCACAGCATGCCGTTGGACTCGACGCCACGCAGCTTGGCCTTCTTGATCTTGAAGTCGCCCGGCAGTTCGGCACCGATAATGGCGAACGGAATCTTCAGGCCCGGACGCACGTTTGGCGCACCGCACACGACCTGGAAGGTTTCCGCGCCATTGCTGACCTGGCACACACGCAACTTGTCGGCATCAGGGTGTTGCTCGGTGCTCAGCACCTCGCCGACGACCACGCCGCTGAATACACCGGCGGCCGGGGTCACGCTATCGACCTCCAGACCCGCCATCGACAGACGAGCAACCAGCTCGTCGCGACTTACCTGCGGGCTAACCCAACCACGCAGCCATTGTTCACTGAATTTCATCCTGCTCTCCTAAGAATTCGTTACGACTAGCGAAATTGCGCGAGGAACCGCAAGTCGTTGTCGAAGAACAGACGCAAGTCGTTCACGCCGTAACGGAGCATTGCCAGACGCTCGACACCCATGCCGAAGGCAAAACCGGAGAACTCTTCCGGATCGATGCCGGACATGCGCAGCACGTTCGGGTGCACCATGCCGCAACCCATGACTTCCAGCCAGCCGGTCTGCTTGCAGACGCGGCAGCCTTTACCGCTGCACATCACGCATTCCATGTCGACTTCAGCGGATGGCTCGGTGAACGGGAAGTACGAAGGACGGAAACGGACGGCCAGCTCTTTTTCGAAGAACACCCGCAGGAATTCTTCGATGGTGCCTTTGAGGTCGGCGAAATTGATGTCGCGATCGACCAGCAGGCCTTCGACCTGGTGGAACATCGGCGAGTGGGTGATATCGGAGTCGCTGCGATACACACGGCCTGGGCAGACGATGCGGATCGGCGGCTGCTTGGACTCCATGGTGCGGACCTGTACCGGCGAGGTATGGGTGCGCAGCAACATGTTCGCATTGAAATAGAAGGTGTCATGCATCGACCGGGCCGGGTGATGGCCTGGGATGTTGAGCGCTTCGAAGTTGTGATAGTCGTCTTCGACCTCAGGGCCTTCGGCGATGCCGTAGCCGATGCGGGTGAAGAACTGCTCGACTCGTTCCAGAGTCCGGGTCACAGGATGCAGACCACCGGAGGTCTGGCCACGGCCCGGCAACGTCACGTCAATGGATTCGGCAGACAGTTTGGCAGCCAGTTCGGCTTCTTCAAACAGAGCCATGCGCGCATTGAGAACGCCTGTAACACGCTCCTTGGCAACGTTGATCAGGGCGCCGACTTGCGGACGCTCTTCTGCCGGCAAATTCCCCAGGGTCTTCATCACCTGAGTCAATTCACCCTTTTTGCCAAGGTATTGAACCCGGATTTGCTCCAGGGCATTGATATCTTCAGCGCTTTGCACAGCCTCTAGTGCTTGAGAGACCAGCGCATCCAGGTTTTCCATGTACAGACTCCAGATACAAAATAGGGGAAGAGCTTGAAGGCTCTTCCCCTATTTATGACGTTTAACACCTGGCCCCACAGAGGTGAGGCCGGGTGACTGTCGGGGGTACTTAAGCCAAGGTGGCTTTAGCTTTCTCGACAATCGCAGCAAACGCCGCTTTTTCGTTCACTGCCAGATCAGCCAGAACCTTACGGTCGATCTCGATGGACGCTTTTTTCAGGCCAGCGATGAAACGGCTGTAGGACAGACCGTTAACACGAGCACCAGCGTTGATACGAGCGATCCACAGAGCGCGGAACTGACGTTTTTTCTGACGACGGTCACGGTAGGCGTATTGGCCTGCCTTGATTACCGCTTGCTTGGCAACACGGAATACGCGGGAGCGTGCGCCGTAGTAGCCTTTAGCAAGTTTCAGAATTTTTTTGTGACGCTTACGGGCAATGACGCCACGCTTTACACGAGCCATGAGTTACTTCCTCTATTCTTGACTAAAATTAACGAAGGCGCAGCATGCGCTCGACTTTTGCCACGTCAGACGGATGCAGCAAGCTGCTACCGCGCAGTTGACGCTTACGCTTGGTCGACATTTTGGTCAGGATGTGGCTCTTGAAAGCGTGCTTGTGCTTGATACCGTTAGCAGTTTTCAGAAACCGCTTAGCAGCACCACTTTTGGTTTTCATTTTTGGCATGTTCGGATACTCCGCATTCAGTTGATAAACATAATCAGAAGGCCTGCCGTGCCCTGTTGATTACTTCTTCTTTTTCGGGGCGATGACCATGATCAGCTGGCGTCCTTCCATCTTAGGATGCTGTTCGACCGAACCGTACTCGAGCAGGTCAGCTTCAACCCGCTTGAGGAGTTCCATCCCCAGCTCCTGGTGGGCCATCTCACGGCCGCGGAATCGCAAGGATACCTTGGCCCTGTCCCCGTCACTCAGGAAACGTACCAGGTTGCGCAGTTTTACCTGGTAATCCCCTTCCTCCGTCCCTGGACGAAACTTGATTTCTTTTACCTGAATCTGCTTCTGGTTTTTCTTCGCTGCTGCAATCTGCTTCTTCTTCTCGAAGATCGATTTGCCGTAGTCCATCACCCGGCAAACCGGTGGGACTGCGTCAGCAGAGATTTCTACCAGATCAAGCTTTGCTTCTTCAGCAATACGAAGCGCTTCATCAATCGAGACGATGCCAATCTGCTCGCCATCAGCGCCAATTAACCGAACCTCGCGTGCCGAGATATTCTCGTTGATCGGGGCTTTCGGTGCAGCTCGTTTATCTTGTCTCATTTCACGCTTAATAATAATTACTCCGAATCTGGGCGACCACGCCGGGAAACCGCTTGCGCGAGAAACTCAGCGAACTGGGCGACGGGCATCGAGCCCAGGTCAGCACCTTCACGAGTACGCACAGCGACAGTCTGCATCTCGACTTCCTTATCTCCGATAACCAAAAGATAGGGAACCTTGAGCAAAGTATGCTCGCGGATTTTAAAGCCGATCTTTTCATTTCTCAAGTCGGACTTGGCACGAAATCCGCTTTCGTTGAGAGTTTTTTCAACCTGAGCGACGAAATCTGCCTGTTTATCAGTGATATTCATGATCACTGCCTGGGTTGGCGCCAGCCACGCAGGGAATGCACCTTCGTAATGCTCGATCAGAATCCCGACGAAACGCTCGAACGAACCGAGGATCGCCCGGTGCAGCATCACTGGGTGTTTGCGGCTGTTGTCTTCGGAGACGTATTCGGCGCCCAGACGGACAGGCAGGTTGAAATCGAGCTGCAAGGTACCACACTGCCAGACGCGACCGAGGCAATCTTTCAGCGAGAACTCGATTTTCGGACCGTAGAACGCACCTTCACCCGGCTGCAGATCATACGGCAGACCCGCAGAATCAAGGGCTGCAGCCAGTGCCGCTTCGGCGCGATCCCACAGCTCGTCGGAACCTACGCGTTTTTCCGGACGAGTGGACAGTTTCATCTCGACGTCGGTGAAGCCGAAATCGCGGTAAACGTCCATGGTCAGCTTGATGAACGCCGCGGATTCGGCCTGCATCTGCTCTTCGGTGCAGAAAATGTGGGCGTCGTCCTGAGTGAACGCGCGCACACGCATGATGCCGTGCAACGCACCCGACGGCTCGTTACGGTGGCACGCACCGAACTCAGCCAGACGCATCGGCAGCTCGCGGTAGCTCTTCAGGCCCTGATTGAACACCTGCACGTGGCATGGGCAGTTCATCGGCTTGATGGCGTAGTCGCGGCTTTCCGACTCGGTGGTGAACATGTTGTCGGCGTAGTTGGCCCAGTGCCCGGATTTCTCCCAGAGGCTGCGGTCAACCACTTGCGGGGTTTTGATCTCAAGGTAGCCGTTGTCACGCTGCACTTTGCGCATGTACTGCTCGAGCACTTGATACAGAGTCCAGCCGTTCGGGTGCCAGAACACCATGCCCGGCGCTTCTTCCTGGGTGTGGAACAGGCCCAGGCGCTTGCCGATCTTGCGGTGATCGCGCTTTTCCGCTTCTTCGATGCGCTGGATGTAAGCCGCCAGCTGCTTCTTGTCAGCCCAGGCTGTGCCGTAAACGCGCTGCAATTGCTCGTTCTTGGCATCGCCGCGCCAGTAGGCGCCGGACAACTTGGTCAGCTTGAAGGATTTCAGAAAACGCGTGTTCGGCACGTGCGGGCCGCGGCACATGTCGACGTATTCTTCGTGGTAGTACAGGCCCATGGCCTGTTCGTTCGGCATGTCTTCGACCAGACGCAGCTTGTAGTCTTCGCCGCGGGCCTTGAACACTTCAATCACTTCGGCGCGCGGAGTGACTTTCTTGATGACGTCGTAATCTTTGTCGATCAGCTGATGCATGCGCTGTTCGATGGCGGCCATGTCGTCCGGCGTAAAAGGACGCTCGAAGGCGATGTCGTAATAGAAGCCTTCGTCGATAACCGGGCCGATGACCATTTTCGCAGTCGGGTACAGCTGCTTGACCGCGTGGCCAACCAGGTGCGCACAAGAGTGGCGAATGATCTCCAGCCCCTCTTCATCCTTTGGCGTGATGATTTGCAGCGTCGCGTCGCTGTCGATGATGTCGCAGGCGTCGACCAGCTTGCCGTTGACCTTGCCGGCCACGGTGGCCTTGGCCAGACCGGCACCAATGGATGCGGCGACCTCGGCTACGGAAACCGGGTGATCGAATGAACGTTGACTGCCGTCGGGAAGAGTAATAGTTGGCATGGCGCCTCCTCTCCTAGTGGTGACCCCTACCAAAGGTCACGTGGGTTGGGATGAGCCAGTACAAGATCCGATCCAGGCCATTCAATGACGAACGCCTGCCTTACAGCGGCAGGAGCCTTGCGGCCAACCGGAAAACCGAACCAGAGTGACTGGGATTCAAATCAGAATTTTCGCACGCTGACCGCTGCCGGGGCTGAAGGCCATCCGGAGCCTGAGAACGCTTGAGCCCGGCATGCTAGCACAGATGAGCGGTCATCGACGTCATCGAATTGAGGTGTTGCTGATTTGCGCATTTTTGCGGCGCGAAGTGAACTTGGGATATACGCTTTGCCTCAAATAGGCTGAGAATCGTCGCCGATATCAACCCAAGGAGTTTCCGACATGCGCCTCATCCGACTTTTTGCTTTCGCGGCCCCGCTGGCCCTGCTGCTGCCGCTGAGCGCCAACGCGGCCTGGCCTGCCGGCGTCAAAGCCCAATACATGAACGACTGCACCGCCGCAGCCAGCAAGAGCGTCAATCCGGCCGAAGCCAATAAACATTGCGCTTGCGGTGCCGACGTTCTGGAAAAGAAATTCACCACGCAAGAGATCGCGCAACTGATGGACAAGAACACCCCGCCAAGTGGTGAACTGGGTCAGCGCGCACTGAAAGAAATCTCGGTTTGCCGTGTGCAGAAATAAGCGCTGACGAATGTTTTTTCGGGCGTCCAGCAGGCTGAAAACCGCCAAAAAGACCCCGAAATCGATAATTTACGCAGGTTTTATAGCTTTTTTTACACCCTCTTCACTCGGCTGAAAGCCACTGAAACCGGGGCTTGCAGACATTTCAGAGGTTGAAATCGATGCAATATGAAAGCAAACAGCACGTCCGGGGGGCTACCAAAGCGAACATTTCGACTATGATACTCCGGTGTGCCCAGTTGGCCTGAGCAGCACAGTACTACTGAAAATATATGTTTCTTGGAGATACACCATGTCTAATCGCCAAACCGGCACCGTTAAATGGTTCAACGATGAAAAAGGCTTCGGCTTCATCACTCCTCAAGGTGGCGGTGACGACCTGTTCGTACACTTCAAAGCTATCGAATCCGACGGTTTCAAAAGCCTGAAAGAAGGCCAGACCGTCTCTTTCGTGGCTGAGAAAGGCCAAAAGGGTATGCAAGCTGCACAAGTTCGCCCAGAGTAATTTCCTGGCGCACTAAAAAAACCCCGTCCATGTGACGGGGTTTTTTATGCCTGCAACTAAAGCGGTCTGCGATCAGCCGCAGTTGACGCGAGTGACCACCAGGTTGTTGTCGGTGTTCAGATTCAAGCGATCGGAACGGTACTCCAGAGTGATCATGTCAGTTGGCTTGAGGAAGCGGGCGTTTTGCGCGCCAGCCTTGGCACGAGCCTGATCGAGCAGTTCCGGCGAAGCCTTTTTACCGATGGCAAACTCCGCTGCCTTTGCTTCACAGCGGCTATGACCAGCATCGGTCGCCACAGGATCCTTTGCCGACTCGCTGGAGGTTGTGCTGCAACCGGCCAACATGGCAACGGCCATTAGTGCACCCAGAGACGCGAACTTCAAAGGCATGAAGCCTCCTTTTTTCAAATGGTTAAGCTGAGATCGTGCGATCGCCAATCCGGCGTTTGGTTTCACAACAAGTGCTGCCACCCTGCCCCACGATCCGGAAAAACGCCGAGTCTGCCTGAAGTGCGCGCACCGCATCCTCACGCAATCGTCACCGAATATTAACGCAGCTCAATAGATGTCGATGTAATCGAGCGGTGGATTCGGCCAGTTGTCTTTCAGCGCGTTGAAAATCTGCATCACCCAGACTTCATCGCTGGCCGCGACGTTGCCGACATACCCAGAACCCTTGGCCCAAGTCTCCAGGCGAAACAGCAGGCCATCAATATCCTGCCCGCCGGTCACACCAGAAGAAATATAGGCAATCCCACCCTTGGTCACGCGCAGTTGCGTGTGCTCATCATCGCTGGCCGACGCCAGCAACTGGCGCACCGCGTCGAGTGTCAGGCCATCGGCGGTGTTCAAATCGATCTGCACATCACATTCCTTGGATCAGCCGGAAAAGACCAAGTGTCGCATAGCGCCGCGCTCATGCCTAAGTCGCAGTGCCAAACGCCCGCCAAAATGGTTAACTCGGACGCAGACATTCCTGACTTTTCGAGCACATCCATGAGCACTGTAAGCATCACCGCCGACATCAAGGTTCTTTGGCCTAAAGGGCACAGTTCGTATAGCCCGGGCAGTTCGGAGGAGCTGGCGTTGATCAGCATTGATCTGCTGGTCAAGACCATGGGCACCCAAGGTGCGCAGACGTTTATCGCCCAGGTTTTCGAACGCTATCAACACGAGAACAAGGGCGCGCAGGACGCTGAGAGGGAGTAGCGACCCGCAGGCTGGCACCTGCGGGTTCATGCCTTACTTCAAGCGCTTCAGACGCTCGGTCAGCAGATCGAAAAAGCCCTGCGCATCGCCGTTCTCGACCCAGAATGCATTCTTCGGTTGTTTCAGGCCGTCGTACCAGTCAACGACAGTCTGGCCGAAGGTGATCCCTTCACGGCTGTCGATGGCCACGTTCACCGAACGACCGGTGAACAGCTCAGGCTTGAGCAGGTAAGCGATGACGGTAGCGTCGTGCACCGGGCCGCCCGGGATGCCGTAGTGCTCCATGTCACCCTTGATGTACTCGTTGAGAATGTCGCCAACAATCTTGCTTGCGTTGTTGTTCAGTGCAGCGATCTGTTTCAGGCGTGCGTCGCTGGTGAGGATCTTGTGGGTCACGTCCAGCGGCAGGTAGGTCAGTTTCACGCCGCTCTTGAGTACCACTTCCGCCGCTTGCGGGTCGGCGAACAGGTTGAATTCAGCCACCGGGGTGATGTTGCCGCCATTGAAGTGCGCACCGCCCATGATCACCACTTCCTTGATGCCATTGACGATCTCCGGCTCCTGGATCAGCGCCAGCGCCAGATTGGTTTGCGGGCCAAGCATGGCGATGGTGATGCTGTGCGGCTTGGCTTTTTTCAGGGTGTCGATGAGGTAGTTGACCGCATTGCCTTCGGCCAGGCCTTTTTTCGGCTCATGCACGGTGACACCCGACAGGCCTTCCTTGCCATGGATGTTCTCGGCGTAGATCGGCGTACGCATCAGCGGTTTCGGCGCACCGGCATACACCGGAACGTCTTCGCGTCCTGCCCACTCGCGAGCCAGGCGCGCGTTGCGCGATGTCTTGTCGAGGCGCACGTTGCCGGCCACGGTAGTCAGTGCACGAATGTTCAGTTCGTCCGGCGAAGCCAGGGCGAACAGCAAAGCGACCACGTCGTCGGCACCCGGGTCGGTGTCGATGATCAGGTCGATCTTTTCAGCAGCCTGAGCGCCGGTGGCGGTAATAAAAGACAAAAGCAGCAGACTCCGAAGCAATTGGTGGAGTTTTTGAGCATAGCGGTGCATGGCGCATTCCTTGTGCTGATGAAAATGAAAGGGTCGGAACCCGATTAGAACGTTACCCCGGCCACCAGCACGATGTTGCAGTACGGCTGGCATTCGCCTGTACGAACAATCGCCCGTGCCTGTCGGCTGAGAACCTTGAATTGCTCATGCGTCAGCAGATCGCGCCGACCGAGGGCGCCCTCTTCCTGCAACTCGTCCAGCGCGACCAGGGCGGTCGGCTGCTTGTCGAGAATTTCGTTGGCCAGCACATGGCTTTCCACCTGCATCTCGCTGAGCACGACTTTCAGGGTACTGACAAAATCCGGAACGCCGTGGGTCAGCGCCAGATCAATCAATTCAACACCCGGTGGCACCGGCAGTCCGGCGTCACCGATGACCACCATGTCACCATGGCCCAGGGAGGCGATCAGCCGCGACAACGCGACGTTGAGCAGAGGAGTCTTTTTCATGCGGGTTTGAACGCCTGTACGTCGGACATGGTTGGAATGGAAGGTTGTGCGCCGGCCCGGGTCACAGATAGCGCTGCCGCGACTTGCCCGTACCGGATCGCCTCGGCCTCGGATTTGCCACTGGCCAGCGCCGCGGCAAACCCGCCGACGAAGGTATCGCCGGCGGCGGTGGTATCGACAGCCTTCACTTTCGGCGCCGGGAAATGCTCGAAACCTTTGCCATTGGCAAACAGTGAACCTTGCGCACCGAGGGTAATGATGACCTTGCCCGCGCCCATTGCGATCAACTGGTTGGCAGCGCTTTCTGCGCTTTGCAGCGAATCGACCGGCAACCCGCTCAACGCGGATGCTTCACTTTCGTTGGGGATCAGGTAGTCGATGGCGGCAAACCAGTCTGCCGGTAGCGGACGACTGGCCGGCGCCGGATTGAGGATCACCGTCTTGCCCAACGCACGTGCACGCTTGAGCGCATGCCCTACCGTTGCATCCGGGATCTCGAGCTGGCAGATAATCACGTCGGCCGCTTGCAGCACCGCATCAAAACGGTCGATCACTGCCGGAGTCATTGCACCGTTGGCGCCAGCAACGATCACGATGGCGTTCTGACTGTTGTCATCGACCACGATCAGCGCCACGCCACTGGAATCTTCGACCGTGCTCACCGCCTGACAATCGATCTGCTCGGCCAGCAATGCCTCACGCAATTGCACGCCGTAGTCATCGTTGCCAACACAGCCGACCATTGCCACCCGCGCACCCAGGCGCGCAGCAGCGACTGCCTGATTGGCGCCCTTGCCGCCGGACACGGTGGCAAAGGAATGACCGATCAGCGTTTCACCGCCCTTGGGCAGCCGTGGCGCCCGGGTGACCAGATCCATGTTCAGGCTGCCTATTACCACTACATTTGCTGGCATACATCACTACTCGTCAATTCGGTTTCAGCGGTACTCGGTGAATACGCCGGACAGCGACGCAGTCGATTCGCGCAAGACAATACTCGGGGTCACGATCCGTTGATCGGTGACCAGACTCGGGGTAGCAATCCTTCGCAGCAACACTTCGGCAGCCATCTCGCCCAACTGCAGGATTGACTGGCCGACCGTGGTCAGCGCCGGGTACACGTAGCGACTCATCTGGATATCGTCGAAGCCGATCACCGACAGCTCGCTCGGTACGCGGACATTGCGCTCGGCCGCCGCGCGCAGCACACCAATACCGATCATGTCGTTACCGGCGAAGATCGCACTCGGCGGATTGCTTTCAAGCAGGATCGCCGCCGCGTTGTAACCGCCAGTGCTGGTGAAATCGCTTTCCAGCATGCGCTCGGCCCGCACCTTGATGCCCGCCTCCTGCAGCGCCCGACAAAAACCGGCCTGACGCATTTGCGCCACGCTGGTGCTCGACGGACCACCGATGGTGGCGATATCGCGATGGCCCAGCTCCAGCAGATGCCGCGTCGCCAGATAAGCGCCATATTCATGGTCGATACGCACCAGGTCGGCGTCGACGCCATCCAGCCCGCGGTCGACGATGACCATCGGCGTCTTCACCCCGGCCAGCCCTTGCGCGAGCCCGATGTCGCCACCGGCGGAGGCGACGATCAGGCCGTCAATACGCTTCTCCAGCAGCACGCGCAAATAGCTGCGCTGTTTTTCCGGGTTGTCGTCAGAATTGCAGAGGATCACGCAGTAGCCGTTACGCTCGCAGTAATCCTCGATGCCCCGTGCCAACTCGGCAAAATACGGGTTGAGACTGTTGGGCACCAATAAGCCAATGGTCGCAGTGGTCTTGGCTTTCAGCGAACGCGCCACCGCACTCGGCACATAGTCGAGGCTTTTGATGGCCGCCTCGACCTTCAACCGCACTTCCTGGCTGACCGGGCGCGTCTTGTTCACCACGTGAGAAACCGTGGTGTAGGAAATCCCCGCGAGCGCCGCCACATCCTTGATCGTTGCCATCTGTTAGCCCCGTCGACTGGCGCGCTGGCTGCGATAGGTATCGAGCACTACCGCGATGACAATCACCGCGCCGGTGATGATGCGTTTGGTTGGCTCGGTCGCGCCGATCTGCGCCAGACCGGCGGCCAGTACCGAAATGATCAACACACCGAAAAAGGTGCTGATCACCGAACCACGGCCACCCATCAGACTGGTGCCACCGATCACCACGGCGGCGATCACTTGCAATTCGAGACCGGAGCCGGCATTCGGGTCTGCAGCTTCCAGACGGGAAATCTGGAACAGTGCGGCAATCCCGGCCAGCAGCCCCATCAGGCTGAACACCAGAATCTTGTACGGTTTTGGATTGATCCCGGCCAGCCGCACCGCTTCCTCGTTGGTGCCGATACCGATCAGGTAACGACCAAACACGGTGCGGGTCAGCACAGCTTGCGCAATAAATATCACCAGCAAGGCAATGATGAACGACGGCGAAATGCCGAACGCGATCGGGTTCGACAGCCAGGCAAACGAATCACCGATGTAGGCGGTGCGCGAACCGGTCATCTGGTACGCCAGGCCACGGGCCATTTCCAGCACACCGAGCGAAACGATGAACGACGGAATGCGCCACGCCACGGTGACCGAACCGGTCACCGTTCCCGCCAGTGCCGCCACCGCCATACCGAGCAACGCGGCCGGCAACACGCTCCAGCCCCAGCCGAGAATCGCCACGCTGACTGTCGAAGCGGCAAGTGCCAGCACCGAACCGACCGACAGGTCGATGCCGCCGATGATCAGTACAAAGGTCATGCCCACCGCCAGCACCATCAGATCGGGAATCTGGTTGGCCAGCGTGCTGAAAGTGTCATAGGACAGAAAGTGGCTGCTCATCATCGAGAACAGCGCCACCATCGCCAACAAGGCCCCGGCCAGGCCCAGATAGGTGCCCAGACCGTAGAAATTGCCACTACGTTTGCCGGCGGAAGATGCAGTTTTCATGGGAGATCCCTAGGCGCCGCTTCATTGAGCAACGCATCACGTTTTTGGTAGCCGGCGAACGCGGCGGCAAGCAAATCATCCTGGGTCCAGCTGTCGCGCTCGAAGGTATCGATCAAACGCCCTGCCGACAGCACACCAATCCGGTCGCAGATCAGCATCAGCTCGCGCAGGTCACTGGACACCACCACCAGCGCCTTGCCCTGACGCGTCAACTCGCCCAGCAAGGCGTAGATATCGAACTTGGCACCGACATCGATGCCGCGGGTCGGCTCGTCGAACAACAGCACCGAGCAATCGCGCTCCAGCCAGCGGCCGATCACCACTTTCTGCTGGTTGCCGCCAGACAATTCCGACACCAACTGAGTTGGGCTGGAACTGCGGATGCGCATGGCGTTGATCTGACGCTGCGCCAGGGAAATTTCGTCGCTGGCATTGACGATTCCTGCCCTGGAAATCTCCGGCATGTTGCCCAGGGCGATGTTGGCGCTGATCGACTGACTGAGCAGCAAGCCTTCACCCTTTCGGTCTTCGGTGATCAAGGCAATGCCATGGTTCACCGCATCAACCGGCGAACGCACACTGACCACCTGTGCCGGCGAACCCAGCGCAATCGTGCCGCTGTCGGCCAGATCGGCGCCGAAGATCAGTCGCAGCAATTCGGTGCGCCCTGCCCCGATCAACCCGGAGATCCCGAAGATCTCGCCGGCACGCACTTCGAAGGATACATCGCGCACCTTGTCGGAGCGGTTCAGGCCCTTGACCGTCAGGGCCGGGGCGCCGATCTTGCGCGGGCCCATGTCGATGTGTCCGCCCAGTTCGCGACCGACCATCAAGGTGACCAACTGCTCACTGTTGTAGTTGGCCATCGGCTCGACGCAAACCAGATTACCGTCACGCAGCACAGCAATGCGCTGCGCGACGCGCGCCAGCTCTTCGAGGCGGTGCGAGATATAGATGATCGAGACGCCACGCGCCTGCAAACGAGTGATCTGCTCGAAGAGCATTTCCACCTCGCGGGCAGTGAGCATCGCGGTCGGCTCATCAAGGATCAGCACATGGCAATCGCCGATCAGGTTGCGTGCGATCTCGACCATCTGCTGGTGCCCGATCCCCAGCTCACCCACCAGGGTGTCCGGATCAATGGCGTCGAGACCGACCTGCGCCATGGCTTCGATCGCGGCTTTGCGCAATTGCTTGCGACTGATCCAGCCGCCGTTGCTCGGCAGGTTGTCGAGAAACAGGTTTTCCGCCACCGACAGGGTCGGCAGCAGATTGAGTTCTTGCATGACCATGCGCACGCCAAGCTCTTCGGCCTGGGTGCGACTGCCCGGACGGTAGTCCTTGCCCTGGAATTGCATCTGACCGGTGGTGGGCGTAACCAGCCCCCCAATGATCTTCGACAGCGTGCTTTTACCGGCGCCATTCTCACCGGTCAGCGCCAGCACTTCACCGCGCATCAGCGTCAAGTCGATGCCCGTGAGCACCGGTTGCGCATAGGTCTTACCGATACCGCTGACCGAGAGGACAGCGTTCGGGGCGGAAACTGACATAAAAAACTCTCCATGCGCTCGTCCGGACGGACGAGCGCCGTTGTGTCGCCGGAAGACTTACTTAGTGACCAGCTCGACTGGCGTTTCGATCACGCCATTGACGCCGCTGTCGACTTTTTCGCCCTTGAGGATTTTCAGCGCAGTCTCGATACCGAACACGGCCTGCTTGGCAGCGAACTGATCGGCCGTCGCCAGCACACGACCATCCTTGAGCATCGGCTTGATCGCATTGATGTTGTCGTAACCGACCACTTGGACCTTGCCCGCCTTACCGGCAGCGCGCACAGCGGAAACAGCGCCAACGGCCATGCTGTCGTTACCCGCCAGCAGCGCCTTCACATCCGGGTATTCGCTGAGAATCGACGCAGCAACCTTGTTGCCCTTGTCGATCTCCCAGTCACCGGATTGCAAGGAGACAACCTTGATCTGCGCCGCCTCCATCGCATCCTTGAAGCCTGCGGTGCGTTGCTGGGCGTTGGTGGTGGTGGACACGCCTTCGATGATGCCGACCTCGTCACCGGCCTTCAGTTGCTTGGCCAGGTATTCGCCGACCAGACGCGCACCTTTGCGGTTGTCCGGGCCTACGAAAGGCACGCTGATGTTTTTGCTTTTGACGATCTGCGGATCAAGCTGGTTGTCAATGTTGATCACAGTGATGCCGGCATCGACGGCTTTCTTGATCACCGGCACCATGGCTTTGGAATCGGACGGTGCGATAACGAGCGCGTTGACCTTGGCCAGAATCATCTGCTCGACGATACGGGTCTGGCCGGCGGTATCGGTCTCGTCCTTGATGCCGTTGGAGATCAGGTCGAAGTCGGCGGAGTGTTCTTTCTGGTAGGCCTTGGCGCCATCTTCCATGGTCAGGAAGAATTCGTTGGCCAGGGATTTCATGACCAGTGCGACTTTGGGTTTTTCCGGGGACTCGGCGAAAGCCGAAGAGACAGGTAGTGCGGCGGCTGCGGCAGCCAGCATAGCGACAGCAAGAAGACGTCCAGCGAATGGCAGCTTCATGGGTTCACTCCGATCTTATGATTATTGTGAGCAACGCTCGCGCTGGCGTAAGCTTCAGCGCTCTCTTCCGGATAATAGTGCACCGGGGAAGCCGCGCAAACGTTTGCGTAGACCGAACTATGCGAATCCCGCCGACATTTGTCAACAATCAGAAATCGTCGTTGTATTGCGGGGCGCAATCGTCTGATTCACCCCTTACCGCTTAAGCCGTGGTGCTGACCAGGTTGCCGCTGGTGGAATCCTTGGACATTTCCTTGACCAGTGCCGCTGCGACTTCCATCAGCGCGCCGCTAGTTTGCGCGATCTGCCCCTGAACGGACATCACCGCCTGTGACTTGGCCTCGGGCGTCGGATAGCTCGCCGCCTGAGCCGCCGCCAGTTGCTGTTGCTGCTCCTGCAGTTGCTTCTGCAATTCCTGCATGCGCTTGAGCAACATTTTTACGGTCACGCTCAGACTGTCGCCGCTGTCAGCGCTATCCGCCTTGCTGGCTTCTTGCGCGGGACCACCGGTGCGAACTTGATTGCTCGGTTCTTTTTCAACGCCAAGCGCCTCGTCGGCAGCATCTGCTTCCGCCTGGTTCATTGCATTGATTGTCGCTGCGGTTTTACCGCCAATGGTGACTGAGCCGGGATTTGAAAAACCGATCGTCAGTGACATGTGAACTCCCTAAATAAACGTTTCCTTCCACAGCCATCGGCCTGCTGACGGGTTTCTTTAGCGGAAAAACTGAACCGGCAAGCCGTTGCGGTCGCCAGGAGGTGCAGTCCCTTTCGGTGAACCGAACACGAAAGCTTCTTTTGTTCGGAAACCCGGATAAGCCATTCATTCAAGAATCCGCCAACTTACAAAATATTGATATAAATCATCAGGTTAAACATTTCTCTAAAGCAAAGTAGCACTGGTACAGATCCTGCTCCCTAGCCTGCACCCCGGGCATTCAGATCGGCTCGGGGCGCATCTAGATGAACCTGCATCAGCACCGTCTCACTACTAGAGAGAAAAATAATGAAATCTGCTTTCAACACCTTGGTTCCGGGCGCTTTGGCCCTCCTCCTGCTCCTGCCCACTGCCCTTCAGGCAAAAGAAGTCGAAACCCAGACCAAACTCGCCAACGTCGTGGTGCTTGCCACGGGCGGCACCATTGCCGGTGCCGGCGCCAGCGCAGCCAACAGCGCCACCTATCAAGCGGCCAAAGTCGGGATTGAACAACTGATCGCCGGCATCCCCGAACTGAGCAAACTGGCGAACGTGCGTGGCGAACAAGTCATGCAGATCGCTTCGGAAAGCATCACCAACGACAACCTGCTGCAACTGGGTCGCCGCGTATCGGAACTGGCCGACAGCAAAGACGTCGATGGCATCGTCATCACCCACGGCACCGACACCCTGGAAGAAACCGCGTACTTCCTGAACCTGGTGGAAAAAACCGACAAGCCGATCATCGTGGTCGGCTCGATGCGTCCGGGCACCGCCATGTCGGCGGACGGCATGCTCAACCTGTACAACGCCGTCGCCGTCGCCAGCAGCAAAGAAGCGCACGGCAAAGGCGTGCTGGTAACCATGAACGACGAGATCCAGTCCGGTCGCGACGTCAGCAAAATGATCAACATCAAGACCGAGGCGTTCAAAAGCCCTTGGGGTCCGCTGGGCATGGTGGTTGAAGGCAAATCCTACTGGTTCCGCTTGCCGGCCAAGCGTCACACCATGGATTCGGAATTCGACATCAAGAACATCAAGAGCCTGCCTGACGTAGAAATCGCCTACTCCTACGGCAACGTCGATGACACCGCTTACAAGGCCCTGGCCCAGGCCGGCGCCAAAGCCATCATCCACGCCGGTACCGGCAACGGTTCGGTGTCCTCCCGCGTTGTGCCATCTCTGCAAGCCCTGCGTAAAGACGGCGTGCAGATCATCCGTTCTTCCCACGTCAACGCCGGTGGTTTCGTTCTGCGTAACGCCGAACAACCTGACGACAAGTACGACTGGGTGGTCGCTCACGACC
The DNA here is from genome assembly GCF_014200835.1 of Pseudomonas sp. JAI115. Taxonomy (NCBI): domain Bacteria; kingdom Pseudomonadati; phylum Pseudomonadota; class Gammaproteobacteria; order Pseudomonadales; family Pseudomonadaceae; genus Pseudomonas; species Pseudomonas sp. JAI115. The sequence goes on from NZ_JACHCY010000001.1 coordinate 908,154, forward strand.
TGAACCCGCAAAAGGCCCGGATCCTGGCCATGGTCGCCCTGACCAAAACCAACGACAGCAAAGAACTGCAGCGGATGTTCTGGGAATATTGATTGGCCCTCGCCTGACCCTTTCGGGTCGGGCAACCTGCTCACCACTCGCCCGTGCGGCGGGTGGTGCTGCCACTTACGCTGAGCGCGACTTTTTCATACAAAATAATCGACCCGACCTACACCAAAATCGGAAAAGCGCTGTCAGAGGATTTTCTTGAATTTTAAGCAGTTGCGAAAATGCTTACAGTTAAATACTGTATGCACGTACAGCTTAATAAGGATAACCTCGTGGCCACCTCTCCTGATGCTCCTGACGCTTACGAACGCATGGGCATGCGCGTTCAGAAAATCATCAATTCTCCTACCGCACAAAAAGCCAAAGCCGCACTGATCTTCCGCCTGCCGGACGAGCCTGTGGATGCATGGGAGCAACTGCTCGAGGAAATCGACGAGAACGACAACGTCACACTCGCCTATCGCGACGATGGCGGCGTGCAGATTTTTTGGGTTGTGCCGAAGGAAGATTGATTCAATGAGTGTCCGCTGTTTTGCTTTGCTGCTGCTGTTCATCGCTTTTGGCGCCCAGGCTGGCGCGCCCCGCACCTTTACCGAGGCCAAAAAGGCCGCCTGGAAACTCTATGCACCGCAGTCCACCGAGTTTTACTGCGGGTGCAAGTACACCGGCAACAAGGTGGACTTGAAGGCATGCGGTTACGTGCCGCGCAAGAATGCCAAGCGTGCTTCACGCATCGAATGGGAACACATCGTCCCGGCGTGGGAGTTCGGTCACCAGCGTCAATGCTGGCAGTCGGGCGGGCGCAAGAACTGCACCCGCTATGACCCGAGCTACCAGAAAGCCGAAGCCGACCTGCACAACCTGGTGCCGAGCATTGGTGAGGTCAACGGTGACCGCAGCAACTTCAGTTATGGCTGGCTGCCGGTGCAATCCGGGCAGTACGGCTCGTGCCTGACCCAGGTCGACTTCAAGGCCAAGAAGGTCATGCCGCGTCCGTCGATTCGCGGCATGATCGCGCGCACCTATTTCTACATGAGCAAGCAGTACGGCTTGCGCCTGTCGAAACAGGATCGGCAACTGTACGAAGCGTGGGACAAAACTTATCCAGTGCAGGACTGGGAACGTCAACGCAATCAGAGCGTGGCGTGCGTGATGGGACGCGGCAATGAATTTGTCGGCCCGGTAAACCTGAAAGCCTGCGGCTGATTCTTCAGCGCAAAAGAAAAGGCCTCGAACGTGATGTTCGAGGCCTTTTTTGTTTTTAGCTGCCAGCCTTGTTGTAGCGCCAATAGCCCATCAGATTGAGTGACTCGCGGGGGATACCGCACTCCTTGATCAGGTATTTGCGCAGACGCATGACCGCTGCGCTTTCTCCGGCAATCCAGCCATAAAATCCTTCAGGGGCCGTGTTGGCGATCTCCCAGAGAACGTCTTTGTCGATATCGACTTCGGCGAGTTCGGCAGCTTGCCCGACCGATGAATCCTCTGCCGGCAGGAACGCCTGCTGCACTGCCTCTACCATCAGCGCCCCAGCCACTACTTCTGGCGCCTGATCGCGAACCAGCCACTGCACCGACAGCCCAGACCAATCCGGCACCGGGAGCATGTCTGGCACGCTGTCCACTTCAAAGTACGCCTGAGTCTGAGGCGGTTCAGCCATGGCAGCCAACTCGTCAAGAATGCCCATGGCGGCCGGCAATGCCGTGGCATCGGCCACCAGCAAAACCTCCTTGAGCACCTGCGGCGGTTTCCATTCGAACCCTCCGGCGTCCTGCGCCGAAAACTCTCTGTCGGGAGCGAGAATCTGCAAAGACGCTCCCGGCTGCGCATGCAGCGCCCAGCGCGAAGCGGGGCCGGTCTCGCCATGCAGGACAAAATCGATGTCGACCTCACCTTGTTCGGCGCGCAAATGACGGATGGTGTAAGTGCGCATTGCTGGTCGACGACTCGCGAGAATCAAGCGAAAACGGGCGTACCAGCCCTCTTCCTGCGCAAGATTTGCGGGAGTTCCATCCTCAGCAGGAAAGAACAGCTTGACGCGCTGATCCGGCGCCCAAGTGGCCATGCCACCTATCGAAGGGTCGGCGAGCGTGATCCGCATCATGTGCGGACTCACCAGCGTCTTGCGGTGCAAAACCGCATTGAAGAGTTTGTAGGGAGCGGCGGAGGCCATGCGGAGCTCCTTCGGGAAATCGTGATTGACTCGTATAAGACGAATCGCCCGCGATGTCCTTTAGGCCGCTCCGCTGAAAGTGCTGCTTACGGCGCGAGCGGATGCTCGACGAGCACCGACTCGACGTTCTGCTTCTTGGCCTTCACCAATGCCGCATCCACCTCTACCTTGCGCGCTTGCGCGTCGGCCTGGGAGTTGAACGGACCAATCAGGATCCGCGTCTTGCCGCTGCTGTCCTTGATCACGGTCGGCACGAACGCATGCTCGATCAACCAGCCACTCAGATCACTGACAGCCTGAGGTGTTTCGCCGCGTACTTCGAGGTCCCATTGCGGGGCGGACGCCGCCGCAGGTGCGGCCGCGACGGCCGTTTTCGGCTTCTGCACGTCTACACTCTTGCCTTCACCACATCCCGCCAATGCCAGTGCCGCGACCATCCAGACCAATTTGCGCACAACGCTTTCCTCGAAAATCACAAAGCGGCGATCTTAACATTCATAAATACTTCGCGAGGCCCGCAAAATGGGCACAAAACAACGAGATTGATGATTGCAGCCTCTGTATAGTTACGCCCTGGGAATTAATGCCGCATCTGCGCGTCAGAAAGAGGCACCCAAACCGTGAGACTTCGCACTAATCTATACGTACCACCGACCTCTGCACTGTCTGAATCAGGTGCCCTACAAAGCAATCAAGGAGAAGACCATGCTGATACTCACCCGCAAAGTCGGTGAAAGCATAAATATTGGTGATGACATTACGATCACCATCCTCGGCGTAAGCGGTCAGCAAGTCCGTATCGGCATCAACGCCCCGAAAAACGTTGCCGTGCACCGTGAAGAGATCTATCAGCGCATTCAGGCTGGCCTGACCGCCCCGGACAAGCCACAAACTCCCTGAGCCGCATTGCAGTCAGTAGCCAGTCCGTTTGCCTCTGCGTAATGACTGGCTAAAGATTCACGCGCCGTACTGCCATCCGCTCCCCAGTCCACTGGGCACGGCGCCTGACACATACTCTTCTCCGCTCATTCGCCCCCTTCCCTTTCTCCTGCAACGCGATACTACCTGCGACTACCCAGCCTGGCTGTCAGACATTTCCGAGAGGACACAGGGAATTGCTCCCTGCTAGCCGAACGTCACGCCGCGCGCCATGCCGGTAGCTGCAATCATCATCAGTACCAACAGCAGCGCCTCGACATGGCTGATCCGCGCGAACAGCTTTGCACGTCCGGTATCGAGCACCTTGCCCCGCGCCAATGCGATCCGCCATTTGACCAGCGTGATCATCGGCGCCAGCTCTGTCAGCAGAATCAGCACGAACAACGTCATCTTCAAATGAAACAGCGGCTGGTGCAGATAGTAGTCAGTGCCCTTTTCGAAGCCACCGAAGGCGCGCATGCCACCGGTCACCAGTAGCACCAGCGCAGCAATCCCCCACAGATTATCAGCGAGCAAAACCCGCCTGGCCTCGCCGACGCCAGCCGCCAGACGACTGAACGCCGTGCCACGGGTCAACACGGCCCAGAAGCCCAGTGCAAAAGCCAAGAGATGAATAGCGGCGAGAAACCAGTGAACCAGCATCGACGAACTCCTTTGAGAAATCCCTGGAAAACGCCAGTCAGTAGTAGTCGAAAAAAGCCGGTTGCGCCCGCACACAGCAATGGGGCTGGAAAGCTTCGCGCAGGAAACAGAGAGACAGAAACGGAATTCGCCAAATCGCAGGCAAAAAAAATCCCAAGCAGCTGATGGAAGCTTGGGATTTAAAAATGCATAAACCGTGGTGGTGAACGCGGGGCAGATGTTACTGAAGTTCACGATCAGCAACAACATTTTTTTGATAACCGGTCGGTTAAAAATACCGGTAACCCGTTCAATATCCACACTTTTTCGACGGATCCAAAAAAAGAACAGAACGCCATATCAACAGATCGTGTTATTTCGAAACACGCTAAGCGCTTGGGTAACGGAAGAGATGCAGTGTTGGAAGGTGCGCTGAGGTGGGGGTTTTGAAAAAGCTTTGCAAAAGTTTTGCAAATCGCAGACAACAAAAAAGGGCCCACCTTTCGGTGAGCCCTTCTAGACCGCCCAGCAGAGCGGATTTTGTTTGGTAGGCGCGATTGGACTCGAACCAACGACCCCCACCATGTCAAGGTGGTGCTCTAACCAACTGAGCTACGTGCCTGCTGTGAGGCGGCATTCTACGGAATTCCGGAGGGGTGTCAACACCTTTTTTTCACCTAACCCTATGAATATGCAAAATATTTAATTTCGGGCCGGCAGATTAGATTTTTCCGGTGGCTGGCGGAGGTTTTTCAACTCGGGTAGGATCGACGCACTCGTAAAATATATTAAACAGAGGCTGCAGGATGGCGAACACCCCTTACCCAGAGTCTTATTACGCTGCGTCGGCCAATGCCGTACCGCCACGTCCGGCCTTGCAGGATGATGTGGAGACGGATGTCTGTGTGATCGGCGCCGGGTATACCGGGCTGTCGTCGGCGTTGTTTCTGTTGGAGAACGGTTTTCGCGTGACGGTGCTGGAAGCGGCCAAGGTCGGCTTCGGTGCGTCGGGGCGTAATGGCGGGCAGATCGTCAACAGCTATAGCCGTGACATCGACGTCATCGAGCGCACGGTTGGCCCAAAGCAGGCGCAACTGCTCGGGCAGATGGCCTTCGAAGGCGGACGGATAATCCGTGAGCGCGTGGCCAAGTACGACATCCAGTGCGACCTGAAGGACGGCGGCGTGTTCGCCGCGCTCTCCGCCAAGCAGATGGGACACCTGGAATCGCAGAAGCGCCTGTGGGAGCGCTTTGGCCACACGCAACTGGAACTGCTCGATCAGCGCCGCATTCGCGAAGTGGTGGCGTGCGATCAATACGTCGGCGGCATGCTCGACATGAGCGGCGGCCACATTCATCCGCTGAACCTGGCGCTCGGTGAAGCTGCTGCGGTCGAGTCCCTCGGCGGCACCATCTATGAGCAATCGCCAGCCGTGCGCATCGAGCGTGGTGCCAACCCGGTGGTGCACACGCCGCAAGGCAAGGTCAGGGCCAAGTTCATCATCGTTGCCGGCAACGCCTACCTCGGCAATCTGGTGCCGGAACTGGCGGCCAAATCGATGCCGTGCGGCACCCAGGTAATCACCACCGAACCGCTGGGCGATGAGCTGGCGAAAACTCTGTTGCCGCAGGATTACTGCGTTGAAGACTGCAACTACCTGCTCGACTACTACCGCCTGACCGGCGACAAGCGCCTGATCTTCGGCGGCGGCGTGGTTTATGGTGCGCGAGATCCGGCGAACATCGAAGCGATCATCCGCCCAAAAATGCTCAAGGCGTTCCCGCAACTGAAAGACGTGAAGATCGACTACGCCTGGACCGGCAATTTCTTGCTGACCCTGTCGCGCCTGCCGCAGGTGGGACGCTTGGGCGACAACATTTATTACTCGCAAGGCTGCAGCGGCCACGGCGTGACGTACACGCATCTGGCCGGCAAGGTACTGGCCGAAGCGTTGCGCGGCCAGGCTGAACGTTTTGATGCGTTTGCCGATCTGCCGCACTATCCGTTCCCCGGCGGGCAGTTGCTGCGCACGCCGTTTGCGGCATTGGGTGCGTGGTATTACGGGTTGCGTGACAAGCTGGGTTTCTGATCAGCTTTCTTGACTGACAAACAACTGTGGCGAGGGAGCTTGCTCCCGCCGGGTCGCGCAGCGGCCCCTCTTTTATTTCGAAAGAAGGCCTGCTGCGCAGTCCAGCGGGAGCAAGCTCCCTCGCCACAAATATTTGCAGAATCCAGATCAGAGCTGGTCTCGGGCAATTCCGCTACGAATCCGCAAGATATCCGCCAGCACCGCCAAAGCGATCTCCGCGGGTGTTTTGCTGCCCAGGTTAAGCCCGATTGGCGCATGAATCCGCGCCAGCTCGACCTCCCCCAGCCCACCAATCCTGCGCAAGCGCTCGAAGCGTTTCTGCGAAGTCTGCTGCGAGCCCATGACGCCGATGTAAAACGCCTCGGTGCGCACCGCTTCCATCATCGCCAGATCGTCGATGCGCGGATCATGGGTCAGCGCCACCACCGCGGTATCGCGATGACAGCCGCCATCGGCGATGAACACTGACGGCAACTGTCGACGAATCTCCACGCCGTTGAGCACCACGCCTTCGAGCACTTCATCGCGCGGATCGCAGAGAATCACTTCGAAACCCAGACCCACCGCGAACTCGGCACAGGCCTGCGCCACGCTGGAGTATCCCGCCAGCAACAGACGCTGAGCAGCACCGACGCGAATCCGCACCCGATCAATCTCGCGCTCGATGCGCGCACCCTGCTCGCGATCAGTGAACAGACTGCGCGCACCGCTGGCCAGATCGACCTCGCGAATCAAACGGCGCTGGCCGAGCAATGCCGATTCGAGTTCACGCAGATGCGCCTGCACCTCGCAGTCGGCGTCAAATTTCTCTACCAGTACGTCGAGAATGCCGCCACAGGGCAGGCTGACCTGCGAGCGCGGATCATCACCTTCGCCGTAGCGCACCACGTTGACCGCATCGAGAAACGCACCTTCAGCGACGCGCTCGAGAAAGTCTTCCTCGACGCAACCACCGGACAGCGACCCGATCCACTGGCCGTTATCGTTCACCGCCAGCAACGAACCCGGCGCACGCGGCGCCGAGCCGTAAGTGGTCAGCACCGTGCAGAGCCAAATGCGCTGCCCCGCCACCGACCACTCCAGTGCCCGCCGCACAACCTGTAGATCGAGATGCTGCATGTCAGTGCGCCTTGTGCTCGACGGCCGGAGCGTCAGCCTGCAGTTTCTGCACGTCGCTCACCGCCAGTTCAGCCGATTGACCGCCCCAGCCTTGACGCAGGTAGTTCAGCAGATCAGTCAGTTGCTCAGGTTTGAGCTTGTCGGCGAAACCCGGCATCGGTTGCATGTGTTCGAACCCGGCGAATTTCTGCTCGCCGATGCCGTCCTCGATCACCCGCACCAGGTTGCGCGGATCTTCCAGGCGCAGCGTGGTATTGCCACGCATGGCCACGGCGATGTGCGGTTTGCCTTCACCACCAGCGGCATGGCAACCGGCGCAGACGTTCAAATATTCCTGACGGCCGCGCTGGGCGCTCGGGCTGAGCTTGTCCAGCGACACTTCAGTCAGCTCTTTCGCCGCTGGCGGCTGGTCGCCAAGCAGGAACGTCGCCATCGCCGCCAGATCCTGATCGTTCAGACCCTGAGTGCTGTTGTGGAACACCGGGAACATCTCGTTGAACATCGTGCCCTGGGCGCTCATGCCGTGCTTGAGGAACGTGCTCAGATCCTGCTGATTCCAGCCGCGCGCCGCCAGATCGGTGGCGAGCAGGCTCGGTGCCAGATAACCGTTGAGGATGCCGCCGGTCAAGCGCTTATCCAAGTGCATCGCGCCCGGCAGGCCGCGTGGCGTGTGGCATTCGCCGCAGTGACCGAGCACTTCGACCATGTACTGGCCGCGCTTCCAGGCTGCGCTTTTGCCTTCGGCAGATTCCAGCTTCAAGGCCTTGCCGTACAGCAGGTTCCAGCCGATCAGGCCCGGACGCACGTTGAACGGAAAGCTCAAACTGGTGACCGGCGCAGCGCGCTCGATCGGCTCGATGGTTTTCAAGTACGCGTGGATTGCATCCGAGTCTTCCCGCGGCATCAGGTGATACGAGGTGTACGGCATCGCCGGATACAGATTGGCGCCGTCGCGACGCTTGCCTTCGGTCAGTGCAGCGAAGAACTCGTCATCGCTGTACAGGCCGATGCCGTGCTCTTTGCTCGGGGTGATGTTGGTGCCGTAGATCGTGCCGAACGGCGAAACGATCGGCAGCCCGCCGGCAAATGGCGCGCCGCCCGGCGCGGTGTGGCACGCCATGCAATCGGCAGCGCGAGCAAGATATCCGCCGCGCTTGACCTGATCATCAGCGTGAGCAAACAACACCGGCGCAGCCAGCCCGACCGCCAGGGTCAGGCGGGTCAATAGATGCTTCATGCTCAACCCTCCTTGACCAGGCCGAGATCGGTCAGCACGTTGCGCGTGGCGTTGTAGTAACGCACGTACCCGGTGCAACGGCAGATGTGGTGGCCGAGGCTGTCCTCGATGACTTTTTCCAGTTGGCTTTTGACGATCGGCTGGCGCTGCAGCTTCTCCACCAGCACCGTCGCGGCGTTGACGAAGCCCGGCGCGCAGTAGCTGCACTGGAAGGCGAATTCGTCGACGAAACGCTGCTGGATCGGGTTCAGCTCAGTGACCTGGCCACTCTCATCACGCTTGGCGTGACTTTCGATGGTGCGGACTTTCTTGCCTTCGAAGTAATGCGCGCCGGTGATGCAGGTGCGCACTTCTTCACTGGTGCCGTCCGGGTTGTCGACGATCACCACGCAGGCGTGGCAAATGCCCTGGCCGCAGCCCAGGCGCGAGCCGGTGAGGTTCTTGTATTCGTGCAGATAGTCGATCATCGGCAGGTCATCAGGGATGTCCACCGGGCCGACGGATTGACCATTGAGGGTCAGTTGAAGCGGACGGTTAGCCATTGAGGGCCTCCTTGATGCGCGCAGCAGTGATTGGCAGATCGCGAACACGTTTACCGATGGCATGCGCCACGGCGTTACCGATGGCACCGACCACCGGGATCATCACCACTTCGGCGATGCCTTTGGACGGATCGCTTGGCGACAGCGGCGGCAGAATCTCCGCGGTCTGCTTCCACACCGCAACGTGACGGGCCATCGGCAGGCGATAACGGTTGAAGTTCCAGTCACCCTCCCCCGGTCCGCCTTCGTACAGCGGCATCTCTTCCATCAGCGCGTGACCGATGCCCATGGCAATCCCGCCTTCGAGCTGGCCTTTGACCAGTTCTTCGACCAGCACCCGACCGCACTCGACCCAAGAATGGTGGTTGAGCACCTCGACTTCCGCCGAGCCTTTGTTGACCTTCAGCTCGACCAGAGTTGCGACCGGGCTGTAGTAAGTCACCGCCGCGTTGTTCAACTGGACCACCGGATAGTTGATGTTCTGGCGATCCAGCAGGTGGAAACCCGCCGTGCTCATCAACGCTTTCTTCGCCTTCGGCGCGCCATCACCGTACTTCACTGCGAGACCGTCGAGCGGCAGACGCTCGCGCACGCCGTCGATGCTGTATTCGGCCTCGGCCCAGCTCCAGCGGTTGAACGCGTGCACGGTGGCGCCGGTGACCAGACCACGTTCGTGAGCGCGTTTGGCCAGCTCTTCGAAGCTCAATGGCTGCATGCCATTGGCAGTGAGCTTGCCATCGACCCAATGCGCATCTTCACGACGCACCACGTAAGGGTTGGCTTGACCGCCGTAAGGGCCCTGACGCCAGATTTCCATGGCCGCCGGCCACAAACCGTTGTTGAACAGCACGCGCGCCGCTTCACGGGTGGCGTGACTGAAGTAGTAGGCCGAGTTGGTCGCGGACGACGCCGAGGCCAGCTTGCCAACCCAGCGCGGGTTGCGCAGCAGGTTGTCCTGTTCTGCCTGGCTCATGATGTAAGGGTTGCCGCTGGTGATCAGCTGCATTTCCTTCCATTCGGTTTCGCCGGTCTTCACGTCGTGCGCCGGGCTGCCAAGGAAATCAGCAACGACCAGCGCCTGCGAAGTGGACATGCCAGTGCCGATTTCAATACCGATGTGACGCAGAGTGATGCGACCTTCAGCAGTGAATTCGATGCTGGCCATCGGCGCTTCGGAACCGGTGCCGAAGTCTTTCTGGCAAATGGCAAAACCCACGCCGTACCAGTTGTCCGGGTCGGCAGCTTCGCGCTGTTTCTTGATCGCGTCGCGGTTTTTCCAGACTTCGTGCACCGAGGCCTTGTCGAGAATCTCGTGCAGGCGCAGGGCACCGGCCGGAATCGCGCCCTGGGTGTTTTTCATGCCCGAACGCAAGGCGTTCTTGCGACGCAGATCAATCGCGTCAACGCCGAGGCGGTTGGCGATTTCGTCGACCATCATTTCGGTCGAGGCCATGCTTTGCAGGGTGCCGTAACCGCGCATCGAACCCGCTTCAACACCACGCGAGTGATAAGCGGTGACCTGCAGATCGTTCTGCGGCATGTAGTAGATCGACTGCGCTGCCGTGGCACCGACTGCCGCCACCGACGGGCTGTAGTTGATGCGACCGCCACCGTCGACGCTCATCTCGGCACGGAAAATCTTGAAGCTGTAGTCATTCTTGTCCACTGCGAGCTGGTAGCGGATGTCGAACGGGTGGCGCTTGATGCCGCTCTGGAACTGCTCGTAGCGGTCGTTGGCCAAACGGATTGGCACACCGGCGCCATACAGCGCAGCGAGGGCCGCGTAGTAGACGAAGATGTTGTGGTCTTTGGAACCGTAGCCCACGGTGTAACCCGGGTGCATGTTCAGGTTTGCCAGGCCGAAGCGCGATGGCGCGATCATTTTCGCGGTCTCGGTCGCCGCTTCCAGCGGGCACTGAGTGGCGACCACGAAGTGCAGGGTCTTGGTTTTCGGGTCGTACCAGCCGTTGCCGTTGTCCGGCTCCATGGCGGCCGGTTCGATCGACGGGGTCTTGTAGCGCTCGTCGAACACCAGCCAGTTGTCCGGCGGCGTATCGATCTCTTTTTTCATGCGGTCGGCGTAGAACAGACCGCGCTCGGTCAGGTTGCCGTGCAGGTTCGGCTGGGAATTCCACACCGGACGCCGGTTTTTCAGCATCGGGAACAGAATCGAGTCTTTCAGGCTGGCGAATTCGTCTTCGTCGGCCGAAGTCGGGCCACCTACGCGCACGTAGCGGAAGCTGCCATAAGGGTCGCCTTCGTAGTACGGCACTTGTGCACCGTAACGAATCGCCTTGTCATTGAATTTGAGTTTGTTCTTGGCCTGGCGGAAACGCTCGAAATCGTTCCAGATCAGGATCGCCACCGGGTGGCCGATGAACATCGGCACTTTGCCTTCCGGCAGCAATGGATCCGGCGCGTGTTCTTCCGGGAAGACGATGCCGTCCTTGTCCAGATCGGCCGCTGTGACAATGCGGTCAGGTTGCAAGTCGGCGCCCAGCCACGACAGGTCGTAGCCTTCGTAGATTCGGTCGGCCTTGATGGTTTTCAGCAACATGGCGTGGCCTTGCTGCTCAGGCCAGCCCGGCATGTCCTTGGAGCGAATGTCGCGAGCAAATACTTTGCTGCCGCAGACCTTGGACAGGGCGTCGTTACGTTGGCGTGCCTTGCCGTTGTTGCCGAGCCACTTCTCGGACGGCACGGTGACGCTGTTTTCCATCAAGGCAGCCAGCGCCTGACTACTAAGCGGCGTGAGCGTGACGCTCACACCCGCCACCAGCCCGCCCTGGAGGAACGAGCGCCGGGATATATCACGGTTGGACATGGATCATCCTCTGGGCGGTTATGTGTCCGCCCTTCTGGTTATCTACTGGGAATCTCGAGTCTTGCAGAAGCCCTTCTTGGCGAAACAAAGGGCGTGTTGACAGTGCAAAGCTGACCGAAAGGTTAACTTTAAAGGTTTCTGAGCGTCCGGCAAACAACCAGTTACAAAAATTTGACTAAAGAATCAAAAAATCAATGCGACGTGGCACCGCAGCAGATCGCCGGGCACACCGACAACCCCCTGTGGGAGCGGGCTTGCTCGCGAAGGCGTACTGTCAGCCAGCACATTATTAGCTGGCACACCGCTTTCGCGAGCAGGCTCGCTCCCACAGGGATTTGCGCTGGATTGAGGAGGGAGGAAGAGAGGAAAGCCAAATTTCAGACACAAAAAACCCCGGTCTTTCGACCAGGGTCTTTGCTATCGATTCCGAAACAACCAGCGGTTGCTTTCGGTGTTTCAAGGCGTTCAGTGGTCCTTGAAACAGATATGGCGCAGCGGACGGGACTCGAACCCGCGACCCCCGGCGTGACAGGCCGGTATTCTAACCGACTGAACTACCGCTGCGTATCGCTTTGAGCTTGCGCTCAAGTAACTCGTTTTGACTGAAAGCTTCGGTGCTTTGCAATCGCGAACCAGACAATGTCTGACTCGTAAAATATGGCGCAGCGGACGGGACTCGAACCCGCGACCCCCGGCGTGACAGGCCGGTATTCTAACCGACTGAACTACCGCTGCGCGTCGGTGGAGGCACTTTCAGCCTACCTCTTGCTTTCGCAAGTTTCTCGGGGAGTGGTGGGTGATGACGGGATCGAACCGCCGACATTCTGCTTGTAAGGCAGACGCTCTCCCCGCTGAGCTAATCACCCGTTTGCATCTCCGAGGCCGCGAAATTTACGCAGGTAGCGAACCTAAGTCAATAGCAGGATTGAAGTTTTTCTGAAAAAGACGAAATTGCTTCATTCCCTGAAGAAAGCAACAACCCTGAAACCGCTATCGCGAGCAGGCTCACTCCCACAGGTTTGCGGCTTCGCTTCTTAGTCCGTGTAAATCATCTTCTTGGTCATGCCGCCATCCACGACGAATTCCTGCCCAGTGACAAACCCGGCATTGCGTGACAGCAACCACGCCACCATCGCCGCGACGTCTTCGACCGTCCCTACCCTGCCCGCCGGATGCTGAGCATGATCGGCATCGGCCAAAGGCTCGGCTCGACGCGCAGAAGGATCCCGCGCATCGATCCAGCCCGGGCTGACCGCATTCACGCGAATCTCCGGCCCAAGGCTGATCGCCAGCGCATGGGTCAACGCCAACAATCCGCCCTTGCTCGCTGCATAAGCCTCGGTATCCGGCTCTGACTGCGCCGCACGGGTCGAGGCCAGATTGACGATCGAGCCGTTGTGCGCCCGCAGATACGGCGCACAATGCTTGGCCAGCAGCATCGGCCCACTGAGATTCACCGCCAGCACCCGATTCCAGTACGCCAGATCAAGACTTTCCAGGGTGATGTTGTGCGGGTCAGCGACTGCCGCGTTGCACACCAGCGCATCGAGACGACCAAATTGGCCGAGCACCTCGGCAACGCCGAGCGCGACCTGACTTTCATCCGCCACGTCCATGGCGATGAACCAGGCATTCTCGCCCAGCACCTTCGCCACTTTCGAACCGCGCACACGATCGAGATCAGTCAACACCACTTGCCAGCCTTCGCTGATCAACCAGGCCGCGATACCCAAACCGATGCCGCGCGCAGCACCGGTAACCAGCGCCACGCGGCCATGGGTGCCCGCCTTCGGAGTAGACAACTCGATCACAACGCCGCCAGACCGCGCGACAGATCAGCCTGCAGGTCCGCCACGTCTTCCAGACCGACCGCGATGCGGATCAGGCTGTCACGAATCCCTGCTGCTTCACGCTCCTGTGGCGCCAGACGGCCATGGGAGGTGGTGCTCGGATGAGTGATGGTGGTTTTGCTGTCACCAAGGTTGGCGGTGATCGAGATCAACCGGGTGGCATCGATAAAGCGCCACGCGCCCTCTTTGCCGCCCTTGACCTCGAAACTCACCACCGCACCGAAGCCCTTCTGTTGACGCCGGGCCAGTTCGTGCTGCGGATGACTCTTGAGACCGGCGTAATGGACTTTCTCGATACCGTCCTGCTGCTCCAGCCATTCGGCCAGTTGCTGGGCGTTGGCGCAGTGCGCCTTCATCCGCAGATTCAGGGTTTCCAGGCCCTTGAGGAAGATCCACGCGTTGAACGGGCTCAGTGTCGGCCCGGCGGTGCGCAGGAAACCGACAACTTCTTTCATGTGCTCGCTGCGACCAGCCACCACACCGCCCATGCAACGGCCCTGACCGTCGATGAACTTGGTCGCCGAGTGCACGACGATGTCCGCGCCGAGTTTCAGCGGTTGCTGCAAGGCAGGCGTGCAGAAGCAGTTGTCGACCACCAGCATCGCGCCTTTGGCGTGAGCGATTTCCGCCAGTGCGGTGATATCCACCAGCTCGGCCAACGGATTGGACGGCGACTCGACGAACAGCAGCTTGGTGTTCGGCTTGACCGCCGCATCCCAAGCCGAGAGATCGGCCAGCGGCACGTAGTCAACTTGCACACCGAAACGCTTGAAGTATTTCTCGAACAGGCTGATGGTCGAACCGAACACGCTGCGCGACACCAGGACGTGATCGCCGGCACTGCACAGGCTCATCACCACCGCCATGATCGCGGCCATGCCCGTGGCGGTGGCGACCGCTTGCTCAGCGCCTTCCAGCGCAGCGATACGCTCTTCGAACGCGCGCACGGTCGGGTTGGTGTAGCGCGAGTAAACGTTGCCCGGCACTTCCCCGGCAAACCGCGCGGCCGCGTCGGCAGCGGTGCGGAACACGTAGCTGGAAGTGAAGAACATCGGATCACCGTGTTCGCCTTCCGGCGTACGGTGCTGACCGGCACGTACGGCCAGGGTATCGAACGCTACGCCTTCGAGGTCGCTGTCCAGCCGACCGGCATCCCATTCCTGACTCATGCTGTCACTCCTTGCCCTGTTCTTGAAAATTAAAAGTCAGATACAAAACCGGCCCCTCAGGGCCGGTAGAAACTCAGTTGTTGTACAGATCGATGATCGCACTGACCGCCTGGGTCTTGACCTTGGAGGCATCGTTGCGTGCCTGCTCGATCTTGTCCAGGTAAGCCTCGTCGACGTCGCCGGTGACGTACTTGCCGTCGAACACCGCGCAATCGAAGTTTTCGATCTTGATCTTGCCGCCACCGACTGCTTCGATCAAGTCAGGCAGATCCTGATAGATCAGCCAGTCTGCACCGATCAGATCCGCCACATCCTGAGTCGAACGATTGTGTGCGATCAGTTCGTGAGCGCTCGGCATGTCGATGCCGTAAACGTTCGGGAAGCGTACGGCCGGGGCCGCCGAGCAGAAGTAGACGTTTTTCGCGCCGGCTTCGCGGGCCATCTGGATGATCTGCTTGCAGGTGGTGCCGCGCACGATCGAGTCGTCGACCAGCATCACGTTCTTGCCGCGGAATTCCAGCTCGATCGCGTTGAGCTTCTGACGAACCGACTTCTTGCGGGCAGCCTGGCCCGGCATGATGAAGGTCCGGCCGATGTAGCGGTTCTTGACGAAGCCTTCGCGAAATTTCACGCCCAGGTGGTTCGCCAGCTCCAGCGCGGCGGTGCGGCTGGTGTCCGGGATCGGGATGACCACGTCGATGTCGTGTTCCGGACGCTCGCGCAGGATCTTCTCGGCGAGTTTCTCGCCCATGCGCAGACGCGCCTTGTACACCGACACGCCGTCGATGATCGAATCCGGACGCGCCAGGTAAACGTGTTCGAAGATGCACGGGGTCAGGGACGGGTTGGTCGCGCACTGACGGGTGTGCAGTTTGCCGTCTTCAGTGATGTAGACCGCTTCGCCCGGGGCCAAGTCGCGGATCAGGGTGAAACCGAGCACGTCTAGCGAAACGCTTTCGGAAGCGATCATGTACTCGACGCCTTCGTCGGTGTGACGCTGGCCGAACACGATCGGACGGATGCCGTGCGGGTCACGGAAACCGACGATGCCGTAACCGGTGATCATCGCCACCACCGCGTAACCGCCGACGCAACGGTTGTGCACGTCGGTCACGGCGGCAAACACGTCTTCTTCGGTCGGCTGCAGCTTGCCGCGCTGGGCCAGCTCGTGGGCGAACACGTTGAGCAGCACTTCCGAGTCGGAACTGGTGTTGACGTGACGCAGGTCGGATTCGTAGATCTCCTTGGCCAACTGTTCAACGTTGGTCAGGTTGCCGTTGTGCGCCAGGGTGATGCCGTAAGGCGAGTTGACGTAAAACGGCTGCGCTTCGGCCGAGGTCGAGCTGCCGGCAGTCGGGTAACGGACGTGGCCGATACCCATGTGGCCGACCAGGCGCTGCATGTGACGCTGCTGAAACACGTCACGCACCAGACCATTGTCCTTGCGCAAGAACAACCGGCCATCATGGCTGGTCACGATACCGGCAGCGTCCTGGCCGCGGTGCTGGAGCACGGTTAGCGCGTCATACAGCGCCTGATTGACGTTCGACTTACCGACGATACCGACGATGCCACACATGCGACGCAACCCCTACTTAATGGATCTGAACTGAACAACACTCACTGAGGCGTTTTGGCCGACGGCAAGAGTTGCTCCTTGAACGGAATATCAGCGGGTACGCTGATTCCGCTGGCAAGCCACCGACTGCTCCACCCGAGAATCAGGTTTTTGGACCAGTCGGCGACCAATAGAAACTTTGGCACGAGCTGTGATTCTTTCCACCACCCGTCCTGCTGTACCGGCCCCAGGCTCAACAGCCCGACTGCCACGACCACCAGCAACACGCCACGCGCCGCGCCGAAGGCCATGCCCAGGAATCGATCGGTGCCGGACAATCCGGTCACCCGCACCAACTCGCCGATAAGATAATTGATCATTGCGCCCACGATCAGTGTGGCGACAAACATGATGGCACAGCCCGCGATCACGCGAGCCGATGGGGTTTCGATGTATCCGGCGAGGTACTCGGACAGTGAGCCACCGAACATCCAGGCAACCGCTCCTGCGATGATCCAGGTCACCAGCGATAATGCTTCCTTGACGAAGCCGCGGCTCAAACTGATCAAAGCGGAGATGGCGATGATTGCAACGATCGCCCAGTCAACCAGGGTAAATGGCACAGTGCAGCCTACAGACGGATAAGGCGGCGCATTTTAGCAGAGCGCACCGCTGTCGGTAAGCTGCGATTTTCAGTGCATTTCAATCGAATCGATAGATCCTAGCCGCGCTCGGGCTGGAAGCGCACGACAAAACCCTTGAGGTTCTGCTGGCGGCTCAATAGATCACGCAGACGATCGGCCTCGGCACGCTCGATCAGCGGCCCGACGAACACCCGATTCTTGCCATCGGCGGAACGGATATAGGCGTTATAGCCTTGGCTGCGCAGAGTTTTCTGCAGGCTTTCGGCGCTGGCGCGACTCGACAGGCTGGCCAGTTGCACCGACCAGCTGACCGACAGGCCATTGGCATCGACGCGACTTTGCGTGGTGTCAGGCTTCGACGCAGCAGCAATTGGCTGAGCAGGCGCCGGAATCGGCTTGGCCACCGCAGGCGGCGCAGTCGGTTTGGCGATTGCTATGGGCGCCGTTGGGGCCGGGGTTGGGGCCGAGACCGCCGCGACTGGAGCAGCAGGCGCAGTGTCTTCTGCGACTTCTTCATCCGCTGGCACCGGTTCTTGCGGCAAAGCCTGCGGCTCAGGCACGGCCACCGATTCCATTTGCACCTGCGGCATCGAAGGGGCTTGCGGCGCGGCAGGCGCCTCGACCGTCACTTGACGTTGCTCGTCCTGGCGGGAAAACAGCATCGGCAGGAAAATCACCGCCAGTGCCACCAGCACCAGGGCGCCAACCATGCGCTGCTTGTACGCTTTATCCAGCAAAGCCATTTGCCGCTTCCTCCGTGGAGCGCCGGGCCAGCCATTCAAGGGCCTCGGCGACACAATAAAATGATCCGAACAACAGAATCTCGTCGTCGCTGGCTGCGATCGCACACTGCCCTTCCAGCGCCGCTGCGACACTGTCATAGGACGTGACGGACGCGCCAAGGTTCTGCAACCCGGCGTGCAATTCACTGACCGGACGCGAACGCGGCGAATCCAGCGGCGCGACCGCCCAATGCTGGACACTAGCATTCAATTCGCCGACAACACCATCCAGATCCTTGTCGGCCAGCAAGCCGAACACCGCCAGGCGCTTGCCTACCGGCGGCCGAGTGGCCAGGCGCCGCGCCAGATACTCCGCCGCGTGCGGGTTATGCCCCACATCCAGCAGCAGGTTCACGCGCTTGCCATGGAATTCGAACGAGCGGCGATCCAGCCGGCCGACCACGCGAGTGGCCTGCAAGGCAGCAACAATTTGCGACGGATTCCACGGCAAGCCGAGCAGCAGATACGCCTGCAACGCCAGCGCTGCGTTTTCCATCGGCAGATCGAGCAGCGGCAAGTCGCGCAGTTCGACCGGCTGGCCTTGCGCATCGGTACCGCGCCACTGCCAGTGCTGGTCTGTGATGCCGAGGTCGAAATCACGCCCACGCAGGAAAAACGGACATGCCAGCTCCCGCGCCTTGTCGAGCAACGGCTGCGGAGGATTCAGGTCGCCGCACAAGGCTGGTTTGCCCTGACGGAAAATCCCGGCCTTCTCGAAAGCCACGGACTCGCGGGTATTACCCAGGTACTCGGCATGATCGACACCAATGCTGGTGACCAGCGCGATATCGGCATCCACCACATTGACCGTGTCCAGACGCCCGCCCAGCCCGACTTCCAGCACCACAGCGTCAAGTTTTGCCTGTTGAAACAGCCAGAACGCCGCCAGGGTGCCCATTTCGAAGTAAGTCAGGGAAGTGTCGCCACGCCCGGCCTCCACCGCAGCGAAGGCTTCGCACAGCTGAGCGTCAGTGGCTTCGACGCCATTGAGCTGCACCCGCTCGTTGTAACGCAGCAGGTGCGGAGAATTGTAGACACCCACGCTCAGGCCCTGCGCCCGCAGCAATGAAGCCACGAAAGCGCAGGTCGAACCCTTGCCGTTGGTGCCGGTGACCGTAATCACCCGAGGCGCCGGCTGGCCCAGTCCCATGCGGGACGCTACCTGTTGCGAACGCTCCATCCCCATGTCGATGGCCGATGGATGCAACTGCTCAAGGTAGGCGAGCCACTCGCCAAGGGTACGCTCGGTCATACGTTGGCAGGCACCGGTGGAACGACGATTGGCTCGACAGGAGCGGCGACGTAGGTAGGAGTCGGCTGGCCGGTCAGCTGCGCCAGCAGATTGCCCAAGCGTGGACGCAGTTCACGACGATCGATGATCAGATCGATCGCGCCATGCTCCAGCAGGAACTCGCTGCGCTGGAAGCCTTCCGGCAGTTTTTCACGCACGGTCTGCTCGATCACGCGCGGACCGGCGAAGCCGATCAGTGCCTTTGGCTCACCGACGATCACGTCGCCGAGCATCGCCAGACTGGCGGAAACGCCGCCGTAGACCGGATCGGTCAGCACCGAGATGAACGGAATGCCTTCTTCACGCAGACGCGCAAGTACGGCCGAGGTCTTGGCCATCTGCATCAGCGAGATCAGCGCTTCCTGCATGCGCGCACCACCGGAGGCGGCGAAGCAGATCATCGGGCAACGGTTTTCCAGGGCGTAGTTGGCGGCGCGCACGAAACGCTCACCGACGATGGCGCCCATGGAACCGCCCATGAAGCTGAATTCGAACGCCGACACCACCACCGGCATACCCAGCAGGGTGCCGCTGACGGAGATCAGCGCGTCTTTTTCGCCGGTCTGCTTCTGTGCAGCGACCAGACGGTCCTTGTACTTCTTGCCGTCGCGGAATTTCAGACGGTCAACCGGCTCCAGATCTGCACCCAGCTCGTTGCGGCCTTCGGCATCCAGGAAGATGTCGATGCGCGCCCGTGCGCCGATGCGCATGTGGTGGTTGCACTTGGGGCAAACGTCCAGGGTCTTTTCCAGCTCAGGGCGATACAGCACAGCCTCGCAGGACGGGCATTTGTGCCACAGACCTTCAGGCACCGAGCTCTTCTTGACCTCCGAACGCATGATCGAAGGGATCAGTTTGTCTACCAACCAGTTGCTCATGCTTTCTTTCTCCAGTACCGGCGGCCCGAACGCTCTGGTTCGCAGCCCCGCGTATGCCCTTCAGCTAAATTCATGTGTGTGGCGATGGTTGGTGGAACGCCGCGGTCAGCGCGGAACATGACCTGCGTGCAACTCCAGAAACCCTCAGCCTCGCCTGCTTTGTGCAAGTGCATTGATGGACGGCAGCAGTTCGCCAGCCGTCACATCGAAGTAGACGCTCCCTGCGAGCTTCTACGTACGGCATTGATGAACGCGCGGATCTTCGCATGATCCTTGATGCCCTTGCTCGCTTCTACCCCGCCGCTGACATCGACCGCGTACGGTTTGACCCGGGCCACAGCGTCGGCGACGTTTTCCGGGGTGAGGCCACCGGCCAGGATCAGCGGCTTGCTCAAAGCTTGCGGAATCAAAGACCAGTCGAACGCCTCGCCGGTTCCGCCCGGCACGCCTTCGACGTAAGTGTCGAGCAGCACGCCACTGGCGCTCGGATAGGCATCGACAGCAGCCGCGATGTCATCGCCGGCCTTGACCCGCAATGCCTTGATGTACGGACGATGCCAGCCTTCGCACTGTTCAGCGGTTTCGTCGCCATGGAACTGCAACAGATCCAGCGGCACGGCATCGAGGATTTCCCCCAACTCGCAGCGGCTGGCATTGACGAACAGGCCCACCGTCGTCACGAACGGCGGCAAGGCCTGGATGATCGCCCTCGCCTGCTGCACGTTCACTGCACGCGGGCTCTTGGCGTAGAACACGAACCCGATCGCATCCGCCCCGGCCTCGACCGCTGCCAACGCATCTTCTATGCGGGTAATCCCGCAGATCTTGCTGCGAACGGCTGACATATCGAGAAAAACTCCGCGTCAAATTCGGGAAAGTCCCGGATGGTAACAAATGCGTTCGAGGGCGTCAGCCGTCAAGTTCCGAGAAACCCGTAAGGAAGTGTGGCCCGATAAAACGCTCGGGCAACGGAAATTCATCGTGATACTCGACCTGCACCAGGTACAGCCCGTACGGATGCGCTGTCACGCCACCGGAGCGCCGCTCGCGGCTTTCCAGCACTTCCTTCATCCACTCGACCGGACGCTCGCCGGCACCAATGGTCATCAGCACCCCGGCGATGTTGCGCACCATGTGGTGTAAAAAGGCGTTGGCGCGGATATCGAGCACGATCATCTTGCCGTGACGGGTCACGCGCAGGTGGTGCATTTTCTTGATCGGCGACTTGGCCTGGCACTGGCCGGCGCGGAACGCACTGAAATCATGAGTGCCGATCAGGTATTGCGCCGCTTCAGCCATGCGCTCAACGTCGAGTGGGCGGTGGTTCCAGGTGATCTCTTCGTTGAGATGCGCCGGACGAATCTGATCGTTGTAGATCACATAGCGATAACGCCGGGCGATGGCTTTGAACCGCGCATGGAAATGCGCCGGCATCACCCGCGCCCAGCTGACACTGATGTCGTGGGGCAGATTGATATTGGCGCCCATCACCCAGGCTTTCAGCGAACGATCGACTGGCGTGTCGAAATGAACCACTTGTCCGCAAGCATGCACCCCGGCATCGGTACGCCCGGCGCACTGCAGCGAAATCGGCGAATTGGCGACTTTCGACAAGGCTTTTTCGAGCTCTTCCTGCACCGTGGCCACGCCGGTCAACTGACGCTGCCAGCCGCTGTAGCGCGAGCCTTTGTACTCGACGCCCAGTGCCACACGGTAAAAGCCTTCGGGTGCCATTTCGGCGACCGGGTTATCTATGTTTGCCAAGGTGGGACAGCCTGCTGATGTACAAAGGCGGGCATTATAAGGCTGTGAGTCGGGGATGCCAGTCAGTTCTGTGTTGACCGATCCGGCCTCTTCGCGAGCAAGCCCGCTCCCACAGGTAGAGCACATTTCAAATGTGGGAGCGGGCTTGCTCGCGAAAGCGCCATTCCAGGCGCTGCAGAATCCAGCCCAAACAAAAACGGCAGCCTCAATGGGCTGCCGTTTTTATTTACCGCTGGCTCATGCCAGGTGCGAAAGCATTTCCTTGGCTTCGCCACGCTGCTTTTCGTCACCCTCGGTCAACACTTCGTTGAGGATGTCGCGTGCGCCGTCGCTGTCGCCCATATCGATGTAGGCCTGGGCCAGATCGAGTTTGGTCGCGGCTTCGTCGGTGCCGGCGAGGAAGTCGAAATCGTCCTCGCCCAGATCATCGCCCATGGCCGCATCGGCTTCGGTGAAGGTCGGCTCGGCGATGCTTTGCGACAGGCGATCCAGCTCGGCGTTGACGTCATTCAGTTCCGCTGCGAATGCGTCAGGCTCGGCCGCCGGGTTGCTGTCCATTTCATCAGCCAGCGACAGATCGAAATCCGCCGGCAGCTCCAGATCGTCCTGTGGCACTTCGTTGGCGACCACAGGCTCGGCCGGCGACAGATCTTTCACGCCTTCGTCCAGATCCAGCAGGAAGTCATCCTCCGCCAGATCCGCCGCCGGGGCTGGCGCAGGCTCGGCACCCAGATCCAGATCGAGGTCGAAGTCCGACAGGTCGTCGAGGTTCTCTTTGATCTCGGTCTGCTGTTGCAGCACCGATTCAAAGCTCAGATCGTCGTCGGCCGGGAACTCGTCCAGCTCCACCGGCGCGTCAGGCTCAACAACAGGTGCAGGCTCAACCGGAGTGATGTTGTCGAGATCGTCCAGGCTCAGGTCGAACGCGCTATCGAGATCGTCTGCCGCAGGCTCAGGTGCAGGCGCCTCCGGCTCGTCGAGCAGCAGCTCCTTGACGTATTGCGCATCGAGTTCGGCGGCGGCTGCCGCTGCAGCCAGACCCGCGACAGCGACGACCGCCATGGCCGGGAAGCGTTTTTTCAGCTCTTCGACCTTGGCGAAGTTATCACCGTTGGCCACCAACTGACGCTCCTGACCCACGAACGCATCGCGGTCACCCTGCTGACCGTAAACCTCCATCAGTTTCAGACGCAGATCACTGCGTTGCGGCTCGAGGCTGACGCCCTCTTCCAGCAACGCTGCGGCCTGATTCAGGCGACCGGCGTTGATGTGCGACTGAGCCTTGTCCAGTACGTCATCGGAACGCTCGGCGGACGGTGCGACCAATGGCGCGGCAATCGGCTCAGCCATCACCACCGGAGCCACTACCGCAGCAGGCGCTGGCGCAGGTGCCGGGGTGTTGAGCTTGACGCTGGCAGCAGGTGTTTCCAGGCCTTCGAAGCTGCTTTCCGGCAGATCCTGTTCGGCGGAGAACTCTTGCTCTTCCGCCAGAGCGCGGGCCATGCGCAGGTGTTTCTCGGCTTCCTGCTGGGCTTTGCGGCGACGGGCCAGCAGCAACAGCAGAAGCAGCAACACCACCGCACCGCCACCGATCAGACCCAGCAGGATCGGATTGGTCAGCAGTTCATTGAAGGTTTTGTCTTCATCGACTACCGGTTTTGGCGCAACCACTGGCGTCTCGGCAGGCGTGTCGACCGGTGGCGCAATCGCCGATTCAGGTGTTGGCGCCGCTTCTGCCGGGGTGGCTGGCGGGGTTGCGGCCAGTTCGGCGGTGATCGCCGGTACGGCAGCGGTCGCGGCTGGCGCAGTGCCCGGGCCTTCGGCCTGCATCTTCGCCAGTTGATTGTTCTTCAGCTCGATCAGGCGTTGCAGCTTGTCCAGCTGACTCTGCAGATCGGCCATGCGGCTTTTCAGTTCCTCGTTGTCACGACGGGTCGTGTCGAGGCTTTCCTGAGTCACCGCCAGCTTGTTGCTCAAGGCCTTGGCATCGCCGGCCGGGCCTTTGCCACGCCCTTTGGCGTTTTCGGCAGAGACCAGACTCAGGTTGTCCTTGGCATTCTGGCCGGCGCCGACATTGCTGCGACCACGCTTGGTGGCATCGAGCTGCTGCTGGCCGGTACCCGGCTTGGCCACATAGCGACGACCCTGACGCCAGGCTTCGTTCTGCGCGGCGACTTCGGCAATCGCTTTCGATTGCGGCAGCGCGGTGCTTTCCACTGAGTCCGGCAGGCGCAGCACCTGACCGGTTTTCAGGCGGTTGATGTTGCCGTCGATGAACGCATCCGGGTTGAGCGCCTGAATCGCCAGCATGGTCTGCTGCACCGAACCGCCGGTGCGCGCCTTCGCGGCAATTTCCCACAGGGTGTCGCGCGGCGTGGTGGTGTATTGCGACGGGTGCGTGGCGCCGGTGGTCGGTGCGGTGATGGTCTGCGACGGTGCCGGTTGCGCGGCGGCGTCAGCGGTCTGTGGCGAGAATTTCGACGGATCCAGCAGCACACTGTAATCGCGCAGCAGACGGCCATTCGGCCACATCACCTGCACGAGGAATTTCACCATCGGTTCCGACAGCGGCTTGCTCGAAGTCACGCGCAGCACGCTTTTGCCGCTGGCGTTGAGCACCGGAGTGAACGTCAGGTCGTTGAGGAAGGCCTGGCGATCGACACCGGCCTTGGCGAAATCTTCGGGTGAAGCCAGGCTCGGCACCACCTCGGCAGCGGTGAGATCCTTGACGTCGAGCAGCTCGATCTCGGCCACCAGCGGCTGGTTCAGGGTCGACTTCAGGGTCAGCTCCCCGAGCCCGAGGGCATGCGCCATACCGGAGGACAGCGCCGAGGCGGCCGCTATTGCTAACACCAGTTTGCGAACTTGAACCATAGCCTCATCCTTTGTTTGAACGTTCCTCGGCCAGCGAGAAGATGTTGATTGCCGCTGCCGTAAGGCATTGCGCGCGACGACGACAGACTGCCGCGCGCGATCATTTCTTTGATGCCCCGGAAAGTCCCGGAGGGTGACACGTTATCAAGTGCTCCGGGCAAG
The DNA here is from genome assembly GCF_014200835.1 of Pseudomonas sp. JAI115. Taxonomy (NCBI): domain Bacteria; kingdom Pseudomonadati; phylum Pseudomonadota; class Gammaproteobacteria; order Pseudomonadales; family Pseudomonadaceae; genus Pseudomonas; species Pseudomonas sp. JAI115. The sequence goes on from NZ_JACHCY010000001.1 coordinate 932,719, forward strand.
CATAGCGCTCACCTAGAATCAGTCGACAAATTGTTGCCAAGTATCTTTTACAGCAGGTCTTTTATCAACAATTCAGCGACCTGCACAGCATTCAGGGCCGCGCCTTTGCGTACGTTATCTGACGTCAGCCACAGATTAAGTTCCGCCGGGTCGTCGACACCGCTGCGCACGCGACCGACATAGACAACGTCCTGCCCCACCGCGTCACCCACCGCAGTCGGATAATCGCCGGCCTCAACCAGCTCGATGCCGGGCGCATCCTCAAGCGCAGCGTTGACCTTTGCCAGGTCGACCGCGCTCGCTGACTGCAAGGTCACGCTATAGCTATCGCCAAAAAACACCGGGGCTTGAACGCAAGTGGCGGAAATCTTTAATAAAGGCTGCTTCAGCACCTGACGCAACTCGCGCACCAGCCGTTTTTCCAGCAGCGTGTGGCCTTGAGCGTCGGGCGTGCCGACCTGGGCCAACAGGTTGAAGGCCATCTGCCGATCAAAGAAAGTCGGCTCCAGCGGACGCATGTTCAGCAACTCAGCGGTCTGCCGCGCCAGCTCGGTCACAGCTTCGCGACCTTGGGCGGACACGGCCAGATTGGCGGTGACGTTGACGTATTGCAGTTCGAGCAAATCGAGCAGCGGCGCCAGCACCACGGCCAGCGTCGTCGCCGAAGGGCTTGGGCTGCTGACCTGGAACGGTGCCTTCAGACCGGCAATGACCTCGGCGTTGGCCTCCGGCACCACTTGCGGCGCCTGCTCGGCCGGCAATGCGCCGGACAGATCGATCAGCGAGCAACCGGCCGCGTGGGCACGCGCCGCGTAACTCAGGGAAACGGCAGCACCAGCGGCGAAGAACACCAGTTTGACCTTGCTGAAATCGAACTCGTCGACTTCACGCACGCGCACGTTCTTGTTGCGAAACAGCACCGAACTGCCGGCGGATTCGCTGCTGGCCAGCAAGTGCAGGTTGCCGACCGGAAAGTCGCGCTCTTCGAGAATCTGTACGAGGGTTTCGCCGACAGTACCGGTGGCGCCGACGACGGCAATATCAAGGGCCTGGGTCATGGTTCTACCTCTGGCGAAACGGGGGGAGCGGCACTTTACCGGGTGAGTGAGATGCAGGCAATTTCTGTCGGAATGCACAGTGTCTGCACCGAACCCTTCGCGAGCAGGCTCGCTCCCACAGGGGGAACGCATTTCAAGGGTGGGAGCGGGCTTGCTCGCGAAGGCGCCAGACCTGACACCGGGAAACCTGAGGCATAAAAAAACCCGCACCTCTCACAAGGCACGGGTTCTTTCATTGCATCAAGCGATCAACGTTCCAGCAAAATCCGCAGCATGCGGCGCAGCGGTTCGGCCGCGCCCCACAGCAGTTGGTCGCCGACGGTGAACGCACCGACGAATTGCGAACCCATGTTCAGCTTGCGCAGACGACCCACCGGTACGTTCAGGGTGCCGGTGACCTTGGTCGGGCTCAGCTCCTGCATGCTGATGTCGCGGTTGTTCGGCACCAGTTTGACCCAAGGGTTGTGCTGGCTGATCAGCCCTTCGATATCAGCGATCGGCACGTCTTTGTTCAGCTTGATGGTCAGCGCCTGGCTGTGGCAACGCATGGCGCCGATGCGCACGCAGATGCCGTCGACCGGGATCGGGCTCTTGAAGCGGCCGAGGATCTTGTTGGTCTCGGCCTGGGCCTTCCACTCTTCACGGCTCTGGCCGTTCGGCAGTTCCTTGTCGATCCACGGGATCAGGCTGCCGGCCAGCGGTACGCCGAAGTTTTCGGTCGGGTACGCGTCGCTGCGCATGGCTTCGGCCACGCGACGGTCGATGTCGAGGATCGCGCTGGCCGGATCGGCCAGTTGATCGGCCACCGCAGCGTGGGTCGCGCCCATCTGCTTGATCAGTTCACGCATGTTCTGCGCGCCGGCACCGGAGGCCGCCTGATAAGTCATGGCGCTCATCCACTCGACCAGACCGGCCTCGAACAGACCGCCCAGGCCCATCAGCATCAGGCTGACGGTGCAGTTGCCGCCGATGTAGTTCTTGGTGCCCGCGTCCAGTTGCTGGTCGATGACCTTGCGGTTGACCGGGTCGAGAATGATGACGGCGTCATCGTTCATCCGCAGGCTGGAAGCCGCGTCGATCCAGTAACCCTGCCAGCCGGCTTCGCGCAGCTTCGGGAACACTTCGCTGGTGTAGTCGCCGCCCTGGCAGGTCAGGATCACGTCGAGGGTTTTCAGCTCTTCAATGCTGTAAGCGTCCTTGAGCGGAGCAATATCCTTGCCCACGGACGGGCCTTGGCCACCGACATTGGAAGTGGTGAAAAACACCGGCTCGATAAGATCGAAATCCTGCTCTTCCAGCATCCGCTGCATGAGCACGGAACCGACCATGCCGCGCCAACCGATCAGACCTACACGTTTCATCGCAACTACACCTTCTTGAAAAGTGGGCCGCTGCTTTGTATTGAATTTCGCAGCGGGCCCGAGAGATTACAGATTCCGCAGCGCGGCGACTACTGCGTCACCCATTTCCTGCGTTCCGACTTTAGTGCAACCGGCCGAATAGATGTCACCGGTACGCAAGCCTTGATCCAGTACCACGCTGACGGCTTTCTCGATGGCATCGGCCGCATCGTGCAGATTGAAGCTGTAACGCAGCATCATCGACACCGACAGAATCGTTGCCAGCGGGTTGGCAATGCCTTTGCCGGCGATGTCCGGCGCCGAACCGTGGCAAGGCTCGTACATGCCCTTGTTGTTCGAATCCAGCGAGGCCGACGGCAGCATGCCGATCGATCCGGTGAGCATCGAGGCTTCGTCGGACAGGATGTCGCCGAACATGTTGTCGGTCACGATCACGTCGAACTGCTTCGGTGCGCGCACCAGCTGCATGGCGGCGTTGTCGACGTACATGTGGCTCAGTTCGACTTCAGGGTAATCCTTGGCGACCTGCTCGACCACTTCACGCCACAGTTGGCTGGACGCCAGCACGTTGGCCTTGTCCACCGAGCACAGCTTTTTGCCGCGAACCATGGCCATGTCGAAACCGACGCGGGCGATACGGCGGATTTCGCTTTCGCTGTACGGCAGGGTGTCGTAAGACTGACGCTCGCCGTTTTCCAGGGTGCGGGTGCCGCGTGGCGCGCCGAAGTAGATGCCGCCGGTCAGCTCACGGACGATCAGGATATCCAGACCGGCAACGATTTCCGGCTTCAGACTCGATGCATCAGCCAGTTGCGGGTAGAGGATCGCCGGACGCAGGTTGCCGAACAGGCCCAGTTGCGCACGAATCTTCAGCAGACCGCGCTCAGGGCGGATATCACGCTCGATGGTGTCCCATTTCGGGCCGCCCACTGCGCCCAGCAGCACGGCGTCGGCAGCACGGGCACGCTCGAGGGTTTCGTCGGCCAACGGCACGCCATGCTTGTCGATGGCCGCGCCACCGATCACGTCATGGCTCAGCTCGAAGCCCAGGCTGTACTTGTCGTTGGCCAGCTCCAGCACCTTGACCGCTTCGGCCATGATTTCCGGACCAATACCGTCACCTGGGAGAATCAGAATCTGCTTGCTCATGCTTTCCTCGTGTCTTCAATCGGTGCGCCACTCAGGGCGCGCCCGGAAAAATTCTTAGCGCTCAGCCATCAATACGATTACATCTGTACTGAACGAGCCGTCGGCATCAATCTCAAAATATTCTCGTACTTCGTTGCCCATCGACTGCTGCAACTGGCGGATCGCCGCGCGCATCACCTCGGGCGTGCGCATGCGCTCGACCCAACTGCGGTACTCCAGACGCAGGCGCTGACGCGTGGTGCTGCGAGTGTGCAGCCCGGCCTCGCTGACCTGCCGCAGCCACTCGCCGGCGGAATAATCGCGCACGTGGCTGGTGTCGCGCAGCACTTCGACGCTTTGCAGGTAAGTGTCGAACAACGGACTGCCCGGTGACAACACGTCGATGAACGCTGCCACGCCACCCGGTTTCAGCACCCGGCGCACCTCTCGCAGGGCCACCCCGAGGTCGCTCCAATGGTGCGCCGAATAACGACTGAACACGTAATCGAATTCGCCATCGGCAAACGGCAGGCGCTCGGCGGCGCCGTTGACCGTGGAGATATTGGCAAAACCGCGATCCACAGCCGCAGCGGCCACCACATCGAGCATTTGCTGCGACAGGTCGTAGGCCACCACTTCCTTGACCAGTGGCGCCACATGAAAACTCACATGACCGGCACCGCAACCCAGGTCCAGCAGCCGGGCTTCGCCCTGCCCGGCCAGTTCAGCCTGTAGCAGCGCGAACTCGGTGCCTTGCGCGTGAACAGCGCTGCTCAGGTAGGCGGCGGCCTGTTCACCGAATTGCTTTTGTACAATCTGACTGTGCTGGGCGGTGCTGGTCATGGTCACATCCTGCATTTGTGTTGTTTGAGCGGCCGTCTTCGCGAGCAGGCTCGCTCCCACAGGGGAATGCATTTCAAGTGTGGGAGCGAGCCTGCTCGCGAAGAGGCCGGCCCTGACTACATCAATCTCGAATCAATCACGCGTCGCGGAACAACCACGGCTGGCTCACACGATGCTTGGCCTCGAACGCGGCAATCGCATCACCGTCCTGCAAAGTCAGGCCGATATCGTCCAGCCCATTCAACAAGCAATGCTTGCGGAACGCGTCGATCTCGAAGCGGTACACCTTGCCGTTCGGGCTGGTCACGGTCTGCTCGTGCAGATCGATCTGCAATTGATAGCCCGGCTCGGCCTCGACCTGCTTGAACAGTTCATCGACTTCAGCGTCGCTCAGGATGATCGGCAGCAAGCCGTTCTTGAAGCTGTTGTTGAAGAAGATGTCGGCGTAGCTCGGCGCGATGATGCTGCGGAAACCGTATTCTTCCAGCGCCCACGGCGCGTGTTCACGGCTGGAGCCGCAACCGAAGTTCTCGCGGGCCAGCAACACACTGGCGCCTTGATAACGCTCGGCGTTGAGCACAAATTCCTTGTTCAACGGGCGCTTGGAGTTGTCCTGATACGGCTGGCCGACATCCAGGTAACGCCACTCATCGAACAGGTTCGGGCCGAAACCGGTGCGCTTGATCGACTTCAAAAACTGCTTGGGAATGATCTGGTCGGTGTCGACGTTGGCACGATCCAGAGGCGCGACAAGACCAGTGTGCTGGGTAAAAGCTTTCATGCTGCGCTCTCCTTCAGATCAATTCACGAACGTCGATGAAACGACCGTTCACCGCCGCCGCAGCGGCCATGGCCGGGCTCACGAGGTGGGTACGACCACCGGCGCCCTGACGGCCTTCGAAGTTACGGTTGGAGGTCGAGGCGCAATGCTCGCCGGACTCCAAACGGTCCGGGTTCATCGCCAGGCACATCGAGCAACCCGGCTCACGCCATTCGAAACCGGCTTCGAGGAAGATCTTGTCGAGACCTTCGGCTTCCGCCTGCGCCTTCACCAGACCCGAACCCGGTACGACAATCGCCTGCTTGATCGTCGAAGCGACTTTGCGGCCCTTGGCAATCACTGCCGCAGCGCGCAAGTCTTCGATGCGCGAGTTGGTGCAGGAGCCGATGAACACGCGATCCAGCTGAATGTCGGTGATCGCCTGATTGGCGGTCAAACCCATGTATTTCAAGGCGCGGACGATCGAATCGCGCTTGACCAGATCCATCTCTTTGGCCGGATCCGGCACGTTCTGATCAACGGCCAGCACCATTTCAGGCGAAGTGCCCCAGCTGACTTGCGGCTTGATCTGCGCAGCGTCGAGTTCAACTACGGTGTCGAACTTGGCGTCGGCGTCGGAGACCAGGTCTTTCCAGGCTTCAACCGCCTGATCCCACTGCGCGCCTTTCGGTGCGAACGGACGGCCCTTGACGTACTCGACAGTCTTTTCGTCCGCAGCCACCAGACCCACACGGGCGCCGGCTTCGATGGACATGTTGCAGATGGTCATGCGGCCTTCGACGGACAGGTCGCGGATCGCGCTGCCGGCGAATTCGATGGCATGGCCGTTACCGCCGGCGGTGCCGATCTTGCCGATCACCGCGAGGACGATGTCCTTGGCGGTCACGCCGAATGGCAACTGACCTTCGACGCGCACCAGCATGTTCTTCATTTTCTTCGCGACCAGGCACTGGGTGGCGAGCACGTGCTCGACCTCGGAAGTGCCGATCCCGTGCGCCAAGGCACCGAACGCGCCGTGGGTCGAGGTGTGCGAGTCGCCGCAGACTACGGTCATGCCCGGCAAGGTTGCGCCTTGCTCCGGGCTGATCACGTGGACGATGCCTTGGCGGATGTCGTTCATCTTGAACTCGACAATGCCGTACTCATCACAGTTGTCATCGAGGGTCTGCACCTGCAAACGCGAGACCTGGTCGGCAATCGCGGCGATGCCGCCCTTGCGCTCCGGTGTGGTCGGTACGTTGTGGTCCGGGGTCGCGATGTTGGCATCGATTCGCCAAGGCTTGCGCCCGGCCAGACGCAGGCCTTCGAAGGCTTGCGGCGAGGTCACTTCGTGGATGATGTGACGATCGATATAGATCAGCGCCGAGCCATCGTCGCGCTGTTTGACCAAATGCGAATCCCAGAGCTTGTCGTAGAGCGTTTTGCCGGCCATCAGACGGTTCCTCATCAGCTTGTTTCTATGCCCTGGGCTTATCAATAACCCTTTGGCTTGTGAGGCCGATCCTATGGGGTTAGATTAAATAACTCAAATTCATATTTTTTATGCTTTGGATAACCAACTGGAATACGACTCATGGATCTGGCCAACCTCAACGCTTTTATCGCGATTGCCGAGACCGGCAGCTTCTCAGGCGCCGGTGAACGCCTGCACCTGACGCAACCGGCGATCAGCAAACGCATCGCCGGACTCGAGCAACAATTGAAGGTAAGACTGTTCGACCGACTCGGTCGTGAAGTCGGCCTGACCGAGGCTGGCCGCGCCCTGCTGCCCCGGGCTTATCAGATTCTCAACGTGCTGGACGACACCCGCCGTGCCCTGACCAACCTGACCGGCGAAGTCAGCGGTCGGCTGACCCTGGCCACCAGTCACCACATCGGCCTGCACCGCTTGCCGCCCCTGTTAAGGGAATTCACCCGCCGCTACCCACAGGTGGCGCTGGATATTCAGTTCCTCGATTCGGAAGTGGCCTACGAAGAAATTCTCCATGGCCGTGCGGAACTGGCCGTGATCACCCTGGCGCCGGAGCCGCACACACTGGTCAAAGCCACACCGGTGTGGGACGACCCGCTGGATTTCGTGGTGGCGCCGGAACATTCGCTGATCAGCAATGGCGCGGTGAGCCTGGCGGACATTGCCGGTCATCCGGCCGTTTTTCCCGGAGGCAACACCTTTACTCATCACATTGTCCAACGCTTGTTCGAAGCCCAAGGGCTGACGCCGAACATCGCCATGAGCACCAACTACCTGGAAACCATCAAGATGATGGTCTCCATTGGTCTGGCCTGGAGTGTTCTGCCCCGCACCATGCTTGATGAACAAGTGGCGCGCATACCTTTGCCGGGCATACAGCTCAGTCGCCAGCTAGGCTATATCGTGCACACCGAACGGACGCTGTCGAATGCGGCAAGGGCTTTCATGGCCTTGCTGGATGCGCAAATCGATCTGCCAGGGACTCCCGGCTAACTTGTGCTACTCCTATAGAGCCGCTGTCCCTGTGCCTAACGCCACCATCAGCTCAAGGCCCGTTAACAATGCCGAAATCTGTTGACCGAATTCCGCCGATGCCGCGTATTCAGGCCATTGATCCGCGACGTTCCGAGCAGAGCTGGGAGAGTGCGCCGCAATTGCTCGCCGCGCTCAACGGCGCCCGGCTCGGCGCCTGGTATTGGGACATCGAGCGCGGGCAGATCAGCTGGTCACGGGGCACTCAGGCGCTGTTCGGCTTCGATCCACGTCAACCGTTGCCCCAGGACCTGGAATATCTCGACCTGCTGCCGCCCGAAGACCGGGCGAAAACCGTGCGCGCCTTCCACGCGGTGATTGCCGGCGCCCCGCTGGAACAGGCGATGCACCACCGCATCCGCTGGCCCGACGGCAGCCTGCATTGGCTGGAAATCAGCGGCAGCCTGCTGCCGGACAAAAACGGCCGGCCCCGAATGATCGGGGTGATTCGCGAAATCACCCACCAGCGCCAGCGCGAACAGGCTCTGAGCAGCTCGGAGAAACGTTTCGCCACACTTTTTCACCTGTGCCCGAACATGGTGCTGCTGACGCGCCAGGAAGACGGCCTGATCACCGAAGCCAACCAGTATTTCGAAAGCCTGTTCGGCTGGCCGGTCCAGGACGCCATCGGTCGCACCACGCTGGAACTGGGCCTGTGGGTGCACCCGGAGCAACGCGCCGAACTGGTGAAAAAGACCAAGGCCAAAGGCGAATTGATCAGCATGGAAGTGCAGTTCCGCGCCAGCGACGGGCAGATTCATGACGGTATCCTCAGTGCGCAAAAGGTCGAACTCGAAGGCCAGCCGTATCTGCTCAGCACGTTTCTCGACACCACCGAACGCAAAGCCGCCGAACACGCCTTGAAAGACAGTCAGGAACGCCTTGATCTGGCGCTGGACTCGGCGCAACTCGGCACCTGGGACTGGCACATTCCCAGCGGCATGCTCTACGGCTCGGCGCGGGCCGCGCAACTGCACGGGCTGGAGCCGATCCCGTTTCACGAGTCGTTCGAGGAGTTTTTCGAAGGCGTGCCCGGCGAGGAGCGCGACAGCATGCGCGACGCCTACCGCAGCCTGCGCGAAGGCCCGGCCGGCAACTATCAACTGACCTATCGCGTGCAACTGGCGGATGGCAGCTCACGTTATCTGGAAAGCCGCGCCCGCCTCTACCGCGACGAAAATGGCGCGCCACTGCGTATGGCCGGGACCTTGCTGGACATCACCGATCAGGTCGAGCGCGAGCAACGTCTGGTCGCCTCCGAAGAGAAATTTGCCACGCTGTTCCAGGTCAGCCCCGACCCGATCTGCGTCACCCGTCAGGACAGCGGCGAGTTCATCGAAATCAACAACAGCTTCACCCAGACCTTCGGCTGGAGCGCCGCCGACGTGATCGGGCGCACCGCCGAGGACATCGGCCTGTGGGACGCCTCGGCGAAAAGCCTGCAACGTATCGAGCGGGTGATCCGCGAACAGGGCCTGAGCAATGTCGCAATCATCGTCCAGCACAAGGACGGCCAGTCGCTGACGTGCGTGATTTCCAGCCGGCAGATCAGCGTCGGCAATCAGCCGTGCATCGTCACCACCCTGCGCGACATCACCCAACAACAGCGCTCCGAGGCCGCACTCAAGGCCAGCGAAGAGAAATTCGCCAAGGCGTTTCACTCCAGCCCCGACGCGATCACCATCACCGAACGTGACACCGGGCGCTATCTGGAGGTCAACGACGGTTTCTGCCGCCTCACCGGCTATCGGGCCGAAGAAGTGGTGGGCAAAACCGTGTACCAGATCGGCATCTGGGCCGAAGAAAAACAACGCTCGGCGCTGCTTGCCGAACTGCAGATCAAGGGCCGCGTTCATCATCAGGAGATGCTCGGGCGCAACAAGCGCGGTGAGTTGCTGACCGTTGAAGTGTCGATCGAACCGATCACCCTCAACGAAACGGCGTGCCTGCTGCTGACCGCCCGAGATGTCAGCCTGCTGAAAAACGCTGAAGCACAGATCCGCCATCTGGCCTATCACGATCCGCTGACCAATCTGCCCAACCGCGCCTTGCTGATGGATCGCCTGAGCCAGCAGATCGCCCTGCTCAAGCGCCACAACCTGCGAGGTGCGCTGCTGTTCCTCGACCTCGACCACTTCAAGCACATCAACGACTCACTGGGCCACCCGGTCGGCGACACGGTCCTGAAAATCATCACCGCGCGGCTTGAAGCCAGCGTGCGCATGGAGGACACGGTGGCGCGTCTCGGCGGCGATGAATTCGTGGTGCTGCTCAGTGGCCTCGAAGGCACGCGCAACGAGGTCAGTGCACAAGTGCGGGAACTGGCCGACACCATTCGCGAACTGCTCTCGGAGCCGATGTTCCTCGACGGCCAGCGCCTGCAAGTGACACCGAGCATCGGCGTGGCACTGATTCCCGATCACGGCTCGACCCCGACCGACCTGCTCAAGCGCGCCGACATTGCGCTGTACCGAGCCAAGGATTCCGGGCGCAACACCACGCAGATGTACCACAACACCATGCAGAAGGCGGCCAGCGAACGGCTGCGTATGGAGACTGACTTACGTCTGGCGTTGTCGCGCGGTGAATTCAACGTGCACTACCAGCCACAGGTCGATGCGCAGGACAACCGCATCATTGGCGCCGAGGCGCTGGTGCGCTGGAATCACCCGGAACTCGGCGCGCAATCGCCCACTGAATTCATCAAGGTGCTGGAAGACAGCGGGCTGATTCTGGAGGTCGGTACCTGGATCCTCGATGAGGCCTGTGAGGCGTTCAAACAATTGATCGCGCTGAAACTGGTCGACCCGCTCAACTTCAGCCTGTGCGTAAACATCAGCCCACGGCAGTTCCGCCAGAACGACTTCGTCGAACGCATCGAACACAGCATGAGCAGCCACGGCCTGCCCTGCTCGCTGCTGAAACTGGAGATCACCGAAGGCATCGTCATCCAGAACCTGGAAGACACCATCAGCAAGATGCGCCGCCTGAAAAAACTTGGCGTGAGCTTCGCCATGGACGATTTCGGCACCGGCTATTCATCGCTGACCTACCTCAAGCGCCTGCCGGTGGACACCCTGAAAATCGACCAGTCGTTCATCCGCGACGCAACCACCGACCCCAACGACGCCGAGATCATCCGCGCCATCGTCGCCATGGCCCGCAGCCTGGAACTGGAGGTGATTGCCGAAGGCGTGGAGACGCCGGAGCAACTGGCGTTCCTGCAAGGGCTGGGCTGCCATTTGTATCAGGGCTATCTGCACAGTCGGCCGGTGGCGTTGGAGGCGTTGAAAAAGATGCTCGAATGACGAGCACAAAAAAAGGGCGCCAGTGGCGCCCTTCTTTTTTGCTCGGCCTTATTGCAGAACCGGCTTCTGCGCTCCGTTGATCGGGATGCGCTTGGCTTTCGCTTCTTCCGGGATCACGCGCAACAGGTCGATGCTCAGCAGACCGTTGCTCAGATCGGCGGCCTTGATCTCGATGTGATCGGCCAGGCGGAAGGACAGCTTGAAAGCCCGCTGGGCAATGCCTTGATGCAGGAAGGTCACGCCTTCGTTGGCATCACGCTTGCCACCACTGATGGTCAGCACACCCTTCTCGACTTGCAGCTCCAGGTCTTCTTCCTGGAAACCGGCTGCCGCTACGACGATGCGGTATTGATCGTCACCGTGCTTTTCCACGTTGTAGGGTGGGTAGGTGCTGCCTGGCTCGTTGCGCAGCGCGGTTTCGAACAGGTCGTTGAAACGGTCGAAACCCACCGAGGAACGGAACAGTGGTGCCAGGGAAAATGCAGTACTCATGGTTCAAATCTCCTGAAAACAATCAGCAAGGTTTTTTGACTCCGCGACCCGAATTCGGCATCGCGTAACCCTTAGATAGGGACCGCCAAAATGATTTCAAGAGAGTATTTGCAGATTTTTTTCAGGCTGCTTCGGCGACCGGCAAACCGAGCAAACGCGAGACTTGATCCGGTTCTGTCTCGCGACGCAGCACGGTAAACAGCTCGGTCGCCTCGGGATAATTGCGCGTCAGCATCGCCAGCCATTGCTTCAAGCGACCCGGCGATTGCCGTGCGGTCATCTGCGCCTTGGCTTGCAGCCAGAAGTCCTGAATCAGCGGCAGCAGCTCGGCCCAGGTCATCTCGACCACTTCTTCACCGGCGCGCGCGGCAGCGATCTGTTTGGCCAGATCCGGACGCGATACCAGACCGCGACCGAGCATGATGTCTTCGACACCGCTGATCTCGCGGCAGCGGCGCCAGTCCTCGACGCTCCAGATATCACCGTTGGCGAACACCGGCACCTTGACCACGTCCTGCACCCGCGGAATCCACTCCCAATGCGCCGGCGGCTTGTAGCCATCAACCTTGGTCCGGGCATGCACCACAATGTGTTCGGCGCCGCCCTCGGCCAGCGCCGTGGCGCAGACCAGCGAGCCGTCCGGGCTGTCGAAACCGAGGCGCATTTTCGCGGTGACCGGGATGTGCGCCGGCACGGCGCGACGCACGTGTTCGACGATGCTGTTGAGAAGTTCTGGCTCCTTGAGCAGCACTGCCCCGCCCCGGGATTTGTTGACGGTCTTGGCCGGGCAGCCGAAGTTCAGGTCGATCACTTCCGAGCCGAGCTCGCAGGCCAGCGCCGCGTTTTCCGCCAGGCACACCGGATCGGAGCCCAACAATTGCACGCGCAACGGCACACCGGAACGGGTGCGGGCGCCGTTGAGCAGCTCCGGGCCGAACTTGTGGAAGTAGGCCGGAGTGAGCAACTGATCGTTGATCCGAATGAACTCGGTCACGCACCAGTCGATGCCGCCAACGCGGGTCAGCACGTCGCGCAGGATGTCGTCGACCAACCCCTCCATGGGCGCCAGGGCAATTTGCATGGGGAAAACACTACTCAGGAAGAAAAAACGTGCGGCAGTTTACTGGATTACGAGAAAAACCGCAGATCCCTTGCAGGAGTGAGCCTGCTCCCACAGGTATTGGGGTCTGCAGCAGGTTTTGTGGTTTATCGCGGGATCATTGTGGGAGCGGGCTTGCTCGCGAAGGCGGAGGATCAGTCAAATGAATGCTGACTGACACGACGCCTTCGCGAGCAAGCCCGCTCCCACAGGTTAGATTTTCGCTACTCCTGAAGTCTGGATTGCCGGGCCGTAACCCTCGATGAACTCCGCCGGCATGCGCTTGGGTTTGCCGGTGGATAGTTCGATACAGACGAATGTGGTCTGGGCACGCAGCAGGGTGGCGTTGTCGCTGGGGCGGATCAGTTGGAAGTGCCGGGTCATTTTCAGGCGCTGGTCCCAATCGACGATCCAGGTCGCCAGTTGCAGTTCGTCGCCTTCGTAGGCCGCCGCCAGATAATCGATTTCGTGACGCACCACGGCCATCGCCCGATCCAAGCGCCGGTATTCGACCAGATCCAGCCCCAGACGCTGCGAGTGGCGCCAGGCGCAGCGCTCGAGCCAGGTCACGTACACCGCATTGTTCGCGTGCCCCAGCCCGTCGATGTCCTCGGCGCCTACTTGCAGATCAATGGTGAACGGCGTTGCCCGATCCCAGCCCATGCCCCACTCCCGGTCAGATTATTCAACCGGGGCAGTGTAACGGATGTCAGGCCGATTGCCGCGCTTGAAGGCTGCGCCCCGCCAACAGTGATAACACGCCATCAACCACTCGAGGGTCGGCCAGCACCCGCTGGTGGCCGCCGCTTTCCAGGCGCAGCAGGCGACTGTCGAACCAGGATTCGTGGATCAATTGCGATTCCTTGACCGAGACAAAGGTGTCGTCCTCCGCATGCACGATCAGGCCCGGCATATCCAGTTGATAGTGCGCGACATCGAGGGTCGCGGCGCGCATGCCGACGTCCTGCTCGACCTGGCGGATGAACGCCGATCGGGCCCGCGGTGGCATGCCGACATAGCGGGCGAAACCGCGCAGTACGCCGAGGATCCGTGCCGGGGCTGCGATGCTGACCAGGGTTTCGGTGCGCAGGCCCAGTTGCACCGCGAGCATGGCACTGGCGCCGCCCATGGAGTGGCCGATGACGGCTTGAAGAGGAGGCAATTCGGCGGCCGCTTCGAGCATGGCGCGGGCGAACAGTACGACGTTGGCTTCACGCCCCGGCGAACGACCATGGGCCGGGCCATCCAGCGCGACAACGGTGTAACCGGCCTCGACCAGCGCCGTGATCAACGCCGCAAACTGGGTGGGCCGCCCTTCCCAACCGTGCATCAACAGCACCGCCGGTCCCTGCCCCCAGCGCAGCGCCGACAGGCCGAAGCGCAGCGTGATGCGTTCGGCACTCGCCAGCAGCGGCAGCTCCCAATCACGCAACGGCAACGTGCGCGGCGTCATGAACGCCTGACGCATTTTGCTTGCTACTCGTTGCGGTGCAATCCAGCCCAAGGTGCCATTAACGCCACGAACCCACTTCAACGTGTTCATCGCTTTCTCCTCAGGCGTGTTGCCTTCAGGTCAACGCACCGCCGACTTGGCAGCGCGCAGCAATCGATCGGATAAATCGCCCGGGCCCAGCGCGCGTGCCAGCGCCAGACCACCCACCATCAACGCCACATCAGCCAATGCTTTGTCGGTGTCCTCGGGGCTGGACGCCAACTGCGCAATCATCAGTTCCAGGTGTTCGTTCAGCGCGATGCGGAAGGATTCCGGCAGACGCCCCAGTTCGCCGATGGAAGCCGGAATCGGGCACGCGGCATCGCTGGAATCACGGTGCTTGCGTGACAGATAGAACGCAGCGACCAAGGCGCGACGCTCTTCGCCGGTCAGCTCGGAGTCCATGTCGGCAATCAGGTCGCGTCGACGGCTGAGCAGTTGCTTGAACGCCTCGAGCATCATCGCGTCCTTGCTTTCGAAGTGCGCATAGAAACCACCGACGGTCAGGCCGGCGGCGCCCATCACTTCGCCCACGCTGGGATCCGCCGGGCCACGCTGCATCAGTGCGGCGCTGGCAGCCTTGAGGATGCGTTCGCGGGTTTGAGCTTTTTTATCGTTCATCGTTGCCTCCGAATATTACGACTAGAATATTATTCGCATAATAATATTCCGCAAGTCGAGGATATGACCGCTGGTCTGAAGCACAGTGTAAGGAAAAAGGAGAGTTGGCCAAACGCCAGACAAACAAAAGGGCCATTCAATAATTGAATGACCCTTATAAATCCCGCAGAGCGGGTAATCGTGGCGTCCCCTAGGGGACTCGAACCCCTGTTACCGCCGTGAAAGGGCGGTGTCCTAGGCCACTAGACGAAGGGGACACAAACCCTTCTATACAGCTGATCAGTGCTGAGATCTGATCTGATTCAAGGCCGGTGTGGCCAGACCTTGAACTGTAAAATTGGTGGAGCTAAGCGGGATCGAACCGCTGACCTCCTGCATGCCATGCAGGCGCTCTCCCAGCTGAGCTATAGCCCCGGATTTTTCGCCTCGCGGCGGAGCGACATCTTGCAACATCGCTTCTGTAAAACTGGCGTCCCCTAGGGGACTCGAACCCCTGTTACCGCCGTGAAAGGGCGGTGTCCTAGGCCACTAGACGAAGGGGACGCAAACCCTTCTATACAACTGATCAACGCTGAGTGTTGATCGCTTCGGAGCCGGCGTGGCCAGGCTTCGAAGTGTAAATTGGTGGAGCTAGACGGGATCGAACCGTCGACCTCTTGCATGCCATGCAAGCGCTCTCCCAGCTGAGCTATAGCCCCTCATCGTTGATGTCATCGCTGAGGACGGGGCGAATCTTAAGGGCGTATCGAAAGCCTGTCAAACTTATTTTTGAAAAATTTCAAAGTTTTTTGTCGGCATAACAATCACTTACCGCCCTCCCCCAGAAAATCCGGGGGAAAAACGCCGAAGGCCGGAATCAAACGATCCCGGCCTTCGGCGGTTACCGCAGAGTCAGACGTGCTTAAGCAATCGCGCCCAGCAGCTTTTCCCACTCTTTGTTTTCTTTCTTCGACACGCCACCCAGCAGGTCAATCGCCTGGCGCAGACGGAAACGAGTCAGGTCCGGACCGAGGATTTCCATCGCATCGAGCACCGACACCGAACTCGCCTGCCCGGTGATCGCGGCAAACATCAGCGGCATCGCATCGCGCAGCTTCAGTTCGAGGGATTCGACCACCGCCTGAATTGTTGCGGTAATGCTGTCCTTCTCCCACTGACGCAGGCTTTCCAGCTTCCACAGGATCAATTGCATCAACTGACGCACCTGATCACCGGAAAGCTTTTTCGATTCGAACAGCTTGGCATCCGGGTTCACGCCACCGGCAAAGAAGAAGCCGCCCAGCGGTGCAACCTGGCTGAAGGTTTCCACGCGCCCCTGCACCAGCGGTGCGATCTTCATCATGTACTCGGAATTGAACGCCCACTTCTGCACGCGTGCGGCGAACTCTTCCACCGGCAGGTCACGCAGCCACTGGCCGTTGAGCCACGACAGTTTCTCGATGTCGAAGATCGGCCCGCCGAGGGACACACGCTTGAGGTCGAAGTTGTCGACCATTTCCTGCAGCGAGAACTTCTCGCGTTCGTCGGGCATCGACCAGCCCATGCGACCGAGGTAGTTGAGCATCGCTTCGGGCATGAAGCCCATGCGCTCGTAGAAGGTCACCGAGGTCGGGTTCTTGCGCTTGGACAGCTTGCTCTTGTCCGGGTTACGCAGCAGCGGCATGTAGCACAGCTCCGGTTGTTCCCAGCCGAAATATTCGTAAAGCAGAATCAGTTTCGGCGCCGATGGCAGCCATTCTTCGCCGCGCAGCACGTGGGTGATGCCCATCAGGTGGTCGTCGACCACGTTGGCGAGGAAGTACGTCGGCAGGCCGTCGGTCTTCATCAGCACTTGCATGTCCATGCGATCCCACGGGATCTCGACATCGCCACGCAGCATGTCCGGCACCACGCAGACGCCTTCGGTCGGCACCTTCATGCGGATCACGTGCGGTTCGCCGGCGGCCAGACGGGCGGCGACTTCTTCCTTCGACAGCAGCAGCGCGCGGCCGTCGTAACGCGGGGTTTCGCCGCGCGCCATTTGCTCGGCGCGCATCTGGTCCAGTTCTTCTGCGGTGCAGAAGCACGGGAACGCATGGCCCATGTCGACCAGTTGCTGGCAATACTTCTGATAGATATCGCCACGCTCACTTTGCCGGTACGGGCCGTGCGGGCCGCCGACGTCCGGGCCTTCGCTCCAGTCGATCCCCAGCCAGCGCAGGGCGTCGAAGATCTGCTGTTCGGACTCGCGGGTAGAACGCAACTGGTCGGTGTCTTCGATGCGCAGGATGAACTCACCGCCATGCTGCTTGGCAAAGCAGTAGTTGAACAATGCGATGTAAGCGGTACCTACGTGGGGGTCCCCGGTAGGCGATGGCGCGATGCGAGTGCGGACGGTGGTCATGGCATGTCTCGAAAAGAATGAAAAGCAAAACAATCAAGCGGCGAATGGTAACAGGCGACACCCGCCCCGCTCCAGCGGGCAGGGCATTTAAGCCAAGTTTGCGTCTGTAACGCCCATAGACCGTGGTGACGGCCCGAATATCAGCCATTGGCATTTACCGTTTATCGGCGGTATGCCAGATTCAGCCGCAGATAACTTTCCTTACAATTCCTCGACTACAGTTTGCCCATGCCTGCCCAACTCAAGCGTCGCCTGTTTATTTTCCTGCTGCTGGTTCTGTTGATTGCCGGGGGCTTCTTCGCCCACTGGTTTTTCAAGGGCCGTTTTTATGAAAGCACCGATAACGCCTATGTCCAGGGCGAGATCACCCGCGTCTCCAGCCAGTTGAGCGCACGCATCGACGAAGTGTTGGTGCAGGACAACCAGCACGTGGAAAAAGGCCAGTTGCTGGTGCGCCTTGAACCTAATGATTTCCGCCTCGCGGTCGACCGCGCCAATGCCGCCCTCGCCACCCGCGAAGCCGAGCGTTTGCAGGCACAAAGCAAATTGACCCAGCAATCGAGCCTGATCGCCGCCAGCGACGCGCAAGTGGCGACCACCCAAGCCACCCTTGGCCGTTCGCAGATGGATTTGTCGCGAGCCGAAACCTTGCGCAAACCCGGTTACGTTTCCGAAGAACGGGTGACCACCCTCTCTGCTGACGCGCACATTGCCCGCTCGCAAGTGGCCAAGGCCCAGGCCGATGCACAGAGCCAGCGCCAGCAGGTCAACGCACTGACTGCCGAGATCAAACGCCTCGACGCGCAGATCGCCAACGCCCGCGCCGATCTGGCGCAAGCCGAACTCAACCTGACCCGCAGCGAAATCCACGCGCCGATCAGCGGCATGGTCGGCCAGCGTGCTGCACGCAATGGTCAGGTGGTGCAGGCCGGCGCCTATCTGCTGTCGATCGTTCCCGATGAAGACATCTGGGTGCAGGCCAACTTCAAGGAAACCCAGATCGGTCACATGCAGCCCGGACAGAAAGCCGAGCTGACCTTCGATGCCTACAGCGACACGCCGATCGAAGCGCGGGTCGACAGTCTGTTCGCCGCCTCGGGTGCGCAGTTCAGCCTGCTGCCGCCGGACAACGCCACCGGCAACTTCACCAAAGTCGTGCAGCGGATTCCGGTGAAGCTGACCTTCAAGGCCGATAACCCACTGCACGGCAAGATCCGCCCGGGCATGTCGGTCACCGCCACCGTGAACATCAAAGACGCCCCTGACGATGGCCGGTGATTCGCTGATCCGCCCAGTCGGCGAACCGACCCGGCGGGACTGGATTGCGGTAATGAGCGTGATGCTCGGCGCCTTTATGGCGGTGCTCGACATCCAGATCACCAACTCTTCGCTCAAGGATATTCAGGGCGCGCTGTCGGCGACACTGGAAGAAGGCTCGTGGATTTCCACCTCGTATCTGGTCGCGGAAATCATCATGATCCCCCTGACCGCGTGGCTGGTGCAGTTGCTTTCGGCGCGACGCCTGGCGGTTTGGGTGTCGCTGGGCTTTCTGGTGTCATCGCTGCTGTGCTCGATGGCCTGGAGCCTGGAAAGCATGATCGTCTTTCGCGCCATGCAGGGTTTCACCGGCGGCGCGCTGATCCCGCTGGCGTTCACCCTGACCCTGATCAAACTCCCTGAACACCACCGCGCCAAAGGCATGGCAATGTTCGCCATGACCGCCACCTTCGCCCCGTCCATCGGCCCGACCCTTGGCGGCTGGCTCACGGAAAACTGGGGCTGGGAATACATCTTTTACATCAACATTCCGCCGGGGCTGATCATGATCGCCGGGCTGATGTACGGGCTGGAGAAGAAGGAAGCGCACTGGGAACTGCTGAAAAGCACCGACTACACCGGAATTCTCACACTGGGTGTCGGCCTCGGTTGCCTGCAGGTGTTTCTTGAAGAAGGCCATCGCAAGGACTGGCTCGAATCGAACCTGATCGTGGCCTTGGGCAGCATTGCCCTGCTGAGCCTGATCACCTTCGTCATCGTGCAGGTCTCCAAACCCAACCCACTGATCAACCTCGGCATCCTGCGCAATCGCAATTTCGGCCTGTCGAGTATTTCCAGCCTCGGCATGGGCGTCGGCTTGTATGGCTCGATCTATCTGCTGCCGCTGTACCTGGCGCAGATCCAGAACTACAACGCTCTGCAGATCGGCGAAGTGATCATGTGGATGGGCGTGCCGCAGCTGTTCCTGATTCCGCTGGTGCCGAAGCTGATGAAGTTCGTCTCGCCGAAGTGGCTGTGCACGCTTGGCTTCGGGCTGTTCGGGCTGGCGAGTTTTTCGTCGGGGGTGCTCAACCCGGATTTCGCCGGGCCGCAGTTCAATCAGATCCAGATCATCCGCGCGCTGGGTCAACCGCTGATCATGGTCACCATTTCGCTGATCGCTACGGCGTACATCCTGCCGCAGGACGCGGGGTCGGCATCGAGCCTGTTCAACATCCTGCGCAACCTCGGCGGCGCGATCGGCATCGCCCTGCTCGCCACGCTATTGGATGCGCGCACCAAAACCTACTTCGATTATTTGCGTGAAGCCGTTGTGCCGACCAATCCGCAAGTGGCCGAACGGTTGGCGTCGATGACAGACCGCTTTGGCAGTGACACGGCGGCGCTCGGCAAGTTGAGTGAGATCGTGCATCAGCAGGCGCTGATCATGGCCTACAACGACGCGTTTCACTTTGTCGGGATTGCGCTGGGGATCAGCATGCTGGCAATTTTGTTGACCAGGAAATTGCCGCAAGGGCTGAAGGCTGGGGAGTCTCATTAAGACCGCGTTGCCGCCATTCGCGAGCAGGCTCGCTCCCACAGGGGATTTGTGAACGACACAGATCCAATGTGGGAGCGAGCCTGCTCGCGAAGAGGCCCGGTCAGACGATGAAGATCAAACCGCCAAAAGCCGCTCACGCAGTTTGGCAATCTCATCGCGCATCTGCGCCGCCGCTTCGAACTCCAGATCCCGCGCCAACTGGTACATCTTCTCTTCCAGCGCGCGAATGCGTTTGGTGATTTCGCTTGGCGAACGCAGTTCGGCTTCGTACTTGGCGTTTTCTTCGGCAGCCTTGGCCATGCCCTTGCGCTTCTTGCTGCGCGAGCCAGGTACGGTGGCGCCCTCCATGATGTCGGCGACGTCCTTGAATACGCCTTTCGGGGTGATGCCGTTTTCCAGGTTGAAGGCGATCTGCTTGTCGCGACGACGCTCGGTCTCGCCAATCGCCCGTTCCATCGAGCCAGTGATGCGGTCGGCGTAGAGAATCGCCCGGCCATTGAGGTTCCGCGCGGCCCGGCCGATGGTCTGGATCAGCGAGCGCTCGGAACGCAGGAAGCCTTCCTTGTCGGCATCGAGAATCGCCACCAGCGACACTTCCGGCATGTCCAGACCTTCACGCAGCAGGTTGATCCCCACCAACACATCGAAGGTGCCCAGACGCAGGTCGCGGATGATCTCGACCCGCTCGACGGTGTCGATGTCGGAGTGCAAGTAACGCACGCGCACGCCGTGGTCGGCGAGGTAATCGGTGAGGTCTTCGGCCATGCGTTTGGTCAGCGTGGTGACCAGCACCCGCTCCTCGACCGCCACGCGCTTGGTGATTTCCGAGAGCAAATCGTCGACCTGAGTCAGCGCCGGACGCACCTCGACTTGCGGGTCGACCAGACCGGTCGGACGCACCACTTGTTCGACCACGCGCCCGGCATGCTCGGCCTCGTAGTTGCCCGGCGTTGCCGAGACAAAAATCGTCTGCGGGCTGACCCCTTCCCACTCGTCAAAGCGCATGGGCCGGTTGTCCAGTGCCGACGGCAAGCGGAAGCCGTATTCCACCAGGGTTTCTTTACGCGAACGGTCACCCTTATACATCGCGCCGACTTGCGGCACGCTGACGTGAGACTCGTCGATCACCAGCAAGGCGTCGGCCGGCAGATAGTCATACAGCGTCGGCGGCGCAGCACCGGCCGGACGTCCGGACAGGTAGCGCGAGTAGTTTTCGATGCCGTTGCAGTAACCCAGTTCGAGGATCATTTCCAGGTCGAAACGGGTGCGCTGTTCGAGTCGCTGCGCCTCAACCAGTTTGTTGTTGCTGCGCAGGTATTCGAGGCGTTCCTGCAATTCGACTTTGATGTGTTCGATGGCGTCGAGCAGGGTCTCGCGCGGCGTCACGTAGTGACTCTTCGGGTAGAAGGTGAAGCGCGGCATCTTGCGGATGACTTCGCCGGTGAGCGGGTCGAACGCGGAGATGCTCTCGACCTCATCGTCGAACAGCTCGATGCGGATCGCTTCCAGATCGGACTCCGCCGGATAGATGTCAATCACGTCGCCGCGCACGCGGAAAGTCGCCCGGGCAAAATCCATGTCGTTGCGGGTGTACTGCAGGTCGGCCAGACGCCGCAGCAAGGCGCGCTGATCGAGTTTGTCGCCGCGATCGACGTGCAGCACCATCTTCAGATAGGTTTCCGGGCTACCGAGACCGTAGATGCACGACACCGTGGTAACGATGATCGCGTCCTTGCGTTCGAGCAACGCCTTGGTCGCGGACAAACGCATCTGCTCGATGTGGTCGTTGATCGACGCGTCCTTCTCGATGAAGGTGTCGGACGACGGCACATAGGCTTCGGGCTGGTAGTAGTCGTAGTAGGAAACGAAATACTCGACCGCGTTGTTCGGGAAGAACGCCTTGAACTCACCATACAGCTGCGCGGCGAGGGTCTTGTTCGGCGCCAGCACCAGCGTCGGGCGCTGTACCTGCGAGATGACATTGGCGATGCTGAAGGTCTTGCCCGAGCCGGTCACACCGAGCAGCGTCTGGTGCGCCAGCCCGGCTTCGATGCCCTCGACCAATTGGCGGATCGCTTCTGGCTGATCGCCGGCAGGCTCGAAGCGGGTGACTAGCTGGAATTCGGACATACACACCTCTGGGATCGCGGCTCGCGCAGAAAACAGCCGAGCCGCGGGGATGACCGCAAACGACCGTTGTCGCCCAAGGAAAAACGAAGATTGTGCTCAATGTGGAGCCGATTGCCTCGCCTTTCAAGGCAAACGTCCTACATCCGGTAAAGTCTCTGACAGAGTCAATCGACTAACGGTCAAGAAATAATCGGAAAAACTTGCCTGAAAAGCTGAATCGCCTGTCGCCATTGCTCAGTGATGGCCTCTATACTAGCTCCCCGTTTGTGCACCGCTCTAGTGCATTCGGCTGGAGCGCGACACGTCCCTCCACTCTCCATTCAGAGCCGCCGTAATAATGAGCCTGTTCTCCGCTGTCGAAATGGCACCCCGCGATCCAATCCTGGGCCTCAACGAAGCATTCAACGCCGATACCCGGACCACCAAGGTCAACCTGGGTGTAGGTGTTTACTGCAACGAAGAGGGGCGAATTCCCCTGCTGCGCGCGGTGATCGAAGCCGAAACCATTCGCGCTGCTCAGCACGCCTCCCGTGGCTACCTGCCGATTGACGGCATCGCGGCCTACGACCAGGCGGTGCAAAAGCTGCTGTTCGGTAACGACTCGCCGCTGATCGCTGCCGGTCGCATCGTCACCACTCAGGCCGTCGGCGGTACCGGCGCGCTGAAAATCGGTGCCGACTTCCTCAAGCAACTGCTGCCGAACGCCGTTGTGGCGATCAGCGACCCGAGCTGGGAAAACCACCGCGCGCTGTTCGAAACCGCTGGCTTCCCGGTGCAGAACTACCGTTACTACGACGCCGCCACCCATGACGTGAACCGTGCCGGCATGCTCGACGACCTCAACGCCCTGCCGAACGGCTCGATCGTTGTGTTGCACGCCTGCTGCCACAACCCGACCGGCGTCGACCTGACCCCGGCCGACTGGAAAAACGTGCTGGACGTGGTCAAGGCCAAAGGTCACGTACCGTTCCTCGACATGGCTTACCAGGGTTTCGGCGACGGCATCGACGAAGACGCCGCAGCCGTGCGTCTGTTCGCTGAGTCGGGCCTGACTTTCTTCGTTTCGAGCTCGTTCTCCAAGTCGTTCTCGCTGTACGGCGAGCGCGTTGGCGCCCTGTCGATCGTCAGCGAATCGAAAGAAGAAAGCGCGCGCGTGCTGTCGCAGGTCAAGCGTGTGATCCGCACCAACTACTCCAACCCGCCGACCCACGGTGCAAGCATCGTCGCCGCCGTGTTGAACAGCCCGGAACTGCGCGCCCAGTGGGAAGCGGAACTGGCAGAAATGCGCCTGCGCATTCGCGGCATGCGCGAGCAGATGGTCGCCCTGCTGGCGGAAAAAGCCCCGCAGCGTGACTTCAGCTTCGTCGGCCGTCAGCGCGGCATGTTCTCCTACTCCGGCCTGACCACCGAACAGGTGCACCGCCTGCGCAACGAGTTCGGCATCTACGCCCTGGACACCGGCCGCATCTGCGTCGCGGCACTGAACCAGAGCAACATCAAAGCGGTAACGGATGCGATCGTTCAGGTCATCTGATTTCGCCTGGCAATGAAAAACGGGAAGCCTTGGGGCTTCCCGTTTTTTATTTGTCCGAAGGAATCCAACATTCCCTCTAAACTGCACACAAATCTGAATTGTGGGAGCGAGCCCGCTCGCGAATGCGGTGGGTCAGTCGCCATTGTTGGTGGCTGACAGCATTCGCGAGCAGGCTCGCTCCCACAGGTTTCGTACATCCAGGAATTTTGTGAGAACCCAAATGAAAAACGACAACCTGCGCGCTGACCGAGACGACCTGGATGACTTCATCCCCCGCACCACGGCCAAACGCGACAAAAGCCTGGTGCTGCAAGTCGCAGCGGGCGTCTTCCTCGGCGGCCTGGCCCTGTGGCTGGTGCAACTGGCCGCCACCGCCGCTTACGCCAAACTGATGCTCGGTACGATCACCTTCGGCGGTTAGGCGAGTTCCGTCGCCCGTTGACTGGCCGCATCGTCATACGCGACGTAGAGCGATTCGGCGATCTGGCTTTTGATCGCCTTGGTGCTTTCCAGACCGAGGACGAACCCTTCGGCCTTGCCACCAGCACGGTTCAGCTCTTCAGCGGTGCTGGCCTGGGTGATCGCGTCGAAGAGCTTCTCGGCGTGCGGGCCAACGCCCTTGGGCAGGCTGATTTGCGTGACGCTCATACGAGCACCTCGCGTGAAAGGGAAACAACAACGGTTCGAGTCATGGCGCGTACCTTTTCGGCGAATGGCCGGCAGCGCGTGTCACCACTTCCGGGCAACCATGGTAGACCTGTGAGGCGGTTCTGGTAACCGCCAATCGCTGACAAAACACCGTCCGTCCTGCCGAACGCACAAAATTTACACCCGACGCTTGACTTCTCTTTTTGAATCAGTAACATACGCACCAATTCCGCAATAGCTCAGTTGGTAGAGCAAATGACTGTTAATCATTGGGTCCCTGGTTCGAGTCCAGGTTGTGGAGCCAAATAGCAAAGCCCCTGAATCGCAAGATTCAGGGGCTTTTTTGTGGGCGCTCGAAAAGTCAAAAGATCGCAACCTGCTGCAGCTCCGATCCCCTGTAGGAGCTGCCGCAGGCTGCGATCTTTTGCTCTTCAAACCAAAAAGGCCGATCTGTCTCACAACAGATCGGCCTCTTTCATCCATTCAGCGCTCAAACATGCTCGCTGCTCTTCATCTGGGTCTTCGGCGCACCATGCCCATGATCGTGTTCATCAGGCTCGATCACCGGCACTTCCTTGCCATCGCAATCGTGCAGCTTGCCGTCGCTGAAGTAATCGCCTTCACGCAGCGCCGCCAGGTCGCGATAACGCAGGGTGCGCTCTTCTGCGGCGGCAAACACCGACTGTTGGTCAGAGTTGCCGGCGGTAAAGTGGTTGAAGGTCAGATTCAGCACAATCGCCATGATCGCCGACGAGCTGATGCCCGAGTGGAAAATGGTCGCGAACCAGCTCGGGAAATGATCGTAGAAGTTCGGCGCGGCAATCGGGATCATGCCGAAGCCGATCGAGGTGGCGACGATGATCAGGTTGACGTTGTTGCGGTAATCGACCTTCGACAGTGTGCGAATCCCGCTCGCCGCCACCGTACCGAACAGCACGATACCGGCGCCGCCCAGCACTGACGTCGGCACCGCAGCGATCACCCGCCCCATGAACGGCAGCAGGCCGAGAATCACCAGGAAAACACCGCCGGTGGCCACCACATAACGGCTCTTGATTCCGGTCACCGCCACCAGCCCGACGTTCTGCGCGAAGGCGCTCTGGGTGAACGATCCGAAGATTGGCGCAAACATGCTCGACAGCATGTCCGCGCGCAAACCGTTGCCAAGACGTTTGGAATCGACTTTGGTGCCGATGATCTCACCGACCGCCAGAATGTCCGCCGAGGTTTCCACCAGGGTCACCATGACCACGATGCACATCGACAGGATCGCGGCGAAGTGGAAAGTCGGCATGCCGAAGTGGAACGGCGTCGGGAAGCCGAACATCGGCCCTTGGGTGACACCGGAGAAATCCGCCATGCCGAGGAACACCGCCAGAATCGTGCCGATCACCATGGCCAACAGGATCGACAGACGTGAGATGGTCGAGCTGCCGACCTTGCTCAGCAGCAACACCAGCACCAGCGTCACCGCCGCCAGACCGATGTTCTGCATGCTGCCGAAGTCCGGCGCGTGGCTGTTGCCACCCATGGCCCAGCGCGCAGCCACCGGCATCAGCGTCAGGCCGATGGTGGTGATCACGATGCCGGTGACCAGTGGAGGGAAAAACTTGGTGATTCGCGAGAACACCGGGGTGATCAGCAAGCCGATCAACGATGCGGCAATCACCGCGCCCAGCACCGACTGGAAGCCGCCCTCCCCGCCACTGCTGACGATGGCGACCATGGTCGCCACACCGGAGAACGACACGCCCTGCACCAGCGGCAACTGACAGCCAAAAAACGGTAGACCCAGGGTTTGCAGCAGTGTCGCCAGCCCCCCCGCAAACAATGAAGCAGCAATCAACAAACCAATGTCCGCCGGCGACAGCCCGGCCGCCTGGCCAATGATCAGTGGCACCGCAACGATACCGCCGTACATGGTCAGAACATGTTGCAGGCCGTAAGCCATATTCGCGCCGACCCCGAGATTTCCGTCCTCGGGCCGTTGGTGTGAAACATGGGGCGTTTTCATGTGGGGGGTTCCCTGGTTTTTGTTATGCGCACACTGTATTCAATACTCGGGACAAATGTCCATAGAGCTGTATACAACTTGTCAGTCACATAATGGATAGGTAGCCACCCAAGCTTCTATCTCGCCACCTCCATCTCCCACAAATCCGGCAACACATCCCCTCCTGCCCCCGGTTCTTATCGCACTAGGCTGAATTATTCATGGCGACCAGCGGTGCACCGGCGCTCTTTTTTATACATATAAAGTATGCATAATTAAGTCATTCGAAATTCAGTACGACAAAAGCAAGAACGCAGCCAACAAACTCAAGCACAGGGGCGTCAGCCTTGCCGAGACCGAGCCGGTCTTTCATGACGAACGCGCGCTGACGATCGAGGACAACGATCATGACGAACAGCGCTGGATCACCCTCGGTCTCGATGGCAAAGGACGTTTGCTGGTGGTTGCGTACAGTTATCGCGAAGCCAACGTCGTACGAATCATTTCTGCACGTGTCGCCACACCGAGCGAACGTCGCGCATATTTTCTGGAGGCTTGATCAATGAAAGACGAATACGATTTCTCGCACGGCAAGCGCGGTGCCTTGGCGCCCGCCAAGGGCAAGACCCGCATCACCATCATGCTTGATGACGCGGTCATCGAAGCCGCCCGCAGCGTGGCGGAAAACGAAGGCTTCGGTTATCAGACGGTGATCAACAACACCCTGCGCCATGCCCTGCTGGAGGCTGGCAGCAAAAAGCAGGAAGCCGAGCCGCCCCACTCCGGGCAATTCAAGAAAGGCATCACCGCCGCCGACCTCAAGAGTCTGGAAAAAAAGCTGTCGGCGGCGGTCGGGGAAATCCGCCGGGTACTGGAACCGGAAGCCAAGCCCTGAGATCAGGCTGGTACAAGCATCCGCGCCAGCGACTGACGCACATGCGGCTGGTCAGGCAGACGCAAGCCGAACTCCTGCTCCAGCACCTCGATCAACTCATCGACATCCGCCACCTCGCGCCGCTCGCTGTCGGCGCCCATATGATGAATCGCGAAACTGCCGTTATTCAGGGTCCGGCGCCAGCCATCGCCGGTGCGCGCAACCATCAACTGCTGAGCAAACGGTGATTCGGGATGGGTCGAGACGTACCAGTTGCCGAGGGTGTAATCGATGTCTTCCTGGCGTTGCAGATCAAACAGGTACATCGCGCGCCACTCCCCCGCGACATTGGCGCGCAGCATGTAGCCATCGGCCTGTTTCTCGATGCGATAGGACTCGTGCGGCGTCGCCTGTTCAGCCTCGGTATCGAGCAGCAGCGGCGCGGTCGGCACCATACCGCCAAAGCCGACGTCGGTGATGTAGCGCTCGCCATCGATGATTACCAGGCTCAAGCGGTGGGTACGCGCCGTCCACGTGCCTTCGGGTTGCGCCAGCACCACACGCCCGGAGATGCCACGGGCGTCGAAGCCCAGCTCCAGCAATAACGCAAGAAACAGATTGTTCAGTTCGTAGCAGTAACCACCCCGGCCACCGTGGAGAACCTTTTGTTCGACCGACGCCAGATCGATCAGCACCGGCGCGCCAGTGATCGTCGACAGGTTCTCGAAGGGAAAGACGCCGGTGTGGCGCAACTGCAACTGCCGCAGGGTTTCCAGGGTCGGTGCCGGTGGAGCGTCGAACCCCAGGTGTTGCAGGTATAACGCTGGATTCGCCAGACGTGGCTCGCTCATTGCTCAGTCCTTTTGCATGTGGCCGCGGATCGTTGCGCCGCTGGCCGACATGTATACGGGATCGGGCCCCGACTCCGACAATTGATTTCGCCAATCAGCGCTACCCACGCTTGCGCGAACCGATGCGAATCCAGGTCGGCGCATGGTCGCTGGCGTGCGGTTCGTTGCGCACCCAGGCGTCGACGCCGGCCTCGTGCAGATACGGGCTGAGTGCCGGGTTGAGCAGCAGATGATCGATGCGCAGACCGGAGTTGGTTTGCCAATGCTGGCGGAAGTAATCCCAGAAGGTGTAGAGGCGATCGTCGGGATACAGATGGCGCAGCGAATCAGTCCAGCCTTGATCAAGCAGCCGCTGATAACACTCGCGGCTTTCGGGTTGCAGCAGCGCATCCTTGAGCCAGGAGCGGGTGTTGTAGATGTCCATGTCGGTGGGCACCACGTTGTAATCGCCGGCCAGCACCACCGGATGGTCGCTGCTTTGCAAATCCTTGGCGTAGCGGATCAAGCGTTCGAACCAGGCCAGTTTGTAGTCGAACTTCGGCCCCGGTTGCGGGTTACCATTGGGCAGGTACAGGCAGCCGACCAGCACCCCATGCACCGCCGCCTCCAGATAACGGCTGTGCTTGTCCTCGGGATCGCCCGGCAGACCGCGACGGCTCTCCAGTGGTTGCGCATCGCGGGCGAGAATCGCCACGCCGTTCCATGACGCCTGCCCGTGCCAGATCGCGCCGTACCCCGCTGCCTCCAGTTCGGCGGCGGGGAATGCACTGTCGACCGACTTGAGTTCCTGCAGGCAAGCGATGTCCGGTTGCTCGCGCTTGAGCCACGCCAGCAGGTTCGGCAGGCGCGCGCGCAGGCCGTTGACGTTGAACGTGGCGATCCGCAGGTTTTTCATCGTCCAGGCTCCGGCGAACAAGGTGTGAAATTTGTGACCCTGTGCTAACGGCGGTGGTTGCATCGGATCAACCGGCTGCGGCGTAATAGGCGCTCGCCACTGCCCCGAACTGCCGAGACTCGATTCCATGCTCACCACCCTGCAAGGCCCGCGCATCCTCCTGCGCCCGCTTCAGTACAGCGACGCCGACGCCCTGCTCCGCGCTGCCGCCGACGGCGAATTGTGGAACCTCACCGTCACCGTGGTGCCTTCGGCGAGCACCATCGACAGCTATCTGAAAAAAGCCCTCGACGGCCGCGACGCCGGCACGTTCATGCCGTTTGTGATCGTGTTGAAGGATAGCGGCGAAGTGATCGGCTCGACCCGGTTCTGGAAGATCGACCCGCTCAATCGCAAGCTGGAAATCGGCAGCAGCTGGATCGCGGCACGCTGGCAGAAATCCTTCGTCAACACCGAAGCCAAATACCTGATGTTGCGTCACGCCTTCGAGGTGCTCGACTGCGTGCGAGTGCAGTTCACCACCGACGAGAACAACCAGAAGTCGCGCAACGCGATTCTGCGCCTCGGTGCGCAACAGGAAGGCATCGTGCGCCACGAGCGGATCATGCCCGACGGCCGCAAGCGTAACTCGGTGCGTTTCAGCATCATCGATGACGAGTGGCCGCAGGTGCGGCAGGTGCTGGAGCAGAAACTGGCTGAGGATCGAGGCTGAGGCTCGACAACCGCTCGTCAGCCAATCGGCACCAACAGCTGCGGCCGTCAGACCAAAGTCAGGTAACCGAACCTTTTGGGAGACGTACCATGACAACGCGCAAACTGACTTCCCTGTTGCTCGCCGGGCTGCTGGCCACCGCCTCGGTCGGCGCCTTTGCCGCCAATGACGGGGCGGATGCCTCCGGCACCAAATCCGGTGCTACAAGCGGCACCAACATGCCACCCAACAGCACCCCCGGCGCTCCGAAAAACGGTGACAGTACCGATGGCGCCAGCAAGGGTACCGGCACCAACAGTGGCACCATGGGTTCTGGATCGGGAGCGGGGGGCGGCACTGGTTCGGCCGGCGGCGGAACTGGCGGTGCCGGTGGTGGCACAGGCAGCTGAACGAATAAGCGTGACCGCTGGTGATCCGGCATGAAGGAATGAATCTGTGGCGCTGGAATCCGATTCCTCGCCACAGATCAAGCGCGGAGGCTTTAGCGATCCGACCGCATCAACTCGGCAACACCCTCCTCCAGCGACAACACCGCCGCGCGATTGCGCCCGGCATTTTTTGCCTGATACAACGCCGCATCAGCACGCTGGATAAACACTTCAAGGCTTTCATTGCCGCTCGGAATAAATGAGTAGCAGCCCAGACTCACCGTCAGGTAACCGGTGGGCGAACCGCTGTGAGTAATGCGTTTATCCATCACGCTGCGGCGAATCTGCCCGGCAATCGCCAGCACGCCGTTGATGTCGGTATCCGGCAGCAACACCGCGAACTCTTCGCCACCGTAACGCACCGCCAGGTCAGACTTGCGTTGAGAGCAGTTCTTCAACACCTGAGCCACCTGAGTCAGGCAGTGATCCCCTGCCACGTGCCCGTAGGCATCGTTGTAGCGCTTGAAGAAATCAATATCGAGCATGATCAGGCCGACCGGACTCGACTGTCGGGCACCGCGGGCAAATTCGACCTCCAGCGAGCGTTCGAACAGGCGCCGATTCGCCAGCCCCGTCAGGCTGTCGTGGGTCGCGATCTGCTCCAGTGTGCGCTGTGCCTTGCGCAGGTTTTTCTCGATTCGCTCGCCGTCACGCACCTGATGAATGAACACCCAGCCGAACAGGCCGACGCCAAGAATCACCAGCGCCACAATCACGCTGGACTGAAAGGCCCGCTCATACCAACCCTTGAGAATCGTGTCGCGCGAAGAGGCGGACGCTACCACCAGCGGATAAGCCGCCAACTGGCGGTAGCCGTACAAGCGCACCACGCCGTCGACCACCGACTTGATCATCGCAGTGCCGGCCGGGGCTTCGGGCAGCAGCTTCTGGTAGATCCTGCCTTGCGCCAGCGACGAGCCGATCAGGCCTTCGTCGAACGGTCGCCGCGCCAGCAACGTGCCGTCCTTGAGTCCGAGAAACATGATGCCGTTGTCATCGAGGCTGAAGCTTTTGAAGAACCGGTCGAAGTACGCCATCTTGATCCCGGCCATCAGCACGCCCTGGAAGTTGCCGGCGCGGTCGTTGATGCGTTTCGAGATCGGGATGATCCACTGGCCATTCTCGCGGCTGCGAATCGCCGGGCCGATGTGCGCCACGGTAGAAGCGTTTTGCTGGTGAAACCTGAAGTATTCGCGGTCGGCCACACCATTACCACGGGGCAGATCGGTGAACGAGGTGATCACCCACTGGCCCTCGCGATCGAACAGGAACATGCCGTGCAACTGCTCCAGTTGCTGCACCCGACGCGCGAAGGTTTTTTGCAGACGTGGTCGCTGCGCAGCGCCATAACCATCGTCCTCGACCCAATCAGCGAGACTGGTGAGCACCAGGTCAGCGGCCAGAAACGTGTCCTCGGCCTGCTGCGCCATGGCTCGGGTCAGGTTGGTCGACGCGATCTGCGCGTTCGCCAGGTCCTGACGCCGTGTCTGCTCGAGTTGCAGATAGAGCAAGCCGGACAGGCACAGGCACACCGCAACGATGAACAGCGCTGCCGCCTTGCGCAGTGGCAGGCGTTTAAGCGTGCCGGGAGTCTGATGGGGGTCGTGAATGGGGATTGGCAAAAACGTGTCCTGGGCAGGTACGACAGGGGCCGCAGCCCGAAACCCTTACTTTTCATGAGCGTAGCCCAGCGGGGTGCGCACAGCAAACCCGCCCCGCCAACACACGCCTGCCCCGCTGTATCGGCGCGCAAGGGATTTGGATGACCTCCGCACGTCGATTTATTTTCAGTGGTGGTTTTGCGGGTGATCGCCCTCGCGTATCTGCGTAGGGCAATCGCGCAGTGCACCGATGACGGCTATCGGGGTTTGTTGATTTCCCGCAGCAAATCCGCGACCGGCAGGTTCATGGTGTTTGAGTAGTAGGGTTTGTAGCCGTACGCGGTGACGACGACTTTGCAGGGGATTTGTTGTTTGTTCGCGAGGAGTTGATTCAGTTCTGTTACTGAAAGATTTCTCTCAGAACTTCGGTTGCTGGAAGTTTCACTGAGGAATGCGCGAGTAAGGTAGGAAAACTTTCCCTTGTTGTTTTCATTTTTTTCCGATCGTATCAAACCGGATGCGGAGAACTGTATGGCTTTGCCTACTGAGAAATCATGATCATCCGCCAATGCGCAATGAAGCATGCCCGAAATCATCCCAACTCGCTCCCCGCGATCAAAAAGATCCAACACATCAACGTCCGACTGATACCGGATGATGTATAGCAGCGACTTTTCTCTTTCCACAGATTCGAAGTTCAGGTTTGCGGGAGGCTTTGTATGGTCTTTCGCACAACCTGAGCAAATAGCGAGCAAGCAACAAATGAGCACCCTGTACATCATGGA
The DNA here is from genome assembly GCF_014200835.1 of Pseudomonas sp. JAI115. Taxonomy (NCBI): domain Bacteria; kingdom Pseudomonadati; phylum Pseudomonadota; class Gammaproteobacteria; order Pseudomonadales; family Pseudomonadaceae; genus Pseudomonas; species Pseudomonas sp. JAI115. The sequence continues at coordinate 965,057 of NZ_JACHCY010000001.1, forward strand.
AAATCCTTCATGATTGAGTCAAAAAGCATATCGGCTGCCGATTTGCTCCCCGCGATACGGGCAGTAAACAACCCCAATGCATTTGCATGATTTGTGTCTACATTGACGTTTAATGAAGGGCCAAAGGAGATAAGCCACTTTTCACCAATCCGTCGAAATTCACATTCGGCGAGCCACTGGCATCGGATTGGTGCCATGTCCCGGGTGTGGGCAGGCGGTTGGGTCGGTGACGCGGGCGGCGGGTTTTCCGCTCATGAACAGCTCCTTGCAGTGTGGCGGGTCATCCTTTTTGGGGGCGCAAGCATGCGTGAATTTTCCGGGTGCTTCAAACCTTCAGGCAAAAAAAGGCGCCCGATCGAGGCGCCTTTTTTATTCGTGCAAACCACTCACATCAACGCGATGGCGGCACCCGAATATCCCCCGCCCGGCACTGGGTCTTCACGCCCTTGCCGCACGCGCCAAACTGCAGATCTTTGCCCATGCACACCCGCACTTCCGAGAGTTCCGGGCCGCTGCAGATCACCGCGATGCCATTGGCCGGGATCCCCGGGTTGGCCTTGCGGAACAGGTCGGCGATTTCCTGGGCTTCGAAGTAATACGAGGAGTTGAACGGTTGCAGCTCCTGCGGGATTTTCACCGCGCCAACCGCTTTGTCCGCTTCATCCAGATAGCCCATCGCGCCCAGACCGCTGCAAGTGCCGTGCTTGGACCATTCGTGATCAAGCAGTTTTTTTGTCGGGAACAGTGTCAGGCCCTTGGTGGTTTCCGCCGCCGACAGCGTGGTCAATGGAGGGCAGGATTCCGGCCAGCCGCCATTGGCGTATTGCGGCCACAAGCCGTGCAGCACGAAGCCGTAGCCCTTGCCGGAGCATTGCACGTCATCTTTGTGGGTGAGGCAGAACGTTGGCGACCAGGACAGCGTCAGCAGGTAGTAATCGAACTGCCCCGCTACCGCTTCCGTTTGTACCTTGCTGGCGTTCGACTGACGCGCCGAACTCAGGCCGATGCTACCGGCCGTCAGCGCGATCAGCGCCAGAATTGTAAACAGCTTTTTCATGTACCCGCTCCTTGGGACGCCTGCGTCCGTGGTTTTTGATGCTGACCAGACTTGGCCAGCGCTGATTTCGCCATGCTTGTGTTGCAAGCGCATGACGCAAGGCAAGGCCGTACGCCGTTGAACGGTCTACGATTAACAGGCAGACATCAAACCAAGGGATCCGAAATGAGTAAAGCAGACGAACTCGCCGCCAAACTCAAGCAAACCCGGCACACCCAAGCGGATGCCGCGCTGGAGATCGATTGCTGGCCGGCGCAGGTCTACGATCTGTACCACCGCATCGAGGCCTGGCTGCAACCCGTCACCGAAGTCGGCCTGAAAATCCGTCGCAACCCGACCCACGTTTGCGAAAGCTCACCCGATGGTGAAAGCCACGATTACGCGATCGACCAACTGGTGATCGAAGCCAATCAACAAACCCTGACATTTGATCCCATCGCCCGGTTTACCGAGGACGGCGCCGGCCGCGTGCAGATCACCCTGCCGGATCGCAACACCTACCTGTTGCGCACCGTCGATGAACATCATGAGAGCCATTGGTGGTTGCAAACGGTGGAAACCGGGCAAGAACTGGATGCGATTGCGCTGACCGAGAACAATCTGTTGCAGGTGGTGCAGGAAGGGCTCGGCCTATAACGCGAGTGGCCAAACTGTCAAAACTGTAATCCCCCTCTCAGCCAACTGAAAGCCAGCGCTGGGTAGCCTCCCCGTCATGTATCAAACGGGGACTTCCAGCGCATGCCTTCCAACACCTCAAGACGCACCTTCGTCAAAGGCCTGGCCGCCAGCGGCCTGCTCGGCGGCCTCGGTCTGTGGCGCGCGCCTGTCTGGGCGCTGACCCCGCCTGGGCAGATCAACGAACTGAGCGGCAGCGAATTCGAGCTGTTCATCGGCGAAACCCCGGTCAACTTCACCGGCAGCCCGCGCACTGCGCTGACCATCAATGGCAGTCTGCCCGGCCCGCTCTTGCGCTGGCGCGAGGGTGATACGGTGACGTTGCGGGTGCGCAACCGACTCAGCGCCAGCACCTCGATCCATTGGCACGGCATTCTGCTGCCGGCGAACATGGACGGTGTGCCGGGCCTGAGTTTTCACGGCATCGAACCCGGCGGCGTATACGTCTACCAGTTCAAGGTGCGGCAGCACGGCACTTACTGGTATCACAGCCATTCCGGCTTGCAGGAGCAGGCCGGGGTTTACGGGCCGCTGGTGATCGACGCGAAAGAGCCGGAGCCGTTCCAGTACCACCGCGACTACGTGGTGATGCTCAGCGACTGGACCGACGAAGACCCGGCCAGCCTGATGAAGACCCTGAAAAAGCAGTCCGACTACTACAACGACCACAAGCGCACCGTTGGCGATTTCATCGACGACGTCAGCGACAAAGGCTGGGGGGCCACCGTCGCCGACCGCACGATGTGGGCGCAAATGAAGATGAACCCCACCGACATCGCCGACGTCAGTGGCGCCACCTACACCTTCCTGATCAACGGCCATACGCCCGACAGCAACTGGACCGGGCTGTTTCGCCCCGGCGAGAAACTGCGTCTGCGGCTGATCAACGGCTCGGCCATGACTTACTTCGACGTGCGCATTCCGGGGCTGAAAATGACCGTGGTCGCGGCAGACGGTTTGCACGTCAAACCGGTCAGCGTCGACGAGCTGCGCATCGCCGTGGCGGAGACCTACGACGTGATCGTCGAGCCTGACAGCGAGGCCTGCACCCTGTTTGCCCAGGCCATGGATCGCAGTGGTTACGCCCGCGCCACCCTCGCCACCCGCGCCGGTCTGGCAGCACCGGTGCCTGCGCTGGACCCGCGCCCGCTGGTGACCATGGACGACATGGGCATGGCCGGGATGGATCACGGCTCGATGGACATGAGCGCCATGGCGGGCATGGATCACTCGGCGATGGGTCCGATGCAATCGCACCCCGCCAGCGAACAGGACAATCCGCTGGTGGACATGCAAGCCATGAGCACCGCGCCGAAACTCGACGACCCTGGCCTCGGCCTGCGCAACAACGGCCGTCGCGTGCTGACCTACGCCGACCTGCGCAGCACCTTCGAAGACCCGGACGGCCGCGATCCCGGGCGCACGATCGAGCTGCACCTGACCGGGCACATGGAGAAGTTCGCCTGGTCGTTCAACGGCATCAAATTCTCCGACGCCGAGCCGCTGCGCCTCAAGTACGGCGAGCGCCTTCGTCTGGTGCTGGTCAACGACACCATGATGACCCACCCCATCCACCTGCACGGCATGTGGAGCGATCTGGAAGACGAGAACGGCAACTTTCAGGTGCGCAAACACACCATCGACATGCCCCCCGGTACCCGTCGCAGCTATCGGGTGACGGCCGATGCATTGGGCCGCTGGGCCTATCACTGCCATCTGCTTTATCACATGGAAACCGGCATGTTCCGCGAAGTGCGGGTGGAAGAATGAAGGGGCCGATCATGACTCGAATCGCAGCGTTCTCCTTGTTAATCATCGGCAGCTCCGTCATGGCCGCCGACGACATGCAAGGCATGGATCACAGTCAGATGCCCGGCATGGATCACTCGATGCAGAGCATGGACGACGGCATGATGCAGCCCGCCGCGCCGACAGAAAGTCGCACGCCGATCCCGGTGCTGACCGACGCCGACCGCGCCGCCGTGTTTGTCAGCCCCGGCGGCCATCAGGTGCACGACAGCGCGATCAACAGCTACTTCCTCGCCGACAAACTCGAATGGCAAAACGCCGATGACGGCAGCGCTTTGGCCTGGGATTTGTCCGGCTGGATCGGCGGCGACATCGATCGCCTGTGGCTGCGCTCCGAAGGCGAACGCAGCAACGGCAAGGCCGAGGACGCCGAGCTCCAGGCTTTGTGGGGCCATGCGATTTCGCCGTGGTGGGACGTGGTCAGCGGCGTGCGTCAGGACTTCAAACCCGGCGCCCCACAAACCTGGGCCGCGTTCGGTGTGCAGGGCATGGCGCTGTACAACTTCGAAGCCGAGGCTACGGCGTTTCTCGGCGAAGGCGGACAAAGCGCACTGCGGTTGGAGGGCGATTACGACATTCTGCTGACCAATCGGCTGATCCTGCAGCCCACCGCCGAGCTCAACGTCTACGGCAAAAACGACCCGCAACGGGGCCTCGGCTCCGGCCTGTCGAACACTGAAGCCGGCCTGCGCCTGCGCTACGAAATCCGCCGCGAATTTGCGCCGTACCTCGGCGTGACGTGGCACCGCACCTACGGCAACACCGCCGATTACGTCCGCGAAGAAGGCGAAAATCGCAGCGAAGCACGGCTCGTGCTTGGTGTGCGGCTGTGGTTCTGAATCCCATTGAAAAACAACCCCAGAGGTCTTGCATGCGCACGTTGAATATCACCCTTGTACTCGCCAGCGGATTGCTCCTGAGCAGCCTCGCTCAGGCTCACCCGAAACTGCTGTCATCAACCCCGGCCGAAGGTGCCGACGGCGCGGCTCCCGACAAGATCGAACTGCACTTTTCCGAGAGCCTGCTGACTCAGTTCTCCGGCGCCAAATTGGTGATGACCGAGATGCCGGGCATGGCTCATTCGCCGATGCCGATGAAGGCCAGAGTCAGCGCCGGCAGCGACCCGAAATCCATGCTCGTCACCCCGCTCACGCCGTTGCCCGCCGGCACCTACAAGGTCGAGTGGCGCGCGGTGTCGTCCGACACGCACCCGATCACCGGCAACGTCACGTTCAAAGTGCAGTGAGCGATGGCTGAACTGATCAACATCATTCTGCGCCTGGCGTTGTATGTGGATTTGCTGCTGTTGTTCGGGGTGGCGTTGTTTGCGCTGTACAGCGTGAACGCGCCGCTGCGGTTCAGGCCGCTGTTGCGTGGATTGGCGTTGATCGGGGCCCTGCTGTCAGTGGCTGGAGTGCTGCTGATGACGAGCGCCATGAGTGGCGAAACCGAACTCGCCGCACTCTGGCCGCACCTGCAGATGATGCTGCTGGAAACGGACGTCGGGTTGGCGTGGGCGCTGCGCATGATTGCACTGATCGTGGTGCTGGCTCAGCCGGGGAAGTGGCTCGCGTCGATGGCCGGCGCGGTCGCCCTCACCTCCCTTGCGTGGAGTGGGCACGGAGCAATGGACGAGGGCTCGCTGCGGGTCTGGCATTTCCTCAGCGACATCCTGCATCTGCTGGCGGCGGGGGCATGGTTGGGCGGTATGCTGGCGCTGGTGCTGCTGGCGCGGGGTGGTGTGGATGAAGCACGGATTCGCCTGCTGGCTGCGGCGGTGAAACGCTTCGAATGGATCGGCGCGGCGATTGTGCTGACGCTGTCAGTGAGCGGCGTGGTGAATTACCTGTTCATCGTCGGCCCGAGGCTGGATGAGGTGCTGCTCGGCACCTATGGGATGTTGCTGGCGATCAAGGTTTTGCTGTTTGCCGTGATGCTGGTTCTGGCGGCGCTGAACCGCTTTCACCTTGGGCCTGCGCTGGAGCGATCGCTACGCGATGGACAGCACGTCATCGCGGCGCATGCACTCAGGCGCAGCGTGCTGCTGGAACTGGGCATGGCCCTGCTGATCGTGGCGTTGGTGGCGTGGCTCGGCACGTTGAGTCCGGACGCGGGATGACACCCGAGAAGGCCTTTCACTACACTGGCTCACCGTCCTCTGCAAAAGCCCGATGTCCATGACCATTCTAAAAAGCACGATGATCCTTTGCGGCGCGCTGACCCTGGCCGCTGGCGTTCAGGCGCAGGAAAGCCCTTCGCACCTCGACAGCATCCAGCAACAAGGCCAACTGCGCGTCTGCACCACCGGCGACTACAAGCCCTACACCTTCAAGCGCACCGACGGCGACTTCGAGGGCATCGACATCGCCATGGCGCGCTCGCTGGCCGACAGCCTAGGAGTCAAGGTCGAGTGGGTGCAAACCACCTGGAAAACCCTGATGCCGGACATGCAGGCCGGCAAGTGCGACATCGGCATGGGCGGGATTTCGGTGACGCTGGACCGGCAGAAAAAAGCCTACTTCAGCGACACCCTCGACAGCGACGGCAAGATCCCGCTGGTGCGCTGTGCCGAGCAGGCCAAGTACCAGACCGTCGAGCAGATCAACCAGCCCAACGTGCGTCTGGTCGAACCCGCCGGCGGCACCAACGAAGCCTTCGTCCACGCCTTCCTTCCCAAGGCGCAACTGGCGCTGCACGACAACGTGACGATCTTCCAGCAACTGCTCGACAACAAGGCCGACGTGATGATCACCGACGCCTCGGAAGCGCTGTATCAGCAGAAACTCAAACCGGGGTTGTGCGCGGTGAATCCGCAGCAGTACATGCAGTATGGGGAGAAAGCCTATCTGCTGCCGCGCGATGACATCAGCTGGAAACTGTACGTTGATCAGTGGCTGCATCTGAGCAAAGTCACTGGCAGTTATCAGAAGGTCATTGGTGAGTGGCTGGCCCTGCCGCAGTAATCTTCCAGGCACAAACATTTGTGGCGAGGGAGCTTGCTCCCGCTGGGCTGCGCAGCAGGCCTTCTTTTGAGGGGCCGCCTCGCGCCCCCAGCAGGAGCAAGCTCCCTCGCCACATTGATTCTCAGCCAGGAAATCTATCAATCGTCATGCAACATCCCGGAGCTGTACTGGTTCAAGCTGCTGCCAATGCTGTTGCCGCCAAACTTCAGGGTCGTCGCATGACTGCGCCCCTCCGGCGATTGGCAATCCGAGGAGAAACAACTGGTGGTGGTCAAACCTCCGGCGCCTGAACAGGCACTCAATACCGAGACAGCTGCGGCGATCAACAGCACTTTGACGACATTGGTGCGCATGGTACGGCTCCACTTGGGATGATCTTGTGCAAGCATCCTAGGCCAGAGCCGCACCCGGCAAGATGAAATTTTGCCGATCGACAGCACGGGTTCAGGTTGGCATCAAACCGCCCGCCACGCCTCCATCGGAATCTGCGCCATCGCCTCAAACGCCGGTTTGGCGAACCAGAAACCCTGCATCAGATAAATCCCGCAATCGGCGAGAAAGTCCCGTTCCTCCGGGTGCTCGATGCCCTCGGCAATCACCTCGATCCCCAGTTCAGTACACATGCCCACCACGCCCCGCACGATCGCCTGACGCACACGGTCTCGGTGGATATTGCGGATCAGCGCCATGTCCAGTTTGATCAGATCCGGCTGAAAGTCCGCCAGCAGATTCAGCCCGGAATACCCCGCACCGAAGTCATCAATGGCCGTCTTGAAACCAAACTCGCGATACTCGCGCAGGATGTTCATCAAGTGCTTATTGCTTTCAACGTGCTCGCCCTCGACCGCTTCGAAGATCAGTCGATCAAGCGGAAACGCGTGTGCGCGGGCCGCCTCCAGCGTGCTGCGAATGCACAGGTCCGGACGATAAACGGCGTTCGGCAGGAAGTTGATCGAAAGGAACCCGGTGAGCCCCAACTGCGCTGCCGTAGAGATCGCCCGCACACGGCACAGTTGATCGAAGCGATAGCGGTTCTGGTCATCGACCTGCTGCAGAACCGACAGTGCACCTTCGCCCTGCACGCCCCGTACCAGTGCCTCGTGGGCGAAGGTCGATTGATCACGCACATCGACAATCGGCTGGAACGCGAAGGAGAACGCCATATCGGCCTCGCCTTTTTGCCGGCATCCTTGGCACCCCCCGCTGGGCTGGGGGAAAATTGGTGTATTGGTCATGACGCCCCCTGAGAGCGGGTTGCAACCATCCATGGCCCAGAAAAAAATCACTGCACGGACCGGGTGGCGCCGCTTGGCGGCCCCCGCTTATACAGGCTGACCGGTCAATTCCGGCCAAGTTCATTGCGAAATGCCATCAGGTGCGGAAATGCGCCGTCATGCGTTGCAGGTCCTGCCCCAGCGACGCCAGCTCAATGGTCGCAGCAGCACTTTCTTCGCTGGCGACGGCCGACTGATCGGCCACATCGCGCACACTGACGATGCTGCGATTGATCTCATCGGCCACCGCACTTTGCTGCTCGGCGGCGGCGGAAATCTGCAGGCTCATTTGCTGGATCGTGCCGATCGAATGGTTGATCTCGGTAATCGCCTGTTCGGCCTTCTGCGCCAGCACCACGGTGTCCAGCGTGCGCTCGCGGCTGGATGTCATCAGCGTAGATGCCGCTTGCGTGCCCTGCTGCAGAGTGACAATCAGCGCTTCGATTTCCTTGGTCGAATCCTGGGTGCGCTGCGCCAGCGAGCGCACTTCATCGGCAACCACGGCAAAACCACGGCCCTGCTCCCCCGCCCGCGCCGCTTCAATCGCCGCGTTCAGCGCCAGCAAGTTGGTCTGCTCGGCGACAGCCTTGATCACATCGATGACCTTGCCGATCTGCTCGCTGTCCTGGGACAGCACGTTCATCGCCGCGCCCAACTCCTCGATCGCCACCGACAGTTCGCTGATTTGCACGGTCGCCTGCTTGACCACCGCACTGCCGTGTCGTGCCTGCTGATCGGCCAGGGTCGCGGCGGCGGATGCGTCGGTGGTGTTGCGCGCCACCTCCTGCACGGTCGAGGCCATTTCGTGCATCGCCGTGGCGACCTGATCCACCTCGACTTTCTGCTGACGCACACCGGCGCTGGTCTGTTCGCTCATCGCCGAGAGTTTCTCCGCCGACGTCGAAATATGTGTCACGCCGTTACCGATCCCCTGCACCAACGTGTTCAGACTTTGCGCCATGTCCTGCATCGCGTTTTGCAGATCGCCCAACTCATCCTTGCGGCTGGATTTGGCTTGCACCGTCAGATCGCCCTTGGCAATCCGTCGCGCCAGCTCCACCGTCAGCGCCAGCGGCCCGGTGATCTGCCGCGAGATCAGCACCGCAGCCAACAGACCGACCACCAGTGCCAGCACCGTCAGCACGGCAATCTGGATAAACGCACGCTGTTGATCGTCCCGCGCCAGACGCTGCTGGGTGTCCATCAGGCCGGTCATGATGCTGTCCATCGCCTGGCTCTGTTGATCCACCTGCTGACGCAGGCTCTGCTTCTGCTCGAACAGCGCGGCGACCTCGACCAGCACCTCGCGATAACGGCGCATGCCGGCCTGCGCCTCTTCAAGCTGACTCGACAAGGCCGCCGGCAAACCGCTGCGCGCCTTGCTCATGTCGGCCAGGAAGGCATCGGTGGTGTCCAGCAGCACTTTTTTGTTGGCCTCGCTCGGCACGGCGATATAACGCCGCAACATCAGCCGAAACATCGTCATGCCATTGCGCAGATCCGCCACGGTGCGCAAGTCCGCCACCCGCGCGCTGTCGGCAGACGCCAACGCGCTGGCCGTGGTGCTCTCGAACATGCTGTTGAAGGTCTCGGCGTACTTGTCCGACATCGCCCCCAACGGTTTCAGCGCATCGCTGGTCGCCTTGTCCGCCTCGACCAAACGCTTGACCTGCTGATCGTAAGCCAGCGTGGTGTCCTGCAAACGCTTCAAGGCCTGCTGGTTTTCCGCCCGCGTCAGGGTCTGCAACGCCTTGGCGATCAGCCCCTGCAACACCGTCAGCTGCGACTGATAGGCCTCGGCATAAGCGACATCCGCCGCCGCTTCGTACTGCTTCTCCGACAGCCGCATGTCCTGCGTCGCATCGTTGAGCGTACCGATCAAACGCGTGGTACCCAGGCGATCAACCAGCACATTGCTGCTGTTATAGCCAATGAAGGCCACCGCCCCCACCGCCAGCAAAAGAACGCCAAACCCGGCCCCCAACTTTCGGGAAACCTTGATGTTGCCCAGGAAATTCGATGCTTCTGCCATGTTCAGCCTCTAACGCCCTGACGCGATTCAGCGTCAGGCACAAAAAATAGATCTCTGATAACCGGAGTTACCGCTCATATTCGGGGTCGTCGTCCTGGGCGAAATACGGGCAGCTTCCACTGACCCGGCTGCAACAACCTGACGCGAAAAGCCGTACCGACGGCCCACGCACCAGCGGACAAATCCAGGACTGACGCTGGATTTATCGTTTCAGCAAAGGTGTTGGAACGGATGCTATAAATTTTGGGAAAAGTTGTACAACTTTATATTTTTGTATAATCGTTGAACTTTTTTGAGCGCGTGATGACGCATTGCCATCATTTTTTGTGGCACATCGCTATTGCTGCGAAAACTGGCTGAAACACGCCATTTTGGCCGGTTGTTTTGCGCAATCGACAGAACGCCCTCCGCGATCACAAGCTCGCCGCTCGCCACGGAGGGCAGCGATCTACGCCTTGAGCTCGACGTTATCCAACGCCTGATTCACCGCCAACTCCCCCAACATCACCACCTGCGCAATGCCGAGCAGCGTCTTGCGGTGCGAAACATCCAGCAACGCGGCGAAATCGTTGAGCATGGTGGTGGCGGAACCCAATGATTCACTGGCGTTGGCGAGCAGGGATTCGGTGTCGTAGGCCGGGTTGGCGAGGAACATCGGTCTGGATTGATCACCACTGGCCATGATCTGGCTGGCCGGGGTGAGGTAGTGATCGAGGGCGCGCTCGGCGGCTTCGTGGAGTTTGCGGGAATCGAGGGATTCGTAGGGGGATGCGGGGTTGGTTTCGGGTGGGTTGGGTGTTGGTTTGAACATGGTGCAACTCCTGACGGATAAACGAAAAGGAGCCATCACTCTCGCTACCAAACGAAGGGTGGAGGCCATACGCAGGTTGGTAGACCGGTCGTCAGGAACCCCGGCGCATCCGAAGACGCCCCGCGCATGACCACCATAAAACGAAGACGAGAAACGCCCTCGCAAGACAGTAGTCTTGTGCTTCTGACGGAGACGGGCTACCAAACCCGATCACTGGTTTTCAGTGACGGAGGGACGATAGAACCCGCGAGCTAGACGCACAAGCCGGCGGATTCTGTCTTAGGTGTAGGGGGAGGCGCAAGGTGGTGTAGGAACAGGACTGCAGAGATAGGCCTCATTTAAACAGGCGCTTTTTCACTCCAAAAGGCTTCAAAAATACGCTGATTTTTCGATATAAGGTCACCAGCGCAGAGAGCAATACGATTCTTTTTCAAGCGCTGTACGTCGCTCCAGTGATGGATTGGAACCACTAATTCTGTAGACTGCTAAACACAAGGCCTACAGCGAAGCGATAAAGCTCTCGTACCACTTTCTTACCACCAACCGCCTAAACCAGCATCCCACCAGGGCGAGCGGAACCTCACGCTTATTCCTGTAACGATTGCCTGTCGCTCCAATCCCGACACTATCCACACACGTCACCAGCACCTGACATCGCACGACAAATCCTTCCGGTCGAAACTTGGCATTCGCGCGTGCTCACCCGGATGTATGGATACCTTAGCGTCAAAATTTTCCGGGCTAAAAAAAAGAGTAACATTAGTAATATTTTCCGTTTCTCAACGCCAAAACATTGAAATATAAGGATTTTTTAATCCGTGAAAAAGGTAATATTTCAGTAATATTGAAGCAATCTGATTACTCTTTATGAACGTAATTCTCAAACCTTATAAAGTCCTTTAAAATCAATGACTTGATAGAAAATTACCTTTTCAATTACTTCTTTGTTACTCCTTTTTGTAATCTCAAACCCCACGGATTACGTGGCCTCCAAGCCGTTTCCGTGGGGAGATTACTGAAATTACTCTTTTTGAGACTCCCCCCTTCCCCCTTGAACAGCGCAGCCGCCAGATCCATCAACGGAATACCCGTCGATGCAGGGATCCGCAGGCTTTTATCCCTTCATAATTGTCCACAAAGCTGCCAGCCTGGGCCGACTGCCAACGCTCCGTAATTTATCTGTTTGACACAATCAGTAAGAAGTTCGGCTGATTCACCACAGATCCGTTTGCTAGCCTTCGCGCTCTTCAATGGAAAGAAGTCGAGTGTTCAAAGGAATGTGTCCAACAGATTGGGAAAAAGCGTGTGACCACGTGATGCCGAGCGTTTGCCGGCCCGCGAATCCAAATCCCCCGCGCAAGAAAGCCAAAGCCGCCTGCGCTACACCCTATGAGCCGCCGGCCCTGCTCGAAGAAAAACCTGTTCCGGTCAAGGCACGAATTCGCATCGCGGTGCGTATTGGCGTTTTTTTCGATGGCACCGGCAACAACGCGGCGAACTCGGCCATGGGCCTGGCGTGTGGTGCGCATCATGCAATCAAGCCCGCAGACCTTGCGGCGAGTTGCAAGCCGTACATGAGCGATCCGGACAGCAGTTATGCGAATGACATTAGCAATGTAAAAAAGCTTAGCGACCTTTATTACGAGACTCAGGATGTGGAAGAGGATGCGACAGGTAAGCTGGTTTTACGAAAGCTCTATCTTGAGGGAATAGGAACCACCGCTGGAGCAAAAGATAGTGCAGTGGGAATGGGCACGGGCCGAGGTTCCTCAGGCATTGCAGCCCGTGTACAACAGGCATTTCGGGATATTGACGAGTTGATCCAGGAAGTCGTTGATGCTAATACCGACAGCGAAATTACCTCATTGACCTTTGATGCCTTCGGTTTCAGCAGGGGCGCAGCGGCGGCGCGTCACTTCGCCAATGAAGTTGCCTTGGGCAATCGGGGCCCGTTGCGGGCTATCCTGACCCAGTATGAACGGGCGTTGAGCCGCACCTTCCTGGATTACTACAACAGCGACATTCGCATTGGGTTCATCGGCCTGTTTGACACCGTGGCTTCCATTGGTGGTTTCAGCAATGGCTGGAACGTGCAAAGCCCCATAACGCCTGGTGTGCGTCTGCACCTGCCGCGCGCTCTGTTCAGCGACGTGGTGCAACTGGTGGCACGGGATGAATACCGTGCCAATTTTGCTTTGAACCGGGTGTCGCCCGATCATCTGGAAATCACTTTACCTGGGGTACATTCAAACATTGGTGGCGGCTACCGGGCCGAGGCGCAGGAGTCTGTCTTGATCCGGCCGATGCAAGGCGTGACTGTGGCCAAGGGCACCAACGTCAGACGCACGGATATTTATGCCGAAGCGCTGGTACAAAAAGCAAAGCTGGTGACCAAGGGCTGGCCTGATGAAATGCTCGAGGTGGTCACACCCATGCCCTTACCGGTAAAAACCGAGAAAAATGAGCCCGCGCAGGAGCGGGTATTTGCAGGTTTGCAGCTCAAGCGTCCAGTGCGTGGCGAATTGTCTCGTGTCTATCTGCGCGTCATGTACGAGCTGGCCAAGCAGAAAGGCGTCAAATTCGAAGTGATCGACGAGCAAGATCCGGACTATGTCATCCCAGCTGAACTGCAACCCTTGTGCGATCGCTTTGTCGCCGGCGACTACAGCGTGACCCCGGAAGAAGAAACCATGCTCAGACTGCGATACATTCACATGTCCGCGCACTGGAGCCATCCACTGGACACTACAGGCCAGCGTGAGCCGTCGGTGTTGTACATCAATGCACCTACCCCCGATGCCGTGCGCGTGCGCCACCCCCATGTATCAGGCTGAGACTCAAAGATGATGAAGGTATTAATGGCCCTATTCGGGCTGCTATTGATGGTTGAAGGTCGAGCTGCCGACTCGTTATCCGGTCAACAGGAGTCGCATCATTGGTGGAGCATTGATTTTGGGGGGCCGCCCTATATGGTTGGCTGGGTCGAAAACAGCACTGTGGAAGATATTCACGGTCGTTTTTTTGATAATGGTTCAGGAGGCGCAGTGGGCACGACGCGGCTTCAAGCAGATAATGAAGCAGCTAAGGGATGGCCGAGGGTAGGAGGCAGCGTCAGACCAGTAATAGGTGCCGACTTGCCCAAACGTATATATGTTCGTTGGCAATCGGTTGTGGAGTCGCAGACGTATAAGGTTTGGGTCGACATTCCTGATGACGCGAGACGGCTCATGCGAGCTTCTACCCTGCAACAGTGCACAAAATTAAATCGACCACCACGCTTTAGAGCTTGGCTCATGGTGGGAGTGGCACCTGGCGGAATAGTTCAGGTATGGGTCAAAGACAGTTGCAATGAATCGATAAAGGTCGCGCGAGCACAGGCTGAGGTTGAAGCGCGGGGCCCACATTTGGGAAAAGCCAACGGTAATTACTATCCACAAACCGAAGCGTCCAAACAATACGTCAAAAAATACGGCATTCCTTACGGCAGTTGGTAAGCATACGGTTTTAGCTGCCATTGATTCCCGTCGTGGCGGTTCTTTTTAGGGACGAATTCGGAAAAATCGTACGCCGCCGTTTTCTGCTGTGGCAATGATCCTGAACGGTTTGCTCACCTCATCGCAGTTACCCTCACCGGTGCAGGGATTCGCAGGTTTTTTCTGCACCTGGTTTACGGACGTAGCCCCGGGCGGGCGCCGGCTTGAGCCAGGTGCAGGGGTGCAGAAAAAGTGACCCATTTAGCCCGCAGGCGTGGTGGGGGGATGACTGCGCGCGCCAGGTGCAGATCCCGTACGACCTGTGCAGGCAGCCCAAAACCAGCCAAGCGGACGAGCTGCGCTACCGGCGAGCAACAAATAGTTTGCACTTGCCGGCTTATCGTTTATAAACGACAATGTAGGCATGATAGAGATCAGGCACTACATCGACTACACGGGCGCCGACCCCTTCGCCGATTGGCGCGAGCAGGTGCGCGACATCAAGGCCAGGATTGCCATCGACCGGCGCATCATGCGAGTCGAGCTGGGCAACTTTGGTGACCACAAGCCGTTGCGCGAAGGCGTCTGGGAAATGCGGATCGACGTGGGGCCTGGATACAGGGTCTATTACGCCAAGGCCGGCTTAACGGTGGTGCTGCTGCTTTTCGGTGGCGATAAGCGCAAACAGAGCGCTGACATCGAGCGCGCCTGTGCCTACTGGCGCGACTGGAAGAGCAGTAATCAACAGGAGAACGGACAATGAAAGACCGATCACATGACGCGGCAATGGCCGATGTGTTCCGCAAAGATCCGACCTATGCCGTGGAGCTGCTGAACAGCATCCTTGAGGACGGCGAGCAGGGCGAACTGCTGATTGCTTTACGCCAAATGACAGACGCCTTTGGCGGCGTCCGTGGTGTGGCCAAATCGGCTGACCTGAACCCCAACCAGCTTTATCGAACGCTGTCAGCCGAGGGAAATCCCGCCGTCAGCAGCCTGAGCGCGATCTTGCGCGCCATGGGTTTGAGGCTGGCCATCCAGCCTATTGCTGCGCATTGATGCTGGAGTTTTAGGTTTTGAAGTCTGAGACGAGCAGACAACAAAAAGCCGCCTCATGGGCGGCTAGTGACGGGGTACACCATCAGTTCAAAACAACTGGCCCAGCGCTGCCGGCTCCCAGTTCATGATCACCAGTTCGCCGCTGACCTCAGCTTTGCCTTGGCGTTGGTTGGTGCTGCTGTAGCGGATGTCCAACGTCTCGAAATGAAACCCCTCAAACACGCGCCGGATGTCCGGGTGGTCGTTGATGCTGACCATCACCTTGCCCTTGCAACGACGCATGAAGTCGGCCATCCGTTCATAGTTCTCAAACGGAAAGTCCACCCCGTAGCCTGCGGTCTGCCAGTAAGGCGGATCCATGTAGTGGAACGTGTGCGGTCGATCATACCGCTCGGCGCATTCCAGCCAGCCGAGGTTTTCCACGTAGGTGCCCGACAGCCGCTGCCAGGCGGCAGACAGGTTCTCCTCGATCCGCAGCAGGTTGATCGCGGGACCGGTGGTGGCGGTACCGAAGGTCTGCCCGCTGACCTTGCCGGCGAAGGCATGGTGCTGCAGGTAGAAAAAACGTGCCGCGCGCTGGATATCGGTGAGCGTTTCCGGACGGGTCATCTTCTGCCATTCAAACACTTGGCGGGAGCTGAGCGCCCATTTGAACTGGCGTACGAACTCCTCGAGGTGGTTCTGCACCACGCGATACAACGTCACCAGGTCGCCGTTGATGTCGTTGAGGACTTCCACCGGTGCGGCCTGGGGCCGCATGAAGTAAAGCGCGGCGCCGCCGGCAAAGACTTCGACATAACACTCATGGGGTGGAAACAGTGGAATCAGACGATCTGCCAGACGGCGCTTGCCGCCCATCCACGGGATAATGGGAGTGCTCAAAAATGGCCCTTATTTTGACAATGGTGTTGGTTTACGTTTTGTCCCGCTGCACGGGGGGATTACTTGGTTCCGGAAGGCAGCTCAAACGCCTTGAAGCGCACCACCTCCTCGCCCAGCCACTCGTTCACCTGGGCCAACCGCGCCTGCAGCGGCTCCAGCTCATTGACTGCCCAGACTTCAGCCGCTTCTCTCAGTGATCCGAACCCGCCGGCGTTTTGCGGCACGATGCCCATCAGTTGCGGTGGGATGCGTAAGGACGCGAGCATGTCGTCGCGACTGATGTTTTTGATCGAGGCAAACTCATCCTTGGCGGCCACCTCGCTCACCGGGATCAGCTGAATACCGTCCTTCTTGCCCCCCGGCGCGTAATACAACAGGTTGCGAAAGTTGCCCGGCCCCTTGGAGTTTTTCAGCTGAGCGCGCAAGGCATCGACGTCTTCTTCATTCTTCGCCGCGTCGGTCATGTACAGGATGAATCCAGCATGACTGCCGTTGTTGTAGTACTTGCGCCGGAACAGGGTGGCACTCTCATTGAGCAGCGCACTCTGCAGCGCGGCCAGCCATTCCGGCAGACCGTAGATCTCCTGGTTGATATCGGCTTCGCGCAAGTGACAGATCGAGCCGGGCGCAAACTGGTGTTCATCCTTCCAGCCACGCACCTGGTAATAGGTCTGCAGGTCGACACCTCGGCGCATGTACTTGGCCAGCGGCGGCACCAGGCCCATGGTGCTGCGCAGCATGTTGGTCCGCTTTTCCAGGTAGCAGTTACCGCTCCAGAGCCAGTCCAGGGCGAACTGCTCAAACGCCTGACGGCTGAGCAATCGGTGGGGCACGAACGTGCGGGCGAGCATGTTGCGTTTGAAGTTCAGACCGGACTGCAGGTACACGCTGGCCCGCGTGGTTTTGGCCAGGCCGTCCAGCGATAGCGGCGTTTCAAACCAGCGGCCATTGGCCCAGCATTCCAGGTAATCAAGAATCTCACGGCCGTCGAGCACCGGCGTCGGCTCACCGAAGGTGAACATTTCAGCGGATGCCGTTTCAGGCGGCAGCAGCTCGCCCTCAATACCGGCCGGCGCGCTGGCCACGTGCTTGGAACGCTTGCTTCTGCTCATCAGTAGAACTCCATAAATCCGGTATTGGCCGTGGTCTGCCCTTCGAGAGGTTCGTTGTGCAGCGCGTGGAACGTGGCCCACGCCAAATCGGCGTGACCGGTCTCTTCGCTTCGACCGGCTGTGTAGGTGAACTGGCGCCCGGAGGCGGTGACGGTTTTGCGGATGGCCATCAGCGACTGCGCCATGTCGATCCAACCGGCGTCGAACTCCAGGCGACCGTTTTTGATGACGTCATAGGCCTTCAGCACCAGGCGAGTTTTGACTTCGGGCGAATAGCTGAAGGTGGTGATATTCGGGAAGAACTGCTTCACCAGCTGGGCTACGCCTGCGCCCATGCCGGTGATGTCGATACCGATATAGGTCACCCAATAGCGCTGGGTGATCTGGCGAATAGCCTCGGCCTGGGCGGCGAAATCCATGCCACGGAACTGGTGCCGTTCGAGGATGCGGAACTTGCCACCGGGCACCAAGGGCGGGGCAATCACTACAAGACCGGCACTGTCCCCATTTTCGGCCGGGTCGTAGCCCACCCAGACCTGTCGATCGCCGAACGGCTTTGCGGCAAAGGGTTTGTAGTCCTGTGCCCATAGATCCCAACTGTCGACCATGCACGGCTGCAACATGGCCAGCGGAAAAATGCTCGCGCCGTCGTCGACGAACTGGCACATCAGCAGGTTCTGGAACGCTTCGGCATCGTATTCCTGGCGCAGTTCGTCCAGGTCGAACAGGTCGCAGCCCCGGTCTTCAGCGTCTAGGATCGTGACGATCTGCCGCCACACTTTGTCCTCACACAACCGCCCCTGCTGCAGCGCGTTGTGCGACACATCGATCTTGATCCGCTGCGCCGCCGGCTTGCCCTTGTTGAAGCGCTCCCCCGTCCAGAACGAATAGGCTTCGTGGGCCATGCTCGAGGGCGTTGAAAAGTAGGTTCGACGGTACTGCTTCTGCATCGCCATGCCACTGGCGACCTTGTTCAGTTCCTTGAACTTGAACGTCCAGAAGAATTCGTCGAAGTAGAAGTTGCCGTGGTAGCCCTGGGCGGTTCGCGCGTTGGTACCGAGAAAATGCAGCTCGGCGCCGTTGCCCAGAATAATCGGATCACCGGTGAGTTCGACCCCCACCACCTCACGGGCAAACGCCTGAATGTAGGCCTTGAAGATGTGCGCCTGATTTTTCGAGGCGGAGAGGAAAATCTGGTTGCGCCCGGTGGTCAGCGCATCGATCAACGCTTCCCGTGCGAAATAGTACGTCGCGCCGATCTGCCGTGACTTGAGGATGGCCCGCGTGCGCTGATTGCCGGCCTTGTACCAATCCAGTTGATACCCAAAACAGCCGTCGATAAACGCTTCGGTCAGCTTCTCGATGTGCTCTTCATCGAACTCGTTGCGTTTTGGCGCCTTCTTCGGTCCCTCGTTGCGCTTGGCCAGGTTCGGGTTCAGCTCGGTGTCGGTGCCGCCGTCGTTGAAACGTTGAATACGCGCCTGGCGTTCCAGCTGGCGGTGCAGGAGGTCGATTTCCTTGTAGTCCGATCCGGACTTGGGATCCTTGAGGATCAGTTGCACCAGGCGGGCTTCGGTCGCCGCCTGGATACGTTCCAGCGGGGTCGCCCGGTCCCACTCGTCGCGGGCCTTCCAGCTGTGCAGCGTCTTTTCCTTCTCACCGATCAGCTCGGCAATCTCGGACACGCGATAGCCCTGCCAGTACAGGTGCTTGGCATGGCGGCGGTGATCGGTAGGTATTTCGACGGTGGCGTTCATGGTGCAGATGCTGCCGCCCGCGCGCGAACAGTTCTCCCTGCGGCGCTTGTAAGCGGCGGCTCTACAACGCCACGGCGTTGCCCGTTGGGCTCGCGCTCAACAACATGCCCTTCATCGCAACGTCTGCTGCTCCCTTGGCAGACACTCCCCGCCATGAGGATTTCCGGCATGAAGAAATTTCGCAGTAACTGGTTCCGCGTCGCCGTCGAGGGTGGCACGTCGGACAAGCGCACGATTAAACGCAGCTGGCTGGAACAGGCGGCGAAGAACTTCAATCCGGCCACCTACGGCGCCCGCATCTGGCTGGAGCACTTTCGCAGCCTTCTGCCCGACAGCCCATTCAAAGCCTACGGCGACGTGCTGGCCGTGAAAACGGAAGAAGTGGAAATCAACGGCCAGAAGAAGCTGGCCTTGTTTGCTCAGGTCGAGCCCACTGCCGACCTGATCGCCATGAACAAGGCGAGACAGAAGATCTACACCTCTATCGAAATCGACGACAGTTTTTCCGACACCGGCGAGGCCTACATCGTGGGGCTGGCCGTGACCGACTCACCGGCCAGCCTGGGCACCGACGTCCTGGCCTTCTCTGCGCAAAAACCTGACGTGAGTCCTTTCAAAGATCGCCACTACTCGGCGACCTCGATGTTTACCGAGGCACTGGAGACCGAGCTGTCCTTTGAGGAAGTCGAGGACGTCAGCGGCCAGGTCAAAGGCCTGTTTTCCAAGGTGCGAGACATGCTCGGCGGGTTCAAGGACAAGGAAGGCAAGGACGCAGCGCTGTTCAGCGAACTCGGCGAAGCCATCGAAGCGGTGGCCGAACATGTCGCCAGTCAGACCGAGGCTTTCAGCACCGAAAAAACGGCTCGGGAAAAGCTGCAGGGCGGTCTCGACAAGCTGTCCAGCGACTTCGCCGATCTGCTCAAAAAGCTTGAAAACACGCCGGACACCACCGGCACGACCTCGCAGTTCACCGATCGCCCTGCGGCTACCGGTGGTGACGGAAAGCTCGTCACCGACTGCTGATACCACCGCGGATCCGTCCAGCCTACGAACATCGGAGAACCCAATGCGTAACGATACTCGCGTCCTGTACAACGCTTACCTGCAACAACTCGCGCAACTGCACGGCGTGAGTGACGTCACCACCAAATTCACCGCCGCACCGAGCGTCGCCCAGACCCTGGAAACCCGAATTCAGGAATCCAGCGCCTTCCTCAGCTCGATCAATGTTTTCGGCGTCTCCGAGCAGTCGGGTGAAAAAATTGGTATCGGTATCGACGGCACCATTGCCAGTACCACCGATACCACCCTCAAGGATCGCGAGCCGCGCGACCCAACCGGTCTGGATAACCGGGGTTACGTCTGCACACAGACCAACTTCGACACCGGTATTCGTTACCAGAAGCTCGACCAGTGGGCCAAGTTCAAGGACTTTCAGGCGCGCATCCGTGACGCGATCATCAAGGCGCAGGCCCTCAACCGGATCATGATCGGCTGGAACGGTACCAGTCGTGCAGCCACCTCCAACCCTGAACTCAACAAACTGCTGCAGGACGTCAACATCGGTTGGCTGGAAAAGATGCGTCTGGAGAACGCGGCGCGCGTGCTGCATGAAGTCAAAAACGGCAGCGGCAAAATCGAAATCGGCAACGGCAAGGACTTCGAGAACATCGACGCCCTGGTGATCAGCATGGTCAACGAGTTCATTGAACCCTGGTACCAGGAAGACACCGACCTGGTGGTGATCTGCGGCCGTCAGTTGCTGGCCGACAAGTACTTCCCGATCATCAACAAGACCCAGGCACCGACCGAAATGCTCGCGGCGGACATCGTCACCAGCCAGAAACGCATCGGTAACCTGCCGGCAGTGCGCGTGCCGCACTTCCCGGCCAACGGCCTGCTGGTGACCCGTCTGGACAACCTGTCGCTGTACTGGCAGGAAAACACCCGCCGCCGCACCGTCGTCGACAACGCCAAACGCGATCGCATCGAGAACTTCGAGTCGGTCAACGAAAGCTACGTGATCGAAGACCTTGGCTGCGCGGCCATGGCCGAAAACATCATCCTGCACTGAGGCCGGCGATCATGACCAACCCTTGTCGCCGTCACTTTCAACGCGTCATGACAGCCGAAGCAGCGGCTGCCGTGGCCGGGCCAGCCATGACCATGGAAGGCTGCACCATCTATGAGCTGCACCTGGCAAAACTGCAGCAGGATTACCTGCGCTTGAAACAGGTGCAGTCAACCGAAGGCAAAGCAGAACTCAAGCGACAGCTGCTGCCCGAATACGTGCCCTATGTGGAAGGTGCGCTGGCCGAAGGCAAAGGTGCACAAGACCAGGTACTGACCACCCTGATGGTCTGGCGGATGGATGCCGGCGATTTTGCCGGCGCGCTGGACATTGCCGATTACGTGATCACTCACGCGCTGCTGATGCCGGATCGCTTTGAGCGCACCACCGGCACCATCGTTGCGGAGGAAGTCGCCGAAGTGGCCCTCAAAGCGCAGAAAGCCGGTGGCACCTTCGACCTGGAGCTGTTGCTGCGCACCGAACAGATCGCCGGCAAAGAGGACATGCCCGATCAGGCCAAGGCCAAGCTGCACCTGGCCTTGGGCAAAGCCTTTGCCGAGAAGGTGTCCGAGGACGAATCCGCCGAAAACACCCTGATCGCCCGCACGCATCTCGACTCGGCCAAAACACACCTGGGCCGTGCGATAGAACTGCACACCAACTGCGGCGGCAAGAAAGACCTGGAGCGCGTCGAGCGCCTTCTTAAGAAATTTGCTGCACCCAGCAGCTAACCGAGCGTCCCCACGCACCCCGCCGGCTCGGGGCGGATCGTCAGGCCTGCGCCTGAACGTGAAGCCCCGACCACCGGCGATCTATCGGAGTCATTATGCCTACCGCCTATGCCAGTCTCTACCAAAGCGACTTCAGACTTTCTGAATCGCAACAGCGTCTGCTGGATCTTGCTCAGCGGTACGTCGACGAAACGGAGGCCTATGACCGCACGGTGTGTACCGGCCCCATTAGGCGCGACGGCATCATGCCTGTTACCCGTCACGAATTTGCATTAGTAAACCTTAACGCACGCCTGGCAATGGATCGGATCTGTGCCGCACATCCCGAATTCAATCGTCAGGAAATCCTACGCGCCGTGTCTCGCATCGATAACCGAGGGACTGCGGCATGAGCGCATTTGTAGCCGGTGGCCAGGTCAGTGGCGGCCACATCAACACCGACCCGTTTTGGCCGTCGATCGATCTGCAGGCGCTGCGTGCAAGCCTGCGCATTGATGACAGCGTCACCCCGGCCCGGCTGGAGACAGCGGTGATCGCGGCGGCCATCAACCTCAACCGGGAGCTGAAGTCATGGAAGGCCCAGCAACAGGCGGCCGGTTTCAGCACGTTGGCCGAGGTGCCGGACGATAAGGTCAACGATGTGTCGGTGCAGGCCCATTTGTACCGCCGCGCGATCGAAGCCGGTACCGGTGCCGAGGTCTGCGAGCGCTATCGCTCTTACGACAGCACAAATGCCGGTAACAAAAAAGCTGAAGACCTGATGCCCACCATCGACGACTACCGCCGCGACTTGCGCTGGGCTGTACGCGATTTTCTGGGCATCAGCCGCACAACGATCGAGTTGATCTGATGACTGCCACCGTTCGCGCCCAACTAGGCGACACCGTCGACGCCCTGTGCTGGAGGCATTACGGCCGCACCGCCGGCGTAACCGAGGCAGTGCTCGAGGCCAACCCCGGCCTGGCTGATTACGGCACGAATCTGCCCCAGGGACTGGCGGTACAGATGCCCGAAGCCCAAGCCAGCGCGCCGCAACGCCAAATGGTGAAGCTATGGGATTGAGTTTTTTGTACTACTGCGCCCTTCCACGTCGGCCCATGGAGTAACGCACATGCCTGAACGTCCCGAGACTTGGGCTTGGCTTGCCGCCTGGCTCGAACAGCATTGGTTCATGTTCTACACCGGCCTTCTGGCCCTGGTCATCGCCGCCCTGCGCGTCATCTACGGCGGTGGCTCGTGGCGTCGCATGGCCGTCGAAGCCCCGCTCTGCGGCGCTTTGGCGCTGTCCGCGAGCCACGGCCTGGCCTTGCTGGGCATTCCGGAATCCACCGCGCCGTTCTTCGGCGGGGTGATCGGCCTGCTGGGCGTCGAGGGCACGCGCGCGGCGGCCAAGAAAGTTTTCAATCTCAAGGTAGAGCAACTATGACCACTCTTCGCCACGGCGACCGCTCCCAAGCGGTACGCACCCTGCAAAAGAACCTCAACCGCCACGGTGCCAAACTCGAAGCAGACGGCGCCTTCGGCGACGCCACCGAAGCGGCCGTGCGGGCTTACCAACTGAAAGTCGGTCTGGTGGTCGACGGCGTTGCCGGCAACAAGACGCAAACCAGCCTCGCCGGTGGCGATTGCCGGCGGATGCTGAAAAATACAGACCTGGTTAGCGCTGCGCAGCGGCTCGATGTGCCGCTGGCCAGCGTTTCGGCGGTCAATGAGGTCGAGTCCAGTGGCCGAGGTTTTCTGGACAACGGCAAGCCGGTGATCCTGTTCGAGCGCCATGTCATGCACCGTCGACTGTCAACGGTTCGAAACGAAGGTGATGATGCGGTCGAACTCAAGCGTCAGGCCGACCAGCTCGCCCTGCTCCACCCTGCGTTGATCAACCCGAAATATGGCGGTTATGCCGGCGGTACCGCCGAGCATCAGCGCCTGAGCAATGCTCGCCTGATCGATGACATCGCCGCGCTGGAGTCCGCGTCCTGGGGCGCGTTCCAGATCATGGGTTATCACTGGCAGCGTCTGGGCTACAGCAGCGTGCAGGACTTCGTCACGGCCATGAGCGCCGGCGAATCGCATCAGTTTGATGCTTTCGTGCGTTTCATCGAGACCGATCCGGCCCTGCACAAGGCGCTGAAGGGCCGCAAGTGGGCCGAGTTCGCCAAGATCTACAACGGCCCGGCGTATCAGCGAAACCTCTACGACATCAAATTGCAGCGCGCTTATGAGCGGCACGCTGAATGCGGCTGCGGCCAGGAGGTCGCAGCATGAACACAACTACCCCTAAACCAGAGCGCTTTCCGTACGGCGAATTCTTTAAAAAGGTTCTTCCACTACGGCCGACGCAGATGGACGTTTTGGTACTACCTGCGGATACACCTCCATGGTTGGTAGCAAAAGTCGAATACGCGCTGAAAATGTGCATGCCATTCCCATGCACGGTAGTCACTGGGGATGTGAAGCTTCTGGATGAGTCCGCCATGAATGCAGCAGGTTGGTATCGCCGATGATCGACTATGAAGCCGTACGCAAACTGAAGGTTGAAGACGGTGACCTGCTGGTGGTGCCTGAAACCACCGAACAGGACGACATGCAGCTGCTGGGCGAAGCCCTGCAGATGATGAATGGCTGTCGCGCCGTGATCGTGCGCGGCCCCATCAAGCAACTCGACGTTGCCGCCATGAACAAACTGGGCTGGTACCGCGCATGACCCCACAGATTGCCTATCTCGAAATCTCGCCGCGCATGACCGGCAAAACCACGCGCCTGGTCAAGTTGGCCAACCAGCTCAAAGCCCAGGATCGAACGGTGATTTTCGTCAGCTACCTAGCGGAGGAACTGCGTCGGGAGATGCCGGGTGTCATTGTGCTGGCCGATGGTGAGGAGCCTGCGCCGGACGTCGATCTGCTGGATGCTATCTGGTTCTACGACGAATTTGACTGGCTTAAATCCACCGTGATCCGCGTCGGCGGCTATTACTCGACGACCGCCAAACGCGTCAGAACGCTCGGCGCACCGGTCGATGAAGATGACGTGCTGATGAAACTGCTGGAGTTGAACGGTCTGCGTTTTGAGCGCCACTTTTGGCCCTTCGGTCTGCAGCAAGATGACTGGTTCGCCACCGCCCGAGCCAATCACTCCTCCGAGGACTTTCGCACGATGTTCCTCGGCGAGTTCCTGGCATGAACAAACACGAAAGCCTGCGCAAGCACCTGCTCGCCACCATGCCGGATCTGCGGCACAACCCCGACCGCCTGCTGATCTTCATCGACAACGGCAAGGTTCGTTGCACGGCGGCGCCCAGCTTGTCGTTCGAGTACAGCTTTGACCTGCAGATCATCCTCACCGACTTTGCCGGGCATCCGGACAGTGTGGTGCTGCCCCTGCTCGGCTGGATCAGCGTCCATCAACCCGAGCTGCTGGAGAACCTCGACAAGGTCAAGAACGGTATCCAGTTCGAGGCGGACATCCTGGACAAGAACAAGGTGGACTTCAGTTTGACCCTGCCGCTGACCGAGCGGGTCATTGTGGGCACCGATGCTCAGGGCCAGACCACCATCAAGCATGCCGGCGAGCCGATGCAGGTTGCCGCCCACCTCGATGCGAACTGGATACCCGCCCATGGCCAGTAATCTGGAGGCCCTCGAGGACTGGGCAGCGCCGTTGCTGCAAAAGCTCGAACCCACCGAGCGCAGCAAGCTGGCCCGCAGCCTGGCCCAGCAACTGCGGCGCAATCAGCAGCAGCGCGTGCAAAGCCAGAAAAACCCGGACGGCAGTAAGTACGCCGCGCGAAAGCCACGCAAGCTGCGCGGCAAGCAGGGCCGCGTCCGACGCAAGGTCGGCATGTTTCAGAAGATCCGCAAAGTGGCGTATCTGAAAGCCAAGGGCGACGCCAATGCGATCAGCGTGGGTTTTACCGGGCGCATCGCGCGTATTGCCCGCGTTCACCAGCACGGTTTGAAAGACCGACCGCAGCCAGGCGCACCCGACACGTCCTACGCCAAACGCGAAGTGCTGGGCCTAAGCTCCGCTGACCATGACCTGATCCGCGACGCCCTGCTCGCTCACCTGTCCCTGTAAAGGGCCACGCTACAAGCCCAAGTGGCTGCATTCGCGTGCGCGTGGCCCGAACATCGTCGCCATGACAGACATCGCCGCCCTTTCCCGCCTGATTGAAAACCTCATCCGCTTTGGCGTCATCGCCCAGGTGCAGACGCAGCCGCCGCGCGTGCGGGTGAAAACCGGCCAGTTGCTGACCGGCTGGCTGCCGTGGATCGCCGTGCGCGCCGGCGACAGCAAGGACTGGGACCCACCCAGCGAGAACGAACAGGTGGTGCTGTTCAGTCCATCTGGCCAACTGGCCAACGGCGTTGTCCTCACCGGCGTGTACAGCAACGACAACCCAGCCAATGGTGACCGGGTGGGCCTGCATCGACGCACCTATCCGGACGGTGCGGTGATCGAGTACGACAGCGTCGCGCACCACCTGCGCGCGGTTCTGCCCGATGCCGGCACGACTGAAATCATCAGCAAAGGCGGGCTACGCATCGTCGGCCCGATCGTTCACGAGGGTGACTACACCCAGACCGGCAATCAGACCGTGACCGGCAGCGTCAGCGTGTCGGACGACGTGGTCGCCGCCGGCGTCAGCCTGGTCAACCATCCGCACGGCGCCGTTAAAGCCGGCAACGAACAGTCAGGAGCCCCGCTTCCCACATGAACAGTGAAACCGGCGCCGCCATGGAAGAAATCGACCATATCGTTCAGAGCATGAGCGACATCCTGAGCACGCGCCTCGGCACGCGGATCATGCGCCGTGAATACGGCTCTCTGATTCCTGAGCTGGTCGACCAGCCCTTCAACGACGCGACCCGCCTGCGCGTGTACGCCGCCACCGCGATGGCCTTGATGCGCTGGGAACCACGCATCACCCTGAGCCGCGTGCAGTTCAGCGGTGCCACGCTGCAAGGCGATGTTGCGCTGGATCTGGACGTGGCCCTGGTCGATGCCAACAGCGTGCAGAACCTGCGTATTCCTTTGCAACTGGGGGCCAGCGCATGAACACCTTCGTGCCGATCGACCTCAGCCAGTTGCCCGCCCCGCAGATCGTCGAACAAATCGACTACGAGCAGATCCTGGCCGAGCGCAAGGCGTATGCCATCAGCCTCTGGCCAGTGGAAGAACAAGCGCACATTGCCGCCCGCCTGGCACTGGAATCCGAACCCCTGACCAAGCTGCTACAAGAAAACGCTTATCGGGAGATGCTCTGGCGACAGCGCGTCAACGAAGGGGTTGTGGCCAACATGCTGGCCCTGGCTCAGGGCTCCGACCTGGAGAACCTGGCCGCCAATTACAACGTGCGCCGGATGGTGGTACAGGAGGCCGATCCGACGGCCGTGCCCCCGATCCCGCAAGTGCTCGAAAGCTACGACAGCCTGCGCGAGCGCGCGCAAATGGCCTGGGAAGGCTTGAGCACCGCCGGCCCGCGTAACAGCTACATCTTTCATGCGCGTGCCGCCGATGGCCGTGTGGCCGATGCCACGGCCGAAAGCCCCTCCCCGGCGGTTGTGGTCGTCACGGTGCAGGCGCTGCTCGGTGATGGCAGCGCGGATCCGGATCTGATCCGGATCGTTGACCGCTACCTGAGTGACGACGACCGCCGCCCCGTGGCCGATCGCCTGACGGTGCAAAGCGCGCAGGTCATCCCCTACACGGTCAACGCCCGACTGTTCCTGAAAACCAGCGGCCCAGAGTCCGAGCTGATTCTGGCGGCTGCCGAACAGCAGTTGCTGGCCTTCGTCCACCAACGCCGGCGACTGGAAATGGAAGTATCCCGATCGGCTATTCACGCCGCGTTGCACGTCGAAGGCGTGCGCAAGGTCGAGCTACAGGATTGGGTCGACATCAAGGCGACGCCCTATGAGGCGCCCTACTGCACCGGGATCACGCTCGCTCTGGGGGTGGATAAATGACTGGTCGCTCGTTGATGCCCGGCAATGCTACCCAGCTCGAGCGCCTGGCCGCCGAGGCGTTGGCACAGATCCAGCGCACCCCGGTGCCGCTGCGCCAGTTGTGGAACCCGTCGCTGTGTCCGCTTGAGCTGCTGCCGTACCTGGCTTGGGCGTTTTCCGTGGATCGCTGGGACAGCCAGTGGAGCGAAACCACTAAGCGCGACGCCGTCCGCTCGGCCTACTACCTGCACTCGCACAAGGGCACCATCGGCGCCCTGCGCCGGGTGGTGGAACCGCTGGGCTACCTGATCGAGGTCGTCGAGTGGTGGCAGCTTCGACCGGAAGGCGTGCCGGGCACCTTTTCCATCAAGGTCGGTGTGCTCGACACCGGCATCACCGATGAGGTGTACCAGGAGTTGACCTTTCTCATCGATGACGCCAAGCCGCGCAGCCGGCACCTGATCGGGCTGGCCATCAACCTGGAAACCGCCGGCCGCTTCTACCTCGGCGCCTGCGTCCAGGAAGGCGATGAAATCACCGTGTACCCGCCGGGTTACACCTCTACCCCTCCGGATCTCACTCCATGATCGATCAGACCTCACAGTTCTCCGCCATCCTCACCACCGTAGGCCTGGCCAAACAGGCCGCTGCTGACGCCTTGGGCCAGCGCTGGAAAATCACTGACATGGCCGTCGGTGATGCCAACGGTACCGATCCCGTGCCGGCGGCCTCGCAGACCCAGTTGATCAATGAGCACCGGCGTGCGCCGCTCAATCAGCTGAGCGTCGATCCGGAGCACCCGGCCCTGATCCTGGCCGAGCAGATCCTGCCGGAAAACGTCGGCGGCTGGTGGGTGCGTGAGCTGGGCCTGTATGACGCGGACGGCGACCTGGTCGCGGTGGCCAACTGCGCGCCGTCGTTCAAACCGCTACTGACCCAAGGCACCGGCCGCACGCAGGTGGTGCGCATGCTCATTGCAGTGAGCAACACGAGCCACATCGAGCTGCAGTTCAATCCCGGCGTGGTGCTCGCATCCCACACCTACGTGAATAGCAAAGTGCGCGAGGAACTGGACAAGCGCGGCGCCAAGCAGGCCGTGCGGGTGGCGACCACGACCGACATCGCCCTGACTGACCTGCAGACCATTGATGACGTGGCCCTGGCCGCCGGCGATCGCGTCCTGGTCAAACACCAAACGCGCGCGGCGGACAACGGCCTCTACATCGCCGGCCTCGGCGTGTGGCGACGCACGGCCGACGCCCGTTCCAGCGTGCAGGTGACTGCCGGCCTGACGGTGGTCGTGCAGGAAGGCAGCACCCACGCCGATACCTTGTGGTTGCTGACCACCAACGCGCCGATCGAGCTCGGCGAGACGGAACTGGCCTTTCGGAACATTACGGACGGGCTGGCTCCGATCGCCTCGCCCGCCTTCATCGGAGAACCGACCGCCCCGACGGCGGCAGCGGGTTCCGAGAACGAGCAGTTAGCCAATACGGCGTTTGTGCAGAGCGCAGTCACTGCGTTGATCGGCTCGGCGCCGGAGGGTCTGAGGACATTAGGCGCCCTAGCCAAAGCCTTGGCGGACGACCCCAACTTCTCCGCCACCATGGTCAAGGCCTTAGCGGGCAAACAGCCGAACTTGGGCTTTACCCCGGTGCAACAAGGCACGGGCGCTGGGCAGCTGAGCAACGCGGTGAAGATTGGCTGGAACGGTGCCGACAAGGTCAAAGTGCAGATCGACGCTTCCGACTTTGGTGCCATCGCCCTTGAAAACTGGGTGGCTACTCACTTTGCCCACGTGTCCAGTTTCCAGCGGTACATGGGTGAAAACGGTTATCTGATGTTGCCTCACGGTACGATTCTGCAATGGGGGGCTGGCATGACCGATGCCAATGGTCATGCCACGTTCAGCTACCCGATTGCCTTCCCGAATGCCGTGGTGGGTTTTACATCGACCGCGCGCTGGTTCGCTTCCAATGCGCCTATTCATGTCGGTAACGGCGCGAGGAATAGAGTGCAGGCCACTGTCATGATGAACTGGAACAATACGCCGATTGCAGCGGGTTATGACTGGTTCGCGATCGGATTTTAAGGGGAAAACATGTTCTATTCACCGTCCACCGCCGGTTTCTATAACGCCGAAATCCATGGGGATAACATCCCTGAAGATGCCGTCGAGATCACCGACGCGCTTTACGCCGAGCTGATTGATGCGCCTTCGCGGGGCAAGTGTATCGCCATGGCCGAGGATGGCCTGCCCATGCTCGCGGATCCGCCATCGCCGTCAGCGGAAACCCTGGCAATCATTGAGCGGGCATGGCGAGACACTGAGCTTGCGATCACGGATGCCAGGGTTTCGCGGCACCGAGACGAGTTGGAAAGCTCATCGCCGTGCACCCTCAGCGCCGAAGAATACGGCGAGCTGCAGCAGTACCGCCGGCAGTTGCGGGACTGGCCACAGGCCTCAGCCTTTCCCCGCCACGGACTGCGTCCTGCCCAACCGCAATGGCTCCTCGAACAGCGCCACCACGCCGGGCGCGAACGCTTCCCGCCTCACCGCTCCCTGTAAAGCCCTCCCCTACAAGCCCGCGCGCTCGCCCCGAGGCCGCGCGCGCGGCAGCCTGTGCAGAGTCTTTTCATCACTGCGCAGGCAATCCTTATGGCCGACGAATATCACCACGGCGTCCGCGTCCTCGAAATCAACGAGGGCACCCGTCCCATTCGCACCGTTTCTACCGCTGTCATCGGTCTGGTCTGTACGGCCGACGACGCGGATCCGAGTGTGTTTCCCCTAGACACCCCGGTTCTGCTGACCAACGTACAGGCTGCGATCGGCAAGGCCGGTACCGAAGGCACGCTCGCGGCCAGCCTGCAGGCCATCGGTGACCAAACCAAACCGCTCACCGTGGTGGTGCGGGTGGCCACCGGCAAGACCGACGCCGAAACCACCAGCAACCTGATCGGCACCACCAACGCCAGTGGTAAATACACCGGCATGAAAGCCTTGCTCGCGTCCAAAGGCCGCCTGAAGGTCACCCCGCGTATTCTCGGCGTTCCGGGGCTGGACAGCCTGCCGGTGGCCACGGCACTGGTGTCCATTGCCCAGCAGCTGCGCGCTTTTGCCTACGTCAGCGCCTGGGACTGTTCGACCAAAGAGGAAGCCACCGCCTACCGCGAGAACTTCGGCGCTCGTGAAGTCATGGTCATCTGGCCGGATTTCCAGAACTGGAACACCGTCACCAGTGCCACCGTCGCCGCTCCGGCCGTTGCTCGTGCCTTGGGCCTTCGGGCCAAGATCGATCAGGAAATTGGCTGGCATAAAACCTTGTCCAACGTCGCCGTCAACGGCGTGACCGGCATCAGTGCCGACGTGTTCTGGGATCTGCAGAACCCGGCCACCGATGCCAATTACCTCAACAGCAACGAGGTCACCACCCTGATCAACGAGGGTGGCTATCGCTTCTGGGGCAGCCGTACCTGCAGCGATGATCCGCTGTTCGCCTTCGAAAACTACACCCGTACCGCCCAGGTGCTGGCCGACACCATGGCCAACGCGCAAATGTGGGCCATTGACCGGCCCATGCACCCTTCGCTAGTGCGCGACATGCTCGAAAGCATCAACGACAAATTCCGCGAAATGGTGGCCGGTGGTTACTTGATCGGTGGCAGCGCCTGGTTCCCTGACGACGTCAACGACGAAACCACGCTCAAGGCCGGCAAGCTCTACATCGATTACGACTACACCCCGGTGCCGCCGCTGGAAGACCTCACCCTGCGTCAACGCATCACCGACCGTTACCTGGTCGATTTTTCCAGCCGCCTCAACAGCTAACCCCGGCCCTCCCCGTTGGGGAGGCAACCCCGTGTCCGCCGATCGGAGAACCCCGCCATGGCGCTGCCCCGCAAGCTCAAGAACCTCAACCTTTTCAACGACGGCCACAGTTACCTGGGCGTCTGCAAGTCCCTCACCCTGCCCGCGCTCGGTCGCAAGATGGAAAGCTACCGTGGCGGCGGAATGAACGGCCCGGTCAAGGCAGACCTGGGCTTCTCCGACGACGGCATCCAGCTGGAGTGGAAAACCGGTGGCCTGGATCTGATCTCGCTACGCCAGTTCGGCATGGTCAAGGCCTCGGGCGTGCTGCTGCGTTTCACCGGTGCGTTCCAGCAGGACGACACCGAGGAAATGAGCAACGTCGAGATCGTGGTGCGTGGCCGTCACGAAACCATCGAGATGGGCGAAGCCCAGCCCGGCGAAGACACCGAACACGCCATCACCACCACCTGCAGTTATTACAAGCTCACCGTCGACGGTGAGGACATCATCGAAATCGACCTGCTCAACTTCATCGAAAAGGTCGACGGCGTGGACATGCTCGCCAAGCAGCGTAATGCGCTCGGCATCTGATTACCCCGTTCATCCAACGAAATCCCCAATACCAGGAGCACCGTATGAATACCCCGACAAATGACAACACTGACGCCGCCGAAGTCATCAGCATCAACGACAACCTCGTCATCCTCGACAGCCCGATCAAGCGCGGCCTGCAGCAGATCAGCGAACTCACCCTGCGCAAGCCCAGTGCCGGCGAACTACGCGGCGTGCAGCTGGTGGAGCTGCTGAACCTGGACGTGGCCAGCCTGATCAAGGTGCTGCCTCGGATCTGCTCCCCGAGCATCACCGCCCCGGAAGTGGCCAACATGGACCCGGCGGATCTGCTGGCTTGTGGGGGCAAGGTCTCGGTTTTTTTGCTGCAGAAGTCGATGAAGACGGACGCATCCCTCGTTGCGTAGAAGAGGCCATGGCGGATCTCGCCGTGGTTTTTCACTGGGCACCGGCCGACATGGATGGGCTGGGCCTGCAGGAATTGATGCAGTGGCGCGAACGCGCGCGGGTGAGGCATAGCGCCGATGGCCAATGACTTGAAAATACGGCTGCAGCTCGACGCCATCAATCGCGTGAGCGGGCCGCTGAAGAAGATCTATGCCGGCAGCAACGAAACCGCCCAAGCCTTGAAAGGTGCCAATGAGCAGCTCAAGGCGTTGAAGACGCAACAGGCCAACGTGTCTTCGTTCAAGAAACAACAGGACGCGATCGCCGGCACGTCCGCTCAACTGGTCAAGGCGCAGGCCCACCTGCGCCAGATGAAAACCGCGCTGGGCAGCAATGGCGAAGCGTCGGCCAAGTTTAAGAACGATTTGCGCAAGGCCCACGAAGCCGTGCGCGATCTGACCAGCAAGTTCCAGGAGCAGCGGCGTGGCCTTATTCCTCATATCACCAAGCTCAAGGAAGCGGGCATTTCCACGGGCAACCTGGGCGCCGCCGAGTCCCGCCTGAAGACCTCCGTCGAGGCTGCCAATCGCGCGCTGACCACGCAGAAGGAACGGTTGAGCGCGGTGGCCAAGCAACAAAGCGCTTTGGCCAAGCACCGTGCCGTCTATGACAAACAGCAGCAGTTCGCCGGGCAACTGGCGGGCAAAGGCGCTGCCAGCATGGCCGGAGGGGGCGCAGCGTTGTATGGCGGTGCCCGTGTGCTGGCCCCTGGGATGGCGTTCGACGCAAGCATGAGCCGGGTTCAGGCGATTACCCGGCTAGAGGGCAACTCTGAAGAACTCAAAGGGCTGCGACAGCAGTCTCGCGACCTCGGTGGCTCGACCATGTTCACGGCGGGCCAGGCGGCTGATGCCCAGGGCTTCCTGGGCATGGCCGTATTTGACCCCAAGGCCATCAAAGCCTCGATGCCAGGCATGCTCGATCTGGCCGCCGCCGGCGGCGCTGAGTTGGCTCAGACCGCCGATATCGCCTCGAACATCCTGTCCGGTCTGGGTATGTCGGCTGACCAGATGGGCCGACTCGGTGACGTGCTGGTCGGTACCTTCACCCGCTCCAACACCGACCTGGCCATGCTCGGCGAAACCATGAAATATGCCGCGCCCATGGCCAAGACCTATGGCGTGGAGCTGGAAGTTGCAGCGGCGATGGCGGGCAAGCTCGGCGACGCCGGTCTGCAAGGCAGCATGGGCGGTACTGCGCTCAGTACCGTCATGAACCGTCTGGCTGCGCCGCCCAAAGCTGCTGCGGCGGCACTGGACCAATTGAAGATCAACACGGTCGATGCCAACGGCAACCTGCGGCAGATGCCGGATATTCTCAAAGAGATTCACGACAAAACCAAAGGCATGGGCACCGCTACCAAGGGTGGACTGCTCAAGGCCATCGCCGGCGCCGAGGCGGTCAAAGGCATGGCGCAACTGGTCGACGAGGCTGGCTCCGGCGAATTGCAAAAGCTCATCGCCACGCTGCGCCAAACCGAAGGCGAAGCCAGCAAAACCGCCAAGGTCATGGCCGATAACCTCAAAGGTGACCTGACCACCCTGGGCAGTGCCTGGGAGGATCTGGGCATTGAACTGCAGGAGCAGCAGGACGGCCCGCTGCGCGGACTGGCGCAATCCGTCACCGGCATCATTCGTGACGTGAAAGCCTGGGCGGCAGAGAACCCCAAACTGGCCGCTGGCCTGGTCAAGACGGTGGCCATCGTGGCAGCGCTGGCCGTGGCACTGGGGGGATTATTGGTCACGGTGGCCAGCGTGCTCCTGCCCTTCATCGCGCTGCGTCTGATGTTCGCGCAACTGGGCGTACGGCTGCCGAGCCTGATCGGCCTGTTCTGGAACCTGGGGAAAACCGTGTTGCCCTTTGTTGGCAAAGCGCTGCTGTTGATCGGTCGTGCCTTGATGCTCAATCCGATCGGCTTGGCCATCACGGCGATCGCAGCCGCCGCTTACCTGCTCTACGCAAACTGGGACGCGGTCAAAACCTACTTCGGCAGCGCTTGGGAAGAGATCAAGGCCGGCTTCAGCGGCGGCGTGGGGAGCATCGTCCAGACCCTGATGAACTTCAGCCCGCTGGGCCTGTTGTACCAGGCCTTTGCTGGGGTGATGTCGTACCTGGGCGTGGATCTGCCGAACCGCTTTACCGCGTTCGGCGGCATGATCATCGATGGTCTGGTCAATGGCATCACCCAGAAATTCGGTTCACTCAAAGAGACCATGTCGCAGCTGGGCGACTCCGCCACCGGCTGGTTCAAGGAAAAGCTGGGGATACACAGCCCGTCACGGGTGTTTGCCGAACTGGGCGGTTTCACCATGGAAGGGCTCACCCAAGGCCTCGATGACGGCGCCAAAGGCCCGCTGAGCTCGATGGGACGAATGACCCAGCAGCTGACGGCCGCCGGCATGCTGGCCGTGGGGACGGCGTCGATGCCGGCACTGGCGGTGGATGAACGGCCGCCACTGAGCAGCATCGCCGCACCGTCCTATGACAGCCATGACCACTACGAAATTAACATCCATACCACTCCCGGTATGGATGCCCAGGCGATCGCGCGTGTTGTGCGCGCTGAACTGGCGAACCATGCCAGCCAAAAAGCCGCCCGCCAACGCAGCAGCCTGACCGACCGAGACTAACCCCTATGATGCTTGCACTTGGCATGTTCGTGTTCAGCCTGCACACGGCTGCGTATCAGGAAATGCAACGCCAGACGGACTGGCGCCACCCCAGCAGCAACCGCATCGGCGCCCAGCCTGCGCGCCAGTTCCTGGGACGCGGCGAGGACGCCATCACCCTCCCCGGCATCATGCTGCCGGAGCTGACCGGTACCGCCCTGAGCCTGGATGCCCTGCGTTTCATGGCCGACACCGGCAAGGCCTGGCCAATGATCGAGGGCACCGGGCGTCTGTGCGGGCTGTGGATCATCGAAAGCGTGACCGAGACCCGCAGTCTGTTCTTTCCGGACGGCGCCGCCCGGCGCATCGAGTTCAACCTGTCGCTCAAGCGCATCGATGATGGCCGTATTGACCTGCTCGGCTCCGCCATCAGCAGTGGCCTGAATGTCATGCGAGGTCTGTTGTGATCGAGGCTGCTATTGCCGGTGTCACCGGCTACCTGGACGACGCGATCGAGAAATACCGCCGCCTCACCGCCTACCCGGTACCGGCGTTTCGTCTGACGGTTGATGGCAACGATATTGCGCAGTTAATCAGTCCGCGCCTGATGAGCTTGGAGCTGACCGACAACCGAGGCCTTGAGGCGGACCAGCTCAGTGTCACCCTGAGCGATCATGACGGGCTGCTGTCCATTCCGCCCAGAGGCGCGGTGCTGCAGCTGTGGCTCGGATGGAGCGACACCGGTCTGGTCGACAAGGGCACCTACACCGTCGACGAAACCGAACACAGCGGTGCGCCCGACGTGCTGAGCATCCGCGCCCGATCGGCCGATCTGCGCAAGGGGCTGAAAACCAAACGCGAGCGCAGTTGGACCCACACCACCCTGGGCGAAGTGTTGCGCGATATCGCCACCGGCAACGGCCTGAAAGCCGTGGTGTCCGGCGCTCTGAGCGAGCAATCCATCCTGCAGCTCGATCAGGCGAACGAATCCGATGCCAATCTGATTTGTCGTCTTGGGGAGGAGTTCGACGCGGTGGCCACCGTCAAGGCCGGTTGTCTGCTGTGCCTTCCGGCCGGCGGCGGCAAAACCGCCAGTGGGCTGGATCTGCCCCACATCACGCTAACCCGCGCCGACGGTGACCAACACCGCTACCTGCAGGCCGATCGCGACAGCTACGACGGTGTACGGGCGTATTTCTACGACGTGAACAGTGCCAAGAAGCAGGAAGCCATCGCCGGCGGCGGCGATAACCTCAAGGACCTGCGCCATACCTACAGCGACAAGCAGTCGGCATTGCGCGCTGCGCGTGCTGAGTTCAACCGGCTGCAGCGTGGCAGCGCCACCCTCAGCTACACCCTGGCGCGCGGTCGTCCGGATCTGATTCCGGAACTGACCTATACGCTCCAGGGTGTGAAGGATGAAATCGACGAGATCATCTGGTACGGCGGCAACGTGCAACACAGTCTCAGTGCCGACAACGGTTACACGATGAGTTTGGAGCTGGAAAGCAAGCTTCCGGAAGATACCGTAGAGGGCCTGGCAGAAGAGAACGCTGGGGATTACACCGGAATCAGTGCGAATTATCGCGACAAGAACACCGGGAAAGAAAAGACGGTAACCGCCGGTGATCAGGTCAAGCCGAAGCGGTTACGTTGGCTGTACGCCAGCGAGAAAACCGCAAAGCGAGCGGTTGAAAGGGAATGGGAAAAAATGCAGCGCAACACGTAAACCTAACCCCGGCGCTTGGCCGGGGTTCTTCCTTTCCTATTCTGACAGGAGAGTCAAGGCCTCCAACAAACGCAGAATATCATTTTGATGCTCAACGCTAATCAGGCTGAACATCTGCAATAGCCTCTCTTCTTGATTGCCCATCGCCTGTGCTTGAACAGGGTACACACCTGCTCCTGAATCACTGTTGTCATCCGACATGGAATACTCCTTTTCACACGTGGCGGGCTTCAGGTGCCGACGCATCCCGCTTTCCGGGAACCACGCCACAGCCGCCCAAAAATACGTCTAAGCGTCCAAGATCAAGCGCCAGACATTTGAGGCTTTCCGACATAAGTCGCTTCACGCTTACTGCCTAATAGCTAGGGTGGTTCAGCACCCTCATTTCTGAACGGGGAGGAATTCAGGCCATCTCAAGAAATGAGCAAGCAAATCTATTCCCCTCAAGTTCCTCATCCGGTTTTAACTTTTGTCCAGATGCGCGTTCGGATTCGCTCCATGCTTGATGGTAGTGACTCGAGTGGAAATAGCGTTTTCATAACTTCATGACTGGGCTTGAGTCCCGGGTTTTCGATCACATTTTTAGTAAGCGGAATTTCAGCATCTTTGTTTCCGGTGGCATATCCGGTGTGGGCTCCAACTTTGGCAATGACTTCTGGCCGCATCAAATAGTTTAAAAGCGCCACACCTTGCTCCGGATGTGGAGCATCTTTCAGTAGGACCAGATTTTCAGACCAGACCAAGGCACCCTCTTTCGGAATGCTATATGCGATCCTGCGGCCGTTTTTTGCACTTGCGCTTGCATCCATAGCTACGTTTGCATCCCCAGCCCAGCTAACAATCAAGCAAACATCCCCATTCGCCAGCTCTTGAGGGAGTTTTCCAGAATTAAAATAGCGAATATAGGGACGAATCTTCAGCAATAGCTCTTGCGCCTTTTGATAGTCATCGGCATTTGTACTGTTGTGCGGCAGGCCGAGATAGTGCAACGCAATGGAAACCATCTCGCTCGGAGCGTCGAGCATTGCAACTCCGCACTGCTTGAGCTTGCTGATATTTTCTTCTTTGAAAACTATAGCCCAGCTGTCAACAGGCGCGTTATCCCCTAAAGCGCTCCTAACTTTATCGACGTCATAGCCTATGCCAGTAGTTCCTAAGAGGTATGGAATTGCGTAGCGATTGTGGGGGTCGTTTGCCTCTAACAGTTGTAACACTTCGGGGTCGAGATGCTTCCAGTTACTCAGTTTTGAACGATCTAGCTCTTGGAGTGCCCCCGCTTGGATAAGAGTGGGCAACACGTTCGAAGTAGCTACCACAACGTCATATCCTGACCGCCCAGCCATAATTGTGCTAAGCATCACGTCAGCGGTATCAAAACTACCGTTCACGACTGTAATCCCAGTCTCTTTTTTGAAGTCCGTGGGGGTATCAGGCGAGATCAGCTCAGACCAGTTAAAAAGACGAACTCTGTCACCGTTTGCCAACACTGAAGCGCAAGCCCCCGCACCGAGAACCAAAGCTGTAACAAGATGAAACCATTGTGCGTTTTTCATAACAAGTCCTTATGCGACCGGCTATACCGAGTGGTATCTGCATCCTGAAATTACTGTAACCGGTGCAGAGGGCATTGGGAATACACCCCAATACCTAGGTCTTTGGGAGTAGACGAGATGTCGATCAAAATCGAAAACTTTGCTTGGCATCGCTCGTTCGGAGTACTGGTAGACCAGATCGTAACGCCCAATTTTTGGGGTGCCTTAGTACGTCTGCTGAATGAGTACGTAAAGGTTGATAACTGGGTAGCATTGATCTTCAGCGATACAGGCATCGAGGTAGTAAGCTTTATCGAATGGACAGACGAAACGGAAAGAGATGGCCTCCTTAATAATTATGTCAACGGGCTTTATATGCTTGATCCTTTTTACATCACCAACCGCGAAAACCCAAAAAGTGGACTGCTTCACCTCTTAGATATCGCACCGACACATTTCCTAAAGACAGAGTATTACAACACATACTTTAAACATTACATCTCATCCGACGAAGTAAGCTTCAACGTCCAACTGGAAAACAATAAAACCTTATGCCTCTCCCTCGGCAGCAAAACTCGCTTCTCGCAAAAACAGGTGTCACTGTTAGAAGTAATTAGCCCTTGGGTGATCGCGACGATGCGACTACGCATGAACTTCGAACAGATTATAGAAAAAACACCTGGCAAACGCCCAAAATGGCAAAAAGTAATGGCACAACTGAGCAAAGAACTCACAAGCCGCCAAATGGAAGTCATTAAACTTCTCTTTAGCGGCTACTCTAGCGAGCAAGTCGCTAGCAAACTGTCCATCTCAATAAAAACAGTCAAAACGCATCGACACGATATCAACGCAAGACTGAAAGTAAATTCTTTAGCAGAGATATTTGCCCGTTATTTTAACAGATAAGTAGACGATCATTAACTCAGTCGCCTGCTGTGAGCGCGCCTCTAAACTAAGCCACTCACAGCAATACTCTCTGTGGTCAACAACTCCTATGGCTCAGCTTGTCTGATGACTGCGAGATTTGATTCAAACTATTTTTGCGTCGCTGCGTTAGCCAATGCGAAAGCCATTCTCATCAGTGACTGTCGGTCACTTTCAGCCATCGCCCGATAAAATCCTATCAAGCGATCTTCTTCAGGCGTAACGCTTTCAAGCGGAGTGGGCGTACGCTCGCCAGTAACAACGTACAAAACGTCCACGCCTCTCTCTGCCACGGCTGCTAAATACGCTGAATCCGGGCTTCGCTCGCCTTTTTCGTAGTTGAACTGAGAGGTTTTGGCTACCCCAGCCAAAGTCGCGAATTCCGCTTGGTTTGTGCCCAAACGCACACGTTCCTGTCTCAATCTCTCGCCAATATTCAACAAAACGACTCCATAATAAGTTGACTATTCAACAATCGTTGAATAACCTCTACCTGCCATCACATGAAATCACACGAATCTGAACTATGCACCCCACCTATGCACACGAGCAAGCATGTCAACGGGCTAGAGACCGTCTAACGGGCCTTGGGATCACAGCGAAAGACTGGGCAGAAAAAAACGGATTCAACATCTCAACGGTCTACGCCGTTTTAAACGGGCAACAGAAGTGTCTGCGTGGCGACGCACATCGCGCAGCGGTCTTGCTTGGCATCAAAGACGAAAAGTAGAGGACAGAATAGTGAGCACTTACAAGCTGGTTTGCCCCTGTTGCCGGAGCCCGATGCGCATGCGCACATCTGAAGGCCAAACCCCCTGCTTCCGTTCTGTGTATTCGGAATGCACCAGCTTTCTCTGCGGCGCCACATTCTCTGGCTCATTGGTCTGGGAATATCAGCTCAGTCCGACGGGCCTCGAACACCCTCTGCTAGTCCTTCCCATGGCACCTACAAAAGTGCGCTTGCTAGCGCGCCGTAACCTGATGCCGGCAACTACTCAACCCGATCTGCTGGACCAAATGGAAAAGGAGCAAGCTTGATGAAAAATGCTATAGACCTTGATTATCGGGAATACCAAGAAACTATGCAGACCGCTGCCCTCACCTTTTTAGAGCGCCATCAGTGCGAACACCTGGGCAGCGACCAATTGTTGTTTTCCCGCGCGGTGCAGCACCTGGTCGGTTGCCTAGAGGTGCCATGGCACATAGCTGAAAAACTGGTCAGCCGTGCTTTCGGCGAACTGAAATCCAACAACGACCGTCACCAACTTGACATCAAGGCTAGCTCCAGCCACGTCGCAGTCATCACCGATCCTGCCAGCGGCCTGACTTGGGCCGTACCGATCAGCATGATCTACCAACGCATCCTCAATGCACCGGACAACCGCCGACTGCGCCTCGTAACACCGTAATCCCCGACTAACCCCTCCCGCGCCCGTTTCCAATGGGTTTGGGTGAGCTTTGCCCTAAATCCGAGGTGGACCATGGAAATCGACGTCGCCATTACCGCAAAACTTCCCAGAGAACAGGCCGAAGCCCTGCTCCAGGAGCTGCGCGCGCAATACTCGATCCAGTTCAACGAGCACTGGTACGACGATCGGTTTCGCCGGATCCCCGTGGGTTTGCGGCACGGCTCGTTATTGGCGGCCTTCCCGGTAATGGCCGCACAAAAACGCCTGATTGGCGCCCTTAAACACAGCCTCGACGAAGCGAAGTAAGCCACGATGGAAATGGAACAAAGGCTGCGCGCCGACGTCATCCAACGCATTGAGCGCGACTACCAGCTCAAGCACATTCCCGGCACGAACTACATGCGCAAGGGTGTATGCCCGGCGCCAAGTTGCGGCCAGAAAACCCTGTACACCTTCTACGATTCGCCCTGGACGTTGATCTGCGGGCGACCGGAAAAGTGCGACCACCGTGTCCACGTTAAGGATGTATACGACGACCTGTTCAATGACTGGAGCAAGAACGCACCGTCGACACCGGATAACCCTCTTGCCACGGCACGCGCCTACCTCGAATTTGCACGCGGCTTCAAATTTGAGCTGATCGCCGGTTGGTTCACTCAGGAGAATTACTGGGATGGCCGGAAGAACATCGGCAGCGCCACAGTACGATTCGCGCTTGAGAAAGGTGGGTACTGGGAACGCCTGATCGATCGGCCAGATCGCTTCGGCAACATGAAAGCTCGCTTCCGTCCCTCCGGCGAAGGCCTGACCGGTTACAAGGGCGTCTGGTGGTGTCCGCCAAGCGTTGACCTACTGGAAGTCGACGAGCTCTGGATAACAGAGGGCATCTTCGACGCTATCGCGCTGCTGCATAACGATGTGTCGGCCGTGTCGATGATGTCCAGCGCCCCCTGCCCAACCGACTCCCTCAAGGCCCTGGTCAAACTGCGCCACGACGCTGACAAGCGCTTGCCGCTGCTGGTGTGGGCACTGGATAACGAGCCCGTCGCTAAGGCCAACATGCGCCGCTGGGCGAAGGAAGCACGCGACCTGGGCTTCACCTGCAAGGCGG
Organism: Pseudomonas sp. JAI115; assembly: GCF_014200835.1. NCBI lineage: Bacteria > Pseudomonadati > Pseudomonadota > Gammaproteobacteria > Pseudomonadales > Pseudomonadaceae > Pseudomonas > Pseudomonas sp. JAI115. Next base: position 1,006,853 of record NZ_JACHCY010000001.1, read on the forward strand.
CGGTGATCCCGCAACCCCATGGCAAAAAGGTTGACTGGAACGACCTGCATCTGCGGTGGAAACCGATCGAGGGCGACGACAAACGTGTCGAGCGGATCGAGCAGGATCTCGACGAAGCCCGCCACCACGGCGATTTGTTGCTGGCTGACTCGGCTGAGGAAAAGGGTTTCCTCATCTACCTGCGTGACGAGCGCAAGGAATTCAACTTCACGTTCCGCAAGCGCCTGTACTGGTTTCGGCTGGATCTTGATAAGTACGACCGCGCCATGGGCGATCTGGAAAGTTCAGACCGCCATGAGGACCAGCTGCTCAACGACGAACAAAAGCGATACAAGGCGCTGCGCCAATCCGGCTCGGTGTCCAGCATCGCCAACTGCAATTTCCAGGCGCTGTATTACATGCGCAACGACCTCACCGATGAGGCTTGGTATTACTTCCGTATCGAGCGCCCGCAAGGGCCTGCCATCAAAAGCACGTTCACGGCCAAGCAACTCACGTCGGCGCCTGAGTTCGCCAATCGCCTGCTCAATGTCTCCAACGGTGCGATGTTTGAGGGCAGCGCTCAGCAACTGAAACGGATTCTGGCGCCTCAGCTGGACTGCCTGAAAACCGTCAATACCATCGAATGGATCGGCTACAGCCGCGACCATGGCGCCTACGTCTTCAACGACCTGGCCTTTCACGGCGGCAAGGTACAGGTGCGCAACAAGGAAGACTTTTTCGACCTCGGCAAGCTGAGTATCAAGTCGCAGAGCCAGTCGCCGGTGTTGCACATCAATACCGACCTAAATGCCTACAACGAGGGTTGGTTCGACATTTACTGGCGCTGCTTTGGTGTACAGGGGCTGGTGGTACTGGCCTGGTGGCTGGGCGCGTTGCACGCTGAGCAAATCCGCCAGATCCACAAGTCGCTGATGTTCCTGGAGCTGGTGGGTGAAGCCGGCTCGGGTAAGACCACCTTGGTGGAGCTGCTGTGGAAGTCGGTCGGACGCACTGATTACGAAGGCTTCGACCCGTCCAAAGCGACCGCCGCAAGCCGTGCGCGCAACTTCTCGCAGGTCAGTAACTTGCCCGTTGTGCTGATCGAGTCGGAGCGCGAACAAAAGGAAGGCCAGCCGGTTAAACACTTCGACTGGGACGAACTGAAAACCGCCTATAACGGCCGCAGTGTTCGCTCTACCGGCGTGAAAAACAACGGCAACGACACTCACGAACCGCCGTTCCGCGCCGCGCTACTAATCGCGCAGAACAACCCGGTGAACGCTTCAGAACCCATCCTGCAGCGCATCTGCCATGTCCACTTGACGCGCGAGCACCACACGCCGGAGACCAAGCAGTACGCCGAGCAGTTGGAGCGCATGCCGATGGACAGCATCAGCGGCTTTCTGGTCAAGGCGCTGCAACGAGAAACCGAAACCATGCGCCTGATGGAGGAGAACACCTCCGGCTACGAACAGGAGCTACTGGCCTTGCCGGGCGTGCGCACCGTGCGTATCGCCAAAAACCACGCCCAACTGCGCAGCCTGGTGGATGCACTGGCCGGGGTCGTGCCCCTCGGCGAGCAGCGCAAAGCTCTCGCACACGCCGAGATCAGTCGCATGGCCCTGGAGCGGCAGCAGGCAATCAACGCCGACCACCCGACCGTGCGCGAGTTTTGGGACCTGTACGAATTCCTCAATGGCATGGACGAGAAAGGCGCGCTCAACCATGCACGCAAGGACGGGCTGATTGCCGTGAACCTCAACGAATTCGTTGAGATGGCTGTCAACAAACGCCAGCAGGTGCCCGCGCTCAGCGATCTGAAACGTCTGCTCAAAACCAGCAAGTCACCCAAATTTCTGGAGTCAAACAAGCCCGTCAACTCGGCGCGGTCGCTCGACGCCTTTGATAAACCGAAAACCATTCGCTGCTGGGTATTCCAGGGCGTTTAACCGCAGTACATACAAGGAGCAATAACATGCAAAACCAACTGAAAACCGCGATTCGTTTTGATGACTTCCTTGCCGTATTTGGTGCACAGGGTGTCGTCGCTATGGCCTGGTGGCTTGGAGCCAAGCACGGCGCTCAGATACGCACGGAAGAACAGGGCTTTCCTTTTCTGTACGTCACCGGTCCTGCAGGCAGTGGCAAAACGACGTTGCTCAGCTACCTGTCGGCGCTCAACGGCGTTGACTCAGTGACCTGTTATGCACCGGCATATGCAACACCTCAGGGCCTCGCGCGGATTCTGGCCAACGCGGGTGAACAGCCAGTGATCCTTGAAGATGGTTACGATGCTGAGCGCAGGTTCGATTGGAGTCAGCTCGCGCCACTCTATGACGGCGGATCGGTTTCGGTGTCCCAAAGTGAGCAGGCTGAAATTACCTTCAAGGGAACATTGGTCATCAGTGCCACCCCTCCCCTCAAATGCAGTCAGGCATTCACAAGCCGTACGGTTCACATCGACCTAAATACGCCGCACACCGCTAATAGCCGCCACCACGCACAAGCAATGCAACAGTTCACGGCCGAGCAAGCCAATAAATTCAGCCATGCCGTACAGAAGCAGGCGGATCAGACAATCAACATGGTCAGGAGGCTGGCCCCGGCTTACGCAGCGTCGCTTTACGACAATCACTCGGCTCAACCGACTGCCCGTGCAGCCCAGATTGGCGGGCTTCTTATGGCATTGGTAGATGTGCTCAGCCTCCTGCTCAATCTCAGCGATGAACAGCGTCGCAAGGCGCTGGCTCAAGTAGAGCAAAACGTTGTCATGGCAGATCTCCCGTACTGATTGACCGTCACTGATGCTTTAGGCGCTGCAAAGCCGGCCCCTCCAAAGGAGAAGCACCATGCAAAACATCGTCAGTGTGAGCGGCGGAAAGGCCAGTACAGCCACCTTATTGCTAGCCATCGTCCAAGAGGTTCCTAATTTGCAGGCTGTCTTCGCAGACACCGCCCACGAACAATGCCTCGACGCTATTCCCGCTCTCACCCAAGCACTCACAGCGACCAACCAGGAGCGGTGCCGGTTTATCTGCGAGATCCAAACAGACGACTCAAAGCCATCCGGAGAAGCCCGGCCGAGGTTCATTCATCAATCGTTTCGGATGTGAGGGGAGCATCATGAACACAGCTTTTATTCTTATGGCCCAGTACGACGGCCAGGCGATCATCCCGCTTGATCAAGTGTGCCGGGATTACTTCACCCATCTGACGCCGGACATGTTCCAGCGCAAGGTGATAAGTGGCCAGATCAAGATTCCGATCACCCGGCTGGAGGCGAGCCAGAAGTCGGCCAAGGGTGTTCACATCGGCGACCTGGCTGCGTACCTCGATCTCCAGCGCGCCGCCGCTGTCAAAGAAAACAGTCAGCTCAACGGCTTAAAACCCGCCTGTTAAGCCATTTCATTGATGCGGCGCCCAGTTGGACGGGCGCCCTCAATATCTTCTCGTGCCATTCCCACCCCACATACCGATCACCTTTTCCGCGCAGGTGGGTGTATCTCCGCATCGAGTTCCAATCCCGATGGCCAGAAACGCTCGCCACACGCGGAATGTCCCAGTCCATTTCAAACAAGCGACTGACACCTTCATGGCGCAGGTCGTGGAAGTGCAGATCTGCGATCTCCAGGAACTTGCATGCTTTCGCCCATGATGAAGAGATTGACTCAGGACTGTAGGGGAAAATGTCGTCGCCAGCCTTCGGCATTGACTGAAGGATCTGCCACGATTCGTCCGGCAGGTAACACCAAACATCGTTACCGATCTTCTGCCCAGGGTTTTTCATGTCACGCACCAGCACTCGCTGACCAGCCTCGTCGACGTCCGCCCAGCGAATACGGGTTATTTCATCCAGCCGACGCGTGGAGAACAGGGCGAACCCTACGACCTTCAACATATTGGTGACAGTCGGGCGCCTCGCCTGCATGGACTGGTAGTGCGTCAGCACCTTTTCCAACTCGTCCAGTGTAGGTCGGCGGTCACGCTCGCGGCTCTTGAGGTTGTAGCCCAGCTTGCGCAGCACCCGGCGGGCGCCGCCCATTGCCAGCGGATCGACCTGGTAACCCCAAGCGTCTTTGGCAATCGCCAGAACAGCACCGAGGTGCGCCAGGTCGTTACCGGCGGTTTGTGGCTGGACCCCGCCGCCCTCTTGGCTCATTCGCCAAAGTGCGAAATCGACCAGGCACTGGGTATTGATGTCCGTATCAGTCAACTTGCCCAGGTACGTCTCGGAAATCGCATTGAGTGTGGCGCGCTTGGTCTTGCCCAGCGGCCTGGCTTTCTCAACTTCGACCAGGTAGCGATCAGTCATATCTTTGACTGTGGCCCCCTTTCGGCTCGCTCGCTCGATTGCGCCAGGCTCATCCAGCTCCGACTCACGCTTACGCGCCCAAGCCTGGGCGGCCTGTTTTCGGGCGAAGCTTTGGGCCTCTTGGTAGACTTGCACACCATCACGTTTAATGCGGATCTGCGCCGTATACATCGCAGTCCCGTCGGTCAGTTTTCTTGCTCGGATCGTAGCCATAGGGAAAGTGGTAAACGTCAGTTTTGAAGTGGTAAATTTTACCACCGAGATGGAAAAAACACCCGAAAACACCCGGAAACGCCCAAAAACACGCCGAGAATACATTGAGCAAAATGATTCAAAAACAGAGCTTTAGCCCAACAAAATCAAGCCCCGCGCTATCTCGGCGATTTAGCGTTGCACCCATGATGGACTGGACCGACCGCCATTGCCGTTTCTTCCTACGCCTCCTGTCGAAGAACGCCCTGCTCTACACCGAAATGGTCACCACCGGCGCACTCCTCAACGGCGATCACGAACGTTTCCTCCGTCACAACGAAGCCGAGCACCCGTTGGCGCTGCAGTTGGGTGGTAGTGTTCCGCTGGATCTGGCCGCTTGCGCACGCATGGCGCAGGAGCATGGTTACGACGAAGTGAATCTGAATGTTGGCTGCCCGAGTGATCGGGTGCAGAACAATATGATCGGTGCGTGCCTGATGGGGCATCCGCAGTTGGTGGCGGATTGTGTGAAGGCGATGCGCGATGCGGTGTCGATTCCGGTGACGGTGAAGCATCGGATCGGGATCAATGGGCGGGACAGTTACGCCGAGTTGTGTGATTTCGTCGGGACGGTGCGGGATGCCGGGTGTACCAGTTTTACCGTGCATGCGCGGATTGCGATTCTGGAGGGCTTGTCGCCGAAGGAGAATCGCGACATTCCGCCGTTGCGGTATGACGTGGCGGCGCAGTTGAAGGCGGATTTTCCGGAGCTGGAGATTGTGCTGAACGGCGGGATCAAGACGATGGAGGCCTGCCATGAGCATTTGAAGACTTTTGACGGTGTGATGCTTGGGCGTGAGGCTTATCACAATCCGTATTTGCTGGCTGAGGTGGATCAGCAGTTGTTCGGCAGCAGCGCGCCTGTGATCAGCCGTGCCGAGGCGCTGGCGCAGTTGCGGCCGTATATCGCCGAGCATCTGCAGGCCGGTGGTGCGATGCATCACATCACCCGGCATGTGCTGGGGCTGGGTACCGGGTTCCCGGGGGCGCGTAAATTCCGCCAGTTGTTGTCGGTGGATATTCACAAGGCCAAGGATCCGTTGGCGTTGCTGGATCAGGCTGGCGAGTTACTGCAAGGGCGTTGATGCCCTCCCTCCGTAAAACGTGCCAGGCGGGTTGATCCGCCTGGCGTGCGCATCACCCCGCCGCCGCTTCCGTCCAGTTCACCCAGCCAAACACCCACGTCGCCAGAATCAACAAGCCAAACGCGATCCGATACCAGGCGAACGCGGCGTAGCTGTGGTTGGCGATGAATTTGAGCAGGCCGCGCACGGCGATCATGGCGAAGATGAACGCGATGACAAAACCGAGGGCGAACACTGGCAGGTCACTGGCCTGGAACAGGTCGCGGTATTTGTAGCCGGAGTACACCGCGGCGCCGACCATGGTCGGCATGGCGAGGAAAAACGAGAACTCTGTGGCGGCTTTCCGGGACAAGCCGAACAATAAACCGCCGATGATGGTTGAGCCGGAGCGCGACGTGCCGGGGATCATGGCCAGGCATTGCACGAAACCGATTTTCAACGCGTCTGACCAGCGCATGTCGTCGACATGATCGACGCTCACCACATGGCTGCGCTGTTCGGCCCACAACATGACGATGCCGCCCACCACCAAGGCCATGGCCACAGTGATCGGGTTAAACAGGTATTGATGGATTTTGTCAGCGAACAGTACGCCGAGGACCACCGCCGGCAGGAAAGCTATCAGCAGGTTGAGGGTGAAACGTTGTGCATTGCGTTGGGTCGGCAGGCCTTTGACGATGTCGAAGATCTTCGGGCGAAACTCCCAGACCACGGCCAGAATCGCGCCCAGCTGAATAATGATGTTGAACGCCATCGCGCGTTCGCCGCCGAAGTCCAGCAAGTCAGCGACGATGATCTGGTGGCCGGTACTGGAGATCGGCAAGAACTCGGTCAGGCCTTCTACCGCGCCCAATATCAACACCTGGATAAAGGTCCAGAAATCCATTAATCCTCCGTCAGAGCGCTCTTGATGAGCGACCGGTCAACTGCATTCAGGAATTGAGTATCTGAAGTTAAACAATCGGTATAACGCGACACCCATTGCCTGATCAGGCGACGGAGAATATGTCTTATCAAAAGACACACTCAAGCCATGTTAATAAACGTCCGCCTACGAACTACACGAAAAATATTTAGGGCTATAGTAGAAAAAAGTTCGACTGGCCAATAAAGTGTGATCCAGCTCACATTGTCTCAGGATCGTCGACAGTGGCAATTGGACATGAACAAAGCCATCGCCATAGATTCAAAATAGTGGCACAATTCCACATCGCCATCATGTAACGACTAGTTCACAACCCCGAGAAAATCAACTAAAAGCTTGAAATGCTTAATTATTGTTAGAAAACTCGGGAGCCACGTCTAAAAATCGCGTGAATGTTACCAATTGTCAGTCACAGATGAGAACCGGTGCTTTAACATCCCGATGTCAGCACCTAATTCGAGTCAAAGCATGATGCTCTCAGGGAACTTGGCGACTAGAAGTCCGCGCCCGACAAACGACGTACCCGGTGTTCTCACACTGGGCCGTACCCGTGGCGTGGCCGAACATTTTAGTGCGCTGATCGCAAAGCACGTACGCACTGATATGGCACTTGAGGCCAGTTCGTACACTAGTTCCTATAACAATGAACTTTCTGGTTCGTATCGAGCCATTTTCATCGTTATCGACACTCCGCAAGCGCTGGAAGACAATCTTGCGCTGATCGAGAACCTGCGTTCCGACAACTTGAAACCGATCATTTGCGCGGTCATAACCGGTCGCGGCGCGTTCAACAAGATCAAGTACTTCCTGGCCGGTGCCGACTTCTGTATCAAACTCAATACCCTTTCCGACGAGGGCGACGAGTTGCTCGGTGAATTCTTCAACAGTGAAGAATGGCAGCGGGATATCAATCTGACGCTCGACCCGACGCGCATCTGCCTGCTCGGCGGCGCCAGCCAGAAACTCGACATCTCGTTCGCCGAGATGAAGATCCTGGAAGCCTTTGCGCAGACCAGCAATCACATTCTCAGCCATGATGAAATCGCCAGCATCATGGGGCTCAATACCAATTTCTACGACCCGAGAGCGCTGGAAAAATCCGTCAGCCGCTTGCGTGGAAAAATCAAGGACATGTATGGTACCAACGCGATTCAGAGCATCCGCGGCTACGGCTATCGCCTGATGCGGGGTCTGATATCGACTGCCTGACTCTCGGGCAGCCATCCTCTTTGCATAATCACGAAGGATCGTCATATGCAACCATACAGCTCAAGTTGTACTTCAAATCTACTAATAATCAAGCCATTGAATGAGCACGGCTACACCGAACCATAACAATAAACTTAACAACATAGCAGCAGAACGAGTGGAATTTATCGAGGCCATTTTGGGCCCAGACCCTGCCTGTCGGTTACTTCCAAGGAAGTTATTGCTCGCCTGCCGATTTACCTTTTCGCCCATTTTGGTGCACATTTTAGGAGAGAGACATGGAAACTAGTACAACCCTCCCAAGAAAATATTTTGTCGTCGTGACCAACAGTACAACGTCGCAGCGTGAACTTGAGAGCATTCTGTCCAGCGAGCGCTTCAATTCGTTTGGCACGTCTCAGGCACAAATGTTTATTGAAGGTGCTACTTCGCCCTCTTCCGCTCCCATGCTGATGGAGTTTACTTACCCAAGGGGCACCCGGAAAAACGTTGCCCGCACGATTGAACACGACACCCAGCGCATATTGGCCACCCTCGAGTCGGAATGGTTGTCCGCACAATCGGCGAAGCCGTTTCAAAGTGCAGAGAGCGACACCCGCATTGCCGCCATCGAAGACGCCGCCACCTGCAACGAAACCTGGCATCTGGACAACGATCAAGGCGCGCTGGTGAAGGAAGGCGTCGAAATCAGTCTTACCGGGCTTGAAACCGCGCTGGTGCGCAAAATGCTCCATCACGAAGAACGCGTGGTCAGTCGAGATGACCTGATCCTCAGCATCGGCCGCGAGCCGGAGCAGTATCGTGGCCTGGAAATGTGCCTGAGTCGCCTGCAGGACAAGTTCAAAAACGCGAGTAATGGTGAGCGATTGTTCCGTGCCGTAAGAAACCGCGGTTATTGCCTCATTCAGGAAATCGTTGCGTAAGTACCGCCGATATCCGCGAACAAAACAAACAGAAACGGTGCGATTACAAAAACAACAAGAGCACTCTGTTTGGTTTCACCTCTCCTGGTAAATTCAAGCTCCCTGCCTCCACCCCTCCTACAGTAACAAACACAACATAATTTATTCACCCCCTGCTCTGCGACCTTTTCTAACAGCCTTGTATTTGATTATTAAAAAGTTGGCACTGTGCCATCTTGTTAGAACTCGTCAGACACCCTATCCCGCAATAACTTAGTCTATTGATTGACGACAGTTCGGCCTATCGACGTTGTTACCTCAGGACACTCGTCCAATAACAACAACAAGCCTATCTAGCAACTCGGACTTCAACTGTCGAAACCTGAATGGACGTATTTCTGGGGATATTTCATGGAACTTTCTCTACGGATCAATCGAAATAACGGCCTCAAGGGACTTACCTTCTGGGGCCAATGGGCACTGGCGCAGGCTTTCATTGTTGCGTTGTTATTCATACTGGCTGAACGGCAGACCGGCACCGTCGAGTTCTATTACCGCATGTGCGCAACACTGGCGGTATTGGCCTCGGTACCGGCGTATACGTTTAGCGGCGTGTACCGCAAGCAGGACAATTACCTGACCGGGCTTGGACGCTTGTTCATGGGCTGGTCGATGACCATGGTGGCGCTGGCCGGCATCGCGTTCGTGTGCAAGGCTGACGAGGTGTTCTCCCGCGAGGTGACGCTGAGCTGGGCGGTCTACGGCTTCCTCGGTCAGGCGTTGATGTACGCGCCACTGCATGCCTTTTCCAAGTACTACCAGCGTTCCCGCACCAGCGCGCAGAAGACCCTGATCGTCGGCACTGGCGAACTGGCTCTGGGTCTGGCGAAGAAGATCAGTCAGGTGGAGAACCTGCCGTTGGTAGGTTTGGTCAGCAATGGCGCGACACCGAATCTGGATTCGGATGCACCGCGTGTGGTCGGTGATCAGGAAGATTTGCTCAAGCTGATCAAGGACCATGACATCCGCCGGTTGTACATCACCCTGCCGCTGGCCGAGGCCGCAAAAATCGAAGCGATGTACGTCGACTTGCTCGGCGCCAACGTCGATGTGGTCTGGGTGCCGGACTTGAACAGTCTGACCCTGCTCAACCACTCGGTGAAGGTCGTGGATGGTCTGCCGGCGATCTGCCTCAACGAAAGCCCGCTGACCAGCCGCCCTACTGCTGCGCTGAGCAAGAGTCTGGTGGAAAAAGGCGTGGCGCTGCTGGCGATTATCCTGCTGAGCCCGGTGCTGCTGTTCATCGCGCTGGCGGTGAAGATCAACTCGCCGGGGCCGGTGTTCTTCAAACAGGATCGCCACGGCTGGAACGGCAAGGTGATTCAGGTCTGGAAATTCCGCTCGATGCGCGTGCACGATGATCGTGAAGTGGTTCAGGCCAGCCGTAATGACTCGCGTATTACTGCGGTTGGCCGCTTCATCCGCCGCACCTCGCTGGATGAGCTGCCGCAGTTGTTCAACGTGCTGCAGGGGCAGATGGCCCTGGTCGGCCCGCGTCCGCATGCGGTGGCGCACAACCACTACTATTCGGGGAAAATCCTCGCGTACATGGCCCGTCATCGAATCAAACCGGGTATTACCGGGCTGGCACAGATCAGCGGCTGCCGTGGCGAGACCGACACCATCGACAAGATGCAGCGGCGTGTGGAGATGGACCTGCATTACATCAACAACTGGTCGTTGTGGCTGGATCTGAAGATCCTGGTGAAGACGCCGTTTACGTTGTTGTCGAAAGATATTTATTGATGGGCTGGTGACAAGCCAGGCGATACCGCAAGGGGACGAAAGTCCCCTTTTTTGTGGGTGGGATTTGGGTAGTGGGTCAGGCTGTTGCGAGGGTGGCAGTGCCGACGTCTTCGCGGGCAAGCCCGCTCCCACAGGGGATCTCGGCATGGATCGGGATATGTGCCTCACCACAAAACACTGTGGGAGCGCGGCTTGCCCGCGAAAGCGGTGGGTCAGGCAGCACAGGTGTTGAAAATGCCGACGCCTTCGCGAGCAAGCCCGCTCCCACAGGGTCCGGCGGCGTTCACTCAAATCGGGCACACCACAAAATCACTGTGGGAGCTTGCCTGCAAGCGATAGCGGTGGGTCAGGCAACATGGATTTTGAATGGACTGGCGCCTTCGCGAGCAGGCTCGCTCCCACAGGGATCGGGGGCGTTCACTCAAATCGGGCACACCACAAAATCACTGTGGGAGCTTGCCTGCAAGCGATAGCGGTGGGTCAGGCAGCACAGATGTTGAATGGGCCGACGCCTTCGCGAGTAAGCCCGCTCCCACAGGGATTGGGGTGTGGACCAAGATATTTACTTCATCCTCGAACCACTGTGGGAGCGTGGCTTGCCCGCGAAAGCGGTGGGTCAGGCAGCACAAATGTTGAATGTGCCGCCGCCTTCGCGAGCAAGCCCGCTCCCACAGGTCGAGAAGGCCCGGGGTTTACTCGGTAATCTTCGAGAAGTTGCGGTAGAACATGTCACCCTCGCGGCTATCGGTCATCGAGTGCAGCTGGAAGCTGCGATTGAGCCTGGCGCCGCCGTCACGGGTCAGGGGGGCCCAGACCAGGTTGGCGCGGCGCATGGTCGACATGCTCATCATTTCGTCGAACGGGATCGACAGGTAGATGCCCTTGTCGAAACTACCCTCCCCGTACTCGGCACTGCCAGCCGTGGTGATCGTCGCCCAGGCACCGAAGCGCACCCCATTGAAGAACTCGCGGGAGATGTCCAGCGTGCCGCCCCAGTCGCCGGCCAGGTAGCGACCGACGCTGACCGCAGCCAGTGTGTCGTACGGCAAATCGGTATAACCGGTGATGTGCCCGGTCCAGACCGAGTAGTCGCGCAGGCCGAAACCCTGGTCGAACTCGCGCTGGCGCACATAGTTCAGATCCGCTCCCACCGACCAGCGCTCACCGGTCGGCCGGAACAGCACCTCACCGCCGACACCGGCAAACATCGATTCCAGATAGCCGCCGTAGACCATGCCATACAGGTCCTTGTCCAACTGCTCGGCATGGCTGACCTGGAACAACGGCATGGTCACTTCCGAGGTGGTCAGATATTGACGCAAATCGGTACGCACCCGCGGCAGGCCGCTTGGTGCATCGTAGGTGAACTTGTCGAAGTTGTTCACCAGGTTGGCACTGAGCAGACCGTTCCACCAGGTGTTGCGGTTGAAGCGGTACTCGGCATCCGCGTCGGCACTGAACTGATAGAGCAAACCATCAGGCCCGCCAACGTTCTGCTTGAAGCCCAGCCCAACGCCATAATTGAAGTGCTGCGGCGCTTCGCTGTAGAGGGTTTTCTCGTTGTGCGGCATCGCCGGGTTGATCTCGGTGGTGCGGTGCAACGACTCCAGCGGCTCCTCGTTGTTGATCACTTCGCGGAAGGTCTGGCGCGGCACGCTGGTCTCTTCCAGCGGCAGGTCGTAGCGCTTGTTGACCACGGTGAACCAGTTGATGTCGTCGTTCACGCTGTTATCGAGAATCCGGCTCGCGCGGCCAACGGCCTTCGACGAATGGAAGTAACGCTGCTGCTCGCCGTAGACGATCAGCTCGGAATCACGCTGACTGATGCGCTCGACCTTGTACCCGGCATTCTGCTGCAAGCGTTGCGACACGTCGGCCCAGTTGACCTGTTCCATCGGCGTGGTCGGCATCTTCGCCGGCAGCGGCTCCGGCGTCGGATCGTAGGTCTTGGCCGGCGCCTTGCGGCTGACGAAATTGGTGTGGAACGTGATGCCAAACATCGCCGTATTGCCCCGCTCCCACGCCGCGCTGACGTCCACCGAATCGGCCACCTTGAACACCGCGCCGAAGTTGATCGGCGAGTCTTGCTTGATCACGTTGTCCTTGGGCTCGTGCTTGTAGTCGTTGCCTTCGTATTCGAGTTTCAGGCTGAGTCGGTCCCACGGTGTCTGATAGCTCACACCACCAAAGAACGAAGGCTTGCCGCGAAAGTACGAACCCGAGTTGACGTCACCGGTACCTTCGAGAGCCGGTCGAGTGTCGAAGCGATCGCTGACGTAGCCCAGCGGGTTGTCGAGATCACCGCGATTACCGAGATAACCCCAGGCAATGCCGGCGCTGAAATCGAAATTGTCGAAGCGCTTGTTAGCGACGAAAAACTCACTGGAGAACAAGCCCGTACCACCGATGTCTCGGAAGCCCAGCGCGACTTCCGGCGCCCAGTGGCTTTCCTGCCACAGCCGGACTTTAGCGTCGACCGCCTTGTCCTTGTAGCTCTGGCTGCCACTCAGCGCCTCGGAGCCGTACGGCCGGTTGGTGATCGCGGTGTAACGGAACGAACCTTCGAGCCAGTCCAGCGGCTGCAAGGACACGCTGTAGCGGCTGTAAGGCTCGGTGCGGTTGGCGTTGACGCTCAGCTCTCCGGCCGGAGCCATGCGCGCGGTCGGGGTCTGCAACAGACCGGTGCCGCCGAAATCATTTTGGGTAATACGCGGCTCGGCATGCACCAGACCGCACGGCAATAACAACACAGCTGCAAAACGTAACTTCAACGAACCACCTCAGCCAGCTGCGTGGCAATCAATTCGGCCAACTGCTGATTCAGTTCAGGAACAGGCGGATCCAGATCATCGTTTTTCACCGGCACCAGAATCTTGCTGCCGGCCACGGGGAACTGCCCGCTCTCGCGATTCCAATGCGCAATGCCCACACGTCGCACCGCCCCATTGGGCTGGATCAGCCACAGGTAATCGGCCTCGGCATCGTCCAGCGGCGTGCAGCTTTCCAGATACTCACGCGCCTCCAGCAAGGGCTGATAAGGCAGGTGGCAGGTCTCGGCGACCGCGCCCAGCACTTGCACCTCCTCGACCCGTTTCGGGTAGATCAGCCGATCGCCATCGTCGAGCCGAATGTTGCGCGCGAAACCGACTTCCACCGCGACCGGATCGAGGTCCGCGACTTGGCGGCCGGTAACCGGCATCTGCCGCACCTGCTCGGCCAGGCGCAGCGCCAGCGCCGCGCGGCTCGGTCGGTCAAACAACGAGGCCATGCGCTGCAACACATCGAGATCGAACAACACCCCGGCCTTGAGCCGCGCCTGCTGTTCCAGCAACGACTGGCGCAGCAACACGCCGGCCAGCCAGTAACCTTCGGCATTCGGTACGGCCACGCTGATCACGTCGAGCAAGCGCCCGCCCGGCGGCAATTCCACCGGCCCCGGATTGGCGACATCGCCGCTGACCGTGACCGCTGCCTGACTGACGCCGCTGAGCAACAGCAACCCCGCCGATAACATTCGCCAGCGCTTCACGGCAGATGCCTGCGATCAGGGGTCAGTTGCACGATGCGCACGCGCATTTGCGCGGTCAGTTGCTGCTCGCTCTGCAGAATGAATCCATCCAGCGGATCGACCCAGTAATGGTTGGTCGCGCGCAGGCCGATCGCCGGGACGTCGATACGTTCGTCGACACGCAGCACGGTGTATTCCTTGTCGAGAATTTGCAGAGTTTGCGTGGATCGGCGAGAGAACCGGCTGTTAACGATCAAACCGACTTCCTGGCCCTTGTACAGGTCGATCCAGCGCTGACTGGTGAAACCATCGACGACTTGATGCAGGCCGCGTTTGAACGGCGCGTTGTCGGCCAGCCGCGTGCCGTCCAGGTCGCCCTCGACGCCGAGGCCGATGGTGCGCACAGCGAGGCCGTCACGCAGCAGCAACACCTGTTTGCCGGAGGCGACCCAGAACTGCAGGTCTTCCCGCTCGCGCACCAGCGCCAGCACCCCGGAGCCAGACGGCGTGGTCAGTTTGACTTGCGGATACTTGACCTCGGCCACCTGGGCCGCGCTCACGTCCAGCTCGTCCGGGCCGATCACCGCCGACTTGAGGTTGCGCACCGAAGCGGTCATCAGCGGGTTACAGCCACACAACATCAAGGCCGCCATCAGGCAGACACCAACTTTCAAGGTTTTCACGGTCGGCCTTATTTGCTGTTGTTACTGAATTCGCTCCAGTTCTTCGCAGCGGAAGCCCCGGTCCCGACAATCGATGCCGACGGCACCAGTTGACTGATGAAGCGGTTCCAGCGCGTGACGTTGGCCGGGCCGACGTAAACCACATCCTGAGGGCGCACTTCAAAGTGCGAAGCGAGTGCCATGGCGGTCGGCGACTGGGCTTCCAGTTGATAGATCTTCGCCGGCTCGACATCGAGGTTTTCCACCCCGCGAATCACGTACACCGCGTTGCCGTTGGAGGTGGTCTGGCTCAAGCCGCCGACCGAACCGAGCACGTCGGAGAGGTTCATCGTCGCGGTCTTGAAACTCAGCGCACGGGGCTGATTGACTTCGCCCATGACGTAGATGCGCTTGTTGTCGTTGTACGGCAGGTACAGCTGATCGCCGCCCTTGAGGAAGACGTGCTGCAATTCGGAATCCTGCTGGTTGAGCGAGTCGAGATTGAGCGGATACACCCGGCCATTGCGGGTCAGCAACAGGCCCGACAGGTCGGCGTTGTTGGTGTCGATGCCGGCAGTACCGAGGGCCTCGACCACGCTCAGCGGGTTGGTGGAAATCGGTTGTGGCCCGGCCTTGGCCACGGCGCCGGAAACCACCACTTTCTGACTGGCGAAACGCAGCACCGCGACATCCACCTGCGGCTCGGCGATGAACGCCGACAGGCGGGTTTCGATGTCCGAGCGCAGCTGTTGAATAGTCTTGCCGGCCGCCTGCACTTCCTTGATGAACGGGTAGTACAGCGTGCCATCGGAGCGCACCAGTCGACCGTTGGCGTCGATCTGCTGTTGTGCCCCCGATGGTGCGGTCAGCTCCGGGTGATCCCACACCGTGATGTACAGCACATCGTTGCTGCCGATGCGGTATTCCGCAGGCGTTGCCAACAGTTCCGCCGGTACCGTTTCACGCTTTTGTGTGGCGCGGGTCATCGAGATCAGCTTGGGCGTGATCGGGATCAGCTCGACCCGACTGCTTTCGCTGGCGCCCTGGCGCGTGATGTCGCCGGTGCTCAGGTATTGGCCGGGGGAAAACATGCAACCTTGCAAAGCGATACTTGCCAACAGCAAAAGAGAAAAACTACGAGTCATAATGGCACTACGCTATTCAAGGGCGAATCTAAAAATAAAGTCACCCGACTTGCGTCGGGCGACCCTGTACTGCACTAACAAATGTTCCTGTTAGTTGTGCGTGCCGGTGGTGCCGGTAGTACCGGTGGTGCCAGTGGTACCGCCGTTGGCACTTCCGCCGCTGTTGGACGCTGCGACTGCACTGGCAACCATTGCAGTACTGGCAGCAGGCGCTGTAGAAGCCGCAACACTGCCAGATACATTGGTCACCGCAGTTAGCGGCGCTTCAGCAGCGGACGCCCAGTTGCTCAACATCGTCAACAGGGCAATCGCCATCACTTTTTTCATATCAACTCCTTTCTAACATTCGACCTGTTAAAAACCGGTCTTTGTTAGCGGTGGTAGCGTTCAAGTCCGCGAAAAGCGCGAACAAGATCCGTCGTTCTTTCACAGTCTTACCCAACTGATAAAAGTCGAACGGCAGGTTTATATCTACGGACTTGCAAAAGGCATTTCCAGCGTATTTTCCCGACGATATCTAACAGCTGACCGAAACTAACATTCAGTATTAGAACGACATCATTCGAGATAACCGCGTGGATGATTCGATTGCCAGCGCCAGGTATCGGTGACCATGTCCTGCAGACTGCGCGTGGCTTTCCAGCCGAGTTCTTTTTGCGCTTTCGAGGCGTCGGCCCAGCTCTCGGCAATGTCCCCGCTGCGCCGTGGCATCACCCGGTACGGCACCGGACGTCCACTGGCTTGTTCGAAAGCATGCAGCACTTGCATCACGCTGTAGCCGTCGCCGGTGCCAAGGTTCCAGGTATGAATGCCCGGACGGTCGGCAATCGATTGCAAGGCTTTGAGATGGCCATCGGCGAGGTCGACGACGTGGATGTAATCGCGCACTCCGGTGCCATCGATCGTCGGGTAATCGTCGCCGAAAATCGACAGTTCCTGCAGGCTGCCAACCGCGACCTGGCTGATGTAAGGCAGCAGGTTGTTGGGGATGCCGCTGGGGTCTTCGCCCATATGCCCGCTGTGATGCGCGCCGATCGGGTTGAAGTAACGCAGCAAGGCGATGCTCCAGCGCGGCTCGGCCTGGCTCAGGTCGCGCAGCACGTTCTCGACGATCAGCTTGGATTGACCATAAGGATTGGTCGGAATGCCGGTGGGGAAATCCTCGCGGATCGGCATCTGCTCAGGCTCGCCATACACCGTGGCCGAAGAGCTGAACACCAGCCGGAACACCCCCGCTGCGGCCATCGACTGACACAAGGTGATGCTGCCGCCGACGTTGTTCTCGTAGTAATCCAGCGGCTTGCGCACGCTCTCGCCGACGGCTTTGAGCCCGGCAAAATGCAGCACCGCGTCGATCGCATGCTCGCGGAAGATCCGGTCGAGCAACGCCCGGTCGCAGACATCGCCGCGAATCATCAACGCGCTTTTGCCGCAGATACCTTCTATCGCGTGCAATGCCGCATCGCTGCTGTTGCAAAGATTATCCAGTACAACAACTTCATAACCTGCTTCAAGCAGCGCAAGTGTGGTGTGCGAGCCGATATAGCCGGCGCCACCCGTTACCAGAATCTTCATAGCGCGGTCCGTCATTGGATAAGTGACAAGTAGCCTGTCAAGTCCCTTTCATTGAATCTGTGGCGCACCACACAAATAAGGACGACAACAGCCTTAAACAAAATTAGTTCAACCACTGGCAATAAATATTTTTGCAGGTCAAACTGTATTGCCCGGTACTTATTAGCACCCCAAGTACACTCATCACTATCAACAGATACCGACTAAAAATAACTAATAACGCCTTAACCGACATCTCATAACATTGTCATGTTTTACCCCCTGCGCTAATTGCCATTAACAACCTGACTCAGGTATTAAAGTACTCGTTCAATAATCATTGAAACTTGTGCGCTTTGATAAGTGCGCGCACCCGTTGCCTGTGTTCCATGACTGTCCAGGATACTTTTATGATTCGTAAATGTTTGTTCCCCGCTGCCGGTTACGGCACGCGTTTCTTGCCGGCGACCAAAGCCATGCCAAAAGAGATGCTGCCGATCGTCAACAAGCCGTTGATCGAATACGCCGTTGAAGAAGCACGGGACGCCGGCCTGCAACACATGGCCATCGTCACCGGTCGGGGCAAGCGTGCGCTGGAAGACCACTTCGATATCAGCTACGAACTCGAACACCAGATCCGCGGCACCGAGAAAGAGAAATTCCTCGCCGGCACCCGCGAGCTGATCGACACCTGCACCTTTTCCTATACCCGTCAGGTGGAAATGAAGGGCCTCGGTCACGCGATTCTCAGCGGCCGTCCGTTGATCGGCGATGAACCTTTCGCCGTGGTGCTGGCCGATGACCTGTGCCTGAACCTGGAAGGTGACGGCGTGCTGTCGCAGATGATCCAGCTGTACAAGAAATTCCGCTGCTCGATCGTCGCCATCCAGGAAGTCCCGGCCGACCAGACCCACAAATACGGGGTGATCGCCGGCGAGCTGATTTCCGAGGGCATCTACCGGGTCAATAACATGGTGGAAAAACCGGCGCCGCAGGACGCGCCGTCGAACCTGGCGATCATCGGCCGCTACATCCTGACGCCGGACATCTTCGACCTGATCGCCGACACCCAACCGGGCAAGGGCGGCGAGATCCAGATCACCGACGCGCTGATGAAACAGGCGCAGAACGGTTGCGTGCTGGCTTACAAGTTCAAGGGCCTGCGCTTTGACTGCGGCGACGCCGAGGGTTACCTGCAAGCGACCAACTTCTGCTACGACAACGTCTACCTCAAGGGCCGCTGAGACGGTCGCCGCCCACTTCTCTTTTCAGGAGGCAACCCATGAACATGGCACAGCATGCAGCAGAGATTGAACGGGAGGTGGGCAACCTCGGCACGGTGAGCTGGCTGTCACACCATCAGCCGTTGCCCAGCGCCAACGAGTCGTGGCTGGGCAGCATTCTGCTGGTGGAACGCATCGGCATGTTTCCCTCGTCCGGCGACATTCGCCGCACGCTGGCGGATCCCTATCCCCTGCTCGCCCATCTGAAACAACGGTATGCCGAGCAGGCGCTGGAAATGGACGATCGTGATGGCCTGAAGGTGATCTTCAGCGACTGGCGCTTCCGCGTACGCCTGTGCTGCAACGAGCCGGCGATCATCATCAATGTCGAGACGCGGTGTGCCACGCAACTGATGCCGCAGAAGACTGCTGAGCTCCTCAGCCAGATAGATAACTTCAAATAAAAACACTCCCCCTGTAGGAGCTGCGGCACGCTGCGATCTTTTGATTTTGTTTTCAAGAGCAAGATCAAAAGATCGCAGCGTGCCGCAGCTCCTACAAGTCGCAACTGTCCGCGTTGATGCCACTGACGATCCAGCGATAGAAGTAATCGGCAATCACCTTCCCGCCCGTGGCCGGCTGCGGATGAATCTTGTCCGGGCCGATCATCGCCGCCGCATAGCGTTTGACGTCAGGGCCGAACGCGCATTGCAGATTGGCAAAACCCAGCTGCTGCTCATGCGCCCACGGCTGCAGCACCTGCGCATACGCCGACATCGGATAGGCACTGGAACGTGTGGTGTCCTGACGCATGATCAGGTTGATGCTCGCCGCCGGTTGGATCTCGCGGATCATCGTTACCAGGCCCTGAACGTTCTGCAGATACTCCGCAGGTTTGACGCCGAAGCCTTGGTCGTTACCGCCGAGCATGATCAGATAAACGTCGGCGGGGATCTTCGACACGGCGGCTTTCCACTGCACCTGCCATTGCGGGTCGCGGTGATAGAAGTCCGCCGAGGCCGCGCCCGAGGCCGCCAGTTTCGAAACACGCACGCCGTGCTGCTCGTTGCTCAGCCACAGGCCAAACAAGGTCGGTGCGCCCTTCACCACTTCCAGTTTGAATGACCAGTCTGGCGCTGAAGAGAGACCTGCAAGCGGTACTTCCTGAACGCCCGAACCCTTGAGCGTCAATGGCTGCCAGTCTTCTGAGGGTGTCCAACGGTAGCGCAGCTCACTGGCTTCGCCGTTGCCCAGATAGAGCAATTTCGCCTGGGTGACTTGGGTGTCGATGGCCGGTGTCGGGCTGGCATCGATTTGCAGCCAGGCGCCGGGCTTGCCGGTCACCGTGCGGCTATCGGGGCTGGCTTGGCCGAGGCCGGACACTTGCCAGCCACCACCGAAGTATTTTTCGCTGCTGCGGGTGTATTTGAAATGCGTGCCGCCCAGCGCGGCGCCGTGGTTGAAACCGACGTAACCGGGACCGGCAAAACCGACCTCGCCGGCCACGCGCTGCACCAGTTTGTTCAGGTAGAAATCCTGCCCGGCGCTGTAGCTGTCGCCGATCACCGAGACCGACAAGACCTTCCCGGCCTTGCCTTCGCGCCACTGCGCAAAGCGCTCGCGGGCATCGCCTACCTCAACCATCGACGCTGCGACGGGCTGAGCGTCATTTACTGCCAACATGCATTATTTCCTTCAGTCTGGAATGGCCCGTTCGCGAGCAAGCCCGCTCCCACATTGGATCTCGGCAACTCGCACAATCCCTGTGGGAGCGGGTTTGCTCGCGAAGCTTTTCAGCTATTGGCCGGCACCACCGGAGTAACGCTCGCCACCGGTTTTTTCTTCGCCGCACGCTCGCCCAAAAACAGCACCAAAGTGACATTGAAGCGGCTGAAAATCATCGACAGCACCACCGGCCCCAACAGACCGAACAGCAGCCCACTGAGCACCAGAATGCTTTCGTCTTTCACTCCCAGCCGCCCCATGACAAACCGCGAAGTCGCCGCGAACAGCACATGGAACAGAAAGATCGCGTAAGAGTAGCCGCCCAGCCAGGTCAGCCACTTCGAGCGCATGTCACTCGACAGCAAGGCGATGCAGGACACGCAGCCCACGGTCAGACCGATCAGACTGCGGCGGTCGACGATCAACTCACGATCAATCGCCGCCACGTACAGCAGCGTCAACGAAATCAACACAAACACCAGCGGCCCGATCACCTTGAACCGCTGCTTCAACGCCTCGACATTTTCCTGGCCGATCATCCCCGCCACAAAAAACGGCAGCAGGTAAATCGCGCCATTGATGCCGAACGCATCGAGCTTGAACGGCGGCAACAGAAACACCGCCGCAGCGAAGGCGAACAGCAGATACAAGCGCGTCATCGAGCGCAGCATCCCGCGCCATTCCAGCAGCCCGACGAACATGAAAATGATGAACACCGCCTGCAGGAACCAGAAGTGATTGACCGGTACCCAGAACGACAGCAACGCATCAATCACGCCGACATCCTTGTTCACCCCCGGCCCTACCGCCTGCAACACCGAGAACGGCACACCGACGCAAAACAGCGGCACGATCAGCCGTCGTACCTTGCCGCTGAAGAACGCGGAAAAGTCATTGCCGCGAATTTTGTAGATCGAATAGATGTAGCCGGAAATGAAGGTGAACAGCGGCATGCGCACGTACACCATCGAGTCGGCGATCACCCGAAACGGCGAGCCGAGATCGATCTTCAAGCCCCCGCCCAACGGGCCAATGACGTGATAGAGCACCAGCAGCAGGCACGCCAGGCCACGCAGGGTTTCGATCTCCAGCGATTTTTTCTTGCTCGACATACAGCACCTGTCTCAATTCAGAACTCGTGATTCAACCCGCACCGGCTTGTTCGCGCGCAACATCAGGCCGAGGCCGACAAACAACACCGGCACCACCATGGAAAAGTGCCGGGCGAAGGAGCCGAAGTCCGGCTCGAACAAACCCTGCACCAACAGGAACGCCAGCGGAATCGCGATCAGTTCCTTGGGTTTGGTTTCGATCGGCGCGCCTTTGTAGTCGGTGGAGGTGATGACTTTGAACAGCAGCAGCGCGGTCATGATCATCAGCGCCACGAAGATCACCTGGCCCGGCCCGGACAGCAGAATCAGCTCCACCGGGAACGACAACCGGAAGAAGATGATCATCGAGTCCAGCGCCTGCGAGACGAAGTCACTGCCGCTGAGCCACGAGACGATCAGCGATTTCGAGCCCTCCTCCCCCGCTGTGCGCAACTCGTTGTTGCTGGCGCGAATCGATGACACCGGGAATCCCAGCGCCAGCTGAATCGCCATGGCCACCGCCAGATAAAACAGGAACAGCATCAGGAAAAAGGTGAAGCGCGACACGTACTTTTTCATCACGCAGACGCCGACCCACGACAGCGAAAACA
Organism: Pseudomonas sp. JAI115; assembly: GCF_014200835.1. NCBI lineage: Bacteria > Pseudomonadati > Pseudomonadota > Gammaproteobacteria > Pseudomonadales > Pseudomonadaceae > Pseudomonas > Pseudomonas sp. JAI115. The sequence goes on from NZ_JACHCY010000001.1 coordinate 1,028,845, forward strand.
GAATCCAGTAAGGCCGGATCAGCACGCCGTAGATCACCGCCGACAGAAAAAATCCGCCGCGGTATTTGCGTGTCAGCGAGCTGAACAAAATGCTCAGCACCGCTATCGAAACGATGATTTCCTTGGTCAGGTTTTCCAGAAAAAACGAACGCACAATCCCCCACAGACACAGGGTGCCGAAGATCGCCAGCGGCATGCGCCGGAATACCACCACCGGAATCGCCGTAAGGAAGAAATTGCAGAACATCCCATAGGCCCAGGCGTTGGTCAGGTTGATCCCGGTGGGCCGCAGCAGGAACGCCGAACACTCGTAGGAGGAGCGATCAGGCGAGAACGGGTTCCAGAAATTGCAGTTGTCGGCGCGGGCGTAGGACGACCACAAGGTCATCGCATCCGGGCCCGGAGCGCGCGGGATCAGCAGCGGCATCGCCACCGACAGAAACAGCCCGGTGAACAGAATCAGGAACGACAGCGAAGAATCGAGTTTGCGGCCGCGAAACTCGATGCACGGCAACTTCAACCCCATGCCAGCGCCCCTTTGGCACGGGTCGCCCGAGTCAACACGGCGATCACCCCGAGCTGCACGATAATCGCGAAGACATTGCCCCACGCCGCGCCGTAAATCGAATAGTGCTTGATCAGCAGGTAGCTAACCGGTACCGACACCAGCAGGCAGATCGCCGCGCTGGCGAATGACACCCGACTGTTTTTCGAAGCGATCAGACCGCCCCAGACGATGTCGCCGATGGCCCGCAAGGCAAAGGAAAAGATCAGCACGCCGAGGATCGCGTTATCCGGACGCGGCACGCTGCTGGCGACATAATCGAGCACCACGTTGAAGAACAGATAGATCAACACGGCCACCGCCGCTGACACCACCAACGAGCGCATCACCCACTTGTTGACGAACAAGTGCCGTACGGTGAACGCCTGCTGATCCGCCTGAAACCGCTTGGCCAGCACCGGAATGCCGACCACCGCCACCACCGCGTAAGACAGCGCCTGCAGAGTGTTCGCCGCCGACCACGCGTACACGTATTTACCGAGGCTGGCGTAGGGTTCGAGATCGGCAATCAGAAAGCGCTCGGCGTACTGACTGAGTGCGATCAACCCCGTACCGAAGTAGAACGGCAAACCGGCCTTCCACACCGTCGCGGTCGTCAGCGCCTCGCTGACCCGGCCCTCGTGCACATTCACCACGATCAGGTAACCGGCGACGATCACCAGCACGTTGGCGGCCACCCACAACCACAGCACACTGGCGATGCCTGAGACCCAGTCGAGCATCATCCCGCCCACCGCCAGCAGCGCCCAGAGACCGGTCTTGATGAAGAACAGCAGCGCGCCCGCGGTGGCTTTCTGCGCAGAAAACACGAACGAGTTGATCTCGAACGACAGGTGTTCGGTGAGCAGCACCAGCGTCACGCAAAGAATCAACGCGGTGCTCGCCTCGACCTGCTGAAACAGCGAGTAAATCCCCACCGTGACCAGCGACAGCAGCAGCCCCACCGCCAGGTACAGCAACAGGACTTTGTCGACCACCCGCCGCGAGCTGCCGCCAACGCTGATCAACCGATTGATCTCGGAACTGAAACCAACGCTGTAGAACTTCGAAGCGATCAGCGACGCCGCGACCACCACGCCATAAAACCCCAGCGCTTCGTAGCCCAGGTAATGGGTGATGGCCAACACCAGCAGAAACTTCGCGCCCAAGGCTCCGCCGCGCAGCAGCAAGCGAAATATCATCGAACGACGCCTTTGATGATCTCGTCCATCATCACCGTCTTGGCTTCGATTTCGCGGCAAGTATCGGTCAGGCGCTTGCCGAAATTCGACAGCGCGTTCGGGGCGTACACGGTGTCGATGATCTGGTCGACATTGATGTCGCCGCCATTGATCACCCAGTCTTCCACGCCCATGTCCTGATAGGCGCCAAAGCCTTTGCGCTCATAGCTGATGTGGTACGCCGGGACACCGGACAGCAGCGACTCGATGGCGCCGTGCAGACGCACCGAGATCACCAGGTCCGGCTGATATTTGGCAATCGTCGCCTTCAACGACAGCAGGTCCTCGGTGATGCCCAGTTCGCGATAGAACGCACCGTCATCGTTGCCGCGAACGGCGCTCTGCACCGCGCAGACCACTTTGCTTTTGTTCTTCAGACGCTGTAGCAGCAACTTCAGGTTGGCGACGTAGGCGACCTTCTTGTCCTTGCTCCACTCCGGCGGCTTGCGCAGCACCACGCACACGGTGGCCGGCGATGCGGCGCAGCGGGTGAACTTCGGTTGCTGAAGGATCTTGCTGGCCAGCGACTGGACCGCCAGATCCGGCGCGCGGTAGACGTTTTCGCAGGCATCGAACATCGCCGAGGAGCGGTTATCGCGCACGAACACCGCATCGGCACTGGCGTAGTGCTCGACGATCTGGCGGCTCTCGCCATGGAACGGGCCGATGCTTTGCGGCAGGTACACCGACGGCACCTTGCTGAGGATCGCCGTTTCCAGTTGCTTGGCGTGGCCGAGTTTGAGCTTGATGTGTTCGAAGGCACTTTTCGAGCGCATGTAGCCGCCACCGACGCCGACGATCAGATCGGTCTTGCGCAACAGATCCGCCAGTCCGGCATACGACTGATTGAGGAACACCGCCTGCTTGACCCGCCCCAGGCCCTTGGCCGCCATCACCGGCGCATCGAAACGCGGGTGCGGCAGGTAGGCGAAAGACTGCGGGTCGGACGCCACGACATTGATCGCGGTGTCTTCGCCAAAGTTGCGCTGCACCAACGCGATGGCCAGATCGACGAGCAGGCCGTCACCGGAGTTGGACGCACTGTAGCCATGCAAAATCGTTACGTTCATAAGCTGAGTTCTACTTAATAAGTGGGAGCGCAATACACGTCGTAGGTCTGGCGGATCATCAGCGCGGCGCTGAAACGCTCGCGCACGATGTTCCGGCCTTCGCTGCCGAGGTCGAGCAACCGCGGCTTCTGGATTCGCGCCAGCACGTCGGCCAGCGCCTGATGATCACCGGTGGGAAAGACGTAGCCGGACACTTCATGGGTGACCAGTTCGGGCAGTGACGTGCAGTTGCTGGCGATCACCGGCAAGCCCATGGCCATGCCTTCCAGCGGCACCATGGCAAAACCTTCCCAGCGGCTCGGAACGATCAGCGCGTCGGCCTGTTGATACAGCGCCTGCACTTCGGCCGGCGTGACCCACGGCAGGTACTCGACCGCGTCCATCTCGGGGCACTCGACCGTGTCCTCGTTGACCGCACTGCCGACCACCGTCAGTTTCAGATCACTTCGCTGCACCTTGGCGAAGGCCTTGAGCAGCACGTCGAAACCTTTCTGGTAGTCGAGACGACCGACGAACAGCAGATGGATCGGCGCGGGGCTCTCGGCCTTCGGCGCTTCGTCTCGCTGGTGGATGCCGTTGTAGATCAGCTTCATGCGCGAGCGCTGAATGCCGAACCGCGCAGCTTTGTCCATCTCGTAGCGGCTGACGCAGATGATCACGTCGGTGACCCGCTGCAGGACCCGCTCGATCCGTGCGTAGATCTTCTGCTTGGTCGGCGAGCTTTCCATCAGGAACGAAAAGGCGTGCGGGCAGTAGACGATTTTCGGCTTGCGCCACGGTCGCAGAAGCACACAGACCACGCGGCCGATCACCCCGGAAAAGGTGCTGTGCAAATGCACCACATCGGGTTTTTCCTTGAGCATCACCCGGGTCAGTTGCCAGGCAAATCGCAGCAGCGAACGCACATCACGCCCGCTGCGTTCGAACGTGCGAATCTGCTGTGCATCGATGCCGTGCAGCTCTTGTTTCTGGTCGAGCGGCACCAGATAGACCAGCTCGTAATTCGAATCCTGGCCTTCGGGCGACGCCGAGATGGTGCGGATAACGGTGGCGACCCCACCTTTTATCGTTTCAGCCACGTGCAGTATTTTCTTCACAACCCACCCACTTTCATGCCTGTTGGAACGCCCCTGAATTTCAGGATTTGTCCGACGCGTATTCGTAGTTGTAATAGCCATAGCTGCCATTGCCGTAGTAGCTGGCAGCGCGCTTCTCGACGCCGTTGAACACCGCGCCCTTGAGCTCGATGCCGTTCTGCGCGAAGCGGCGAATGGTCGCTTCAATTTCCTTGGCCGGGTTTACCGCAAACCGCGTGACGATCAGGCTGATCCCGGCTTCACGCCCGACAATCGCTGCGTCGGTCACCGCCAGCAGTGGCGGCGTGTCGATGATCACCACGTCGTAGCGCTGACTCAGCTCGGCGAGCAGATCGCGGAAGTTGGCGTGCATCAACAACTCGGAAGGATTCGGCGGAACCTGACCACGGCTGATGAAGTGCAGGTTGTCGATTTCCACCGTGTTGATCGCCTGCTCGATGCTGCAGCGCTTCACCAGCAGATCCGACAGGCCATTGGCGATCGGCACATTCAGCGTCTTGTGCAAGTGGCCCTTGCGCATGTCGGCGTCGATCAGCAGCACGCGCTGACCGCTCTGCGCCATGACCGCGGCGAGGTTGGAGGAGACGAAGGTCTTGCCGACCTGCGGGCTGGGGCCGGAGATCATGATGCGGTTGTTGGTCGAATCCAGCGCGGCGAAATGCAGGCAGGTGCGCAGGCTGCGGATCGACTCGATGGACAGGTCGGTCGGGTTGCGCAGGGCCAGCAGATAGGCCGGCGTCTCGGCGGTGATTTTGGCTCGGCCTTTTTTCGTGTCCTCGTCACGCTGCAAGGCGCTGTAGGGAATCGACGCGTACACCGGCAGCCCGAGCTGTTCGATGGCTTCCGGCCCTTCCAGACCTTTGCTCAACGATTTGCGCAACAGCACCAGGGCTACGCCGACAAAGGCGCCGAGGAACGTTGCGATCAGCACAATCAGGGCTTTTTTCGGTTTGACCGGGCTGCTCAGGTCAACATCCGCCGGGTCGATCAAACGCACGTTGCCCACCGCACCGGCGCGAACGATGTCCAGTTCCTGGGACTTGTTCAGCAACTGCGTGTAGATCTGCGAAGCCACTTCCACATCCCGGGTCAGGTTGAGCAGCTCCTGCTGCGTGGCCGGCAGATCACCGACCTTGCCTTCCAGCGACTTCTGCTGCTGGGTCAACTCACCGATCTGCGACATCAAGGCGCGATACGCCGGATGCTGTTTGGTGAACTTGCGATCCATTTCCGCCTGCTGCATTTTCAGCTCGGAAATCCGCGTTTCCAGCGCCACGGACTGACCAAGCACCGATTGGGTTTCCAGGGAAATATTCACGGTCTTGCCGTGGGTCTGATACGCGTTGAGCGAATCGCTGGCCTTGGCCAGATCACGCTTGACCTGCGGCAACTGACTTTGCAGGAACGCCAGGCTCTGCGCCGCTTCCGCCGAGGTGCGGCGCACGTTCTGATCGACGTAGAGCGCGGCGATCTTGTTGAGGATCTTCACCGCCTCGGCCGCATCGGCGCTGGCCAGCGCCAGACGGATAATCCCCGACTCCTTGCCTTGCTCGGAGATATCCAGCGCATCCTGGTAACCCTGAATGGTCACGATCCGTGGATTGCGCACCACTTCAAAGCGAGTGCCCGGGTTCGCTTGCAGGCGCTCGATCAAACCTTCGACGCCGTCCTGGGCGAAGGCTTCGCCGGCGACGCCCTCGACCAACAGGTTGTCGTTGTCATCGAGCAACTGAAAGTGCTGTTGTTCGCCAGCCACCAGGGTGAGCTTCTTGCCCAACAACTCTTTGGGCAGATTGAGCCGAGTGAACTCCAGACGCTCGCCGCCCCAGGCGTAGCTGGTGAAGCCAAAACGCGGCGGCGCCACGCTGAACTCGGTTTCGCCGCGATAACGCCGGGCGAGAAAACCGCCGACCACCGGGAAGGTGTTGGGCGTGACGTCGATGTCCAGACGCAGGTCGTCGACGGTTTTGCCGATCACCGCGCGGGATTTGATGATGCCGATTTCGGTCACCGACGGCGATTGCCCGCCGAGCATGCTGCTGAGGTCGGAAAAACCGAGCATGTCGTTCTTTTTCGGTTCGACCTGAACCAGTGCGTTCGCCAGGTACACCGGCGTCGCCAATACCGCATAGGCAACGCCGGCGGCCATGAATGCACCGGTGAATGCACCGATCAACCATTTCTGATCGATCAAACTGCCAAATATGCCGAGAAGATCAATACTGTCTTGATCGTTATCACGGTTGGCGATTACTGACGGTAATTGCATAAGTCTTTCTTACCATTCACTGATCTGAAGAATATTCATCAATGTCCGAGGCGCTGCGCCCACGAGCTAACAGCATCTTCAATCAATGCATGGGCATGAATAAAAGCGGCCTTACCTTGACGATACGGATCCTGTATTTCTCGTTCGCTCTGCCACTTGCCGAGAAGAAATACTTTGCCTCGGGCGTGCGAGGCAATCTTCAGCACCTGATTCACATGTTGTTTTTCCATCACCAGAATCAGGTCTGATTCATTGACGATATCGGCGGTCAATTGCCGAGCCTGGAAACCTTCGGCGCTGTGCCCGTGGTCTTCCAGCACCTGGCGCGCCGAGGCTTCCATGCCTTCGCCGACCCGCGCAGCGAGGCCTGCGGAAGTCACCGAAATGGTTGAGGGGGTCAGCGCGTTACGCAGCAGAAGTTCTGCTGTCGGACTTCGGCAAATGTTGCCAACGCACACGACGAGGATCTTTTTGAACAAGGTTTACATTCCTGTGTAATATCATTCTGCCAACATCTAGAGCGGATCTTAATGAACCCACTAGATCATTCTGCACTCAGAAATAGATTCGCCCTGTTAGTACCAGCGTATTAAGTACCACAGGGTCAAAAGCCGCCAAAACACAATTAACGGACTAAAAATAACTGTGATTTTCAGGTCTTGTTTTCCTGACAAAAAATAACATTGGCGCACTTAGTGCCATTGTCAGTTTCGAAACAGTTATCTCGAGATACTTTTTCGCCGTTGTCACTTCTCACCCGGAGAACCGACATGAAATCAGCCCATCTCAAACCCCTGAGCGCCCTGACCCTGTTACTGCTGGCGGCAACCGGCCAGAGCCAGGCCAATGAACTGTTCCCGGCATTGCCCGCCAATAAAACCATCGGGGTTCAGGTCAAAGTCCAGACCTTCTCCGCTGCGGACGCCGAGCGCGTCAAAGCCACCGGCTTCAGTTTCGTGCGTTTTGGCGTATGGACTGACAGCCTGCCCAGCGCGGCCTACCAGAAGCAGATCAGCAATGCCTTCGCCGTGGCCCGCGCTGCTGGTCTGCCGGTGCTGATGACCCTGCGCGCGACCAAGCCGTTACCGGCCAATGATCTGGCGAACGCGGGGATCGCGTATGCCAACGCGCTGACCAGCCTGGCAGCGACCTATGGCTCACAACTGGTGGCGATCGAGCTATGGAATGAGCCGGACCTCGGCACCTACTGGCCGACCGGCAATTTCGACACGACCTTCGTGCCGTTCATGAGCGCAGCGTGCAAGACCCTGCAAGACAAACCCCAGACTGTCCCGGTGATCGGTTTTGGTTTTGCCCGGCCACCGACCGCCGGCTCGGCGTCCACCGTGGCACTCAACCGAATCGTCAGCGAATACCCCAAATGCCTCAACGCGGTTTCCTACCATCCCTACGGCATGAGCGGCACACAGATCAGCAACGCCCAGGCGTTTATCCAGCAGAACTTCCATCTGCCGGGGGTGATCAGCGAATGGGGCATCTCGGCGCTCGCCTCCAACGGCGGGATTGAGGGTCAGGCCAGCAAAATCAGCGCATTCGTCGCCGATATCAAAACCCGCAACATTGCCCTGACCTCGATTTACGAGTGGAAAAACAGCGACACCGGCAGCAATGACCGCGAGAAGAATTTCGGTCTGTTGACGTCCGATGGCCAGCCGAAACCGGCAGAAACTGCGGTCAAAACCCAGCTGAGCCAGCAATAACCTCCATCAATGTGCTCAAGGGGCGCTGGCCGTCAGTTGCTTTGAACCTGCGGCCGATTTTGGCATCGTATTCATCGATACCGCGCCCCACCGTTCAAACAGCCGTTCTCAGGTTGTTGCCCCCGGGGAACCCGTTACGCCTTGATGCCCTTGAGTGGCCGTCAGCGCTCGGGTAATGTCGTCAAACCCACAGGACAGAGCACACCCATGACTTCCAAGCTGGAACAACTCAAACAGATGACCACCGTGGTTGCCGACACCGGCGACTTCGAAGCGATCGCCCGGGTCAAGCCGGTCGATGCCACCACCAACCCTTCCCTGCTGCTCAAGGCAGCCGCCATCCCCGCCTACGCCGAGCTGCTGAACGCCTGCGTCAGCGACTGCAAGGGCGACGTGGGTCTGGCCAGCGACCGTTTCGGCGTCGCCGTGGGCCAGGAAATCCTCAAAGTGATTCCGGGCCGCATTTCTACCGAAGTGGATGCGCGCCTGTCGTTCGACCAGGACGCCGTGCTCAAGCGTGCGCATCGCCTGATCGAGCTGTACGACAAGGCCGGCATCGGCCGTGACCGCGTGCTGATCAAGATCGCTTCGACCTGGGAAGGCATTCGCGCTGCGGAGATCCTCGAGAAGGAAGGCATCCAGACCAACCTGACCCTGCTGTTCTCCTTCGCTCAGGCTGCCGCTTGCGCTGACGCCGGGGTGTTCCTGATCTCGCCGTTCGTGGGCCGCATCTACGACTGGTACAAGAAGGCTAACGGCAACGACTACACCGGCGCCGATGATCCGGGCGTGCAGTCGGTCACCCGCATCTACAACTACTACAAGGCCAATGACTACAAGACAGTGGTCATGGGTGCCAGCTTCCGCAACCTGAGCCAGATCGAGCAACTGGCCGGCTGCGATCGCCTGACCATCAGCCCGGACCTGATCGACAAGCTCGCGGCAGACACCGGCAAACTGGAGCGCAAACTCGCCCCGGGCCACGCCGGCGAAGCGCGCCTGAGCCTCAACGAAGCGCAATTCCGCTGGCTGTCCAACGAAGACGCGATGGCTACCGAGAAACTGGCTGAGGGCATCCGTCAGTTTGCCCGTGACCAGGAGAAGCTCGAGGCGCTGCTGCAGGCCAAGCTGTGATCTGAATCGCTGAAATGCAAAAAGGGCGAACCCAAACGGGTTCGCCCTTTTTTTTATGCGGTGCTGAAAGATGCATCGTCTGGACTGGCGCCTTCGCGAGCAAGCCCGCTCCCACAGGGTCAGGTGTGGAATGAAGATCTCGGGGTCACTCAATCACTGTGGGAGCGGGCTTGCCCGCGAAGAGGCCGGAACAGACAACCTCAACCCCAAAGAATCAGTGTCTTTCGAGGGCGTTAACCAGATCATGAAAGGCTTCACGATTGGAGTCGTTCAGGCCCATGAGGATCTTGTGCGCTTCGAGCACCTTGATCCGCACCACTTCTTCGGACTGGTCCTGATCCGGCAGGTCATCCAGGCACTCGGGGCACGGCACCGGGTGGTTGACGATGTTGAACACCTGCTCGAAGCCCATCGACTGCAGCAGACGGGTGATGTCTTCGTGGGTGGTGACGACGGTCGGCAGCAGGCCGACCTTTTGCCGCGACAGGATCGACAGTTTGGCCAGCAGGCCGAGGGTGGTGCTGTCGATGCTGCGGGTTTCGGTCAAATCGATCACGATCGCGTTGAAATTCAACGCGGTGAAGATTTTCTCAATAGTCGCATCCAACGCCGAACACAGGGTCAGGCGAACTTCACCGACGAACTTCAGGACGAAGGTGCCGTCCTGCTCGGCGAACTGGATTCTACCGGTACTCATTGAAGGTTCCTGCTCAACACCAACAGGGCGATATCATCCGGCATCTCCCCTAGCGTGGCCAATCCAAACACTTGCCGCAGACCATCCAGGCTGCCGCCCGCCGACTTCACCCGTTGGGGCAAAGCGGCTTCTTTTTCCTTGAGCGTCGGTTCTGGCAACAGATCCAGAATGCCGTCGGACATCAGCGTCAGGCTGAACGTCGGAGGCAGCTCAAGCACGTGATCTTCGTAGGTGGCCTCATTGAACAGGCCCACCGGCAAACCGCGGCCTTCGAGGTAACGAACACTGTCAGGCGTGTACAACACAGGCAACGGCAGATGGCCGCCGATGCTATAGGTCAACAAACCGGTCTCCTCGTCGATGACTCCACCGACCATTGTGACGTGTTTGCCCAGCTTACAACTGATCAGCCCCCGGTTGATATGACCAAGGACTTCCGAAGGCTTGAATTCCGGCAACGTGCCGTTGCGCTTGGACTCGAACAGCAGGCGCGTGGTCATGAACTTCAGCAGCACCGTGACGAACGCTGACGAGGCGCCATGGCCCGATACGTCGGCCAGGTAGAACGCCACCCGACGCTCGTCGACGCGGAAGTAGTCGACAAAATCCCCCGACAGGTACAGCGACGGGATGATCTGGTGGGCAAACTGGAACTCGTCGATGCGCCACGGGCTTTCCGGCAGCATGTTCATCTGCACCTGACGACCGGCGTTCTGGTCTTCCTGGAGCAGGTTCAGGCTGGCTTCGAGCTCGCGGTTGGCCTTCTCCAGCTTCTCGCGGTAGCGCTGGTTCTCCAGCAGCAGGCGCGCACGATCCAGCGCGCGACGCACCGAATGCTCGAGCACGGCCAGGTCTTCGAGAGGCTTGATCAGGTAGTCCGCCGCACCCAGGCGCAGCGCCTCGACCGCGTCGTTCATCACGCCGGCACCCGAAACGACGATCATCGGCGTTTGCGGTGAGCGCTCGGTGACCTGACGGATGAGTTCGAGACCACCCATCTGCGGCATGCGCAGATCGCAGATGACCAAGTCGGGCTTGTCTTGCTCGAATACCTGAAGACCCTGTTGGCCGTTGCTGGCCTGCAGGACGCTGAAACCACTGTCTTCCAAATAGGCCGCGAGGCTCGCGCGCACTACTTCGTCATCATCGATTATCAGCAGCGTGGCACTGGTTTTTGGCATGTGGGCAAACGGCGCCAGAATTAGGTTGGCGTAGCAGGCGGGGCATCGGCCCGGCTCAGACTACTGGATTCGCTTTCTAGCCTCTCTGCTGCACCGCTTTCGAGCATTGAGCCGGAACGCGATTGCACCAGAGGTGCCCTTCTAAGGCGCAGACGGTACTCCCATCCGCGGGGCGTTTCAAGCATGCGCCGATGGTCGCTTGACGACTTTACTTGTCAAATCACCGAGAGTTATAAGAACAGCTCAAACCGTAACCCAATGGAAGGTCGAAGCCATGAGTCAAACCGGTCGGGACTACAGCGAAAAGCGCGATTTCATACGCATGCGGGTCGATGCCGATGTGGTGTTGATTCATGAAGGTGATGAGATCGCCGGCGTGTGCATCGACCTCTCCAGCAGCGGCATGCAGGTCGAAGCACCGCGCCAGTTCGCGGTCGGTGACCGTTTGAGCGTGCGCATCGATTCCGATCATGCGGCGCTGAGCGGGCTGGAGGCGGAGACCGAAGTGGTCTGGGTCAAGGCCCAGGACGGCGATGGCCAGAAGCTCGGCCTGACCATTCTGCAGATGAAATAAGCGCACACAAAAAAGGCGGCCTCATGGGCCGCCTTCTTGTCATCGGTCGAAATTAAAAATCGTCTTCGACCTGACCATCCTTGACCTTGAACTCGCGGTTCTGCAGGTAGGCGTTGCGGATGAAGGTGTATTTGTCGCCGCTGATCAGCTTCTCGCTCGACAGCAGGCTGGCGCGGGTGTCGACGATGTTCAGGCCGAACACCGAGTTACGGACAGGCACGTCGTTGATGTAGCGGTACGGACCGGTGTAGCTGTCGACGTACTTGGACGGTGCATCACGCAGGGTGCTCGGGCCGAGCAACGGCAGCATCACGTAAGGGCCGCTGCTGACGCCCCAGTAACCGAGGGTCTGACCGAAGTCTTCGTCACTGCGATTCAGGCCCATTTTGGTACCGACATCGAAGAAGCCCAGCAGGCCGAAGGTGGTGTTGAAGATGATACGCGCGGTATCGACACCGGCTGCTGCCGGCTTGGCCTGCAGAATGTTGTTCGCCAGGTTGGTGACGTCACCGACGTTGCGGAACATGTTGTGGATGCCGTCTTCGAGGAACTGCGGCGTCACGAACTCATAGCCCTGCGCCAGCGGCTTGAGCGCGTAGGTGTCAACGAAGTCGTTGAACTGGAAGATCGGGCGGTTGACGCTTTCCCAAGGGTCTTCTTCCGTTGCAGCGTTGGCGGCGAACGGAACCAGCAGGACGCTGGCACATACACATAGCTGAGCGAGAGGATTGCTCCAGCGCATAGAAAAACTCCTTGGATTTTTACTGGCGCGGGCACCCGGGCCCAGGCGTTAAGAGCGCTAGTATAAGCGCAAAAGCCGTTTTGGGCAGTCCACCCGTGAAGAGTAATGCAGGACGTTTCCAGGGAGCGCCTTCACACACCTGTCATCCAACTGTCACCGATGTCCCCTAGCCTCATGCCTATTTCAGGGACGTTGCCATGACCCACGCTGAAGTCTTGCCTGTCGCCGCGCCCGGCCTGACCGCCGTGCTGTTCGGACTCAGTGGCTGTCTGGTGGATTTCGGCGCCCGTGCCCATCAACACGCCAGCGTACTGCCCGAGCACGCCCACGCCACACCCGGCGCTCTCGACAGCCTGCTCAGCCTGCAGCGCCAGCAGATTCCCTGTGCGTGGATCGACGAGCTGCCCCCTGCCCTCGCGCAACCCTTGGCGGCCTCTCTGCCGGCGTGGATCAAACCGACGCAATATTCAGCAACAATCAATCCGTGGCCCGCACCGAACGCCTGCTGGCAGGCGCTGATGGGTTTGAACGTCAGCTGCCTGGATGGCTGCGTGCTGGTGAGCGGCGAGCCCCGGTTGCTGCAATCGGGCCTCAACGCCGGGCTGTGGACCATTGGCCTGGCGTCCTGCGGCTCGCTGTGCGGCCTGTCGCCGAGCGAGTGGCAAGCGCTGAGCCAGAACGAACGCGACCAACGACGCGGTAAGGCAACCCTGCAGTTGTTCGGGCTGGGCGTGCATTCGGTGATCGATCATCTGGGCGAGCTCGACACCTGCCTGGCGGACATCAACCTGCGCCGCCTCAAGGGCGAAAAGCCCTGACCGGGATCATGCAGGTTGCCGCAGAGTGGATTAATCTAAAGGTCAGCCATAGACCTTTGGCGCGCGGCTGCGGTCAATGCCAGTGCCTCTTGATAAAAGGAACCCCACCATGCCCGCCCAAGAACTGCAAAAACAACTCGACACCCTGCGCGAGCAACTGGAGCAGAATCCGCCGCTGTCCGAAGCCGAACGTGAAGATCTGCATACGCTGATGGCGCAGATCGAATCGGAAATCAAACTGGAGAACGCCACTCAGGATGCCAGCATCGCCGACGGTGTGAATCTGGCAGTGGACCGCTTCGAACTCGAACACCCGGCCATTGCCGGCACCCTGCGCAATATCGTCAATGCGCTGGGTAGCATGGGGATCTGATTTTCCTCCCCTGAAATGCAAAAAGCCCTGCCAGCGCTGGCAGGGCTTTTTCATTTCCACAATTTGAAACGCATTCCAATGTGGGAGCGGGCTTGCTCGCGAAGGCGTCGTGTCAGTCGACAGCATCGTTGAATGACATACAGCCTTCGCGAGCAGGCTCGCTCCCACATTGGATATGCCACATCCTGATTCTTTATTGACGGACCAGGCGGTGGTTCGGCAGTTGTACCGCTTCAGTGCTGCGATACGGGTTGATATCCAGCCCGCCACGACGCACATAGCGCGCAAACACCGTGAGCTTCTCCGGCTTCAGCAGGCGCTGCAGGTCGAGGAAAATCCGCTCCACGCACTGCTCGTGGAAGTCCGAGTGCTGGCGGAAGCTGACGATGTATTCCAGCAGGCTCGCGTGATCCAGCGCCGCGCCACGATATTCCACCACCACGCTGCCCCAGTCCGGCTGACTGGTCACCGGGCAGTTGGATTTGAGCAGATGGCTATGCACGCTCTCTTCGACAATCTTCGAATCATCGCAACGCAGCAGTTCCGGACGCGGATGCTCATAGTTGCTGACGCTGATGTCCAGATCGTCGATGCACACGCCGGGCAACGCCACGACGCCTTCGTCCTCGACGTCCTTCAGGCTGCGTACCCGTACGCCGACCGGTTTGCCGGCAGCGGCCGACAGGTCCTTGACCAGTGTCGCTTCGAGGCTGGCGATATCGTCAAACGGCGTCTGGTTCAGCGAGTTCAGGTACAACTTGAACGACTTCGATTCGATGATGTTCGGCGAATCCGCCGGAATGCTGAATTCACCGATCGCCACCACCGGCTTGCCCGACGGCAACAGCCACGACAGTTCGAAGCAGTTCCAGAAATCCACGCCTTTATACGGCAGGGTTTCGGCGGTCAGGCCCAGCTCGACCCATTTCGCGGTGCGCGGAATCGGGAACAGCAGGGACGGCGTGTACGTGGCGATGTATTCGCTGGATTTGCCCAGCGGCGAATGTTCGGCTGCGGGATGCATGGCGGAAACCTGACTGAAGAATCAGCGGATTCTATCAGCCTTTGCGCCCGCCTTTGAGTGCTTACTGACTGACAGTCAGTTTGCCGACCATGCCCGCCTGGTAGTGACCGGGAATATTGCAGGCGAACTCCAGGCTGGTGGCATTGCTGAAGGTCCAGGTCAGCTCGGCGGTCTTGCCCGGCTCGACCAGCACGCTATTGGGGTCGTCGTGCTTCATGCCGTGGCCCATGCTGCCGTGATCCATACCCGCCATGTCGTGGGACATTTCTTTCATGCCGGTAGGCGTGAGCATGCCGCTTTGCTGCATCTGCAACATTTCCTGCTGGTGCTGGGCATGCATCGCCGCGTCACCGAGGTTGAATTCGTGCAGCAACTGGCCTTTATTCACCAGCACAAAGCGAACCGTCTCACCGGCCTTGACCTGAATCGCCTTGGGATCGAACGACATGTCGTTCAGTACAACTTCAATGCTGCGAGTAGCCTTGGCTGCTGGTGCCGGTTGGCCAAAATCATAAGTGTGCGCGGGAGCGGCCCAGACAGGTGAACTCAGCGCCAGCACACAGGCGGCGACGGCCAGAGGGTTGCGCAAAAACATAGTCATACTCCAACAAGATAAGGTTCAGCCTGTGGGAAACTCTAGCCCGCCTGCGCTGGCAGCTACCTGACAGGCAGATTACAACTTTGTCAGGTTGGCGTGTGTCGCCTGCTCCCACGGTATAACGCTTTTGTTCCTACAACCCGAGTCGCCCATGAAACTGCTGATCGTCGAAGACCAACCGAAAACCGGCCACTACCTGCGCCAGGGCCTGACCGAGGCCGGTTTCAACACAGAACTGGTGGCCGACGGCGTCAGCGGTCAGCAACTGGCGTTGAGCGGAGATTATGCGCTGTTGATTCTCGACGTGATGCTGCCCGGGCGCAGTGGCTGGCAGATTCTGCAGGCGGTGCGCAGTGCCGGCCTCGACACGCCAGTGCTGTTTCTGACCGCCAAAGATGCAGTCGAAGATCGGGTTCACGGCCTCGAACTCGGCGCCGACGACTATCTGGTCAAACCCTTCGCCTTCTCCGAACTGCTGGCCCGGGTGCGCAGCCTGCTGCGCCGGGGCAGCGCCCTGCCCCAGGAAACCAGTCTGCAACTGGCCGATCTGCGTCTGGACCTGATCCGTCGCCGGGTCGAACGCAACGGCCAGCGCATCGACCTCACCGCCAAGGAATTCGCCCTGCTGGAAATGCTCCTGCGCCGCCAGGGTGAAGTATTGCCGAAATCGCTGATTGCCTCGCAGGTCTGGGACATGAACTTCGACAGCGACACCAACGTGATCGAAGTGGCGATCCGGCGCCTGCGCCTGAAGATCGACGATGACTTTCCCAACAAACTGATTCACACCGTGCGCGGCATGGGTTACGTGCTTGAAGAGCGTCCGGCCTGATGCGTCGCCTGTCCTTGAGCTCTCGTCTGGCCTTGCTGTTTGCCGCCTGCACCGCCGTAGTATCGCTGTTCGCCGGGGTGCTGTTCAGCCGCGCCAGCGAGGCGCACTTCATTGAGCTCGATCAGCAATTGCTGGACGGCAAGCTGATCGGTTTGCGCCGGGCCTTGCAGGATGTGCAACCCGTTCAGCGTGAGGCGCGGCTGGCGGATGAGCTGAGCCGTCAGGCCGATCTGGCGCTGCGTATTACCGGCAGTGACGGCCAGCGCTGGTACGACAGCTCGATCAATTTACCGCAGGACTTGCCGCAACAGCCGGGCCTGTCGACCATCAGCCATGACGGCGCCGACTACCGCGTGCTCAACGCCCCGCTCCACCCGGATCAACCCGACTCGCCACAACTGACGCTTCTGCTGGACATCACCCACCACCAGCACTTCCTGCAACGCATGCAGCATCTGATCTGGCTGACCGTCGGCTTGTCGGCCCTGGCCACCGCGCTGCTCGGCGCGTGGGCCGCGCGCAGCGGTTTGCGTCCGTTGCGCCGTATGAGCGCAGTCGCCCGTGGGATTTCCGCACAATCACTGAATGCCCGACTGCCGGAAGCGCAAATGCCGCCGGAGCTCGCGGAAATGGCCCACAGCTTCAACGCCATGCTCGGACGCCTCGATGACTCGTTTCAACGGCTGTCGGCGTTCTCTGCCGACATCGCCCATGAACTGCGCACTCCGCTGTCGAACCTGCTGACCCACACCCAGGTCACCCTCACCCGCCCGCGACCGATCGAGGATTACCGCGAAGCCCTGCACAGCAACCTCGAAGAACTGCAATGGATGGCCCAACTGGTCAACGACATGCTTTATCTGGCCAAGGCTGACCACGGTTTGCTGATGCCCAAGCGTGAGGTGCTGGAGCTGGCGGATGAGAGCGATGTATTGCTGGAGTTTTTTGCGCCACTGGCCGAGGACGCCGGGGTGACGCTGAGCCGCGAAGGTCATGCGCGTATAGAAGGCGATCGCAGCATGCTGCGCCGGGCCTTGTCGAATCTGCTGGATAACGCGCTGCGCTTCACCCCGGCGTCAGGCAGCGTGCGCCTGTCCATCGTCGATCAACCGCACATAGCGCAGGTGTCGGTGGAGAACAGTGGCGAAGGCATTTCGGCAGAGTTGTTGCCACGGCTGTTTGACCGGTTTTATCGAGCAGATCCGGCGCGGCAGGAAGGCAGCAGTGAACATGCGGGGCTGGGGCTGGCGATTACCCAATCGATCGTCCGCGCCCATGGTGGGCAGATTCATTGCGAATCGGCTGCGGGGTGGACGCGGTTTGTGATCGAGTTGCCCAAAGGAGAATGAGGTCGATAGGACCGGCCCCTTCGCGAGCAGGCTCGCTCCCACAATTGGAATGCATTTCCCTGTGGGAGCGAGCCTGCTCGCGAAGACGGTATTGGCGCTTACGAATATCTCAGCGCATGCGCCGGCTCGATCTTCGCCGCCCGCAACGCCGGGTACACCGTCGCCAGGAAGCTCAGAATAAAGCCCGCCGAGCAGATCAACAGCACATCCCCGCCCTGCAATTCCGAAGGCAGGTTGCTGACGAAGTACACGTCGGAACTGAAGATATGCTGGCCGGTAACGCGCTCGACCCAGCCGACCATCTCGCTGACATTCAGTGCCGCGATCACGCCGAGCACGCCACCAATCAGTGTGCCGACAATGCCGATCACCGTGCCCTGCACCATGAAGATCGCCATGATCTGCCGGGGCGTGGCGCCGATGGTGCGCAGGATCGCGATGTCCGCGCCCTTGTCGTTAACCACCATGATCAGCGTGGCGATGATGTTGAACGCCGCCACCGCAACGATCATCAGCAACAGCAGGCCAATCATGGTTTTTTCCATTTTCATCGCGCTGAACAGGCTGCCCTGGGTGTGAGTCCAGTCGTCAGCCTTGAACTCGGCACCGAGGCCTGCGGCGATGTCCGAGGAGACTTTCGGCGCGGCGTACAGATCCTTCACCGCCAGGCGCACGCTCTGCACTTGATTCGGCTGCCAGTGCTGCATGGTCGCGGCATCGGCCACGTGGATCAGCCCCATCGAGCCGTCCAGTTCAGCGCCGACCTTGAACACACCGACCACGTTCAGGCGCTGCATGCGCGGGGTAATGCCACCCGGTGCGGTGCTGACTTCCGGCACGATCAGAGTGATCTTGTCGCCGACGTTGAGGCGGAAGCGGCGCGCGGTGATTTCACCGATCACTACACCGAACTCGCCCGGTTTCAGGTCATCGAGACGTCCCTGCACAATGTGCTGGGCCACGATCGACACCTTGCCTTCCTGGGCCGGATCGACGCCGCTGATCTGGATCGGCTGCATCAAGCCCTTGTAGGACAGCATGCCTTCCATCTCGGTGAACGGCACGGCGGCGGTCACTTCAGGATTTTTCAGCGCGGCGGCGGCGACCGGCTGCCAGTCATCGATCGGCTTGACGCCAACGATGGTCGCGTGCGGCACCATGCCGAGGATGCGCGAGCTCATTTCGCGCTGGAAGCCGTTCATCACCGACAGCACCACGATCATCGCCAGCACGCCGAGGGCGAGCCCGATCATCGAAGTCATCGAGATGAACGAAACAAAGCGATTGCGGCGCTTGGCGCGGGTATAGCGCGTGCCGATAAAGATCGATAACGGTCTGAACATTCGCTGGGGCACCGTATAAAAATAAAAGACCCGATGCCTTACACAGGCACCGGGTTTCGGTCGGTCAGATGGCGGTCAGGCAACCTTCTTGCAACTGCAGGACGCGGTCCATCTGGCGGGCCAGGTTCATGTCGTGAGTCACCACCAGGAACGCCGTGCGCATCGAAGTGCTGAGTTCCAGCATCAAGTCCTGGATGCCTTCGGCGGTGTGCGAATCAAGGTTGCCGGTTGGCTCGTCGAGCATCACCAGGCCTGGATTGTTCACCAGCGCCCGGGCGATAGCCACACGCTGGCGCTCGCCACCGGACAGCTCGGCCGGTTTGTGCTCCAGACGATGGCCCAGCCCCACGCGCTCCAGCAACGCGGTAGCACGCTGACGTGCTTCCGGGATCGCGGTCTTGCCGATCAGCAGCGGCATGCAGACGTTTTCCAGCGCGGTGAATTCCGGCAGCAAGTGGTGGAACTGGTACACGAACCCCAAGGCACGGTTACGCAGCAGGCCACGCTTCTTCTCGCTCAGCGCCGACAGTTCTTCGCCGTCGAGCCAGACGCTGCCTTCAGTCGGCGTGTCGAGACCGCCCAGCAGGTTGAGCAAGGTACTTTTGCCGGAACCGGACTTGCCGACGATCGCCACACGCTCGCCCGGGTGCAACTCCAGTTGCAGACCGGCCAACACTTGCACCGACTCCGGGCCTTCCTCGTAGGATTTGCCCAGGTTGCGGCAGCTCAAGATTGCTTTATCACTCATGCCCGACTCACTCATAACGTAGCGCCTCCGCCGGCTGGGTGCGCGCAGCACGCCAGGCGGGATACAGGGTGGCGAGGAAACTCAGGACCAACGCAGCGGCGCAGACCATGACCACGTCCTGGCTCTGCACCTGCGACGGCAGGTAATCGATGAAATACACATCGGCGTTGAGGAACTTGTGGCCGATCAGCCCTTCGAGGGCGGAAATCGCCGCACTGACGTTGAGCGCAGCGAAGATCCCGACCACGGCACCAATCGCCGTACCGACCACGCCGATCACGGTGCCCTGCACCATGAACGTGCGCATGATCGTCCCCGGCGTGGCGCCGAGGGTACGCAGAATGGCGATGTCGCTCTTCTTGTCATTTACCACCATTACCAGCGTGGAAATGATGTTGAACGCAGCCACCGCGACGATCAGCAGCAACAGCAGACCGATCATGGCTTTTTCCATGCGGATCGCCTGATACAGGTTGCCGTGGGTGCGGGTCCAGTCGCGGGCGTAGTAATGGTCTTCGCCCAACTGCTGGGCGATGGTCCAGGCCACGCGCGGCGCCTGGAACAGATCATTGAACTTCAACCGGATGCCCTGCACCTGATCAGGCTTCCAGCGGTGCATTTTCGCCAGATCCTGCAGGTTGGTGACACCCAGATAGCCGTCCAGCTCACCGGCGCCGACATGGAAGATGCCGACCACGGTAAAGCGCTTCATGCGCGGGAACATCCCGGCGGGGGTCACGCTGACCTCCGGCGCGACGAAGGTGACTTTGTCACCGAGGCCCACGCCGAGCTTGGTCGCGGCCTTGTCGCCGATGACGATGCCGAAGCTGCCCGGCGTCAAATCGTCGAGATTGCCCTGCTTCATGAAGTTGTCGATGATCGACACATTGCGCTCGAGCGCGGGGTCGATGGCGTTGAGCAACACCTTGGACACCTGGCCGTTGTTGGTCAGCAAACCCTGCATCTGGGTGAATGGCGCAACCGCCGTCACCTCAGGATTGCGCTTGACCTTGGCGGCGAGGCTCTGCCAATCGTTGATCGGTTCACCGGTTTCAAGAGTCGCGTGGGGCACCATGCCCAGCACGCGGGTGCGCATCTCATGATCGAAGCCGTTCATCACCGAGAGCACCACGATCATCACGACCACGCCAAGGGCGAGCCCGATCATCGAAGTCAGGGAAATGAATGACACAAAATGATTGCGACGCTTTGCACGGGTATAACGCGTGCCGATAAATACGAAGAGAGGTCTGAACATGTCGGGGCTTGTTCGGAGGGAAAAGGAACGTCCTTGTGGCGGGGGTCGATAACCAGCTTTACACTCAGACCACCGCCGCTACCATGGGTTCGCCATGTCGACATTAGATGAAGAAGATCGCCGCGAATACTACCGTATCGAGGACATGATCGCACTGGAAATTCGGCCCCTGTCCGCTCCCGAAGCCGCAGGCCAGGAAGTGTTGCAGGATGCTTCTCCACTGTTCAACCTGCTCAGCGAACTGCACCTGAGCGAATTCGAGTCGCAGCACCTGTTGCGCCAGATCAGCGAACGCGACCGGGCTATCGCCGCGTTCCTCAAATCCCAGAACAAACGCATCGACCTGCTCAGCCAGGTGGTCGCCCTGACCGTGCTCGGCCATATCGGCGAGCCACAACCGGTGATCATCTCCGAAGGCGGGATCGACTTTCAGCACCCGACCCCAATCGCCACCGGCGCGCACCTGTCGGTGAAACTGGTGCTGATGCCGCAGGCACTGGGCCTGCTGCTGCGCGCCCGCGTCACCCATTGCGACCGCAAGGGCGACGGCTACGACGTCGGCACCGAGTTCGAACACTTGACCGACGCCCAGCGCCAGTTGCTCGCCCGCTATATCTTGCAGAAACAGGCCCAGGAACGACGCCTGGCCCGTGAACAGAACGAATCAGGCATTTAAATTAAGGAAGCACCGTGACCCTCATCTACGGCCACCGCGGCGCCAAGGGCGAAGCACCGGAAAATACCCTGAGCAGTTTTCAGGAATGTCTCAAGCACGGCGTACGCCGTTGCGAACTGGATCTGCACCTGTCCAAGGACGGCGAGCTGATGGTGATCCACGACCCGACCCTCAAGCGCACCACCGACCGGCGCGGCAAGGTGGTCGAACACACCGCCGCCGAACTGGTGACCTACGACGCGCGCAAGGGCGGCCCGGGCTGGATCAAACCGTGCCCGATTCCGACCCTGGAAGAATTGTTCGAGCAGTGTGATTTCGAGCACTGGCAACTGGAAGTCAAAAGCGCTTCACGCACCCGCGCCGCGACTACCGTACTGGCGATTCGCGAAATGGCCCAGCGTCATGGCCTGCTGGACAAGGTCACCATCACTTCGAGCTCGCGGGAAGTGCTGAAAGCGGCGCTGGACCTGGTACCGGACGTGTCGCGTGGACTGGTGGCCGAATACGCCTGGCTCGACCCGCTAAAGGTCGCGGCCAGCTATGGCTGTGAGATTCTGGCTCTGAACTGGACGCTGTGTACGCCGGAACGCCTGCAAAAGGCGCAGCGTCAGGGGCTGCATGTGTCGGTGTGGACCGTCAACGAGCCTGCGCTGATGCGCAGACTCGCCGACTTCGGCGTTGACAGCCTGATTACAGACTTTCCCGGTTTGGCCACTGCCACCCTCGAGAATTGCTGAAATCGGTCTCCCCGGCCGGCTCAGGCCACCGGCCGGAGCCCGTCAAAAAAGCCGGTTGAGGCCGTCGTACGCCGCTACCCGATAGGCTTCGGCCATGGTCGGGTAGTTGAACGTGGTGTTGACGAAGTACTTCAGCGTATTCAACTCGCCCGGCTGGCTCATGATCGCCTGACCGATGTGCACGATCTCCGACGCCTGATAACCGAAGCAGTGAACACCCAGCACTTCCAGGGTTTCACGGTGGAACAGGATCTTCAGCATGCCTTGCGGCTCGCCGGCGATCTGCGCACGCGCCATGCTCTTGAAGAACGCCTTGCCGACTTCGTACGGCACCTTGGCCTGGGTCAGCTCCTGCTCGTTCTTGCCGATCGAACTGATCTCCGGAATGGTGTAGATACCGGTCGGCACGTCATTCACAAAGCGCCAGCTGCCGTTATCGACGATGCTGCCGGCAGCCGAACGACCCTGGTCGTGGGCGGCACTGGCCAGACTCGGCCAGCCGATCACGTCGCCAGCGCCATAGATGTTCGGCACGCAGGTGCGGTAGGCCTCGTCGACTTCGATCTGGCCACGGCTGTTGACCTTGACCCCGATGTTTTCCAGACCGAGCTGGTCGGTGTTGCCGGTACGGCCGTTGCACCAGAGCAAGGCATCGGCCTTGATCTTCTTGCCGGACTTCAGGTGCAGGATAACCCCGTTATCGACGCCCTCAACGCGATCGTAATCTTCGTTGTGGCGCACGGTGATGTTGTTGTTGCTGAAGTGATAGCTCAACGCCTGGGAGATTTCCGAGTCGAGGAAGCTCAGCAACTGACCGCGGTTGTCCACCAGTTCAACCAGTACCCCCAGACCGCTGAAGATCGAGGCGTATTCACAGCCGATCACGCCGGCGCCGTAAACGATCAGTTTGCGCGGGGTGTGGCCGAGGCTGAGGATGGTGTCGCTATCGTAGATGCGCGGGTGATTGAAATCGATGTCCGCCGGGCGATACGGGCGCGAACCGGTGGCGATGATGATGTGCTTGGCCACCAGCTTCTCGACCACGCCGTTGGCGCAGACCACTTCGATGGTTTGCTCGTCGGCGAAGCTGCCGGTGCCGAAGAACACGTCGACGCGGTTACGAGCGTAGTAGCCAGTGCGCGAAGCGACTTGTTTGGAAATGACTTTCTCGGCGCTTTTCAACACGTCCGGGAAGGAGAACCAGCGCGGTTCGCCGATCGCCCGGAACATCGGGTTGGTGTTGAACTGCATGATCTGCCGCACCGAGTGACGCAGGGCCTTGGACGGGATGGTCCCCAGGTGGGTGCAGTTACCGCCGACCTGGCGACGGCTGTCGACCATCGCCACCTTGCGCCCTGCTTTGGCGGCGTTCATTGCCGCGCCTTCTCCCGCCGGGCCGGAACCCAACACCACCACGTCGTAGTTGTAGACAGCCATGCGTACTCCTCAGAACAGGCCGCGGTGCCAGCTGCACCGGCGGCTAAATCACGCCGAATCGTGGCGCGAAGGAACAATTGGGGGTCAGTAAAGAACCCGGACACAGTCTATAGAAGCGTCAACGCCGCGCACATTAACCCTTGGTCGCGTCGTAGGCTACTTTTGCCTGCACTACAACGCCAGCTTTCGTACTGTTTTCAGTCAACTTTTGCGCCACTGAGGCGTTCGAAAGCCGCACTGGTGCGGATAACAAAACCTGTATCGGCACGAATCACGAAGAATGCACCAATGTGATGTTTTTCGGCATAGTCCCAAGCCCGTTCAGGCCCGAGAATCAGCAACAGCGTCGATAGTCCATCGGCCATCAACGCTGAAGGATGAATTACCGTGACTGACGCCAGGTTGTGTAGGACCGGCGCCCCGCTCCGCGCATCGAAGGTGTGGGAATAACGCCGGCCACCTTGCAGGAAATAGTTACGGTAATCACCGGAGGTGGAAACCCCGTAGCCGTCGACCTGAATGATCCGTTCGGCCACCTGTTGATCGTCTCGCGGCTCTTCCAGCGCAATACGCCAGGATGAGCCATCAAGCTTCTTGCCCTTGGCCTTTAGCTCACCGGTGGCTTCGGCGAGATAGTCATGGATGCCCATCGACTCGAGCCTGGCGGCGATGGTGTCGACCGCGTAACCGGCGGCGATGCTGTTGAAGTCGACTTCGACAGCGGCGTCCTTGCACAAGCGGTCGCCGTCGATATGCAAATGGCGGTAGCCGACTCGCTGCAGGGTTTCGGCCAGCGCGGCGGAGTCGGGGACTTTCTCTTCACGCCCTTGTGGGCCGAACCCCCACAGGTTCATCAGCGGTTCGACAGTCAGGTCGTAGGAACCTTCGCTTTGCTCCGACAGCTGTTCGCCGACACGGACCAATTCAAGCACGGCAGCCGGCATGGTCTGACAGCTGTTCGCTGGCAATGCATTGAAGCGTTCAATATCGGAGTCATTGCGGTAGGTCGACATCTGCCGATCCACTTCCGCGAGGATAGCCTCCACTTCCCGGCGAACTTGCGCCGGTTCGGCAACACCGGCGTGTCGCACGTACTTGATCGAATACGTGCTGCCCATGGTCGGCCCCCCAAAGCTTTCCATGGACTCACCGTTGCCACAGGCAGCGAGGACAACCGCCACACTCACAAGCCAAACCCACCGTCCAGTGAACAATTCTTCATCTCCCCATAAAAGCGCGCCAGCCATTATGGATCAAAGGCCCGCACGCTCCTCAACGGATGCAACGCGTCATAAGAAACCAATAATGAGTAACTGAAAATGTCCTCGACCACGGGCAAAGGCAAAGCGATTTTTCGCGTTGTCAGCGGCAATTTTCTCGAGATGTTCGACTTTATGGTCTATGGCTTCTACGCCACGGCCATCGCCAAAACCTTCTTCCCGGCCGACAGCGCCTTCGCCTCCCTGATGCTGTCCCTGGCCACCTTCGGTGCCGGTTTCCTGATGCGTCCACTGGGCGCGATCTTCCTTGGTGCCTACATTGACCGTCACGGTCGTCGCCAGGGCCTGATCATTACCCTTGCGTTGATGGCCGCCGGTACGATCCTGATCGCCTGCGTGCCGGGCTATGCCACTCTGGGTGTCGCAGCGCCGTTGATCGTGCTGTTCGGTCGCTTGCTGCAAGGCTTCTCGGCCGGCGTCGAGCTGGGCGGTGTTTCGGTGTATCTGGCGGAAATCGCCACGCCGGGCCGCAAGGGCTTTTTCGTCAGTTGGCAGTCCGCCAGCCAGCAGGCGGCGGTGGTGTTTGCCGGCCTGCTCGGAGTGGGTCTCAACCACTGGCTGAGCCCGGAACAGATGGGTGACTGGGGCTGGCGCGTGCCGTTCCTGATCGGCTGCATGATCGTTCCGGTGATCTTCATCATTCGTCGCTCGCTGGAGGAAACCCCGGAATTCCAGGCGCGTAAACATCGTCCTACCCTGCGGGAAATCGTCCGCTCGATCGGTCAGAACTTTGGCATCGTCATCGCCGGCATGGCGCTGGTGGTGATGACCACGGTTTCGTTCTACCTGATCACCGCCTACACCCCGACCTTCGGCAAGGCTGAACTGCATCTGTCGGATTTCGACGCGCTGCTGGTGACCGTGTGCATCGGTCTGTCGAATTTCTTCTGGCTGCCGGTGATGGGCGCGGTGTCCGACAAGAACGGGCGCAAACCCCTACTGCTGGCGGCGACCATTCTGGCAATCCTGACCGCTTACCCGGCATTGTCGTGGCTGGTGGCGAACCCGAGCTTCAGTCATTTGCTGATCGTCGAACTGTGGCTGTCGTTCCTGTACGGCTCGTACAACGGAGCGATGGTGGTGGCGCTGACCGAAATCATGCCGGTGGAAGTGCGCACCACCGGGTTCTCGCTGGCCTATAGCCTAGCGACGGCGACCTTTGGTGGCTTCACGCCGGCAGCCTGTACTTATCTGATCCATGTGCTGGACAACAAGGCTGCGCCGGGGATCTGGCTCAGCGGTGCGGCGGTACTGGGGTTGATTGCGACGCTGGTGCTGTTCCGTGGCAACAAGCATGAACTGCGGACTGCGCAAGCGGCCGTGGCAGGTGGCGCCCGATAAAACGCCTTCGGGAGCAAGCCCCCTCCCACAAGGTCCGGTGGTGCCAACATGATTGTGTGAACACCGCCAAACCTGTGGGAGGGGGCTTGCTCCCGAAGAGGCCGGTACAGGCAATAAAGATTCAGCAGGCATAAAAAAACGCCCCGACCTAAGTCGGGGCGTTTTCATTTGCAGCGAAGGCTTAGCGCGGGAACGCTGGCGGGTTTACACCGGCCATGTCTTCCATCACGCGAACCACCTGGCAGCTGTAGCCGAACTCGTTGTCGTACCAGACGTACAGAACAACGCGGTTGTCCTGAACGATGGTCGCTTCAGCGTCGACCACACCGGCGTGACGCGAACCCACGAAGTCAGTGGACACCACTTCCTGCGAGTTGACGAAGTCGATTTGCTTGTGCAGATCGGAGTGCAGCGCCATGTAGCGCAGGTACTCGTTCATCTCTTCACGGCTGGCGGCTTTCTCAAGGTTCAGGTTGAGAATGGCCATCGACACGTTTGGCGTCGGAACGCGGATCGCGTTACCGGTCAGCTTGCCGGCCAGCTCAGGCAGGGCCTTGGCAGCAGCGGTGGCAGCACCGGTTTCGGTGATGACCATGTTCAGCGCGGCGGAACGGCCACGGCGATCGCCCTTGTGGAAGTTGTCGATCAGGTTCTGGTCGTTGGTGTACGAGTGAACGGTTTCGACGTGACCGTTGATGATGCCGAACTTGTCATTCACAGCCTTCAGCACCGGCACGATGGCGTTGGTGGTGCAGGAAGCGGCGGACACGATCTTGTCGTCAGCGGTGATTTCGTTGTGGTTGATACCGTGAACGATGTTCTTCAGCTTGCCTTTGCCAGGCGCGGTCAGAACAACACGAGCCACACCCGGGCATTGCAGGTGCTGACCCAGGCCATCGGCGTCACGCCATACACCGGTGTTGTCCACCAGCAGCGCGTCTTTGATGCCGTACTGGGTGTAATCCACCTCGGTCGGGTTCTTCGCGTAGATCACCTGGATCAGGTTACCGTTGGCGGTGATGGTGTTGTTTTCTTCGTCGATGACGATGGTGCCGTTGAACGGACCGTGTACCGAATCGCGACGCAGCAGGCTGGCGCGCTTGGTCAGGTCGTTTTCGGCGCCTTTGCGCACGACGATGGCACGCAGACGCAGACCGTCGCCACCACCGGTTTTCTCGATCAGGATGCGCGCCAGCAGACGGCCGATACGACCGAAGCCGTACAGCACAACGTCAGTGCCTTTGCGGGCCGAAGCGTTTTGCTGACCAACCACGTCAGCCAGTTCTTCACGCACGAACTGCTCGGCGCTGCGGCCATTGCCTTCGCTGCGGAATTTGAACGCCAACTTGCCCAGGTCTACCGAAGCCGCGCCGAGCTTGAGCTCGCTCATGGCTTTCAGCAGAGGGAATGTTTCGTGGACGGAGAGTTCGCTATCGTCGGAGGAACGGTGGCGAGCAAAGCGGTGAGCTTTGAGAATCGCGATGACAGACTGGTTGATCAGGCTGCGGCCATAGATCGAGCTCACCACGTTGTTATTGCGGTAGAGCTGACCGATAAGCGGAATCATCGCTTCTGCGAGTGCTTCACGGTCGATCCATTCACCAAGACACTGGTCGGGCTTCTGAGTCACGGGAACCTTCCACATGTAGGGGCAGAAAAAAGGGGCTACATTATGCCGCCGAGAACCTCTTGTAGCAATGCGCGCTTGTCGCGCAATCGGTAACAAAATTCCGTTCAAAAAAATTACGCCCCGCGCCAGCCCAGTAAAACCGGGGCTTCCAGCGCAGTCAATTTTTCGACGACTGTTAGACGATGTCTGTAACCCTCCGTAACACCAGTCGATTTCGGCACTACATAACCACTAAAAAAGTGCTCGTTTTTATGGTTACCACTACATTTTGCGCAAACCGCGAAGATAGACGCAGACTGCAACTGACAGCCGGCACCGGACGCCGCTACAATTACCGACTTTGTCGCAAAGCCTGGAGCTCAACCTTCCGTGCCCGTTCTGCGTCTACCGCTTCTCCCTGCCGCGGCAGGTAAACAGCATTGGGGCAACCTGCCCGGTGCTGCCCTCAGCCTCGCGATTGCCGAGGCTGCCAGCGCTGCCAAGCGCTTCACCCTGCTACTGACCGCCGACAGCCAGAGTGCCGAACGGCTTGAACAGGAGCTGAGTTTCTTCGCCCCGGATTTGCCCGTGCTGCATTTCCCCGACTGGGAAACCCTGCCGTACGATCTGTTCTCGCCGCACCAGGACATCATTTCCCAGCGCATTGCCAGCCTTTATAGACTGCCGGAGCTGGCGCACGGCGTGCTGGTGGTGCCGATCACCACCGCCCTGCACCGCCTGGCGCCGACCAAGTTCCTGCTCGGCAGCAGTCTGGTGCTGGATGTCGGGCAGAAGCTCGATGTCGAACAGATGCGCTCGCGCCTTGAGGCCAGCGGCTATCGCTACGTCGATACGGTCTACGAGCACGGCGAGTTCACCGTACGCGGCGCGCTGATCGACCTGTTCCCGATGGGCAGCAAACTGCCCTATCGCATCGACCTGTTCGACGACGAAATCGAAACCCTGCGCACCTTCGATCCGGAAAACCAGCGCTCCATCGACAAGGTCGATTCGGTCAAGCTGCTGCCGGCCCGAGAGTTCCCGCTGCAGAAAGATGCGGTCACCCGCTTCAAGGCGCGCTTTCGCGAGCGTTTCGACGTCGACTTCCGGCGCTGCCCGATCTTCCAGGACTTGAGCAGCGGCATCACCCCGGCCGGTATCGAGTACTACCTGCCGCTGTTCTTCGACGAAACCTCGACACTGTTCGATTACCTGCCGCAGGACACTCAAGTGTTCTCGCTGCCGGGTATCGAACAAGCGGCAGAAAACTTCTGGAACGACGTGCGCAATCGCTACGAAGAGCGCCGTGTCGATCCATCGCGCCCTCTATTGCCGCCTGCGGAATTGTTCCTGCCGGTGGAAGACTGCTTCGCCCGCCTCAAGAGCTGGCCACGGGTCGTCGCCAGTCAGCAGGACGTCGAATCCGGTGCCGGTCGCGAGCGCTTCCCGGCGCAGGCACTGCCAAACCTGGCGATCGAAGCCAAGGCCACACAACCACTGGCGGCGCTCTCGACATTCCTCGACGAATTCCCCGGACGCGTGCTGTTCACCGCCGAATCCGCGGGCCGGCGTGAAGTCCTGCTGGAGCTGCTGGAACGCCTGAAGCTGCGGCCGAAAACCGTCGACAGCTGGCCGGACTTCGTTTCGAGCAAGGATCGCCTGGCGATCACCATCGCGCCGCTCGACGAGGGCTTGATGCTCGATGACCCGGCGCTGGCGCTGGTGGCGGAGAGCCCGTTGTTCGGTCAGCGCGTCATGCAGCGTCGTCGCCGGGAAAAACGCGCCGACGCCAACAACGATGCAGTGATCAAAAACCTTACCGAACTGCGCGAAGGCGCGCCGGTGGTGCACATCGATCACGGTGTCGGGCGTTATCTGGGCCTGACGATTCTGGAAATCGACAACCAGGCTGCAGAATTCCTCACTCTGGAATATGCGGAGAACGCCAAGCTCTACGTGCCGGTGGCCAACCTGCATCTGATCGCGCGTTACACCGGCAGCGATGACTCACTGGCGCCGCTGCACCGCCTCGGCTCCGAGACCTGGCAGAAAGCCAAGCGCAAAGCCGCCGAACAGGTGCGCGATGTCGCCGCTGAGCTGCTCGACATCTATGCCCGTCGTGCCGCCCGCGAAGGCTACGCGTTTGCCGACCCGAAAGCCGATTACGCGACCTTCAGCGCCGGTTTCCCGTTCGAAGAAACGCCGGACCAGCAAGCGACCATCGAAGCGGTGCGCGAAGACATGCTCGCGCCAAAGCCGATGGATCGTCTGGTCTGCGGCGACGTCGGTTTCGGCAAGACCGAAGTGGCGATGCGCGCCGCGTTCATTGCCGTGCACGGCGGGCGTCAGGTGGCGATTCTGGTGCCGACCACCCTGCTCGCCCAGCAGCACTACAACAGTTTCCGCGACCGTTTCGCCGACTGGCCGGTGACCGTGGAAGTGATGAGCCGCTTCAAATCGGCCAAGGAAGTCAACGCGGCGATCGCCGACCTGGCGGAAGGCAAGATCGATATCGTCATCGGCACGCACAAGCTGCTGTCCGACGATGTGAAGATCAAAAACCTGGGGCTGGTGATCATCGACGAAGAGCACCGCTTCGGTGTGCGGCAGAAAGAACAGCTCAAGGCCCTGCGCAGCGAAGTCGACATTCTCACGCTGACCGCCACGCCGATTCCGCGCACGCTGAACATGGCGGTGTCGGGCATGCGTGATCTGTCGATCATCACCACCCCGCCGGCGCGCCGCCTGTCGGTACGCACCTTCGTCATGGAGCAGAACAAGAGCACGGTCAAAGAGGCTCTGCTGCGTGAACTGCTGCGCGGTGGGCAGGTTTACTACCTGCACAACGACGTCAAAACAATCGAGAAGTGCGCGGCGGATCTCGCCGAACTGGTGCCGGAAGCACGGATCGGCATCGGTCACGGACAGATGCGCGAACGCGAACTCGAACAGGTGATGAGCGACTTCTATCACAAGCGCTTCAACGTGCTGATTGCCTCGACCATCATCGAGACCGGCATCGACGTGCCGAGCGCCAACACCATCATCATCGAGCGCGCCGACAAGTTCGGCCTGGCGCAATTGCACCAGTTGCGCGGACGTGTCGGTCGCAGCCACCACCAGGCTTACGCCTACCTGCTGACCCCGCCACGCCAACAAATCACGTCCGATGCGGAAAAGCGTCTGGAAGCGATTGCCAACACTCAGGATCTGGGCGCCGGTTTCGTGCTGGCGACCAACGACCTGGAAATCCGTGGCGCCGGCGAACTGCTGGGCGATGGCCAGAGCGGGCAAATTCAGGCCGTGGGTTTTACGTTGTACATGGAGATGCTCGAGCGCGCGGTGAAGTCGATCCGCAAGGGCGAGCAACCGAATCTCGATCAACCGCTCGGCGGTGGCCCGGAGGTCAACCTGCGCGTGCCTGCGCTGATTCCGGAAGACTATCTGCCGGACGTTCACGCCCGCCTGATTCTGTACAAGCGCATCGCTTCGGCCACCGACGAGGAAGGCCTGAAGGATCTGCAAGTGGAGATGATCGATCGTTTCGGCCTGCTGCCGGAGCCGACCAAGAATCTGGTGCGCATCACTGCGCTGAAGTTGCAGGCCGAACAGCTGGGCATCAAGAAAGTCGACGGTGGCCCGCAGGGTGGGCGCATCGAGTTCGCCGCGCAGACGCCGGTCGACCCGATGACCTTGATCAAACTGATCCAGACTCAGCCAAAACGCTACAAATTCGAAGGCGCCACGATGTTCAAGTTCCAGGTGCCGATGGAACGCCCGGAAGAGCGCTTTAATACTGTAGAGGCGCTGTTCGAGCGCCTCCTCCCGAAAACTGTTTGAAGGACGCCGCATGCGCCTGTTTCGCTCACTGACTTTGCTACTTGCCTTGGTAGCCCCTTCGGTTTTCGCCGATGACCTGTATCAGGTCGAAATGATTCTGGTGCGCCAGAACGCCGTGCCGGCTATCGTCAGCCGCGCCGCCCCGGAAGACTGGGCCGCCGGCGCTCAACGCCTGGGTGATGACAGCCTGCGCACACCTGCGCTCGGCGACGTTGCCAGCAAACTCAGCGCCAGCGGTGATTACAGTGTGCTGATGCACAAGGCCTGGCAGCAGCCCCTCGGCGAAGCGCCGACCAAGGTGGCAGTCAGCGACGGCAAGGAACAGTTCGGCCAGTTCCCGATCGAGGGCACGCTGGAAATGAAACTCGGGCGCTTTACCGACGTGAACGCCGACTTCTGGGTCAACCAGATCGACGCCAACGGCATGGTCACTGCCAGCGAACACCTGAAACAGGACAGCCACACCAAAAACGGCCAGCTCAACTATCTCGACAACGGCCACCTGGCGCTGCTGATCAAGATCACGTCCCTGACGGCGCCCGCCCCACGGCAAGCCCCTGAAGCGATTCCGGACTGATCGAAGTCCTTATGTCCCCGCCCCTGAGTAAACCGTTGGCACCCTCCTGGGTCAGCCGATTCAAGGAACAGAGCCTGGAGCGTGGCCGCCGCTACGCCCTGGAGAACCGGGTACGCATCGCCCAGGTCGGCGATGCGACCATCACCGCCAGTTGCGAAGGCTCTGGCGGTAATGTCTACCGTCAGACCATTCACCTGCGCGAGTCAGCCAAAGACACCCTGCTGCTGGTTGACGCCACCTGCACCTGCCCGGTGCGCAATAACTGCAAACACTGCGCCGCAGTACTCCTGCAAGTGCAGGAAACCCTCGAATACCCTGCCGCAGCGAAAGACGCCGAACTGCTGGAAAAACTCCAGGCCGTATTGGAGAACCGTAACCCCAAAGCGCCGCCGCAAGTGCTGGTGGACAACGTGCAACCGCTGCCGCGCCTGTGGCTGGCCAGCGTCGAGTTCAGCGCGTTCGAGCCGCGCAACGGCAAGATGCAGCGCTATATTCAGCATCGGGCGGCGCTGTCGTTCAGCTATCTGGATGAGTACGTCAGCGGGCAGAAAAACAGCGACATTCTGATTCGCCAGGAAACCCAGATCCTGCGGATAAAACGCCATCCGGAAGTGGAACAGTCCTACCGCGAACAGTTAAGAATCCTCGGCTTCCGTATCGCCACGCGCCAGAGCAAAGCGCTGCCGGAAAGCGCCGGCGAGCTGTACGAGATGGTCAACGACAGCGCCTGGCTGACGTTTACCCTCAACGAACTGCCGAAGCTGCGCACCCAAGGCTGGGAATTGCAGATCGACGAGGAATTCGGCTTCGACCTGACCGCCGTCGACGACTGGTACGCCACCGTCGAACAGGCGCCGGAACGCGACTGGTTCGATCTGGAATTGGGGATCATCGTCAATGGTGAGCGCCTGAGCCTGCTGCCGATCCTGCTCAACCTGATGCGCTCGCACACGGAAATCCTCAACCCGGAACGCCTGGCGCGGCGCCGCGATGACGAGCTGATTCTGGTCAATGTGCCGCAACGCAACAGTGAGCACGGGCCGCTGCAAGTGGCGCTGCCCCTTGGCCGACTAAAACCGGTACTGGCAACGCTGGGCGAGTTCTACTTGCAGGAGCCGGGCGAAACCACCCTGCGCCTGAGCAAGGCCGACGCCACACGGCTCAACTCGCTGGAAGGCATTCCCCTGCTGTGGGAGGGTGGCGAACAGATTCGAAGTTTCGCCCAACGCCTGCGCGACATCCGCGACTACAGTGCACAAGCGCCGAAGGGCTTGAACGCGACGCTGCGTCCCTATCAACTCGAAGGCTTGAGCTGGATGCAGTCCCTGCGTCAGCTTGAGGTCGGCGGGATTCTGGCGGACGACATGGGTCTGGGTAAAACCTTACAGACCCTGGCGCATATTCTCAGTGAGAAAAACGCCGGGCGTCTGGATCGACCGTGCATGGTGGTGATGCCCACCAGCCTGATCCCGAACTGGCTCGACGAAGCCGCGCACTTCACGCCGCAACTGAAAGTGGTCGCGCTGTACGGTGCCGGCCGCAAAAAGCATTTCGAGCATCTGGCCGACTTCGACCTGATCCTGACCACCTATGCACTGCTGCCCAAGGACGTCGAACGGCTGGCACAACAGCCGCTGCACGTTCTGGTGCTCGACGAAGCGCAGTACATCAAGAACCCTAACAGCAAGGCCGCGCAGGCCGCTCGCGAACTCAACGCGCGCCAGCGCCTGTGCCTGAGTGGCACACCGCTGGAAAACCACCTCGGCGAGTTGTGGTCGTTGTTCCACTTTTTGCTGCCGGGCTGGTTGGGCGATGTCAAAAGCTTCAATGCCGACTACCGCGTGCCGATCGAAAAGCGCGCCAGCGAAGTCAGGCTGCAGCACCTCAATGGTCGGATAAAACCGTTTCTGCTGCGCCGCACCAAGGAACAGGTGGCCACCGAACTGCCGCCCAAAACCGAGATCATCCACTGGGTCGATCTCAATGAGGCGCAGCGCGACGTGTACGAAACCATGCGCCTGGCGATGGACAAGAAAGTCCGCGATGAGATCACTCGCAAAGGCGTGGCGCGCAGCCAGATCATCATTCTTGAAGCCCTGCTCAAGCTGCGTCAGGTCTGCTGCGATCTGCGCCTGGTCAACGACGCCACCCTGCCCGCCCGTGGCAGCAGCTCGGGCAAACTCGACAGCCTGATGGAAATGCTCGAAGAGTTGTTCGAAGAAGGTCGGCGGATTCTATTGTTCTCGCAGTTCACCTCGATGCTGTCACTGATCGAGGACGAACTGAAGAAACGCAACGTTGCCTACGCCTTGTTGACTGGCCAGACCCGCGATCGGCGCACGCCGGTGAAGGAATTCCAGAGCGGCAAACGTCAGATTTTTCTGATCAGCCTGAAGGCCGGCGGCGTCGGCTTGAACCTGACCGAAGCGGATACGGTGATTCATTACGATCCGTGGTGGAACCCGGCGACCGAGAACCAGGCAACCGACCGCGCCTATCGAATCGGCCAGGAGAAGCCGGTGTTCGTCTACAAGATGATTGCCCGCGGCACGGTGGAAGAGAAGATTCAGCACCTGCAGAAGGAAAAATCCGACCTGGCGGCAGGCGTACTGGATGGGCGCAAGGCCGGGGACTGGAAACTGCAGAGCGATGACATCGAAGCGCTGTTTGCGCCGCTGCCGGATAAGCTCGACAAGCGCTGAGATGTGCAGTGTTTGCTAGATAGCTTTCGCGAGCAAGCCCGCTCCCACAGTTGGATCGCATTTCTCCTTGTGGGAGCGAGCCTGCTCGCGAACGGATCACCTCAGTTGAAGGTTCAAACTGAAGCTTACTGCCTGGAAGCGGGCAACGGCGCAAACAGCGCTTCGATATCACTCTGTTCCAGTTTGAATCCACCCGTCGTACCACCTTCAAGCACCGCCCCGGTCAGCGCTGCTTTCTCCTGCTGCAACGCTTGTATCTTTTCCTCTACCGAGCCGCGAGCGATCAGCTTGTAAACAAACACCGGATTGTTCTGCCCGATACGATAAGCGCGATCGGTTGCCTGACTCTCCACCGCCGGGTTCCACCACGGGTCGAAGTGGATCACCGTGTCCGCAGCCGTCAGGTTCAGACCGGTACCGCCAGCCTTGAGGCTGATGAGGAACAACGGCACCTTGCCGCCCTGGAAATTCTTGACTGGCGTGCGCCGGTCGGTGGTGTCGCCAGTCAGCAACGAATAACCGATAGCGCGCTGCTGCAACTCCTGCTCGATCAGCGCCAGCATCGAGGTGAACTGGGAGAACAGCAGGATGCGCCGACCTTCGCCGAGCAACTCTTCGAGCATCTCCATCAGGCTGATCAGCTTGCCGCTGCCTGAGCGCAATGCCTTCGCCGTGAGAGGCATGTTGATCAACCGCAGATCGCAGCAGACCTGACGCAGCTTGAGCAAGGCATCAAGAATGATGATTTGACTGCGCGCCACACCACTGCGGGCAATTTCATCGCGCACTTTTTTGTCCATCGCCACGCGCACCGTTTCATAGACGTCGCGCTGGCCGTCGCTGAGTTCAACCCAATGGATGATTTCGGTTTTCGGCGGCAGCTCAGTGGCGACCTGATCTTTCTTGCGACGCAGCAAAAACGGCTTGATGCGCGCCGTCAGGTGCTGCATGCGCTGGACATTGCCATGCTTCTCGATCGGTGTGCGGTAATCGCGGTTGAAGGACTTGCTGTCGCCCAGCCAGCCAGGCATGAGGAAATGAAACTGCGACCACAGCTCGCCGAGATGGTTTTCCAGTGGCGTGCCGCTCAGACACAAGCGCTGACGGGCCTGCAAGTCACGTGCGGCCTGCGCCGCTTTGCTCAGCGGGTTCTTGATGTTCTGCGCTTCGTCGAGAATCAGCACGCTCCACGACTGCGGCCGCAACGTTTCAAGATCCCTGGGCAGCAAGGCGTAAGTGGTCAGCACCAAGTCGTATTCGGCGAGATTGGCGAAGTCTTTTTGCCGCCCGGCCCCATGCAGCGCCAGAACCTTCAACTGAGGCGTGAAGCGCTGGGCCTCGTCGAGCCAGTTGGGAATCAGGCTGGTCGGCATCACCGCCAGTGCCGGGCAATCGAGGCGACCGGCGTGCTTTTCCGTGAGCAGATGCGCCAGGGTCTGCAGGGTTTTGCCCAAGCCCATGTCATCGCCAAGAATGCCGCCGACCTCCAGCTCCCGCAGAGTCTGCATCCAGCCAAGGCCTTCGAGCTGATATGGGCGCAGTTGCGCATTAAGGCCGGCCGGCGCAGCAATATGGGTGTGACTGGAATTGTGCAGCCGCTTGGCAAAAGTGCGCAGGCGTTCGCCGCCCTGCCATTCCAGTGGCATGCCATCGAGCATACTCAGGCGCGCGGCGTCTGGAACAGTCAAGCGCAGCGCATCGCCCTGATGTCCGCCCAGGTACAGCTCGCCCAGCGTCGCCATCAGCGGTTTGACCCGACTCAGCGGCAACGCCACCTTGGCGCCTGCCGGGTCGCCAAAACCGCTGGGCTTGAGTTCGATCAGGAGTTTTTCGTCGTCGCTGCGTTGCGCCAGATTCACCGGGTCGAGCAAACGTGGCTGGGTGCGCAACAGATGCAGAAGGATCGGCAACAAGCTGTAGCGCTCGCCA
This sequence comes from Pseudomonas sp. JAI115, assembly GCF_014200835.1. Classification (NCBI taxonomy): domain Bacteria; kingdom Pseudomonadati; phylum Pseudomonadota; class Gammaproteobacteria; order Pseudomonadales; family Pseudomonadaceae; genus Pseudomonas; species Pseudomonas sp. JAI115. Next base: position 1,065,586 of record NZ_JACHCY010000001.1, read on the forward strand.
TTGACGACGATGCCCAGTTGCAGATCAAACCATTGATGCCCGGCCTCTTCTTCGACCTCCGCGTACCAGTGTTCGACCGGCTGCACATCGAAATGGAAGCCGGGACTGATTTCGATTTCCCAGTCCGCGGCGCGCAGTGTGGCAAGCCCTTCATGCATGAATCCGAGCCAGGCGGAATCATCCGGCAAGGTGAACATCTCGCCGAGACGATCCATAGCGCTCTTGCGCGTGGCTTTTTTGAAGCCGTGCTTTTGCAGGCTCTGGCGTAGCTTCTTTTCCATCGCAGGCTGGCGTCGAATGCGCTGGGTTTCAGTGCCATTGAGGATCATCACTTCCGGATTACGATCCACCGCCGGATGACCGTTGTAGGTAAACACCAGAGCGGCGCGGTGCTCCAGAACGTATTCCCAGCGCGAACGCTCCCGGCCGCCGACCAAGGTCAGTTGCGGCTGCGGAAGCACGTCATCGATGATTCGTTCGGTGAGCTTGTGCGGCGGCGGGATTTTGGTCATCGCGCTCATGCGATGGCTGAACTGCATCGCCTGACGCGCCGGGATGTCTGGGGCGAGGGTCAAATGGCAGGCCAGTTTTTCTTCCAACTCACTGAACAGAGGGCCAACCTGTCGCTGCTCACGATCGATGTAATAAAGCGGCTCCAGCGCCAGCACGGTTTCCTGCGCAGCCTCGGCACTGCTCCACTGGGCGCGGAACCCACCATCGGCCTGCTCGGCCCAAGAGAACAGACCCATGCGTTTCGCGCCCGGCGTCAGTGGCTGCAAGTTTTCGAAGTCGAGGAACAGGCGCGAGGTGCGCAGGAGCATTTCCAGCAGTTCCGCGCCACTGCTGCCTTCCAGCGGATAGCCGCTGTAGTAGGCGTGATGGGAATGCATGGCGACCAACAGCCTGGCGACGCGCAGATCCAGTTCGGACAGATAACCGGGCTGACGCATGAGCATGTCCGACAGCGAATACAGCGGTTTTACTTCGCGTAACTCGCCGCTCTTGAGCTGATAGACCTTGAAAATATCAAGCAACCACTTGCCGTTCGCAGACGTGGGTTTGAGTTTGTAAAACAGGCGCGTGCCCGCGGTTTGCGCCCCTTCGTCGACGGGCCTGGCCGGGACGGGGACTGTCGAAAGCCAATGCTCCAGCGCCCGACCCAAGGGGATCTGTGCGTCACCTTCGGACGTATCGTCGTCAATGCCCTGTAGGTGATAGAGCACCGCCGCGCAGTGCTTGCAATCAATCGCGACGGGGCAGGTGCATAAGCATCGCAAATTAACCGATCCCAGGCGATCATCGGACAGGTAGATGCTTTGTTCATACGCCTGTGTTTCCGAACCGACGCAGAACGCCTCGATTTTCCTGTCATCGATCTCGATGATCTCTACCCGATCATCGGCAGCATAAGCGCGGGCCTTGGCCAACGCCTTGCTACTGAATGCGTGAGTCCATGCCAGCCCTTTAAGCCGCTCGATGAAACTGCTCATGGACAGTCCTTAGCTGGCCAACACCCGCGCCAACGTCGATTTCACCTTGCCCATCCCGTCATGCAGCGCCTGCTCGATCTCGGCCATGGTGATCACCGCCGTGGTCTTGCCCGCCGCCGGATTCACCACCAGCGACAGGCAGGCGTAATCCAGATCCAGCTCACGAGCCAATGCCGCTTCCGGCATGCCGGTCATGCCGACGATGTCGCAGCCATCGCGCTCCAGACGCACGATCTCGGCCACGGTTTCCAGACGCGGGCCCTGGGTGCAGGCGTATACACCCTGATCGCTGTATTCGCAGCCTTCGGCAGCCAGCGCGACGATCAATTGCTGACGCAGCGGCTCACTGTAAGGGAAGCTGAAATCGATATGGGTGACGTGCTCCAGATCATCGGCGAAAAACGTGTGTTCGCGACCGCTGGTGTAATCGACGATCTGGTGTGGCACACAGAAATGCCCGGTGCCCATGGCCGGATGGATCCCGCCCACCGCGTTGACCGCGATGATCGCCTCGGCGCCGGCCTGCTTCAGCGCCCACAGGTTGGCGCGGTAGTTGACCTTGTGCGGCGGGAAACGATGGGGATGGCCGTGGCGGGCGAGGAACAGCACTTCCTTGCCGGCATATTCCCCGATCTGCACTTCAGCCGACGGCGAACCGTAAGGCGTATCCACCGCCAACGACTGACGAATGCTCAGGCCTTCGAGCTGGGTCAGGCCGGTGCCACCGATGATTGCATAAACCGTCATAGCAAAAATCCTTAATCGATCAGTTGAGCGTCTTTGAGCGCGCCGATGGCGGTGAGCCAGCGCGGATCCTGACGGTAGTCGGTGCTGGCGAACGCCTGACCGCGCATCCGCGCAATGCGTGCGGACGGCTTGACCTTCATCCGTTGCGCAGCACTCAGGGCCAGTTCGGCCGCAGCGCGGTCATTGCACACCAGGCCCATGTCGCAACCGGCAGTCAACGCGGCTTCGATCCGGCTGGCAGCGTCGCCGACCACGTGGGCGCCGGCCATCGAAAGGTCGTCGCTGAAGATCACGCCGTCGAACTGCAACTCGCCACGCAAAATATCCTGCAACCAGCGGCGTGAGAACCCGGCCGGCTGCGAATCGACTTGCGGATAGATGACGTGCGCCGGCATGACCGCAGCGAGTTGCTTGCTGAGTCTGGCGAACGGTACGAGGTCGTTGGCGCGTATCTCGTCGAGACTGCGCTCGTCATTCGGGATCGCGACGTGGGAGTCGGCTTCGGCCCAACCGTGACCGGGAAAATGCTTGCCGGTAGCGGCCATGCCCGCGCTGTTCATGCCGCGGATGAAGGCGCCGGCGAGCAACGCTGCGCGCTCGGGATCCCCTTCGAACGAACGAGTGCCGACCACGGCGCTGCGCTGGTAATCCAGATCCAGCACCGGGGCGAAACTCAGGTCGAGGCCGACCGCCAACACTTCGGTGGCCATGACCCAGCCGCATTGTTCGGCGAGGTATTCGGCGTTCGGGTTGTCGGCGATGGCACGCATCGCGGGCAGGCGCACGAAGCCCTGACGCAGACGCTGCACCCGGCCGCCCTCCTGGTCTACCGCCAGCAGCAGATCCGGGCGAATGGCGCGGATCGCAGCACTCAGCTCGCGCACTTGGCGCGGGTGCTCGATGTTGCGCGCGAAAATGATCAGGCCGCCCACTTCGGGCTGGCGCAACAATTGGCGATCTTCGGCCGTCAGCCAGGTACCGGCGACGTCCACCATCAACGAGCCTTGCAGGCCAGCAGTCATAGAGATTCCTTGAAAACGAAAAACCCGATCCGCCAGAAATCGCTACCGTGAGCAATGCTCGGCAGGCCAATAATTTCTATGGAGATCGGGTTCAGAACGAGAGTCGGCATGGGCGGCTAGCTTAGCGGATACAAGCAGCCGCGCCCACCCGTGTGCGGTTAAACCTTGGCGGCCACCGGAGTCGATTTGCTACGCGGGCGAAGCTGCGCAGTCGCCATCGCGGGGTCGGTGACACCGGTTTCGGCACGCATGCCGGCGGCAAGGAACGGCACCATCAGACGCATCACCTGTTCGATCGAGGTGTTGACGCCGAAGTCGGTCTCGGCAATCGCGCGCAAGGCCTTGATCCCGGACATGCTGAACGCCGCAGCGCCGAGCATGAAGTGCACGCGCCAGAACAGCTCGATTGGCGGGATGCGCGGAGCCGCTTCGTTGACCAACAGCATGTAGCGGCGGAACACCTTACCGTACATGTCTTCCAGATAACGACGCAGGTGACCCTGGCTCTGGCTGAACGCCAAACCGAGCAAACGCATGAAGATCGACAGGTCGTTACCGCTGCGTGGCTGCACCACGAGCGCTTGCTCGACGAGGATTTCCAGCAACTCTTCAAGGGTCGGCTTGTTTTCAGGCTTGGCCTGGCGACGCTCCAGCTCTTTATCGAGGCTGATGCAGAACGGCCCGAGGAAGCGCGAGAAAACCGCCTGGATCAGCGCTTTCTTGGAGCCGAAATGATAATTCACCGCCGCCAGGTTTACCCCGGCCTTGCTGGTGATCAAACGCAATGAGGTTTCAGCGAAACCTTTCTCCGCGAACAACTGCTCGGCAGCATCAAGAATGCGTTCAACGGTTTCCGACTGGGCCATGGCTACTCCGCCTGACAAACACTTGTTTGAAACATACGTTTCAGCCCAAGCCTTGTCAAGCCTGCCAGTTCGTTTTGGGAATGGTCGGTCAGCTATTTAACCACACTCGACCGGCGCATTAATAAGCACGGCAACCGACCGTCCGGCGGGCTGCAAAAAAACGGGCATTGCCAAGACCGCTTCACTGTATATAATCCCAGTCACTGTATAAAAAGACAGAGCGATCAATATGCTAAAGCTGACGCCACGCCAAGCCGAGATTCTGGCCTTTATCAAACGCTGCCTCGAAGACAACGGCTACCCGCCAACCCGCGCGGAAATCGCTCAGGAACTGGGTTTCAAGTCGCCCAACGCGGCGGAAGAACACCTCAAGGCCCTCGCCCGCAAAGGTGCAATCGAAATGACCCCGGGCGCCTCCCGCGGCATTCGCATCCCCGGTTTCGAAGCCAAGGCTGACGACTCTACCCTGCCGATCATTGGCCGGGTCGCTGCCGGCGCACCGATCCTCGCCCAGCAGCACATCGAAGAGTCCTGCAACATCAATCCTGCGTTCTTTCACCCACGGGCCGATTACCTGTTGCGCGTACACGGCATGAGCATGAAGGACATCGGCATTTTCGACGGTGACCTGCTGGCGGTTCACACCACCCGCGAAGCACGCAATGGCCAGGTGGTGGTTGCACGGATCGGCGATGAAGTGACGGTCAAGCGCTTCAAGCGCGAAGGCAGCAAAGTCTGGCTGATTGCCGAAAACCCTGAGTTCGCCCCTATCGAAGTCGACCTGAAAGATCAGGAACTGGTGATCGAGGGCTTGAGTGTCGGCGTAATCCGCCGCTAAAGGAGGCTTTATGCAGTTCCCACACACACCCCAGCAAACACAACTGCCTCTATTCGAAGCGTTTCTGGCACAACCGATGGCACCGATCCTGAAAGATGTGGTCGAGCGCCCATGGATTGCCGAACCGGAAGTATTCAGTGAGCTGTCACTGCGCGGTGCGGCCGGGAACTGCCTGAACCTGCTGGCCCCGATCCTTCGCGAACTGAGCGAGGATCAGGATGCTCGCTGGCTGACGCTGATCACCCCTCCAGCCAGCCTGACCCAGATCTGGCTGCGAGAGGCCGGCCTGAACCGTGAACGCATTCTGCTGTTGCAACCTCGTGGTGCGCAAAGCGCTCAGCAACTGGCCTGCGAAGCACTGCGCCTGGGTCGTAGCCATACGGTGGTAACCTGGCTCAATCCGCTGAACACAAGTTCACGGCAACAACTGATCAGCGCAGCCCGCACGGGCGACGCTCAGAGCCTGAACATTCGATTGGGTTGATTCACTTGTAACGCGCGCTGTGTGAAGCGCAGGGCTTCTCCAGGGACAGAGAAGCCGATCTGATGTTGCAGCGGCAAGCGCCGACAGGCGGATCTCAGTGAAGAACCCGCGGCCCTTCTTCCTTATCAAATTCGCCTTCGACCATACGGCCGGCCATCTGTACGCCGACGCTCAACATCGCTTTCGCGATTTCCACATGCTGGCCTTGCAGGAATGCTTTGGCATCCTCGGAGAAATCCAGCGTCACCAGAGAACCCTCGTCCTCAGCCCTGCGCAGTTCGATTCGGCCGTCTGGTAACTCGACAATTTCTAGAAAGGACGTTGGCATATAGGTCTGTTCTCCACGAAAGGCAGGGATTATATAGACATCATTCGGGCTTCGCTCGGGATCTTGACCAGCAGCATGTTTCAGATTGCCACCGTGTCAATTGTCCTCAGCATTCGTTCAAGCCTTCGCGAAAACGGATTGCCAGGCCCTTGAGACTCTGCCGCCAGCTCTCCAGCTCTTCCCGACTCAACTCCTGCGGCGCCTCTTCTTCATCGAGATTAATGGCCTGAATCAATGGCTGTGTCACATCACCCTTGGGCTTGTGGGGCACCCGTGGCGGCTGAAACAACGCCGAATGCGCCGCCAGCAATTTCGCCAGCCAGGTTTCAGGGTTACCAGCCAGCTCAACCATCTCGGCCAGTTCCGGGATCGCAATCGATTCCAGGACTTCGCGAGTCAGCAACGCTTCGGCTCGCGATGCATTGGCCTGAGGCAGACGATAGAAACCGGCGATCTCGTGACACAGCCCCAGAAGCGCGCCATAGAGGTGAAACAATGCTGATTCACGGCCAGCCTGAATCAGCGCCAACGCATTCATCGCCCGCCCCTCTTCGGCGCGAGCCAGAGCCTCCAGCGACAGGCCGGCGAAATAGATCTTCTGATTGGTGCGGGTATAGAGTTCGTGCGCCATGCCGGCAGTCTCCACAGCGAAATAATTGCGTCACACAGACCCGACAGTGTCGTGGATCAGCGGATCCGACCGCAAGCACAAAACAAAAAGGCCGCATGAAAACCCGAGAGTCATCATGCGGCCTTTTGTGGATCAGGCTAACGCTTACTCAGCCTTGGCTTTCGTACGCTTGTCTTCAACAGTCCACTTGCCACCGTCGTAGAACGCTTTCCAGCCGGTAGGCTTGCCGTCGACCTCGGTCTGCACGTATTGCTCCTTGGTCTTGCGGCTGTAGCGGATGACCGCTGGCAGACCATCAGGATCCTTCTGCGGCGCTTCGCAAAGGAAGTGGTATTTCGGATCGATCTCATCTTTGTGCGGCAGAATCTCGATCACCAGCGGAGCACGGGTCTCGCGGTTTTTCGGGAACTGGCTAGCCGCCAGGAACAGACCGGAAGCACCGTCGCGCAGAATGTAGGTGTCGTTGACCTTTTCACATTTCAGCTCAGGCATCTTCACCGGGTCCATCTTCGGCGGCGCCGCGTCACCACTCTTCAGCAGTTTGCGGGTGTTCTTGCAGGTCGGGTTGGTGCAGCCGAAGAACTTGCCGAAACGGCCGGTCTTGAGCTGCATCTCGCTGCCGCACTTGTCGCATTCCAGGCTCGGACCTTCATAGCCCTTGATGCGATAGTTGCCTTCCTCGATTTCGTAACCGGCGCAATCCGGGTTGTTACCGCAGATGTGCAGTTTGCGCTTCTCGTCGAGCAGGTAGGCGTCCATCGCGGTGCTGCAGATCGGGCAGCGATGCTTGCCGCGCAGCACCAGCGACTCCGACTCGCCCTCGTCGTCCGCAGCGATCTCGTCGCCCGGCACCAGGTTGACGGTGGCCTTGCAGCGCTCTTTTGGCGGCAGGCTGTAGCCCGAGCAACCGAGGAACACGCCGGTCGATGCCGTACGGATCTGCATCGGACGACCGCACGTGGTGCACGGAATATCAGTCATGACCGGCTGGTTGGCACGCATGCCGCTTTCCGGGTTCTCGGCCACTTCGAGCTTCTTCTTGAAGTCGCCGTAGAACTCGTCCAGCACGTTTTTCCAGTCGCGCTCGCCCTGAGCCACATCATCGAGGTTCTCTTCCATGCCGGCGGTGAAGCCGTAGTCCATGAGGTTCGAGAAGCTCTCCGACAGACGCTCGGTGACGATATCGCCCATCTTTTCCGAGTAGAAACGACGGTTGTGCAGGGTCACGTAGCCGCGATCCTGAATGGTCGAAATGATCGCTGCGTAAGTCGAAGGACGACCGATGCCGCGTTTTTCCATTTCCTTGACCAGGCTGGCTTCCGAGTAACGGGCCGGCGGCTTGGTGAAATGCTGCGACGGATCGAGCTTGATCAGCTTCATCGCATCGCCCTGCGCCATGTCCGGCAGAACATCGTCATCGCCAGGCTTGGTGATTTGCGGCAGAACGCGGGTGTAACCGTCGAACTTGAGGATGCGGCCTTTGGCACGCAGCTCGAAGTCGCCAGCGGCAACGCTGACGGTGGTCGACAGATATTGCGCTGGCAGCATCTGGCAAGCGAGGAACTGGCGCCAGATCAACTCGTAGAGGCGCTCAGCATCACGCTCCATGCCTGCAAGCTTGCTTGGCGTGGTGTTGGCATCGGAAGGACGAATCGCTTCGTGAGCCTCTTGTGCGCCTTCCTTGCTGCTGTAGACGTTCGGCGTTTCCGGCAGGTACTTCTTGCCGAACTCGTCCTCGATATAGGTACGCGCCATTGCCACGGCATCAGCCGAGAGGTTGGTCGAGTCGGTACGCATATAAGTGATGTAGCCGGCTTCGTACAGACGCTGGGCCATCATCATGGTTTTCTTCACGCCGAAGCCCAGGCGGTTGCTCGCGGCCTGCTGCAGGGTGGACGTGATGAACGGCGCCGACGGCTTGCTGCTGGTCGGCTTGTCTTCGCGCTTGACGATGCTGTAGCTGGAGGACTTGAGCTTCTCCAGCGCGGCTGTGGCCTGAGCTTCGTTCAGCGGTTTGAAGGCTTCACCCTTCTCGCGCGCCACTTCGAAACGTACGGTCGAACCCTTGGCGGTGCCAAGATCAGCATGCACTTCCCAGTACTCTTCCGGGTTGAATGCACGAATCTCGCGCTCACGCTCCACCACCAGCTTCACGGCAACCGATTGCACGCGACCGGCCGACAGGCCACGGGCGATCTTGGCCCACAGCAGCGGCGAGACCATGTAACCCACAACGCGGTCGAGGAAACGACGCGCCTGCTGGGCATTTACACGATCAATGTCCAGCTCGCCCGGCTCGGAGAAGGCTTCCTGAATCGCCTTCTTGGTGATTTCGTTGAACACCACGCGCTTGTAGCGGCTGTCGTCACCACCGATGGCTTCGCGCAGGTGCCAGGCAATGGCTTCCCCCTCGCGATCCAAGTCGGTTGCGAGATAGATGGTGTCAGCATCCTTGGCGAGCCGGCGCAGCTCTTCGATGACCTTTTCTTTGCCCGGGAGGATCTCGTACTGGGCTTTCCAGCCATGATCGGGATCGACCCCCATGCGCGAGACCAGTTGCTTGCGCGCTTTCTCTTTCGGCGTGAGCACCGGCCCCTCGCCCGCGGCAGCCTTGCCGCGCTTGGCGGCTGGCTCTTTGCTGGCGCTAGCCGAACCGCTGGTGGGCAGGTCTCGGATATGGCCGATACTCGACTTCACCACGTATTGGTTGCCCAGATACTTGTTGATGGTCTTGGCCTTAGCCGGGGATTCCACAATGACCAGCGATTTGCCCATGGATCAGAAAATTCCTGAATTCTAGAAGTGAAAGGCGGTTGGCGCCTGACGCGGCACCGCTATATATAGTGGCTACAAGGTGAGGTCAAGCACAGGGTTCTGTGCGCACTCGCCTTATGCCTTGGAAAAAAGGCTCGGTTCGGCGTGCACCAAAGCAAAGCGTGGCACCTGCTCGCCGTCAACCTCGACCGACTCGACGAACATGCTCAAAGGGCGCACCCAAAAGCCGTAATCGCCATACAGGGCTTGGTAAAACACCACTTCCTCTTCGGTCTCGGAGTGCCGCGCAACACTGAATACGCGATACTGCGGACCTTTGTAATGTTGGTAGAGCCCAGGTTGTATCGGCATGCTTCGGCCCTCACTCAAATTTTTTCAAAATAAATACAAAAATAAATCCGCAAAAACAAAAACCGGGGCACTGGGCCCCGGCTTCCATCGACGAGACGCTTAAACGCGTTCGAAGACGGTGGAGATGCCTTGGCCGAGACCAATGCACATGGTGGCCACCCCGAAGGTGCCGCCATTCTGCTTCATCACGTTCAGCAAGGTGCCGGAAATACGGGCACCGGAGCAACCGAACGGGTGACCCAGGGCGATCGCGCCGCCGTGCAGGTTAACCTTCTCGTTCATCTTGTCGAGCACTTTCAGATCTTTCAGCACTGGCAGGGCCTGTGCAGCGAAAGCTTCGTTGAGCTCGAAGAAGTCGATATCGTTGATGCCAAGGCCCGCACGCTTCAGGGCTTTTTGTGTAGCCGGCACTGGACCATAGCCCATGATTGCCGGGTCCACACCCGCCACTGCCATCGAACGGATCACCGCCATCGGCTGGATCCCCAGATCCTGTGCACGCTGCGCCGACATCACGATCATGCACGAAGCACCATCGGTGATCTGCGACGAAGTACCGGCTGTCACGGTGCCGCCTTTTGGATTGAAGGCAGGTTTGAGGGCCGCCAGACTTTCCAGGGTGGTTTCCGGACGAATGGTTTCGTCGTAGTCGAACAGCTTCAGGAAGCCGTTTTCGTCGTAGCCCTGCATCGGGATGATTTCGTCTTTGAACTTGCCTTCCACCGTTGCTTTATGGGCGAGCTGGTGGGAGCGCACGCCAAAGGCATCCTGCTGCTCACGAGTGATGCCGTGCATCTTGCCGAGCATTTCAGCGGTGAGGCCCATCATGCCCGAGGCTTTCGCCGCGTACAGCGACATGTGCGGGTTCGGATCGACACCGTGCATCATGCTCACGTGGCCCATATGCTCGACGCCGCCAACCACGAATACGTCACCGTTGCCGGTCATGATCGCTTGCGCTGCAGTGTGCAGGGCGCTCATCGACGAGCCGCACAGACGGCTGACAGTCTGGCCGGCCGAGGTGTGCGGAATCTGGGTCATCAGCGACGCCATGCGCGCGATGTTCCAGCCCTGCTCCAGGGTCTGGTTCACACAGCCCCAAATCACGTCCTCGACTTCAGCAGGATCGACCTTGGCGTTGCGTTCCAGCAGTTTGCTGATCAGGTGCGCCGACATGTCTTCGGCGCGGGTGTTGCGGTGCATGCCGCCCTTGGAGCGGCCCATCGGAGTACGACCGAAGTCGACAATCACGACGTCTCTAGGATTCAAGCTCATAAGTTCACTCTCACTCTAGTTGGGGGCGCTTAACCGAAGAAGCTCTGGCCGTTTTTGGCCATTTCGCGCAGCTTCGCGGTCGGGTGGTACAGCGCGCCCAAATCAGCGTACTGGTCAGCCAGGGCAACGAACTCGGCCACACCGATCGAATCGATGTAGCGCAGCGCACCGCCACGGAATGGAGGGAAACCGATACCGTAGACCAGACCCATGTCGGCTTCGGCGGCGGTTTCAACGATGCCGTCTTCCAGGCAGCGCACGGTTTCCAGGCACAGCGGGATCATCATCCAGTTGATGATGTCTTCGTCAGTGACTTCGCGCTGCTCGTAAACGATCGGCTTGAGCACTTCCAGCACCGACGGATCGGCAACCTTCTTCTGCTTGCCTTTCTTGTCGGCTTCGTAGGCGTAGAAGCCCTTGCCGTTCTTCTGGCCCAGACGCTTGGCCTCGTACAGCACGTCGATGGCCGAGCGACGGTCATCCTTCATGCGATCCGGGAAGCCTTCAGCCATCACGTCGCGACCGTGGTGACCGGTGTCGATGCCGACCACGTCCATCAGGTACGCCGGGCCCATCGGCCAGCCAAATTTTTCCATGACCTTGTCGATGCGGACGAAGTCCACACCAGCGCTCACCAGCTTGGCGAAACCGCCGAAATACGGGAACAGAACGCGGTTGACCAGGAAGCCCGGGCAGTCGTTGACGACGATCGGGTTCTTGCCCATTTTCTTGGCGTAGGCAACGGTAGTGGCAATTGCCAGCTCGCTGGACTTCTCGCCACGGATCACTTCCACCAGCGGCATCATGTGCACCGGGTTGAAGAAGTGCATGCCGACGAAGTTTTCCGGACGCTTGAGGGCCTTGGCCAGCAGGCTGATGGAAATGGTCGAGGTGTTGGACGCGAGGATGGTGTCCTCTTTGACCTTGTCTTCTACTTCAGCCAGCACAGCTTGCTTGACCTTCGGGTTCTCGACCACGGCTTCAACAACCAGATCGACGTGACCGAAGTCGCCGTAGGACAGGGTCGGACGAATGCCGTTGAGCACTTCAGCCATTTTCGCGGCGGTCATGCGGCCTTTGTCAACGCGACCAACCAGCAGTTTGGCGGCTTCGGCCAGCCCCTGCTCGATACCGTTCTCGTTGATGTCCTTCATCAGGATCGGCGTACCTTTGGAGGCCGACTGATAAGCGATGCCGCCACCCATGATGCCGGCGCCCAGTACGGCAGCCTGCTTCACGTCCTTGGCGATTTCGTCGTAGGCCTTGGCCTTTTTCTTCAGCTCCTGATCGTTCAGGAACAGACCGATCAGGCTCTGCGCGGCAGAGGTCTTGGCCAGTTTGACGAAACCGGCGGCTTCGACTTCCAGCGCCTTGTCACGACCGAAGTTCGCGGCTTTCTGGATGGTCTTGATCGCTTCGACCGGCGCCGGGTAATTCGGACCAGCCTGCCCTGCCACGAAACCTTTGGCGGTTTCGAAAGCCATCATCTGTTCAATGGCGTTCAACTTGAGTTTTTCAAGTTTTGGCTGACGCTTGGCCTTGTAATCGAACTCGCCGGAGATGGCGCGCTTGATCAGTTCAAGGGCAGCTTCCTGCAACTTCTCTGGAGCAACCACGGCGTCGACGGCGCTGACTTTCAGCGCATCTTCAGGACGGTTTTCCTTGCCGGCGGCAATCCATTCGATGGCGTTATCGACGCCAATCAGGCGCGGCAGACGCACGGTGCCGCCGAAGCCTGGGTAGATGCCCAGTTTGACTTCCGGCAGACCGATCTTGGCCTTGGTCGACATGACGCGGTAGTCCGCCGCCAGGCACATTTCCAGACCGCCACCCAGGGCGATGCCGTTGATCGCGGCCACGGTCGGAACGTTGAGGTCTTCGAAATCGCTGAAGATCTTGTTGGCTTCGAGATTGCCAGCAACCAGCTCGGCATCCGGCAGCTTGAAGTTGTCGACAAATTCGGTGATGTCGGCGCCGACGATGAACACGTCCTTGCCACTGCTGACGATCACGCCCTTGATCGAAGCATCTGCCTTGATGGTGTCCACGGCCTGACGCAGTTCGTTCAGGGTAAGACGGTTGAACTTGTTGACGGACTCACCCTTGAGGTCGAATTTCAATTCGACGATGCCACTTTCAAGAGCTTTAACCGTGATGGCTTTACCTTCGTAAATCATCAACTGATCTCCACGATATGGAAGCTGAACAGTACACGTCGGACGCAGGTAAATGGCTCGGCAGGACGCTTTTTCGTCGATGCTGACGCCAATCCACCCGGCACACCCGCCAACGCGATAGTCGGGATTCTGTAGGAGCAGTCTGTAAGACAAACGCTCAATTCATACGCCCGTTTGATTTGGGTACGTCACCTTCACGGAATTTCCAACAATTGTCAATCGCCCAAAATACGGGTTGAAATGCGACTTTGTGGTCATTTCCGTTGCACACAGATCCGCAACACGCAGCTGCATGCAAAGCCATTCATAGAATCAATAGTTAGAAAAGTCGCCCTAATTCCCGGCGAGCCTTGTTTAACAGGCTACGCTGGCTGGACTACAGGGAGAATCGCTGACCGCGAAAAGCCAAATCAGCGATAAAAACAGTTACCGGCCTGCCTGGCCACCCCGCCCGATGAATCATGTCGGGCTTTTTATTGCTCGTCTGCCGGACGCTCCCCACCCTTGCAGTGGGAAAAGTCCGCGAGTCAGGCCAGCGCTTTCAGAGTCGCGTCGATATCCTGCAAAACCGTGGCTTCGCCCTTCTCGCCCCAGTACAGCGCGATCATCTGCTTGTCGGCCTCGACCTTGAACACGTTGCCCGGCAACTTTTCGAAATGATCGAGCAGCAACCGGTCCTTGCAGACTTCCTGCCACTGATTGACCCATACCCCCGGCGATTTCTGCCAGTAGGTCCAGCACGCCGGCTGGGTGCCACGCCGCGGCCGATGATATTGCGCGCACGGGCTGGGCGGCTCCTGAGACAGCCAGTGCGGCCACTCCTGAGGCGCCAGCTGCATGGCCAGCCCGATGCGCCGCGCCTCCATGCGCAGGGCCATCCGGCCGCTCTGCACGCGCGATGGGCGCAACCATGCCAGTGGACTCAAAACCACCAGCAGGATTGACACCACCAACCAGACCGTCATATCTCTACTCCCGACTTAAGGTGAGCGCATTGTGTCACTTTGGAACCAATGCGCTTGAAACCAGCCATACTTAACAATATTGAACCGTCACGAGGAGCACCTCATGCCCTACAACCATATCCTGGTCGCCGTAGACCTGACCGAAGAGTGCGACCCTGTGATTCACCGCGCCCGCGAGCTGTCGGCGAGCAATGGCGCCAAGCTGTCGCTGGTGCATATCGTCGAACCGATGGCCATGGCGTTCGGCGGCGATGTGCCGATGGATCTGTCACAACTGCAACAGCAGCAGTTCGATCAGGCCAAGGAGCGTCTTGAGCGCCTGAAAGCCAAATATGCCGAGCTCGAAGGCGCCAATTGCCACCTGACCTATGGCCAGCCACGTCAGGAGATCCATCATTTCGCCAAGGAAAACTCGTGCGATCTTATCGTGGTCGGCAGCCATGGCCGTCACGGTCTGGCACTGTTGCTGGGCTCCACGGCCAACGACGTGCTGCACGGCGCGCCTTGCGATGTTTTGGCGGTACACCTGGTCAAACGTTGAAACACTGATCATTGTGGGAGCGAGCCTGCTCGCGAAGGCGTCGGCACATCAGCATTAATGCCGCATGACATACCGCATTCGCGAGCAGGCTCGCTCCCACATTAGGTCTCCACCCGTATATGAAAAGCCCGGCGCTCATCACTGAGCGTCGGGCTTTTTTGTTACCGGATCAATCAGGCATCCAGCTCGGCCCAACGCTCCACCAGTGCATCCAGCTCAGCCTGCAACTGCTCCAGCGAAGCAATCACCTTGGCCGTTTCTGCTGGCGGACGCTGATAGAAGCCGGCTTCAGCCATCTCGGCCTCGACCGCAGCGATCTGCTGCTCCTTGGCATCGATGTCGCCCGGCAACGCTTCCAGTTCGCGCTGCAGCTTGTAGCTCAGTTTCTTCTTGGCTGCCGGTGCGGCAGCGACAGGTGCGGCAACCACGGCGGGCTCAGCGGTGACCACCGCCGAATTCAGATCAGCCTTGCCCGACTTGCTCTCGGTCACGCCCAGCAGGCGCGGCGAACCTCCCTGACGGATCCAGTCCTGATAGCCACCGACGTATTCACGCACCTTACCTTCACCTTCGAAGACCAAGGTGCTGGTGACCACGTTGTCGAGGAACGCCCGGTCGTGACTGACCATCAGCACAGTGCCGTTAAAGGTCAGCAGCACTTCTTCGAGCAGCTCGAGGGTTTCCACGTCGAGGTCGTTGGTCGGTTCGTCGAGGACCAGCAGGTTCGCCGGTTTGCTGAACAGTTTGGCCAGCAGCAAACGCGCACGCTCGCCACCGGACAGCGCCTTGACCGGCGTGCGCGCACGCTGCGGGCTGAACAGGAAGTCACCGAGGTAGCTCAGGACGTGGCGGCTCTGGCCGTCGATATCGATGAAGTCGCGACCTTCGGCGACGTTGTCGATCACGGTCTTTTCCAGATCCAGCTGATGGCGCAACTGGTCGAAATAGGCCACGTCGATGCGCGTACCCTCTTCCACTTTGCCGCTGGTCGGTTGCAGACCGTTGAGCATCAGTTTGAGCAAGGTGGTCTTGCCGGTACCGTTGGCACCGAGCAGGCCGATCCGGTCGCCGCGTTGCAGGACCATCGAGAAGTCCTTGATCAGGTACGGACCGTCCGGGTGATGGAAGCTGACATTTTCCAGCACCATCACTTGCTTGCCGGACTTGTCGGCAGTTTCCAGCTGGATATTCGCCTTGCCGGTACGCTCGCGACGCTCGCTGCGCTCGACACGCAGGGCTTTAAGGGCGCGCACACGGCCTTCGTTACGGGTACGACGGGCCTTGATGCCCTGACGGATCCACACTTCTTCCTGAGCCAGACGCTTGTCGAACAGCGCGTTGGCGGTTTCTTCAGCGGCCAGCGCGGCTTCTTTGTGCACCAGGAAGCTGGCGTAGTCGCCGTTCCAGTCGATCAGGCCGCCGCGATCCAGTTCGAGGATGCGCGTGGCGAGGTTCTGCAGGAAAGAACGGTCGTGCGTGATGAACAGCACGGCGCCCTGGAAATCCTTCAGGGCTTCTTCGAGCCAGGCAATCGCACCGATGTCCAGGTGGTTGGTCGGTTCGTCGAGCAGCAGCAGATCCGGTTCCGAGACCAGCGCCTGCGCCAGCAGCACGCGACGGCGCCAGCCGCCGGACAACTCGGCGAGGGTCTTGTCGGCCGGCAGTTGCAGGCGGCTCAGAGTGCTGTCGACCAGGGTCTGCAAGCGCCAGCCGTCACGAGCTTCGAGGTCATGCTGAACGTGCATCAGCTTGTCCAGATCGGCGTCGGTAACGATGTTCTGGCTCAGGTGATGGTATTCGGCGAGCAAGGCGCCAACGCCGTCGAGGCCTTCGGCAACCACGTCGAATACGGTCCGCCCGTCGGCCACCGGCAATTCTTGCGGCAATTCACCGATTTTCAGACCGGGGGCACGCCACACCGAGCCGTCATCGGGCTTCTGGTCGCCCTTGACCAGTTTCATCATGCTGGATTTGCCAGTGCCGTTGCGGCCGATGATGCACACCCGCTCACCACGGGCGATCTGCCAGGACACCTTGTCCAACAACGGCATCGCGCCGAATGCAAGGGACACATCGCTGAATTTGAGCAGGGTCATGAGCTTCTCCAAAAACCGGGCGCGCATTCTACCTGAGTTAGCCCCTCAGCAGGCCGGCAATTTGTCTGCCGAAGCACTCTGCACAACATTTGTTGCGAACTTGTGCTGCAAGACTGGCAAAGCTTTCGCCCGTTGCTGGCAAAAGGCTAAGCTACAGACAATTCAGTGCTGGCCGCGGCCGGTGCTTGTCATGATTTCTCTGCCCGGATGTCTCATGCGCAGTCGCCTTTTCAGTGTCTTGTCCTGTTTGCTACTTACCGCCGCTGCCGCTCAATCCGCCCAGGCGGTGGATCTGTCCACCCAACGCCAGTATTACGATGAAGCCAAGCGTGCCTTGGCCAAGGGCGATACCGGCCCGTACTTCCGTTATAGCCAGGCCCTCGCCGATTACCCGCTGGAACCGTATCTGGCCTACGACGAACTGACCGCGCGTCTGAAAACCGCGAGCAACGCCGAAATCGAGAAGTTCCTCGCCGAGCACGGCGACCTGCCCCAGGCCAACTGGATGAAGCTGCGCTGGTTGCGCTGGCTCGCCGACCGTGGCGACTGGGCTACTTTCACCAAATATTACGACCCTAAACTCAACTTCACCGAACTGGACTGCCTCAATGCGCAGTTCCAGATCAGCAGCGGCCACAAGGCCGAGGGCTATGCCAACGCCGACAAACTGTGGCTGACCGGTAAATCGCAACCGGCTGCCTGTGACGGGCTGTTCGGCATCTGGGCCGCCGACGGCCAGTTGACCGAACAGAAACGCTGGGAACGCACCAAACTCGCCGCCCAGGCGCGCAACTATCCACTGGCCAACAGTCTGGTCAACGGCCTGACCACCCTCGCCCCGCGCGGTCGGCTGCTGGTAGATGTGGCGCAGAAACCCGAGCTGCTCAATCAGCCGTCGCGCTTCACCCCGGCCGACGAGCCGATGTCCGACGTGGTCAGCCTCGGCCTGCGCCGCCTCGCCCGTCAGGATCCGGACAAGGCCATGGCCCTGCTCGACGGATACGCCAGCAGCATGCATTTCTCCCGTGACGAGAAAGTCGCGATTGCCCGGGAAATCGGCCTGACCCTGGCCCGGCGTTTCGACAGCCGCGCGCTGGACGTGATGACCACATACGATCCGGAACTGCGTGACAACACCGTGTCCGAATGGCGCCTGCGTTTGCTGCTGCGCCTGGCACGCTGGGACGATGCCTATCAGTTGACTCGTCGTCTGCCACAGGATCTGGCGACCACCAACCGCTGGCGTTACTGGCAGGCCCGCAGCCTGGAACTGGCGCAACCGCAGAACCCGGAAGCGCAGACCCTGTACAAGAATCTGGCGAAGGAACGCGACTTCTACGGTTTCCTCGCTGCCGACCGCTCGCAACTGCCTTACTCGCTGATGAACAAGCCGCTGGTACTCAGTCAAGCCACCATCAACAAGGTGCGTAACACTCCCGGCGTGCGGCGCGCGCTGGAATTCCATGCGCGCGGGCAGATCGTTGACGGTCGCCGCGAGT
Organism: Pseudomonas sp. JAI115; assembly: GCF_014200835.1. Lineage (NCBI taxonomy): Bacteria > Pseudomonadati > Pseudomonadota > Gammaproteobacteria > Pseudomonadales > Pseudomonadaceae > Pseudomonas > Pseudomonas sp. JAI115. The sequence goes on from NZ_JACHCY010000001.1 coordinate 1,083,671, forward strand.
GGTATCACGTCAGTCGCCATTTCAATCGTGACGAAATGGTCGCTCAGGCCAAACTGGCCTACGACCTGAAATGGTATTTCCCGGCCATCCGCACCATCAGTCAGGCGCAATACTGGGACGACCTGGATATCCGCTTCCCGATGGCCCACCGCGACACCCTGGTGCGTGAAGCCAAGACGCGCGGCCTGCACTCAAGCTGGGTGTTCGCCATCACCCGCCAGGAAAGTGCCTTCATGGACGACGCCCGCTCCGGCGTTGGTGCCAGCGGTCTGATGCAGTTGATGCCCGGCACTGCCAAGGAAACCGCGCGCAAGTTCAGCATCCCGCTGGCCTCGCCGCAGCAAGTGCTTGATCCGGACAAGAACATCCAGCTCGGCGCCGCTTACCTGAGCCAGGTGCACAGCCAGTTCAACGGCAACCGCGTGCTCGCCTCCGCCGCCTACAACGCCGGCCCCGGCCGTGTGCGCCAGTGGCTGCGCGGTGCCGATCACCTGAGCTTCGATGTGTGGGTGGAAAGCATCCCGTTCGACGAAACCCGCCAGTACGTGCAGAACGTGCTGTCGTACTCGGTGATCTACGGGCAGAAGCTCAATTCGCCGCAACCGCTGGTGGATTGGCATGAACGGTATTTCGACGATCAATGACAGGTGCTGAATACCTGAAATGAAAAATGCCCGCATCAATCGATGCGGGCATTTTTTTGTCTTCAGCAAAGATCTGCGGCAGTTCCTACACCGCCACTGCATGCCCGTCGTTGAACTGCAGCGCTGCCAACCGCGCATACAGCGGATTGCTTACGATCAGTTCCTGATGGGTACCGATGGCCACCAGGCTACCCTGATCCATCACGGCGATCCGGTCGGCGTTTTTCACTGTGGCCAGGCGATGCGCGATTACCAATGTGGTGCGATTTTTCATCAGGCTTGGCAACGCTTCCTGAATCAAGTGCTCGCTCTGCGCATCGAGGGCGCTGGTGGCTTCGTCCAGCAGCAGAATCGGCGCATCCACCAGCAACGCGCGGGCAATCGCCAGGCGTTGACGCTGGCCGCCGGAAAGTCCGAGGCCGGCGTCCCCCAAGTGGGTCTGATAGCCATTGGGCATCTTCTCGATGAAGTCATGGGCGTGGGCAATTCTTGCCGCTTCCTTGACCTGTTCCAGCGTCGCATCTGCATTGCCGTAACGAATATTCTCTTCGACGCTGCCGAAAAACAGCGCAGGCGATTGCGAGACCAGGGCGAAATTGCGCCGCAGATCCAGCGGGTCGAGGCTGGTCAGCGGCACACCGTCTATCAGAATCCGCCCTTCAAGCGGGTCGTAGAAGCGCAACAGCAAGTCATACACCGTGGACTTGCCGGCCCCGGATGGCCCGACAAGGGCCAGGGTCTCGCCGGCCCTGATGGTCAGGCTCAAGCCGTTGACGGCGTAGCTGTCCGGACGTGACGGGTAGGAGAAACGCACATTCTGCAATTGCAGCTCGCCCTTGATCCGTTCTGGCAATGTCACCAGTCCGATGCTCGGTGGCTGGATGATGTTCTGCGAACTGAGCAGTTCCGCAATGCGCTCGGCGGCACCCGCCGCACGCTGCAACTCGCCGATGACTTCACTCAACGTGCCGATCGCACTGCCGACGATCAGGCTGTAGAAAACGAATGCTGCCAGCTCACCACCGGTAATGCGCCCGGCAATCACGTCCATGCCGCCGACCCACAACATCACCGCTACCGCGCCGAGCACCAGCACGATCACCACGGTGATCATCCAGGAGCGCTGAAAGATGCGCTTGCGCGCGGTATCGAACGCGTCCTCGACCGTCGTGGCAAAACGCCGCTCGTCCTGCACCTGATGGTTGTAGGCCTGCACGGTCTTGATCTGGCCAAGGGTCTCGGAAACATAGCTGCCGATGTCGGCGACCCGATCCTGGCTCAACCGCGACAGATTGCGCACGCGCCGACCGAAAATCAGAATCGGCGCGACCACGAACGGCAAGGCAATCACCACGATGCTGGTGAGTTTCGGGTTGGTGATAAACAGCAGGACCACCCCGCCGATCACCATCAACAGGTTGCGCAAAAACATCGACAGTGACGAGCCGATCACCGATTGCAGCAACGTGGTGTCGGCAGTCAGCCGGGACTGAATCTCCGAACTGCGGTTGTTTTCGTAAAATCCAGGGTGCAGATACACCAGATGGTTGAACACCTCGCGCCGGATATCCGCCACACAGCGCTCACCGATCCACGACACCCAGTAAAAACGCGCGAACGTGCCGACTGCCAGGCCCAGCACCATCAGCATGAAGATACCGATGCTCTGGTTCAGTTGGTGCGGCGACTGCGTCATGAAGCCCCGATCGACCAGCAATTTGATCCCCTGCCCCATCGACAAAGTGACGGCCGCGGTGACGATCAACGCCAGCAGCGCAGCGCCGACTTGCCAACGATAAGGCGCCAGAAACCGGCTGGTCAGGCTCAGCGCTCGACGGTGCCGGGAAGAAAGCTTCGAGATCATTCAGGTACACATCCGTGTTGGTGAAAGGGCTAGCCTAAACCTTCTATGGGGCGGAACTCTGTAAATCACAATGAGTCAGGTTAAATATGCCCCCAAAGACTAGGCCATAGTTGCTATTGGTCTAATGTCCCGGTTGAGACGAGCGGTCATTTCTGTTGGACTGGAGGTGCCGCTTTTGACAGACCCAAGGGTGTTGTCACAGCCTGGTCACGTGGCGGTTTTAATCTACGTGCACAACCTGATGAGGAGACAGGCCATGTCCTTGCAACACAGCAGCGATGACAAGATTCAAGTGATCCGCACCAAGCCCGGCCAACCTCTGGGTTGCTCGATTATCGACAAGGATGGGCGTGAAGTACCGATCACTGAAGACATGATCCAGGACGCGTGCCGCGAACTGGAGAAGCGATTGGTCAAGCCTGCCGAACAAAAGTGATATAGCCACCGTCTTCCTGACCCGGCCCCTGTTTGGCCGGGTTTTTTCTGCCTGCCGTTTTGTTCTGCGCAGGGATTTTCAGACAGCCACCGCCCCCAGCGCCGACACAATCTGTTGCAACTGCGGCGAATCACCGTCGATCCGCACCTTCAGCCCCTCGATCTCGCGCCGCAACGGATACTGCTTGCGCAACACATCGAAGGCCGCACGCTGTTCAGTGACATTGCCTACAAGACTGCGACGAAAATCCGCGTCATCACGGCGCGGGTCGTACACCCCGCGGCACAGCATCGCCAGCGCCCAGGCCGGATCGCTGTCGGCGTGCAGGGTCACTTCTGACAGCCAGGATGCCGGCAACAAGTCACTGAGCTGGATGCTCGGCAGTTGACCGATAAATGCGCAATAAGCCTGATAAATCTGCGCCGTCCCGCGCTGTTTGCCATCGAGGCTGTAACCGGCAATGTGCGGCGTGGCGAGCACGCAGAGTTCGGCGAGGGCGACATCGACTTCAGGCTCGGCTTCCCAGACGTCGAGCACCGCTTGCAGGTCTTCACGCGCAAGCAGCACTTTGCGCAACGCAGCGTTATCCACCACCGGGCCACGCGCGGCATTGATCAGCCAGGTGCCGGGTTGGAGCTGTTGCAAACGCTGTTCGTCAAACAGATGCCAAGTCGCGCCTTCGCCGGTACGGGTCAGCGGCGTGTGCAGGCTGATCACGTCGCACTGCTCGATGATCTGCTCGAGGCTGACGTAATCGCCGCCCTCGGCTGCCTGACGCGGCGGATCGCAAACTTTGACATTCCAGCCCAGGCCCTTGAGGACCTTGATCAACCGGCCGCCGACTTCACCGGCACCGATGACGCCGTAAGTACGTTGTGGCAGATCTACGCCTTCAATTTCCGCCAAAGTCATCAGGCTGCCCAGCACGTAATCGACCACGCCCCGCGCATTGCAACCAGGCGCGCTGGACCAGCTGATGCCGGCCTCGTTGAAATAATCGAGATCGAGGTGATCGGTACCAATGGTGCAGGTGCCGACGAAACGCACTTTGCTGCCTTCAAGCAACGCGCGGTTGACGTTGGTCACCGAGCGCACCAGCAACACATCGGCCTGCTCGACCGTTGCACGATCGATGGAACGGCCCGGCACCCGGCGGATCTCGCCGAAACCGGCAAAAAAGGCATCGAGCAGCGGAATATTTTCGTCGGCAACAATCAGCATGGCGGGCTCCTTGAGGGGATCGGCAGTTTAGGTGCAGATCCACCGTTGGGCCAGCGCCACAGTGGATGGCATCGATGATTACAAATCCGCAACAGAGGATTTTTCCTGACTGTCACGTCAGCGGCGTAGAATGCGGCGCCTTGCGCATCAACACCTGTGGACGCTTTGCCTGTGAATTCTGTTACTGATCAACCTCTCGCTGCCTCACTCACCCGCCCCGCGCGAATTCGCCTGGAGTTCAGGAACCTGCTCGCCCTGGCCTTGCCGATCATCATCGCGCAACTGGCGACTACCGCGATGGGCTTCGTCGATGCGGTGATGGCCGGCCGTGTCGGGCCGAAAGATCTGGCGGCGGTAGCGCTGGGCAACTCGATCTGGGTCCCGGTGTTTCTGCTGATGACCGGCACCCTGCTGGCCACCACGCCGAAAGTCGCCCAGCGTTTTGGCGCTGGCACCCACAGCGAAATCGGCCCGATCGTGCGTCAGGCGCTGTGGCTTGGGCTGGTGGTGGGCCTGATCGCGACAGCGATGCTGGTCGCCGCCGAACCGGTGCTGCACCTGATGAAGGTCGATCCCGAGCTGATCGGCCCGTGCATGCAATACCTGCACGGCATTGCCAGCGGTCTGCCAGCGGTGGCGTTCTATCACGTGCTGCGCTGCACCAGTGACGGCATCGGCCGCACTCGCCCGGCGATGGTGCTGGGGCTGTGCGGTCTGGCGCTGAACATTCCGCTGAACTACATCTTCATCTATGGTCACTTCGGCGTGCCGGCCATGGGCGGCGTGGGTTGCGGTTGGGCCACGGCAATCGTGATGTGGGTCATGGCGCTGGGGCTGGCCGGTTACGAGCGCTGGGCGCCGGCCTATCGTTCAAGTGAAATCTTCAGCCGCTTCGACTGGCCACAATGGGCGGTGATCAAGCGTCTGCTGGCAATCGGTCTGCCAATTGGCATCGCCGTTTTTGCCGAGTCGAGCATCTTTGCGGTGATCGCCCTGCTGATCGGCAGCCTCGGCGCCACCGTGGTGGCCGGGCATCAGATCGCGCTGAACGTCAGCTCGCTGGTGTTCATGATTCCGTATTCGCTGGGCATGGCGGTGACCGTACGCGTCGGCCAGGCACTGGGCCGTGAAGAGCCGCGTGAAGCACGCTTTGCCGCCGGTGTCGGCATGGGGACTGCGCTGGCCTACGCCTGTATTTCGGCGAGCATGATGCTGTTGCTGCGCGAGCCGATTGCGTCGATCTATACGGCTGATCCGACGGTGATCCACATCGCGGCGATGCTGATTGTGTACTCGGCGCTGTTTCAGTTTTCCGATGCGATCCAAGTGACGGCTGCCGGCGCTCTGCGCGGTTATCAGGACACCCGGGTGACGATGATCCTGACCCTGTTCGCCTACTGGGGCATCGGCCTGCCGGTGGGCTACGCCCTTGGCCTGACCGACTGGCTCGGCGAACCGCGTGGCCCGAGCGGCTTGTGGCAGGGTTTGATCGTCGGTTTGAGCTGCGCGGCACTCATGCTGTCGATCCGCCTGACCCGCAGCGCGCGCAAACGTATTCGGATCAGTCGCAGCGCCGGCTAAAACCCTTACGCAGGATAAAAAAAATGTGGGAGCGGGCTTGCTCGCGAAAGTGGTGTTTCAGTCGACATTTACAGTGACTGACACACCGCTTTCGCGAGCAAGCCCGCTCCCACATTGGGTTTTGCGTTTGCCTGAGGGTCAGGCTTGTTTCTTGCGGATCCAGTACAGATAAGTACCAGCCTCTTCGTGCTGGCCCACCAGTTCGTGGTCGAGAAACACGCAGAACTTGGGAATGTCGCGACGGGTCGAGGGATCGGTGGCAATCACCTTGAGCAGGCCGCCAGGTACCAGGTCACGGATGTGCTGGTGCAGCATCATCACCGGCTCCGGGCAATTGAGGCCGGTGGCGTCGAGGGTGCCGTCTACCGGGGTATCGATCATTTCACTCATGATTCACTCCTGAAACTGGCCGGCATTGTCGCGCATTGCCGGGGGCTCAGTCATCTGTAGCGAGGGGATTTATCCCCTCACCACAGAGATCATTTCCACAGGGTTTAGTGGTGACTTAGCGGGATTTGGCTTTCTTGATGTCATGCCGACGCAAATGGCAGGTCACTTCCTCGCGGTCGTGATACAGCTGCTTGCAACCAATATCGACCTTGATCCCGCGCGCCTTGAAGCCATCGGCGATGCGTTCGAGCAAGCGCTTCACTTCGGCATAGCGCTGTTTCATCGGCAGTTTGAGGTTGACCACCGCTTCGCGGCAGTGGCCCTCGCCGATCCATTCTTCAAGCATCGCCGCGTTACGCGCCGGCTTCTCGACGATGTCGCAGACCATCCAGTCCACCGGCTGCTTGGGCTTGAAGGTGAAGCCGTCGGCCATCAAGTGCTGCACCAGCCCGGTGTCCATCAGACTTTCAGCCATCGGGCCGTTGTCGATGGCGGTCACCAGCATGCCACGGTTGACCAATTGCCAGGTCCAGCCGCCCGGTGCTGCGCCGAGATCGACGCCGGTCATGTCGCTGTGCAGGCGCTCGTCCCACTGATCACGCGGGATGAAGTGGTGCCAGGCCTCCTCCAGCTTCAAGGTCGAACGGCTGGGTGCCTCGCGCGGAAACTTCAGGCGCGGAATGCCCATCGGCCACATCGCCGAGTTGCCGGCATCCGCCATGCCGAGGAACACTTCGCGACCACTTTTGAAGGTCAGCAGCAGGCGCGGTTTGCTCGCGTCGTCCACCAGTTTACCGGCACCGGTCAGCGCCTTGCGCAGCGGGCCTTCGAATTTCTTGCAGAAGTTCGACAGCTCTTTACCGTCGTTGGTGTCGACCACTTCCAGCCACAGGCTGCCGCAGACCGGGAAGTCCGCCATGTGCTCGAGGATCACGCTGATACGGTCGGTTTCCGGCAGATTGATGAAGACGCCGCGCGCCCATTGCCGCGGGAAAATCAGCTCGGCGAAGCGTTGGCCGCGCATCAGGCGCTCGGCACCGTCTGCTTCGGTGCAGACAAACTCGGCGTACGCGGTGGCCGGTTTGGCCTTGGCGTAACCGGCGACGTTGAGTTGGGCGGCGAGGTCGGAAATCTCCGAACAGACTTCGCCTTCGAAGCCTGGCCGGCAATGCATGAATAGGGTGTTCATTCTTACTCCTGGGCAGAGGGCGGACATTCGGCCCCTGCACGCTGCTCAAGCCTTGCGGTGAAGCAAAGCCTGTCACGAAAACCGGCGCATGATAGCCGATGTCGGAACCTTGGACTTGCCCATAGAGTCCAGTTATTAGCCAGCTACTGAAAACAGGGCTACGTTGATAGCTCTGCCCGTCCCCTCAATCCGTAGCCGTGCGGATTCAAAGGAGTGATCGTAATGCCGTCCCTCGATAGTCTGAAGACCCTTAAAACTCTACAAATCGACGATAAGACCTACCACTATTTCAGCCTGCCCGATGCCGCCAAGAGCCTTGGCAATATCGACCAGCTACCGATGTCGCTGAAAGTCCTGCTGGAAAACCTGCTGCGCTGGGAAGATGAAAAAACTGTCACTGGCGCCGACCTCAAGGCCATCGCTGCCTGGCTCAAGGAGCGCCGCTCCGACCGGGAAATCCAGTACCGCCCGGCTCGGGTATTGATGCAAGATTTTACCGGTGTACCTGCGGTGGTGGATCTCGCCGCGATGCGCGCCGCCATGGCCAAGGCCGGCGGTGATCCGCAGCGAATCAACCCGCTGTCGCCGGTGGATCTGGTGATCGACCACTCGGTGATGGTCGACAAATTCGCCACCCCGAGCGCCTTCGAACAGAACGTCGACATAGAGATGCAGCGCAACGGCGAGCGTTATGCGTTCCTGCGCTGGGGTCAGAGCGCCTTCGACAACTTCAGCGTGGTGCCGCCGGGTACCGGGATCTGCCACCAGGTCAACCTCGAATACCTCGGGCGCACGGTATGGACCAAGGATGAGGACGGCCGCACCTACGCCTTTCCCGACACGTTGGTCGGCACCGACTCCCACACCACCATGATCAACGGCCTCGGCGTACTTGGCTGGGGCGTCGGCGGGATCGAGGCGGAAGCCGCGATGCTCGGCCAACCGGTGTCGATGCTGATTCCGGAAGTGATCGGTTTCAAACTCACCGGCAAACTCAAGGAAGGCATCACCGCCACCGACCTGGTGCTGACCGTCACGCAGATGCTGCGCAAAAAAGGGGTGGTCGGCAAATTCGTCGAATTCTACGGTGACGGTCTCGCCGATCTGCCACTGGCCGACCGCGCGACCATCGCCAACATGGCCCCGGAATACGGCGCGACCTGCGGCTTCTTCCCGGTCGATGACGTAACCCTCGAATACCTGCGCTTGTCTGGTCGCCCGGCCGAAGTGGTGAAACTGGTCGAGGCCTACTCCAAGGCCCAAGGCCTGTGGCGCCTTCCCGGTCAGGAACCGGTGTTTACCGACAGCCTGGCGCTGGACATGGGCAGCGTCGAAGCCAGCCTGGCCGGGCCAAAGCGCCCGCAGGATCGGGTTTCGCTGCCGAACGTGGCGCAGGCCTTCAGTGACTTCATGGACCTGCAATTCAAGCCCACCAGCAAGGAAGAAGGTCGCCTGGAAAGCGAGGGTGGTGGTGGCGTGGCCGTGGGCAACGCCGATCTGGTCGGCGAAACCGAGTACGAATACGAAGGCCACACCTATCGCCTGAAAAACGGCGCGGTGGTGATTGCCGCGATCACCTCCTGCACCAACACCTCAAACCCGAGCGTGATGATGGCGGCCGGTCTGCTAGCGAAAAAAGCCGTGGAGAAAGGCCTGACCCGCAAGCCGTGGGTGAAGAGTTCGCTGGCACCCGGTTCGAAAGTGGTCACCGACTACTACAAGGCGGCGGGGCTGACGCAATACCTTGATCAACTCGGGTTCTCGTTGGTCGGTTATGGCTGCACCACCTGTATCGGCAACTCCGGGCCGTTGCCGGAGCCGATCGAAAAAGCCATTCAGAAAGCCGACCTCACCGTGGCGTCGGTGCTCTCCGGCAACCGCAACTTCGAAGGCCGGGTGCATCCGCTGGTCAAGACCAACTGGCTGGCCTCGCCACCGCTGGTGGTCGCCTACGCCTTGGCCGGCAGCGTGCGCACCGACATCAGCACTGAACCGCTGGGTAACGACCAGCAAGGCAATCCGGTTTACCTGCGCGACATCTGGCCGAGCAGCAAGGAAATCGCCGAGGCGGTGAATCAGGTGAACACCGCGATGTTCCAAAAGGAATACGCCGAAGTGTTTGCCGGCGACGAGCAATGGCAAGCGATCCAGGTGCCGCAGGCCGCCACCTATGTGTGGCAGGACGATTCGACCTACATCCAGCATCCACCGTTCTTCGACGACATTTCCGGACCGTTGCCGGTGATCACCGACGTCAAGGGCGCGCGGGTTCTGGCGCTGTTGGGCGATTCGGTAACCACTGACCACATCTCCCCTGCAGGTAACATCAAAGCTGACAGTCCGGCCGGGCGCTATCTGCGCGAAAAAGGCGTGGAGCCGCGGGACTTCAACTCCTATGGCTCACGGCGTGGCAACCACGAAGTGATGATGCGCGGCACATTCGCCAACATCCGCATTCGTAACGAGATGCTCGGCGGCGAAGAAGGTGGCAACACAATCTACATCCCGAGCGGCGAGAAAATGCCGATTTATGATGCCGCCATGCTGTATCAGGCCTCGGGCACGCCGCTGGTGGTGATCGCCGGTCAGGAATACGGTACCGGCTCCAGCCGTGACTGGGCGGCCAAAGGCACCAACCTGCTGGGCGTCAAAGCGGTGATCGCTGAAAGCTTCGAGCGTATCCACCGTTCCAACCTGGTGGGCATGGGCGTGTTGCCGCTGCAGTTCAAGCTCGATCAGAACCGCAAGAGCCTGAACCTCACCGGCAAGGAAACCCTGGATATTCAGGGCCTGACCGGTGTCGAGCTGACCCCGCGCATGAACCTGACGCTGGTGATCACCCGTGAAGACGGGCGCCAGGAGAAAATCGAGGTGCTGTGCCGCATTGATACATTGAATGAGGTGGAGTACTTCAAGTCCGGCGGGATTCTGCACTACGTGTTGCGGCAGCTGATCGCCTCTTGATTGCTTGATTCCTGTGGTGAGGGGATTCATCCCCGATGGACTGCGCAGCAGGCCCTTTTTTGAGGTCGCTTCGCTACCCATCGGGGATAAATCCCCTCGCTACAGGTGCTCGACACAAGCCTTCAGCGCTTTTGTACAGGCGAAAAAAAACCCGCCGAAGCGGGTTTTTCCCAAGACCATTATCGACTCCCTGTCGGCAGCGATCCTTGCTATGGTCGATCATCCGTGATCCTGAAACACTCCCTGTGTCTCAGTTGATGGGTGTAGATTACGCCGTGGATCCAATCGGCAATAGTCGCAAAAGCTACCACCGCGTGTAAGACATTCGCTATACCAGCCCTTCCGAAAACCCTTAGCCCTCTCAGTCATCCAGCAGGCAAGCGGCGATTTGCGCGACCTGCAGCTGTTGGGCAGCCTGTTGCTGCGCATCGTCCTCCAGGAACCAGGCGGCCGACAATCCGGCAAACGCCAGCACCCATTGCAGCAAGCGTCGGCGATCAAGCCCGGACGCCTCGACGATCACCTCAACCTGCCGGCGCAATCGCTGTGAATCGCCAGCCGTCGGCAAGTCCGGGTTGCAGATCAGGTTGGCGTAGTCATAACCGCGCTCGCCGCGTATTCGTTTGGGATCAATAGCGAGCCAGCCGTGTGCAGCGAAATCGAGAACATTGTCGTGGTGCATGTCACCGTGCAGCACCACCACGTCCTGCGGATCTGCGAGCAAGGCTTCAGCCGCTCGCAGGCTCAGGGCATAGGTCCCGCCATGTTCGGCCGCGGCCACGCGCAGCGAGGCGAACCACGGTGCCAGCTCCACCAGCGGCGGTGGCGGCGTCGGGCGCGGCGCATGCAAGCGCGCTAGTGTCGTGCACATGATCTGCGTGGCTTCGTCGTCTTCACCGTTGAGCGCCATGTGCATCAACGAACGCCGGCCCATGGCCCGTTCCAGCAACAAACCTTCCTCGTGATGGGCCAGCACCTGCGCTGCGCCCTCACCGTCCCACCAAGTCATCAGTCGATTGCCGAATTGCTCGTCGGTATCCAGCGCAACCTTGAGCATGGCCGGCGTTTCGCCAAAACGCACCGGCAACAGACGGCTGCCGGGGGTGATGATCGGCTCACCGTCCGGCACCAGCGCCCAGCGTTGCAACCAGGGTTCGAAGATTGCGCAGTCAGTCACCGTCACGCTCGCGCGCCTTCGCGCTTTCGGCGAGAAACTGTTCAAGTCGACTCAGCTGTTCCTCCCAGCCACGGCTGTCCATGTAATACGCCTCCTTCTGTCGTACATCGGGAATGTGCGCGAAGCCGGACTCGGACACTTTGAGCAAAGTGCCGCCCTCGTAATCCTGCAGCTCGAACTTGACCAGCGTCGTCGGCTCCTGTGAATAGTCGATCTTTGGATTGACTGCGTAGGGGTGCCAGCGAAACGAAAACAACTGCTGTGGCTCGACCCGCTCGACGAGCACGTTCCACAACACATGCTCATAACCTGGATAGGTGACCTGCCCTTGCGTCCATTCCCCGGCAATGAACCGCCTGCCCTCCAGCGCTACACCAAACCACTGGCCAAACGCCTCGGCATCAACCAATGCGCGCCAGACATAAGAACGCGGCGCCTTCAGCGTGATTTTGCGTTCGAAACTATTGGGTACCGGCTTCATAAGTCACCTCCTGTTTTGAACAGTAGGCTTGTATGACCACATGTCCAACCTGAAGTTGTATCAAAGGGCTGCACCTGTTCAGTCCAAAGGAAACATTCGGCGGCATTTCCGATCGTTGAATGAGTGAATGACTGACGCAACCCTCTCGCTGAACCTGTTACCTTTTCCAGCGAAATGGAAACAAACAAGGACGAAGCATGCAGCCATCTCTATCCGAACGTTATCGCGGCGCTCTGCTCGGTCTCGCTTGCGGCGACGCCGTCGGCACCACGGTGGAGTTCAAGCCACGAGGCTCATTCCAGCCGCTGACGGACATGGTCGGCGGTGGCCCCTTTCACTTGAAGCCCGGACAATGGACGGATGACACCTCGATGGCGCTGTGCCTGGCGGAGAGTCTTCTGAGCAAAAACACATTCGATGCGGCGGACCAGATGGGACGCTATCTGAACTGGTGGCGGTGGGGATATCTCAGCTCGACGGGGGATTGTTTCGATATTGGAATGACCGTCAGTCAGGCACTGTCGCAGTATCAGCAAACCGGTCAGCCCTTTGCCGGGTCAACCGACCCGTTTACCGCCGGCAACGGCTCGCTCATGCGTTTGGCGCCGGTGGTGCTGTTTTTCTTCCCTGACGTCCAGCAGATTCGCCAGTTCGCCAGCGACAGTTCGCGGACAACCCACGCGGCCCCTGAAGCCATCGAATGCTGTCAATTGTTTGCCGAACTGATCGCCAACGCGCTGTTCGGTACCTGCAAAAACGAACTGTGCAGGCTGCCGCGCTCAGCTTTCACTGAGCCTAAAGTTGCCGCGATTGCTCGGGGAGATTATCTGGCCAAATCAGTCAATGATATCCGTGGCAGCGGCTACAGCGTTGAGTCGTTGGAAGCCGCGCTGTGGTGTTTTCATCACACCGACAGTTTTACAGCGGCGATTCTGCAAGCCGCCAACCTCGGCGATGATGCTGACACCACTGCCGCGATCGTCGGTCAATTGGCCGGGGCCTATTATGGCGTTCGGGCGATTCCTGCTCACTGGCTGGAAATACTTCATGACGGCGAGGAGATTGCAGCCACAGCGGATCGCCTGCTCGAAGCCTCCCGACTGCGCGTTCCTGAATAGAAGCACCACAGCCGCTAAACTGCTCTGCACTTTCATCCGACACAGTGAGATTAACCATGTTCCAACGCCTGCTCCTGGCCCTGACACCCGTCCTGTTCACGCCTCTCGCCCACGCGGCCGTCGACTGCGCCAACGCCAGCGATCAGGCCACCATGAACCAGTGCGCCGGGCAGGAATTCAAGGCAGCGGACAAGCAGCTGAACGCGGTGTATCAGCAGATCACCAGTCGTTTGAAGGACAACGCCGACAGCAAAAAGCTTCTGGTGAGCGCGCAGCGGGCGTGGATCGGCTTTCGTGATGCCGAATGCAAGTTTTCCGCGTCCGGTGTGGACGGCGGGAGTGTTTATCCATTGATTTACAGCAATTGCCTGACCGAGGTGACAAAGGTGCGGGTCGAGGCGCTGAAGCAGTATTTGAAGTGTCAGGAAGGTGACATGAGTTGCCCGGTGCCAGGGGCCTGATGTTGCAGGAGTTTCAGTTTTGCCAACAGGTTTGTTGATTCCACACTTGAAACACCTGTCGCGCGCTGGCCAGCCTACCGACTCCCCGCACCATGCGAGCGACCATACGGCGCCGGATTAGAAGAGGATGCTCAAGCATCAAAATCAAAAATTAATTATTGTAATTAGATAATTTATCATCGAGAATTCGCTACCAAATTGTAGCAACCAGGAATTTTCATGAGTACTCACATCAACGGATTGGCGCTGCAGCGCATGCATTGGATAGGGCTGCTGGCAGCAATTCTCGTCTGGGTTCTGGGGGTAACGGAGGTCGGCGGCAACGCAACGATCTGGTTCTTCAAAAAGGATGAAATGCTGGCGGGCCTGCTCTATGCCTTTGCTGAGGGCTCGCCGCAATTGCTTGACCCGTTTGTCGAAGGTGCACTGCTTGATCCCGACACCTGGCTGTCATCAACGGTCACGGCGCTGATCGTCTTTCTGGATTTCCTGCCCGTGGTCCTGTCGGCTTACGCGTTATGGCTGACCGGTTTGTTCTTTTTGCGCTTGTCGCGCGGCGAAACCTGGACCGACCGCAACATCAGGGTTCTCTGGCGAGTAGGCGTGCTCTGCATCGTTTCTCCGGCAACCTACCCGCTAATAGAGACCTTGCAAGGTCTGGCGTTGTCGATAGATCTGCCGCCGGGGGATCGGATTTTCCAGTTCTCGATCGGCATGTCTTCCGCTTCTGCCTACGAAATAATCAAAGGCGTATTACTCTGTATTTTTTCAATTATCATGCGTGACGCAAAAGTACTCAGCGATGAGCAAAGCCAATACATATAGAACAATATAATGACCATTATTGTCCGCCTTGACGTAGTCATGGCCACGCAAAAAATTCGTTCAAAAGAGTTAGCCGCCCTGCTCGGGATCACCGAGGCGAATCTGTCATTGCTCAAAAACGGCAAAGTCAAAGGCGTGAAGATGGCAACTCTGGACAAGCTCTGCGCTGCGCTCGATTGCCAGCCTGGCGATCTGCTGGAATACCAGAAAGACTAGCCCGCTGGCGGCGGTTTATTTATCGCCCCCTCATCCGTTTAACTTTTATTCAATCCTTAGTTGCAAGGCGTCTTTGTCATGTCCCGTTATTTGTTCTGCGTCCTATTAATGCTGACCGCGTTGCTTGGCGGCTGCGCCACGCAAATAGACGTAGCACTCAACGCAATACCTGATCCGGACTATCAGTTCGATCGAAAGGCAACCGTGCTGGTGACCTCGGCCAACGGCGCCGATGAGAACGCACTGAATGCCCGCTACTATCTTCGCGACATGGTCAACGCACTGAAAGACAGAGGCTTTCAGGAGGTTTATACCGACGCCAGCCTGCCCAGGAATCACGCGCCGATCAAAATGATCATTACTCTCGATATCGGCAGCCGGCAAGTGTCTTACCGCTATACCGCCACCGACTATGGGCAAGTGCCGACCAGCACTACGACCGTGTGCAAGAACGCCAAGAAGAAAGATGACCGACTGACCTGCACCAGTAAGCCCAATACGACCTATGGCCCGGTGGGAACTTCAGAGCGTATCGGCTACACAACCCTCAGTACGTTCATTGCCACCGCCCGGGATGAAGCGAGCAAGCGCACGGTGTATCTGCTGCGGGCGTCGTCTTATAACGAGGACTGTCAGGCCGCCAAGGTCGAAGCGTTTCTGGTCGAGCAGGGCCTGCAGAATTTGAACTTCCAGGATCGCATGCAACGCAACTACAGCGTCACGATGCCCGAGGGTTACAGCTGCAAGTAGTCAGTTGCCCAAACGTAAGAGCTTCACAGCTCAGCCGGCGTGAGGCGGTGCTGTGAAGCTGACTCCGTTAGACGTGGGGATCACCCGGCGGCTTGGCCGGCGCCGCGTATTGCGGCTTGAGGTGGCCGTCCTGGTCCAGTAACCAGGCGTCCATGATCTGCCGCACCACAGGCCCGGCCACTCGACCACCGGCCTCACCGTTTTCGATCATCACCGAGATGGCGATTTTCGGGTGCTCCGCCGGAGCGAAACCAACAAACAAGGCGTTGTCGCGATGGCGCTCAAGAGTTTTCTCCCGGTTGTAGCGCTCGCCTTGCTTGATCGCTACCACTTGCGCGGTACCACTCTTACCGGCAATGCGATACTGCGCTCCTGCCGCTGCGGCGCGCGCGATACCCCGGGCATCGTGCATCACCATCTGCATGCCGTGGTTGACCTGATCCCAGTCACGCGGGTTTTTCAGCAGGATATTCGGCATCGGATGCTCGTCGACCGGTGCCACGCCATCGACCGTTTTCGCCAGGTGCGGGCGATTCCATACGCCCTTGTTGGCAATCAGCGCGGTGGCCTGAGCCAGTTGCAACGGCGTAACCTGCATATAACCCTGGCCGATACCCAGAATCACCGTTTCCCCAGGGAACCACGCCTGACGACGTGTGGCACGTTTCCAGGCCTGAGATGGCATCAAACCGGGCGACTCTTCGAACATGTCCAGCGAGACTTTTTCGCCGAGGCCGAACATCGCCATATAGTCGTGCAGACGATCGATGCCGAGCTTGTGTGCCAGGTCGTAGAAGTAGGTGTCGTTGGAGCGCATGATCGCCGCGTCCATGTCCACCCAGCCATCGCCACTGTGGTTCCAGTTGCGGTACTTGTGATCGAAATCCGGGAGTTGGTAGTAGCCTGGGTCGAAGACGCGGGTCTGCGGCGTCACGACACCGGCATCGAGGCCGGCGATTGCCACTTCCGGCTTGATGGTCGAACCCGGCGCATAAAGGCCGCGCAACACACGGTTGAACAGCGGGCGGTCGATGGAATCGCGTAGCGCCGAGTACTCCTTGGAGCTGATACCGGTCACGAACAGGTTCGGGTCGAAACTCGGATTGCTGACCATGGCCAGCACTTCACCCGTGGATGGATCAAGCGCGACCACCGACCCACGACGATCGCCCAGCGCGGCTTCGGCAGCCTCCTGCAGTTTGACATCGAGACTCAGAACAATGTTTTTGCCAGGCACTGGATCGGTGTGCTTGAGCACTCGCAGCACGCGGCCTTGGGCGTTGGTTTCTACCTCTTCATAACCGACGTGGCCGTGCAGCTGCGCTTCGTAGAAGCGTTCAATGCCGGTTTTACCGATGGATTGTGTGCCACGATATTCAACCGAATCGAGGGTCTTGGATTCTTTTTCGTTGATCCGGCCAACGTAGCCGATCGAATGCGCGAAGTGCGCCCCCAACGGGTAATGCCGAACGAACTGCGGCTCGACATCGAGGCCAGGCAAACGGAACTCGTTAACCGCCAACACGGCGATTTGTTCCTCCGTCAGCTCGTAGAACAGTGTCACCGGGGTGAATGGGTGACGGGACTGCTTCAGGGCCTTATCGAAAACCGTACGATCTTCGGCGGGTAAATGCAGCAGATTAATTACCTCGTCCAGCTCCTGATTAACATCAGTGGCGCGTTCGCGGGTAATGATCAGGTTGTAACTGGGACGGTTATCAGCGAGCAGCACACCATTGCGATCGTAGATCAGGCCTCTTGTCGGCGGAATCGGCAAGACGTGCACGCGGTTGTTTTCAGAGATAGTCGAGTGGTAGTCGTATTCAACCACTTGCAGGATGTACAGGCGCACCACCAGCGCGCAGCTGATAGCAAAGACGAACAGAGCGCAGGCGATCAACCGCTTGTTGACCAGACGCGTCTCTTTTTCGTGATCCTTGATCGGGATGGGTTCAGGCATTTCTACAGCAACTCTTTGACATAAATTGAGTGCCGATCCGTGGGCATGACATCAGTCCGTTAAAAAACGAGCTGCACCATACCAAAAACCGAGTGGTCACTTCAGAAGGATTTTCCCTAATGGCAGTCCCGGCGACGGTTGGAACTCTCGTGCCGTCTGACTCTGGCGAGAGAAGCACTTTCCTGCGGGCAAAACAAAACCCCAACTGCTTTCGCAATTGGGGTTTCGGAATTTAATCTTGACGATGACCTACTCTCACATGGGGAAACCCCACACTACCATCGGCGATGCATCGTTTCAC